>NZ_WBSN01000022.1 GCF_009299475.1 Bifidobacterium avesanii | reverse complement strand
TTAGCCGATAACGGCCGTTATGTCAGATTGTCGATTCGGGGGGTGTGCTGATGGTTTCGATGCACACGAAACCCCGTAAGATCTGTCTGGTTGGTTCCAGCGGTGGTCACCTCACGCATCTAGTGATGCTGAAGCCGCTGTGGAGTAAGTGCAATCGGTTTTGGGTGACTTTCGATAAAGAAGATGCAAATAGTGCCCTGAAGGGTGAACAAGTATATCACTGCTATTTCCCGACTAATCGTAATATGCGGAATCTTATACGCAATACAGTGTTAGCTTGGAAGATATTGCGCCGTGAGAAACCCGATTTGATCGTTTCATCAGGTGCTGCCGTAGCGGTGCCATTCTTTTGGTTAGGAAAGTTATTTGGCGCGAAGACAATCTATATTGAGGTATTTGACCGTATTGATAAACCAACATTAACTGGTCGTTTAGTATCACCCGTAACTGATCGCTTTATCGTTGAATGGGATGAAATGACGAAGGTATATCCGAGAGCGATCAATCTGGGCAGTATTTTCTAAGAAAAGGAAGATTGATGATCTTTGTAACCGTGGGAACACACGAACAGGCGTTTAACCGTCTAATACGCGCCGTTGATGAGTTAAAAGGTAATGGGATAATTCAGGAGCCTGTGATTATGCAAACAGGATATTGTACGTATGAGCCAAAGCATTGTCAGTGGAATAAATTTCTGTCATATGATGAAATGAAGAAGAATGTAGATCAGGCGCGTATTGTAATTTCTCATGGTGGACCTTCTAGCTTTCTAATGCCCCTGAAAGAAGGGAAAATTCCAATTGTGATGCCAAGAAAATCTGAATATAACGAACATGTTAATGATCATCAGGTTGATTTTGTGCAAGCGGTTAAAAAAAGGTATAACAATATAATTGCTGTGTATGAAACACCTCAATTAAAGGAATCAATTATTCATTATAATGAAATTATTTCCAAAATGAATAATGGAGTATTTTCTCATAATAAAGAGTTTTGTAGTGAATTAGAACAAATTATTAATACTCTGTTTGCAGAATAAGGAAAATCAAGATGATTCAAAATATGATTTGCAGTTTGCCGTTATCTTTTAAAATAGCGATAGCGCAAACGAGGACGATATTAAATCCGCAGAAGAGACAAGCCATTGCGCTAGTGGATAAATTATCTAGCAAATATTTTCCGCGAATTAATGATCAAGGTTATAAAAAAGAACTGAAAAGTTTTTTGAGTGAATCATTCTATTCAGCGGAAGAAGTCAAGGATTATGTAAAATCCTTATATGACGATGAAGTGTATATTGATCATCAGGGCAAGTACGATGACAAATTACCGACGATAATCTGTGTAGTAAAAAATGAAGAGCAAAAATTGAACAATTTCTTTGCTCATTATGAGCAAATAGGTAAGTTCAATTATGTCTTTATCGATAATCTGTCGACTGATATGACATATCAGATATTATTAAACAATAATGCCACGGTGTATAAATCCGAGCAAAAATTTACTACTAATCGAAAACTTGCATGGATTAATAAAGTATATTCCACTCTTTCAAATGGTTCATGGGTATTGCTCTTAGATGCCGATGAACTTTTAACATATTGTGGTTTTGAGTCGATCAAATTTAATAATATAATTAATAGTTTTGAAAAAAATAACATACGAATTGCATCGGCTCTCATGATTGATATGTTCTCTAATGAGAAGTCTGAGTCTAAAGATTATCTGAAGAATTACCGATATTTTGAAAATAAATTCCACGTGGAAAAATCATATTACTTCAATTCTATATATGGCGGAATCCGCGAACGTGAATTTTCCTTCGGAAAAGGAAGATGTTTTCTAATTAAAAAACATCCGGTAGTGAAAAAAGACAATAAGACAATGCTGATTCACTGTCATTATATTTATCCCTTTAATCGAAATTTTGAAGCAAAGACCTATTTTGGTCTGTTGCACTATAAACTTTTTGATAAGGAAATAAAAAAATATCAAAAAATTGCCGAGTCGGGTAGCTATGGTAATAACAGTGTCGAGTATAAACAATATTTGAGCATCTTTAAAAATAAAAAGTATGAGGATATATTCCAAGTAGATGCAGATACAGTTTTGTTTAAGGGCACTCAATCTTTAACGAAAATTGATTGCCTTGAGGATGTAAGGAATCTTGAGAAGTGAATGAAAATTACAAGATAACATTTGTAATCCTTCATTATCAAAATATAGATATAACAAAAGAATGCGTGTCGTATCTTTTGAAGTTGAAGGATATAGATAAACATCAAATAGTCATTGTTGATAACGCGTCACCGAATAAAACCGGTGAAATGTTGTTGAAAACCTACAGTCATGTACCAAATATAACAGTTGTACAAAGTGGAACCAATGGTGGATTTGCATCTGGTAATAATATTGGTTATCAATATGCAATTCATGATTTGCATGCGGATATTGTCGTAGTAATGAACAGTGACTTATTTATTTACGATTCATCATTTATCCAGAAGCTGGAAATATCTGCAAATGAGAATGATAATATAGCAATTATTGCTCCAGATATTATTAACGCGCGTTCTTTGCATCAAAATCCATATATGTATCATGCTTATTCTAATAAGAAGCAATATAAAATTATTGTAAAAAAATTTATAGGAAAAATTCTATATAGCATGCCGTTGCTCAATGGCATTCTTATTAGACGTAAAGCCGTTACAGATGTCGCCGGTGGCAGCAAAGAAAAGAATCAGCATGTACAGGAAGACATAATTCCACATGGAGCTTGCGTAATTTTTCTTCCCGAGTATACAAAAAAGGAAAATCAAGCTTTTGTCCCGGGTACTTTTTTGTTCGTCGAGGAAGAGATTTTATATGATTTTTGTAAATTTAAGGGATATCATATAATTTATGATCCATCTTTGGTTGTACATCACATGGAAGATGGTTCGCAGGATTACGTTTATAAAAATCTTTTATTAAAGAAAAAGCATCAGATAAACTTTGAGATTCAATCCAGAATTCTTTTGCTAAATAAGCGTAAAGAATATTCCTTGAGTAAGAGGGGAAAATGAGAGTTGTCTTTGTACTTCCGAATTTCTCACGGAAGCTAAGTGGAGGGAAAAAAGTAATATTCGAATATTCGAATTATCTTGATTCGCATAATAATAAGGTAAGTATATTTTATCCATTTTCTTTATATGCTGGTTTCTTAAAAAAAGTTAGGATCCCAGTATTTTTACAGTATTTTGTTTTTTGTTTAGCTGTTATTCTTTTGAAGAATAACTGGTTTAAGTTAAATCGTGGTGTAAAGGTTCGCGCGATATATGATATTAAAGATCGTTATTTCAAAAATGAAGACAAGATTATCGCAACAGCTGTTCAGACAGCTGGACCAGTTGCAGCGCTGAAGATTTCGGCTGATAAATATTATTTTATTCAAGACTATGAAAACTGGGAATTTTCCGATGAATTCGTATGTAATACTTATTCATTGGGAATGACTAATATTGTTATCTCTGATTGGCTGAAAAAGATTGTTGACAAGTATTCACGAAAAGAATCCATCAAAGTAGTTGATGGTATTGATACAAATATCTTTAAAGTTACAAAAGCCATTGGTCAGAGAGAAGAACATACAATTGTATTCCAGTATAGATCTGCAAAGCACAAGGGGGCGGAATTTGCCTTCAAAGCTATATCTTCTCTGCAAAATAAATATTCTGACTTAAAGGTATATTGTATCAGTCGTGAAGAAAGACCCAATAATCTACCTTCGTCCTGTATCTATTTGCGTAACTTAACTTCCATGGATGTCGCACGAGTTAACAATAAAGCCCGTATCTTTTTATGCTCAACAGTGGATGAGGGTTTTGGTTTACCCGGGCTTGAAGCGATGGCGTGCGGATGTGCCGTAGTTTCCACGGAATATAGGGGAGCCAAAGAATATGCAATTAATGGGTACAATTCCTTATTGTCGCATGTTAATGATTACAAGGAATTGGCAGATAATATAGAAACTTTATTTCATAATAAAGAATTAGAATCCATTTTGAGTAATAATGGCGTAAAGACTGCAAGTGAAAAATCTATTCAGTATTCTGCCGAATTATTTGAGGAAGTATTAAAGACGAGGTAGAATGTTTAAATTAAATATATCAAAGTTTACGTTAATATTACTTTTTTGTTTTTTGTGGATAAGGATGGGGAATATACTTACGGTATTTCCACATTCACTTGTGACCCCTGCTAGCATAGTGTTTGTAGCATATCTATCGGTTGTAAATTGTTGGCTCTTATATAAAAAGAATTTTTTTATATATAAGATAGAGATGTTCTATATTCTAGGTATCCTTTTTTGGATAGTTATATCATTAGCTGCGTCTGTATCTACCCATATTTCACATGAAAGTTTTCTTTTTACACGTGCTGCGTTGCCTTTTTATCTTGCTTTGATCTTGTTAATTCCAATTTGTAATAGTTATGATTTATTATCAGGACTATTAAAAACTATAATTTATTCTGTCTCTTCTTTCCTTTTGTGGCGCTACATAACAAATTTTAATGGTTTGGAGTTTATATATAGCATTCGTAATCTATTTATATCTTCAGTATCGGAGAGATATCGCGTAACTTATGGTACGTATCATGCCAACGCGATTGGAAATCTTTGCCTATGTTACTTGGTTTTAGTTGTTATATATTTTTTGTCTTCAAAAGGATCTAATCTTTCTAGTAAATTCTTAAATTTATTTGTGCTTTTTTCTGGAGTTATCTCCTTAATAATGCTACTATCTACTAGCTCAAGGAGCTCTATTACCTCTTTTATCATTTTTTTGATATTAGTCTATTGTGTTTCGTTCTATCTCCGCCAGAATTCAGTTCGAAAATTCTTTCTTATTATATTTGCTTGTATATTTTTTTATGTTCTATGTCGATTGATCAATTTTGATATTCTTTTTGAGTTATCAAATAGAATGATTAATTATACCGTAAATATTCCGATGCTTATTAAAAGCCATAAGCTGCTTTATGGTTTTGGCCTTGTTGCATCTGGTTTTTTTGGCATGGGTGATGGGATTTATTTATTACATACATCATATGTTGATAGCTTTTATCTTTATATTCTAATGACTGGCGGCTTAATTGGATGTATCCTTGTTTTTATTCCCATGCTTCTATCCATTAGATATTATTTTATTTGTCTCAAGAGAAATAATCATCGCAAGGATTACATTGCTGTTTTTTGTGCTATTTGCACACTTTTATATAGTGGTTTATTTGAAACTTGTGTTTTATATCCATCTTTTATTTCATCCTTTATATTTTGGATTATTTTCTTTGCGTATATTCGGTCAATGAATAGATTTGGGGATTCGAAATGCCGTTACTGAGTATAATTGTTCCGGTATATAATTCGGAGAAATATTTATCTATATGTCTAGATAGCTTAGTAAATCAGACATTTTCAGATTTCGAAATTATAATTATTGATGATGGTTCATCAGATAAGAGTATAGAAATCTGCAAAGAATTCTCAGCTTCCGATAATCGGATTCTTTATTTTCGCAAGGAAAATGGTGGGGTTTCTTCCGCCAGAAACCTTGGCATAAAACATGCCAAAGGTAAGTATATTACATTTGTTGATGCCGATGATTATCTTGATAAAGAGATATTAGAGCATGCTATTAGCGATATATCTAACTATGACTTAATACAATGGGATTATTCGATAATTCCGTCTAACTATGATAAACAGCATTTTATTTTTGCGAATAATATTTCTAAGGATACTTTATTTGCAAATGCTATATATAAGTTTGACCAGGAATGCGATTTAGGTAATTATTTTCGAGCTTGTTGGGGAAAAATTTTTCGCACATCGCTTATTGTGGATAACGATATTCTTTTTCCGGAAGATATTTATATTGGCGAAGATGCAATCTTTCTTTTGAATTATTTATCTTATTCTAATTTGGTCAAAATAATACCCGAAAAGGGATATTATTATCGTTACGATATGCAGTCTGCTACTAAGCGATATAAAACGGATCTTTTACAACAATCGTTATACCAGTTGGAATCTTTTTGTCAATTTATCGATTCTCATGGTTTGTGTGACGATGTTTATGTTGTTTCCTCTTTGGAAAATTTTGAATGGTTAATTTTTGATTCTCTCATTAATAATAATTTGAAAGGATTTAAAGCGGGGAAAATATCTATATTTAGTTTTTTTAATGATTCCTTTGTTTGGTTTCGTTTGTTGAAAAATATAAGGAAACGTTATTCCAATGTGAATGAAGTTTATTTGAACTATAAACTGTATTATAGATTTTCAAATCTATATTTAATTATTTTATTTATATATATTTTTAATAGGCTTTATTCCAAATTTTTGAGAATGAAAGGATAAAAAAATGAAGGTTGCTGTTGCTGGTACTGGTTATGTTGGCTTGTCAGTGGCGTTACTGCTCTCCCAGCACAACGAGGTTCACGCCGTGGACATCATCCCCGAAAAGGTCGAGCTCCTGAACTCCGGCAAAAGCCCGATCGTGGACTCGGAGATCACGCGTTTTCTGGACGGCATGACGTCGGGCACCATGCCCTTGGACTTCCACGCCACCCTCGACGCCGCCGATGCATACACCGGCGCGGACTACGTGGTCATCGCCACCCCCACGAACTACGACCCGCAGAAGAACTACTTCGACACCTCCAGCGTCGAGGCCGCCATCGACGCCGTCCGCGCCGTGAACCCGGACGCCTGGATCGTGGTCAAGTCCACGGTGCCCGTCGGATACACCGCGTCCCTGCACCGGGCCCGCGGCGACCAGCGGATCATCTTCTCCCCCGAGTTCCTGCGCGAGGGCAAGGCCCTGTACGACAACCTGCACCCGAGCCGCATCGTGGTCGGCGCACCGACCGACGAGCCCGGCGCCGTGGACGCCGCGAAGGCGTTCGCCGGCCTGCTCTCGCAGGGCGCGGACCCGGCCGAGCACGGGCGCGTCAACCCCGACGGATCCAAAGGCATCCCAGAGCTCGTCGTCGGCAGCACCGAGGCCGAGGCGATCAAGCTGTTCGCCAACACGTACCTCGCGCTGCGCGTGGCCTACTTCAACGAGCTGGACACCTACGCGGAGGCCCGCGGCCTGAACCCGCGGCAGATCATCCGCGGCGTGTGCCTGGATCCGCGCATCGAGGACAAGTACAACAACCCGAGCTTCGGCTACGGCGGCTACTGCCTGCCGAAGGATTCCAAGCAGCTGCTCGCGAACTATGCGGACGTGCCGCAGAATCTGATCGGCGCGATCGTGGCGGCGAACACGACGCGCAAGGACTTCGTCGCGGACGAGATCCTCCGCCGCGTGGCCGGGACGGATAGCCCGGTCGTGGGCATCTACCGCCTGACCATGAAGTCCGGTTCGGACAACTTCCGCCAGTCCTCCATTCAGGGCGTGATGAAGCGCATCAAGGCCAAGGGCGTGACCGTGCTGGTGTACGAGCCCACGCTGGACGCGCCTGACTTCTTCGGCAGCGAGGTCACCCACGACCTCGCCGCTTTCAAGAGTCGCTCGGACGTGATCGTGGCGAACCGGTGGAACGCCGAGCTCTCCGACGCGGAGGACAAGGTCTACACCCGCGACCTCTTCAAGAGAGACTAAAAGCATAATTGCTATGTCAATATTGCGTGAGTTGTCATCAGACTATGTTGGTAACTCACGCAATATTATATTTAGCATTGTAATTCGTTAGGGCAAAATGACTAGCATTAAGAAAAATTATTTTTACAATCTTTCTTACCAGATTCTATCTATCTTGATACCGTTTATTACTACCCCCTATGTGTCGCGTGTACTAGGTGCAGATGGTGTTGGCGCATATGCATACACATATGGAATAGTGTCCTATTTTGCTATTTTTGCTGCTACCGGAACGGTAAATTATGGAAATAGAGAAATCGCAAAAAATCAGGATAATAAGTATGAAAGAAGTAAGATTTTTTGGGAGGTATTCTTATTTCGGCTAATTTGCACATTCGTTGTTACAATTGCTTATTGTATATTTATATTCATAATATTTAAAGAATATAGAATACTATTCGTTATACATTTTTTGACCGTTGCATCTTGGATTTTTGATATTAGTTGGTTTTTCCAAGGAATGGAAAATTTTAGAGTCACAGCTTTGCGAAACGGCATAATAAAAATTATCGGCACTCTTTTAATATTTGCCTTTGTTAAAAATGATAACGATGTTTGGATTTATACTTTAATATTTTGTTTTGCGACCTTATTTGGTAATTTGTCAATGTGGACTTTCCTTAAGAAAGATATATGTTATATTCCAATAAGGCAGTTAAATCTTCTTCGTTGTATAAGGCCGGTTATGGGTCTTTTTGCTCCGGTCATTGCAATTCAGATTTATGTTGTTCTTAATAAAACAATGCTTGGATCAATGAAAGGAGTTGCAGAGGTTGGCTACTACACCCAAGCAGAGCGTATTGTTCAAATGATATTAACAATTATCGCTTCAGTTGTTGGAGTGTTAATGCCACGTATTGCGCACCTATATAAAAATGGTGACCTTACTAAGGTATCTTTATATTATCATAAAGCCATCGATTATATATTTCTGCTTGCGCTTCCGGTGATTTTTGGTTTAGCTGCAGTTGCGGATATTTTTGTACCAATTTTCTTTGGTCCCGGTTACGATTCCGTTGCAATTTTATTGCATATTCTAAGTGCACTATTTATTATTCTTTCCTTGGGACAATTGTTTGGTGTTTTTTTGGTTGCCATGGATAAGCAAAGGCAATATACTATTGCTGTTTCCGTAGCCGCTTTAACCAATTTCTTCTTAAACATTATTTTGATTATTCCTTTTGGGTCGATAGGTGCGTCTGTTGCTACCGTTATTGCAGAATTTGTTTCGACCTTTATTCAAGCATATTATATACGAAATATTCTGGATATGAGATATTTATTCCGGTCTTTTGCTCATTATTTTGTTCCAGCATTTTTGATGTTTGCTTGTGTCTTTTGTATTCGTTTTGTGGATATAGGAATTTTGACAGAATTAATTCTGTCTATTTGCGTTGGAGGACTTGTGTATGGTGGATATTTGCTCTTAATGAAAGATGATTTTCTATTTTCAGTTTTGAAAATTCCGCAGCACAAGGGTAAACATGTTCAATAGGCTAGATAACGTCAGAGATCTTGCCGTATTCCGATTCTCGTGTACCCCAGTGGCGAGGATCGATTTTCGATAGTCTAACTTCGCTGAGTTCACTGTTGCTGGCTGACGTCAGTCTGCTGGGCGGAATCCAAAAATACAGCGACAAAGCCGTCAAATGACATGCGTCGTCGCCGCGTCTTGCGGTGCACGATACATCCTGATGACGGTGTTCTATGGCCCTCGGCGGGACTTGTTGCTGTCTGATTCGAATCGACATGGTCATTTGGTGGAGAGCGCCGTTGGTGCGTACCTGCTGCGCAGGTCGGTGATCGACGGTTTCTCCGTCAACTGGTGGCGGGGCAGGAATAATCGGGAAGTGGATTCCGTGATTGGATCCGGAGCGAGTTGCATGGCTATGGAGGTCAAAGCGGACGGATTTGCAGACTTGGCGACACCCATGCCATGGTTGTCGGCTTCTACGAGACACCGCGGTAGGATTTTTCTGCTGGGTGGAGTGCTGTTGTTGTTTTGGGGCTTTGGATTCTTTTGAGGCTTCTGCTGTTTTCGTGTGATTTCAACAATATTCATACCGTTGTTTTCGTGTAAGATAGCCCGTATCTATACTGTTGTTTTCGTGTAAAGGCGGTGGGGAAGTGCTGAAACGCAAGGTGTTGGACCAGCTGATCGCGTGGAAGCAGAAGAGTCAGGGGCGGGAGGCCCTGCTTGTGGAGGGGGCGCGCCGCGTCGGCAAGAGCACCACGGTGGAGGAATTCGCCCGGACGCAGTACGAATCGTACATTCTGATCGATTTCGCCCGTCTTCCTCGCGATGTACGGGATCTCTTCGAAAACCAGCGCGACGACCTCGACACGTTCTTCATGCTGCTGTCGGCGTATTACCGCACCCGTCTGCAGCCGAGAAAGTCCCTGATCGTATTCGATGAGGTGCAGCGTTACCCCGCCGCGCGCGAACTGGTCAAGTATCTGGTCGCCGACGGCCGTTATGACTATGTGGAGACCGGTTCCCTGATCTCCATTAAAAAGAACGTGGCCAACATCGTCATCCCATCCGAGGAACGGAAAATGGAGATGGGCCCCCTCGACTTCGAGGAGTTCTGCTGGGCGATGGGGGAGGAGCTTCTCGCTCAGACCATCCGCACGTCATTTGAAAGGCGGGCGCCGTTGCCCGATGCTTTGCACAAGCGGGCGATGCGCCTGTGGCGCGAATACATGCTGGTCGGAGGCATGCCTCAGGCCGTCGTCTCGTATGTAGGGCATCGGGATTTCGGCGAGGTGGACGAGATCAAGCGGGGCATCCTGCAACTGTACAGCGATGACATCGGCAAATTCTCCAATGGGGACGCCGGTCGCGTGCGGGGCATCTTTGCCCAGATTCCGGGGCAGCTGTCCAAACACGAGAAGCGGTTTACGCTGGCCTCGGTGGACAAGAACGCGCGATTCAGGGATTATGATTCCGCCTTCTTTTGGCTGGAGGACGCCCGTCTGGTGAATATCTGCCGCAATGCGACCGACCCGAGCGTCGGATTGGCCATGTACGAGGACAACGCCTCGTTCAAATGCTATATGGCGGATACCGGCCTGCTGGTGTCCCAGGCATTTGCGGATCAGGCGACGACGCCGGATGACGTGTACCGCGACATTCTGTTCGGCAAGCTGTCGCTCAACGAGGGCATGCTCGTGGAGAATGCCGTTGCGCAGCAGTTCCGTGCCAATGGCCGGAAGCTGTTCTTCTTCTCGCGGCGCGATCGCGAGGACGCCTCGCGGACCATGGAGATCGATTTTCTGATCGTGCGCGGGTACGACAACGCGGCCATGAAGCCGCGAATCAGCCCCGTCGAGGTGAAGTCGACCAAGCGGTACGGGACGGCGTCCCTGAACAAATTCCGCTCGCTGTACGGCGCTCGTTTGGGCAGGGAGTACGTGCTGCATCCGCGGCAGCTGGAAGTGGAAGGCGAACGGGTCAGGTTGCCGTTGTATATGGCGCATTGCCTGTGATCTTTGCAGCGGATGAGGAAGATGTAGCTTCGGCTGGCTACAGTGGATTCATGGAGCTTTCGGCCGTGTCCAGCCTGTTTGAACCGCGCATCCTCGAGCGGGGGAAGGCGTATTGGCGCGAGGGACGCATTGAAACCGTGGATCAGATCGCTCCCGGCGTCTTTCATGGGGAGGTGCGGGGAACCTCGTTGTATGACGTTACGGTGCGTGTGAATGCCAGTGGCGGGTTCGCGTCGTCGCGTTGCACTTGTCCGTTTGCCGTCTCGGGCGAGCGATGCAAGCACATCGCCGCCGTTTCGTTTGCCATGGCCGGCGGGGAAACCGGCGGCTCTCATGATGAGACCGCATTGCCACGCGGCACGCGGTCGCAGTCCGGTGATGGAGATCTGCCGGACGAGCCCGGTCCTATGGGCGACGAGACCGATCGGGCGGTACGTGCCTATTTCGACTCGTGGTACGGTCGTCGTGGACCTTGGCTGGTATGGGATCCGCATGCTGCTGAGGACGCCGATGCATATCGGGGGACAGGCGGAGCCGATTTTCCCGCATTGAGCTTGGAACGGGCCGGTCGGATGGCGGAAAACGCGGTACAGGCTGCGTTGGAGGTTGATGGTGACGGCTGGGACGATGATTACGCCGCCGGCGAGGACATCATCCCAGCGTTCGACGGTGTGAACGATGTGTTGGACAATGCGCTGGCTACGCGCGATTATGCCGCCGCCATGCGCAATGCGGTCGCCGTGATGCTCATCGCCGACAAGGCGTTGGAATACTTAGGTTCTTCGGAGAGCGCGGACGACTGCATCGAACGTCTGGAACGGAAGGTGCTGGTGCTCATGGAAAAGGCCGCGCGGGACGCGGATGCCAAACCGTCCGATCTGAGCTCGATGGCCGATGCGCTGACCGAAGCCACATCGTCGCGGACTCAGCAGAGCGAGGTGGTTGACAATATGATCGCCGGGCTGCTGTCGTTTTCGGCGCATTTACATACGCGAAGCATCGCGGATGCGGCGTTGTCCCGATTGGAGCGTGACGCGGACGCCAATCACAGTGCCGATTTACGCGAGTGGCGGTCGTATCTGCATGCTCTCCGGCATGACGATCTGGCGCTCGCCGGCGAATGCAACAGGGTGCAGCGGTACGAACTGGCGCATCTGGAGGATGGAACGATGGCCAAGTTCGCCGTCACCCGCGCAATGCTCGTCGGCGACTATGGTCGGGCCCGTGAGCTGGTGGAGCGGCATATGCGGCTTGCGGCGAAAGACCCCGCCGCGGGATGGGGTTTCGAAGCGCTTCCAGTCAGTACATTCCCTTACGGTTGGACGACGGTTCTCATCGCGATCGCCCAGCACTCCGGCGATCGGGACGAATTGGAACGACTCTATACGGAGATCATCGTGCACGGCGAAGTGCGTATCCCATGGCTGGAGGATGACGCCTTGCAAAACGACAAACAATGCGTTGATCGACTGCGGGCGTTGTCGGGCGGCCGGCGGTGGCGGGACCGCGTGCTGCCGGGCATCGTGGCGGCATGCCGGTGGCGGGCCGGCGAAAATCGTGCGTACGAATACCTGTTGCTATCGGAACATATGGCCGGCCAGGCGCTGGAATATTGTGCCAAGGTCCCCGGGACGATCGATCGGCTATACGGCATGATCGCCACCGCACATCCACGCGAGGCAACCGAGTTGCTGCTCAAGCCGTACGAGGGCGATCGCGCGTTCGTGGGTGCGGTGCCGCGTGCCGAATATCGCAACGCCGCCGATCGCCTGCGCAGGGCCAGATCGTTTATGGGAAGTGCATGGGTGGCCGAATACGCGCGTTCGTTGGTTGCGCGATACCCTCGTCGAACGAATCTCAGGGTGGCGTTGAAAGGACTGATATGAGCAACGTCGATCTTCCCGAGCAGGCTCGATCCCTGTGGGGCAAAACAAATCGCCTTGACGGTGATTGGTGGCTGCCGCTGTACGTTCACATGGCGGACTCGATTGCGATGGCTGAACGCATTTGGGGCCATTGGGTGCCGGATGGTACGAAACAGGTGATCGCGCGTGACGTGAGCGGTGTGGATCAGGCCCGTGCCGTGTATCTGATGCTTGCCGGCGCCCACGACGTTGGGAAGGCCACGCCGGTCTTCCAGGCCAAGCCGATTCGCTTCGAGCCGGCGAATGGCGGATCGCCGGAGTCGCTGGCGTGGCTGCCGGAGCGCGCAGGACTGCCGGTCAGACGTGATTTCGCCAACTTCAACAAGCCGTCCCATCCGATAGCCGGGCAGGCCATCTTCGAATGGTACATGTGCAAGACATACGGGTGGAAAAGCGATGTTGCGCGATCATATGCGAGCGTGATCGGCGGACACCACGGTACGCCGTCCGAAGACTGCAAAATAAAGGACGCCAGACTCGGCGAACTCATTCGTATGGGGTGGGATGAAGCGGCGCAAGGGCTATGGCAATCCGTTCAGGGCGAGCTGCTGGAATTCGTCATTCAACGAGCCGGTCTGTCCGCGTCGCTCGTTGAGACTCTGGGAGCAACGTGGCTGAGCGCCGAAAGCGAATCGCTGCTGACCGGTCTGGTCGTCATGGCCGACTGGATGGCCAGCAACGGCGACGAGGGTCTGTTCCCTTTGATTCCCGTTCCCGGAACGTTGACTGCGCTGTCCTGCGATGACGGCGGCTGCGATGATGTGCACTCGTGGGAGGGACTGAACGCGCGCGCCGAGCGTGCGTGGAGCAACCTGCATCTGTGCGAGCCTTGGCGTTCCGCTCCCGGCGCTCCCGATATGAGCCTTGACAATCCCGAAGATCTGGGGAAGTGGTTTCGGTCCAGATTCAAACTCCCGGAGGGAGCTAGCCCTCGGCCTGTGCAATGTGAGGCGGCAAGGCTTGCGAGAACGGTAGAGGCGCCCGGCTTGATGATCATCGAGGCGCCGATGGGCGAGGGCAAAACCGAAGCCGCGCTCGCAGCCGCGGAGTTGCTGGCCCGGCGCACCGGGCGCGGTGGAATCTGCGTGGCGTTGCCCACAATGGCGACCACCGACGCCATGTTCGGCAGGGTGCATGAGTGGCTTGACGCCTTGCCCGCACCTGATGGGGAAGACGACAAGACAATCTGGCTCGCTCACGGCAAGGCCCGGCTTAACGAGGAGTTCCGAGGCATCATCGCGGCTTCGCGTCGTGCGATGTCGTCGATTGACCCGGATGCGGATTCCTGCGGCGGAGGTGTGCGGGGAAAGGTCACGCCGGAAACCATGGTGTCCGAGTGGATGTGGGGGCGGAAGAAAGGTGTTCTGGCCAATTTTTTGGTGTGCACCGTGGATCAGGTGCTTATGGGCGCCTTGCAGATGAAGCATGTCGTGCTCCGGCAACTGGCGCTCGCCAACAAGGTCGTCGTCATCGATGAGTGCCATGCGTACGACGCCTATATGCAGGAGTATCTGAAACGCATCCTTGAATGGCTGGGTGGGTTTCGCGCGCCGGTGGTGCTGCTGTCCGCCACGCTGCCGGAACGGCAGAGGCGGGAGATGGCGGAGGCGTATCTGCGCGGGCGGTCCGTCGGCGAACAACAACACCAGTCTACGGCGTCGGTGGGATTGGCGGATGGTGTGAGCGAGCTGCCGGTTCATCCCCGTCGTCGCAGGCGACGTGGAATGGCGGCGGTTGCTCCAGCTGCGTCGGCAATTCGGGAACCGAGTGAAGAAACGTCGGCATATCCGATGATTACCTATTCGTCCGGGTCGCAATTGCGCTCGGAGCCCGTTGCCCCATCCGGGCGATCTCTACAGGTGTCATGCCGTCTCATGCCGGATGATGACGAGTCGCTGATCGCGCTGCTTGACGGTCTGCTTGAAAGCGGAGGTTGCATTGGCGTCATATGCGATGCAGTCGGACGCGCGCAACATGCGGCGGATCTGTTGTCCGCGCGCTATGGCTCCGATGCAGTTCGGCTGACGCATTCCCGATTCGTGGACATGGACCGCATGGACAACGAGCGAGAATTGCGTGAACTGCTCGGACCCCGCAGCACCCGCGCGAACGGTCGCCGCCCTGAACGTTTGGTCGTTGTAGGCACGCAGGTGCTGGAGCAGTCGCTGGACATCGATTTCGATGCACTGGTTACGGACATTGCGCCGGTGGATCTGCTCATGCAGCGTCTTGGCCGCGTGCATCGTCATGTTCGAGGCGACGAGCAGTGCGATCGACCGCTTCGACTGCAGACGGCAACCTGTTATATCCGCGGGATTGAGTCATGGGATGGCGAGGCCGAGCCTCGATATGACGGCGATGTCAAGGCGGTATATGAGGAGGCATCACTGATGGAGACCCTGGGCGTCATGGGGTTGGCATCGCTGTCCTCGACGATGACCGCGCATCTGCCAGGGGACATCGCGGCCTTTGTGCGGCGGGCCTATGGCGATCGGGCGATTGGCGCGATTCCCGAATCGTGGCGGAAATCGTATGCGGCGGCGGTCGATCACCGCTCCGGCGAATGGGAGAAGAAGCGTCTGCGTGCGCATTCCTACCGGATCAAATCGTTGCGCGGCATGGATGACAACCGGGACACCCTAACCGATTGGTTCAAGCATAGTCCGCTTGATGACGCCGACGACGATAAGGGCCAGCGCGCAGTTCGTGACACGCAGGAAACGGTTGAGGTCATGCTGTTGAGACGTTGCGGCGAGACCGTCCGGCTGCTGCCTTGGATTGGCGATCCCTCGCATGGCATTGAGCTGGGCGCTGAAGTGCCCACGGGTTCGATACCGGATGATCGCTTGGCGCTGCTCGTCTCGCAATGCTCGGTGCGGCTGCCGGCGAAGATGAGTGGCTACGACAGAATCGACGCGCTGATTGACGAGCTGGAACGCGGCTGCGGCGACGAAACCTTGCTGTGGGCGGACTCGCCTTGGCTGGCCGGCCGGTTGACTCTGTTTTTGGAAGAAGACGGAGACGGCGTGTTGCATGCTCGCGTCAATGGATTTGATGTGAGCTATAGCCGGGTCGGCGGGCTCGGCGTGGCGAAGGCCGAGTAGTGCATGTAGTGCTACATGCTATTGAGCGGCGGGTCGGGGCTTGGGCTCATGATGGGATTTATCCCTCTACTGAGGGATGACCCTGTGGATAAGGCAAGGTGTGACGTGTTCCCTGCGTATGCAGGGATTCAGCAATCAAATCACACCTTTCCTTTTCCACGTTGCTGATTTTGTATATGCGTGCTATGCTGAACTTATCAGATCAACCGGGAACCGTCGTAGATGACGGTGGAAAGGACTGGTTGCGAAATGGGCAGCGCTGCTTTTTCGAGACGGTTCAACCTTCTTGACAACCCATGGGTGCCATGTGTGCTCTCAGACGGGAGCTTCAGAGAACTGTCCTTGCGCGAGGTGTTCCGGGAAGCGCCACGCATTCGTTCGATTGCCGGCGATCTGTCTCAGCAAAGCGTACCGATGATCCGGCTGTTGGTGGCAATCCTGTATTGCGCATATTGCGATCCGGAAGCCACGCGGGGCGATACGCGAAGATTATGGAAGTTTCTTTGGAACGCCGAGACGTTCAGCATGAATGAAATCGACGAGTATCTTGACGAATTCCACGATCGCTTTTATCTGCTGGATCCCAAGCATCCGTTCTATCAGGTTCCCGGTTTGGCGTATGAAGGCAAGAAGAAATATGACCCGGTTGGCGAAATGATCGCCGATGTACCCAAACCGGATAAATTCCTATTTTCCATGCGTTCGCCGAGAGCTTTGGAATCCATCGGTCTTGCTGAAGCCGCGCGTTGGCTCCTGTTCCTGCAGGCGTATGACACGGCGGGAATCAAAACCCCCGTGATTGGCAACACTCACGTCAACAAAGGCAAGGTGTATGCCCCCAAGGGAATGGCCGGTACCGGCTGGCTGGGAGCGCTTGGACCGGTTATGGTCGAGAGCAAGACGTTATTCCAGACACTGATGTTGAACTGGTGCCTGTATGACACCGCTGACGACGAAAATCGGCTGTTCGGCAACGAGGATGATGTGCCGCCTTGGGAACTGGATGAACCGTCCGGCCCCGACCTGACGGTTCGCGCGTCATTCACCGGCCCGGTGGATGCGCTGACTCTGCAATCCCGGCGTCTGCGTCTGGTGCCGAACGATGATGGTTCGCGCATCATCGGCATCGTGAACTGCTATGGCGACGTCATCGCCCCATATAACACCGATAGCTGCGAGCAGATGACGGCTTGGCGCATAAGTCCAACCCAGCAGAAAAAGCTGGGATTGTCGACTCCGCCGCTAATGCCGGTCACCCATGATGCGGGCAAGGCGCTGTGGCGCGGCTTGGGCCCGATGATCGCGGTTGGCGACAGAGATCTGCGTCCGGGTGTGATCCGATGGGTCGAGGAACTGCAGCGTACGGGGTGCCTTGATTCGGATAAGCACGTTCTCGCCTCGTTCTCAATCCACACGCAAGGCATGACGTACGGAACTCAAAGCAGTGTGTACGAGACCGGCGTCGACGACGTGCTGACATTGCCGTTGGCCTTCTCGCGCGCGGATTATCCGGCGATCAACACCGTGGTGAAGATCATTGACGATACGCGTGCGGCGGTGGACCTCGTACTTACAAGCTATGTGCGTAATCTGGCCGCCGTTGCCGGTGACCGCGCATCCGGCGGTCGGGCGCAGGCCGCTTCCGATCATGTTCGTGAAAACGCCTATGCGCAGCTCGACGCGCTGTTTCGTGATCGTCTGGCCGGCTTCACCGCGGACAAGGATTACGAGTCCTATGGCAACCTTTGGCGGGCCGACATTCACCGGACTTTGACCGACATTGGCTGGGAATATCTGACTGATAGCCATGCGCCGATGTTCGTCGAACGTGACATCGGGAAAATGGGCCGGATGAGCGTTGCACGCGCCACGCAGCTGTTTCTGGGCGGTCTGAACAAGTATTTGGGCATCGGCCCGGACAACAAGGAAGGAGAATGACGATGCGACGGTTCTTCTCTCGCGATGCGGCGAAGGAGCTGGGTTTCTTCGTCAACAAACAGGTGTTTCGGCTGCAGAACGAATACACCAAAAGGGATGGCGGCACTCCGCGTTCCAGGGCCGCGTTGGCCCGTCTCAGACGCGATTTGGACGGCGGCGCGCCGGCATGGATGCTGATCGGCGGAGACCTGTTTGAGGGATGGCCGGAAAACCTGCCATCCCCGGATGAGGATCCCGCCGCACTTCGTGCATTGAAAACCACGTTGGAGCTCTATGCGTTGCATCAGCAGTCCCGTAGCCGCGGGGTCGCCCAAAACGCCGAGAGCGCCCGTACGAAGCGCATGACTTTTGGACGCGCATGCCGTCTCATCGATCCGGACTTGGATCACGCTGGCGGAGTGCAGCGCAATCTCTCCTCCGCCGAAGCCGCTCCGGATTTCGAAGGCGTGGTGCGCAGCGTACGGGCGTTGATCATGCTGATGCGAGGAGCCGGTGACGGTGCGATTGTGCTCGACTACCGCTCCTTGGCCCAAGATCTCTATCAGGTCCAGTTCCCGGACGCTCGCGAGGACGTGTTCCAGCGTTGGAGCATGGACTACTACTCCAAGTCCGCAATTACCCAATAAACCCACATATACGAACGATTCACCATAAACCCGGAAGGACAGGACCATGTTCATTGATCTGTACGATTTGCAGAATGTGCCGCCGAGCAACATCAACCGCGATGACACCGGCAGCCCGAAAGTCGCCCGATATGGCGGCGTATTGCGCTCCCGTGTCTCCTCGCAGGCTTGGAAACGCGCGATGCGGGAGATGTTCCCCTCTCTGCTGGATTCCAGCCGCCTTGGTGTGCGTACCAAGAACGCCGTATCCCTGATTCGCGACTCGATCATTGCCAAGAGGCCCGATCTCATCGAGGACGCGGAGACGCTGGCCAAATGCGCGTTGTCCGCCACCGGCGTGAACATCAAGGAGTCGGATCGTGCGGGCAAAGACAAGGGCACGTTGTCCACGGATTATCTGATTTTCATCGCGCATCGTGAGATCGCCCAGCTGGCGGATGTGGCGATCACTTGGCAGGATGCGGGCGTCGATGCGGCATCCAAGCCAACCGCGGCGATGAAGAAGGAGATCGACGCCGTGTTCCATGGCGTCCAAGCCGTGGATATCGCGCTGTTCGGCCGTATGCTGGCCGACGCGCCGGATCTCAACACCGACGCATCCGCTCAGGTTGCGCACGCGATTTCCGTGGACCAAATCACGCCTGAGTATGATTACTTCACCGCCGTGGATGACTGCGCTTCGGACGACAATGCAGGCGCCGCCATGCTGGATACCGTCGGTTTCAATTCGTCCACGCTGTACCGGTACGCAACGTTGAATGTGAACGCCCTCCATGACCAGCTGCAGGATGCGGCGGCGACAGTCGAGGGTGCCGCGGCATTCGTGGAGGCGTTCATTCGGTCCATGCCGACGGGCAAACAGAACACTTTTGCCAACCGCACGCTGCCCACCGCGTGCGTGGTGATGATCCGGGATGACCAGCCGATCAATGTGGTTGACGCCTTTGAGGATCCCGTGCGTCCACAGGAGGGGACGTCGATCTCCCGGCAGGCGGCCGCTCGGCTGGGCCGCAAGCTGGCCTATGTGCAGTCGGCGTACGGTGAGCAGCCTCGGCAAGCGTGGAACATCACTGCGGATGAGCCCGTTCCCGAATTGGACGCCGTGAGCGTGCATGTATCGTTCCCGGAGCTGAAGGCCGAACTGAAGACCGCTCTGACGCAGGCGCTGTCCAAGGAGTGATCATGAGCGTATTGCTATTGCAGCTCGCGGGCCCGATGCAATCGTGGGGCGATTCGTCGCGATTCGTGCGGCGCGAGACGCGCACCGAGCCGACGAAAAGCGCCGTGATCGGTCTGTTGGCCTCGGCACAAGGACGTACGCGGGAGGATCCGATCGAGGATCTGCTTGGCTTGCGGTTTGGCGTGCGGGTGGAGCAGCGTGGTCGAATCATGCAGGATTTCCAAACGGAGAAGTCCCTGTCCCGCAAACGCAATTCGCGCGACTTCGAGAAGGTGATGCCGCTGACGTATCGGTATTATCTGGCTGACGCCCGTTTTCTGGCGGCAGTGGAAGCCGAGAAAGCGATGCTTGAGGGCTTGGACCATGCCCTGCGCACGCCGCGATGGCCGTTGTATTTGGGAAGGCGATCCTGTCCTCCCGAGTTTCCGGTCACGTTGGGCGTCCATGACGAATATAACGATGTTCGCCAGGCATTGGAACGGGAGCCGTGGCATGCCTCGAAGTGGTATATGAGGCGGTATCCGGACCAGCAGCTGGAAATCGTCTGCGATGCTAGGGACGACGAGCCATTCCTGACACAGCCGGACCTGCCCGTGACCTTCAGCCAGAAGGATAGGCGCTACGCCGGCCGTGCAGTCCATCGGTATCGCATCGATAATCCCGGCAGCGTCGGTGCGGGATCGGCTGTCGTGGGTCGAAAGCCTTCGGCGATTGACGAACCACCGACGTTTAACGGCGACGCCGATCCCCTGAGTTTTGCCTAGGAGTGTACAACTATGTTCATTTCACGAGTGCCACTTAATATGGCCAGAATCGGTGCCCGGCAATTGGTGGGATCGCCATATCGCATGCATGCGGCGGTTGAGAGCGCGTTTCCGCCGGGCAGCGTACGCGACGGGGACGATGGGCGCATTCTCTGGCGACTGGACACGTTGACGCAGGATCACACCGTCTGGCTGTACGTGGTCAGTCCCGAGGCGCCGGATTTTGCGCATATCATCGAGCAGGCCGGATGGCCCACGCATATGGAGTGGGAAAGCAAGGACTACTCACCGCTGCTTTCACGGATTGCCGTTGGCCAACGGTGGCAATTCCGCTTGCGGGCCAATCCCGCGCGCAAGGCGCTCGCGGATAAAGGACGACGTCCTAAAGCGAATGGCGAGGGCGTCGTGGGCAAAATCCAAGGACACGTCACGGCCGCCCAACAACGCGACTGGCTGGTTTCCCGGGCGGCCGCCCATGGTTTCGCCATCATCCCCGATGATGGCGGAGATCCCTCGGTGGTGGTCAGTCAGCGTCATCAGGAACGGTTTGGCCGCGAAGGAAAAACCATCACGCTGACGACGGCGGTGTTCGACGGCCAATTGGAGGTGACGGATGCCGACCTGTTCCGCCGGACGCTGTGCCACGGTCTGGGCAGGGCCAAAGGCTTCGGATGCGGTCTGATGACCGTGGCCCCGCTCATGGTGCAGCCGGAGTGATCATGAGCGGCGGCAATCGGGTTCCCGGAACGCCTCCACCCGAGCTCGGCGAACTGGTCCGGGCGGAGGACCGTATGTCG
Organism: Bifidobacterium avesanii; assembly: GCF_009299475.1. GTDB lineage: Bacteria > Actinomycetota > Actinomycetes > Actinomycetales > Bifidobacteriaceae > Bifidobacterium > Bifidobacterium avesanii. Next base: position 15,318 of record NZ_WBSN01000022.1, on the reverse strand, counting down.
TTCGCGTACTTCGAACATTGCGTGATCAACCGTTCGGACAATGCCATCACGGTCATCGACGGAACGGGAATCGTCCATGTTCCCGCAGCCGCATTGGGCGTATTGATGCTTGGCCCCGGCACTTCCGTCACCCATCAGGCGATGACGGTGATCGGCGACAATGGCGCAACGGTGATTTGGGTGGGAGAACGTGGCGTCCGCATGTACGCGTTCGGCAAACCGTTGACGCATTCCTCGGCTTTGCTTCAGGCGCAGGCGAGATTGGTCTCCAATGCCAGAACAAGGCTGGCCGTGGCCCGGGCGATGTATCAGATGCGTTTCCCGGATGAGGATGTGAGTTGCCTGACGATGCAGCAATTGCGTGGACGCGAAGGCGCCCGCGTGCGTCGCGTCTACAGGGAATGTGCGAAACGTACTGGTGTGACATGGGACAAGCGAACCTATGACCACGCGGATTTCGCAGCCGGCAGCGAAATCAACAAGGCCCTGTCCGCAGCGCACACCTGTCTGTATGGTCTGGCGCATTCGGTGATTGTCGCTCTTGGTTGTTCCCCGGGATTGGGATTCGTCCACGTGGGCCATGAACGATCATTTGTATACGATGTCGCGGATCTTTACAAGGCGGAGCTGTCCATTCCGGTGGCGTTTGAAACCGCCGCGGCGGAGCCGGATGACATTGGTTCCGCCACACGGCATCGGATGCGTGACGCCGTATACGATCTGTCCATCATGAAGCGCATGACCCGGGATATCCGCGGACTGCTTGGCAGGTCCGACGCCGATGATGATGCGGATGCCGATCATGTGGGATTGTGGGACGAGAAGACCGGCGAAGTGGCTGCCGGCGTTTCCTACGGTGACGATGATTTCGACGATGAGGAATGGTGAAAAGGGGCGTATGCGATGGTGGTGATAGTGCTGACCGCCTGTCCCGTGGGCCTTCGCGGTGACCTGACCCGATGGTTATTGGAAATATCGGCTGGTGTCTTCGTCGGTCATATCAGCGCCAGAGTTCGGGATCAACTGTGGGAGCGGATTGTTGGATTGGTGCGGGATGGGCGGGCAATCATGGTGTATTCCGCGCGCAATGAGCAACACCTCGCGTTCCGGATTCATCATGCTGATTGGATTCCGGTGGATTGCGATGGGCTGGAGCTTATCAAACGACCTAAAGGAAAGGAGGCTCCCGAATCCAATTCCCGTCGTCCGGGTTGGAGTAATGCCAGCAAATGGAGATCGGCGCGTAAATACCAATGAGGTTGCCGTTCTGCGACCTTGCCCGGATAGCGTCTCCGCGCTTAGCGAGTGCCGGCAAAGTGAATGAAAATGGAGTAGCGCAGCTTCGATATCCATTGGAATCATTATGATTACGAAGTGTGTTCCCCGCGTAGGCGGGGATGATCCCGGGTGGGACTGGGGCGGCCAGATCGCCGGCGAGTGTTCCCCGCGTAGGCGGGGATGATCCCCACGAGTCGCTGCCGGCCAATGTGCCGCACATGTGTTCCCCGCGTAGGCGGGGATGATCCCGTGCGCCAGTCGTTGTAGCCGACCCTGCCTTTGTGTTCCCCGCGTAGGCGGGGATGATCCCTGCGCGTCCGTGGGCCATCCGACGGCTTCGGGGTGTTCCCCGCGTAGGCGGGGATGATCCCGCGGATGATTCCCTCGGTGGGCACCATGTCGAGTGTTCCCCGCGTAGGCGGGGATGATCCCGGGATTCAGCGGGCAATCCGATCGACCAGACGGTGTTCCCCGCGTAGGCGGGGATGATCCCCTACGTGGGCCTTGCCGGCCTGAAACGCGCCAGTGTTCCCCGCGTAGGCGGGGATGATCCCGTTTCCAAGGGGATCGCGATGAACGGCGCGGCGTGTTCCCCGCGTAGGCGGGGATGATCCCGTGGTGCAGGCCGTGACCAAGTTCGTGCAGTCGTGTTCCCCGCGTAGGCGGGGATGATCCCCCAGTGAGCATCATCACCGACGAAATCGAGGAGTGTTCCCCGCGTAGGCGGGGATGATCCCGGGTAGTCGAAGACGCGGATGCTCATCACTCCGTGTTCCCCGCGTAGGCGGGGATGATCCCTGCCCGCGTCGAAATGCACGGGCGTGTCGGACGTGTTCCCCGCGTAGGCGGGGATGATCCCCGGACGGAACCCAGACCAAGCGGCGCGGCTTCGTGTTCCCCGCGTAGGCGGGGATGATCCCACGCTGTCGATGGTGCGGATCTCCATGCCGTCGTGTTCCCCGCGTAGGCGGGGATGATCCCCTCGTGAAAACCGTCATGGACGCGTTGAACGGGTGTTCCCCGCGTAGGCGGGGATGATCCCGCACCGTCGAGGCCGGGGCCCGATGCTCCATGGTGTTCCCCGCGTAGGCGGGGATGATCCCTCGAAGGACCGGGGCATGTGGGAGCGGGTCACGTGTTCCCCGCGTAGACGGGGATGATCCCTGTCCGGCGACGGCATTCCCCTCGAGGGGGTGGTGTTCCCCGCGTAGGCGGGGATGATCCCTCGCACGGCTCGATGGCATGCGCCGGCGCAGCGTGTTCCCCGCGTAGGCGGGGATGATCCCGGGACCGGCCGCGTGGTCGAGGACAAGGCCTAGTGTTCCCCGCGTAGGCGGGGATGATCCCTCGGCCTCGACAACAAGTACAGCCGCGACGTGGTGTTCCCCGCGTAGGCGGGGATGATCCCGGCGGCACTGCCCCGGCGAACAGCGGGCTCATGTGTTCCCCGCGTAGGCGGGGATGATCCCGGCGGCACTGCCCCGGCGAACAGCGGGCTCATGTGTTCCCCGCGTAGGCGGGGATGATCCCCTGTGGATGAAACCGCAGGACACGCAAGTGGAGTGTTCTCTGCGTAGTCGGGGATGATCTTTGCAAGTCCGTTCAGTATCCGGCGTGTCCGACTAGCCTGTGTCGAGTCGGACACGTCAGACGCCTCTGGCACTGTATCTGTACTCTTCCCTTGGGACGGGCATGAGGGTAGTGTTCCGGTGGGCTTGAGTATTGGGATTTTGCTGGCCCCTCCCGGTGGTGGGTTTAGGCGTTGATCCATTGTCGGCTGAGTGTGCTGAGTGGTGTTGCGGGGTCTCGGTTGCCGCGTAGCCAGCATGGGGCGTGGGTGGTCTTGCATTTGTCGAAGAAGGCTTTGCGGTCCTTTTCGAATCGGCGTCCGCCTTTGCGCAGGCGTCGGCTTGGCGCGACCATTGAGCACCTCAGAATCGTTGGTATTCCAGTCGTGTTGTGGTGCTCCCAAGTTGTATACCTACAGTTATTGTATTGCTATAGATATGTTGACAAGGAAGACCGGCAACAAGTCAAGAGTGAAAGGAGCAGCACGGGATGACAGCCGAGTGGATCACGGCGATAGCGGCGCTCGCTACCGTGGCCTGCGGATTCGGAAAACTCCTTTTCGAAATCCTCAAATGGCTGACCGAGCGCCAAGATCGCAAGCCCAAGTCCCGACCTAGGCACAAGGGCTAAACGATAGGGGTTCCGGACGATGGTAGCGTCCAGAACCCCGTCCACTCATCATCCCGCAAAACGCCATGAAAAGCAAAACATGGGGAATCATAGGGCTCGCGGCCGGGCTGTGCGCCGCGGCCAGCGCGTTCGTTGGATTCGCGCCGTGGATCACGGCCCTGTTCGCCATCGCCGCGGGCCTCGACTGCCTCACCCTCGGATTGTTCGGAGACCGTGATGACGACTGAATACCTCGGCGTCAAGCAGGTGGCCGAACGCCTCGGCATCACACAGGGCGCACTCCTGAGTCTCCGCCTGCCCGAGCCCGACGCCCTGATCGGCCGGACCCGCGGCTGGCTTCCATCGACCATCGACGAGTGGAACGCCAACCGCCCCGGCCGCGGCGTCGGCGGAGGAAGGCCGCGCAAGCACAAGACCGACGAATAGTATGAACGGCGCTCGCGAACATCATCGTGAGCGCCGTTCTGCGTTTTGTGCCCGTAGGCTGGATTCGGTACCGGCACTGTAATCCCTTATCGGGCTGCTTCTGCCGTTGAGCGACTACAGGCGTAGTGGCTTGGGCGGGATTCGAATCCGCGGTGGCCCCGCCTTCTCAGCGTATTTGCGGTACCACACCCTCGCCCTCCGGCGATGGTCCTTTAGTTCTCTCGGGCACGCAAGCCGTGTGAATGGATATGAATGAGGACCTAGGAATGTATTCCGTAGGTCCTCATAGCTATCTCGATACGAGGGCATGCCGTGGGGTGGTGGTAGCCTGCTTCCGCTTGATTTTGTTTTTCGCGTCAGGTGTTTTGGAGGCTGTCGGCGTGTTCGGTGGGCCACACCTTCATGACGGCTTAGCGGCTTATGCCCATGGTTTGCTTCGTGGTCGAGGGTTCCGACGAGCCATTCGGGCAGTTACACGCTCATGGCCCGCAGTTTCTCCCGCTTGGGCCTGTGTGCGGTGCTCATGTCGGCGTACTGGAGGACGTCTTCCTCGCCGTCGTCGAAGATGCGGTCGAGTTCCTCATCGGTCTTGGTCTTCATATGCTTCGACCTCCTTTTCTCGTGATCGTCTGACGGATATGATTCGGGTGTTGCCGTTATGGGGCGTCCATATGGTGCTCCAGTGCATGCCGTTCATGATGCCGATGGACAGCCAGCGTTCTTCGGCGGGGTAGTTGAGTTTGATGCTGAGCAAGTCGGGGTCGAGTCAGGGACTCTGGGCTTGTTCGAAGTCGACGCCGTGTTTGGCGGGGTTTTCGCGCTTGTGATTGGGCTGTATTCGGACTCCATCATCACCGACTTTGATATGTTAATAATATAATTTTAATGTGAATTTGGTTGTTCCATAAGTGCCGTCGTCAGAACCTCACGGATATTGAACGCCCAGTAGCCATCCTTGACCGGCTTTCCGCTTGGCAGTTTCCCGCGTCGCAGCCAATCGGTTATCTGCTTGCGACTGATCTCGTACCCGTAGTTGTCTCTGGGTTATTCGGACAGTCCGGCCGGCGTTTTTGTCAGATGGTACCTGTCTGCGGTCTCGACTGTCCGGACGTGCGGGGCGTCTTGCACAGGTCTGTGAGATGGGCTTGCATGTGGGGAGGCTGAGCCTCTGCCAGCAGTCGGTTTATGTGATGCCGGTGTCGTGCCATGCGTTCTGCATCATGTCCTCGCCAGTCGAAGAGATTGATTGATCAGATCGGAGCGGATTGAACTGTGCATTGTCGCCGGATGGCTTGCCATCGGGCGCAGAATCGCTTTTGGAATCACTATACGTGCCCGCCACGCGATTTCTGACCTAATACATTGGGAAAGCGAGGCATTTTCCAGTGGCGACGCATTGCAATTCCACCGATTTGGCGGGTGTCATTTGTCGCTTTATCCGGATCATTAGGTCAGAAATCGGCTAGCATGGCCGTAAGGGCGCAACGAGGCGGCGAGGAGAGGCAATGAATCGGGAAGATTGCACGGAATGGGCGCGGAGACGGGTTGCTCGAAGATCAATCGTGGCGGTGGCAAGTGCGGTGCTGGTTGCCGCGGTGCTGGGCGGATGCGGAGTATCGGCGGGGACGTCGTCCGTTCCGGCGGGACCGGCTACGGCTGCCGTTGATCCTGCGCCGCCAAGCGCCAGTTCGAGTTCGGGGGCAAAAGCTGGTGGCACTGGCAATGCCGGCGACGCAGGTGGGGAAGGCGCATGCGCCGGATTGCCCGACGACTCCGCGGATACACATGACGCCGCTTCCGGATCGGCGGCGCATGGCGTCTCGCCGGAGGAACGGTGCGAGACCGAACGGTACTGGTCGGCGGATCGGCTGGCGCCGTGGACGGTGAATGCGAATGGCGGCTCGGGCGAGCTGCCGCGCGTGGAGGATCCGCTGGCGGGCGAGCACGGGGACGTGGCGCTCGCGGATGGGCCGCTGCGGAACGAGCGCGCGCAGAGGATGAGCAGTTACGCGGTGGTCTCGGACACGGCGCTGCGGGTGTACTTCATGGGCGGATCGTGCGAAGCGTATCGGATTGAGACCGAGGAGGATGCGGCGCAAGTGCGGTTGCGACTGGTCTCGGGCGTGGCGGACGGAAGCGAGGTCGATGGGGGCGGCGGTTGCGCGGCGGTGGCGTCGTATGCGTCCGCGCTGGTGACGCTGCATGGGCCGATCGGGGGCCGGCCGGTGATCGATGCCGCGGCGGAGTAATCGTTTCGCGCGGGATGACGGACGAAAGCCTCCGTGCGCGGCGGGCGAAGGTGATTTTCGGAAGCGCTGATCGAGAAACCATAGTACGTGCTTCGTGCGCGGCGAGCGAGGGCGATTTGCTTGAGGGGAGGCGCGGCAAGACGCGAATGGCGTCCGTGCGCGTGGCCGGATTGCGGAACGTGGCAACTGTGGAAGGCGCAGGGCCACGGAAGCCATGCCCGCGGTCCTCTTCCAAAGACCTCTTCCGCGCGCGGTGGTCGGCGCGTATACTGTTCGGGGCGCTCAGGCCGCCACAAGGGTGAGCGGGCCGGTATGCGCCGAACGCCAGTAATGATCGGGAGAAGCAGAATCATGAGCCAGCCGGGACAGACGCGACCCGAAACCGTCCAAACGGCCGATACGGCCAGCGCAGGCAGCGCAGCCGACGCAGCTAGTGCGGCCGGCACGGCCGGTGCCGGTGCCACCAACCAAACCGCCGCCTCCGACGGTCATGCCCGGCCGGAATCCGTTGTTGCGGCAGACGCCGACGCGGTCTCCGAGCAAGACCGGCAGCGTTCCGGAGCGGAATCCGCCGCATCCCGCCACGCCCTCCACACCAATCTCAAGCGCGGCATGGAGTCGAGACACCTCCAGATGATCTCGCTCGGCGGCGTGATCGGCACCGGGCTCTTTCTGAGTTCCGGGTACACCATCCAGCAGGCCGGGCCCATCGGCACGATCCTCGCGTACGGCATCGGCGCGCTGATCGTGTACCTCGTGATGCTCACGCTCGGCGAACTGTCGGTCGCCATGCCCGTGACCGGGTCGTTCCACGTGTACGCCGAGCGGTTCATCGGACCGGCCACCGGCTTCGTGGTCGCCATTCAATATTGGCTCACGTGGACCGTGGCGCTCGGCTCCGAATTCACCGCGGCGGGGCTGCTCATGCAGCGCTGGTTTCCGGAGACTCCCACATGGATCTGGTCGGCCGCGTGCATCGTGCTCATCTTCACCGCGAACGCGCTTTCGGTGCGGTTCTTCGCGGAGGCCGAATTCCTGTTCGCCAGCATCAAGGTGTTCGCGATCTGCGCGTTCATCGGCATCGGCCTGCTCGCCATTTTCGGCATCATTCCGATCGCCGGGTACCAGCACGCGCCGTTGTTCGGCAACCTCGTCAAGGACGGCGTCTTCCCGAACGGCTTCATGCCGGTGTTCGCCACCATCCTCACCGTCAACTTCGCGTTCTCCGGCACCGAGCTGATCGGCGTGACGGCCGGCGAGACGCGCGACCCGGAGACCGCCGTGCCCAAGGCCATCCACACCACGCTGTGGCGGCTCGTGCTGTTCTTCATCGGCTCGATCACCGTGATGTGCGCGCTCATTCCGTGGCGCGAGGCGGGCGTGGGCGAGAGCCCGTTCGTGCTTGTGTTCAACTCGATCGGCATTCCCTACGCGGGCGACATCATGAACTTCGTGGTCCTGACGGCGGTGCTGTCGGCGTCCAACTCCGGCCTGTACGCGTCCACGCGCATGGTGTGGTCGATGGGCAACGAGGGTATGATCCCGCGCTGGTTCGCCAAGACCAACCGGCGCGGCGTGCCCATGCTCGCCCTGTGCGCGGCCATGGCGGGCGGTCTGCTCGCGCTGTTGTCGAGCGTGATCGCGGCGTCCACGGTGTATCTGGTGCTCGTGGCGCTCTCCGGCCTGTCCGCGGTGGTGGTGTGGATCGCGATCGCCTACTGCCAGATCGTGTTCCGGCGCCGGTGGCTGGCCGAGGGGCGCACGGTGGGCGAGCTCAAGTACCGCACGCCCGGGTATCCGTGGGTGTCGTGGGCGGCGTTCGTCCTCTGCACGGCGTCGTTCGTGCTCGTGGTGTTCGACGAGTCGCAGCGGTTCGCGCTCGTGGCGGAGCTCGTGTTCATCGCGGCGTGCTATGCGGTGTATTTCGCGGCGGCGCGGGCGCGGAGGAAGGGTTCGATGATTTTGCTTCGATAATCCGAGGTCTTGGGCCCTATGCTGGAGCCATGAGCGGGATGCGGCGGATGCATGGAATGTCCGGGAACGACGGTGAGGAACCCGGCGAGCCGGCTGCGAAGGGCAAATCGGACGCGCATGAGGGGCGTGCCGATCGCGATGGGCGGGGTAAATGGCGTGGGCTGCGTGAGCTATGTGGGCTACGTGGGTGGTTTGCCCGCGGCGATCGGTCGTGGCAGACGCATCGGGCGCGGACGGCGCAGTGTGAATCGGCTGCGATGGCGGTGCTTGTGATCGTTGGCGCGTTGATGGCGTACTTCGGCATATGGGTGCCGAACCGGCCGGCGAATATGAGCCACCTGCGCGTCGAGGTCTCGGAGAGCTCCAAATTCACGGGCGCGCAGATGGACGACGCGGTTACGTTGCTGCGCCGGCAGAAGCGTTCGTACACCGGCTGCGCGATCAACCGGATTTATTATGACGAGCGGTGGTCCAATGGACGGTTGGACGAGGAGCGGCGGGCGGTGAAGGACGATCCCGGCTCGGGGTCGTCCTTCGCGTCGGCGATCGACCGGTATGGCATGGGCCGGGTCGCCATTTTCCGCACCGACTTCACCTGCGGCAAAAACTCCGCGGATACGGGGCTCGGCGCCGGCGCCACGACCGGATGGGAGGATCTGCTCGCGTGGGCGCCGGACGATGCGAAGGCCGAGCGCGGATGGGTGTGGATCGACGGCGGCATGGGATGACGGGCGGCTCGAATCGCGCCGGCTGGGTTGTGGGCTGTTGAGCTGCCGGTGGTCCAACCGTCGGCTCAAACCGTCGGTCCAACCGTCGGCAGCCTCAGCCGCCCGATTCCCTGCTATTCCTCCTTTTGGCTGATGAGGAGCAGCACTCCGGCGATCACGCTGCAGAAGATCAGGTCGCACACGGCGAATGCCGTGGTGTTGGCGCGCTCGCCCTTGTACAGGCGCCAGCTGTGGACGGTCATGGGGACCATCCATGCGAGGGGGATGATGAGCCAGCCGGTGCCGATGGTGCTCAGCAGATTGAGCACGAACGCGGCGAGGCGCAGATTGCGGTCGGTGTCGGACAGGTAGGAGGCCGGGCCGTGGAAGGGCTGGGCGTATCCCTGCTGGGCATAGCCGTACTGGGCGTTCTGGGCCGTGCTTTGAGCCGTGCTCTGGTCGTAGGGGTTCTGACCGTAGTTGGATTGCGTGTAGTCGGCCTGCGCGTAGGCGTTGCCGGCGCCGCCCTGATCCTGCGGCTGGGACTGTTGGAGGGCGGGCATGGTGCGCTCCGTCCATTGGGCGCCGTCCCACCAGCGCAGACGGGTGCCGGCGCCCGCCGGATCGGGATCGGGGTACCAGCCGGGTTGCGGTGCATCTGCCATGATGACTCCTTCTCTTGGCGACACCTTCCACCGTACCCGCTGGCCCGTATGCGCGCCACACGCGTGCGCCGGGATCGTTCCGCCGTTGAGTTCCGGCCTACTCCGGCTTTCGAGGGCGGATTTGGGACGTTGTGAACATCTACTCGCCTTTCCTAGGGCGGATGCGTGGCGGCATAGCGACGGTTTTGCGCCTTCTGACGACGCAATGATGCGGTTTTGGGCGGCTGATCGCACCATATACGCTTGCCGGGATGCCCTCGGAAGGGCGGGTAGATGTTCGCAATGCCGGAAATCTGCCCTCGGAAGGGCGGGTAGTGGTCCGGTCGGACCGGCTCGATCAACTCGCCGCGCATGTTCGTCGGCGCGCATGAGCCTCTATGCCGGCATGAGTTCGCTGGCGACCATGCAGACCGTGTCGTCGGCGAGGATGCCGTCGATGGCGCGCTCGTCGAAGACGGCGTTGACCCAGGCCCGATGCACGGGATACTCCGGGCTGCCGGGCAGTGGGCTGTGCGAGTGGGAGTCCATGTAGGCGCGCCATGTGTCGCGCGTGTACCGGATGGGGTTGGGGAACTCGCGGACGACGGGATGGCGGAAGAACGCGGCGGTCGTCTCGCGGAAGTGCTGGATGCTGCCGGACAGTTTGCGTTCGACGGGCTTTGCGTCCGTGGGCTTTGCGCTGGTGGGTTCCGCGTTTTTGAGTGCCGAGTCGAACGATGTGACGTTGTACAGGGAGATGAGCAGGTAGCGGCCACCACGCGCAATGCGGCGGCATTCGGAGGAAAAATCGGCGGGCGAAAACCAGTGCAGGGCCTGCGCGACGGTGATCGCGTCCACGCTGCGGCCGGGCAGTCCGGTGTGCGAGGCGGTACCGTCGAGCACGGTCACGTTGGGCAGTTGCGCGGTGCGCGCGAGGAGTTCGCCGCGCATGTCAGGGTCGGGTTCGACGGCGAAGACCGACAGTCCGTCCGGCGTCCCGAGTTCCGCCAGCGGTACGGTGAACTTGCCGGTTCCCGCGCCGATGTCCGCGACGGCTGGAGTTTTCGATTGCGGTGCGGGATCGATGCCGCGGATCAGCGCATCGACGTAGTTCAGCGCCTCGGCGGGATATCCCGGTCGGGCGGCGGCGTATGCCCGCGCCTTGCCGTGGAATTGCGTGTTATGCGTGTTGCTGCCCATGACGCCTAGTGTAGGCGGGCTGCGGTCCATGGCCGATTGCAAGATGGAATCGCAACCAAACGGGAGCTCGATAGGGCTGAGAGGAAGCGATGGCTTCGACCGTGAACTTGATGCGGGTAATGCCGCCGAAAGGAATCGGGTTGCGGACGGCTTATCGTCATGGACCGTCCGATCTCTTGAACGTCAAGGTTCCGTAGTCGCAACCAATAATCGAACATTGCACTACGCAGGGGCCGGTGGGGAGCGTTTCCGCCGGCCCCTGTTTCGCATTGTGCGTTCGGGGTTCGCATTCAGCGGGTGAAGATCGTTCCGGGGAAACCCGGGGAGCGGCGGGCGGTGCGGTCGACGTCGAGGATGACGCATTCGTAGGGGAACGCGTGGCGTAATGCGGTTGGATCGGCGACGAACAGGGCGGTGGCGAGCCCGTCCGCGAGGGCGGTGGGGTATGCGGCGGCGGAAAACTCGTGCGGCGCGGATTCGGTTGTTGTGGATGCCACGAGCGTTGCGGCGTCGGCCGTGGTCTTGTGCGCGACGAATGCCCACGCGGCGGCCACGTCGTTGGCGGGACGGCCGTCGAGTGCGTTGATGAGGTGATGCGCGCCCGCCCAGTGGCGTCGGCTGGGGGAGGACGCGCATAGCGAGCCGCCGCCGATGGCCGCCAGCCCGATCGCGCGCATGGCGTCGGCCGGGTCCTCGAGGGCGATGCGCAACGGTTCGGCGTTGTGCGCGGGGTCGGAGCCAAGCCCTTCGACGCGCAGGTCTCCACCTGCGTCGATGACGAAGGAGTCGTGGCCATGTTCGTGCAGCATGGCGGCGATGAGATCGACCAGATAGCCCTTGCCGGCGGCGCCGAAGTCCAACCACACCGGGCGGCGGGTGACGAGCGTGGTGCCGTGGCGCTCCACGTCCGTCGGCCACGTGGGGCGGGTGGCGTCGCGCCGGGCGAGGGAATCCCACGTTGGCGGCGCGGGATTCGGCTTCCGGGACATGGGTGTGGACTGTTGCATGGCGGTAGAAGGTTGGGATTGCGCGCACGCGCGATCGGCGCGTGAGGCTGCGTGCGATAAACCGGAAAAGTCCGCGTCGGGCTGGGAGCATTGCGGGCATGTTGCGGATGCGGCGTGAGTGCGGCAAACGGGACTTGGAAGTGGAACGGGTTGGGTGGCCGCGCGGTCGGCATGCGGGGAGGCGGAGGGACTTGCGCTGAGGTGGTGACGTTGTGGGCACGTTGTGGGCACATTGTGCCCACGGTGGGCGCCGGCTTCTGAAAACGGGATTGGGTCTTCGGATGCCGGGCGGTCCGGCGACTCCGCATGCGTGGTTGGAGGGGACAGAGGCTGCGGCGCTTGGGATGGCATGGCGTTGCGTTGCGTCGTTGCGTTCGCGTTGCCCGAGGAGCCCGAGGAAGTTCCGTTGCGGAAAGCGTCGCCGAGCTCGACGCCGTAGCCGAGGCGGACGAGGTCCTCGCCGACGCAGGGGTCGATGGCGCCATCGGTGGCGTTGACAAGTCGGTCGTACAACTCGAAGAGCGCGAGCGTCCACTCGGGGAAGTCGAACGTGCCGCCGTGCGGGGCGCGGGCCATTGCGGAGACGAGGGAATCGGGGCGGAAACGGGACAGCGCGGCCTCATAGGCTTCGATGAACGAGGTGATGCGCGCGTGTAGTTCGGCGTCGATCGGCCGGGCGCTGCGGATGAGGATGCCGCATCCCAGCGCGCGGGGGAACGCGGCGATGTGGGACGGCGCCGCCGTGCGGGGCGATGATGCGTCCTGCGTCGGTCGGCTTGGATCGCTCATGGGAGGCACGTTCATACGACGGCATTGTAGGCGGGCATGGGTATTCGCATAGTGTGCAGCACTTTGGCGGAGCTGCGGACATCTATCTGCGTTCCGTGCAGCAGATGGTCCGTGACGGAACGGCGAAAATAGGGCGGGACGATGCCGAAATGCCCGGAAAATGGCCCGATGAAGGGCGGACGGAGACCGGTGGAAGGCAGATGCGAGAGAATGCGGTGCCGCACACTATGCGAATAGGTGTCCACGAACCGCCGAATCTGCTGCACACTATGCAGATGCCGCCGCATGCCGATGCTCCGCAAGCGGCGCGTGTTAGGATGAGCGCAGCGTCGAAGGCGACGCGGCAATGCTTCAAGGAGGCGGAACATGAGCGGAACGGGTGCGGACGCAGCCGTCAAGGACCTGCCCGGCGGCAAGGTGTGGGCGTTCGCGGTGGGGCAGTTCGGCTGGGCGCTGCTGTCCGGCATCATCTCCAACTGGCTCGTGTACTTCTACCAGCCCGATCAGGAGACCATCGCGCAGGGACAGACCGTGTTCGTGCCGCAGGGGCTCGTGGTGCTGGGCATCGTGACCGTGGTGGGCGGCATCACGGCGTTCGCGCGGTTCTTCGACGCGTTCGTGGACCCGGCGGTCGCCTCGCTCTCCGACCGCAGCACCAACAAGGCCGGGCGGCGCATCCCGTTCCTCAAGTTCGCGTCCCTGCCGCTCGCCGTGGTGACGGTGCTCGTGTTCTGGAGCCCGATCGACGGCACCAGCTGGCTGAACGCGGCGTTCCTGTTCGTCACGGTGATCGGGTACTACATCGCGCTCACGTTCTACTGCACGCCGTACAACGCGCTCATCGCCGAGCTGGGGCACGATTCCAAGCAGCAGCTCAATATCTCCACCGCGATCTCGTTCACATGGGTGGTGGGCACGGCCGTGGCGTACGTGGCGCCGGTGGTGTGGGGCGCGTTCGTGCCGGCGCTCGGGCGCGTGAACGCGATCCGGCTCACCTTCACGATCATGGCCGCCGCGGCGTTCGTGTGCATGCTTGTGCCGGTGATGGCGATCGACGAGCGCGAGTATGTGAAATCCCAGCCGACAAGCGAATCCACCGTCGAGTCGCTTAGGCAGACGTTCCGCGACGGCGAGTTCCGCAAGTTCGTGTGCTCCGACGTGGTCTACTGGGTGGCGGTGACCACGTTCCAGACCGGTCTGCCGTTCTTCGTGACCAGCCTGCTCAAGCTGCCCGAGGCCACCACCACCGTGTACTTCGTGCTCATGACCGGCGTTTCCGTGCTGTTCTACGTGCCGGTGAACATGCTGGCCGGGCGCGTGGGCAAGAAGCGGCTGCTGCTCGGCGCGTTCGTGATCTTCACCTGCGCGTTCGCGTATGCGGCGGCGCTCGGGTCGGGCGCGCTCGCGGTCCTTCCCGCGATGGCGCAGGGCGTGGTCCTCTCCGTGGCGGCCGCGGTGCCGATGGCGGCGTTCGGCATCCTGCCGCAGGCGATTGTGGCGAACATCGCCGACGCCAGCTCGAAGGTGACCGGTCAGGACCGTCAGGGCATGTTCTACGCGGCCCGCACGTTCGCGATGAAGATGGGGCAGTCGGTGGCGATGCTGCTGTTCACCGGCGTTTCGACGATCGGCATGGCGTCGGGCGCGGGATACCGCATCGCGGCGGTGTGCGCGGCGGTGCTGTGCGGCATCGGCGGCGTGGTGTTCGCGTTCTACGACGAGCGCAAGGTGACGCGCGTGCTGGAGGGCTGACCGCCCGCCGGCGCCCGACATTCTCGGACCGGGCGCGAGGTCCGTCCAACGGACCGGGTGCGGCATTTCGGACCGGGAGTGCCCGCTCCCCGTCCCGGTTACTGGGAGACCCGCCATTCCGCCGTTTTCATTAGTTATGGACCGGGCGCGGGCGCTCCCTGTCCGGCAGGGGAGGAGCGGATTGACGGGTTGATGCGCTGGCGGGCTGATATACGGGCCGGTGCCGCCGGATTGCACGGCGGAAACCGGGCGTGAGGTCCGTCCAACGGACCGGGAGCGGCATTTCGGACCGGGAGTGACGTTCCTCTTGGACCGGGAATGGTATTGACGGACAGGGAGCGCCCGCTCCCGGTCCGGAATGTTGAGAATTCCCGGAATTCCGCCGTTTTTGCCGGCGACGGACGGGGAGTGCCCGCTCCCGGTCCGAAAAAGAAGGGGCACTATACACCGAAAAAATTTGAAAAACAAGACTGTTTTTTCCTCGATTTCTCCCTTACCTTTGTTCTCTGGATTTGTTCGCAGGGCTATGGGCCGGCCGTCCGCGCCGCGCATCAGGGCCCGCGAAGCATGGAAAGCCAAGGAGAGGAACGGGTTTATGTCGCGCGCTGTCATGTCGTCGATCGAGCCGGGAAGGCGCATGGGACGGGTCGCCGCCAAGCTGGCGGCCGTCTTCGCGCTGGTCGCGGCCGTGCTGGCGATGGTCGCGACGCTCGCGATGCCCGCCGCCCCCGCCTACGCCGACGGGGAGTCGTCCTCGTCCTCCTCGTCCGCCTCCGCCGCCGACTACGACACGTGGTCCGACGTGGCCAAGGCCATCGACCAGCAGCTCCGCGACGGCCTCGACACCTACAAGTCCGGCAACACCGCGGGCTCCACCTCGGCGTTCATGTCCGCGTACAACAAGATCTACGTGGCCTCCAACTTCACGGCCGTGGTGCGCGATTCGCTGAGCTCCGACAAGCAGTCGAGCCAGCAGCAGGCGTTCCAGGGCATCCAGAACCTCTCCTACGTGCCGGGCAACGACGCCAAGCTCGAGGAGCAGATCAACGCGCTCACGACGGATCTTGACGACACCGCCAAGCAGCTCGACGCC
>NZ_WBSN01000021.1 GCF_009299475.1 Bifidobacterium avesanii | reverse complement strand
GCGACTACAAGTACCGCAAACCCATACCCGGCGTCAACGATGCCCCAGGACACATGTAAACCATGCCCCAGGAGACCGTGTCAACAATGCCCCGAGACATACGTCAAGTATGCCCCAAGACAATACATACCGAACTACGTGGCGGACGAAGCGTTTTGCCCGCCGTTTTATTCCTGCGCCTGTGCAGGCAGTGGCTTCCGCGGCCTCCGCAGCTCCGGCAGCATGACGACGAACAGCACACCGGCCATGATCGCCGTGACGAGGTCGGCGATGGCCTGCGCGGCGATCACGCCGTTGTAGCCGGCCAAGCGCGAGGCGACGACGAGCACGACGATGAGCACCACACCCTGACGGCTGATCGACAGGATGAACGCGCCCAACGCCTTGCCGGTGGACTGGAACGTGCAGGTGGTCACCATGACGACGCCCACGCACACCAGGCTGAGCAGCTGCACGCGCAGCATGCCGGCGCCGAGGTCGATGATCCGCGCGTCGTTGATGAAGAAGCCCATGAGCTCGCGGTCGAACACGCTGAGCACCACGGTCATCACCAGCGCGAACCCGCTGAGGAACAGGTACGAGAAGCGCAGGATCCCCGCTAGGCGCTTCATGTTGCGGGCGCCGTAGTTGTAGCCGATGAGCGCCTGCGCGCCGAACGCGAAGCCCACGAACACCGAGACGGCGATCATCACCACCTTGAGCGCGATGCCCATGGCCGCCACCGAATCGTTGCCGTAGGGCAGCAGGTACAGGTTCACCATGACGATGCCGAAGCTCTGCGTGAGGTTGGTGACGGCGGACGGGATGCCGATGACGAGGATGTCGCGCAGCTCGGCGCCGGTGATGTCGAGGCGGCGTGCGGCGGCGCGGACGGGGGAGGGCTTGGAAGTGGGCGCGGGGGCTAGCGGCGTGGAGGCCGTGGGCATGGGCGCTTCCGCGGCCTTGCGGAACATGAGGCGCGGGTCGACGGACAGGTTCTGGCTGCGGCGCAGCAGGAACCACACGAGGTAGGCGTCGGTGCACACGTTGGCCAGCACGGTGGCGAAGGCCGAGCCGCCCGCGCCCCAGCCGAACACGTGGATGAACAGCGGGTTGAGGATGATGTTGAGCACGGTGCCGGCGATCTGGCCGATCATGGACGGCACGGCGTGACCCTCGGTGCGCAGCTGGTTGACCGGCGTCATGGAGACGATGATGAGCGGCGAGCCGATGATGATCCACGTGTAGTAGGCGGAGGCGTGCGGCCACGTGCCCTCGTTCGCGCCGAGCATGGCGAGGATCGGGGCGCGGAACACGAGGCCGAGCGCCAGAATGGCCGCGCCGATGAGGGCCGACCCGTAGAAGCAGAACACACTCAGGCGCTTGCCGTCGGCGTAGCGCTTCTCGCCGAACAGACGCGAGATGACCGAGCTGCCGCCGAGGCCGAAGATGTCGCCGATCGCGATCATCACCATGAACACGGGCGCGGACAGCGAGACGCCGGCCACCATGTTCGCGTCGCCGGTGTGCGCGATGAAGTACGTGTCGACCATGTTGTACACGAGCGTGACGAGCATGCTCATGACCACCGGCATCGCCAGGCTGAAATACGCCTTGGGAATCGGTGCCTTGTCGAACAGTTCGCTGTCCATGGGGTGTCTCCTTCGCCGGTCGCGCGGGGCGCGGGCCTGTGGCTCGTGTCATTGGCCATGCCGTTGGTCCATGCGTAGTAAAGCGCATCGGAGTGGACAAAACCGGCGTTGCGGACGCATGGCGGAACGTGTGTCGGAGCGTGTGTCGGAGCGTGTGGCGTTCGCTGCACCGTCGCTGTCTCATGGCTGTTCCATCGCCGTGCCGTTGCCCTGTCGTTGTGACGCGACACGCCGAAGTGGCGATTATTTGAGGTTCATGTAATATATCGCTTCGTGCCTTGCGAAAGGTACAACGGCCCCGTAGCTCAGTTGGTTAGAGCGCCGCCCTGTCACGGCGGAGGTCACCGGTTCAAGTCCGGCCGGGGTCGCCAAAGAGAAGAAGGATTCAAATCCTCTCGCCCGCCGGGTGGGAGGATTTTTTGTTATCCGGGCCTGTTGCTTTGGCCGGGTGCGCGTTGTCGTGCGGCGGCGGGCGTCGCCGTGATGCCGTACCTGTGGTTCGGATGGCGAAAATGCGTCTTATTGGTGCATTCCCTGCCGGATTGCTGGACGGGGAGCGGGCGCGCCCTGTCCGTCACGCTTGAAAACGGCTATTTTTCAACGGTTTGTCAACTCTTGGGACAGGGAGCGGGCGCGCCCTGTCCGGGGAGCCGCGCCCTGTCCGGGGAGCCGCGCCCCGTCCAAACGGTGGGTGGCGAATTCGGTTCGGCGATCAGCGTTCCGGGCGGAATGGGAGGTCCAAGCGGCGCGGGAGGTTTGCCCGGTCGACCGGGACCGGGCGCTACCCCAGCTTCGGGCGGGCGAAGTGCGCGCGGACCAGATCGAACGTGTAGACCGCCAGCGCCAGCCAGATCACCGAGAACGAGATGAACCGGTGCGCCGGCACCTGTTCGCCGAGCACCGTGATGCCCAGAATGAGCTGGATGGTCGGCGTGATGTACTGCGTGAAGCTCAGCAGCAGGAACGCCGCATGCTTGACGCCGTACGACGTGAGCACCAGCGGGATGACGGTCAGCACGCCGCAGCCGGCGAGCAGCGCCCACACCCACCACGGCTCTCCCGCGGGCACGCCGAGCCGGGGCTGCGCGACGAGCGCCACGGCGGCGAACGGCGCGAGCACGCCGGTTTCAAAGGTGAGCGACTCGAACGGGTCGAGCGGCACGAAGCGCTTGATGAGGCAGTATCCGCTGTAGCTGAACGTCATGAGCATGGCGAGACCGGGGAACGCGCCCGTGTCGATCACGTACAGCGCCGCGCCCGTCAGCGCGATCAGCATGGAGGCGACGCCCAGCGGTGTGGTCCGCTCGCGCAGCAGCATCAGGGCGAGCAGCATGTTGATGAGCGGCAGCAGGAAGTTCGCGGCGCTTGCCTCCGACGTGCGGCCGACCGCGACGAGCTGGATGTACACCACCCAGTCGATGGTCACCAGCACCGCGGCCGCCACGGCCATCCAAAACACCTTCGGCGTGGCCCACATGACCCTCACCGACCGGACGAAGCGCCCCCAGCGGCGGGTGGCCAGCATGAACAGCGTCATCACGATGGCGGCGGTCACGATGCGGTACAGCATCACGTTCATGGACGGCACGCTAGACAGCACCGCCCAGTACAGCGGGAACATGCCGTACACGACCGCGGCAGTGAGCGTGGCCACGACGCCGCGCGGGGTCTGGCGGATGCGCTGGGTTCGGGTGACGGGTGCGGTCGGCGCGGTCTGTGCGGATCGTCCGGTGCCGGTGCTGCTCTGATGGTTCACCGGACGATGATACGGCGGCGCGCGTCCCTGTGCCGTACATCCGCATGTCCGCGCGTCGGGCTCGTGCGTCGGGTGCCGTCCGCCTGCCGTCTCCTGTTTGGCTTTCCCGTTGGCGATGGCCTCTTGCCCGTGCACTGTCCGTGCGTTGTCCATTCGTCCCAACCTGCGCCCTTGAAATTGCGGATTGGAACAAATGACGCCGAATCGGGTCTTGCGTGAGTTTGATTCGCGGTTGTTCGTTCCAAGCTGCGATTTTGGCGGCGCAGGTTGGAGCAAATGGACAACGCAATGATGCGGGGGGATTGGCGTGGTCTGCGCATGCGTCCGCGTTTGCTTCGATCCGCGCCGATGGGGGCGAAATGTCGGAAGCGGCTTCGCCGAAAAGGCGTCCGCGTCGGAAGTGCGGGAGGCATGCGGATGATGAAAGCGCGCGTGAGGACGAACGGGCGCGTCCGCGGCCTGTATTGTCCGGGTGGTTCATATAGTTACCTATAGTAATGATCGTTAGTAACTAAATGACGGCCCGCGGCGGTCCGGGACGACGGCGGTGGCACGAGGTGCCTCACCGAGTGCCGCCGGGCATTGCCGCCCGCCGCGGAGACGGAAAGGACAAGGTGCGTATGACATTGCCGCTTGAGGAGGTGCGCGGGCTCATGGACGCCTGCTGGAAGGCGAAGGCGGTCACCGAGCTCATGCCGCCGCTGCCGGACGGGTTCAAGCCGCGCTACGTGCATGTGATCGACGCGGTCTGGCACATCAACGCGGCCGACGACGGCGACCAGTCCACACCCCGGGCGCGCGTGGGCGACGTGAGCGCGTTCCTCGGCGTCACCACGCCGTCGATCACCAAGCTCGTGGGGGAGATGGCCGACCTCGGCCTCGTGACCAAGCACGCCAGCGACGCCGACCGCCGCGCCGTGACCCTCGCGCTCACCGACCGCGGACTGGAGATCCGCCGCATCTACGTGGAGGACTACCACGCGCACCTGAGCCGGCTGCTCGGCGGCCTCACCGCGGAGCAGTGCGAGACCACGATCGCCACGATCGAGGAGACGCTGCGGCTCATGCGCGAGGACGTCGCCGCACACCGGAAGGAGAAGACCGCATGACCGCAACGGCACGCGCAACAACACGCCAATCCGAGTCCCGGCCGCAGACCCGGCCCAACAACGGCAACGGCGGCAAGAGCCCGGTCGCCCGGCGGCTCGTCGCGGCCGTGGTGGCGCTGGCGATCCTCACCTTCCTGGGCATCCTCTCGGAGACGTCGCTCAACATCGCCTATTCCGCGCTCATGGGCGAGTTCGCTATCTCCGCGGACGTGGTGCAGTGGCTCACCACCGGCTATCTGCTGCTCCTGTCGGTGGCGATCCCCGCCTCGCCGTTCATGGTGCGCCGCCTCGCCACCAAGACCCTGTTCGCCGCGGCGGTGGCCCTGTTCACGGCCGGCACGCTGATCGGCGCGCTCGCCGCGAACTTTCCCATGCTGCTCGCCGCGCGGCTCGTCATGGCGCTCGGCACGGGCATCTCGCTGCCGCTCATCACCAACATCATCCTCGAGAAGGCGCCGCTTCAGCAGCGCGGCGCCATGCTCGGCATCGTGAGCCTCGTCACGTGCGCCGCACCGGCCATCGGCCCGGTGTTCGGCGGCGTGGTGATGGAATACCTCGACTGGCATTGGATCTTCTACGCCATGCTGCCGTTCCTCGTCCTGTCGTTCGTGATC
Organism: Bifidobacterium avesanii; assembly: GCF_009299475.1. GTDB lineage: Bacteria > Actinomycetota > Actinomycetes > Actinomycetales > Bifidobacteriaceae > Bifidobacterium > Bifidobacterium avesanii. The sequence goes on along the minus strand of NZ_WBSN01000021.1, from coordinate 33,749 downwards.
GGCATGGCCACCGTGCCGGACATCCGCGGCGGAGACGGGCCCGACGGCGACGGCCGCGGCGCCGGTGCCGGGCGCGCCACGATCAGCGTGCCGTCGCTGCTGCTCGTGGCGGCCGGGCTCGCCGCGCTCATCATGGCCGCAAGCTTCTTCGCCGCGTGGCACGGCGATTGGCGGTTCCGGGCCACGCTCGCCTTCGCGGTGCTGGACCTCGCGGTCTTCACGGCCATGCAGCTCAAGATGGAACGTCCGCTCGTCAACGTGCGCGCATTCGCGTACCCGGGCTTCTCGCTGGGCATGCTCATCCTGCTCGTCGCGTCCGGCAGCGTGCTCGGCGTCAACTTCCTGCTGCCGATCCTCCTGCAGCGCGGCCACGGTCTCGGCAGCATGCTCGCCGCCCTGGTGTTGCTGCCCGGCGCGGCGGTGGGCGCGGTGTCCGCCCCGCTCATCGGCGGTCTGCTCAAGCGGCACTTCCCGCCGAAGTTCATCCTGTGCGGGCTTATGGGCGTGCTCGCCATGGACGCGGCGCTCGCCGCCTGCGCGCAGTGGACCGGCGCGGTCGCCGTCGCCTACGCGCTGTTCATGGCGTTCGCCGGGTTCGTGCTCGTGCCCGACCAGACGCACGCCCTGAACCAGCTGCCCGCGCGGCTCAACGCGGACGGCTCGGCGCTCATGAACACCATCCAGCAGCTCGCCGGCGCGATCGGCACCGCTGTGGCCAGCACGCTCATCGCCGAATTCTCGGCCGCGGAACCGTACCCGCAGGCGTTCGCGGCGAGCATGCGCGTGTTCGTGGGGCTTGCGGTCGCGGGCATCGCGCTCGCCGCGCTCATGTTCCGCTTCTCCGTGCGCCGTCCGCCGGAGCTGAGGCCCGCCGCGGGCGAGTGACGGCCCCAGACGGGTGTCCGGCGGCCCGCTCAGTCCGCCTCGTCGTCGAGGTGCTGGGAGACGACCGTGAACGCGGTGTCGGAGCGGTCGTTCTCCCGCTCGACCTCGGCGGCGATGGCCTCGGTGAGGATCATGAGCGCCACGCGGGAGACGTCCTTGAGCTCCTGGCCGAAGGTGAAGTCCGGCGGCTCGAGCACCAGCGACACGTCCGCCAGCGCGGTGAGCGGGGATGCGGCGAAGTACGTCATGGCGACCACGCGCGCGCCGGCCCGCTTGCAGGCGCGCGCCGCGGACAGGGAATGCGCGTTGGCGCCGGAGCCGGACACCACGAAGGCCGCGCAGTCGGCGTCGAGCATGCTGGCCGCGATGTGCTGGTCGATGATGTCGTTGAATGTGACCGCGTCGATGCCGCAGCGGATGAGCCGCGAGACGAAGCTCATGCCGATGGGCGCGGACAGCCCGGACGCGATGACCAGAATGCGGCGCGATTGCAGGGTCATTCGGACCACGGCGTCCAGATCGGCCACGGAGAGCATGCCCATGAGCGTGGGCATGCGGCCGGCGAGCGTGAGGGCGTGGCGGATCGCCCCCTCGCCGAACACGTGGTTGCCGTCATGGGCGCGGGCGGGGGCCGGGATGGAGACGGCTTCGGTCGCCGTGCCGGCCGCAGTTGCCGCCGCCTGCACAGGCATCGCCGCCACCGCGGGCGTCGCCCGTTGCGCCCGGTCGCGGGCCATGAGCACGCGCACCTGCTGGTATCCCTGATATCCCAGCGACTTGCAGGTGCGCACCACCGTGCCCGCGGAGGCTCCGGAACCGGACGCCACGGCGCTGACGGTCAGGTCGCCGCCGTCGTCGCCGTGCTGGAGCAGGAACTCCGCGACGCGCCGCTCGGCGGCCTGCAGGGACGGCAGCATCGACAGGATCCTCGACCTGACCGGCATTGATTCGACGTCCATCCCCTGTAGGCCCCTTCCGCTTTGTTCCGCCGCGCCCCGCGCGTTGTCCCCATGGTCCGTTTGCAGCCAGTGTACCCGCTCGCCGGCCGTCGCGCCCCCGATTGCTCCCGCCGCGCGACGACCGGGATACGACAACCGGGATGCGACGACCGTCAGGTCAGTCAGACGGCCGGTCAGTCGGCCAGTCAGTCAGTTGGACAACCGGCCGATCCGTCACGACCGGTCAGTCCGTCACGACCGCCGTCGGTCCGTCACGACCGCCGTCGGTCCGTCGGCGTGCGGCGCCCACGGGCTGTGCCGCTCGAGGTAGCGCACGATGAGCTCCTGCATGGACTCGTCGATCGTGCGCACCACCGGGCACGCCGCCAGCGCCTCGTAGCCGCCGGTGCCGGACGCGCGGTAGCTGTTGACGCACAGTTCGATCGGCCCGTCCGGCAGCGGCGAGCCGTCGGCGAGCGTGAGCGACGTGACGCGCGAGCCCACGGGCTTCGTGAGATCGAACGTGTAGGCGAGGCCGGCGTAGTAGTCGTAGTTGTAGTGCTCCACCTTGGGCTTGAGGAAGCGCGTGGAGACGCACGGGCGGCCGTCCTCGTCCAGGTCGAAGTACTCGGCGCAGCGCTCGAGCGCGGCCTTGAGGGCGTCCGGCGTCACGGCCAGCACGGCGAGCGTGTTGGCGAACGGGTACGCCTCCACCACGGCGCTGCGCGTCACGGTCTGCGGGAATCCGGAGCCCACGCCCACGCCGGTGAGCGACGCCGCGGCGATGCGCGCGCCGGAGGCGTCGAGCTGCACCGCGTTGAACAGGGCCGCGAGCTCGCTGCCGTGCATGGCCACGTCGAGGTGCGTCTGGTCGGGGATGGCGCGGGTGAGCGTGCCGACCGGGCCGGTGAGCCAATGCTCGGTGCGCTCCTCGTACGGCAGCAGCGTGGCATAGGGCTCGTCCTCGTGGCGGTCGCCCACGGGCACGAGCCGCGAGGTGGCGTGGAACGAGCCGTCGTCCTCGAGCGTGCAGATCAGCTCCGCGAACTCGGTGGCGGTGGCGCACGTCTGCACGGTGGCGGTGCCGTTGATCGTGGCGCCGGGCATGGAGATGTGCTGGTGGCCGGAGATGAGCACGTCGAAGTCGAGGTCGTGCGCGATCTGCCACGCGCGGTTCTCGGTCGTCTCGCTGAACACGGCGCCGGTTTTCACGTCCCGCTCGTAGCCGCCGTGGTAGATGCACACGCTCACGTCGCAGCGCGGGCGCAGGAAGTCGCTCATCTCGCGCGCGGCGGCGAGCGTGTCCGTCACCTCGAGGCCGCGCAGGTGGGCGGGCGCCTCCCACACGTTCACCCAGTCGGTCACGAGTCCCGTGACGCCGAGCCGGATGCCGTTCGGCAGATCGAGGAACGCGTAGCGCGCGATCGGCAGCTGGCCCGTCAGGTCGCGCACGTTGGCGCACACGCACCGGGCGTCCAGCGCGTCCAGATACGCGGCGATGGCCCCGCGCCCGTAGTTGAAGTCGTGATTGCCCAGCGTGACGAACTGGTAGCCCACCGCGTTGAACGCCGCGGCGATCGGGTGCGGGAGGCCCCGCGTGGCGGCCCGGTCCTCCTCGGAGGCGTCGCCGGCCACGAACAGCTGCGAGTACGGGGTGCCCTGCAGGGTGTCGCCGGCGTCGAGCGCGATGGTGGGGATCGGCTCGCCGTCCGGGCCCGGCTGCGCGGCGAGGGCGTGCACGTCCGCGGCGATGTCGAGTAGGCCGCAGGGCTTGAACGCGTCGGTCGCGTAGTCCACGGGGAAGATGTGCCCGTGGGTGTCGGAGGTGGAGCAGATGCGGAAGGTGCGTGACATGGGTGTCGGAATCCTTTCAATCGCCGGCGGTCAGCCGCGGGCGAGCTTGTTGCGCAGCTTGGTCGAGCCGTATTCCACGAGGAGGATCAGCACGATGAGCCCCCACAGGATGGATGCGGCCTCGTTCCAGCGGTACGCGTTCATGGCGAAGATGAGCGGCGCGCCGATGCCGCCGGCGCCCACGAGGCCGAGGATCGTGGCGTCGCGCAGGTTCATGTCGAAGCGGTAGATCGCGGTGGACAGGAAGCTGGCCATCATCTGCGGCAGCACGCCGAAGCGGATCTGCTGCCAGCGGTTGAGGCCCATGGCGGACAGCGATTCGAGCACGCCGCGGTCCAGATCCTCGATCGCCTCGATGAACATCTTGCTCACCATGCCCACCGAGCACAGGGACATGGTCATGAGGCCGGCGAACGCGCCCGGGCCCGTCACGCGCACGAACATGATGCCGTAGACGAACACCGGCACGGTGCGGATGGCCATGATGGCGAAGGACGCGAGCCACGCGACCGGCTTGGGCATGAGGTTCGAGGCGGCCAGAAACGCGAGCGGCACGGCGATCACGGCGCCCACCACGGTGCCCATGAACGCGATGGCCACGGTTTCGACGAGCAGGTACGGCACGCCCGTCGTGGTGAGGTTGAACAGCAGCTGCGGGGCCGGGTGGGTCAGGCCGTTGAGGATGCTGCCCACGATCGTCCAGCCGCTGTCCGCCTTGGCGCCGGACGATTCGATGCCGGCGGCGGACCAGACGAGCAGCGCGACGACGATGACGGCCGTGGCGACGCGGCCGAGGGTGGCCTTGGGGCGATCGGCGTAGAGTTTGGCGAGATCGGTTGAAATCATGATGATGCTCCTAATCGGGCTGTGGGTCCGCTACTCGAGCCGGCGGCGGATCGCGCGGCTGGTGGTTTCGATGACGAACACCGTGGCGAGCAGTTCGAGCAGGATCATGCCCACGGTGGAGTATTCGCGCCAGGCGAGGTTCTCGTTGAGGATCAGGCCCAGGCCGCCGGCGCCCACGTAGCCGAGGATCGCCGAGTAGCGCACGTTGCCCTCGAAGCAGAACAGCGCGTTGGACATGTACGACGGCAGGATCTCCGGCAGCACGGCGAAGCGGAACGCCTGCGCGGGGGAGGCGCCCAGCGCGGTCATGGCCTCGAAGGCGCCCATGTCCACCGATTCGATCTCCTCGTAGAGCACCTTGCCGAGGTAGGAGAACGTGAACAGCGCGATGGCCGTGGTGCCGGCGAGCGTGCCGAGGCCGAAGATGTACGTGGCGATCAGGGCGGTGATGATCGTCGGCAGCGTGCGGATGAGGCTGAAGACGAAGCGCATGGCCATCGTGACGGCCTTGGCGTGGATGATCGTCGTGGAGGCGAGCATGGCGAACGGGACGGCCGCCACCGCGCCGATGGCCGAGCCGAGCAGGGACATGCGGATCGTGTCGAGCAGGGGGTCGACGATGCTCGCGGCGCTCGACCATTCGGGCGGGAACATGCGGCCGAGGATGAGGAAGAACTGGTCGCCGCGTTCGGCGAGCACGGTCGGGTCGAATCCGGTGAACCACACGCAGAACGCGCCGAAGGCGATCACGCCGGCCGCGATCGGCAGCGTGTACGAGCGCGGCTTGACGACTTTCGTGCCGCTGGGCAGGGTGATGGTGGTGCCTGCCATGTCAGCGCCCGCCTTCCGCGGGGGCCGTTTGGGCCTGAGCCGGATCCGCCGGCGCGGGCTTGCCGATCTCCGGGGCCTCGTCGCCGTAGATGTCGCGCAGCACCGCGTCGTTGACGCCGTCGACGCCGCCGTCGTACACGATCTCGCCGGCGCGGATGCCGATCACGCGGTTCACGTGGCGCAGGGCGAGGTCCACGTGGTGGATGTTGATGATCACGGTGATGTTGCGGTCGCGGTTGATGCGGCCGAAGTCGTCCATCACCTGCTCGGCGGTCACCGGGTCGAGGGAGGCGACCGGCTCGTCGGCCAGCAGGATCTTCGGGTTCTGCATGAGCGCGCGGGCGAGGGCGACGCGCTGCTGCTGGCCGCCGGAGAGCTGGTCCACGCGCGTGTATGCCTTGGAGGCGATGCCCACCTGGTCGAGCGCCTTCAGGGCCTCCATCTCGTCGGCCTTGGGGAACACCCCGAGCAGGGAGCGCCACCATGGCAGGTCCGGCACCTTGGCCGCCAGCACGTTGGTGATCACCTTGGTGCGCGTCACCAGGTTGAAGGACTGGAAGATCATGCCCACGTTGCGGCGGAAGCGGCGCAGCGTGCGGCCGGACAGGGAGCTCACGTCCACACCGTCCACGGTCAGCTTGCCGCCGCTGATGCCGATCATGCGGTTGATGGTGCGGATGAGCGTGGACTTGCCGGCGCCGGACAGGCCGATCACGGCGACGTACTCGCCCTGGTCGATGGCGAGGTTCACGTCCTTGAGGGCCTTGTAGCCGTTCGGGTAGGTCTTTTCGACATGGCGCATTTCGATCATGCGGGTCTCGATTCGTTGGTGTTGCGGATTTTCTCGTATGGACGCGGAACGCCCGGTCCGTCGGCATCATGTCGGCGAACCGGGCGTTCGGGCGCTCACTTCTTGAGCTGCTTGACGAGCTCCTGGGCCTGGCGCTCGTTGTCGTAGTCGGACGACTTGGCCGGCTGGTAGCCCTCGTGGCTGTAGATGGCGATGACCTTCTTGCCCTCGTCGGAGTTGCCGATGGCGATGAACGCGTCGGACAGCGCCTTCTTGAAGTCGTCGGTCATGATCTTGGAGTTCTTGGAGACGCTCACCGTGTCGTTGTAGATGGGCGAGGTGACGCCGATGACGGCGGTCTCCTTCCAGATGTCGTTGGTGCGGCCGAAGTCGGTCGTCCACTTCTTCTCGAAGTCGCGGCGGGCGTCGGCGTAGGTGGCGAGCACGTCGAACTGGCCCTGCGCGAGGCGGGCGAACGCGGAGCCGTAGGAGTCGGACTGGGCGGCGTGAGTGAGGTCGGTGATGGACTTGCCGAAGTTGTCCTTGAGCCACAGCGCCGGGTAGATGTAGCCGGCGGGGGAGGAGGCGCCCATGACGGACCAGTTGACGTCCTTGATGTCGTCCCAGGTGAGCTTCTCGCCGCTGTTGACCTTCTTGGCGAGGGCCTGGCCCTTCTCGGACGGGCCGGCGATGATGAGCGCGCGGTAGGAGGTGGTCTGCTTGTCGGACGCCTTGGTGGGCGCGTTGTCGTTCCAGTCCTTCGGGTTGTCGGAGTCGATGCTCAGGCCGCTGCGGGTGGCGGTCAGGAGCACGTCCACGTCGTCGTCGTACAGCACGTAGGTGCCGCCGGGGATGAGGCCGACGTCCACGGTGCCGGCGCTCAGGGACTCGCCCACGGCCTCGTAGCTGGAGCCGACGGTGATGCCGACGTTGTTGACGGTGTAGCCCTCCTTGCCGAGCTGGTCCTTGAGCAGGTTCTTGAGGGGCTCGGTGGCGGTGATGATCTCCTGCGGGTCCTTGGACGGCACGAACGCCACCTTGAGGGTGTCGATGGTCTTGGAGCCGCCGTCGGCCGAGCCGCCGTTGGCCGCGGGGTTGCCGCAGCCGGCGAGCAGGCCGACGCACATGGCGCCCGCGAGCACCGCGGAGGCCGCGGTGCGCAGGGTGGACATCTTCTTCTGAATCTTCTTCGCGAACATGGTTGCTGTTCCTTTCGACGGCATGAACCGCATGCCGAATCGCCGGGCGTCCGCGCCTTCCCGTTGCGTGATGCGGGATGCGGGCGCCGGATGCGGACGGTTTCATGATAGGTACGTGATTAAATGAAATTCCATGAAAAGACAAAACGTTGAATGATGTTTCATCGTTGTTGGACTGCGCGTAACCTGCCGTACACCTTGCCGGCGCGGCGCGTGGCCGAATGCGCGCCGGTGTCTGTCTGGCATTTGTCCGGCGTTCGTTCGGAGCGGGTGGCTTGCGTTCAAGTACGGTTGAAGTGGTGTAATGGACCCGAATGGGTGAAATCGCTTACACAATCCGTGGCGACACGGTGGCATATCGAGCGGCAGAGATAAGGAGCAAACGAACCATGCGATACCGCAACGTGGGCAAGTCCGGCCTCAAAATCAGCGAAATCGCGCTGGGCAGCTGGATGACCGACCTCAAGGGCACCGCTCAGGAGGAGGTCGCCAAGGACATCGTCAGGCTGGCGTTCGACAACGGCGTCAACTTCTTCGACTGCGCGGACGCCTACTCCGGCGGCGCGGCCGAGCGGTTCCTCGGCGAGACGCTCAAGGCCTACCCCCGCCGCGAGCTCGTCATCTCCAGCAAGGTTTACTTCCCGACCGGCACCGGTCCGAACGACCGCGGCCTGTCGCGCAAGCACATCTTCGAAAGCATCGACCGCACGCTGGAGAACCTCCGGACCGACTACGTCGACCTCTACTACTGCCACCGCTTCGACGAGCACACCGACCTCACTGAAACCCTGCGCGCCATGAGCGACCTCGTGGCGAGCGGCAAGGTGCTCTACTACGGCGTGTCCGAGGAGTGGGGCGGCGCGAGGCTCGAGGAGGCGCAGCGCATCATCGACCGCTACAACCTGTACCCGATCACCGTGGTCCAGCCGCAGTACAACATGGTCGACCGCTACATCGAGCACGAGATCATGGGCGTGTGCGCCAAGCGCGGCATCGGCATCACCGTGTTCTCCCCGCTCGCCCAGGGCCTGCTCACCGGCAAGTACCGCAAGGGCCAGCCGCTGCCCGCCGGCTCGCGCGCCACGTGGCAGTCCGACCATCAGATCAACGACCTGCTCACCGACGAGAACCTCGACAAGGTGGAGCGTCTCGTGAAGGTGGCCGACGAGCTCGGCACCAACCTCGCCATCCTCGCCATGGCGTGGATCCTGCAGCGCCCGGAGATCAGCTGCGTGATCGCCGGCGCCAGCAAGCCGAGCCAGCTCGCCAACAACCTCAAGGCGTCCGGCTTCGAGATCCCCGCCGACGCGATGGCCGAAATCGAGGACATCCTCGGTTTCAAGCGCTTCGAGCGCCACGTCGGCTGAGCGCCGCTCGGCCGTTTCGCGGCTTTGCGGCCCGTTTCGCGGCTTTGCGGTCGTTTCCGCGACCCGTCTCCGGCTCGCGGGCGGGCCTGCGATCATAATTTCGATTCGTGTGGCGGTTTCGCGGCCGTTCGCCGGGTAGCGCCGTTGGGATTCCGCCGAAGTTCCAATGGCACTACCCGGCAGGGCGCGTGAAAACCACCACACGAATCGAAATTTACCGACGCCCGCCCTTGCGGCGTTGAGCGCGTGGGCCGCCGTCGGGCGCACACGCCCGCGCCCGGTGGCGGCGAACCTCCTCCGCGTACACCGGGTTGTACGTGAGCACGGTGGCGAGCAGTCCCAGAAAGTCCGGCTGGCGCATCTGCACGAGCATCGTCACCCGCCTGCGCTCCCGGTCGTCGTACGGTTCGCGCAGCACGGCGGGCGGCGGGGAGACGAAGTGCCACGCGTCGCGCACGCGGGCGAGCCTCGCCACCATGCTGCCGCCCGGCGCGCCGTCGTAGCGGGCCGCGGTCTCGGCGTCGCGGATCTCGTAGACCTCGCCGCTGGCCAGGTCCTCGATCCTCACCAGCCTCGTGGCGGCGCTCACCCCGAGCATCCAGAACCACGAGACGAAGTTCGACTCCGACACCTCCCGCATGTCCTCGAACTGGCCCTCGCTCAAAAGCCCGCGGCCGTACGCGCCCATGGCCACGAAGTCGAACGGCGTCAAGCCGTTGTCCTCGTCGAGGCGCACGTCGTAGGTGAGCCATTCGTTGAACAGGTAGGTGACGTACCCGCGGAATTCGGGGTCCCCCACGTCCCGCGGGTCGATGCCGAGCCGGCGGGAGAACGCCCTCCTCGCCTTGCGGTACTCATCCGTCTGCAATTCGCGCATGATGTCGGCCACGTCCCCCGGGTACAGGATCGCGGGGGGATTTTCGTTGTCGTCGCATTCCACAGCAGCCATCATTGGCCTCTTTTCCCTTGTGCGGCGCCGTTCATCGGCCCCGCTTGCGCCCACCGTAGGGCGCGCTCCGGCGCACGGGCAAGGCGGGGAAGGACGGCGGTGGATAAGTGGACAAGTCGTGTCGCGGCGATTTTCGGTGAATAACCGCGCTTTTCCATGCCCTTCCGCGCTTTCCGGCGCACGTCGCGGACCCGCGCGCCCGATCGGCATGGGCTTCGACTATGCTGTGCCATGACGCGGCCGCACCGGCGGCCGGTGGTTCGTGAAACGGTTGGAGTGATTTCGTGACTGATTCCCTGATGACGGGCGCCGAGCTCGACGCGGCGAGCGACGCCTTCCTGACCGTGCTCGAATACGGGCAGGACATCATGACCTCGCCGGGCATGCAGTCCGAAAAGCGGTACCTCCAGCACGGCAACACCACCACGTTCGAGCATTCGGTGGCCGTGGCCGAGCGGGCCGTGCGCCTCGCCAACCTCTTCTCGCTGGAGCGCCGCGTGGACATGCGCTCGCTGGTCGTCTCCGGCCTGCTGCACGACTACTTCCTGTACGACTGGCACGACGACGAGGACTGGCACCGCCTCCACGGCTTCATCCACGGGCGCATCGCCTGCATGAACGCCAAACGCGACTTCGGCGAGGACGTCGTCAACGACGTGGTCGCCGACAGCCTCACCAACCACATGTACCCGCTCACCAACGTGCCGCCCAAGTACCTCGAGGGCTGGCTCGTCTCCGTGAGCGACAAGATGTGCGCCACCTCGGAGACCGTGAGCCCCGACCGCTTCCGCTCCGACCGCCGCATCGAGAACGCGGAGTCCCTGCCGCACGTGCCCTCGCTCGGCGAGCTTTCCGCCGCCGCGCTGGCGATGGACACCGTCAACGGCATCGGATTCATCCGCTCGAGCGCCTACCGCATGCGCCTCGCGCTCAAGTCGCGCAACGCGTAGGGCGCGCGGTCGACTTGGCGCTTGGAACGCATGGGGATGCCGGAGCGCATGGGGTTTGGACAATGACGGGGTGCGGTGCCGGGATCATATTTCCGATTCGTGCGGTCGATTCCGCGGCACCGCCGGATATAGCCCGCACGGGAACGGCCCTGTTGCGTGCGGTCTATGCGGCGATGCGGCAAAATCGACCGCACAAATCGGAAATATGCGGGCCGGCGCGGGCATGCGGTGTGTCGCGATGAGGAAAAACATCAATAACGGGAAGTAAATCCATAAAGACTTCCATTTCTTGCTCATGGGGGCGGCCTGCGGCGACGTGTTTTCTCCCATGAGGGAACCGTCGCGTACAGTGGGGCGGCGAATGCAGTGCAACCGGGCGGAAGGATGAGAGATGAAACGGATCGTGGCGGGCATCGTGGCGCATGTGGACGCCGGCAAGACCACGCTGTCCGAGGCGCTGCTCTACCGGGCCGGGCGCATCCGCAGACTCGGGCGCGTGGACCACGGCGACGCCTTCCTCGACACCAACGCGCTGGAGAAGCGCCGCGGCATCACCATCTTCGCGCATCAGGCGTCCGTGGAGCACGGCGACCTGCATCTGACCCTGCTGGACACGCCCGGCCACGTGGACTTCGCCGCGGAGACCGAGCGCGTGCTGCGCGTGCTCGACTACGCGATTCTGGTCGTCTCCGCCACGGACGGCGTGCAGGGCCACACCGAGACCCTGTGGCGTCTGCTCGCGCGCTACCGGGTGCCCACGTTCGTCTTCGTGAACAAGTGCGACGCGGACGGCGCGGATCGGGACGCCGTGCTCTTGCAGCTCAAGCGCCGGCTTTCGGACGGGTGCACGCCGTTCGAAGGGCTGGACGTCGCCGACGTGCCCGAGGAGCGCTGGGAGGAACTCGCCATGCAGGACGAGGACGCCATGGACGAGTTCCTGGAAACCGGTCGGCTCACGGGGGATCTCCTGCGCGCGATGGTCGCCGGCCGGCGCGTGTTCCCGGTCTACTTCGGCGCCGCGCTGAAGCTCGACGGCGTGGATGCGCTGCTCGACGGTCTGGAGCGCTTCACGCGCGAGACCGCATGGCCGGACGCGTTCGGCGCGCAGGTGTTCAAGATCAGCCACGACGAGCAGGGGAACCGCCTCACGTGGCTGCGCGTCACCGGCGGCGCGCTCAGGGCCAAGGCGCTGCTGGGCGGCTCGGCGGGTCCGTCCGGCGGCGGCGGTGAAGGTGACGGCGGCGAGAAGGCCGACCAGCTGCGCGTCTACGACGGCGCGAAGTTCGAGACAGTGACGGAGGTCCCCGCCGGCGGCGTGTGCGCGGTGGCCGGCCCGGAGCGCACGTTCCCCGGCGAGGGACTGGGCGCGCAGCCGGACGCCGAACCGCCGAGCCTGCAGCCGGTGCTCACCTACGCGGTCACCGCCCCCGACGGCGGCGCGTTCGACGACCTCGCGTTGCACCGCGTGCTCACGGCCCTGCGCGAGCTGGAGGACGAGGAGCCCCTGCTGCATGTGGCTTGGCAGGAGCGGATTCAGGAGATCCACGTGCAGCTCATGGGCGCGGTGCAGCTGGAGATCATCCAGCAGATGATGCACGACCGCTTCGGTTTGGACGTGGCGTTTGGCGCCGGATCGGTGCTCTACAAGGAGACGATCACCGCGCCCGTGGAGGGCGTGGGGCATTTCGAGCCGTTGCGCCACTACGCCGAGGCGCATCTGCTGCTCGAGCCCGCCGAGCCCGGCTCCGGCATGCATTTCAGGTCCGCGTGCTCGCAGAACGAGCTCGCGCGCAACTGGCAGCGGCTCATCCTCACTCACTTGGGCGAGCGCGAGCATCTGGGCGTGCTCACCGGCTCGCCGCTCACGGACATGACCATCACGCTGGTGGGCGGCCGCGCGCACGAGAAGCACACCGAGGGCGGCGACTTCCGCCAGGCCACGTACCGCGCGATCCGGCAGGGGCTCATGGAGGCGCGCGCCGGCGTGACCGGGCATCCGAGCGACGAGCAGATCGCCGCGGGCCGGCCCGCGGACGGCGTCGCGGACTCGGCGGCCGAGGGCGAAGGCGGAAATGATGGCAAGGACGGCGGCAAGGACGGCGGCGCGGAAACCGCGAAGCCGGCGCCCGCCCCGGTCGACCCCGGCAACTGCCGTCTGCTCGAACCGTGGTACGCGTTCCGTCTGGAGGTGCCGGCGGACATGATCGGCCGCGCGATGGCGGACGTGCAGCGCATGGGCGGCGACTTCGACCCGCCCTCCGCGGATCCCGCGGACTCCGCCGGCATGGCCTACGCGACGATCACCGGCCGCGCGCCCGTCTCCGAAATGCGCGACTACGCGATGGACGTCAACGCCTACACGCACGGCCGCGGCCGCTTCTCCGCCACGTTCGGCGGCTACCGGCCCTGCCACGACGCCGACCGCGTGATCGCCGAGGCCGCCTACGATCCCGAGGCGGACCTCGACAACACCCCGGACTCGGTGTTCTGCGCGCACGGCGCCGGCTACCCGGTCAAGTGGTACCGCGTGCCGGACTTCATGCACCTCGGCTGGTGCGCGCCACAGGCCGGATTGCCGGAGGCCGGACTGACGGAGAGCGGTCCGCGGGCGCGGTAGCGCGCGCACGCTAGGGTGGTGCGCATGGGTTTTTCGGCATTCGGCAGAGTGGGCGCGGTCGGCAACGCCGGTACGGGCGCCGGCGAGGGGCGGGGACGCGTGTTCTCCGAGCTGCCGATGGAGATCGAGGACCACTGCTCGTCCGCGGTGATCATGCGGGCCCGGGACATCGTCGCGCACGCGAAGACCATGATGTTCGACCTCGCCTGCGAACCGGGCGGGGGCGACGGCGCGAATACGGACGACGACGATCGTCTGCTCACGATCCGCGGCAGAATCCGCGGCACCTCGTCCCCGGGCAGCGTGTACCGCGCGTGGGTGAGCTTCGACCGCAACAGCGAGGAATTCGACGACGGGGCCTGCACATGCCCCGCCTACACCGGCTACCGCTACGAGGTGTGCAAGCACATGGCCGCGCTGGTGTTCCACTTCGCCGACCATCCCGACCTGTTCCGCGGCTTCGGGCAGTCCCATGCGGCCGGCAGCTCCGTGGACCTGCTCGACTACATGGAGCGGCTGGACGAGCTCGAATCGCGCCGGCGCGAGGCGAAGCGCAACGCCCTGCTGCGCGCGACCGGCGTGGACGCCGGGCATGCGGATGCCGCGCATACGGCGGTGTTCGGCTCGCCGCGGTCCGCCGCGCGAGTCCCGGCCCCGCTGGCCATGGTCGGCCCCGGGCAGGTGTCGCTCGAACCGACGGTGGCGCTGCGCAACCGCGTGTGGAGCGTCTCCTTCCGCATTCTCAACCTCGCCAACGCGTCGTCGTACGTGCTCAAGTCCGTCTCGCGGTTCGTGCTCGACATGGACCGCGGCGAATTCGAGCAGTACGGGCAGAAGCTGGCGTTCACCCACACGCCGGACATGCTCGACGGCTACGGGCGCGCGGTGCTGCGGTTCATGCGCCGCGCGGTCGAGGCCCGGCGCAACGCCCTGATGGCCTCGCACGCCTACATGCCGGTCAACGTGGAACGCGACCTGATCCTGTCCGAGGACGAGCTCGCGCAGCTGCTGCGCATCAGCGAGGGGCGGCGCCTCGACCTGATCTATGAGCGGTGGATGCGCTCGACGCCCGAGCGGGTGGCCGTGGACGGCGTGGAGCGGCCGATCCGCATCACAATGCGACGGGCCAAACAGGGCGCGACCGAGGGGTATGCGCTGCGCGGCGACGTGTGCATCGACGAGATCATCGAGGGCGCCGAACGCTCGTACATGCTCGTCGGTCCCGGTCCAGCTGCCGTGGCGGGCGCCGCGACCGGCTCCGGCTCCTCCGACGGCGAGGATTCCCCCGCGGCGGCGGCCCGCGCGCTCTCCGCGATGAGCGTGCGCGAAATCGCCGACCTGCCGGATTCGGAATTGTCCCGGCTCGGTCTGCTCGGCATGGGCGGCATGGGCGGCATGGGCGGCACAGGCGGCATAAGCGGGCCGGACGGCTCGGCTTCGGGCGCCGGCGCCGGGTATGGGGAGGGACGCCGGTTCTGCCGTTTCCCCGAGGACTGCGAGCCGCTCAGGCCGATCCTCACCACCCTGTGCGACGGTGATCCGGACGGCCGCTTCGTGTCCGACGACGACCTGCCGCTGTTCGCCCGCACGCTCCTGCCGCTGCTTGAGCGCGCCGGCGTGGACGGCGACGTGCCCGAGCCCGTGCGCGAGCTCAAGCCGCAGCCGGCCGAACCCGAGTTCTACCTCGACCGCACCGAGGACGGTGTCACCTGCACGCTCAAGGTGCGCTACGGCGCCCGCGAGGTGGGCGTGCTGCCGTCCGTGCCCGGCGACCGCGGCGGGCTGCGCGACCTCGCCGCCGAGCGCGCGGCCCTCGCCGTCGTGCGCCGCTACTTCGCGGTGAGCGATTCGCGCCGGCCGGCCGTCATCGACCGCGACGAAACCTACGCCGTCGTCCGCCTGTTCGACGAGGGGCTCAAGGCCCTGCACGCGGCCGGCGCGGTCTTCACCACGCCCGCGTTCGACCGTCTGCTGGCCCCGCGCCCGCCGAAGGCGCGCCTCGCCGTCGTCATGAACGGCGGGCTCGTGGATGTCTCCCTGCTGGCCGACGAGGTGCCGCCGGACGAGGTGGGCGCGCTGCTCGCCAGCTATCGGCGACGGCAGCGGTTCCACCGGCTGAAGGACGGCACGCTGGTGCCCCTCGGCGAGCATGACGCCGGCCTCGACGCCGCCCTCGCCACCGCGCGCGACCTCGGCCTCGCCGACGACGCGTTCGAGAAGGGCGACGGCACGGTAGAGGTGCCCGGATTCCAGGCGTTCATGCTCGACGCCGCCGTGGACGACGCGGACAAGGACGACGGCTTCCGCGCCTTCGTGGGTGACGTCAAGGTCATCGACCCGAGCCGGTACGCGGTGCCGAAGAGCCTTGCCGGTGTGCTGCGCCCGTATCAGGCGGACGGGTTCCGCTGGCTGATGACCCTGTGCGACAAGGGATTCGGCGGCATTCTGGCCGACGAGATGGGCTTGGGCAAGTCGGTGCAGTTCATCGCCATGCTGCTCGCGCGGCGGGAGGCCTCGGAACGGGAGGCCGCTGACGGCGCCGGCCGCGGTCCCAGCCTCATCGTCTGCCCGGCGTCGCTGGTGTACAACTGGGCGGCGGAGTTCGCCAAATTCGCGCCGTCGCTCGCCGTGGAGACCGTGGCCGGGCCGAAGGCGCAGCGCAAGGCCCTGCTGGACGGGCTGCGCGATGGTTCCGGCGATGGCGGCAGGGCTTCCCGCCCGGACGTGCTCATCACCTCGTACGACCTGCTGCGCCTCGACGCCGCCGAATACCGCGGGCTCGCGTTCGATGCGATGGCGATCGACGAGGCGCAGGTCATCAAGAACCACACCACCAAAGTCGCTAGGGCGGTCAAGTCGATCGATGCGCGCCACCGCTTCGCCCTGACCGGCACGCCCGTGGAGAACCGCCTCGCCGAGCTGTGGAGCATCTTCGACTTCCTCATGCCGGGGCTCCTCGGCACGTTCAAGCGGTTCCACGAGCGCTACGAGATGCCTATCGCTAACGACGCGTACGGCGACGAGGGCCGCGCGCAGGCCGCCAAGCTCAAGGCGCTGACGGGCGTGTTCATCCTGCGCCGCCTCAAGTCGCAGGTGCTCACCGATCTGCCGGACAAGCTCGAGAACGTGGTCACCGTGCGGCTTGAGGGCGAGCAGCGCAGGCTCTACGCCGCGCACGAGCAGCGGCTCAGGCTCCTGCTCACCCACGAGGACGCGCGCGACTTTAACGCCGAGCGCATCCGCATCCTCGCCGAGCTGACCAAGCTGCGCCAGATCTGCTGCGACCCGCGCCTGCTGTACGCCAACGCGAAGGACCGCTCCGCCAAGCTCGCCGCGATCGAGGAGCTTGTGGACACCTGCGTGAGCGAGGGCAAGAAGGCGCTGGTCTTCTCGCAGTTCACGTCGTTCCTCGAACTCATCGCGGCCCGGCTCAAGGCGCGCGGCACCGCCTACTACACCATCACCGGCGAGACGCCCAAGAAGCGCCGCGTCGAACTGGTCGACCGGTTCAACGGCGACGACGTGCCCGTCTTCCTCATCTCCCTCAAGGCCGGCAACACGGGGCTCAACCTCACGGGCGCCAGCGTGGTGATCCACGCCGACCCGTGGTGGAACGCCGCCGCGCAGGACCAGGCCACCGACCGCGCGCACCGCATCGGCCAGACGCGGGACGTCAACGTGTACCAGATCGTCGCCAAGGACACCATCGAGGAGCGCATGCTCAAACTGCAGGCCGCGAAAAGCGAGGTCGCCCGGCAGGTGCTCGGGGACGGCTCGGCGGCGGGCGGCGTGGCGGCGCTCACCCGCGACGACCTGCTCGGGCTGCTGAATGCGTGAGGGCGTCCGGTGCGCCGGTCCGTGCGGCGGGCAGCGTGCTGGCTGGCCGGTATGCCGGTCGGTTCATGTGGCAGGTGGCGGATCGGCCGCTGTGCTGACCGACCGGCATGTTGCTCGGTCGGCATGCCGAGTGTCGTCGAAAAAGTTATCCCGTGTTGATTTTTGTTGGCTTTTTGTGCCAAATGTCGGCAACACCCTCCCCAAACGTGAGGGGAGGGGAGTAAACCTAGAGGCATGAGCACTACAGATAGCATCAAGGAAACCTTCGGCGCCGTTGTCGAAGCGTTTGCCGCAGTCAAGTCCGATAACGACAAGCTCGCCCGCGACGTCGAGCATGTCGGCTTCTACGCCCAGCTCGGCGAGTCCGCTCCGAACTCCCAGCTGCCCAACCTGTGGAACACCCTCGAGCGCATCGAGAAGGCCATCAACGCCGACCCGCAGCTCAAGGCCGAGTTCGGCGAGACCGGTGAGAAGGCCGTGAAGGCCGCCTTCACCGCCATCGCCAAGCGCCTCGCCCCGGCCGCCTGATCCGGCCCGCGCGATTCCGCAGAGCGTAACGCATCGCAAGAGGGGATGACCTCCATCGTCGGAGGCCATCCCCTCTTCGCATTGTGGAGAATCCCAATGCGCAAAAGTTGCGGATCCGTGCGCATAAGAGGGTCCGGACGGCGCTTATGCGCGCGAATCTGCAACTTTTGCGGGATGACGGCGGGATGACGGCTCGCAATCACCACATCTGGGGAACGGCGGCGCCGATCGACTGGAGGAAGACGGACACGTCGCGCATCTCGTCCATGGAGATCGAATGCGTCATGCCCGGGTAGACCTTTTCCGTGAGCGTGCCGTGCCCGCGCCAGAACGCACCCATGGCCGCCACGTCGGAGGCGGGGAAGATCGTGTCCGCGCCGCCGTGGCCGTAGAAGACCGGCGGCTTGAGCCTGGCGAGCTCCTCGTCGCCGGGCGTGACCGGGCCGGGGGCGAGCCAGCCGGAGAACGACACCGCCGCCATGTAGCGCGCGGGTTCCAGACGCAGCAGGTGCGCGGCCAGCAGACCGCCCTGTGAGAAGCCCATCGGCACCACCTTGCGCTCGGCGGGGATGTTCGCGGTGACCCAGCGGTTCACCGCCTCGCCGGCCTCGCGCGCCTGATCGTCGAGCGAAGCCCCCTCCGGCACGCCCTCGTGCGCCCACTTGCCGAACCACGTGTAGCCCATGCCGTATTCGAGCGGCGCGCGCAGCGAGGCGAAATCGGCGTTCGGCGCGCAGTAGCGCAGCAGATCGGGCAGATCGTATTCGTTGGAGCCCCAGCCGTGCAGCAGCAGGAACACGGGCCTCGTGGCCGGTCCGTTGAGTTGGGTGATCGCGCGCGTGACTTCCATGGGCCCTCCCTGTTCGATGACGGTCGTGCGTCCGTGGCCAGCCTATGGCCGGCACGCGACGACACGCGGGAAGCATGCGGCCGCGAAACCCCCGTCGGCGTCGGATGCCCGCAAACGCGCCCGTGCGTTCGGGCGATGGCCGGCACTCACGGCACGGGGGATTGGGGGACCCGCGGATGGACGGGAAATGATGGCGCTTGTGCCCCGCGCGCCCTACACTGGAAGCGGGCCGCGGATAAGGACGTCGCGGACCGCAGTCAAAGGAAGGGGATCGACCATGGCCGGTTGGATCATCTTGGCCGTCATCGTCGTCATTCTGCTCGTGCTGCTCTTCGCGGCGATCTTCATCGTGCCGCAGCAGCAGGCGTACATCATCGAACGATTCGGCAAATTCCACACGGTGCAGTTCGCGGGCATCCACGCCTGCATCCCGTTCGTGGACCGCATCGCCATGAAGACGAACATGCGCGTCAACCAGCTCAACGTGCAGCTGGAGACCAAGACGCTCGACAACGTGTTCGTCACCGTCGTGGCCTCCACGCAGTTCCGCGTCAACCCCAAGGACGTCGCCACGGCGTACTACGAGCTTCGGGACCCCGCAGGCCAGCTGAGGAGCTACATGGAGGACGCCCTGCGCTCCGCCATCCCGGCCCTGACCCTCGACGACGCGTTCGCCCGCAAGGACGACGTGGCCTTCGACGTGCAGAAGACCGTCGGCAACGAGATGAGCCGCTTCGGCTTCACCGTCGTCAAGACCCTCATCACCGCCATCGACCCGAGCCCGCAGGTCAAGAACGCGATGGACTCCATCAACGCCGCCCAGCGCGAGAAGGAGGCCACCCGCCAACGCGCCGAGGCCAACCGCATCCAGATCGAGACGCAGGCGCAGGCCGACGCCGAGAAGACCCGCCTGCAGGGCGAGGGCCAGGCCAACTACCGCCGCGAGATCGCCAACGGCATCGTCGACCAGATCAAGAGCCTGCAGGCCGTGGGCATGAACATCAGCGACGTGAACAACGTGGTCCTGTTCAACCAGTACCTCGACGTGATGCGCTCGCTCGCCGAGTCCAAGAACGCCAAGACCGTGGTGCTGCCCTCCAGCACGCCCGGCGGCTACAAGGACCTCTACGAGCAGGTCACCAAGGCCATGCTCACCGCCAACGAAACCAAGGAGTGAGCCAGCCTCCATTGGCCCGGACCCGCTGATTCCAGTCCGCCGGTTCGGGCCCGCCAGCCCCGCAGGGGCGCGGCTCCGGTCCGTGGCGCGGCGTCGGATTGTTCCCGGCCCCGCGCCACGGACCTTTTTCGTTGGCCCATCGGTTTCATCGGCTCTTCGGCCGGTTGGCCCGTTGGCGCTGCGGTTCGTCAGCGCTCCAGAAACGCCGGGATCGCCGCCGCGGCCGCGTATCCCTTGCGGTACATGAGTTCCAGACCCTCGAAGTTCTTGCTCAGCGTATTGAGCCCGCACAGGTCGTCCGGCGCGAGGATCAGCGCCTTGCCCTCCCGCTCGTAGCGCTTGGCGAGCGCCACCTCGTCGTTGTACGTCCGGTAGCGCTCCAGCAGGCGCTCGGCCGCCGCGGGGTAGCGGTGGCGCAGGATGCGCGCCGGCGCGATGTCCTTCCGCTGCTCGCGCAGCACGTCCTTGAGCCGCGTCAGAATCACCACCACGCGGTCGTAGCCGTCGTCGAGGGCCTTCTGCACCGGCACCGGGTCGGCGATGCCGCCGTCATAGTAGGGCACGCCGTCCACCACGTACGGCTCGCACGCCACCGGCACCGCGCTGGACGCCTTGACCACGTCGAAGTCGTCGTAGCGGATGCGCGACTTGTCGAAGTACTTGGTGGATCCGTCCTCCGCGTTGCACGCCACCACCGTGAACCCGGTCGGGTTCGCCTCGAACGCCGCGTAGTCCACCGGGTACTCGCCGTCGTGGTTGGACAGCGTGCCGTAGATGTAGTCAAGGTTCGCGAAGTTGTGGTGCTTGAAGAAGCTCTCCGCGCTCGCGTACTCCTTGCGGAACGCGTATTCGGTGTAGAACTTGTGGTTGCGGCCGGGCTGGCGGGCGATGTACGAGACCATGTTCGCCGCGCCCGCGGAGACCCCGTAGCAGTGGTCGAAGTCAATGCCGTCGTCCGCGAGCCGGTCCATCACGCCGCATCCGAAGATCGCGCGGAATCCGCCGCCCACATCAATCAGCGCCGTCCTGTGCTTGGCCATGCGTTCCCCTTTCTTATTCCAACGCCTTTGAGCTTAGTGCGTCCGGCGTGCGCGCGGGGCCGACATTTCGCGGGCCGGTGTGGGGCATCGGCGGATTCCAAGCGTCAAACCCCCGCGTTGGCGTCCGTTTGACGCTCGGAATCCGGATCATCCCGGGGAATGATTCGGATTCCGGCGGCCCTCCTCCGGTTCATCCCCGAGGCCGATGGCCCCGAAGTCCCGGCGCTTTTACGATGTGAGGCATCCATGTCAAGTTTCATGGCAGGGTCCCATGGCAAGAGGACGGGAGGCGGCGATGGTCCGCATGGTGAAGAGCATGGGCGGTCCGCCGGCGGACGTTCCACGGCGTGCGTTTTGCGAGGGCGGGGAGCGTCCCGCGCGGATGCGGCGGCAACCCATGCCGCAACCAGCGCGGCAGTTCGAGCGGTCTGCATGGCCAGAGCGGTTTGCGCAGTCCGCGCAGCAGTCCGCGCGACGGTTCGCCGATTGCCGTCGTGCGCGCAACAGGGTGCTGGCGTTGCGCCGGACGGCGGTGATTGCGGCGGCGATCGGAATCGTGTTGGCCGGGTTGGTCGGCCTGGGGCGGTTCATGGGCGTCGGCCCGTTCGCGGGCCACATTCCCGAAGCCCGGTACTCCGCCGAATCATGGAACCTGACCGTCGTCAACCGATGGCACCGCATCCCCGATGCCTATCCGGAGCCGGACCTGACGCGGCTGCGCAACGGCGAACAGGTGGATTCGCGCATTTACCCGGATCTGCAGCGCATGTTCGACGCGATGCGCGCCGACGGCCTCAATCCGGAGGTGAGCGCGGGATATCGCACGCGCGCCACGCAGCAGCGGATTCTGGACGAGAAAATCGAAGCCTACTGGTCGGAGGGCGTGCCGCGCGCGGCGGCTAGGACCAAGGCGCTCGAAACCGTGGCGGTTCCCGGCACCAGCGAGCATGAACTGGGGCTTGCGGTCGACGTCAACGCCGCGGGCATGAACGATGCGGCCGCGAATCAGAAGGTGTACGCGTGGCTGGCCGAACACGCCGCGCAGTACGGGTTCGTGCTGCGATATCCGGACGGCGGGACCGCGGTGACCGGCGTGGCCTACGAGCCGTGGCACTACCGGTACGTGGGAGTTCAGGCCGCCTCGGCGATGTGCGCGAACGATCTGACGCTGGAGGAGTATGCGGGCGCAATGTAGCGCAATCCGGCAAGTCCAATGTGCTTTCGTTGCGCTGGGAGGCCTCCGAATGCTGCGTTCGCGTTTGGAATTTCGGATTGCGCTACGGTCAGCCAGCAACGTTCATAGCTTCGGCGGCTGATCGGACGCCCGTCCGTTCAGCGCCCGAATTCCAGCAGTTCGCGCGACAGGTCCGCGATGCGTTCGGACGGATCGGAGTTGCGCAGCTCCACGCCGCCCTCGGCGTCTTCGGGAGCGCGCTTGCCCAGCGATTCGAGCACCACGTCGAGGTGGCGAATGGTGCCCTCGTTGCCGTCGATGATCGCCGTGGAGGCGGGCAGCAGCTCACGGAAGTAGTCGCGGTAGAACACGAAGTGCGTGCAGCCGAGGACCACCGAGTCGATCTCGCCCAGATCGTACTGGTTGAAGTAGTCGTGCAGCGTGCGCATCACCAGATCATGGTCGCCCAGCTTGCCGGACTCCACGATCTCCACCAGCTCCGGGCACGGCTGCTTGAAGATGGTGTGCGACGCCTTGAACCGGTCCATGAGCGCGGCGAACTTGCGCTCGCGCAGGGTCAGCGGCGTGGCGGCCACGATCACGCGCTGGCGGGTGCCGTGGCCCGCGTCGCACGCCACCTTGAGCGCCGGCTCCATGCCGATGATCGGGATGTCGTAGTGCTCGCGCAGGTCGTTGACCGCCGCGGACGTGGCCGTGTTGCAGGCGATCACCACGGCCTTGACGCCCCGGCCTACAAAGTCCTCCACGATGCGGAAGCTCAGCTCGCGCACCTGATCGGGCGTCTTGGTGCCGTAGGGCGCGTTGGCGGAGTCGCCGAAGTACAGCACCCGCTCATGCGGCAGGTCATGCGTCAGCTGGCGCACGACCGAAATGCCGCCCAAACCGGAATCGAACACGCCTACGGGCGCTGCGGATGCCATGGAAGCCTCCTTGAAGCGAAGATGATCACAAGCACGTCTCTATACGCATGGTACTCGGGCGGTGTGCAGGTTCCGTGCCCACCCGTGCCGGCGTGCGGGCCGCGCCGCATGGGTCGCACATCAGCACGGGCGGGCACAGCATGGTCCGTCAGCGTGCAAGCGTCACGTCGCCCACGATCGTCGCTGATCCGGTGAGCGTCACGTCGTCGTCCGTCACGTCCACGCGCAGCACGCCGCCGCGCACGGTGATCGTCCAGTGGCCAATGCCGGTGATCGCGCGCAGGATCACGCCGGTGGCGCACAGGCCGGTGCCGCAGGAGAGGGTCTCGCCGCAGCCGCGCTCGTTGACGCGCATGGTCGCCGTGCCGGTGCCGGCCGTCCGGTCGATGCCGTCCACGCGCACGAACTCCACGTTCTGGTCGGATTCGATGACCGGCGCGACCACCGGCTTGACGGCCAGATCGAGCGCCTCCACGGCGGGCAGCGTGGCCTTGCCGTCCTCGATCACCGCGACCACATGCGGGTTGCCCATGTCCACGAACGTGCCGCGCGCCGCACCCTCGGTGCCGGGGATGGTGACCTCGTACGCGCCGAGCTCGCCGATGCGCCATGCGCCGATCTCAACGCGGAACACGTCCCGCCCGAGCCCGTCCACGTCGCCGAGCGGGGTGAGCGTCTTGACGCCGGCGCGCGTGCCGAGCCGGAACGCGCCCTCGCCGGCCTTGGGGGCGAGTCCTTCGCGCTGGGCGAACCGCGTGACCGCGCGCGTGCCGTTGCCGCACATCTCCGCAAGCGAGCCGTCCGCGTTGCGATAGTCCATGAACCACTCGGCCCCGGCGCCTTGGCAGTCGGCGACCTGCGCGGCGGCGAGGTCGGACACGTCGGCCGGGTGCGCGAGGCGGATCAGGCCGTCGCCGCCGACGCCGAAGTGCCGGTCGCACAGGAAGCGGACCTCGTCCGCGGTGGGCTCGTACTCGCCGGTCGGGTCGGCGTAGACCACGAAGTCGTTGCCGGTGGCGTGGGTTTTGGTGACATGCTGCGGAATGCTCATGCGCCCAGCCTAGCGCGGGGAATGCCCGTGACGGGCGGCAGTGGCTCCGGGCTTGCCGACCCTCCGCGGCGTCCGTGATCATGCCGACGGACATGTTTTCCGTCTCCGCGTCGTTTCCCGCGTCGGTTTTCGTATCACCCGGCATGATTTGCGACGCCGGGTATCCGTCGGTTATCTACCAAGCGTCCGTTCCCGTGTCGGATGGATATTATTTGCGTCGCTGATCGGGCCTGAACGTACCTTTTCGTATCGGATGGATATTATTTCCGCCACTGGCCGGGGCTGGGCGTCCGTTTCCATATCGGCCAATAGTATTCCGGGCGCTGCCGGGCGCCATCCGTCCGTCCGCCGGACGTCAACTGTCCGTCCGCCGGACGCCGATGGACGGTCCGACCGCCGTGTGGCCGGTTTCCGCGTCCGTGTTCGTTGCGAACGCCGGAACGGCAGCGAATCAGAACAGCACGGCGCCGTACTGCAGGAGGATCAGCGCGACGAGCACCACGATCCACAGCGCGTCGACCATGAGGTCGAAGCCGAGGCGGTAGTACTTGCGCAGACCGGCGGGAGCCCCGTCGCCCGCCGCACCGGAACCGGGCAGGCCCTGCACCGCCACCGTCGCGTGCGACAGGGCCATGAACTGCACGGTCGTGGAGAACATGAGCGCCAGGCACCACGGGCACAGCGCGTGGATCACGTACATGGACTGCGAGAACAGCCAGTAGGCGTAGGCCAGCGCGGCGAGTCCGCCCAGCCACGTGCACGCGGCGAACCACCGCGGCACGGCCACCTTCGCAAGTCCGATCACCGCCACCGTGACGAACACCGATTCGGCCGCGATGCCGAAGAACGCGTTCGGGAAGCTCAGGTCGCCGAACCGGATGATCTCGGACTGCCACGACTGCGCGACCGTGGTACAGGAGACCACGCCGTTGACGTCGCACGCGAGCTTCTCGCCGGGGTGCCGGGCCATCTGCAGCGTCTCCGCGGACAGCACGAACGAGACGAACAGCGCCACCGTGGAGGCGATCAGCATCACGAGGTACGTCCACGTGGAGCCGTGCCGCCAGCCGGTCAGTCCGTTCGCCGCGCCCGTTTCATCCGATCGGGCCGTGTCCGTCATCGCCGTGTCCGCATCAGTCGAACGTCCCATATCCGCAAAGCCCCTTTCGCGCGAGTCCCGCGGGGTGTCTGCGCGCGCCCGCGGCTGGCTACAGCTTACGATGGTGATATGACTCAAGGATGGGACCTGCACTGCCACACCGCGTTCTCCGACGGTACGGAGACGCCGCGCACGCTCGTGCGTCGGGCGAAGGAGCTCGGGCTCGGGGGCGTGGCGATCACCGACCACGACACGACCGCCGGCTGGTCCGAGGCGGAGGAGGCGGCGCGCGAATTCGGCCTGCCGCTGCTGCGCGGCACGGAGATCACCGCGGAGGACGGGCGCGTGAGCGTGCACATGCTCGCCTACCAGTACGATCCGCGCAACCAGACCATCGCGCAGCTGTTCGCATCGACGCGCGCCAGCCGCCTCGCCCGCACCAAGGCCATGGTGGAGCGCCTGAGCCGCGACTTCCCGATCACGTGGGACGACGTGCTCGCGCAGGTCCGCGAGGGCGGCAGGACGACCGTGGGCCGGCCGCACATCGCCGACGCGCTGGTGGCCGCGGGCGTGTACCAGAACCGTTCGGAGGCGTTCGCGCAGGCGGTGTCCGCGGCCAGCCCGTACTACATTCCCACGCCGTCGCCGACCACGCACGAGGTGGTGCGGGCCGTGGGACTGGCCGGGGGAGTGGTGATCGTGGCGCATGCGGGCGCCGAGCAGCGCAATCCGGTGCTGCTGAGCGACGACCAGATCGAGGCGCTCGTGGACGAGGGGCTCGACGGCCTTGAGGTGCGGCACCGCGACAATTCGCCGGAGCAGCGCCGTCGTCTGCTGGCGATCTGCGAACGCCGGGGCCTGCTGGTCACGGGAGGTTCGGACTGGCACGGCGCGGGCAAGCCGAACCGGCTGGGGGAGAACGTGACGGACGACGACACGGTGCGCGAGATCGTGCGCCGCGGCGCCATCACGCTGGTGAAATGACGTCACCCCGGGCGAAGGGTCCTCGTCCGGGGTGACGTGAAGCGGGAATGACGCCGAAATCAGGCGTCGAGGGCGCCGAAGCCCACGGCGTGCTTGGTTTCGGAGCCGATGATCGCGTAGCCGAGCGCGGCGGCCGGCACGATGATGCGGCGGCCCTTGTCGTCGGTCAGGTCGATCGGCCGGCCCTCGGCGATGGCCTTGTCGATGGCCGCGCCCACCTCGTCGGCGCCGGCTTCGGTGCTGAAGGTGACGGGACGGGCCACGTTCTGGACGCCCAGTTCGATATCCATGGTGTTTCCTCGCAATCTGTGTGTGCTGATGGTTGTTGACGTTATCGGTTTTCCGCGCCCATTGTTCCGCGGGCGGCGGATTTACGCTTTGGGCGTGGCGGTGGCCGCGGCGGCCGCGGCGGTTGCGGTGGACGTGCCGGTGGAGGTGTCGGAACCAGCCGCCGGGCCGTCCACCTTGGCGATCTTGCCGCTGATGCCGGTGGCGTCCGCCGTGAACGACTGCGCGGGCAGCACGATCGTCGCGGTCTCGCTGTCCGGCGTGACGATCTCGGTCGGATCGTTGAACACGTTGGCCACGGGCACGTCCGGCATGGTGGGCACGCGCGGGGTGCGCGGGCGGATCTCGCTGTCGGGCGCGCGAGTCCGACTGTCCTCGTGCAGCAGCGTGCCCACGGTGATCGTGGACGGGTGGCGGTCGTCGCCCGCGGACCGGTCGGTCGGGGCGGGCGCGGGGGAGGACGGCTCCCCGGACGCGGCGGACATCATGATGAGCTGGTGCGCCAGCCGCTCCACCTGTGCCTTGAACTGGATGATCTTCGCGTTGTCCGCGCGGTCGATGGCGCTCACGAAATCGCCCACCTGCTCCATCTGCAGCCACAGGTTGGCGCGCAGCATGATCAGATCGTCGAGCTTGGAGCCCATCATGCGCCCGTACGCGGCGATCACGGCGTTGCGGTGGCGGTCGTCGAGCTTGGCGAAGATCCACGCCAGATCGCGCGCCGGATCGTTGATCTGCATGCTCTGCCAGTGGTAGACGGCCGTGAGCCCGGAACGGTCGAACAGCAGGTCGCCGTCCTCGAACCCGCCGTGCACCGGGCAGGTGGCGAAGTCCCACATGCCGTCCGTGGCGATGATGCGCGACCAGCTGGTCGTGATCTCGGCGGGCACGTGGCCGGCGCGCTTGAGGCGTTCGATCCACGCGACGAGCTGGTCGTGGATCTGCCGGGTGGTGTACGCCGGGTAGGCCTCGTCCATGAGGAACGTGCCGCGCATGCGGTGGATGGCGCCGATCGCGGTGCCCACGGACGAGCATTCGTCCACGGTGAGCGTGTCCAGCGGCTTGGCGACGCCCTCGCGGTGCTGCAGGATCACGAGCGCCGCGCCGTCGGTCGGGTTGTCGTCGCCCTCGCCGGTCACGTATTTGAGCACGCGCTCCACGGCGAAGCTCAGCCCGGCCGGCTCCTTGGCGCGTCCGAGCGTGCGGGCCGCCACGACGCGTTCCCTCACGCGCCGCTTGGCCTTGTCTCCCTCGGCGGCGACCACGTCGTACAGGCGTCCGGCGTTGTCCTGAATCACCGCGCGGCTGATGCCGAGCGCGGCGTCGGAGGCGCTGGCCTCGTTACCATCCCGCACGCCGGCTACGGCCAGTCCGGGCGCGGCCGCGGAAGCCAGCGCGGCCAACGTGTAATTGCTAGAAAACGTCACATTTCAACAGTAATACATCACACCGCCCACGCCGGGCAGGAAAACTGACACAATGGTGGTGTGAACGATCAAAGCGAACGGATTCTGGAGTCCCTGGACGACGCGCAGCGCGAGGCCGCCACGTCGATCGACGGGCCGGTGCGCATCGTGGCGGGCGCCGGCGCGGGCAAGACGCGCACCATCACGCGGCGCATCGCCCACGCCTGCGCGCGCGGCGACTGGGATCCGTCCCGCGTGCTCGCCGTCACGTTCTCCGTGAAGGCCGCCGAGGAGATGCGCTCGCGCATCGAGCGGCTGGGCGTCGAGGGCGTGACCGCGGCCACGTTCCACTCCGCGGCCCTGCACCAGCTCAACCGCGTGTGGGCGAACGTGACCGAGGCGCCGTTCCCGGACCTGCAATCGGACCACCGCCCGCTCATCGCCTCCGCCTACGCGCGCGTGACCGGCTCCGGCGAACCCGAACCGCTCGCCGTGCGCGACCTCGAGGCGGAGATCGGCTGGACCAAGGTCTCGCTCGTGAGCCCGGACGACTACGTGCGCGTGTGCGCGGCCACGCACCGCGAACCCCCGGCCGGCCTCGACCCCGCCCGCATGGCCGACCTCATCTCGGCGTACGAGGCGGACAAGACCGCGCGCAACCAGATCGACTTCAACGACATCCTGCTCATGGTCTGCCATCTGCTGGAGGATCCGGAGCTCAAGGAGGCGTCCGCCGCGATCCGCCGGCGCATCGGATGGCTCACCGTGGACGAGTACCAGGACGTCTCGCCCCTGCAGCACCGGCTCATGCGCTTGTGGCTGGGGGACAACCGCAACGTGTGCGTGGTGGGCGACGCCGCCCAGACCATCTACTCGTTCGCCGGGGCCACGAGCTACTACCTGCGCTCGTTCGCCGACGAATTCCGGCCGCTCGCCGCGGACGTGACGCTCAACGTCGACTACCGCTCCACCGCGTCCGTGGTGCGCTACGCCAACCGCGTGCTCGCCGCGAGCCCCGAGCGCGCCGGATACATCAAACTGACCTCCGGGCAGGAGGGGCCGGCCGGACCGCGCGTGACGGCGCTGCGCTACGAGAGCGACGCGGACGAGGCGCGCGGCGTGGCCTCGCGGTTCAAAAAGCTCATCGAAAGGGGCGCCAAGCCGGCGGACTGCGCGGTCCTGACGCGCATCAACGCGCAGCAGGCGCTCGTGTGCGCCGCGCTCAAGGAGGCCGGCCTGGGCTACCGCGTGCGCACGGACGCCGGATGGCAGGCGCAGTCGCTGAGCGTGGAGAGCCTCAAGGAGGATCTGACGGCGGGTACGGTCACAGTGTCCACCATCCACGCGGCCAAGGGCCTCGAATTCCCGCACGTGTGCATCGTGGGATGCTCGGAGGGGCTGCTGCCGTTCGGCTCGCCCGCGCCGGGGGATGCGCTGGAGGAGGAGCGGCGGCTCATGTACGTGGGCGTGACGCGCGCTGAGCGGACGCTGCAGCTCTCGTTCGCCGCGTCCAAGGACGGATACGCGGCCATGCAGCGCGCGCCCAGCCGCTTCCTGCAGCGGTAGCGGGCGGGCGCGCGGGGAAAATCCGGGACTTACTTGCCCTTGCCGAAGGCGCGCAGGCGGATGCCGTTCCAGTCGGGGCTGACCGTCAGCGGCGTCGCGGCGTTCATGCCCGCGGTCTTCGCGGCGTTCTGCACGGTGCTGGAGCTCGCCGCGCCGGGGCGGCCGGGCTTCGGGGTGAGGACCCACAGCGGGCCGGATTCGTCGAGCACCCCCGTGGCGTCGACGATCGTGTCGGACAGTTCGTCCTCGTCGTCGCCGTCGCGCCACCAGATGATGACGCCGTCCACCGACGAGCCGTAGTCCTCGTCCACCAGCTCCTCGCCGGTCAGATCCTCGATGCTCGCTCGGATGGCGTCGTCCACGTCATCATCCCACAGCCACTCCTGAATGATGTCGCCGGGATGAAAACCGAATTCTTCCGCTTTCTGGGATGCCGTTTCAGTCACGTCAAACAGCATAACAACACTTGGCGAACTGCCTTGTAACACATCCGACATGTGGCTTGCTGAGTGTGTCGCCGCCGTGCCTCTGCCGTCCCCGCGGGTCCGTCGTCCCCGTGCGGTCACTGCGCCGTGCAGCGCGGCAGGTCGCCGCCCCGCCCCTCGCCGATCGCCGTGAGCGCGTCGTACGCCTCCCCGAGCGTGGAGACCGCCACGTCGGTGAGGCCGGCGGGCACGTGGCCCACCACGGACGAGCAGTTGTCCTTCGGGGCGAGGAACCACGAGGCACCGTCGCGCTTGGCGGCGATCATCTTGAGCTGGATGCCGCCGATCGCGCCCACCTTGCCGTCCGCGTCGATCGTGCCGGTGCCGGCCACGGTCAGCCCCCCGGTCTCCTGCGCCTCGGTGAGCTTGTCGATCACGCCGAGCGCGTACATCATGCCGGCCGACGGGCCGCCGATGTCGTCCACGTGCATGCTCACCGTCACCCCGTCCGTGTCCACGCCGCGGGCCTTGAGGAACGCAAGCGCCGCGGCGGCGGCCGAATCCTGCGAGCCGGTCATCTGCCGCTCGGTCTGCTCCTTGTACTCCTCGGCGGTCTGGCCGGACGGCACGAACGCCTCGCGCGGCATGACGATCTGCCCGGGGCTGAACCACCCCCACAGCGCCTCCGCGTTGAGCGCGGGGTAGCCGGGCATGCCGGACGCGTTGACCGTGGTGAGCAGCAGTTTGCCCGTGTCCGGGTGCGTGTCCGCGCCGGTGATCGCGATGATCGGCGCGCCCCCCGACTCGCCGAGCACGTCCGCCGTGGGGCCCGGCCGCTCGATCACGTACGGACTGGGCAGCACGAGCGCCACGACGCACAGGACCACGCCGGCGGCCCCCAGCTTGAAGAGCGGGGTGCGCGAGCGGGCCCATGCGCGGACGTGCCGGACTCGGGCGGTCATGAGGTTCCTCAGGTCTGTCATGTCTCCCTAGTGTAGGAGGGCCGTTCGCCGCCGGTGGAGCGTTCGGCGGGGCTCACTAGAATGACTGGCATGGAAGAAAACGAGATTCGCCAGTGGCTCATCGAATGCTTCGGACCCGTGGAGGGCGAGATGGCGTGGCAGCAGTTCTCCCAGCTGCCCGCGCCGCTGAGGGAGCAGATCATGAGTCAGGGCAAGGACGGCCTGCCCAAGCCCAGCGAGGTGCAGTCGCTCATCCAGGCGCTGGGCGCCGGAGGGCTCAACACCATGGGCGACATGCAGCGCACCGTGGAGGAGGGGCCGATCAACGTCAAGCTGGCCCGCTCCCTCGCGCTCGGCAAGGTGAACGGCGGCGACGCGGAGACGATCGTGAGCGCCGAGGAGGGACAGTCGGCCCGCCGCGCGCTGAGCGAGGCGAACCTGTGGCTCGACTCCGTGTGCGAGATGGATCCGGCGCCCGGCGAGGCGCAGGTGCTCACGCGCGCCGACTGGGTGAACGGCACGATCGAGGCGTGGGCGGCCTTCGCGGCCCCGGTGGTGCAGTCCATGGGCGATGCGCTCGCCTCCGTGATCTCCGAGCGGCTGGGCGGCATGCTCGGCGGCGAGATCTCCGGCATGTTCGCTGGCCCGGTGCCCATCCCGATCCCCGATTCCATGAAGGACCCCGGCCAGCTCATGCGCCTGCTCGGCAACACGTCGTACGCCATGCAGCTCGGTCAGGCCGCCGGCGCGCTGTCCGGCGAGGTGCGCGGCAGCTTCGACCAGGGCATCGCGTTGCTCGGCAACCCGGCGGGCGGCCTGATCATCCAGAACGTCAACGCCTACGCCGATTCGCTGGACATCCCCCGGCGCGAGGTGCTGGCCTTCCTCGCCCTGCAGGAGACCGCGCACGCCCGCCTGTTCGCCTCCGTGCCGTGGCTCATGCCGCGCTTCGAGGCGCTGATCGGCAAGTACGCGCGCGGCATCCGCATCGATCTGGACGCCATGGAGCAGCAGCTGCGCGAGGCGCAGGACATGAACCCCGAGTCGATCGCCGACGCGGTGAACATCGCCAAGGTGGGCATCGCGGACACCGAGGAGCAGCGCGAGGCGCTCGCCGGCGTGGAGACCCTGCTCGCCACCGTGGAGGGCTGGGTGGACTGCGTGGTGTGGCGCGCCGGCATGGCCCACATCCCGCACATTGAGCAGCTGCGCGAGATGCTGCGCCGCGAGCGCGCCGTGGGAGGCCCCGCCGAGCAGACCTTCGAGTCGCTGCTGGGCCTCGACCTGCACCCCAAGCGCCAGCGCGAGGCCGCCGCCGTGTGGGAGCGCCTCACCGCCGCGGAGGGCACCGAGGGCCGCGACGCGCGCTGGTCGCACCCCGACCTGCTGCCCGCCATCGAGGAGTCCGACGCGGGTGCGGGCTCGGCCGGCTCCGCCGGTGCCTCCGGTGCTTTCGGTGTGGCTGCCGGCGCTGCCGGCGCTTCGGCCGGGACCGGCGCCGACGGGTCCGGGAACGCGAACGGCCCCGCCGCGAACGGCTCCGCCACGTCCGGCACGGTCGACTGGGACGCCGAACTGAGCAAGCTCCTCGACGAGGAGCACGGCGACGACTCCGGCAAGGACGGCGAAGCCGGCGGAGACGGCGAGCGGCCCGAGGGCGAATAACGCCGAAGACCCGGTTGAAATGGACGATTTGAGGCGCCAAAACGTCCGTTCCAACCGGATCTTCGTGAATGCGTGGGCGATGAGGGACTCGAACCCCCGACGTCCACCGTGTAAAGGTGGCGCTCTAACCAACTGAGCTAATCGCCCGCAACGCACAAGCGTAACGCATGTTGCGGCCAAACGGCGCGTCCGGCGCGCGGCGGGGCTTGGCATGCGTCGCGTTGGTCACGTAAGGTGAGATGCAGTGTAATCCCTCATCACAGGAGGTATGTCCCATGTCCCAGCAGTCCGCCGCCAACGGTCAAGGTCCCGTCATCGCCCGGGCGGGCAAGCGCAAGTTGGGATACGACGTCGCCCAGGTGGATGAGTTTCTGGCGCGCGCGCACGCCCTGTACGAGAGCGAGCAGCCGCAGCTGACCCAGCACGACATCCAGTCCGTCTCCTTCGATCTGGTGAAGGACGGCTATGCGATCGCGCAGGTGGACGCGGCGCTGTCCCGTCTGGAGCGCGCCGTGGTGGACAAGCACACGTCATGGGAGCTCGCGCACGGCGGCCGCGTGCCGTTCCGGGTGCGCAGCGAGGAGATGCTCAACGCGCTCGAGGCCCATTACCGCCGCGCGCCGAAGCACCGTTTCAAGGACGGGCAGGGCAAACACCCGTCGTACGACCGCAAGCAGGTGGACCGTGTGGTCGACCAGGTGATCGCCAAGGCGTCCAGCACGCTGGGGGAGCAGGGCGCCCTGCCGGCGGATTCCAAGGAGCTGCTCGACGTGACCGCCAGCCGCGTCGCCAACGTGATCTTCACTCAGCGCAAGGGCAAGCGCGGCTATGACGAGCGCGCCGTGGACTACTACCTCGACGTGGCGGTGCAGCTGCTGTCCCGTCTGGAGTCCTTCGCCCGCGTGAGCGACTACGCGACCGCCGAGTCGCCCGCTTCCGCATCCTCCGCTGCGGCGTCCGCGCCAGCCCCGGCCCCGGTCCTGCCGACGCCTCCCGCCCCGGTTGCGACTCCGGTCGCCCCTGCGGCTCCCGAGGCCCCGTCGTTCGCGCCGCAGTCCGCCGAGTCCCGGCAGCTCCAGACCGCCTCCGACCAGGCTTCCTCCGCCGCGCAGGAGACGCAGGTGATCCCGCCGCTGTTCACGCCGTCCGGCCAGCCGAACGCGGACGCGCAGCGCGCCATGGACTCGTTCGACCAGCTCGCCTCCGCAGAGCACTCGATCTTCGCGCCCAAGTCCGCGCCCGAAGCCCCCGCTCCCGTCGTGCCGGAGCCGATCGTGCCCATCCCGTCGCCGAAGAATGCGCCGTCCGTGTCCGTGCCGATCGCGCCGGCAGCCGCTCCCGCCCAGGCTCCCGCACAGCCCGTCCCGCCGGTGCAGTCCGCGCCGGTCGTCAGCGATTCGCTCGCGGCGCTGGCGCAGTCCGTGCCGCAGCACGTCGAGAAGGAATCCGCGCCCACCGAGGCCATCGCGCCCGTCGCCGAATCCGAGCCGCCCGTCGCGCCGGCCGAGCTCGCCAAGTCGGCCGAGCCCG
>NZ_WBSN01000020.1 GCF_009299475.1 Bifidobacterium avesanii | reverse complement strand
TTTGGGTGTGTTGTGCGTCTGGGGTGTGACGTCTTGTTTTGGTCAGCTTGTACGCCACGTAGCATGTTCCAGGTTATGTGTCTTTGGGTCTGGTTGCATGTGTGTTGATTATATGATACAGTTTGGAGCGTATGGTGGTGGTTAGTTTGGGGGGGGGTGTTGGGTCGGTTGTGTGGGGGGGGTGGGTGGGGGGAGTGGGGGGTGTAACTCCGTGCGGCGCTCACTGGCGGTTATGCCCATCGCTGCGCCGATATTGTGCGCTTTTACGGCGATGCGGCGAAGGTGCGGTTTCCCGCGAGTGCAGATGCCTGCCCGCAAGGTCCGTAATCTACCCCCACGAACGCAGATGGCTTGCGTTTCCGCCGCTTCCTCCCTCTTCCGCGATCCGCCGGGTTGCGATAGGCTGTTACGCGTGACTGAATCCGTGAATACTGAACTTCGCATCGCCGTTATCGGCGCCGGTCCGGCCGGCGTCTACTCCTCCGACATCTTCCTGCGCCAGCTCAAGAAGCTCGGCGAGGGCCTCGGCCTCGGCACGCAGGCCCGCATCGACCTGTTCGAAAAGCTGCCCGTGCCGTTCGGCCTGGTCCGCTACGGCGTGGCCCCCGACCACCCGTCCATCAAGTTCATCGCCGACGCGCTCGAGAAGACCCTCGACAACCCGGACATCCACCTCTACTGCGACGTGGAGTTCGGCAAGGACGTGACCCTCGAGGACCTGCTCGCCCGCTACGACGCCGTGCTGTTCGCCACCGGCGCCGTCAAGGACAAGCCGCTGCGCATCCCCGGCGCGGACCTCGACGGCGTGTACGGCGCCGCCAAGTTCGTCGAATGGTACGACGGCTACCCCACGGGCGCCCGCGAGTGGCCGCTCACCGCCGAGAAGGTCGCCGTGATCGGCGGCGGCAACGTGGCCATGGACGTGGCGCGCGAACTCATGCGCAACGCCGACGACCTCAAGGCCAAGACCGACATCCCGGACAACGTGTACGCCGGCATCCAGTCCAACAAGGCCAAGGAGCTGCACCTGTTCATCCGCCGCGGCGTGGCCCAGGCCAAGTTCAGCGTGCAGGAGCTGCGCGAGATGGAGAAGCTGCCGGGCGTGCAGCTCATCATCAACGAGGACGACTTCGAGCTGGACGACGACACCATCGAGGTGGCCCAGAAGGACAAGCTCACCCGCCAGATGGTCGAGGAGCTGTACACCATCCGCGAGATGGCCGAGGACATGGAGGACGACGGCGACGTCGACTTCGAGGGCAATCCGGCCGACCGCAAGTACTACGTGCACTTCAACTCCGCGCCCACCGAGATTCTGGGCGAGGACGGCAAGGTGACGGCCATCCGCGTTGAGCGCACCGAAACCGGCGCCGACGGCAAGATGCACCGCACCGGCGAGTTCGACGACTACCCGGTCGAGGCCGTGTACCACGCGATCGGCTACCAGCCCGCCGAGGCGCCCGGCATCGCGTACGACGCCAAGGGCGCGCACCTCGCCAACGCGAATGGCGACGGCCGCATCACCACCGAGCCCGACGGCGGCGAAATCCGCGAACGCCTGTACGCGACCGGCTGGGCCAAGCGCGGTCCGGTGGGCCTGATCGGCTCCACCAAGTCCGACGCGCTCGCCATCGTGACCAACATGCTCGAGGACCTGGCCAAGGCCGCCGAGGGCGGCCGCGTGGCGCCGGACCGCGACCCGGAGTCCATCGACCGCCTGCTCGCGGAGCGCGGCATCAAGCCGATCGACTTCGCCGGCTGGAAGAAGGTCGACGCCTTCGAGCGCGCCGAGGGCGCCAAGGAGGGGCGCGAGCACAAGAAGGTCATCGAGCCCGACCAGATGCGCGAGCTGGCTCACGCCTGAGACGTGAGCGGCCGCATGCAACGGCAAACTCCCCCTGCAAACGGGGGAGTTTGCCATATTCAAGGCACCTCTAGGCAACGTTCAGAAAAATCACAGCGTAGTTCCCTAGCCTTGAAACCATGAATGGGCAGACAGGGCAGTTGCGCGTGCACGGCCACTTCAACGGGCTGAAAACCACGCTGCTATTTGGGCTGATGTGGGCCATCATCATGCTGATTTGGTGGACCACCGGCGGCAGCCGCGGCACGCTGGGCGTGTACATCGTCATCGGCCTCGCCACCACGTTTCTGTCCTACTGGTTCTCCGACCGCATCGCCATCGCGTCCATGGGCGCGCGCGAGGTGTCCGAGGCCGAAGCCCCCGAACTGTACTGCATCGTGCGCGAACTGTCCGCCCGCGCCGGCCGCCCGATGCCGCGCATCTACGTCGCCCCCACCATGAGCCCCAACGCCTTCGCCACCGG
Organism: Bifidobacterium avesanii; assembly: GCF_009299475.1. GTDB lineage: Bacteria > Actinomycetota > Actinomycetes > Actinomycetales > Bifidobacteriaceae > Bifidobacterium > Bifidobacterium avesanii. The sequence continues at coordinate 39,526 of NZ_WBSN01000020.1, read as the reverse complement.
CCGCAACGAGAACCACGCCGCCGTGTGCTGCACGCAGGGCATCCTGCGCATCCTCAACGAGCGCGAACTGCGCGGCGTGCTCGGGCATGAGCTCATGCACGTCTACAACCACGATATCCTCACCTCCGCGGTCGCCTCCGCCATGGCCACGGTGATCACGTACCTCGGCTACTCGCTCATGTATCTGGGCAACGGGCGCGACGACCGCAACAACGGCGGCGGTCTGGGCCTGATCGGCGTGCTGGTGAGCTCGATTCTGGCGCCGCTGGGGGCCTCGCTCATCCAGCTGGCCATCAGTCGCACGCGCGAATTCGACGCCGACGAGGACGGCAGCATGCTCACCGGAGACCCGATGGCCCTCGCCTCGGCGCTCAACCGAATTGAGACCGGCATCAACGCGGAGCCGATGCGTCAGACCGCCGGCACCCAGTCGGCCTCCGCCATGATGATCGCCAATCCGTTCCGCGGCGACGGGTTTAGCCGTCTGTTCTCCACGCACCCGCCGACTTCCGAGCGCATCGCCCGCCTTATGCAGATGAGTCAGGAGATGGCCGCCGCGCAACTGCAGGGCGGTCCGGCGGGCGTCCAGCAGCCGTACGTCCAGCCCTCTTATTCCCAGTACGCGCGGTAGCCTCGCGTCGAGTCTCGTGTCAAATCGCGTTGCGCCCGCCGGGTGGTTGATTCGAGGGCTTCACCTTCACGCGTAGTATTGTGCCTGCGCGTGCCAGAGCTCGTAGTACTTGCCCGACCGGTCCGCGACCAGCTGATCGTGCGTTCCCGTCTGCACGATCCGCCCGTGGTCGAACACCGCGACCTCGTCGCAGAACCGGCACGACGACAGCCGGTGGCTGATGTACACCGCCGTCCGGTCCAAGGCGATCCGGTCGAACCGTTCGTAGATCTCCGCCTCCGCGACCGGGTCCAGCGCCGCGGTCGGCTCGTCGAGCACGATGAACGGCGCGTCCCGGTACAAGGCGCGGGCGATCGCGATCTTCTGCGCCTCCCCGCCGGAGATCTCCACGCCGTCCGGGTCGAGCTCGCGGTACAGGAACGTGTCCAGCCCGTGCGGGAGCGAGGCGAACCGCTCCCCGAAGTCCGCGTCCCGCAGACAGCGGGCCGCCAGCGCGGGGTCGTAGGACGCGCTTCCGGCGACGTTCTGGCCCAACGGGAGGGCGAGAAGCCGGAAGTCCTGGAACACGACGGCGAAGATGCGCATGTACTCGTCGTACCGGTATTTGCGCACGTCGATCCCGTTGAGCAGGATCTGGCCCTCGGTCGGGTCGTAGAGGCGGCACAGGAGCTTGATGAACGTGGTCTTGCCGCTCCCGTTCTCGCCGACGACCGCGAGCCGTGAGCCGACGCGGAACTTCACGTTCGCGTGCCTCAGGGCCCAGACGCCTTCGGGGGCGCCGGGGTAGCGGAAGGACACGTCGCGGAACTCCACGTCGTATTCGCGGTCGGAGCGCTTCTCGGTGGTGAGTGTGCCTTGGTACATGGTGTTCGGGGTGTCGAGGAAGGCGAACAGGCGCTGCAGGAACGGACCGTTGGCGCGTATCTCGCCGGCTTGGTTCAGCACCGTGTGCACGCCGGCGAACATGGTGGTGATCGCGCCAACATATTGGGTGACCGCGCCCACGCCGAACGCCCCGCCCCACGCCTTGAGACACACGAACGCGTAGATGACGCCGACCGGCAATGCGGAGACGCCCGCCGAAAGCGCGGCCAACGGGCCCATGACGCGCGTGATCATGCGGTACGACTTCGCGTGGACGCCGAACGTGTTGTTCGTCTTCCAGAACGGCAGGGCCACCCGTTCGTACTGCCGGTACATGCGCAGGTCCAGCGCGCGCCGGCGGTCGCGGAACAGCAGACCGAAGGACCGGAACACGCGGTTGCCGAACCGGCCCATGTCGTCGAACCGGAACCACACCATGCTGGACTTGGCGTAGCACAGCGACGACAGCGCCACATCGGCGATCAGCAGAGCGAACAGCGCCGCGCCAGCCATCGGATGATTGAGCGCGACCAGCCATCCCGCGTCCGGCGTGCCCGGCACCGGGGACGTGAACAGTCCCACGGAAAGCGCCGCGCCGCCTGTGATTTGGAATATGCCCGGCAACGCCCGGCCGAAGGTCAGCGTCACGTTGCGCAGCCCTTTGCCGGCCATGCGGTCGCTTTGCAGGATGTGCGCCACCACGTCGGACGTGCGCTGATCGTCGAGGATCGGGAAGTCCACCGTGGACAGCTTGTCCGCCGTCACTTGCTGCCGTGCGACGAGTTCCATCGCCTCGTCCTCGGCGTCCCTCCACCGGGCGAACACGGCCGCGGCCAAGCCGAGCGCGGCGCCGACCGCGAGGATGAGGAGCACCCACATGCGCAGTCGGGCCGGGTCGCGCGCGCCGGCGAGCTCGTCGATGAGGCGCGCGGAGAACCAGATCGTGGCGTAGGGCAGCGCGGCCTTCATCAGCGCATCGCCGACCGTCGCCACGAACCATGCGGGACGCAGCCGCCAGCACAGGCGCAGCGCCCGCCATTCCAAGCGCCAAGCCCGTCCGACGGTCACCTGCGCGTCGTCCTGCGAAGTCTCGTTCTTCATCGCTGATTCCTCACTCGCCATCACTGACTTCCTTTGCTGCGGCCGTCGTCACCCGCAACCGCGTCCCCAGCCGCAGCCGCGTTCATGTCGTCCCGGTAGTACTTGCTCTGCACTTCGAACAATCGCGCGTACCCGCCGCCCATGGCGAGCAGGGACTCGTGCGTGCCCTCCTCCGCGATCCGCCCGCCGGCAAGGAACACGATCCGGTCGCAGAACCGCGTCGACGCCAGACGATGCGAAATGAACACCGACGTGCGCCCCGCGGTCATGCGCGCGTAATGCCGGTACACGTCGTCCTCCGCGATCGGGTCCAACGCCGCCGTCGGCTCGTCCAGCACCAATACCGGCGCGTCCTTGTACAGTGCGCGCGCCAGCATGAGCCGCTGCGTCTGCCCGCCCGACAATTCCACGCCGTCCTCGTACACGCCGCGGCCCATATGCGCGTCCACCCCGCCCGGCAGCCGGCCCACCGCGTCCATGAGCCCCGCCTCCCCGAGGCACGCCTCCACGCGCGCCCGGTCGATCCCGTCCACGCGCTGGGCCACGTTCTGCGCGACCGTGGAGTCCAACACGGAAAAATCCTGGAACACGGCGGAGAACAGCGCGTAATAGTCCCGCCGGTCGTATTGGCGCACGTCCACGCCGTCCACAAGGACGCGTCCGGAAGTCGGGTCCAGCAGGCCGCAGACGAGCTTGACGAGCGTGGTCTTGCCCGCCCCGTTCAGGCCCACGACCGCGAGCCGCTCGCCCGGGCGGATGTCCAAGCTGACGTCGTGCAGCGTGTCCCGGTCGGCGCCCGGGTATCGGAACGACACGTGCTCCAGGGTGATCCGGTACGCGTGGCCGGGCCTGCGTTTCAGGGGTTCGCCATCCTCGAACGCATAGGGTTCGGGCCAGTCGAGGAACTCGCGGATCTGGGAGAGCTCCAGGCTTTCCTTGTTCAGTTCCGCGAACTGGTCGAGGATGCCGGTCACCCACATGCCGAACCCGCTCACCGCCGTGAAGTAGAGCAGGAACTCGGAGGCCGTCAGGCCCTGCGCGAGGGTGAGGCGGATCAGGTACGCGTACGCGATCCCGTTGCGCGCAAAGGCAAGCGCCACATCGATCACATTCGCCCACAGATTGTTGGCCTCACGCCGGGCATAGAACGCCAGCAATGCCCGGAACGCCCTGTTCCGCAGTTCCAGAATCCACGGGCGCAGGTTGAGGATGCGCATGTCCTTCGCGTACTCGCGCTTGCCGAACACGTCATTGAGATAGGTGTAGCGCTTGAGTCTGGCCCGTTCCTCCTCGCGATGCCGGTAGCCCCACTCGTTGATCCGCTTGGCCGCCGCATATCCGACACCCGCAGTGACGATCACGAGCAGGATCATCCATATGCTGAGGTTCGCCAGCACGAACAGGTACGCCACGAATCCGAACACGTTGGTGAGGATCTCCGTCCATGTGCGCCAGAATTTCTCCGTGGCCGCGTCGTTGCCGCTGCAGTTGCGGTAGCTCTTCTCCTCCAGCGCGTTGAAATCGGCGTCCAACATATTGGCGTAGGCGGTGCCGGAGGCCTTCAGCCCGATGCGCTTGACGATGGAAACGCGCACCTCGACGTTGCCGGAAAACGAGATCTGGTCGAAATAGTCATGCACCGCCGCAAGCGCCACCAGCCCCGCGGCGAACGCCGCTATATCAAGCAGCATGCCGCCCAGCGACGCATGAACCTCGATGCGATGCAGGACCACCGGCGCGACGAACAATTCGGTGAGCGTGGTTCCCGCGGCCGTCAGCGCCATGACGGCCGCGACGAACGGCACCGTCCATGCCGTATGCCACGCGGCGTCCAACATGAAACGCGTGTTGCTCCACAGCCCGTATTTTGTCTTTCCCGAGCGCCGTGTCTCATCCGAAGCGTGGGTGCGTTCCCGTTCCATGCGTCCCCTTTCCGTCGCCCTTGCGATCGCCACGCTTGGTTGTACCGCAGAATCGGCGTCCATGAGGCTCCGTGGGGACGAAACGCGCAAATTCGGGGACGAATTGCACGGCGGACGGCATGCCTCGGCGTGTCGCGCGGTCACCCCTGCGGCAGCAGAATCTCCGTGGTGAACGCGCCGGACTCCGAATTGCGGCTCAGGTACCCGCCGGCGTCCTCCACGATCCGGTCGACGCTCACCAGCCCGAATCCGTGGCCCCCGCCGCGTTTGGTGGTGCGGAACAGCCCGCCCACCTTGCGCTTCTTCACGGCCGGCGCGGCGTTGGTGAACGAGATGTACAGCTGCGTGCCCTTCATGTCCATGTACACGCGGATCATGCGGTCGGACTCGGGCAGGGGCGCGTTCGCCTCGATCGCATTGTCGAACAGATTGCCCAGCACGCAGCACAGGTCCAGCTCGGAAATCCTGAGCCTGATGGGAATGCGGGCGTCCACGCGCACGTCGATCCCGCGCGCCTTCGCCAGCGACACCTTGCTGTTCAGGATCGCGTCGGCCATAGCGTTGCCGGACTTGATGGGCGTGTCCAGCTCCCTGAGCTCGGTGTCGAGCCCATCCAGATATTTACGGATCGCGTCCATGTTGCCGTCCGCCGCCAGCACCTTGAGCGTCTGGATGTGATTGCGGTAGTCGTGCCGCCACACGCGCATCTGGCGGTACATGTTCTCCACCTCGCGGTAGTGCGTGTCCACCAGCTCGCGCTGGTATGCGGCCAGCGCCTTGTTCGTCCTGCCACGTCCGAACAGTCGCGGAAATTTCATCGTCGCCCCTCTCATGTCCGTTCGATGATCGCGCGGTTCAGCGGCTCGTACGCCCCTCGCGGCAGCCGCAACGCGGTTCCGTCCGTGAGCTCCACCGCCGACCTGGTCACGCGCCGGATTCGCCGCAGGTTCACGATCAGCCCGCGTCCCGCGCGGAAGAACCCCGGTCCCAGATCATGTTCGAACTCGCTGAGCGGCCGTTTGACCGTGTACTCGCGTCCCGCATGTACGGTGACGTAGTTCTGCCGCACGTCGAGGTAGCGAATCGTCTCCAGCGGTACGCGCGCCACGCCGTCCGCGCATTGCAGGGTCAGGCAGCGGCCGCCTTGGTGCAGGTGTTGCGCGGCCCGATCGAGCACTGCGAACAGCTTGCGCTCGTTCACGGGCTTCATGAGGTAGTGCAGCGCCTCCACGTCGTACCCTTCGGCGATGTAGTCGGAGTAGCCGGTGATGAACACGATCTGCGCATGCCCTGTGCCGTCGTCTTCGCCATGGCCGTCGTCTTCCGCACGCCGCACGGCCTTCGCCAGCTCCACGCCGTCCATCGAGCCGGGACCGCCCATTTCGATGTCCAGCAGCAGGATGTCGAAGTCCCTGCGCTCCTCGTAGCGGGTCAGGAACCGCTCGGCGGAGGGGAACGTCTCGACCGTGACGCCGTCGCTGGCGTTGCCGTTGCCGTCGCGGTTGCTGTTGCCGGTGCTGCGGTTCTCCGCCCACCGTTCGACCAGTGACCGTACGTATGCGGCGTCCACGTCGCTGTCGTCGCAGACCGCAATCCGGTATGGCATGCGCGTCCCTCCTTCCGGGCCCATCCTACGCGCCTTGCGATTCCTGCGGCGCCGGGCTCATTTTGCGCTGTTTGGCGGCCATGACCCTTACGTATGTGGTACAGTGAATATTTGTGTGTTCGCGTCATCGCGCGAGTTCATCTGCGGATGTAGTTCATCGGTAGAACGAAAGCTTCCCAAGCTTTAAAGGCGGGTTCGACTCCCGTCATCCGCTCCATCTGTTTTCGTTGCAATTCCGCGTATTTTCGGGCTTTTCTCATGCCTTGAGGGGCATGCAAGGGGCGTCTCGACAACATGACGACAACGCGCTGAGAGCATGATGAGAACAATTCCGCGGGATCGCGCACGGCAGTTGCGGATTCCCGCATGCGCCAACATGCTGCGCCCATCTGCATAGTGTGCAGCACTTTCTGGCCTGCGCGGACACCTATCTGCGTTCTGTGCAGCAGTCCCTCCCGCCATCAGGCTGCAAAATGCTTCACATATGCATCATTTTGGGGTCGAAATGGCATCGATCCGGCAGTGGCGCATGACCAAGTGCTGCACAGAACGCAGATAGGTGTTCATGCCCCTGCAAAAGTGCTGCACACTATGCAAATAGGCGCGCGAAGCCCCCCATCGCTTGCCGCATATTCGTGCGACATCGTCGGCTTAATGCAATGGATGAGAAAAAGTGGAGGCTCCCATGACGAAGCACGGGAGCCTCCACTTGCATCACACGAGAGCCGCGCCCTCGTTCCGTATCATTGCGAGCATCGCGATCACTGCTGCGACGGCGGCAGCTCGCCCTTGATGGCCCAGTCGGGGAAGCGCTGCTGCTGGTCCATGGCCATGAGCTCGCTCACGGTCACGAATTCGTAGCCCTGCGCCTTGAGGTCGTCGATGATGCTCGGCAGCGCCTCCACGTCCTGCTCGCGGTTGCCGCCGCCGGTGTGCATCAGCGCGATGGCGCCGTTGTGCGCCTCCTTGAGCACCGTGTCGTGGATGGCCTGCGCGCCCGGCATCTTCCAGTCGAGCGTGTCGATGTCCCACAGCACGTTGGTGGAGAGCATGTCGCCCACGCGATCCCAGTCCTTGTTGGTGAACGCGCCGTAGGGGGAGCGGAACATGCGCGAGGTCACGCCGGCCTGCTCCAAGCCGCCGAATCCGGCGGTGAGCTCGGAGCGGATCGCGTCGTCGCTGAGCTTCGGCAGGAACGGGTGGGTGTTCGAGTGGCTGCCCACCTCGTGACCCTCGTCCACCATGCGCTTGACCACGTCCTTCATCTCCGCCGACTGCGAGCCGATGTTGAAGAACGTCACATGGATGCCCTTCTCCTTGAAGATGTCGAGCATCGGGGCCGTGTACTGGCTCGGGCCGTCGTCGAACGTGAGCGCGATGACCTTCTTGTCCGCCGGCGGCTTCGGCGTGAGCGCGGTGGTCTGCTCGTCCACGGGCTCCTTGGTCACGCCCTTGTCCACGGTCTCGCCGGACACCTTGCCGACCCACGTCTCCTTGGTGCCGTCGGAGCCGGGCAGATGCAGCTGGATGATGCCTCCGGTGACGATGTTCGTGGCCTTCTTGCCGTGCGGGATCGTCTCGGTCTTGGTTTCGTGCTCCTCGTCCTTGTCGGTGCCGTTGGTGAGCGTCACCTCGTCCTGCTCCTTCAGATGCGTGGACGCGAGCTGCTCCTCGGGCACGGTGGTGCCGTTGACGGCCACCTCGACCGGATTGCCAACCTGCCCGTCGATCACCTTGCCGCTCACGGAAATGAGCCGGCCCGGGGTCTTGCCGAAGTAGGCGTTGTCTTCGAGGATGGTCTTGATCGACTGGCCGTTGAGGATGTTCACGACCTGCCCGTCGATGATCACGGGGTAGCGGCGCAGGTTGTTCCACCAGTACCAGCCGCCGCCTCCGCCAAGGCCCGCGATGGCGATGATCACCACCAGCACGATCGCCACGATCTTGCCCGCGCCTCGCTTGACGGGCTTCCTGCCCGGACGCGGACCGTATGCGCTGCCGTTGAAGTCCAGCTCCTGAACGTCTCCCCGTTCGTCGTCCGAAACACCCTCCAGCAGATGTTCCATGCTGGCGTCGTTCTCTTCGTTGTTCCCGGCCAACTGACCACCTTTCTATCCGCTCATATTCTATGGACCATCCCGGTCCGGCCCGCCGTGCGAGGGGGTAATATTCCCCTCTGCCGTGCCTATGACGCGGGTGTATATGGCACCGCGCTATGACGCCGCGTTACAGCACCGCGTTACAGCACCGCGCCGATGAGCGTCCAGCCGAGCGTGACGCACACCAGCGGCGCCAGCATGGTCGCGGCCAGATAGGCGCCCGCCATGCCGCGCTTGCCGCCGCGGGCCAGCGTGACGATTTCGTTGATCGCGGTGGAGAACGTGGAGAAGCCGCCGAGGAAACCCGTCACGAACAGCAGGTACGTGGGGTTCGTGACGGCCAGATGCGCGGCCGCGCCCGCCGCAAGTCCCGCGCAGAACGTGGCGATGAGGTTGATGATGAACGTGGCCAGCGGGAAGTCGCCCTTCCACTGCTGCTTGATCGACACTGTGAGCACGAAGCGCGCCATGGCTCCCAGACCGCCGCAGACGCAGACGCCGAGGAATACGATCATCGTTCCGCCTCCTCTTCTTCCTTGCGCCGCTCGTTGACCGCGGTCACGATGCGCCCGAAGCTCGGCGCGTCGTCGCCGGCCTCGCCGACGATGTGCGGGATGATCACCGGCTCGGGCTTGGCCGGTTCCGGCTCCGGTTTCGCCTCTTGGGACGGTTCGCCTTCGGGCTCGGGTTCGCTTTCATGCCCGGGGATTGCCTCGGCGGTTGTGGCGTCGGACGACGGTTCTCCGGACGGCTGAGACCCGGCCGGCTCTTCCGGCGCGGGAATGCCCAGCATCCCCATACCCGGCTGATCGTCACCGTCGCCGCCGTTGTCCGTGATGGCAGTCTCTTCGACTGCTGCCTGACCCGCGACGGAAAGACCGACTGGCGTTTCAGTGCTCTGAACGGGCTCGGAACCCGCCGCCTCCGTATGCCCGTTCCGCGTGGAACGGGCCGTCTCGGCCTCATCATCCTGAGCGGAATGCGCCTGACCGGCATCAGCCTGCGCGGAGCCGGTCGGTGTGGATTCCGCCGGAGCGGCGCCGAAGGATTCATCCTCGTCGGTGTCCCGGCCGTCTCCGTTCGGATTTCCGGTTTCCGGAGTCTCGCTCACTTCCGGAATCTCCGCCGTAACCGGACCGGCGTCCTCTCCCGGTTCCTCAACTTTCTCGGCCTTGCCGGCGGCGTCATCCGTCCCAAACGACGGGAACACCAGCGCCGGCAGCGGATTCGCCGTCGCCGCGGGGTTTTCGCCCGCCTCATCGGCGGGATCGTTCACGTCGGGGGCGGTCCCGCCAATGCCATGCCCTCGCCTCGGCGTCATGGCGAACACTTCGGTCGGCGCCTCCGCCACGGGCCCGGATTCCGGCGGCGCAAACGTGGCTGCCTTGACGGCGGCTGCCCCGGCGGATGCAGCGCCGACGGTCACACCGGCGGTCGCATTCCTCTCGGAAGCCGCCGTGCCCGTCGTCCCCGAATCCGCCACTGCATCCGCGGGATGAGCCGCCAAAAACGCGTCCGCCGCCGCGTCGGCGTCCTCCATGGTGATCGGAATGTCGCCCGTCGTTTCGGCGGCGGTCCGACCGTTGCGCGCCCGCGTCGGGCCGGTCAGCGTCAATCCCAGCCGCGTGCCCGCGTACGCCAGCGCGAGGCCGCACGCGAAGCTCATGACCTCGTAGAACGCCACGCCCCAGAAGTTGCCGCCGCGCCAGTTGAGCAGCTCCTCGATCACGAGCGCGCTCAGCGTGGAGAAGCCGCCGCACATACCCATGCCGATGCCGCGGTTGGCGAGCTCGCGCCGCCGCGCCGGAATCCACTTGGCCTGTCCCATGGCCGCGGTCAGGCATGCGAAGATGAAGCACGCGAACATGTTCGCCACGAACGTGGCCGTGTGGAAGGCCGAGAAGAAGCCCGTTTCCGCCGCCGGGCGCGGGATGAGCAGACTCAGGCCGTAGCGCATGCCCGTGCCCAGGCAGCCGCCCAGAAACACCACCAGATACAGCATAGGGTCCATCAGCGGCTCGCTGCGGTCGGGGTTGCCTTGCATGAGCGGTCGCACCACCTGCACCGCGGGGGTGATGGTGGTCTGCGTGGGCGCGTCGTCGTAATCGGGATGTGGTGTGTTCATGGGCGTACCGGTGCCTCTGTAGCGAAGTGAATGGTCCAAAAGCCAAAAACCGCCGGACGCTGGGCATCCGGCGGTTCAACGCTTAGTCGATCAGGGAATGGATCTGAATGATGTGGTCACGCTGCGGGCCGGTGCCGATCACGGAGATGCGGCAGTTGCTGATCTCCTCGAGGCGCTTCACGTACGCCTGGCAGGTGGCGGGCAGATCGTTGAAGTCGTGGACCTTGGAGATGTCCTCGTCCCAGCCCGGCATGGTCTCGTAGACCGGCTTGGCGGCGGCGAACGCGGCCTGATCGGTCGGCATGTCGTCGTAGCGGGTCACGGTGCCGTCCGCGTTCTCGACCTCGTAGGCCACGCAGATCGGGATCTCCTTGAGGCCGGTGAGCACGTCGAGCTTGGTGAGCACGATGTCCGTGAGCCCGTTGACCTGCGAGGCGTAGCGGGTCACCACCGCGTCGAACCAGCCGCAGCGGCGCGGACGGCCCGTGGTCACGCCGTACTCGTGGCCCTGCGCGCGCAGCCAGTCGCCCTCCTCGCCGAACTGCTCGGTGGGGAACGGGCCCTCGCCCACGCGGGTCACGTACGCCTTGGCCACGCCGATCACGCGGTCGATCTTGGTCGGGCCCACGCCGGTGCCCGTGCAGGCGCCACCGGCGGTCGGGTTGGAGGAGGTGACGAACGGGTAGGTGCCGTGGTCCACGTCGAGCATGGTGGCCTGGCCGCCCTCGAACAGCACGGTCTTGCCCTCGTCGAGCGCCTTGTTGAGGATCAGCGACGTGTTGGCCACGTACGGCTTGAGGCGCTCGCCCAGACGCAGCAGCTCGTCGGTGGTTTGGTCCACGTCGATCGGGCGGCGGTTGTACAGCTTGACGAGCATCTGGTTCTTCTGGTGCAGGCTGGCTTCCACCTTGTCGTGCAGGTGGTCGGCGTTGAACAGGTCGTGCACGCGGATGCCCACGCGGTTGATCTTGTCCGCGTACGCCGGGCCGATGCCGCGGCCGGTGGTGCCGATCTTGTGCTTGCCGAGGAAGCGCTCGGTCACTTTGTCGATCACGCGGTGGTACGGGGCGATGATGTGCGCGGCCTCGCTCACCAGCAGGCGGGAGCAGTCCACGCCGCGGCTCTGCAGGCCGTCGATCTCCTGGAAGAGCACCTCGACGTCCACCACCACGCCGTTGCCGATCACCGGGGTGACGGTGGGGGAGATGATGCCGGAGGGCAGCAGGTGCAGGGCGTACGTCTCGTCGCCGACCACCACCGTGTGTCCGGCGTTGTTGCCGCCGTTGAAGCGGGCGACGTAGTCCATCTTGGTGCCCATGAGGTCCGTGGCCTTGCCTTTGCCCTCATCGCCCCACTGTGCGCCGATCAACACGATTCCAGGCATGATGCACCTCCGCAGCCGTGTGTATGCCTTGCATGTAAGGATTAAACCGCTGATCAGCCTACCGCGAGCCCTAAACCGCCATCCAACACCGTCCAAAAGTTGCAGATCCGTGCGCGAATGGACGGTTGAACGCCCCGTATACGCACGAATCTGCAACTTTTGGACGGTATCGGATGGTCAGTCCGTCTGCGCCGGCACCGAGTCCGGGCCGAAGAGCAGCTGGTGTACCGCGTCGGTCATGCGCGTGGTCTCGCCGAGCTTGACCTGCATGGGCACCAGATCGGCCACCATGCCGGCCGGGCCGTGGACGTCCGCGTCCGCCGTCTCGCCGGAGCCCTCGTCGGAACCGTGCATCTCCGTGATCATGCGGCGCGCGACCGTGTCGGTGATCGTTTCGAAGTCCTGCAGGATCGACGTGATGCGCATGCCCGCCAGATCCGTCACATACGTGCCGTCGTAGGCCATGATCTGCATGTGGTCCGGCACTCGCACGCCCCGGCGCAGCGCCTCCTGCACGCAGAACGCGGCGGCCATGTCCGGCGCCACGATCGCATCCGCCTCGGGGAACCGCTCGAACGCCGTTCGGGCCACGGCCTCGAATTCGGAGAAGTCGGCCACATCCTGCACCTCCAGATAGTCCCAGCGGATGCCCGCGAGGTCCAGCGTGCGCTCGAACGCGAGGTGGTAGCGGATCGGGGGGAACGTGGTGTTGCCGCCGATGCCGTCCAGGTCCGTGATCGACGTGGCGTGGCCGTCCGAGTGGCCGTCGGCGCCCGTCATCGCGGACGACAGCAGGTCGTTGTACTGTGACCGCGGTCCGCCGATCTCCACCACGTGCCGCACGCCGGTGAGCGCGAACATGGTGGCCGCGAGCTCGCCGCCCTGCTCGTGGTCGGATCCGATGGACGGGATGGACGCGCCCAAATAGCGGTCGAACGCGACGATCGGCCGCTGGATGGACGTCCAGTAGTCGGCCGGATGCGTGGTGTGGCCCATCATGATCATGCCGTCCATCATGTGCCGGCGCAGCATGTCCACGTATCGGTCCTCGCCGGAGCCCATGTCGGCCGTCGAGCAGATGATCGTGCGGTATCCGGCCTCGAACAGCTGCCCCTGCAGGCCCGCGACGAGCGTGGCGAAGAACGGGTGGCGGATGGTCGGCACGATCGCCCCGACCACGTTGGTGCGGTCATGGTACAGGTTGCGCGCCAGCTCGTTGGGCACGTAGTTGAGCGTCTTCATGGCGGCCTGCACCTTCTCGCGCATCTCCGCCGACACGTACCCGTTGCCGTTGACCACCAGCGACACCGTGCTCAGCGACACCCCTGCCTTGCGTGCCACGTCGCGCATGCCCACCATTGCGACCACCTCCCTTGCCGATCCACGGTCCGATTATGCACGCCATTGTACTCGAACCGGTTCGCCTCGCACCTCTTCGCCAAAAGTTGCATATTCGAGCGTGTACGCACCCATTTGGAGCCCATTTACGCCCGAATGTGCAACTTTTGACGCGGGCATCAGCGGCGATGGCGCCGGCGGAGCAGCCGCAGCGGTTCCGCGGCCCGTGGCACGCCGGCGAGGTCGAGCCTGCGCCGCACCAATTCGGGAGCATGGACGACCTCGTTGAACGTAAAGCGCACGAAGACCGTGTTGCCCAACAGCCGCAGGTCGCCCTCGCGCTCCTTCTCCGCGAGAATGGTGTCGATGGCGTCCGCGCCCTTGATCATGTCCGGATTCACGTACTTCTCCCGCCCGTCCAGCTCCCCGATGATGGTCGCGCCGTCGTGGCGGGTCCATTTGAAGTCGGTGCGCCAGAGACGCCGGCTGACGGGATCGACGATCTCATACTGCAGCTCCGGCGGCTCGTATCCCCAGATGAGCATCCACGCCCGCGCGATGGATTCGCCGCCGTTCTCGCTTCTCGGATCGGCATGCGAGGCTACCAGCCGTGCCTGCTCGACGCCCTTGTGCCCTGCGCGTTCGTCGATGAACGTGGCCAATTCGTCGCGCGCGAGACCGTATAGTCGCATCGCCGCGTCGCAGATGGCCAGTGCGGGCGGGAACCGCAGCGTGCGGATGCAGTCGAACACGGTCTGCATGAGCGACGTGACGAGGATGCCGTCCCGGATCTCGGCGCGTGCGTCCTTGAGATGGTGGAATCGGAAGTAGGACCGGTTGCGGGTGCATGTGCGGTCATCGACGGCGACGTGCACGCGGTCGTGCATCGTGTAGGTGCCGTGCAGCCTCCAGACGGCCGCGGCGCTGATCTGGCAGAGCGGCCAGTCGGGGCGCCGCTCGGCCACCGCGCGCAGCATGTGCATGATGCGCTGCCAGTAGGTGAGCGATGCCCAGTAGGATGGCCGCACGAACAGGTCGTCACGGACGGCGAGCAGTTCCCCGCATGCCAGCCGCCCGTCTATGACGCGCTTCAATGCCCGATCGCGCGTCCACAGGCACGTTTGCGCCCGTTCCGCCTCCGCCAGCGCCCGTTCCAGTTTGTTGCTCCGCCTCATATCGAAACGCTAAGCGCTGGTCCGCGGGTGGGTAAAGCCGAAGCGGGCATTGTGCGCGAACGTGCCCCCCGCTTGCGTGTTTTGGGCGTGTCGCTCGCCCGTTTATCCACGTACGCAACTGTCCTGCCGCAAAAGTTGCATATTCGAGCGTTCCGAAGCCTTGACAGCACCGTGAAGCGCTCGAATATGCAACTTTTGCGGCAAAAAGATTAAAAAAGATTATTAAGCGCGCGCCCGGGCCTTCGCGCGTGCCACGGCGTCGCGGGTGGAGCCGGCCCCGTCGCCGCGCACGCCGAACACCACGATGAGCAGCTGCACGAACACCAGAAATGCGCTTACGCGCAGCGTCCACTCGGTGCCGAAGATCGAGGCGAGGATCTTGTCGCCGCCGTTGGACTGCATGCGCAGCCGGCTCAGCGTCTCCATGAGGATCACAAGCACGGGCGCGCCCACCGCGCCGGCGATCTGCCGCACGGTATTGGTGACCGCGGAGCCGGCCGAGACCTCCGACGGTTCGAGGCAATTGAGCGACCATGTGGTGATGGGCATGATGATGAAGCCCATGCCGATCTGCCGCACGAACTGCCAGATGGAGATCCACCAGATCCACGTGTCCGTGCCGATGAGGCTCATCATGATGGTGCCGAACAGCAGGATGATCGTGCCGGTGAGTGCCACGGGCCGCGCGCCGAGCCGGTCGAGCAGCTTGCCGCCGTAGTACTGCGAGATGCACATGCCGAACGCGCCGGGCATCATCACGAGGCCGCTGATGGTGGCGGAGAAGCCGCGGTCGTCCTGGATGTACAGCGGCATGATCACCATGATCGAGCTGAACGCGAAGAAGCTCAGCGCCGCGCAGATGGTGCCGGTGGTGAAGCTGCGGTTCTTGAGCACGCCGAGGTCCAGCAGCGGCGGCTGCACGTTGGAATTGGCAGAACCGTCAAGACTGCCAGCCGCCTCATACCGCCGCGCCCCGCGCACCTGCCTCGCCACGAACCACACGATGCCCACCACGCCCACGAGCATCGACAGCCACACCATTGGGTGCGACGCCGGGAACGCCTCGATGTTGGTGAAGCCGAACATGAGCCCGCCGAAGCCGAACACGGACAGCGCCACGGAGAAGAAATCGGCCTTCGCGTCGGCGTCGTTCTCGCCGAAGTCGCGCAGCCACAGCGCCGCCATGATCAGGCATGCCACGCCGATTACGGTGAGCGTGAGGAATATGGACCGCCATCCGAACATGTCGGTCTGCATGCCGCCGATGGTGGGGCCGAGCGCCGGGGCCACGCTCATGGCCATGCCCACCGTGCCCATGGCCATGCCGCGGCGGGAGAGCGGGTAGATGGAGAATACGGTGATCTGCAGCACGGGCCACATCACGCCGGTGCCCACGGCCTCGAGCAGACGGCCGAGCAGCACGAGCAGGAACGACGAGCCGATCCACGCCAGCGCGGATCCGACCGTGAACACCGTCATGGAGACGATGACGATCTGCCGGGTGGAGAACCGCCGGGTGAGGAATGCGGTGAGCGGGACCATCACGCCCATCACGAGCTGGAAGATGGACGTGAGCCACTGTCCGGTGGTCACGGAGATGTTGAACTCGGACACGATGGTGGGCAGTGCGGCGCTCAGCTGCAGCTGCGTGAAGTTGCCGACGAACGTGATGAAGGTGAGGATGGCCAGCGAGACGAACGCCGCACGGGTCAGGTGCCCGTCCACGTACGATTCGTCGCTGGAAAGCCGCTGTCGTTCCTTCATCCGTTTCGCCATTCGATCATCGCCTTCGAATCTTGGTACGCGGAAAGCCTATCCGCACCCGTGGAGATGAATGCACGATGAACTCTCGGAACTCGAACCGGTATGGAATCGCGGCGTAACCATACGGGGGCAACTGCGTGATATAGGGTGTATGGGGTTGCTCCGCAAGGGGTATAGTGCATAAGAAGAGGCAAGAGCCGAAGATGAGAACTGTAGTAAAGAAGGGCACACTGCAATGGCGTTGACGAGCGACCAGGCAGCGCGTGAGGCGCAGGTGCGGGAACCGGAGGGCTCCGCCCGGGGCGGGAATGACCGACGCCGCTCGCTGGGCCGTCAGATATCCCATCAGATGAACAGCGTCCAGTACTGGCGACTGTTCCTCAATATGGCCCTCGGACTCACGGACGCCGCCATGTACGTGATCGCCGGCGCGACCGTGCTGCTGCTGCGCGACGAGTCTTACTCCTTTTATTCATCCCGTCTGTTCTTCTCCATGGACGTGTCCGTGTACCTGCTCATATGCGCCGCGCTGTGGGTGTGGTCGCTGCGCACGGTGGGCGTGTACCACCGTCACGTGATGGGCGACGGCTACCAGCTCAACATGCTGCTCATCAAGGGCATGGTGGTGTGCTGGGTGATCCAGTGCGCGCTCAACTTCATCTTCGGATTCGAGCTCACGCTCGTCTCGCTTACCATGGCCGTGGTGAGCGCATGGCTGCTCACGGCCGTGGAGCGCATCATCACCCGCCGCGTGATCACCGGCAGCCGGCAGAAGGGCGCATATGCGTACGCCACCGTGCTGGTCGGTTCGCCCACGGGCATTGGCCGCATGCTGCATTTTCTGGCCCAGCGCCGTCAACTCAACTACCGTCCGGTGGCCGTGTGCCCCATCCACGTGCACGAGGAAAGCGGCCTGATCCGTCCGCTTACGGATGCGGAAAGCCTCAACGAGCTGGACGCGCAGGTGATGAAGAACTGGGGAAGCTCCCTGCCCGTCATCGACTACGAGGACCACGAGCTGGCCGAGCGGTTCGTGGACGCGGGCGCGCAGACCGTGATGGTGTGCGATGTCATCACCCGCTACTCGGAGAACTACAACACCTTCTCCGTGCGCATGGAGAGCCTCGGCTTGGAAGTGGCCATGCTCGCCTCCGCCGCGGACACCGGCAACCACGAGCTGCAGGTGCGCTCCATCCAGGGCACCACGATCATCACGCAGCGCCTGTCCCAGTACACGCCGTTCAACGCGTTCTTCAAGCGCGTGTTCGACATTGTCATCTCCTCGCTGGCCATCATCCTTTCGGCGTGGATCACCATCCCGGTGGCCATCGCCATCAAGGCGACGGACGGCGGCCCGGTGTTCTACACCCAGACGCGCATCGGCCTTCGTGGCAAGCCGTTCAGGATGTTCAAGTTCCGTTCCATGGTGGTCAACGCCGACGAGCTCAAGAAGAAGCTTGCCGCGGAGACCGGCCAGTCCGACCGCTTCATCTTCAAGATGAAGAACGATCCGCGCATCACCCCGGTGGGCCATTTCATCCGCCGCTTCTCCATCGACGAGCTGCCGCAGTTCCTCAATGTGTTCAGGGGGGATATGTCCGCCGTGGGCCCGCGCCCGCCGCTGCCGGAGGAGTACGCCCGCTACAATCAGGTGTACGCCACGCGCATGCTCGTCAAGCCCGGCATCACCGGCCCGTGGCAGGTGTCCGGTCGCTCCGACCTGTCCGCCGAGGAGAGCGAGGCGCTGGACGTGGCCTACGTGCAGAACTGGAGCGTGCTGGGGGACATCGTCTTCCTGTTCCGTACCGTCGGCGCCGTGCTGAGCCATAAGGGAGCCTACTGATAATGACCGATCCCACCGATCCCACGAACGCCGGTTCCGCCTCTCCGCTCGACCCGCCGCAGCCGCCCGCTCCGCCCGCGCAATCCGCGCCGTCCGCGCGCTCGGCGTCATCCAAGCCCGTGGTACCGTCCCTGCCGCCGATTGCGCCGGTACCGCCCGTGCCCCCGGTGTCGTTCGAACCGGCAACGGACAATGCGGGCAATGCTTCTGCCGCTTCGCCGCTTGTCGGTGCGGCGTCCATCCCCGCCGCGCCCGTGGCCGTGGCCGCCGCCGATACGTCTTCGTCCGGGGCACCCGAGACCGCGGCGAACGCCCCCGCAGATGGCCCGGCAAGTGAGGACGCCTACGTGGAGCACATCGACGACGCCACCCCGATCGTCCAGCCGGACATCGATCCCGCCATACTGGCCGCGGACACTGCGGCCGCCGAGCATCATTCCCATCGCCGCCGCATGAGCCCCGAGCACATCCGCCGCATCAAGCGCCGCAAGCGCCGTCGCCGCATCTTCATCGGCGTGCTTGTGTTCGTCGTGCTGCTCGCCGCGCTCGTCGGCTGGTTCGCGGTCAGCGCGCTCAAGGCCAAAAACGAGGTGGAGGCCGCCGTCGCGCAGGCGTCCGGCATCCAGTCGCAGGTCATGAGCGGAGACACCGCCGCGGCCAAGGCCAGCATCGAGCAGTTCAGCGCCCACATCGACGCCACCTACCGGCAGACCAGCAGCCCCGTGTGGGCCCTCGCCACGCTGATCCCGCACTACGGCTCGGACGTGAAGGCCGTGCGCCAGACCGTGGACATCCTCGAGGACGTGAGCAACAACGCCCTGCCCAAGCTCGCCAGTTCCGTGGACGGCTTGAACCTGAGTCAGATCGGCATCCACGACGGCGCCGTGGACCTGGGCAGCATGGCCTCCGTGGCCGGCAACCTCACTGCCGCCAACAAGGTGATCGCCGACGCCAACGTGAAGTTCGGCAACGTCTCCGGCACCAACATCCCGCAGATCACGGACGCGTTGGCTTCCGCCAAGGCCAAGTTCGCCGACCTCGCGTCCACCGTGGATCTCGGCACCCGCGTGGCCAACCTCATGCCCGCCATGTTCGATCTGGGCAGCGGCAGCGCGCCGAACGACGGCAAAGTGCGCAATTATCTGGTCATCGCGCAGAACAACGCCGAGCTGCGCGCCACCGGCGGCATTTTCGGCTCGTGGGGCGTGCTCACCGTGGACGGCGGCAAGCTGACCATGGGCACGTTCAGCCCGGCGCAGGTTCCCCCGGTGCCCGGTTCCCCCGTGGTGCAGCTCACCGCCGAAGAGAAGTCGCTCTTCACCGAGAAGATGGCCACCTACCAGCAGGATCCGGACTTCACCCCGGACTTCTCGCGCGCGGCCGAGATCGCCGCCGCCATGTGGAAGAATCTCAACAACCAGACCGTGGACGGCGTGATCAGCATCGATCCGGTGTTCCTGCAAAGCCTGCTCGGCACCACCGGCCCGGTCACCCTGGCCGACGGCTCGCAGCTCGACGGGCAGAACACCGTGCAGGCTTTGCTGCACGACACCTACGTCACCAAGCTGACCGGCGCCGCGCAGGACGCGTTCTTCTCGTCCGCCGCCACGAGCATCTTCAACCATCTCATCACGTCCGCCGGCGGCAACAATGCCGGGCTCGTCAAGGCCGTGCAGGATTCCGTGACCAACGGCCACGTCTACCTGTGGAGCGCCCACGAGGACGAGCAGCAGCAGCTCGACGGCACCGCCATCTCCGGCACGCTCATCACCAACCCCAGCAAGCCCGTCACCGGCGTGTACTTCAACGACGGCACCATGGGCAAGATGGACTGGTACCTGAAGCGCGAGGTGAGCTACGAGTACGACCAGACCTATCCGTCCGGCGCCAAGCAGTATACCGTGCACATCAAGCTCACGAACACGGTCGATCCGAATGCGGTGAAGACGATCCCTCAGGACGTGCTCGGCTTCGACGAGCAGGGTGCAAACCGCCACGGCGAGATCGACACGGTCACATACACGTATGCTCCGGCCGGCGGCCGACTGGTGGACTGGCAGTTCGCCGGATCCGGCGTGGGCGACGGCAACTACGACAGCATCGCCGTGCACAACGACCTGACCGTTGGCGTCAAAGGCGTCACGCTGCAGCCGGGGGAGTCCTTCGAGGCCACGATCCACGTGGTCACGTCGCCCACCGTGGCCGCGGACGATGAGATGGTTTTGCGTCAAACCCCCTTGCTGAATTAGAAGGCACGGGACAGACGGTAGACTAAGGAAAGAACTTGGGGCGGATGAGGTTCCCCCTAACTGCCCGGGTATGAGGAATGGAGTTAAGTTTTGGCTACCACCGAAAACGCCGAGAACGACGTCATCACCATTGACGTCCTCGGGGCCATCAAAAAGCATGTCATCACCGCGGTCGTCACCCTCGTGGTGGTGTTCGCCGCAGTGGCGGGCTACACGTTCACCCGCACCCCCCAGTACACGGCGTCCGCCCAGCTGCTGGCCACGTACAAGGGCAGCAGCGCGCAGGACACGAACGCGAACGCCTTCAACTCCGGTGCGAATTACATTGAGTCGCAGATCGCCACCTACCCGGAGCTGGTGAAGACCGAGGCCGTGCTGCAGCCGGTCATCACGGATCTGGGCCTCAACATCACCGTGGATGATCTGGCCAAGCAGGTCACCGCCTCCAACCCCACGGACACCATGCTTGTGGAGATCAGCGTGGAGGACACCGATCCCAAGAGCGCCTCGAACATCGCCAACAGCGTGGCCTCCAGCCTGCAGAAGCAGATCACCACCACCCTGTACAGCGACGAGGGTGAGAAGATCGTCTCCCCGGTGAACCTGCAGATCGTGCAGCAGGCGTACGTGCCGGCCAGCCCGAGCTCGCCGAACACCAAGATGAACCTCGCCATCGGTCTGGTGGGCGGCATCGTGCTCGGCGTCGTGGCCGCCGTGGTCAAGGACCTGCTGGACCGCCGCGTGCGCCAGTCCTCGGACGTGCAGGCCATCCTGAACGACGTGCCGGTGCTGGGCACCTTCTCCAACAGCGACGCGTTCTCCGGCAAGGCCCCGGTGATCATCGCCAAGCCCGCGTCCCCGGAGGCGGAGGAGATCCGCCGTCTGCGCACCAACCTGTCCTTCGCCCTGCCGGAGAATAACCTGTCCAATGTGATCGTGGTCACCTCCGCCAGCCAGCACGAGGGCAAGACCACCACCAGCGTGAACCTCGCCACCGCGTTTGCCGAGACCGGCAGCAGCGTGCTGCTCATCGACGCCGACGTGCGCAGCCCCTCCGTGGCCAGCGCGCTCGGCATCGAAGGCAGCGTGGGCCTGACCCATCTGCTCACCGGCAAACTCTCCGCCCAGGACGCCATCCAGCGCTACTGGAAGCCCAACTTCCACGTGCTGCCCGCCGGCAAGCAGACCATGAACCCGAGCATCATGCTCAACTCCCGTGCCATGAAGTCGCTTATCGCGCAGGTGGCTGGCCACTACGACCACGTGATCATCGACACGGCCCCCATGCGCGTGGCCAACGACGCCGCCGTGTTCGTGAAGGAAGGCGGCGAGCTGCTGCTCGTGGTGGGCCTCGGTGTGGCCGAAAAGAAGCAGCTGCGCACCACCGCGCAGGAGCTCAAGACCCTCGAGATCGAAACCGCCGGCGTCTCCCTCAACTTCGCCGAAGGCGACAAGAAGAAGGACGAGTACTACTACTATTACGGCTCCGACGACGACAAGGCCGCGTCCGCCAAGTCCAACTCCGACGGCAAGAAGCACAAGAAGGCCTGAGCGCGTCGGTTTTGCAAATGAGAGGGCCCGGGGCCGTCACTGCTCCCTATTCGGGGAGCGACGGCACCCGGGCCTTCCTCTATTCCAAACCAATGCATGCGCAGCCTTTTATGGCCGCAATGTGGTGATGGGCGCCACCAGTACTCCATCCTTACGTGTATAGCTGTATGCGCCCGTACCGGTGAGCACCATGAGGAAACTGGGATTCTGCATTCTGCTCGTGTCAATCCGCTGTGCCAATTTGCGCAGGTTGGCGGCTCCTTCCTCTATGAGTCGATCTCCTCCGAGTTTGACCTCAATCAGCCCATACCGTCCGTCGCGCAAATGTATTACGGCATCACATTCGAGGCCTGTTTTGTCACGGTAATGGAATACCTGCCCGTCAAGCGCATCGGCATACACGCGCAGATCACGCACGCACATGCCTTCGAACAGGAGCCCAAACGTCTCAAGATCCTGCAATATGCCACGGGCGTTGACACCTAAGGCTGCTGCGGCGATCGACGGATCCACAAAATGGCGTGTGTCTGCGGACCGAATTGCCGTTTTTGACCTCAGATTCGGATTCCAAGCCGGCATATCTTCGATGACGAAGATCTTCTCGAGTGCCCTGATATATGACTGCACTGTTTTGTTGGAAGGACCGGAATCGTCGTTGGCGGAGATGTCCTCCGTGATTTGTGCGGTGGATGTCTGCGAGGATTCCATGCGGGCATAGGAACGCATGAGACGTCGCGCCAGGTGTGGGTCGCGTTCTACGTCATCAACACGGGAGATATCGGACTCCACTACGGCGTCCACGTAATCCACGGCCTGCTGAATCGCTATGTCTTCACGTTTGATGCCGATGGCGCCTGGCCAGCCGCCTCTGCACAGCAGGAACGCCAGTTGCTCCACCGTGGCTCCCGCCGGCGCCGGGTGTAGCATCTCGCCATTGAACAAGGCTTGCAACGATGTGGTGCCGGTTGAATCTTCGGATTCGAACAGGCTCATTGGCCGCATCCGCATCCTTGCGATTCGCCCCGTGCCCGTATGCGATAGTTGAGCTAAATTGGGCGGAACGCTGGAACCGGTGAGGATGAACTGTCCGAACGCATTGCGTTGATCCACTTCGAATCTGACTGCGTCCCATAGTTGAGGGGCCAGCTGCCATTCGTCGATCAGACGAGGAGTTGCGCCTTCCAGAAGGAAAGACGGCTGCGTCTCGGCCAAGAGGAGGTTCTGCGACCGGGCTGCCGGATTGGCCATATACAATGAGCTTTTTGCGATCTGTTCACAGGTCGTGGTCTTCCCGCACCATTTAGGGCCCTCAACCAAAACGGCGCCCTTGGCGGCGAGCCTCTTGCTCAGTAGATCGTCGTAGATGCGGGGAAGATACCGTCTTTTTGTGGAAGCTGCCATAACAACACCACCTTTACTTCCTCATTTGGACCGTTTTCATTTCCTCATTTGGCTTAATTCTATTTCCTCATTTGGACCGTTTTCATTTCCTCATTTGGACTCATGTTCTCGTATGGGGTCTAGCGGGTGAGATCCGGATACCGGTAGTACTCGGAATGCCGTCGTTACGGTGAGATTCTTCCATCATCCTGCGCCAGTCCGCTAAGGCGAGGCCCTCTCACACCAACGGAAAATTTGCTAAGATATCTGAACATATCTAAGGTTATCTATACATATCTGAGGTTATCTGAGGTTATTTTGGAGGGATAATGGAATCGCAGACACCTTTGCAGGCTTTGAATCCCTTCATGCCGGGGGCCGGTTTGCAACCCCCGGCATTGGTCGGGCGCACCGGCGAACTGGAGCTCATGGACCGTATGGCAGCACGTACCAAACTGAGGCTCCTCAACAGGGGCATAATGCTGTACGGGTTGCGTGGCATAGGGAAAACCGTGCTCCTACTGCGCATGCGGTCCATTGCTGAGCAGAGGCATATGGCCACCATCAAGATTGAAGCCAGCGCGGATGCCGGCAAAACGTACGATGCCTTGTTCCGCGAGATTCCAATGTCTATCGCGCGCATTGGCAAGCCTGATCTGCGGGAAAAGGTCGGCGGAGTGTTCTCACATGTGGAGTCGATTTCCTTTGACTTCATGGGCGTCAAAGCCGGCGCAGATTTCAAAGGCAAAGAATCATTTCGCACGGAGTCTTATCGTCTGCAATTGCTGATTGAGGGCATCTGCCGGGAGCTCAGGAAAGCGGATTCCGGTCTGTACCTGTTTGTTGATGAGTTGCAGGAGATGAATGATGGACCGCTTGGGGATCTGATTACCATTCAGCATGAAATGGGACAACAAAATCTGCCGTTCTACATCATTGGCGCCGGGTTGCCGGATCTTCCCGGTGTTCTTGCCAAATCCCGGTCCTATGCCGAGCGGCTGTTCGAATATCGGGAGATCGACAAGCTGGATGATATTTCCACGCGGAAGGGCTTCCAAGAGCCGGCACGCAATAGCGGCCGCCCATTCAGTGACGATTCATTAAGCCAGCTTGTGGATTTGTCCCAGGGCTACCCATACTTCATTCAGGCCTACGGCGCAGCAACATGGAATGCGTCGGATTCCAATCCGATTGGCGAAGACGCCGTTGCCAAGGGCAAGTCGGAGGCGTTGCGGATGTTGGATCATGGCTTGTACATGTCCCGCTGGCAAAAGGCCACCGAAGCCGGGCGAATGTACCTGCGCATCATGGCGGATCTCTCCGATGGGCCGGTGCGCACCGCCGATGTGGCCCGGCGGTTCCGCAGCCGTGGATCCGCCGCCAGTGCCCGCGCCTCCCTGATCGCCGACGGATTGATCTATTCCGCCGGGTATGGTCAGGTGGCGTTTTCCGTGCCTCGTATGGCCGAATTCGTCCGCCGTGTCATGCCGGAGGTGGAGCAGCCGTATGACGGGAGACGGTAGGGAAGGCGTATATGTCGTTTCCTCGCTGGGGCTTCGCCTTGCCGGCGAAGCCCCGTAGATGAAAAAATGGCTGCGCCAGTAGCATGTATGATGCTGTCGTTGTTGCTACTGTCGGAGTCTCCTCCATCCTGGGGCATGGCTTTACGATGGTCCCGTCTCCTGCCTGTCTGAACGAAGCTTACCGAGGTGAAGTCGAAAGATTCTTAACCCCTTATTTCCAAACCAGCGGAAAATATGGCAAAGTATTCGGACGCATCTTAGACATCAAATGTTCTCATACTGGCAAAACATTTGTGCAGCCAACTTTTAGCAATGAGAAGAAAGATAATCATATAGTTTCTGCGAATATGCTTGGGGCGAATGGGCTTGCATGCATTTGGCAAGGTCTTGGGAAAGCAGTCGACGTCTATCAGGGCTTGACAAAAGAGTTTGGATGGATGATGCGAGGGCTTCCGCATTGCCGGTTGGATAAGAATACCCCCCCCCTAAGTCCATTAGTAGTAATTAGCTTGATGAGCGATGAATTTTCGGAAACAATAACGGGACGATTCAGCGAAGCAGATTGAAAAACAACGGTTAAACCATTCGGGATATTATTTGGAACTGGCACGACTGAAATACTTGATTGGCCAAGTAACGTGTAGAACTCTGACATTGAGATATCAAAGTGCATATCCAAGTTGGTGGGTTTGTTAGCTAGCAAATTCTGATCAAAAGAATTAGATCCCGCAACTCCAACAAAATGCACATCAGACAGTAACGAAGCCGCATGGAAGAATGTTTTCCAATCTCTGATATTGCCGCCGCAGAAAATATCCCCATTGCCAACATCAAAACTTTTTGTAGGCATTGAAAGATATGAGCAATCTTGTAATTCGAAAGTATGATCCCAATTGATTCTATATCCGCATGATTGCAAATACTCCATATTATTTGCAGATAAATAGAAATCTTTATCATTGAACATAAAATTGAATAATAAGGATTTAATCTTTGCTTTCCAGCCCGTTGAATGATCCAAAAAATTTAATGCCACGAGCTTGGTTTGCTTATTTAAAATTTTATTTGCAAAGAAAAAAAGAGGAGCATAGTCAAATATCCAAATAATAACGACATCATCATTATGTGTTTGCTTTAAAACAGAAAAAGCAAACGATAGATCTAGAAATCGATCTTTTAATTTCTCAATTTTACTTTCCTTTGCAAATAACCCATGTTTTTGTGGTTTGATATGAGGTATGGTCGTAAATGTACCCTGCGGAAAAGTATTCGTAAGAAAGAATGAATCAGTATTATTTAATGGAACAAAGAAATATTTCATAGCATGACTCCGTATTGGATATTCATCATCAAAATTTCTAATAGAAAGTTTAATATTGATGTATATGCGTGTATATAGGCTGCTTTGATTCAAAAAACGATGTAATCTTTTTTCTGATACGTGTGGTCAACTTTGTCTTGTTATGTTGTTTGGTGTTGTATCGTATAATATTCTCGGTTTTGTTTGGTAAATCAATGGATTCAAAGAGATGGCGTAAATCTGGATTGGAATCCGTTGGCTTCCTTGAAACAACATCATCTGGATCCCGCTGAACGCGATAGACGGGTATGTTGGGGGGGGGTAATTGCCGGGGTGTCGGAGATCAGTATAAGTCTATTATTTATATTAAAGGATTTGATCATGTTAATTATCTCTTGAGAATGGCATGTAATATATTGCATTTCGGTTAGGGATGAACCGTCGCTCCGAATACTCATTCGAGGTTCACTTGCAACATACCTGATAAATAAAGTAGGCTCGCAGATGTTGGATAAAAAACGATCGCATCTTCTCTGATATTTCCTTCGAATATCAGGCAATTGTTCTTGCAAAGATCGATGGCTATTGAAATCATGGAAGAATTCAATACCATAACGAATGTTTTTGTAATGTGAAGGCTCGTTTTTGCTTTGATAAAGCAGTGAAGGTTCCAGTAGTTTATCAAAGCCGTTGGCGAGACATTGCTCCACACCGGTCCATGGAGAGATGCACCAATCAAATGGAGAAGAGCAATCCCTTAAGCCGTAGCGTTCTAGTTCCATGGCAGTGGAACAAAAATAACCAAGTGATATGCAATGTGCAAATTGTGTCATCGTATTACTCCACGTGACCGCTGTCGTGTATATAATTAGTTGGTATCTCAATTAGAACTTCGTTGACAGGTTTTCTTGCCGTGGCTAATACTTTATTGTGTTTAGCCGGGATTCCAAAACCAACTGCAGCGATAATTACTTCATTATCCGGAATATTGGCAAGTTGACGCAATTTAGGCACATTTGGGTGTGCGACAGGGATTTGGAAAATGCAACTTGCGATATGGTAGGCATGCAATGCTTCTACAAAGTAAGAGAGAAAAATACCGCCATTGACAAACCATTGCAATTGTTCGATGTGTCCAAATGCATCACGGTCTGCCGTGATTAGAGCCCAATTGGGTACTTCATTTTCAAAGCCCTTATTACCAGGAATTAATTGGTTGATTTTATGAACTATCTTCGGGGTAGTTGTGTAGTGAACGTATACAGGCTGTCTATTGCAGGCGCTAGGTGCATGCTCTGCAAGAGCGACAACTCTTTGTAATGTTTCTTTTGGTACAGGCTGCTGCAGGTAATGGCGAATGCTATGGCGTGATGAAATGAAATATGATATTTGCTGTGTGTCAAGATTTTTATATATCATATTCATATCAGTGATATTTTCAAAGCCAGCAGGCAATTGTTTAATGGATTTGGAAAGTTGCTGGTAGCGTGGTATTAATGCTGAAATGTCATTTTCTGTGCTGGCAAGATATTTTCCTAATATACTCACGCCTTCAGTGAAAACATAGGTATCGGTTGTCGTTGAATTAGCGTGATATTCCTGTAGAAGATCTAATAGTCGCTTTGCTTTTTGAAGTCCAAAGCCTGGCCTAGGGTTTGGCAGCCCCATTCCTTTCTCCAATGAATGGGCAAGAAGTAATATCATGGTGTTAATATTATCTTTATTATCCCACTGAATTTCTTGCTGCAAAATATGCTGATTTTTTTTCTTATCTATATAGGTGAGAATAGAGCGTTTGATATTGCCTAGTTGCTTTTTCATATTATTTCCTATGCCTTCCATGGTTAGTATTCTTAATAAGAATTCTTTTAAATCTATTAATTAGACTACGTGCTGATTGTGTGTGGAATGTCGCCGCGAAAAAGATCGTATTAAAGAATATTGAAAAGATTACAATCTTTACGATAAATCCTATTAACCCTGTAATAGGTAACAAAGGTATGATCCAATAACTAATATATCCATCTGCTACTATTAAGGCAGCTGTAACTGCGTATATAACGAAATAGTATAAGGCGTTTTTCTTGAATATCCGTTTGCAAATGATAATCGGATCAACGATCTCGTAGGTCAGTATACGCGCTATGGAGGATGCAAGAAGAATGCCCGTCAGTCCCCAAAGCTTTCCGAGTGCGAAAGCCAATCCAAGGTTAATCACGGCCGCTGCAATGGGCACATACTTGCCGAACACGAACAACCCGGCTGTAGTGCGATAGGTGTAGCAGGGGTAATGCATGTTCGAGATGTAGAAGTATAGGCATGCCGCGGCGACGGCGCCGTTTCCAATCAGATACGAATCTCCCAGCCAGATTGTGATCAGCGGAGAGGTGAAATAGTACAGTCCCATGGCGGCGAAACCGTAGAACCATGCGTTGAGATAGAAGATCTCGTAGAAGACCCGTTCCTTCTTGTCGTCCTCAGTTCCGGCGTTGAGATTGCCGACGCTGGCGACGATGGAGTTCATCACCTGGTTGCCGATGGTGCGGAATACGTCCACAAACATTTTGTAATTGTTGTACAGGCCGACGGTAACGACGTTGATGAGCATCGAAGTAAAAATCGACGTTGTACTTTCAAGCGCGATGCCGCCAATCTTGTACACAACAAGTGCCTTGATATTCGCGACGATGTCCTTGATTTCGGTCTTGCCGAGGGGCTTTACGTTCCTGTCGCGCAAGTATGGGTACATCTTATCCGCTTTGCGGGCCACGAAGTAGTTGTTCAGGAACGTGCATAGCACCACGATCAACAGATATGGGATGAACGCCCGGGTGATGATCAGGAACACGGATTGCGCGATCACCTGAATGGCGTAGAAGATCTGCTGATAGATGTCTACTATGTAATTGCGTTGGTCTGCTATAATGAGGGATTTTTTGTAGACGAAGAAGTATGACAGCACACTGTTGAGCAAGAACAGCAGATAGAGCAGTGTGATGTTTTCCTTCACATAGGACACGTCTCCCACAATGTAGGGCAGGAACGGAATCACGCATACACCCAGTACTGCGATCACAATGCCAATCGCCCAATACGAGCGGGCGTACAGGCGCATGAGGGACTTGATCTTGTCGATGTTCTTGGTGGCCAAGGGCTTGTACAGACTGAACACCATCGCATTGCCGATGCCGAGTTCCGCGAACGACAGAACAGTGAGGATCTCAGTGAACAGGCTGTTGACGCCCAAGTATTCCGCGCCCAGTACGTACACGAATACGGTCCTGCTGATGAACGCGAGAACGTTCTTGACCACCTGCATGGCAAGGGTGACCGACGCGTTCTTGACCACAAACTCGCTTCTTGACGTAGCCATTTATCCCCGCCTGTCGTTACCGTTTGACGGCACGGAGCTCACGCTCCAGAATTTGCTCCAGATAGGCATTTTTCTCTTGTACCGTCGCCATGCATGCGGCGACTTCATCTTTCAGAGCTTGATGCCTTTCGATCAGCGCGAACGTGGATTCGAGCGCCGCATCCGTATCGAGTGCGCATAGATCGATCACATGGTCGTAGCCAAGAGCTTCATATAATCCGGCGAATTTGCGGCTGTATGCCGCCGGGATGGTGGCAACGCCCGAAGAGAATGCTGCGATTGTGGCGTGCATGCGCGACCCCACGAACACGTCCATTGAGGCGATGCAGTTTTTCGCGTCGATGGGGGAAACGAACCGATCGTGGCAGATCACGCCTTCTAATCCCCTGAAGTCTTCGACGGCGTCATCCCCGACATGCGGGATGAGGTGGACTTCGTATCGCGAATCGTGGCGGAGACGCTCGACGAGCGTTTCCAGATAACGGTCGTAGTCGGTTTTCAGCGGCACCGCGAGTTGAGTGCCCTCGGTCTTCTTCGAGAAAAGAAGGCCTGACGGATTGATGCCGACCCTAATTCGGTTGCTGTTTTTGGCAGGTTTGTCAAATGGCAGGGCAAACGCGAGATCAGTCGTGACATCCACCTTCTTGTTTGTGAATGTGGAAAGATAATCGCGAGACTTTTCATCGCGGGAAATCACGCACTGAGCCCGGTCGATCACCTTACCGGCCAGCTCACGAACTTTGGTGTCCTTGAAGGGACCGTACGTCTGAGGACCAAGAATCAACGGGACGCTCATCTTCTCGACTTTTTCTTTGATGAGTGTCAGCTCGTAGAATCGGCGCTCGCCGTAGATGTCGGTGAAGCTGTCGCCCTGAGTTAGATCGATGACGACATCGCAGGAACGGATTGCGTTGCTCATCCGGTGGTTGACGGAGACCATTTTGACAACGTACTTCCAGTCTTTCATCCACAGGAAGCCATTGCGAACGAAACGAAGGCGATTGTCCGGAAGATGCAGATAGGAACGCAGCCGGGTGTACAGCTTGGGATCGTGCTCGAATTCAAAGATCGTGTAGCTGAACTCTTGACCCATTTTCTTGGAAACTTTTTCAAGGTCGGACAACAGTGAATAGGTTAAAGCCACACAACCGAGATTGGGATTGGAAATAAGACCACCCATAATACCGATATTAAGCATTAAATACCTTTCTAAGAATGGGATTTATTAAGCCTTAGTGAAATTATTTGGTAAATTGTTATATGCAAATCCAAGGCCAAGGAGGAAATAGTAGAATCTCAGATCTTCCGAAGCAAAACAGGAGAATTGGGCAATAATATAAGCGATACTAATGATTAGTAGCAGAAGATTAAATGAAAAAATTTCATTCCGTTTCTTTAAAAAGAAATTTTTTAGCAAATAGAGTAAGGAAGAAATTTGTAAGAAAATATACGATGCTAAACCTACTAAACCGATATGAAAAAGCTCGTATAGCCACATGACTTCGATAGATTTCTTAATATAACCTTCAGGTGCCGGATAAGAAAAGTTTGCCGTGTACCCCTTTCCCCAAGTAGCAGAATCCTTTACGGAAATCCAAACCCAATTCCATAATCTAAATCGGTCTCCAGCGCCCTGCATATCTGAGCTATTTGTTCCCGAAATAACAGAGATAATCGAATCAAACATTGAGTAAAAAACTTTACCGAGATTTTGTATTACTTGTGGCATTGCAAAGTTTGCAAAGAAGAGTAAAATTACTGCAGAAAAAATAATTCTTATTATATTAAGAATCTGTTTATAGGTTGAAAGGCTTAAAAATATTAATAGTAAAGATAGCGATACTTCTATCCAAATACTTCTTGATAGGGTAAGGAAACAATTGATTAAAACAATGAAAAAAGGGATTAGGTAGCGACGCTTCTTTGTGTTGATTCCTCTATAAGCTATTAGACAGACTATCATTGATAATAGCATTCCGTTGGTAATAGAAATATCGCATGCACCGCGGGCGCGAGCGAGCCCAAATCGAATTTCATTTGCATTTTCATATACAACTTTTGTGTTCGATAAAGTGTCGAAAATATTCCACTTAAAAACCGATTCAATAATACCGAATATGGAATATATTGAAAAGGTTATTGTGAGAAAATCTAGAATTTGATTAAGATCGCGTTCTTGTCTAACGACAACAACTGTCATATATGTTAATCCAATAATTTGAATTATTTCAATAAAATGAGTATACATGTTTCTATCAGAAAAATGATAAATCATGCATACTATCATCAAAAATAAATAAATCCAATAAAAAATTGGAATTCTTATATTTCTTTTGTGAAAAATAAATATGAAAATAAGGCATGGAACAATTAATAATCTATCGGAAGCTATGCCAAAAATTGATCCTCGAGTGGGAATAAAAAAGGAAAATAAAGATAGAAATAGGAGCAATGTATCGATTGGTATACTGCCAATCCCTTTGACTTCTATTTGTTTTAACAACTTTTCCTCGTTTCAAGCTGAAATCTTCGTTTAGTAATATCTTGCGACGCCTGTTTTCTTAGTTAGAAAGTCCTGCCAAGCTCTTATCTCATTAGTCCAGGTACTTCTGCCGCGTAAGGCATCTTTAAGTGAACGAATTAGTCGTTTGCATTCCGGAACTAAGCGCTCGAACAGTGTGTGATACTTTTTGAGGAAAATAAGATAATTACGTAAATTGTAATAATTATACGACGGGCTACCCTTCTTGGTGGAGCGACTTTCCTTATGATAGATTACCGACTTTGGTTCGTACCAAATCTTTAGGCCAGCTTGCTTAACTCGCTCACAATAATCTGCATCTTCGTAATACAGGAAATAATCTTCGGACATCAGTCCAACGGTTTCAATAACTCGGCGAGGTATTAACCACAAACAACCAGTGGCAAAGGGAATCTCTTTGGAATGCGAATATTTATCATTATCTGGCTGACCAAGTCCATCAATCTTGCATTCCAGCAGCTTGTCATTGTAATAACTGCCACCGAACCATAGATAATCACGGTCGTCGTAATAGCGGATCTTGCCGGTTACTATGCCAACCGAGGAATTATGTCTAAAAACTTCAAGTAAGGGCTTTATGAAATTGGGCTCGACAACCGTATCATTGTTCAGAATCAGGAAATAATCAGCGTCGAGTTCCAATCCACGGCGGATTCCCACGTTGTTTGCGCCGGCAAATCCAAGATTTCTGCCAGTCTCAATGATTTCACATTGCTCACGGGGGATAGCCTTCCCGTAATGGACCTTGCCATGGTCGGAGCCGTTATCCACAATCAGAATTCGCAAATTCGGATAGGAGCAAGCCAGTAGACTTTGTACGCATTCCTCGGTATCTGTAGCGCCGTTGAAGTTCACCAGCACCGCGCAGATCAAACCATTCGCCATGATTGATCACATTCCTTCCCGATAAATCGTCAGCAGCCTGTCAACCATGTGCTCGATGGAAAAGCGTGCTTTGGCATCGCCGGATATGAACGTCGGATCGTATGTGTCCAACTGATCAAGCACGGAGTCCAGCTTGTAAGCCAGATCAGCTGCATCCCCGGCGCTGAACAACTCGCCTAATCTGGGATCGTTGATCACCTCGTTGAGTCCTTCCACATCGCTTACGACGCATGGAAGGCCCATTCCCATAGCTTCAACTGCGGAAATGCCGAAACCTTCGTAGCGTGAAGGCAGACAAAAAACATCGGATTGGCGTAAAAGGCTCGGCACGTCCGTTACATTGCCGAGAAAATCAATCCGGTCCTCAACCCCGCTCGATTTAGCGAGACGTTGCATGTCAGCAATGGCGTGTGGGGCATCGGCTGTTTCTCCACCGGCAAATGTGATGTGGAACATCCGCCCTTGAACCTTGAGAATAGCTGCGGCCTTAATAAGCAGATCCTGACCCTTTTTAGCAGGGAAAAAGCGAGCCACATTCACAATATGAGGTACGGATTCATGCGTTGAATGATTTTCCTGCACGGAGAACCGAGAGAAATTAGTGCCATTGTAAATTCTCACGATTTTTCGTTGACTGACCCCACATGCCTGAATGTCCGCAACTACGGCATCAGAAATGGCGATAATCTTTTTACAAAGCAAGCGCGCCAATAATTGGTTCGTCTGGTTCAATTCCGAAAAAATGTGAGTGTCATGCGACGTGAAGTAAAGTCGTATATGCGGCCGTAGCAACTTAATGACAGCATAAAAAGGCATCAAATTACCTTGATGCACATGAACCACATCAATATGTTCGTGATCAATAATAGAGATCAGCTGTTCAATGTAGCCAAGTTTGTGATTCCGCTTGTTCTTTTTCAGCTTGAACAGCTTCACTTCCGGATTAAGCTGATTCAGTAGTGCCTCAGAATAATCCTCGGAGATGATGCACAGGTAGGCATGGTTGCCCGTGTCCACTAATGCATTGGAAACATCAATGGCTAATCGTTCCACCCCGCCGGGTTGAAAACTGTAAACAACATTGAGAATATTCATTGTCTGAGTTTCAATCCTTATGCCCGAGCGGCATCTTCATTGTGAAACGCTGAGGGATATGCCGGGAATTCGTCATTTTCCTGCAATGCGTCACGAACCGCCTCAAGATATTTGTAGCCATTCTCCTCGTCCGGCTCAAGATAGCCGCCTTCGGCCCATTCGTTCCATGCATACATGAAGATCATGTCTTCGTTGTAGGCGTCACGAGCATGCTTGATTTGCTGGGAGAGGTAATGTTCGAACTTTTCTGGTGTCCCCACGTTGACTTGTCCGCGATCGCCATGGCGGGGAGTGTTGTCCCAGCGCACGAAAGCGCCCGGAATGCTGTTCTTGCGTACCGGTTTGGCGTTAATGATCTTTTGCCAGAACTGATCGTAGTTCACAATCGTTTGTCCGGTCATCTTCTTGTACTGGGCGGTGCCGTAGCGGTAAATGTCAATGCCAAAGTGCTTGCCGGCCCACCCACCGAGAAGACGGCGCATCTTCTTCAGGAAGGCAACGATCCTGCCGTCGTTGGAATAAATCCAATGGCTGGCATAGGGAGGCTGAAACTCGATATCATAATCGAAGTAGTTCGCTTCCTTATTGTTATCCCAATCATAATCGCCACTTTGGAAAGCGAATGAGATCCCCTTGAAACCATGTTCAATGGCAAGTTCATTCCAGTAGTCGATCATTTCCTTCATGCAGGGAACGATGTTTGGCCGGTAGAACACGAAGAAGGGCTTGCCATCTTTCTTGATGTAGCGCTCATCTTTGAAGAACGGGAGCAAATATTCAAAATGTTCCTTCCATTCCTGTTTGCCGCCGTATTCCTGCGGAATGAGCTGCTTCTTTTCCTCGCCGACCCACGCTTTTGTCCACGGTTCATTTGCCCAACAGATACAGAAGGGAATGTCCACCTTTTTATTGGCAAGCATTTGTTCCATCGGCTTTTGCAGCAGCATCTTGCCGCTGAACCAGTAGTGGTAATAGCAAAATCCATAAATGCCGTATTTTTTGGCTAAGTCGGCTTGCCAGATCTTAACGTTGTCATCCAATAGATTGTAATAATTATTGTTCAGCGGAACACGAGGCTGGTGATGTCCCTTGAAGATGGGCTTGGCTTTTTTGACGTTGGTCCATTCAGTGAAGCCATCACCCCACCATTCATCGTTTTCGGGGATGTTGTGGAATTGGGGCAGATAAAACGCTATGATCTTCATCTCACTTCTTTCTCGTCTTCATTAAGCTCGTTGCTTTGATTCAATCGGATAGTTGTTGGGTAATTAATTGGTGATAAAAAGTTGGAATATCGTTCTTGTATTCGGAAAATGTTTGTTTCCATGTGAGTTTGAACAGCGACGTGTCCCGATGAAGTTCATCCCACGCGTGCTCGTCGAACGGATCACCCAAAACCTTGTACAAATCATCGCAACGCGGATTGTTCGGCACGATCCCCGCGAACGCATCCGCAATCCCCCTGCAATGACGCTGGGCCAACACAATCATGTAATCCACCATGAGGTAGTCGACCATGAAGTCGTTCGTCCGCCAATACTCGAGGAAGAAATCCCGAATCGCGCGGAAAATCCAGCGATGCTCCACGTCACAGGCCAGGGAGTAGCCGGCGAAGTAACCCTGCGCAATGGAGCAGTGCAGGTAGTCCGGGCGCTTGATGGACCACAACGGACGGGAGAACACCATCCCCTCCAACGGACCCGTGCAGAAAAACGTCGAATCCAGCCACAGGCCGCCATGCTCCGCGAGAAGCGACAGACGAAGCAAGTCGGACAAGTTGGTTTTAGTGATGATTCCGTCCTTCTGCTTGGCCTTCACCCACTCCGGGATGTGCACATACCGCCCGTAGTTCTCGTCGGTGACCACGACGACCTCGCGGCCGCCCGCGTTCCGGCGGATCGACTCCACGCACCGGCGCACGATCAGGGGCGCGCTGTCCAGCCCCTGCCACCAGCACACCCAGACCTTCCCCTCCAACGACGGATCCGACGGGGGCATCGGCGCCTCGTAGTCGTACGCGTCGCAGAAGGCGCCGTACCGTTTCTCGAAGTATTTCATCAGGGTCTCGTGCTTGCGCACCAGACGGTCCCTCACCGCCGGCGGCTCGCGGAACCCGTTGCGGTTCATCACCTGGATGTCCGCCTTCGCCCGGAACGTGCCCAACGCCTCCGGCCACGACGTCAACCGCGCGATCTCACCCGTCGAACGCAACTCCTCACCAACACGATGAACAATGCGCTTAATGCTGGAATGCCCTGCAACCATGATCGTTGTCCTTGCTGTCTTTTCTCTATGCCATGCGCTCTGCTGGCTGAACCAGTCCAGCGGGCGCGAGACTCGCATACAGCTGTTCCAGTTCGTGTACATAGATGTTCTGTTCGCAGTGTTTGTTCACGTACTGCGCGCACGCCTGTTGCATGTGTGAGTAATCAGCCCGGGCGATATTGGCGGCCTTCAGGAGAACGGCACGCAGCGAATCCCCGTTCCCGCTCTCGAACCTGAACCCGGTCCCGCCCCCGACCACCAACTCGGGAATGCCGCCAATATCCGCCCCGATCACCGGCGTTCGAGCGGCCAGGGACTCCAAACCCGAATACGGCATGTTCTCCCGCCACTGCGAACACAGCACGCTGAAACGCGCGTTACCCACCTCGCGCTGAAGATCCTCGCCCGTCCTGTACCCCAGCAGCCTGATACGGGAACGGGCCTCGGGGCCCGCGGAATCCACAAGCCGCTCGATGGTCCCGCGCTCAGGGCCGTCGCCCACGATACGAAGCGTCCAGCCGCGGGGAAGGCCATCGGCCGCAGCGTCCAGAAACGCGCGCACCAACGTGAGGACGCCCTTCTCCCTGGAAAGACGCCCGAAGAACAGGAAATACGGCTCCACCGTGCCAAACTTGTCCGGATTCGCGACCTTGCGGGCCATGCTCATCTGACTGTCGGTCAGGAAATTCTGCATCGCCACCGTACGACCGGCATAACCACCCTCGTCCAGCTTCCGCTTCATGAACTCCGAAGGCGCAACAATCCGATCAATCTTGTCGTACGAATGGTGGTACTTCAGGAACTCGGCCTCGAGGAACGCCAAGCCACTCTTGGCCTTGGAGCCCTTCACGCAAGTCTTCTTCACCGCATGGAAGAAGTGCCGGTCCAAGCAGTCGTCGCACACGTGGCCGGAGCCGTCCACCATGGTGTATGCCGGGCACAGCAGGATGTAATCGTGTGCGGTATAGACCACCGGCACGCGATGCCTCTTCAAATACGGCGCATCCAGAATCGACAGCGTGAGCTGGCGGTGCACATTGTTCATGTGGATGATGTCCGGCTGGAACTCCTCGAGCAGAGCCTCGAACTTGCGCTTCGATTCCAGCGAATACACCAGCGTGGCTGCTTCCTTCACCTGCTGGAACGCGCTGATCTTGCCCACGTAATCCTTTTCGGACACGAAGTACTTGCTCCAGTAGCTCGGCTCGTTCTCCGGATGCTGCATGGAGAAAAACGCGACCTCATGCCCAAGGGCCTTCAATCCCTCCGCCAAGGCGAAGAAATAGGTTTCGGCGCCGCCCTTGCGGTAGAAATACTTGTTGACGAGGAGGATTTTCATCGCTACTTCTCCTCCTCGCCGCGGTACAGTTCCAGCGTCCGTTTCACCACGTCGTCCCAGCTGTACTTCGCGGTGATGTAATCGGCCGCGCCGGCCTTAAATTCCGCCACGCGGGACGGATCCGCAAGCAGACCCGACAGCTTGGCCTTCAGATCGTCCAGATCGCCCTTGCGGAACGTGACGGCGTGGTCGCCGACCACTTCGGCGCACTCGGGGATGTCCGAGGTCAGGCAGCAGTTGCCGTAGCTCATGGCCTCCAGCAGACTCATCGGCATGCCCTCGAGATCACTCGGCAGCACGTACACGTACGCGTTCGAATACAGCTCGGCAAGGGTCTCGCCCTCCACGAAGCCCGTCATGACCACGCGGTCGTCGAGAGCCGCTGCATCCTTGACGGACTGGTAGTACTCAGAGGAGTCTGAGGATCCGCCGGCGATCACCAGCTTCAGGTCCGTGTCGATCCCGCGGAACACGTCGACCAGGTACTTCACGCCCTTCTCCGGCACGATCCGCCCCAGAAACAGCACGTACCCGTCCTTGCGCAACCCCCACTTCCGGGTAATCTCCCCGGCCGGGACCGCCTTGGCCCGTTCGATGCCGTTGGGAATGAACCGCGTCTCGCGGCCGTACGTTTCCCTGAAATACCGCTGCACGTTGCGGCTGAGCACGATCACCTCGTCCGCGCACTTCGCCGCCGTCCGCTCGCCGAACTTCAGGTACGCCGACGCGAAGCGCCCCCACTTCGCGCGCTGCCAGTCAAGTCCATGGATCGTCGCCACCGTGCGGATGCCGAACCAGTGCGCCAGACGCAGCGGCACGCACGGACCCTCCGCGTGGTAGTGGATCACGTCCGGCCGGGCCTTGATCACCTTCAACGTGGCGAAGAACGAGGAGGACAATGCCGCCAAGCCCTTCGCATCGATCGTGCGCACCGGCACCACGCGAACGCCCCTATATATATAAGGAGCGTCCGAAGTGTTCGACTCGTTGTCAAACTCCGCCCCGGCCACGTTGTGCCCCTTGCGGTTGTACGCCACGACCTGATTGCCCGCCGCGGCCATGCGGGTGGCGAGCTCGTCCACCACGATCTCGATGCCGCCCTCGCGCGAAGGAATCCGCTTATGCCCGATGAACGCGATTCTCATGCGGATGCTCCGTTCCGAGAGGAATCGGATTGCCTCAGCCAATGAGCCGGAACACCAGCGACGACCGAGTCTGCTTCCACGTCTTTGGTTACGACGGATCCTGCGCCTATTACCGAATTAGAATGGCAATGAACATTGCCTATGACTATTGCCCCAGCGCAAATGATGACATTGTCATCAATAACGGGAGGTTCAATACTGAAGCCAATGGTACATTGTTGAAAAATTCTACAGTTTTCACCAATTTTTTTTGCGGCGACAATTGTTGAAAAGCCATGCTGAAATGACAATCCGCCACCGATATTTTCCGGTGGTGTATTAATGTATAATGAATCCAGTGGCTTGAACAGTATCCGGAACAGCAAATACCGAATCGGATTTCTGTGAAGTCGATTCAATAAAACGTTCCTGATACTTTTTTCCTCTAATAATATTTTCCCAAATTTAAAAAAAGAATAGCCTGATGAGAAATCGTACCTACAATAAGCTTCAATATCTTTGAAGGCTTTTTCTTCAAACTTGCTGCCTTTAAGTAAAAGAAAGGCAATGAAGATACGGAAGTAATTACAATAAACTAATATTGTCTTAGCTTTTCCCATAATCTAGCACTTTCGTTCATTCATTGCTCATGTATATTTGGCGTCAATTGAATTGGCTTTTCAGTAGGCTGGTGGCATCACGAATTTCCATAGATATCTTTTTGCCTGCTTCATTGTGATCGTTGACGAACTCAGTAACCGCGATCGGACATAAACTGCGCTGGGGCGGCTAAGATCAGGCCATTGCGCGTGCTCATCATGTTTGTGAGATCCCCGACTCACGAGCGATGGCGTGTTTCCCCTCGCAATCTCCGCAGACTCGTCGTGCTCAGAACGCCAGAATGCGAAGGAACGGCCAAACCTGACATAACGGCCGTTATCGGCTAATGAAGAAATGCGAATGCGGAAAGTACAGTTTTGTGAAGAAAAGTGCACTTTCCGCATAGAAAGTGAAATTCCTGACAGAGAAAGTACAAAAGCTGTATATA
>NZ_WBSN01000002.1 GCF_009299475.1 Bifidobacterium avesanii | reverse complement strand
TGATCTCGGGCGCGTTGATGCGGTCGTCGTAGAACAGGCCGACGACCATGCGCTTGACGTCCTTGCGGTACATTGCGGACTCCAATCCGGACGCCAAAGCGTCCAACTTTTCGTCCGCACCCCCATGTGGGCCGTCGCGCACTGGATTCGCTCATTCCTCGTGTTCCGGTCTGCAGATTGAGCGGATCGGATGCGTGAGGACGTGAATCGGGTCCGCATCGCACTGGATTCGCTCAATCTGCGGTGCGCGGGATACGGAATGAGCGAATTGAGTTGCGCGGCGATCGTTCATCGGTTCCGCTCGTGAGGATGATAGAAGGAGCTACGGCGTCCCTCCGTCCGGGGAACATCCGAATCGCCTGAATCATCCGGAATGACGGCAACGAAAAGGGGCCGGCCCGAACCATGGAAAGTTCGGAGCCAGCCCCTTTGTCGCTTAGCCGCGATCAGGCGTTCTTGGAGGCGATGATCGGCTCGACGATCGCACGGGCGTCCTTGCAGGCCTGCGCGACGGCGGCCCAGTCGCCCACCTTCTGAGCGGCGGACGGCACCGGGAAGGAGCCGCCGATGGCGAAGACGTTCTTGAGGCCGATGTACTCGGCGGCGTTCTTCAGGCTCACGCCACCGGTCGGCAGGAACTTCATCTCGGCGAACGGGCCGTTGAGGGCCTTGAGGGTCTTCACGCCGCCGTAGGCCTCGGCCGGGAAGAACTTCACGTAGCGCATGCCGCGCTGGTACGCCTTGTCCACGTCGGACGGAACGGCGGTGCCGGGCAGGATCGGGACGTTGTTCTCCAGCGCCCAGTCCACGATCTCCTCGGTGAAGGCCGGGGTGACGAGGCCCTTGGCGCCGGCGTCGATGGAGGCCTTGGCCTGATCGAGCGTGTGCACGGTGCCGGCCACGAGCGTGACGCCCGGGACCTCGGCCGCGATCTTCTTCATGCCTTCGATGCAGAAGGGGGAGCGGAAGGTGACCTCGGCCACCGGCACGCCGCCCTCCTCGAGGGCCTGGGCCAGCGGGACGGCCTCGTCCAGGGAGTGCAGGGTCACCAGCGGGACGACGCCCAGCTGCTCAAGGTAGGGGAGAAGCTCTTCGCTCTTCGTAACTGCCATGTGAATCTTCTTTCTTGTTGGTGATCGTTGGTTGGATCAACAGTTGCTATTGCCGTATGCCCGGCCGCGTTTCAGGCCGCACGGTGGTGCGACGACTTGAACGCCTCGAGCTCTTCCGGCGTGGGCAGGCCCTCGTTGTCGGAGACGAACTGGGTCTGGATGGCGCCCAGCGCGCAGCCGCGCTCCATGGCCTCGGAGATGGTCTTGCCTTCGAGCAGGGCGGACAGGGTGCCGGCCGCGAAGCCGTCGCCCGCGCCGACCGTGTCCACCACGGTGTCCACCACGAAGCCGGGCACGTACGCGCTCTCGGTGCCGTTGGTGGCGTAGGCGCCCTTCGGGCCGTCCTTGACGACCACGTACTTCGCGCCGTTGTCGATGAACGCCTTGGCGGTGTCCTCGATGGTCTCCGCGCCGAACAGCTCGCGGCCCTCGCCGATGCCGGGCAGGACCAGATCGGCCTGCGAGGCCAGCTCGCGCAGCGTGTCGCGCATGAGGTCGAGGCTTGGCCAGATGGCGGGGCGCAGGTTCGGGTCGAAGGAGACGAACGCGCCGTTCTCGCGGGCGCGCTTGACCAGTTCGTGCGAGGCGGCCAGCGTGGTGTCCGACAGGGGCGGCAGGATGCCGGTCAGGTGCACGACGGAAATGTCGGAGAAGTCCACGGCGTCCACGTCGTCCGGGCCCATGGTGGAGGCCGCGGAGCCCTTGCGCCAGTAGTAGGTCTTCGGATCGCCGTGCGAGACCTTGGACTTCATCATGAAGCCGGTCGGGCGGGACGGGTCGATGGTGACCAGCGAGGTGTCGATCGCATTGCGCTCCATGAACGCGCGGATGCGGTCGCCGAACGGATCCGGGGCCAGCTTGGTCATGTACACCGGCTTCTGGCCGAGGCGGGCCAGACCGACGCAGACGTTGAGCTCGGCGCCGGCCACGGACGCGTTGAACGTGTCCACGGCACCCAGTTCGCCCTCCTCCATTGCGGTGAACAGCGCCATGGCCTCGCCCACGAGCAGGACCTTGCCGGGCTTGAGGCCCTCGACCGTGAAATCGGCGGTAGTCGTCATATTGCAGAACTCCCTTGTAGCATTGGTGCTCCTATGCACCCTCCACACTAGCGCACCTTGGGCTGGGATGGGGTGTTGTTGCACGAAAATGCCGTGTGAGGCGTGCCACGGGGGCGGCGGCTCGCGCGAGGCAGACGGAGGTTTGCACGGAAGGTCGTGCGGAAGGTCGTGCGGAAGGTCGTGCGGAAGGTTGCGCGGAAGGTTGCGCGGCGGCCCGGTCGGACGTCCGATGAAAACGCGTGAAAGAAAATCGTTTGCCGGCAAATTCGCGTACATTCGAATCAGGTCGGCAGAGCAGCCGACGCAAGGCCCGCTGGGAATGCGAATCGGCGGGCGTTTAGGAAAGGCCTACAAAGGAGAGACCAATGAGTGCTGCAACCAGCGTGCCCGCGGAGGTGCGTCCCTTCGGCATCAGGGACAAGGTCGGTTACCTGTTCGGAGACTTCGGCAACGACTTCATGTTCACGTTCGCCAGCTCGTTCCTGCTGATCTTCTACACGAAGGTCATGGGCATCAACGGCGGCATCGTCGGCACGATGTTCCTCATCGCCCGCATCATCGACGCCTTCGCGGACGTCACCGTGGGCGTCGTGGTGGACAAGATGCCCGCCGGCAAGGGCGGCAAGTACCGTCCGGTCATGATGAAGATGGCCCCGCCCGTCGTCATCTTCTCGTTCCTCATGTACCAGACCTTCGCCATCGGCGCTCCGATGTGGGTCAAGATCGTCTACATGTACGTCACGTACGTCATCTGGGGCATCCTGTACTCCTGCGTGAACATCCCCTACAGCTCCATGGCGTCCCTCATCTCCGCCGAACCTGAGGACCGCACCTCGCTGTCCACCTTCCGCACCGTGGGCTCCACCTGCGCCAGCCTCGTGATCGGCGTCGTGGCCCCGATCATCATCTACACCGCCGACGAGAACGGCAACCAGATCATCCGCGGCGGCGAGGGCACCCAGGTGTTCGCGTTCGTCTCCGGCGTGTTCGCGGTGCTCGCCATCCTGTGCTTCTTCGCCTGCTACAAGCTGTGCACCGAGCGCGTCAAGCCCGAGAGCCACCACGTGGCCGGCGAGTCCGCCGCCGAGGAGCGCAAGTCCACCTTCGGCATGATCGGCAACGCCCTGAAGAGCCGCTCCCTGTGGGGCCTCATCCTCATGTCCCTCTCGGCCACCATCGCCATGCTCTTCCTCATGCAGATGGTCAACTACATCTACGCCGACTACTTCGGCACCGCGG
Organism: Bifidobacterium avesanii; assembly: GCF_009299475.1. Lineage (GTDB taxonomy): Bacteria > Actinomycetota > Actinomycetes > Actinomycetales > Bifidobacteriaceae > Bifidobacterium > Bifidobacterium avesanii. The sequence goes on along the minus strand of NZ_WBSN01000002.1, from coordinate 209,030 downwards.
CCATGATCTCCCTGACCGTCATGTGCGGCTCCCTGGCCATGCTCGCCTGCGCGCCGATCGCCAAGCCGCTGTCGCGCAAGATCGGCCACAAGGGCTGCGCGGTCCTCGGCCAGGCGTTCGCCTGCTGCGTGGTCGCCGTGCTGTTTGTGCTGCACACCGACCAGCCGATGGTGTTCACCGTGGGCTACGTGCTCATCTTCCTCGGCGTGGGCCTGAGCAACATGGTCTGCTACGCCATGGCCACCGACACCATCGACGACATCGAGGTTCACCAGAACATGCGCGAGGACGCCACCGTCTACTCGGTGTACTCCTTCGGCCGCAAGGTCGGCCAAGCCATCGCGGGCTGGATCTCCGGCAACGCGCTCGCCTGGGTGGGCTACCAGTCCGGCGCCACCGCGGTGCAGACCGATCAGGTGCGCAACAACATCTACAACTTCAGCACCATGATCCCGGCCGTCACGCTGTTCATCGGCGTGCTGCTGCTCATCTTCCTCTACCCGCTCAACAAGAAGCGCGTGGATTCCAACGTGGCCATCCTCAAGGCCAAGCGCGGAGAGAAGTAAGGCTTCGGCTTCCTCCCGTCCGTTCTTCCTCCCTCCATCCCGAAGCGGGCAAGGCCCCGTGCGGCGAGCTTCCAAGGCTCACGCCGCACGGGGCCTTGCCGTATGCGGGGGTTGGGCGGCGGCGGACTCGCGGTGGCTGGACGGCGACTGTGCGGTGGCTGGTGCGGGCAAATTTCGGAGGGTATTTCCGGGGCGAGCGGCGGAATTCCGGTCGCCGGGTCGATAATCGGGCGGGAAATTTGTCGGTAGGACGCCGCATCCGGGCAAATTTTCGGGGAGAATATTCGCCGAACCGGCGGAAGGCCAACGATCCGGCCGGAAATATGCCCGAAAGTTTGCCCCGGACGAAAGTAGATTGACCAAGCGGATGCGGATTGATACATAGGGAAGTCCTCCCGTGTCCCGATCCGCATCCACTTTCAGAATTGGTGGCGATCTAAGACACAGGGAAGGCGGCTTGTGTCTTAATTTGCATCCATTCCCGGATTTGGTGGCGGATTGAGACACAGAGGGCGCCGATTGTGTCTCGGATCGCATCCAATTCCGAAAGTGGATGCGGATTGAGACACAGGGAGGGGCGCTGATGTCCCGATTCGCATCCGATTTGCGCGGACGGGTGCGCCGGTGCGCCGAGCGTGCATTGGGTGCCATGTTCCGGAGCGCCGCGAAGGCCCAAAGCAACACGAAGGCCCCGGAGCACGGTCGGGAACCGTGAACTCCGGGGCCTTCGTCATGCGGTGGGCGCGCCGTGATCACACGTCGGTCAGCGCGGCAAACGCACGCCAATCAGCGCAAATGCGCGCGCCGCCCGCCTTACTTGTTGTACTTGTAGGCGTCCCACACACCCAGCAGGTACTGGATGCCGAGGGCGCGGTCGTACAGGCCGTAGCCGGGGCGCGGACGGCCGGCCTCGGTGTTCTCGCTCCACAGGTGACGGCCGTGGTCCGGGCGGATGTAGCCCTGGTAGTCGGCCTCGGCGTAGGCCTTCATGATGCCCACGGTGTCCACGTCGCCCTCGGACGCGCGGTGGCCCACCTCGGAGAAGGAGCCGGCGTCGTCGAGGAACTTGATGTTGCGCACGTGCGAGAAGTGGATGCGGTCCATGAACGTCTTGACGGCGTCCACCGGGTCGTTGCCGCGGCGGGAGCTGAAGGAGCCCAGGCACAGGCACAGGCCGTTGTACGGGGACGGGTTGAGGTCGAGCACGCGCTGGATGCCCTCCTTGGAGGAGACCACGCGCGGCCAGCCGAACAGGTCGAAGGCCGGGTCGTCCGGGTGGACGGCCAGCTTGACGTCGTACTTCTCGCAGGTCGGGATGACGGCGTCGAGGAAGACCTTGTAGTTCTCGTAGTACTTCTCGTGGTCGATGCCCTTGTAGGCCTCGATGAACTCGGACAGGTGGGCCAGACGCTCCGGCTCCCAGCCCGGCATGGTGAGGTTGCCGGCGCCGTTGAGGGTCTCGTCGATCAGGGCCTGCGGGTCGGTGAGCTGGGCGACCTTGTGGGCGTCGTAGTACAGGGCCGTGGAGCCGTCCGGGGACGGGTGGAACATGTCGGTGCGCAGCCAGTCGAACACCGGCATGAAGTTGTAGGTGACGACCTTGACGCCGGCCTTGCCGAGGTTCTCGATGGTCTTGATGTAGTTGTCGAGCGCCTCGTCGCGGCTCATGCCCAGCATGGTCTTGCCGGTCTTGATGGACTCGTGCACGTTGACGGACTCGACCACGTCGGCGTTGAACGTCTTGGTCACACCGCGCTTGCGGTCGTCCTCGGAAAGGCCGGTGATCTTCTTCATCTCGGCCTCGATCTCCTCCGGCTCCCACAGCTCGCCGGCCTGCTTGTGGTGCAGGGACCAGACGATGGTTTCGACGCCGGGGATCTGGCGAATGTCGTCCAGCGAGATGGTGTCGTTGCCCTCGCCGTACCAGCGGAATCCCATATGCATGGTGATTGTTCTCCTTTGAATGGTTTGCTTACAGTTTCAGTGTAATCCGGGGCCCGGCGTTTCGCTTGGGCCGGACCCCGGTCAATCGCGTCCGGTCAGACGGGCGCGTATCGGGCGCGGATCAGGCGAGCGCCTTCTCCAGCACGGCGTGCACGCTGCCGGTGCCGGCGGCGAACTGCTTGAAGTAGTCCAGCACCTTCGCGGCGAGCGGGGTCGTGTTGAGGTCGGTGCCGAAGATCGTGGTGTCCGCGAGGATCGGCTTGATCACGTCGTCGGCCTTGGCGAGGTCGCCGCCGAGCGAGAGCGGGGCGAGCTTCTCCTGCAAGTCCTTCAGACGCGGGTCCGGGCTCAGGGCCACGTTCTCGCCCTTGTCGTTGGTGGCGACGCCGTTCTCGCCGAGCAGCAGGCGCAGCCAGCCGGCGATCACCAGCGGGATGGCGGTCAGGGAGCCGAGGTCCTTGGACGGATCCTCGACGTACTTCTTGATCGTCACGCCGTAGCGCACCGGGATCTTCTGCGAGGTGTCGGTGGAGATGCGGGCCGGGGTGTCCGGGATGTTCGGGTTCGGCACGCGCACCTCGATGACCTGGCGCAGGAACTCCTTGGGGGAGAAGATCTTCGGGTCGGTCACCACGGGCAGGCCCTCCACGTAGCCCAGACGCTCCACGAGCTTCTTCAGGTCCGGGTCGGCGATGGTGGCGCTCATGGACGGGTAGCCGAGCAGCATGCCGAAGGTGGCCAGCGCGGTGTGCAGCGGGTTGAGGCAGGTGGTGACCTTCATCTCGTCGGCGTCGTTCACGGTGGCGCGGTCGGCCACGTACACGCCGGCCTTCTCGAGGGCCGGGCGGCCGTTCGGGAACTTGTCCTCGACGACGAGGTACCAGGTCTCCTCGGTGTTGGCGAAGGGGGCCACGTTGGTGCGCTTGGCGGTGTGGATGATCTGCGTGTCGCCGAAGCCGTCCTTGGCGAGCTGCTCGGCCACGGACTCGGCCGGGTTCGGGGTGATGCGGTCGATCATGGACAGCGGGAAGGTGACCTTGGACTCGTCGTTGAGGTAGTCGAGGAAGTCCTGGCCCACGAAGCCCTTTTCCTTCCACAGCTCGGCGAACTGCTTGATCGCGGCGCCGAAGCGGTCGCCGTTCTGGGAGAAGTTGTCGGTGGAGACCATGGCGATCGGGTAGGCGCCGGCCTTGAAGCGCTCGAGCAGCAGGGCGGTGATGGCGCCCATGGCGGAGACGGCGGATTCGGGGCCGTTCTCGACCTCGGGCTCGATCCACGGCAGGATGTCGCCGGCCGGGTCCGTCAGCGCGTAGCCCTTCTCGGTGATGGTGACGGTGGTGAACTGGAGCTCCGGGTTGCGGAACACCTTGGCGAGGCCCTCCCACGCGGCGTCCTCGTGGTTGCGCACGCCGTAGGCGGCGGCCACGGAGGCGATGAGGCGGTTGTCGACGGAGCCGTCGGACTTGAGCACGACCTGCAGGCAGCGGTCGTCGAACGGCTTGTAGGCCTCGTCGACGATGTCCGCGTCGAAGGTCTCGGCCACGATCACGCCGGACTTGGTCTCGCCGGCCTCGATGAGGTCCTGGGCGATGGCGGCGTGCACGGCGCGGAACAGATTGCCGGCGCCGAAGTGGACCCAGTACGGGTGCTCGGCGGTGTTGGCGCGCACGTCGGCGGTGTCGAACGCGGGCAGCTTGATGCCGGCTGCGGCCCAGGCGTCCTTGGTGGCGTTCAGGTCGTCGGTGAGATGAAGAACCATGATGTGTTTCCTTTCTGAAAAATTGCGGCTGAACCGACGGTCGATTACAGCTTGAAGACCTTGGTGGGCTGCGCGACCACGGAGTCGACCACGATCTGGCGGCCCTCCTCGAGGGTCAGGCGGTGGTCAGCGACCAGACCGGCCACGTAGCGGGCGGTCAGGCGGCGGTTGGTGTCGTGGCGGGCCGGGATGGAGCACAGGGCGCGCGTGTCGTCGATGAAGCCGGACAGCTTGGTGAAGCCGGCGTTCGGCACGACCTCGGCGTAGTAGCGCAGGATCGGCTCCGGGGCGTCGATGAACCACCACGGGGCGCCGATGTACAGGCTCGGGTAGAAGCCGGCCAGCGGGGCCAGCTCGCGGGCGTACACGGTCTCGTCCATGGTGAAGGCCACGAAGTGGAAGTCCGGGTTGTTGCCGTACTTGTTGAGCAGGGGCTTCAGGTCCACGGTGAACTCGGCCTTGGCGGGCACGTCGCCGCCGGTGTCCTTGCCGTACTCGGCGAGGTTGGACGGATCGTAGGAGCGGTGCACGTGCGGGTGCACGGTCATCACGAGGCCGTCCTCCTGAGCCATGCGGACCTGATCGGAGAAGAAGTGGCGGCGCAGGCGGGTGGCGTCGTCGGCGGAGATGGTGCCGGCGAGTGCCTCGGCGTACAGCTTGTTGACCTCGGCGTCCGAGAGGCGATCGGTGCGCACGTCGGCGTGGGAGTGGTCGGACAGCACGGCGCCGTGCTCCTTGAAGTACAGGCGGCGGCGGCGCAGGGCCTCGGTGAAGCCGTCGTACGTGGAGGTGTCCACGCCGGCCACGTCGCCCAGCTTGCCGACCATCTCGGCCCAGCCGGCGGTCAGCGGCTCGAGGTAGACGTCCGGGCGGAACGCCGGGGCGAGGCGCGCCGGGAAGTCCGGGTCCGCGTTGGTCTCGTCGTGCAGGTGCAGGTCGTCCAGCGTGTCGTCGGTGGTGGAGATGAAACCGATGTTGAACTTCTTGACCAGCTCGCGGGTGGTGAACTCCGGCTGCTTGAGCAGGTCCTTGAGCTCGTCGTAGATGTGGCCGGCGGTGTCCGGGCCGAACTTCTCGTGGATGTCGAAGACGTTCTGCAGGGAGTCCTCGAACCAGTAGCGCATCGGCGTGCCGGCGTACGCGCCCCAGTTCTTGCCCCAGATGAGGAAGGCGTTGCGGGCCTGCTCGGGGGTGAAGTCTTTCTGGTTGACGCCCAGATCCTTGAGCGCCACGCCCTGCGAGTGCATCACGCGCGTCACGTAGTGGTCGGGCGTGATGAACAGGCTCGTCGGGTCGGAGAAGTGGTAGTCCTTGTCATGGAACCACTCGACCGGCACGTGGCCGTGGGGGGAGATGATGGGCAGATCCTTCACCGCCGCGTACAGGTCGCGCGCGATGTCGCGCTCGACGGGATCGGGGGGAAGAAGACGATCGGGATTGAGATCATACTTCGTTGTCATGCCTCCCATTATCGTTTCTTGACTCCGGCACTGCCCGACGTTGCCACGTTTTGACGGCAAAAGCGCCCCTGCCGGTAGAATGGGGCTTCGATGCCCGGCGGGTCGGCTGGCCGGAGGGGCGGACCAGAGGGGCCTCTATACCTCTATATATGGGCCCTATATATACGGACTGAAACGAGGGGAGCGTCATGGCGCAAAACGAACGGAACGGGAGCGAGCCGGCGGCCGAGGGCGGGGAGCATCGCGTCACCATCCGCGACGTGGCCCGCGAGGTGGGCGTATCGCCGTCCACGGTGTCGCGCGCCTTCGCCCGCCCCGGCCGCGTGAGCGCCGAGACCGCGAAGAAAATCCGCGAGGTCTCCGACCGTCTGGGATACCGCGCCGCGCCCATCTCCTCGTACGATCCCTCCGGCGGGGCGACCGACCAGATCGCCATCGTGGTCTCCGACCTCGCCAACCCGATCTTCGCCGACTACGTCAAGGCCGCCCAGCACCGCTGCCTCGACTTGGGCTACGGCCTGCTCGTCATCGACTCCGAGGAGACCGGCGCGATCGAGAAGAACGCGGTGGAGATCGCCCGCCCGCACGTGGACGGCATCATCCTCGGATCCTCGCGCCGCTCCGACTCGGCCATCCGCAAGCTCGCGGAGACCAAGCCGGTCGTCGCGCTCAACCGGTCCATCCGCGGCGTCAAGTCGATCATCGGCAACGTGCAGACCGGCCTCGAGGAGGCGGTCAACCATCTGACGCAGCTCGGGCACACGGAGCTCACCTATATATCCGGCCCGCAAACCAGCTGGCAGGAGGGCACGCGCTGGCGCATCATGACGGCCCTGTGCTCCATGCGCGGCGTGCGGCTCAAGCGCATCGCGTCCGACGCGCCGAGCTTCTCCGGCGGCTACCGCTGCGCCGAGGCGTTCCTGAGGAACCCCACCACCGCGGTGCTCGCCTACAACGACATGATCGCCATCGGGTTCATCGCCGCCCTGCGCGCGCAGCACGTGTCCGTGCCCGGGCAGGTCTCGGTGGTGGGCATCGACGACATCCCGGTGAGCTCCCTGGTCACCCCGGCCCTCACGAGCGTGCGCATGCCGAGGCGCGAGACCGCCGCGCTCGCCGTGGACGAGCTGGTGGGCCGCCTGCGCCGCATCAAGTCGCAGGAGGGCATGAAGCCGATCGTGGTGGACTCCACGTTCGTGCCGCGCGCCAGCACCGCCCCGGTGGTGCGCTGAATCCGGTAGGGGAGCGCGGCCGGCGGACGCGGCGTGCGCGCGGCGGTCCGGTGCGTATGCGGCGGTCCGGTGTGCGCGCGGGTGCCCGGTGCGTGCATGATGGCCCGGTGCGTGCATGATGGCCCGGCGCGCGTGGCTGCTCGGAAGGCCGTCCGGGAGGCTGCTCGGTGAGGCCGGGCCGGAAGAGCGCTCCGGAACGCTTGTGATCGGTTGTGATCACGCGCGAAACGCCCGAACGGGCCTTGGATGACTGGAACTGAGCATTTCCTGAACGGCGTTTTGATCATGAATGAACGAAATGATCACCTCCCGAAACCCCTTGAAAACACTGGCAAACGCCGGTGTTGCAACGTTTACCGGCCCGTGCCCCCGCCTCGCGTGGCGGATATTTTCAAGGCAAATAATGGCAACAATCAGAAGTGATCAATAGGGCGCGGTATAGTAATAACCAAGAACGGAACAGATCACGTAGCAGCGATCAGTTCCGGTCTTAGCAAAGATGCTAGGAAGGAAGAAAGGAACATCATGAAGTACACGCGCACCGCTCAGGCTGCCGCCATCGCTTCCATTGCCGCCATGGCGCTGTCCGCCTGCGGTTCCTCCAACAGCGGCAGTGACGTCGCCAACGCGACCCTCGATCCGAACGCCAAGGTCGAGATCAGCTTCGCCGGCTGGTCCCTGAACTCCACCCCGGAGTTCCAGACCCTCGTGGACGCCTTCGAGAAGGAAAACCCGAACATCACGGTGAAGATCAAGGAATACTCCGCCGATGACTACGACAAGCAGCTGACCACCGATCTCTCCGGCGGCACCGCCCCCGAGGTCTTCCCGATCAAGAACCTCCAGAAGTACTACACCTACGCCGTCGAGTCCCAGGGCCTCGCTGACCTGAGCTCCATCGCCGACACCTACAAGAACGACAAGAACATCGACATCTCCCAGTACAACCTGGACGGCAAGTACTACGCCATGCCGTACCGTCAGGATTCTTGGGTCCTGTTCTACAACAAGACCATGTTCGAGAAGGCCGGCGTGGCCATCCCGGACGGCACTTGGACTTGGGACGACTACATGAAGGTCGCCGAGGAGCTGAAGACCAAGCTGCCGGCCGCCGGCTACGACGCCAACTCCGTCTACCCGACCTACCACCACACCTCCTGGCAGTCCGTGACGCAGTCCTTCACCACCGCCCAGTCCGCGGCCACCGTTGACGGCGCCAAGAAGAACTTCCTGTCCGGCGACTACAGCTACATGGCCGACATGTACAAGAACGTCTTCCTCAAGGCCCAGGACGAGAACCTGACGGTCAACTACAACACCGTCACCGCCAACAAGGTTCAGTACCAGGCTCAGTTCGGCACCGAGAAGGCCGCCATGCTGCCCATGGGCACCTGGTACGCCGCCACCCTCGTCTCCCAGCAGAAGTCCGGCGACGCCAACAAGTTCGAGTGGGGCATGGCTCCGATCCCGCAGTCCTCCACCGTGAAGAGCTCCGACGGCAAGCCGATCACCTTCGCTGATCCGACCGGCCTCGCCATCTCCGCCGGCGCCTCCGGCGACAAGCTCGCCGCCGCCAAGAAGTTCGTCGAGTTCGCCTCCGGCGAGAAGGGCGCCGAGGCTCTCGCCGCCATCTCCACCACCCCGGCCTACTTCTCCGACAACGTTGTGAAGACCTACTTCGGCGTTGACGGCATGGCCAACGACGATCAGTCCAAGAAGGCTTGGCAGGAGCACGACACCCGTCCTGAGAACTACGTGGACAAGGCCACCAACGATGTCCAGGGCATCCTCAAGACCATGATGTCCACCATCATGACCGAGACCGGCACCGTCGACCAGGCCATCCAGAAGGCCAACGACGACATCGCCTCGCAGGGCATCCTGAAGTAAGCTCCACAGGCGACTGACTGAAGAAAGCGGGTCGTGTTTTCAACAACTGAACGCACGGCCCGCTTTTTCAATGCCGTAAAACGGTTCGACACCGCGCTACGCTTTCAACGGCGGGTGCTGGATACACAACGGCTCTCACACATTTAGGGAAATCATTAGGAAGGTCTTTAGGGAGGAGATTCCAATGACTGAAGTGGCAAGCAAGCCGGCGGCGCCGGCCAAGAAGTCGAAGGGCGGTGAACTGACGACGAACGCCATCGGGCGGCGCAACCTGCGCAACGGCCTGCTGTTCATCGCGCCGAACTTCATCGGCTTCCTGTTCCTGGTCCTCGGCCCGGTGCTGTCGCTGTTCTACGTCGCGTTCTCGAAGTGGAGCGCGTTCGGCTTTCCGCAGTTCAACGGTCTGACCAACTGGCAGCGCATGGCGCACGATTCCCAGTTCTGGGCGTCGTTCTGGCAGACCATCTACTACGCGGTCGTGCACATCCCGCTGACGCTGATCCTCGCGTTCGCGCTGGCCGTCATCCTCAACTCGAAGCTCAAGGGCAAGGCGTTCTTCCGTACGGTCGCGTTCTTCCCGTACATCACCTCGATCGTCGCCGCCGCGCAGGTCTGGAACATGCTGTTCGACCCGAACGCCGGCGTGGTCAACCAGTTCATCCGCTTCTTCACCCGCGGCTGGGCCCCGGGCTGGCTGTCCACCACCGAGTGGGCCATGCCCGCCGTGATCATCGTGGGCACCTGGCGTGAGGTCGGCTACTTCATGATCCTGCTGCTCGCCGGTCTGCAGACCATTCCGCACGAGCTGTACGAAGCCGCCGAGGTCGACGGCGCCAACGGCTGGCAGCGCTTCTGGAAGATCACCGTCCCGTGCATGCGCCCGACCCTGTTCTTCGTCATGGTCACCCTGACCATCGGCTCCTTCAAGATCCTTGATCTGACCCTGGTCATGACCAACGGCGGCCCCGGCACCTCCACCTACGTGCTCGCCCAGTACGTGTACGAGCAGGCGTTCGACCGCGGCAACTACGGCTACTCCGGTTCCGTGTCCCTGGTCCTGTTCGCACTGTGCATGGTCGTGACGATCATCCAGTTCGTCTACAACAACGCGAAGGAGAAGTGAGATGACGAGCGTTACCTCTTCGCCCGTGGCCGTCAAGGGCGCACCCTCCGGCTCCGCGGACATTCCGTTCAACAAGCAGCCCTCCAGCCCGCTGAAGATCGTGGGCACCGTCGTCGGCTACGTGGTCATGATCGCGCTGGCGATCTTCATGGTCATCCCGTTCGTGTGGATGTTCCTGTCCGCCGTCAAGCCGAACAACGAAGTCTACATGGTCCCGATCCAGTGGTTCCCGTCCGTGTGGCACTGGGAGAACTACGTCAGCATCTGGACCAAGGCCGACATGGGCCTGTGGACCGGCAACACCGTCTTCTTCGCCATCTGCGTGACGTTCCTGCAGGTGTTCACCGGCTCCTTCGCCGCGTACGGCTTCGCCAAGATCAAGTTCCGCGGCCGCAACGCCCTGTTCCTCACCTACATCGCCACCATGGCCGTCCCGTGGCAGTCCTACATGGTGCCCCAGTACAAGATGCTCGCCGCCCTCGGCATCGCGAACACCCGCTGGTCCATCATCCTGCTGCAGGCGTTCGGCGCCTTCGGCGTGTTCATGATGAAGCAGTTCTACGACACCATCCCGGATGAGCTCTCCGAGGCCGCCCGCCTCGACGGCCTCTCGGAGTGGGGCATCTACTCGCGCATCGTGCTGCCGCTGTCCGGCCCGTCGATCGCGGCCCTCGCCATCATCACGTTCACCAACACGTGGAACGACTACATGGGCCCGTTGATCTACTTGCGCGACAACAAGCTGTGGACCATCCAGCTCGGCCTCAAGACGTTCATCGGCCAGTACTCCGCCGATTACGCCATGATCATGACCGGCTCGGTCCTCTCCGTCCTCCCGATCCTGATCGTGTTCCTCATCGGTCAGAAGCAGTTCGTCGAGGGCATCGCGACCTCCGGCATGAAGGGCTGAGCCCGACTGGCGGGAGTCCGATGGACTCCCGCCAGGGCTCGCTCAGCCTGAGCGGTCCACGTCGGCCGCGAAGGTCGGATTGAGCCTCGCCCGCAGGGTGAGTCCATAATTGCAGGTCCGAAGGCGACTGCCATGACGCCGCCCAACGGGCCGGTTCCCGCTTGGCAATGAGGAAGTTATTATTCCTCACCCAACGGGCCGGGAACCGCCGGCTGGTATGAAGTCGCTTTCCGAAAACGGACCGGCTCGCGTCCCCGCCCCGCAATCTACGCCCAATCCGTTCCGCTAGAGGGGAATCAATTAAGCTTCCTTCCGAACTAGCAACCAATAGGCCCCTCCTCCCCAATCGGTGGAGGGGCCTATCCTTTATCATCGTAGGTAAACGTTGAAATCCATCCTCTGAAATTCGTACCCGCGGGGCCGGGCGGGCCGTGCTGACCCGTGCGCATGGGCCGGGCGTCCGTCCGTCGGCAATCGACCATCGTCGGCAGGCGCCTATTGGCGTTCGTCCATCGGCGTTTGTCCGTCGGCGAGCGCCCGTCCGCAATCGCCCGTCGGTCGGCAAACATCCATCGGCAAATATCCGCCGGCAATCGCCCATCGGCGTCCGTCCATCGGCAAGCGAGAGTAAGGTAGGCACAATGGCGTCCTCATTCAGCAAGCAATCATTCAACAAGGCGTTCACCACCGTGGCCAACAGCATCTACCTGATGCTCATGGCCGGCTGGCTCACGCTGCTGTGCGCGCTGCCGCTCACCATCTGCCTCATGACGCGCGTGCCGATCATGTACTATCCCACCTACGCCGGCGCCCTCGCCCTGAGCGCGCCCGCCTTCGCCGCGCTGTTCGCCATCTTCCGCGACCAGCCCACCTTCAACTCGCGCGACGCCCAGCTGCGCATCAAGCTCACCGAGGACCACGCGAAGGACCCGAACTTCCCGCCGGACTGGATCGCCGCGCCCTACGTGCCGTCCGACCGTCCGACCGCCATCTTCAAGCCGTTCTTCCGCGCCTACGCCAAGCTGTTCCTGCGCGCGCTGGCGGTGGGCTTCAGCTGCTGCCTCGCGATCTTCGCGTTCGGCTACGACCTCCAGCTTTCCCAGCAGTTCCAGTGGGGCGCGGCGCTCGTGCCGGTCCTGCTCGTGGCCATGGCCATCTTCCTGCAGGCGTACTTCGTGGGGCTCGTGATCGTGGTCGAATACCCGAAGGCCAAGTGGTGGAGCGTCATGAAGAGTGCGGTGCTGCTCTCCGTGCGGCGCTGGGTGGCGCTGCTCATCGCGCTCGTGGTCATGGTCGGCTTCTTCTGGGGCGTCATGTGGAGCCCGATCCTCGTGCTGCTGCTCGGCACCGGCATGGTCTTCTACATCGAGTACGCGGCCGCCCGCTGGCAGGCGCAGATCCTCTTCGCGCAGATGGCCGCCGAAAGCGGGGACAAGCGCATCCGCGACATGTACTCCGTGGGCGCCGACGCCAAGTCCTCCCGTCGCGGGCGCGGCGGCTCCTCCTTCTGGCGCGGCGGCACCGACGTCATGCAATGAGGTTGCGGCGGGGACCGACCACGGAACGGGCTAATTCTTGGACCGGCCGTTGGAATACCGCCGACTGATGAAAAATGCCCGCCTTTCGTGACCATCTGGCGCATCCTCGGCTGACAAGCGAACAAGGGTTTTCACCGTCCGAAGTTCGGTTTTCCGCGGTTTGGTCAGAAAAAGTCGCCATTCCGTTGCCGCACGTGCGCATGCCGTCGGCAACGGAATAGCGACTTTCCGCTGTCTGGGGCCGCCATGTCTGGGCTGATGTCAGAAAAATCGCTCTTCCGTTGTCAGAGGGCAAATGTCATGCCGCGTCTTTCTGGGCCGGCCTCTTACTGGATCGGTGAGCTGCAGGACGGTCAGCGGCTCCACGTAGGCGTGGCCGATCGGCGCGCCGGCATTGCGCAGTGCGTTGGCTACATTCTCGAAAAGTTGATATGCCAGACGGGGGTCGCGGGCGGTGGTGGCGGTGGCTTGGAAGACGATCCACCCGGTGGCGAGAACGGCGTTGACCCGGTCGACGTCCGCCTCATATTGGTCACGATGGTGCGATCCCTGATATTCCAGGCCGATCCGGTATGGCGGCCATCCCATGTCGAGACGTATTTCCCATGGCTCTTTGGCGATGACGACATCCGTTTGCGGGCAGGGCAGACCATGGCGCAGCGCATCAAGGCGCAGCAATGTCTCAGCCGGGGAGTCGGTGTTCGGCCGGAGCAGCCCCATGGCACGGATGATGTCCGGGCGTCCGACGAATCGTCCAGCCCGATCGAGGAATTGTTGCAGGTCGTCGATGGTCATCCTTCTGAGTGTGCGGTCCCGGCATAAAAACGAATCTCCGAGGACCACCAGATCGGTCAGGGAGCAACAAGCGGCCATGTGACATAAGGTTGCGGCCGGAGAAGTGCATTGGATGCCGTTCACCGTGATGATCGCTCCCGGTGCGCCGAGCGGACGCCATGCCCTGCGCTCGGCCATACCCGCGCGGCGTACGGCTGAGGGTTCGGGGAAGATCGCGAATGGCCGCCCATCCTGTTGCGGGAATGATCGCGGTACCTGTCGGCCCAACAGGTTCGTGGCGGTTGACAGCCCGTAGGTCAGATCGCGTCTGACTGCGGCGTTGAGTGATCGGCATGCGGCGACGGCGGATTGGTTGGTGGCCCATGAAGCATGGCGCATGATGTGCGAGGTGGACGGCTCTTGCCGGAATTCGAACATGGAGGGACCTTCTTCGTTGCTGTATCCCTCGCCGTCAAATCTATCATGGGACTTCGATGGGCCCGTGCGCGGGCGTCGAGTTTCGTCGGTTGCATGGCGCAATGCCGGCTTGGCGGGTGGCGGTCTCACCGTGGCCGTTCGTCCGTGTCGCGGCCTTGTCTCCGTGCCGTGCCGGCAATGGAGGGTCGATTTTTAAAGGCAAGTCGGTACCATGACGGGATTGTCGCCGAAAAATTCCCGGTTCCCTTGTCGCTCCACGGCTCCGCTTGGCAACGGAAGACGCATTTTCCGCCTGAATGTCCACTGTCCGGTCGAAATTCCCGGTTCCCTTGTCGGCGGAGAAAGGGCGGTGACAATGGAACCGGGAATTTTCTCCATAATCGGCGGAGTGGCAACGATGCGGGAGCAAAAATCCGCATTCCGTTGTCGGGGCATCGGGCCGGGCTGGCAACGGAGTCAAGGTTTTTCCCCGAAATTGGCGGAATGGGGCGCATACGAAGGAGAAAATCCGCATTCCGTTGTCACGGGACTGACCGGGCAAATGCTCAGATCTTCCGGCATTTGTCATCCGGCCTTCCGACACACGCGGGCGGCGGGGTGGTGATGATCGCAGATGATCGAGTATGATCGTTTCAACAAAATGTTTTCGTTAACAGTGGGGTTGAGATGACGATCAAAACTCAGGAAACCGACAAGTTGGCGGACGATCAGACGAAGGGCGTCGATCCGAAGGCCATCCAACCGAAAGACGGCGTCCGGCCGGCGGGCGACGATCAGCCGACCGTGGACGTGCTGCTCGCCAAGCGCGACGTGGACAAGGCGGCGGCCAACCGCAACGGTCTCACGTACAAGGGCTTCGGCGTGCTGTCCGGCAACGCCACGTCCAGCCTGCTCATGGACTACAAGGCCGAGCACCCGGACGTGTACTGGAAGCTCGTCGAGACGCTGTTCGGCGGCGATCGGCCCATGATGAACACCGTCAAGGTGGAGATGGGCAACGACCGCAACAACTCCACCGGCCCGAACGTGGCCACCATGCGTGACCGCGACGAGTACCCGGCCGTCACGCGCGAGCCCGGCTTCCAGCTCGCCGCCGACGCCCGCCGCTACAACCCGCGCCTGCACGTGAGCATCCTGCGCTGGCACGCCCCCACGTGGGTGAGGACGAACGACGACGTCTACCGCTGGTACAAGAACACCATTCTGGCGGCGTACCGCGAGTACGGCTTCATGGTCGACTCCGTGAACCCGGACGTCAACGAGCGCACCGCCGACCTCGACTGGGTCAGCGAATTCTCGCGCCGCGTCAAGGCCGACGAAACCGGCTTCGAGGGCAACGGCCCGGACGATCCGAACGCAGGGTTCGCGAGCGAGCGTGAGCGCGAACTGTTCCACCGCATCAAGACCATCACCTCCGATGAGGAGGTCACCGGCACGTTCGGCGACGACATGGTCGGCAACGCCGAGTACCTCAGGTCCATCGACGTGGCGTCCTACCACTATTCCGTGGAGGACGACCCGCACGGCAACTTCACGCGCCTCGCCGACGAGTTCGACAAGGAGGTGTGGAACTCCGAGGCGCAGGCCACGTTCTCCTGCTCGGCCGACCGCCCGAACAACACCAACGACGACGGCACGGAAGCCGGCGCGGGAGTCGGCGCGGAAGCCGGCACGGGAACCGGCGCGGACGACGCCGCGAAGCACTACGCCGGCACCGGCATCGGCGGCCAGAACGGCCCGCTCGAAATGGCCAACACGCTCGTCAAGGGCTTCGTGGAGTCCCGCCGCACGTGCGCGCTCTACCAGCCGGCCATCGGCAGCTTCTACGAGAACATGGAGTACTCCTACAAGGAGCTCATCTCCGCACGCGACCCGTGGAGCGGCTGGATGTACTACGACGCCGGCTGCGCGGTGCTCGAGCACTTCGCCCGGTTCGCGAACCTCGGCTGGGTCGGCGTGGACGACGAGGACGGCCGCCGCCCGATCTGGCGCGCGATCCCCGCGGCGTCCGGTTGCGAGGTCGGCGGCAACAACCCGGTCAACGGGGCGCGCCACGGCGAGCCGAGCTACCTGACGCTCGCCGCGCCGGACGGCTCCGACTTCTCCGCGGTAATCGTCAACGACAGCGCCTACGAGAAGCACTACCGCTTCGCCGTGGACGCCGCGCTCGCCGCCGCGGGCAGGCCGCTGACGGTGTGGGAGACCCGCGCCGCCGAGTCCGGCGAACCGTACGACGCCCGCTGGCTCGCCAAGAGGGGCGTGCTGCAGCCGGCGCGCTATGCGGTGCGCGGAGGCGAGGACGCGAGCGCGGCCACGCAAGCTACGCACGCCCCGCACGCCACGATGGAGTCCGCGTTCGACGCCGAGCCGACCGTGGGCGGCGCCGACGGCGAGGCCCGCGAAACCGTGGAGTATGACATCACGGTCGCCCCGTGGTCCATGATCACCGCCACCACGCTCGCTGACAATGAATCCGCCGGCAGCGCATCCGACGGCACCGCGGTGGCCGTGGGAGAGTCCGCGAGCCGGCTGCCGCGCGCCGCCGAGCACACCCGCGCGGTGCTGGACCAGGATCCGGAGCGCGGTGTGCTCTACGCCGACGACTTCCGCTACGAGGACGCCCCCGACGTGCAGGTGTTCAAGGGTGACGCGTTGGTCACGGAACCGTACCTCGCGTCCCGCGGCGGCGACGCGGGGGCCACGCCGCGCTACACGACCGACACCAACGGCGCCTTCGAAGTGGTGCCCGACCCGGAGCGCGGCCGTGTACTGCGCCAGCAGATCGACTGGCCGCACGCCGGCAACGCCTGGATCGAGGGCGACCCGCGCACCGCGATCGGCGACATGCGCTGGACCAACTACCGCGTGAGCGTGGACGTGCGCTTCGAGCCGTACGAGGGCCGCGCGCCCTACGTGCTGCTCGGCGCGCGCGAGATGGCCGGCGGCAAGTTCACCACCGACATCTGCGCGTACGACGTCAAGCTGCGCGCGGACGGCGTGTACCTGCTGCGCCGCTTCGGCGACGAGAAGCGCCGCGGTCACCTGGAGGACCTGCGCAAGCGCGCCAAGGCCGCCCTCGCCCGCGCGTTCGAGCCGGGCGCCGACGTGTGGAACACCGTGAGCCTCGAAGTGGCGGGCGACACCGTCACGTTCGCGGTCAACGGCGTGGACATCGCCTCCTGGCGCGACGAGCACCCGCAGTCGGCCGGCCGCATCAACCTCGGCACGAGCTTCAACCACGTGCGCTTCTCCAACCTGCGCGTCGAGCGCATCCCCGGATTCGCGCCGTACTACTCCGAGCTCATCGACGACCTGCACACCGTCTCGTGGGACGACACCGCCACGCCGCGGCTCTCGTACGCCGGCCCGTGGATCCACGAGACCGGCAAGGGCATGTACGACTACAACCGCACGACCACCACGTCGCTGGGCGCCGGCGCATCGGTGTCCCTCACGTTCGACGGCGTGGGCCTCGACGTGTTCGGCCGCTCCGACGGCAAGGCGCGCCTGACCGCGACGGTGGACGGCGAGCCGTGGAACGGCGACGCGGAGGGGAACACATCCGCGACCCTTCCCGTCATGCCCGCCGACGGCTCCCTGCGCTGCGAGTTCCAGCTGCACGGCCTCACCCCGGGCCGCCACACGGTCACGCTCGCCACCGCCACGGACCACCCGTTCCTCATCGACGCGATCGGCACCCTCCACGAGTGATCGCCCGGCCGCGTCGCCCGCCGAAAATCGCAAACTTGTGACAATGCGTCTCTGAGAGGCTGAATTCCACCGAATTCGCCCGCTTGGAGACGCATTTTCACAAATTTGCGATGATGCGCCGCCGCGACACGCCCGGATTGCGCGGCGGGGCTTGGGCGTGTACTCTAGCCATCCGTAAACCACAGACCGTTGGTTGAAGATCGCAAAGTCTTCTGAAGTTTGGTTCGCCAAGGCCATCGCAGGTTGAGAGATATAAGCCCGCAAGGGTTCGCAAGTTCGCTTGCGGTTGTATGTTGCTCTGCCTGTGCGCAGGGCTTTTTTGTTGCCCTGTGAACCTTGACCCGAAGCGTCCGGACTCCAGACCAATGGCCGATCTAGGAAGGAACGCCATGAAGAGGCCCGAAAAGGAAGCGGTGGTCGCTCAGCTTACGGAGCAGTTCCGTAACGCTGACGCTGTCTACCTGACCGAGTACCGCGGGCTTACCGTTCCGCAGGTTTCCGAACTGCGCGAAAAGCTAGGCCGCGATACTTCCTACACTGTGGCTAAGAACACGCTGGCGCGCATCGCCGCCAAGGAAGCGGGCATTGAGGGTCTTGACGACCTGCTCAAGGGCCCGACCGCCATCACCTTCGTGAAGGGCGACTTCATCGAGGCTGCGAAGACGCTGCGTGACTTTGCCAAGACCAACAAGGCTCTCGTTATCACGGGCGGCTATGCCGATGGCACCGTCTACGACGCCGAGGGTGCCAAGAAGCTGGCGGATCTCATGTCCCGCCCGCAGCTGCTCTCCAAGTTCGCCGGCGACCTCAAGGCCACGACCGCCAAGGCCGCGTACCTGTTCGTCGCTCTGCCCACCAAGGCCGTGCGTACGATCGACGCCCTGCGCGAGAAGCAGGAAAAGGCAGCTTGATCCCCGTGCGGCTTGCCGCATGACATTCGGAAAACAACAAAAAACATTGAGACGGCCGAGCGCCACGTTGCGAGACCGTCAGCATGAAAGGAAGCCATCATGGCTAAGTACACCAACGAAGAGCTGCTGGAAGCTTTCGGTGAAATGACCCTCGTCGAGCTCTCCGAGTTCGTGAAGGCCTTCGAGGAGAAGTTCGACGTCGAGGCCGCCGCCCCGGTCGCCGCCGTTGCCGCCGCCCCGGCTGCCGGCGCTGCCGCTGAGGAAGAGGAGAAGACCGAGTTCGACGTCGTCCTGACCGCTGTCGGCGACAAGAAGATCCAGGTCATCAAGGCCGTCAAGGCCATCACCAACGCCGGCCTGGCTGAGGCCAAGGCTCTGGTGGACGGCGCTCCGAAGGCCATCCTCGAGAAGGCCAAGAAGGAAGACGCCGAGAAGGCCAAGGCTCAGCTCGAAGAGGCTGGCGCCACCGTCGAGCTCAAGTAATGCACGCGGGAGGGAATCCCGCTCATTGCAAGGCTTTTGGGAAGACCCCGCACGGATTCGCTCCGCGCGGGGTCTTCCGCGTTGTGGGGAGCTTTGCTCGGTCCACCCGTGATCTCAGCTCGCACGGGATCTCCGTCCGCCCGGGGCGACGGGCAGCAGGGCGACACCGGCAACGCCGTGACACGATCGGGGCCCGTCGTCCCGCGCGGTGATAGGGTATGCCCGTGACGTTGTCGATGATGAAGACCATGAGCGCGGCCGAGAAGTACCGGCAGATGACCGGCAGCCCGGTCCGTCCGCTGATCCTGAGGCTGTGCCTGCCCGCGGTGATCTCCAATCTGGTCACCATGGCCTACAACCTCACCGACACGTACTTCATCGGCCGGCTTGGCACCGCGCAGTCCGGCGCGATCGGCATCGCGTTCTCCGTCATGACCGTCTTTCAGGCCATCGGCTTCTTCTTCGGCAACGGCTCGGGCAACTCCATGAGCCGTGAGCTCGGCAAGCGGCACAACGACCGTGCGGCCCGCCTGCTCGCGGTCGGATTCGCCGGCGCGGTGCTCATGGGCGCGACCGTGGGCCTGAGCTTCCTCGCCGCGCTGCATCCGCTGGTCTACATGCTCGGCTCCACCGATACGATCGCCCCGTTCGCCGTGCAGTACCTCACGCCCATCCTGCTCGCCGGCCCCTGCGTGTGCGGGTCGTTCGCCCTGAACGGACTGCTGCGGTATCAGGGCCAGTCGGCGTTCGGCATGCTGGGCCTCGTCTCCGGCGCGCTGCTCAACTTCGGTCTGGCGCCGCTGTTCATCTTCGTGCTCAACATGGGCATCTTCGGCGCGGGCCTCGCCACGGCCATCTGCCAGACGCTGAGCTTCGCCATCCTGACGACCATGAGCGCGAAGTTCGGCGTGATCGGCCTCGACCTGCGCCGCTGCAGGCCCGACGTGCTGCTCATGCGCGAGATCGTCGGCGGCGGTCTGCCCTCGCTCATCCGGCAGAGCGCCAACTCCATCTCCGTGACCTGCGTGAACCTCGCCGCCAACCCGTTCGGCGACGCGGCCATCGCGGCCATGGCCATCGTGATGCGCATCACCATGTTCGCCAACTCCGTGATCATCGGCCTCGGGCAGGGACTCCAGCCCGTGTGCGGCTACAACTACGGCGCCGGCAAGTACGGGCGCGTCAAGGAGGGCTACTGGTTCGTGGTGCGCACGGCCACCTGCACGCTCGCCGTGCTGGCGGTGGGCATGGCGGCGTTCGCTCCGCAGCTGATCGAGCTGTTCCGCTCCGACCCGGCGGTGATCGCGGTGGGCGTGGTGGCATTGCGCGTGCAGTGCCTGACCGTGGCGTGCAACGGCTTCAACATGACGTCCAACATGATCCAGCAGACCATGGGCAAGACGTTCATCGCCTCGTTCCTCGCCCTGTGCCGTCAGGGCCTGTTCCTCGCGCCCACGGTGGTGATCCTCTCGCACGCGATGGGCATCACGGGCCTGCAGATCTCGCAGTCGGTGTGCGACGTGCTCACGCTGCTCGTCACCATCCCGTTCCAGGTGGTGGTGCTGCGGGGCCTGAGCGAAAAGCCGGCGAATCGCGGAAATTGACGATTGTGGGTCAATACCCGCCGACATGCGTTAACATTTCAGGCTTTCATGACACAATGGCAGATAGTGCGTGCGGCGCACCGTCCGTCGCGCCATGCCCGATTTCAAGGAGGTCGACCAACAGTGAGCGAACAGCGACCGGCCCAGCAGTGGATCGTGAAGGTCAACGGCGTCGAGGAAGTGCGCCTGGACCCGGGGGAGAGCTTGGAAATCGGGCGCAAGCCGCTGCGACCGCTCGCCGATGACGGCATGCGGCGTCTGGACGTGCCGGACCAGACCAAGTCGATGTCCAAGCGCCACGCCGCGTTCAGCGTGTCCGCGCAGGGGGCCGGCTCGCTCAGGGACCTCAACAGCACCAACGGCACCTACGTGGTGCGCGACGATGGCGAGCTCATGCGCATTCCGCCGCAGGCCGACTTCCTGTTGCCGCGCGCCACCATGCGCTTCCAGTTCGGCGACGTGCCGGTGGACTTCGTGCGCGTGGAGGTGACCGCCGCGGACGAGGCGGCCGGGGAGGACGTGCCCAACCTGTTCTCCTACGCCTCGACCGGCGCGCAGGACGCCGAGCCCGACGCGGCGGACATGTCCGTGGACGACATCCTCGACCTGCGCGCGGGGGAGCCCACCGGTGCGTTCGACGCGAGCAGCGTGCGCAGCCGGATCGGCGCCCTGCACGACCGCGCGGTGGCGTCCGGCACCGGGGCGATCATCGCCTCCGACGGCGGCCAGCGCGATCTGTTCGCCGACGCGATCGACGAGGTGCAGGCGGGCGTGCCGGCGGCCGATGCCGAGCCGTCGCCGTTCGTCGGGGCGGCGGACATCGCGGCGGCAGCGCAGGCTTCGACGCCGACCGTTGTGCCGTCCGCTGGCGTGCCGGGTGTTGGCGTGCCGACGGAATCGGCGCATCCGGTGGCGCAGACCAGCCCGTTTGCGCAGTCCAATCCGGTGGTCCAGCCGTTCGTCCAGCCGACCGTGCAACCGGTGCAGACCGTGCAGCCCGCGCAGGAGGCCGCACAGCCCGTGGTGCAGCCCACGGTCCAGCCGGTCATCCAGCAGCAGCCGGTCGTGCAGCCCCAGCAGGTCCAGCCCGTCCAGTCGACCGCCCAGCCCGTGCAGACCGCGGCCCCGGCGTCCACCTTCGAGCCGGGGTCCGTGTTCGAGATGGTCTCCCGCCGCACCGCCGAGGCCGCCCGACCCGCGGCCATCGAAGCCGGCGGCCACACGTCCGACCAGGCCAAGGTCACGCGCGACTTCGCCGCGCAGTTCGACATGGCCCGCTACCCGCAGCTGCTGCCGTTCCTCGCCATGAACCCGGCGCTGTACGACGATCTGTACGCGTGGCTGTCCGCGCTGGGGGACAAGGACATCGACGCCGCGCTCGAACGCAACGAGGGCTACCGCGACTACCGCAAGGCCATGGGGAAGTGAGGGAAACCGATCAATGAGCGACAAGAACCTATCGGCGCTGGACCGCATCCGCGCATGGCGTCAGGCGTACCAGACCGCGTCCGGCACCACGCCTCTGGAGGACATCTCCCAGCTGGCCGCGCAGCTTGACCTCACGCACGCGCACCCGTCCGGCATCGCCCAGCTGTTCGCCTCCGGTCAGGCGCATCTGGACTCCCTGTTCCGCGACAACGGCATGCTGCGCGCCGCCAACCGCCGGCTCGAGCGCGTGCTCGACGACCGCGCGGTCAAGGAGCGCGTGAGCGGCTGCTCGGAGCTCTCGCTCGTCGTGGGCGTGGCCACGTGGAAGGGTGCCGCCATGCCGGTGCTGCTCTACCCGGTCGAGGTGGTGCCGTCGGCCACGTCGCCGTCCAAGACCGCCATCCGCTTCACCGGCAAGGTGGAACTCAACTCCGTGTTCGTCTCCGCCATGCGCGCCCGCGGCATCACGCTCAACGCGGCCGAGCTGTTCGACGTCTCGCACTACGAGGGCGGCACCCCGGAGACCTCCGCGCTGTTCAACGCGATCACCGCCAAGACGTTCCAGGTCATCGACGACTTCACCATCGAGCGGACCATCGTGCTCGGCTGCTTCGTGGAGCCGTCCTCGCTGCTCATCGGCGAAAGCCTGACCATCATCGACCAGCTGGCCGACGGGCCGACCGGCAACACGCTGCTCGACGCGATCGCCGGCAACGAGGACGCCCGGCAGTCCCTCAAGGCCACGATCCCCGAATACAGCCCGTTCGACGGCGACCCGCACAACGAGTACGAGATCGGCGATGTGGACAACACCGTGCGCTACGCCGCCCAGCTCGCCGCGGCCGGCCATTCGCTGTTCCTCGACGAGCCGGCCAACCGCGACACCGCCGTGCAGTCCGCCGCGATCGCGTCCCGCTGCATCATGGAGGGGCGCAATGTGCTGTACGTGCCGTGCGTGATGGAGTCCAAGCGCCGGTTCATGCAGGAGATCCGCACCAACGAGATGAGCCCGCTGGTGCTCGACGTGACCGACGCGGCGTCCAACAAGGCGATCGACCGCCAGCTCATCGGCGCGGTAGGCTTCCAACCCGGCACCGCCACGAGCCACTTCGAGCAGCTCGCCGACGAGCTCGTGGGCGTGCGCTCCCGCCTGACCCGCTACCTTGGCGACCTGCACGGGGCCAACGAGCGCTGGGGCTTCTCCGCCTACGAGACGATCCAGAACCTCGCGAGCATCGCCACGCTGTCCACGCACCCGGCCACGCGCGTGCGCCTGTCGGCCACCACCGCGCACGCCATCAAGGACTCGCTCGATGAGTGGGGCGGCAAGCTGGAGCAGGCCGCGCGGCTCGGCGAGTTCACCATCACCCCGTCCGACACCGCGTGGTTCGGCGCCTCCCTGTTCAGCGAGGACGAGGCCGTGGACGCCTACCAGCGCGTGGTGCGCTTGCTCGAGAAGATCCTGCCCGCCACCCGCGAGCACGTGGCCGCCACCGCGCAGACGTGCGGCTTCCCCATCCCCACCACCGCGCAGGAGTGGGGCAAGCAGGTGCTCGTGCTCAAGAACCTGCGCCGCGTGCTCGACGTGTTCCAGCCGGGCATCTTCGAGCGCGACATCCCGGCCATGATCGAGGCCACCCGCTCGAAGGCCGACCGCAAGGCGTCCGGCACGTCCATGGGCTTCTGGGAGCGCCGCCGCCACATCAAGGAGGCCAAGAGCCTGCTGCGCGTGGGGGCGCAGATCGAGGACCTGCACGAGGCGCTCATCGTGGTGCTCAAGCAAGCCCAGCAGTGGCGCACGTTCGTGCCCGCCGGCGGATGGCCCGTGCTGCCGCCGAAGCTCGACCAGATCATCGAATCGCAGGACGCCCTGAACCGCGACCTGACCGCGCTCGACACCGTGCTCGCCACCACGCCGGCCGGCGGCAATCTGGGCACCACGCCGCTCAACGACGTGGAGGCCCGCCTGAAGGCCCTGTTCGACGACCACACCGCGCTCGACACCCTGCCCGCGCGCGCCTGCCTTGAGCGCGACTTCAACGCGGCCGGCCTGCAGGACCTCGTCGCCGACCTCAAGAACCGTCAGGTCGCCGAGCCCGCCGTGGCCAACGAGCTGCGGCTCGCGTGGTGGACGACCGTGTTCGACGACATCGTCCACTCCTCGGCCATCATTTCGAACCAAGATGGTTCGGCGCTGTCCAACGCGGCCGACCGGTTCAGCCAGGTGGACACCGAGCACGTGCGCTCGATCGGCGCGATGGTCGGCCAGGAATCCATGCGCCGGCTTTCGGAGATGCTGTTCGCGCACACGCAGGAGGCCAACCAGCTGCACACCATGCTCGCCTCCTCCGCGCGCGTGCCGCTCGACCGGCTCATGCACACGTACCCCACGATCATGAAGCTCGCCAAGCCGATCCTCGTGGCCACGCCCGCCACGCTGGCCGCCATGACCGACCCCGAGGAGCTCGCCGACGTGGCGATCATCGACGCGGCCGCGCACATCGCGCCCATCGAGCTGCTGTCCGTGCTGCGCCGCGCCCGTCAGGTCGTGGTGCTCGCGCACGGCTCCACCATCACCAGCGACAGCGTCAAGCTGCTCGCCTCGCTGCTGCCGCGCGTCGAGATCGCCGGCCGTCCGGGACGCCGCGCCCCGCGCGTGGCCGCGTTCCTCAAGGAGCACGGCTACGGCGACGTGAGCTTCGACATCGCCACCGAGGCCGCGCGCGGCAACGTGTCCTACACCGGCGTGGACGGCGTGGGCGTGCCCGTGCTCACCTCCGGGCTCGTGGAGTCCAACCAGCAGGAGATCGACGCCGTGGTGGAGATGCTGCGCCGCCGCGCCGCGGGCTTCACCATCGTGCCCGCCTCGTACCTGCTCACCATCGTCACGCTGTCCGGCACGCACCGCACGCGACTCGGGGCCGAGCTCAAGAACTGCGCCGCCAAGGACGCCGCGTTCGGCAAGTTCCTCCATCACGTGCGCATCATCGGGCTCGACGAGGTTGCCGGCGCGCAGTCCACCGACGTGATCATCTCGCTCGGCTTCGCCAAGACCTCGCACGGCCGTCTGCTCCAGCAGTTCGGCGACCTCGAGGGCGAGGGCGGCGCCGGCATGCTGCTCGACGCCATGGCGCTCGCCGGACGCAACCTCGACATCGTGTCCGCGTTCACGTCCGCCGACCTTGAGGAGGACCGTCTGCACCAGCCCGGTCCGAAGCTGCTGCGCGAGATGGTCATCTGGGCCGAGCAGCTGAGCCCCGAGCCGTTCCGCCCGTCCGAGCACGACCCGTCCGTGCGCAACGTGCTGTTCGCCGACCTCGCCGAACGCGTCCGCGCCCGCGGGCTCAACGTGGCCGTGGACTACGGCTTCGACGACGACCCGTCCGCGCGCATCCCGCTCGTGGTGGGCGTGCCCGGCAAGCCGTTCGCGCTCGCCGTGCTCACCGACGACGCGAACTTCATGGGCGTGCAGTCCACGCGCAAGCGCAACCGTCTGCGCATGGAGGACCTGCAGATGCTCGGCTGGTCCGTGATGACCGTGTGGTCCGTGGGCACGTTCGTCAACCCGGACAAGGAGGTGGACCGCATCGTCGCCCACCTCGCCAGCGTGTACGGGGACCTGCGATGAGCGGGGATGCCGTGCATGATGCTGTTGACGCTGCTGTGAACGGCGGCGGCTTGGCTGAAGTGGGCGGCGTTGCCGGGACGGGTGACGAAGTTACTGCGGGTGACAGTGTTGCTGACGATGACGTTGTTGGTGACGCCGCGGGCATTGCCATTGACCTGAATGGTGGCGTTGCGGTCGGCAACCCGGCGAACGACGATGCCGCCGTGCATGATGCCCCCGTTGCGCGTGACGTCGCCGCGGGCGCCGGCTCGCACGTAAACCGCGAACCCGCCCCGCTGCCGCGCACCAAGCGCGGGCAACATCGTCGCGTGGTGCGCAAGGGCACCGAGTGGTTCGACGCCGACGGCGTGAAGCTTGAGCCCTCCGACGAACGCACCGCCGCCCAGCGCGAGGCCGACGACGACCGCCGCATCCTCAGCGAGCTGCCGCCTCACTGGGCCGTCTTCAACGAGAAGCGCTGAGAAGTTCCGGTGGCCGGCCCGATGCGACGTCCTTCGCGGCCGTGGCGGTCGCCCGCTTCATCCTGACCGGCCCATCCCACAAGCCTGTTGTGCTCATTCGGTCCAATCTGCACGCTTTCCGGCGCAGGTTGGACCGAATGGTGTATTTGAGGGCTCCTACGCGGGTTGTTTTTCGCCCGTTCGGTCCAAACTGCGCATTCTGTGTTGCAGGTTGGACCGAATGGCATATTTGTGGACCTTGCGAGGTCTGTTTTCGTTCATTCGTTCCAACTTGAGCGCCTCGTGATGCATGTTGGAACGATCAACGCGTTTTGGGACCCCTATGGGGGCCGTTTTTCCGTCGTTTGTTCCAATTTGCGATTCTGCTGGGACAGATTGGAACGAATGACGTATTTGAATGTCCTTGCGAGGTCTGTTTTCGGTCATTCGTTCCAACTTGCGCGTCCTGCGTTACACGTTGGAACGATCAACGCGTTTTGGAGCCCCTATGAGGGCCGTTTTGCCGTCATTCGTTCCAATCTTCGATTATGCGGGCGCAGATTGGAACGAACGACGGCAAAACGGTCAATCGTCACAGATCGAGGAAGTGGTCCAATCCGACGGTCAGACCCGCGTGGCCTCCCTCGGCGAGCTTGCGCACGGCAAGCAGCACGCCCGGCATGAAGCTCGTGCGGTCGAAGCTGTCCGCGCGGATCGTGAGCTGTTCGCCGGCGTTGCCGAACAGGATCTCCTCGTGCGCGTTGAGTCCGCGCAGGCGCACGGCATGCACGTGGATGCCGTCGACCACCTGTCCGCGCGAGCCGCCGTCGGTCTCCGTCGCGTCCGGCACCGGGCCGAGTCCGGCGGCCTTGCGCGCGGCGGCGATGCCCTGCGCGGTGTGGAACGCGGTGCCGGAGGGGGCGTCCACCTTGGTCGGATGATGCAGCTCGATCACCTCGGCGGACTCGAAGTAGCGGGCGGCCACGGTGGCGAAATGGTCGGCCAGCACGGCGCTGATCGCGAAGTTCGGCGCGATGAACACGGCCTGATCCTTGCGCGGCGCGGCGGCGAGGGCCTCGCGCACCTTGTCCAGCTTTTCCGCGGTCCAGCCGGTGGTGCCCACCACCACGTCCACGCCCTGCGCGACGAGCACCAGCACGTTGCCGAGTGACACCGACGGCACGGTGAACTCGACCGCCACGTCGGTGTTGTCCGGCGTGATTGCGGCCAGATCGTCGCCGGCGTCCAGCGTCAGCGCCAGCTCCGTGTCCGGGGCGCCCTTGACCGCGTCCACCACATGACTGCCCATGCGCCCTTTGGCGCCCACCACGGAAACCCGAACCATTCGTCGCTCCTTCTATTCGCGTATTGTCCGTTCCGGACGGTCCGCTCGACCGTCAACCGCTCTCATTATGCGTGATGCGGCGCCGGCCCGCCCATCGGAGTCCATGGACGGCTTGCCTGGCTTGATGACGCCGACCACGGAACGCCGATTTTTTCTGCGGAATGGCGGAAGACCAGTGCACCTGCCGGGAATGTCGCGCTTCCGTTGTCGGAATGGTCGGCCATTGCCGGGCATTTGATCGGAGGAACGACAACGGAACGCCGACTTTTTCCGCGGAATGGCGGAATGCCAACGCCGTTGCTGGAAATATCGCGCTTCCGTTGCCGGGGCGGGCTCCTTCGCGGTCGGCGGGGCCGGGAGCCACAATAGGAATCATGACGATGACGGAAAAGACGACGGACAAGACGACGGGTCAGACCGCGGGCGGAATGACGGACTCGGCGGAGGTCACGGCCGCGAAACGTGACCTGCGCAGGGTGGTCCTTCGTCGCAGGAAGTTGACTAGCGAGGCCGGGCGTCTTGCGGCGGGGGAGCGTCTCGCCGCGGCGTTGGGCGCGAGCGGGCTGCTGGACGCGCTGATCGCCAAGCGAAACGACGTTCGCGGAGTCGGCGGCATGAAGCCGAACCCGTCCGCACCTGCTCTCGTCGGGTCTCACGCCGATGTGCTGACCGTCGCGCGGACCGACGTTCATGGTGGAAGTGTGGATTTGAAACAATCCGCCCACGCGCCAGCCGGGCCTCATGCCGCACCCACCGTGGCCGCGTACGTGTCCATGGACACGGAGATCGAGACGCGCCCGCTGCTGCGACTGTTGCTTGACCGGCATATCCGCGTGCTTGTGCCGCGGCTGGGAAGCGGTCTGGACGTCGGTTGGAGCGAACTGCGGTCGCTGGACGATCTGCGCGCGCCCGGTCCTCACCGGCCCGCGGAGCCGATGGATGCGCCCGTGCTGGATGCGTCGGGTGCGTTGCGGGATGCGGACATGGTGATCCTGCCCGCGCTCGCCGTGAGCACGCTGGACGGGACGCGGCTCGGGCGCGGCGGCGGGTGGTACGACCGTGCGATCGCCGTGCCGGGCATGGGAGCCAAGGCGAATGAGACGGAGGCGCCGGACGAAGCCGTGGAACCGGACAGCGCTGCGGAATCGGATAACACTGCGGTGTCGGACGAAGCCGGAAAGCCGGACGAAGCCGGAAAGCGGGACGGAACCGCGAAGCCGGACGAAGCTGCGGAGTCGGATACGCCACATGAGTCGGACAAATCGGGGAGCGGATCGACGGCTGGCGTCGCACCTGTACGGGCTCCATGGTCTCATATCCCGCGCCTGATCGCCGTGTGCTGGCCGTGGGAGCTCACGGACGGGCCGCTGCCGCACGAGGCGCACGACGTGCCGGTCGACGCCGCGCTTACGCCGGACGGCATAACGATGGTCGGGCGTGTCTCCGGCGCGACTAGGATATGAACGGTTGAACCGCGAAGAGGAACTTTCGTCAAGCATGTGGAGGGAATAATGCCTACGTACCATTACCGTTGCAAGAACTGCGGCTACGACTTCACCAAGGTGCAGTCGTTCACCGACGACCCCGTCACCGTGTGCCCCGAGTGCCATGAGGAGCAGGTGCGCAAGGTCTACTCCGCCGTCCCGATCGAGTTCAAGGGCCACGGCTTCTACCGCACCGACGGCGCCTCGCACTCCTCGTCCAAGTGATCGCCGGACGCCGGCCGCTGATCGATGATCGCCGATCAGCGGCCGCAATCCGGCAGGTTTGCAGAATCAGCGCGGCTGGTGGTCATAAGACCGCTGGCCGCGATTGTTTAACGGTCTCACAATCTCGCAAATGCCTGTCGTCGGCAAGTCGACGTCCTTAGGATGACTCCCGCAGGATGAAGACCGCGCGGCCGATGGCTCGATGAGGACGGGTGTCTCGATGGGACGGATACCTCGATGGGGACGAATATCTCGATTGAGCGGGCGTCTTGGCGGGGCTGATGGTCCGGAGGCTCTGCGCCGACACGCCCGAACGCCTCGCGTGGCATGCCAAAACGGCGGAATGCCGACGCTCGCGCACATTCGACCACAGGGTCGCTCCGAATTGACCCACGTTTCCAGACCGCCCATGATGCGGCTATGAAGCCATTTCGCATATCGGAAAACACGCTGGCACGTCGCCGTCTGATCGCCGCCGCGCGCCGGTGGGCGGCCGCCTGCTGCGCCGCGCTGGCCGTGTTCGTCGCGCTCCAATACGTGGGCTCGCTGGTCCGCATGGAAACCGTGGTCGTGGCGTCGGCGGACATCGCGCGGGGTCAGGCCGTGGACGCTTCGAGCCTCGCGGTCGCCGAGGTCCCGGCCGCGTCCACGAACGCCGCGGCGTTCCATCGCGTGGAGGATGTGGGGGCCGCGACCGCGCTGGTCGCCATCGCCCGCGGGCAGCCGGTGTTCGCCGGCATGGTGTCCGACGAGCCGAAACCACCGGACGGCACCACCGCCGTGGAGGTGCGTCTGGCCAGCATGCCCGACGGTCTGCTGCCGGGGGACAAAGTGGATTTGGTGTCCTCGTCCGGCTGCGGGCAAGGCGGCGGACAGGGAAACGGACAAGGCAATGGACAGGGAAGCGGGCAAAATAGCCAAAACAGCGGTCAAGCCGGCAGTCAGGCCAACGGTCAAGCCGGCAGTCAAGCCGCCGGCAAGCCCTGCACGCTGGCCAGCGCCGCATTGACGCTGAGCGTCCCGGTCGCCGCCAATGCCCGGAACGGGAACGGCGGCACGGCGGACTCCGGCTCCGGACTGTTCGGCGCGAACGGGAATGCGGACGGCAGCGGCGGGGCCTCGCGCACGGTCGCCTTCGCGCTCAAACCCAAGGAGGCGCTGGCCGTGCTCGCCCAGCAGGAGGCCGGCCCGCTCTTGGCGGTGGCGCGTCCCGCCCGCGAAGTACGGTGAGCAGTATGAGTGACGGTGAAATGCATCTTCTTGACCCTGCCCCCTTCGGTCGTATTCTGCCCGCCATGGTGACCCCGATGAAGGCCGACGGCTCGGTGGACTACGAGGCCGCCCAGCAGCTCGCCAAGTCGCTGGTCGCGGACGGCGCCGACGGTCTGGTGGTCAACGGCACCACCGGCGAGTCCCCGACCACCCACATGGACGAGAAGGTCGAGCTCGTGCGCGCCGTCAAGGAAGCCGTGGACGTGCCGGTGATCTCCGGCGCGGGCTCCAACGACACCGCCCACACCGTGCGCATGGTCGAGCAGACGCAGGAGGCGGGCGCGGACGCCGTGCTCGTCGTCATGCCGTACTACTCCCGCCCCAGCCAGGACGGCGTCGTGGGCCACTACAAGGCCGTGGACTCCGTGGCCGAGAAGCCGATCATCGTCTACGACGTGCCGGGCCGCACCGGTCTCAAGGTGAGCGTGGAGACCTACGACCGCCTCGCCGAGCTCGAGCACGTCAAGGCCGTCAAGGACGCCACCGGCGACCTCGCCGCCGCCGTGGAGAAGCAGCAGCGCACCGGGCTGGCCTGGTACTCCGGCGACGACGGGCTGTTCCTGCCGTTCCTGTCCATCGGCGCGGTGGGCATCATCTCCGTGATCGCGCACGTGGCGTCCAACCCGATGCGCCGTCTGGTCGAGGCGTTCGACCAGGGCGACATCGCCACCGCCCGCAAACTCGCCAACCAGCTCGCCCCGCTGGTGCACGCCCTGAACGGCGACGGCTATCAGGCCGTCATGGCCAAGGCCGCGTGCAGGATCAAGGGCACCATCCCGAGCACCGCGATGCGTCTGCCGAACATCGGCCCGAACGCCTCGCAGCTCAGCAAGGCCGAGGAGGGCATGCGCGCCGCCGGCCTGCTGTAATCGTCGCCCCCGCGACAGGCGGAGGCAAAGACAAGGAAAATACAGAACACAAGTATGGCTAGAAACAACACCAGAAGAAACAACTCGCGGTCCCGGAAGCCCGCGAAAACCACCACCTCGCCCCAGCAGGGCACGCTTGTCGCGCCCCCGAAGTACCGCAAGGGCTCGATGCGCATCGTGCCGCTCGGCGGTCTCGGCGAGATCGGCCGCAACATGAACGTGATCGAATACAACGGTCACCTGCTGCTCATCGACTGCGGCGTGCTCTTCCCCGAGGAGGAGCAGCCCGGCGTCGACCTCATCCTGCCCGACTTCGGCTACATCCGCGACCGTCTGGACAAGGTCGAGGCGCTCGTCCTCACCCACGGCCACGAGGACCACATCGGCGGCGTGCCCTACCTGCTCAAGCTGCGCGAGGACATCCCGCTCATCGGCTCCAAGCTGACGCTCGCCTTCGTGGATGCCAAGTGCAAGGAGCACCACGAGAACCCCACCAAGGTGGAGGTCAAGGGCCGCGACCGCATGAAGGTCGGCCCGTTCGACCTCGAGTTCGTCACCGTCACCCACTCCATTCCGGACGCGCTCGCCGTGCGCGTGAAGACGCCGGCCGGCTCGATCATCGATACCGGCGACATCAAGCTCGACCAGCTGCCGCTCGACCACAAGATCACCGACCTCGTGGAGTTCGGCAAGCTCGGCGAGCAGGGCATCGACCTGCTCATGATGGACTCCACCAACGCCGAGGTGCCGGGCTTCGTCAAGCCGGAGACCTCCATCGGCCCGGCGCTCGACCACGCCTTCGCCGAGGCGACCCGCAAGATCATCGTCGCCAGCTTCTCCTCGCACGTGCACCGCGTGCAGCAGGTGGTGGACGCCGCGCACAAGTACAACCGCAAGGTCGTGTTCGTGGGCCGCTCCATGGTGCGCAACATGGGCATCGCCGCGGACCTCGGCTACCTGCACATCCCCGAGGGCACCGTCGTGGACCTGAAGCAGGCGCGCGACATTCAGGACGACCAGCTCGTCTACATGTGCACCGGCTCCCAGGGCGAGCCCATGGCCGCGCTGGGCCGCATCGCCGACGGCGTGCACCCGGACATCCAGATCAACGAGTTCGATACGGTCATCCTCGCCAGCTCCCTCATCCCGGGCAACGAGCACGAGGTGTACAAGGTCATCAACAAGCTCGTGCAGCTCGGCGCGCGCGTCGTCAACCGCGACAACGCCGCCGTGCACGTGTCCGGCCACTGCAACGAGGGCGAGCTGCTGTACATGTACAACATCGTCAAGCCCAAGTGCGCCATGCCGATCCACGGCGAGAACCGCCACTTGGTCGCCAACGGCCTGATCGCCGTGAAGACCGGCGTGGACCCGCAGAACGTGGTGCTCGCGCAGGACGGCGACGTGGTGGACCTCTACCACGGCAAGGCCGCGATCGTGGGCTCCGTGCCCTGCGGCTACGTGTACGTGGACGGCGACTCCGTGGGCGAGCTCACCGAGGACGAGCTGGAGAAGCGCCGCATCCTCGGCACCGAGGGCTTCGTCTCGAGCTTCGTGGTCGTGGACACCGAGACCAGCGAGGTGGTCAGCGGCCCGAAGATCTTCCTCAACGCCGTGGCCGAGGACGCCAGCGAGTTCGAGCAGGTGCGCGAGCAGATCGTCTCCGTGCTCGAGGACGCGATGATCCACGGCACCAAGGACGTCCACCGCCTGCAGCAGGTCATGCGCCGCACGCTCGGCAGCTGGGTGGCCCGCAAGCTGCGCCGCAAGCCGATGATCGTGCCCGTCGTGGCCGACATCGCCGACGTGGACGCCAACAACACCATCGAGCAGTGACGGAACGTCGCCGATCGAACCGTCGATCGATAACGCAGTAACGAACCGCATGCGGGGAGAGACGCCGGGACACGATTCCGACGTCCCTCCCCGCTTGCATGACACGAAGGAGAAACACACATGCCAGGAGCAAACCTCACCCGCGTCGAAGCCGAGGAGCGCCACGGCGTCGTCGCCGGCCCGATCCACTACGCGGTCGACCTCGACCTGACCGTGGGCGGCAGGAACTTCGGCTCCACCGCCACCGTCACGTTCGACGCCAAGCCCGGCGCCGCCACCTTCCTCGACCTCATCGCCGACGAGGTGAGCGAGGTCACGCTCAACGGCGAGGCGCTCGACCCGTCCGCCGTCTACGCCGACAGCCGCGTGGAGCTCAAGGGCCTCAAGGAGCACAACGAGGTCACCGTCAAGGCGCTGTGCCGCTACTCCAACACCGGCGAGGGCCTGCACCGCAGCGTCGACCCGTCCGACGGCAACGTGTACCTGTACTCCCAGTTCGAGGTGCCGGACGCCCGCCGCGTGTACGCCGTGTTCGACCAGCCCGACCTCAAGGCCACCTTCGACTTCACCGTGACCGCCGCCAAGTCCTGGCTCGTCACCTCCAACATGCCGGTCGCCTCCGTGGAGGAGCTGGACGCCGTGACCGCCGAGGGCACCCTCGCCGACCACGCCCCGGAGACCACCAAGCGCTGGACGTTCGAGACCACGCCGAAGATGAGCTCCTACCTCACCGCCATCTGCGCCGGCCCGTACGCCGAGTGGCACACCGAGTACGCCAACGAGGACGGCCGCACGGTCACCATGGCCCAGTACTGCCGCCAGTCCCTCGCCGAGGCGTTCTCCAAGGACGTCGACTACCTGTTCGACATCACCAAGAAGGGCTTCGCGTTCTACGCCAAGACGTGGGGCGTGCCCTACCCGTACGCCAAGTACGACCAGATCTACGTGCCCGAGTACAACGCCGGCGCCATGGAGAACATCGGCATGGTCACCATCCGCGACCAGTACGTGTTCGACTCCAAGGTGACCGACGCCCTCGCCGAGCGCCGCGTGGTGACCGTGCTGCACGAGCTCGCCCACATGTGGTTCGGCGACCTGGTGACCATGAAGTGGTGGAACGACCTGTGGCTCAACGAGTCTTTCGCCGAGTTCACCTCCACGCTCGCCACCGCCGAGGCCACCGAATGGCACGACGCCTGGGCCACGTTCTCCTCCGGCGAGAAGAGCTGGGCCCTGAGGCAGGACCAGCTGCCCACCACGCACCCGATCGTGGCGCCGATCAACGACCTCAACGACACGTACGTGAACTTCGACGGCATCACCTACGCCAAGGGCGCCTCCGTGTTGAAGCAGCTCGTCGCCTACGTGGGCCGCGACAAGTTCTTCGAGGGCATCAACCACTACCTCAACAAGCACGCGTACTCCAACGCCACGCTCGCCGACCTGCTGCACGAGCTGGAGCTCACCTCCGGCCGCGACCTCAAGGCGTGGAGCGCCCAGTGGCTCGAGGAGTCCGGCATCAACACCATCGCCGCGGACGTCCAGACCGACGCCGAGGGCGTGATCACCGAGCTCAAGCTCACCCAGACCGCGCCCGAGGACCACCCGGTGCTGCGCGCCCACCGCCTCGCCATCGGCTTCTACGACGAGGACCCGAACACCGGCAAGATCGTGCGCACCGACCGCATCGAGCTCGACGTGGACGGCGAGACCACGCTCGTGGCCGAGGCCGTGGGCAGGAAGCGCCCCGCCGTGATCCTCATCAACGACGACGACCTGACCTACACCAAGATCCGTCTGGACGTGGATTCGCTCGACTTCGCGGTGAAGAACCTGTACCGCTTCGACGACGCGCTCGCCCGCTCCGTGATCTGGCTGGGCCTGTGGGACATGACCCGCGACGGCGAGTTCGAGGCCTCCCGCTTCGTGGCCCTGAGCCTCAAGGCCCTCGGCACCGAGACCGAGTCCACCACGTTCCGCTACGCGCTGGCGCAGATCAGCACCACCGCGCACCACTACGTGGCCCCCGCCCGCCGCGACGTGATCCTGTCCAGCGTGGCCGCCGGCCTGTGGACGCTGGCCGCCGAGGCCACCCCGGGCTCCGACCAGCAGTTCCAGCTCGTCACCGCGTACCTCGGCTACGGCACCGAGGAGGACGAGACCTTCGCCCATCACGCCGAGGGCCTGCTCGACGACTTCGTGCGCTTCAAGGGCCTCGAAATCGACAACAACTTCCGCTGGACCATCATGTCCGCGCTCGCCAACACGAACAACACCGACGTGGACGGCATCAACGCGGAGCTGGCCCGCAAGGAGACCACCGAGAACCGCGAGTTCGCGCTGGGCGCCCGTGCGGCCCTCGCCACCGCCGAGGCCAAGGCTTGGGCGTGGGATCAGGCCCTGCACAACGACGAGCTGACCAACATGCAGCTCGAGGCGATCGCCCGCGGCTTCGCGGCCACCCCGCGCCCCGACCTGGCCGAGCCGTACGCGGCCAAGTACTTCGAGGCCGTGGACTGGATCTGGAAGAACAAGACCTACCACATGGCCGACGCCCTGCTCAACGGCCTGTACCCGATCTACGCCGATCCCGAGACCCTGACCCGCCTCGGCGACGCGTGGCTCGAGAGCCACAAGGACGCCGACCGCGCGCTGCGCCGCATCATCATCGAGAACGTGGCCAGCTCGCACCGCACCCTCATGGTCCGCAAGTACAACGAGAAGGCGTGAGCGCAGTCGCGTAGCAGTCTGCATCGCCGATGACGAGCGGCTCCTTTCCCGGTTCGGGGGAGGAGCCGCTCGTGTATGGTGGATAGTCCAAGGAAAAGCGTGAGCGGCGGTTCATATGATCCGCTCGTGACGCGCTGAACGTTGTGTGTCTTGATCGTTCGCCGATCGTGCCAGCGCATCAGGCCCCTTCCTGACCGGGAAGGGGCCTTTTCGTTTTTTGCCCAATCTGCGCCCGGATTTTGCGATATTGGGCAGAAGCGGCGAATTGGAGGGCCTTCGGGGACTGTAATCCTCCGATTGTGCCCAATATGGCAATCTGGAAGCACAGATTGGGCAGAATCGGGTCGCGGACGGGTAGACTGGAACCGCCGCGTAAGCTACCGTGACCGAATTGGGCAGGATCGCGCGTCGCGCGGGACGGGCGGCGGGCGGTTGGGTACGATGGTGCTCGTATTCGGGAGCCCGCGGCGGCAAACCGCGGGCGGTTGACAAGCGAGGATGTGGAACATGCCCAAGATGTTCGGAACCGATGGTGTTCGTGGATTGGCGAACAAGGATCTGACGGCCCGTCTGGCGTTGGATCTGGGAGACGCCGCCGTGCGCGTGCTGGGGGACTCCGGCACCAAGGACGACCAGCCCGAGGGGCGCCGCCGCGCGCTCGTCGGCCGTGACACGCGCGTGTCCGGCGACTTCCTCGCCGCCGCGCTGTCCGCGGGCATGGCCGCCGGCGGCTTCGACGTGATCGACGCCGGCATCATCCCCACCCCGGGCGTCGCCTACCTGACCTCCGTGCTCAACGTGGAGATGGGCGCGGTCATCTCCGCCTCCCACAACCCCATGCCGGACAATGGCATCAAGTTCTTCGCGCGCGGCGGCTTCAAGCTGCCGGACAGCAAGGAGGACGAGATCGAGGCCGTGCTCGGCCAGGACTGGGAGCGCCCGACCGGCGCCGGCGTGGGCCGCGTGAGCCACGACACCAAGACCGCCACCGACCTGTACATCGACCATCTGGTCTCCACCATCGCCCCGATCGGCGCGGACAAGGTGCAGCCCAAGCCCCTCAAGGGCCTGAAGATCGTGGCCGACTGCGCGAACGGCGCCACCTCCGTGGTCGCCCCCACCGCCCTGCGTCGCGCGGGCGCCGAGGTGATCGTCATCAACGCGTCCCCGGACGGCTACAATATCAACCGCCACGCCGGCTCCACGCACCCCGAGCAGCTGCAGGCCATGGTCAAGGCCTCCGACGCGGTCATGGGCGTGGCGTTCGACGGCGACGCCGACCGCTGCCTCGCCGTGGACGAGGACGGCAACATGGTCAACGGCGATCAGATCATGGGCATCCTCGCCCGCGCCAAGAAGCGCCAGGGCAAGCTCAACCACAACACGCTCGTCGTCACCGTGATGAGCAACCTCGGCCTCAAGCTGGCCCTCAAGGACATGGGCATCTCCACCGTGCAGACCGCCGTGGGCGACCGCTACGTGCTCGAGGAGATGCTGCGCGGCAACTACTCGCTGGGCGGCGAGCAGTCCGGCCACGTGATCAACCGCGAGTTCGCCACCACCGGCGACGGCACGCTCACCGCGCTCACCCTGTGCAACGAGGTCGTGCAGTCCGGCAAGAGCCTCAAGGAGCTGGCCGCCGACTTCCCGCAGCTGCCTCAGCAGCTCGTCAACGTGCCGAACGTGGACAAGATGGCCGCCACCACGAACGCCAAGGTGCAGGCCGCCGTGGAGCGCGAGTCCAAGCTGCTCGGCGACACGGGCCGCGTGCTCCTGCGCCCGTCCGGCACCGAGCCGCTGGTGCGCGTGATGGCCGAGGCCGCCACGCAGCAGCAGGCCGACGAGGTCTGCGAGCGTCTGGCCAAGGTCGTGGCCGACGAGCTGGCGCTGTAGGACGCCGTACATCCGACCGTTCCGAGACCCACGACGAGACCCACGAAAGGCCAACCACCCATGTTCGGAAAGAACGCGAAAGTCAACATCGCGCTGACCAACGAGATCGAGCAGCTGCTCAAGGAAGGCGGCAAGGAGAAGATCCTGCCGATCGTGCAGGCCGGTGAGCCCGTGCTGCGCCAGCAGTGCGTGCGCTACGACGGGCAGCTGCGCAAAGGCACGCTCGCCAAGCTCATCGACGTGATGCACACCACCATGCTCGAGGCGCCGGGCGTGGGTCTGGCCGGTCCGCAGATCGGCCTCAACCTCGCCATCGCCGTGGTGGAGGATCACATCCGCGACGACGAGGACGATCCGCGCGAGATCGCCGAGTTCCCGTTCCACGCGATCATCAACCCCAAGTACGAGCCGATCGGCGAGGAGACCCGCAGCTTCTACGAGGGCTGCCTGAGCTTCGACGGGTACCAGGCCGTGCGCCGCCGCTGGCTCGACATCACCGCCGAATGGGACGACGAGCACGGCCAGCACCACAAGGAGCGCCTGCACGGCTGGCCGGCGCGCATCTTCCAGCACGAGACCGACCACCTCTCCGGCGAGCTGTACATCGACCGCGCGGAGATCCGGTCCCTCACCACCTACGAGAACCTCGAGGACCTGTGGTGCGACGACCCGGTGCCCACCGCGGCCGCCAAGGAGCTCGGCTTCGAGCTGTAGGTCGGGGCTTTTCCGGCGTTTTGAGCGAAGGCGAAGGATTCTTTACGGGTCCTTCGCCTTCGTTGTATTGAGCTGGGGTAGGGGTCAGTGGGACCATCCGCCGGTCAGTCCCACGGGTTGATGAGATCGGTGCTCGTGAACTCGAAATCCCTGACGTTGCGCGTGACCAGCGCGCATCCGTTGACCTGCGCGATGGCGGCGATCTGCGCGTCGGCCAGCTCCATCGGGCGCCCCTTGGATTCCCGGTCGCATAGGATCAGCGCGCATTGCGCCGCTGCACGGTCGTCGAACGGCAGCGTGCGCTCGCGGTAGTGGTCGATGACATCCATCACCGCGCGGGTGAGTCGGTCTCGCCTCCGGCCCTCCGGCAATCGTCGCGCGCCGTACAGCAATTCCGTGACGGTGATCGCGCCGAGACGCAGATCGGCGTCACGCCGCCGGACCAGCCAATCCGCCACGCGCTCGTCGGCATGCGGTTTCATGAGCTCGGAGACGACGTTGGTGTCCAGCAGCATCAGGCCGGACGGCATCAGGAAAGCTCCACAGTGCGTGGGCGGTCCCCGGTGCGCGGGCGTGGCCGGAGAGATTCGGCATTCTCATCTTCGGCGTCCCCGTCCAGCAGGTCGCGGCGGATTTGGGCGAAGAAGTCGGCGTCGCACGCCCGGTTCGCCACCCAGGACGCGGTGAACTCCTCCAGCACCGATCGGGCCTGCGCCTCGGTCGATCGCCCGTTGGCCCTCGCCGCTTCGGCAAGGCGTTCCTTGACCTCGTCCGGCAATCTGCGGATCAGCAGCGACGTCGTCATGACGGTCCCCTTCCATTACTCGATCGGCATATTGATATCAAAAAGATATCATATACCCGGTCCTATGGCGCGAGCGTGAGGGGAGGGGCGCCCGCCGCCCGCCAACGGTGCTAGGCTCGTAAGTTGTGATTAATCTGCGCTCCCACACCACCCGACTCGGCGTGCTCGACATCGGGTCGAACACCGTGCACATGCTCATCGTCGACGCCGCCCCCGGCGCGCGCCCCGAGCCCGAGGCCTCCACCAAGACCACGGTCCGTCTGATGAAGTACCTCAAGGATGACGGCTCCATCAAGAAGTCCGGCGTCGAGGCGATCCTCGAGGCCGTGGACCAGTGCATGAAGCTGGCCGAGGAATACGACATCACCCAGCTGCTCGCCATGGCCACGTCCGCCATCCGCGAGGCGCCCAACGGTAATAAGATCCTGCACAAGATAGAGGAGCGCATCGGTCAGGGCGTCACCGTGCTGTCCGGCACCGACGAGGCGCGCCTGACGTTCCTCGCGGCCCGCCGCTGGTACGGCTGGGACGCCGGCCGACTGCTCGTGCTCGACATCGGCGGCGGCTCGCTCGAAGTGGCCATGGGCTCCGACGAGGAGCCGACCGTGGCGCTGTCCGTGCCCGCCGGCGCCGGACGCATCACCACCAAATACCTGCCGGAGGGCACCGCCACCGCCGAGGAGCTTGAGGATGTGCGCGCCCATGTGCGCAAGATCCTCGAGCCGATGGTCAAGTCCTTCCCCAAGTCCAAGATGCCGAACCACGCCGTCGGCACGTCCAAGACGTTCCGCTCGCTGGCCCGCCTCGCCGGCGCGGTCATGCGCTCGCCCGGCCGCGAGGATTCGTGGATCATGACCCGCGAGCAGCTGGAGGACTGGATTCCGCGCCTTGCCGCCATCGAGCCCGAGCAGCGCGTCGCCCTGCCCGGCATCACGCCCGAACGCACCATGCAGATCGTGGGCGGCGGCATCGTGGCCGACGAGATCATGAAGGCGCTCAACGTGCAGGAAGTCGAAATCTGCCCGTGGGCGCTGCGCGAGGGCGCCATCCTGCGGTGGCTGGACCAGTTCGGCCGCACGCGCCTCGGCTTCTGATCGTACGGCTTCTGGTCGGACGCCGGCGGAGCGTTTCCTGCGTTGTTCCTCGGTCGACGTGCTCAGCACGCCTTCCCTCGGTGCGCCTTGGAACCGCACGCGCCTGGGATTCTGATCGAACAATGAAATATGGGGCATTCCCCGCCGTAATGGCAGGGGGTGCCCCATATTTCGTCCGTGGCTGATTGGTGCGGCGGCGCGTGCGACCTCTAGGCGTACCGAGGGAAGGCGTGCTGAGCACGTCGACCAAGGAACAACGACGAGGGCGCTCCGTCAGCACCCTATTTCAGGCGTTGCGGCCGTAGGCTTCGAGCTGCACCAGCGCCGCCCACGGGGACGGGTCGTCGGCCTTGACGAGGTTGCCGACCTTGACCCACGTGACGCCCTTGGCGTCGACGGGGAAGCGGTGCGGCTGGTCGCTCTTCTCCATATGCACGGTCCGGGTCTCGCCGTTGGAGAAAGTGAGGTCGACCTGCGTCCACCAGTTGTCGTGCGGGAAGTCGGCGCGGGTGACGAGCACAATCTCGTCCAGATCCACCGGGCGGCCGAACTCGACGGTGATTTCGGCGTCGTCGCGGCTGTCGTTGCCCCACGTGGCGAAGGGCCACAGGCCGTGCGACGCGTTGGCGGTGACGCCGTCGATGGCGTTGCGGGCGAAGAAGACGGGCTCGTTGCGGGTCTCCGCGTTGGCGCTCGCGTGCGGGTAGACGCCCGGCTCGTCGTGCTGGTCGATCGGGTTGAGGGCCAGATTGCCGTAGGCGTTGGCCTCCTCGTCGCTGGCCGCGCGCAGGGAGACGAGATGCAGGTCGCCCTTGAACGCCTTGGGATTGTAGGGGATCGCGGCGTCGTCGAACGGCACGGTGAAGGCGAATCCGTCGCCGGTCAGGTACACCAGCGACTCGGCGACCACGTCGTCCACGCGCACGCGGTAGTAGCCCGGTCGGGGCACGGCGAAGCGGATGCGGTCGCCCGGCTGGTATTCCGCATGATAGGTGAGCACGGCGCGGTCGGCGGCCTCGATGCTGGACAGCGTTTCGCCGGAGGCGTTTTCGACGGCGATCTTCAACGTCATTGTCGGTTCCTTTCGTGGAAAAGAGTGGTCACGCACCAGTATGCCATCTT
Source organism: Bifidobacterium avesanii (assembly GCF_009299475.1). Lineage (GTDB taxonomy): Bacteria > Actinomycetota > Actinomycetes > Actinomycetales > Bifidobacteriaceae > Bifidobacterium > Bifidobacterium avesanii. The sequence continues at coordinate 167,802 of NZ_WBSN01000002.1, read as the reverse complement.
CGACCGGTAAAGTGAAACCGGTTTCACAAGAATTGCCGACAACGGAATCGGGACTTTTCTTCAGGATTGGCGGAATGCCAACCCGGGCTGTGGAAAAGTCCCGGTTCCTTTGTCAAAAATACGGATGATTGGCCAACTCAATGGGCTGTCGGGCCGGTTTGCCGATTTCTCTGGCCACGGAAGCGGGACTTTTCTTCAGGATTGGCGGAATATCAACCAATGCCGTGGAAAAGTCCCGCTTCCGTGGTCGGAGAAGTCGGTCGAAAGGGCAGATCGGTGAGCTGTCCGGCCGGTGGCTTGGCGGCTCGCGTGCCCCCCATTGACCACGGAAGCGGGACTTTTCCGGCAAGATCGGCGGAATGCCAACCCGTGCCGTGGAAAAGTCCCGGTTCCGTGGTCGGGCCGAGGCGTCTTCGGCCAAAAGGCGGCCGGTCAGGGGATGGCCGGTCAGGGGATGGCCGATCGGACCAACCCCATCGGACCGATCGGCCATCCCAGCGCGGCCGATCAGACTGCACCGTACTCCCGGAGCAGCTTGCCGATGTCGGTCCCGTCGAGCTTCTTGAGGACCTTGCCGAGCACGGCCTTCTCCACGAAGTTGAGTTTCATGGCCGTCACCGGCGCGCCGTCGCGCAGCTTCACCGTGGCGTTGAGCAGGTTGCGCACGTCGTACACGCTGCCCCACACCTCCGGCACGCCGCGGTCCACGCCGGCCAGCGTGTAGACGGCCTCCATGCCGGTGCGCATGGAGTACTCGGTGGTGAAGATCGTGTCACGCGGGGTCTCGGCGAACTGGCCCAGGAACGCGAAGTTCACGGCGCCGTCGGGCACCACGTCGGGGCGATCGCCGGCCGCGCGCGGCATGAAGAACGCGGTGATGTACGGCATCATGACCGGCACGGTGTTGGCGTGGTCGTGCGCGAGCTCGTGGATGCGGTCCTCGGGCACGCCCATCTGCCACAGCCACTCCTCGCAGATCTCCTCGCCGGTGCATTCGGTCATCGGCTTCTTCACGTAGTTGCCGGGCTTGTCCGGGAACAGGCCGTACACCCACACGCACAGCTGGTCCTTCGGCTGGTCGCGGAACTGCTGCTGGCGGTTCAGGGTCCAGCTCATGAGCCAGTTGGAGTCGGTGCATGTCACGATGCCGCCGGTCACCACATGGCCCGTGAACGGGTCGCGCTTGCAGATCTTCTGGATGTAGGGCGGGATCTCGCCGTCCAGCGTGGTCACCGTGGCGCTCATCCACTTGGTGGCCTGCGGGTCGGAGCAGAACTTGTCCGGGTGACCGAAGCTCGGGTCCTGCTTGGCGATGCGACGCCACATGTCCCAGCCGCCGCCGGGCTTGATGTCCGGGTTCCAGCCGGCCGACTCGGTCTGCGAGCCCATCGTGGAATTCTCCACGCAGCCGCCGTTGGTGATGAACACGAAGTCGTCCTCGGTGAGGTCGACGGCCTGCATGTGGCCTTCCGCGTCCGTGAGCACGATGCGTTTGGCGAGCTTGCGGGTGGAGCTGGAGTACGGGTTGCGGGCGAACTGCGCCTGCTGGATCTTCTGGATGGTGTCCTGGCCGGTGCCGGTCACCGCGCGCTTCGGGCCCACGCCGCCGCCGATCTCGAACTCCACGTTCTCCACCTTGGTGTTGAAGTGGAACTGCACGCCCGCCTTCTTGAGGTACTCGATCATGGGCAGGATCATCGACTCGTACTGGTTGTAGCGCGTGAAGCGCAGCGCGGAGAAGTCCGGCAGGCCGCCGATGTGGTGGATGTAGCGCTTGATGTACAGCTTCATCTCCAGCGCGGAGTGCCAGTTCTCGAACGCGAACATGGTGCGCCAGTACATCCAGAAGTTGGAGTTCAGCACCTCGTCGTCGAAGAAGTCGGTGATCGGCTTGTCGTACAGCTCCTCGTCCGGCGTGAAGAACAGCTTCATGATCTCCATGGCCGCCTTGTCGGAGAGGCCGAACTTGCCTTCGGTGCCGGCGTCCTCGCCGCGGTTCTTCGTGGCGCGGCACAGGGAGAAGTTCGGATCCTCCTTGTTGAGCCAGTAGTACTCGTCCAGCACGGACGCGCCGGGCGTCTCGATCGACGGGATGGAGCGGAACAGATCCCACATCACCTCGAAGTGGTTGTCCATCTCGCGGCCGCCGCGCATCACGTAGCCGAGGCCGGGGATGTCGAGGCCGTCGCAGGCGCCGCCGGGCACGGAGTCCTTCTCGTAGACGTGGATGTGGTCGCCGGGCATCTGCGCGTCGCGGACCAGATAGCAGGCCGCGGACAGGGCCGCCAATCCGGTGCCGATGATGTACGCGTTCTTGTGGTCGATGCCGGTGGGCTTCTTGGGGCGCGCGAACGCCTCGTAGTTGCCGCTGGAGTAATACATGCCGCCCTCCTTCGGGGTTCGTGCGGGCGGGCGGTGCGGGACCTGCGAGGCCTCGCGGTCCGTTGCAGGGCCGGTGCTGGACCGGTGCCGGACTGTTGCCGGGCGCTGCCAGACCAGTGCCGGGCCGTTGCTGGGCCTTGCGCCGAGGGACTTGCCAAGTTTCCGAGGGACTTGCCAGGTTTCCGCGGGACTTGTCGGGTTCCCGCGGGGCTTCGCGGGTCCGGTGGGCTGGCGTTGGTCCTTGGGGAACTTCGCCGGGCCGTTGCCGGGCTTCGTGCCGTCGAGCCTCGCGGGGTTCCTTGCGGGTTCCTCGCGGGGCTTCGCAGATCTCGCGTCCGTCCGCCGTTCGTTCGCCTCCATTGTGCCCCATATTTGCTGAACGTTGTCCGAACGAGTGAACAGCGTGTTGTCTATTTTAGGGTGGAAGATGATGGTGGGCGCGGATTGGACGATTTGCATGTCGCGCTGGATCCGCGGCATGCGGCGCGGATTGGGCGGTCGCCGTGCGGGCGTGGCGGCGATTGCCATGTCGCGTCGTGTCATGCCGTGATCGTGTTGCTTCGGCCTTGATGCCGTCGGGTTGGCGCCGTGCCGATCGATCGGCGATCGCGCATGGCGATGTCCGCTCCGCCGTCTGCGAATACGGTCCGACGCAACCGGCGTTCACACGCGGCGGGTATAGTTGCAGACCAACGCGGCATGGCGCCGCCGAGGAAGGAAGGCCAGTGATGTCCGCCGCCACCTGTGGTTCCGTATCCGTCCTGACGCTGGGGCTGCCCGCGTCCGCCGCCGTTCCGGCCGAGAAGGGCGCCCTGCCCAAGGCCGCGTTCGTGGGTCGCGGGCCGATCTCCGCCAAGCTCAAGGCCCGTCTCGTGGGCGACATCGCGTCGATCACGCTGCTCGGACTGCTGCGTCCGGCCAACACCGGGGCCGCGGAGGGCCGGCGCGTCAGGGAGATCCTCGTGCTGGGGCTGCGGCTGGCCGGTTCGGCGGCGGCCGGTGGAACGGGGGAACCGCGCGTGCCGGTGGAGGTCATCGAGCACATCGCGGCGCAGCGGCCGGGCGGCATCCTGTTCGTCTGCGTGGCCGATGGTGCGGCGGATGGCGGCGAGGCTGATGGCAAGCCCGCCGAACGATGCGTGCTGGCCGTGCGCCGGCGTCTTCCGGGCCGGGCCGGTCATGTGGAGCGGTTCGCCGTGTACGCCGGTGAGTGGTCGGACCCGGCCGATGTGCTGGTGGAGGCCGCCGGGGCGACGATGGACGAGGTGTGGGATTCCGTATGCTCGCAGGTGATCTTCGGCACGGAGGATCCCGCCGATCTGGACGCGCGGCTGCTGCGGCGGGATCGGATCGCCGTGCTTGAGGCGGAGGAGACCCGGCTGGTCGGCGACCACAAGCGCGCCAAGGATGCCGTCAAGCGCAATGAGGCCTTCGCCAAACTCGCCAAGGTCCGCGCCGAGCTCGCCCAGTTGCGCGGATAGCGGCCGTGCGGTGCGTGGAAAACGGTCTGCGTGGTGCAAATAATGTGGTCCTGTATGGAAACGGGCGGATGGAACCGTTATGCGGCTGGAATCGTATATGGCTGTATGAATCCGGACGATGGAACTGTGCGGGAAGTGGCAATCATACGGGTCTGCATGGGATCTGACGCTGGACGGCGGTTGGCGGCGTAGTCTCCGTACGGATCGGTACAGGAACGGACGGATGCGGTCACTATATGGCGGAAATCATATACGACCGTATGAATTCGGACGCTCAGTGGTGGCCGGTGGCGTAAATCATGCGATGAGATATTGTTTCCGCCGCTGGGCCACTGTTGATGTCCGGAATCATATCGCGGCGATACGGAATCGTACGCGGGGAGGCGGCTGGTGTACGGAATCGTATCGGTCCGATACGGAACAGTGCGCAGGGCGACCGTAAACGTTCGGTCCTGTATCGCTCTGATACGGAAACGGACGCGAGGAACTTAAACAACGGTCAAGAGGCGGCGGGGATACGGCAATGGGGCGGTGGGGATCGGTGATGGCGGGGTCGGCAACGGGCGGTGGGAGCATGGCGACGAGGAACCTCAACAACGACCGAGGGGCAGTCCGCCACGCGCCCGTGAATGGGTGACGTGGTGGACCGCCCCTCAGTGAGTCAGGCCGGAAGTGGGTCAGGCAAATCCAGCGGATCCGACGGACCGTCCCTCGGCGAAATCCGCTGTGGACTGGGCCGGCAACGACCGAGGGGCGGCTCGTCGCGCACCCGTGAATGGGTGACGTGGCGAGCCGCCCCTTAGTGATTCAAACCGGAAGTGGGTCAAACCGGAAACCGGCAGCCCAGACCGTCGAACACGGAATCCGAACGGGAACCCTACTCGGCGAGGGCCTTGTCCACGACCTCGGTGGCCTCGGCGAGCACCTTGTCCAGCGCCTCGGGGGACTCGAAGGACTCGGCGTACACCTTGTAGATGTTCTCGGTGCCGGACGGGCGGGCCGCGAACCAGTTGTCCTTGGTGGTGACCTTGAGGCCGCCGATCTTGGCGTGGTTGCCCGGCGCCTCGGTGAGCTTGGCGGTGATGTCCTCGCCCGCGAGCTGCGTGGCGGTCACGTCGTCGCCGGTGAGCTTGGCGAACTTCTGCTTCTGCTCGAGGGTGGTGGGGGTGTCCACGCGCTTGTACCAGGACTCGCCGAAGCGGGCCACCTGGTCCTTGTGCAGCTCGGCCGGGTTCTTGCCGGTCTTGGCGGTGATCTCGGCGGCCAGCAGGTCGGGGATCAGGCCGTCCTTGTCGGTGGTCCACACGCGGCCGTCGCGGCGCAGGAAGCTCATGCCGGAGCTCTCCTCGCCGCCGAACGCCACCTCGCCCTTGAACAGCGGGTCGACGAACCACTTGAAGCCCACCGGCACCTCGATGACCTTCGCGCCGATGGATGCGGCCACGCGGTCGATCAGCGAGGAGGAGACGAGCGTCTTGCCCACGGCGGCGCCCTCGGGCCAGCCCGGGCGGTTGCCGCCGAACAGGTACTCCACGCACACGGCGATGTAGTGGTTCGGGTTCATGACGCCCCAGTTCGGGCACACGATGCCGTGGCGGTCGGCGTCCGGGTCGGTGCCGCCCACGAGGTCGTACTTGTCCCACGCGCCGGCGTTGAGCTCGTCCACGAGGCCCTTCATGGCGTACGGGGAGCTCGGGTCCATGCGGATCTTGCCGTCGTGGTCGATGGTCATGAAGCGCCAGGTCGGGTCGACCTCCGGACGCACCACGCCGATGTTCAGGCCGTACTTCTCGTTGATGAGCGGCCAGTAGTTCACGGACGCGCCGCCGAGCGGGTCGATGCCCAGACGCACGCCGGAGTTGCGGATCGCGTCGAAGTCGATCACGTTGCCGAGGTCGGAGACGTAGTGGTCGCGGAAGTCGAAGCCCTCCACGAACTCGGACTTGACGGCCTCCTCGTACGGCACGCGCTTGACGGACTTGTAGTCGCCGAGCAGCTCGTTGGCGCGGGCGGCGATCGCGTTGGTCACGTCCGCCGGGGCCGGGCCGCCGGTGACCGGGTCGTACTTGAAGCCGCCGTCGGTGGGCGGGTTGTGGGACGGGGTGACCACGATGCCGTCGGCCAGGCCGTCGCCGGTGAAGCGCTGGGTGCCGTCGGCCGCGCGGTTGTGCGTCAGGATGGCCTGCGAGACGACCGGGGTGGGCACGAAGTCGCCGCGGGAGTCGACGCGCACGTGCACGCCGTTGGCGACGAGCACCTCGATGGCGGTCTTGCGGGCCGGTTCGGACAGGGCGTGGGTGTCGGAGCCGAGGTACAGCGGGCCGGTGACGCCGGCCTTCTTGCGGTATTCGGCGATGGCCTGGGAGATGGCCACGATGTGGGCCTCGTTGAACGAGGTCTTCAGGGACGATCCGCGGTGGCCGGAGGTGCCGAAGATGACGCGCTGTTCGGGCACGGACGGATCGGGGACGAGGTCGTAGTACTTGCCGATGACTTCGTCGACGTTGATCAGATCAGCTGGGGTGGCGGGCATACCCGCATTTTTTGCAACCATAAGCCCATATTGCCACGCCAAAACGACCGCAACGCGGACAGGGGGTGAACATCCGGGGCCGGTTCGATTGATTTTCCGGATGTTCTCCCTCCGTCCGCGTTGCGGTCGGGGAGCGGGCTGCGGCCGCGAAGGCCGCGCGGGGTTCAGCGCCGGGTGAGCTCCTCCTCGATCTGCTCGAGCGACTTGCCCTTGGTCTCCGGCACGAAGCGCATGACGAACGGGATGGACAGGGCCGCGAACACGCCGAAGATGGCGAACGGCCCGCCCACGTTGTTGCCGAACGCGTCGAGGAGCATGAGGAAGAACTGCGAGACGATGAAGTTGCCCAGCCAGTTGGCCGCGGAGCCGAACGAGGAGCCGATGCCGCGCACGGACAGCGGGAAGATCTCGCCGATGAGCACCCACGCGATCGGGCCCCACGAGACCGCGAAGCCGAGGATGTAGAACGCGATGAGGATCATGGTGGGCACGGCGAGCACGGCGACGTCGCCCACGAAGTTGAGCACGGCGAGGATGGCCAGCGAGACGGTCATGACGACCGAGCCGAAGATGAGCAGCTTCTTGCGCGGGAACCTGTCCATGATGAGCGTGGCCACGATGGTGGAGACGAAGTTCACCACGCCGATGCCCACGGACACCCAGATCGCGTCGCCCTCGGGGAAGCCGAAGCCCTTGATGAACACCTGCGGCAGGAAGTAGATGACCGAGTTGATGCCCACGAGCTGCTGGAAGAGCATGATGCCCACGGCCGCCACGAGCGCCGGTCGGGCGATGCGGAACAGCTCGCGCACGCCGCCCTTGGTGTCCTGCGCGGCCACGGCCTTGATCTCGTCGAGCTCGAGCTGGACCTGCGTCTGGTCCACGTCCTTGCGGATCAGGGTGAGCACCTTGAACGCGTTGCGCTCGTCGCCCTTGTTGACGAGGTAGCGCGGCGACTCGGGCAGCAGGATGCCGCCGATGAGCAGCAGCGCCGCCGGCACGAGCGCGGAGCCGAGCATCCAGCGCCAGTCGGCGAAGCCCAACAGGTCGTGGTGCAGGAACCCGAGGTTGGAGGCGTAGGCGAGCAGGATGCCGAACGTGATCATGAGCTGGAACAGCGTGGACAGCGAGCCGCGGCGCTCCTTGGGGGCCAGCTCGGCGAGGTAGGCGGGCGTGAGGGCGGAGGCCGCGCCCACGGCGAGGCCCAGGATGATGCGCGCGGCGACCATCATGAGGAAGCCGGTGGCCGTGGCGCACAGGCCGGAGCCGAGCAGGAAGAGGATCGCGGAGACGATGAGCAGCTTCTTGCGGCCGAACCGGTCGGACAGCGCGCCGATCGACAGCGCGCCCACGCACGAGCCGATGAGCACCGAGGAGGTGATGAATCCGGTCTGCGAGACCGTCAGTCCGAAGTCGGACTCGATGAGGGGGCTCGCGCCGGAGATGATGCCGGTGTCGAAGCCGAAGAGCATGCCGCCGAGCGCGCCGAACGTGAAGATGAACGAGCTGTTGAGCGGGAACCGTGAGGAGTTCATGGGGTCTGGTCCTTCCGTCGCCATTGAACGGGATGTACGTCTTGGGGGAGCCGCGGGGACCGGCCCCGAAAACGAAAAAAGACCCGGGACCTCGCGGAAAACCACCTTGCTCCGCGGGCCTCAGGTCTTGCCTCGAATCGAGTCACAATCCTTCGCGCTTCGTATGTTGACGATCAGTATACGATTCGCCGGCCGGATCGCGCGCACCGGCGTGTCGGGCGCCGGGACGCGGAACACGCCGGGGTTGCCGTGGTCTGGCGCGGGGTCGTATACTGCGAGGCAACTTCACCTTTGCAGGGTTGCAAGTCGCACGGATCGCCGGCGCATGGAAGCGCGGGCGCCAACAGCAGACGCAAGACCTGAGGCATCGCCATGCCTCGGGTCTTTTTTGTTGTTCGGAACCGGTTCGGGTCGTTCCGGACCGGTCCGCGCGGCGGCGGTCCCGCAAAGGGGACGGAACAGGGAATGCAACGGGGATTCCTCCGGGGATCCGGCACGGAAAGGAACCAGCGATGGCTTCATCAACGGCATCGCAGATCATCGCCGCGGTCGGCGGGGCTGGCAACGTCACCAGCCTGACCCACTGCGCGACGCGACTGCGCTTCGAACTCGTCGACGCCGGCAGGGTCGACCAGAACGCCCTCGACCACATGGACGGCGTGCTCGGCGCGGTGCCCCAGGCGGGCAACCGCTACCAGGTCGTCATCGGCGGCGCGGTCGCCACCATGTACGAGGAGATCATGCACCTGCCCGAAATGGCGAACGTGGGCACCGCCAAGCAGATGTCCAACGCGGACGTCAAGGCCGCCGCGCGCGCCAAGGGCCGCGGCAAGGTCGCCTGGCTCGACTCGTTCTTCGAATACCTGGCCGACTCGTTCCGCCCGATCCTGGGCGTGCTGCTCGGCGCCTCCATCATCATCGCGCTCGTCAACCTGTGCATCTCGCTCGGCTGGATCGCCAACGACGAGGCGAACACGTCCCTCATGTTCGTCAAGGCCATCTGGAAGGGTGTGTTCTACTTCCTGCCCATCATGGTCGCCTACAACGGCGCCAAGAAGCTCAAGGTGGACCCGTGGCTGGGCGGCGCGATCATGGCCATGCTCATGACCCCGCAGTTCACCGCGCTCGCCGACGCCTCCAAGTGGGGCGACGCCGTGCAGTGCGTGGAGAACGCCACCCTCGGCACCACCGACTGCACCGCCACCGTGTTCGGCCTGCCCATGCAGCTGTCCGACTACTCCGGCAACGTGTTCGTGCCGCTCATGATGGCCGCCGTGCTCGCGCTCGTCTACCACGGCCTCAAGAAGATCATCCCCGACAGCGTGCAGCTCGTGTTCGTGCCGTTCTTCTCCATGATCATCGTGGGCGCGCTCACCGCCTTCATCATCGGCCCGCTGGGCGTGTGGGTCGGCAACGGCCTCGGCGTGGTGCTCGCGTGGATGAACATGCACGCGCCGTTCATCTTCGCCATCGCCATCCCGCTGCTCTACCCGTTCCTCGTGCCGCTCGGCCTGCACTGGCCGCTCAACGCGCTCATGCTCATGAACATCCAGTCGATGGGCTACGACTTCATCCAGGGCCCGATGGGCGTGTGGAACTTCGCCTGCTTCGGTGCCACCGCCGGCGTGCTGTTCCTCTCCATCCGCGACCGCGACAAGGAGATGCGCCAGACCGCCATCGGCGCGCTCGCGGCCGGCCTGCTCGGCGGCGTGTCCGAGCCGAGCCTCTACGGCATCCATCTGCGCTACAAGCTCATCTACAAGCGCATGCTCATCGGCTGCGGCACCGGCGGCGTGGTGATCGCCGTGCTCGGCTGGCTGTTCCCGTCCGTCGTCGCCTCCGGTCAGGCCGTCAAGGGCGTGACCACCACCGCGTTCGCGTTCACCTCCCTGCTCACCATCCCGGTGTTCGACCAGATGTGGGTGTACGGCGTGTCCATCGCCGTCGCGTTCGCCGTGTCCATGGCCCTGATCGTCATGCTCGACTACCGCACCCCGGAGCAGAAGGCCGAGGTGCTCGCCAAGGTCGCGCAGGCCGAGGAGGACATGCGACTGGAGCGCGAGGCCAAGTCCGGCGCGTCCGAGACCGTCGTCGCCCCGGCCGTCCCGGCAGCCGCCCCCGTCCCGGCCGCGCCCGCCGCTGCCGCCGCGCAGCCCGAGGCCCCCGCCGAGCCGGCCGAGCCGACCCGCGAGGTCGTCGCCCCGGTCGCCGGCCACGTGATCGACCTGTCCGAGACCGGCGACGCCGTGTTCGCATCCCGCGCGCTCGGCGAGGGCGTCGCTGTCGTGCCCACCGAGTCCGTGGTCAAGGCCCCGGTTTCGGGTACACTGAAGACGGTCGCCAAGACGGGCCACGCATTCGGCATCAAGACCGACGACGGTGTTGAGGTCCTGGTCCACATTGGCATCGACACGGTGAAGATGGAAGGCGATGGCTTCACCGTGGCCGTCGCCAAGGGCCAGCGCGTGAAGGCCGGCGACGAACTCGCCACCGTCGACTTCGACAAGGTGACCGCCGCGGGCTACAGCACCGCCACCATCATCGCCGTGACCAACACCAAGAAGCTCACCAAGGTGACGCCGCTGACGGGCAAGGACGTCGTGGCCGGCGACGCGATCATCGAGGTCGAGCGCTGACGGACGACGCAAGGAAGCGGGATGCCATGGAAATACTGCGCGTGTTCAACAACAACGTCGTGCTGGCCAAGGACGACGCTGGCGGGCAGGTGATCCTCACCGGCCGCGGCCTGGGCTTCCAGGCCAAGCCGGGGCATCCCGTGGACCGGTCCAAGGTGATCCGCACGTTCGTGCCCTCCGACGGGCGCGACCCGGACCATCTGGCGCAGATGCTGGCCGACGTGCCGCCGGAGATGATCCGCGCGGTCGTGGACGCCATGAAGGAGGCCGGGCTGGGCGAGCGGGAGCTCAACAGCACCACGCTCGTGCTCGCCCTCTCCGACCATGTGAACGGCGCGGTCCAGCGGCTCGCCAAGGGCATTGAGGTCACGTACCCGCTCGTGGGCGAGGTGCGCAACCTCTACCCGCAGGAGTACGAGCGGGGCAAGGCCCTGCTCTCCGCGATCAACAGGCGACTCGGCGGGCTCACCCTGCCGCAGGGCGAGGAGACCGCGCTCGCGATGCATCTCGTCAACGCCGGGTTCTCCACGGGCGACCTGTCGTACACGTACACCATGACCGGCGTGATCCAGCAGATGCTCGACATCATCGAGAGCAGCTACGGGGTCGCGCTCGACCAGAGCTCGGTGAACGTGGGCCGCTTCATCACCCACCTGCGCTACCTGTTCGTCCGCATCCACCAGCACCGCCAGCTGAACGACGAGCCCGAGCCCGTCACCGCCGCGATCCGCGAGTCCTATCCGGACGCGCTCAAATGCGCGCGGACCATCGCGGCCGTGCTGGAGCTGAGGCTCGGCACCGACGTGAGCGAGGATGAGATCGCGTACCTCGCGCTTCACGTGGCCCGCGTCACCAAGGGCGCGGCACCGGCCCGCGCGACCGAGCAAACCCGCCCGGCCGGACACTGAGTTTCCCGGATATTCCGGTTGGCCGGATTATCCGGACCAAATCATCCACATCCATCCAACAGAAAGGAACCATCATGATCACCCGTACCGCAGTCATCGGAGCCTCCGTCGGTCTTCACGCCCGTCCCGCCGCCCTGTTCGCGCAGGCCGTCGACGACAAGGGCATCGACGTCACCCTCACCTTCGACGGCGAGGAGGCGGACGCCGCCAGCGCCCTCGAGATCATGACCCTCGGCGTCAAGGGCGGCGACACCGTCACCCTCACGACCGACGAGGAGGGCGCCGAGGCCGAGGCCGCCATGGACGACCTCGCCGCGATGCTGACCCGCGACCTGGACGCGGAGTGAGCGGCATGACGAGCGAACACCGCATCCTTCACGGCATCGGCGTGTGCGCCGGCACCGCCAGCGGCAAGCTCGCGCTCGTGCGCGAGGCCCCCGGCGTGGACGAGCACGAGCCCGCATGCACCGATCCGGCCGCCGACCTCGAACGCGTCAAGACCGCCATGGCCGCCGTGGTCGCCTCGCTGAAGGCGCGCGCGGACAAGGCCACCAGCGACAAGTCCCGCGCCGTGCTCGAGGCCACCGCCCAGCTCGCGGGAGACCGCGGACTGGTCAAGGCCATCGGCAAGCGCCTCAAGGCCGGCGACGGCGTCACCCACGCCGTGGCCAACGCCGTGGAGGGCTACGCCGAACTGCTCAAGAAGCTCGGCGGCTACATGGCCGAGCGCGTCACCGACCTCCACGACGTGCGCAACCGCACGATCTGCGAGCTGCGCGGCCTGCCCGCCCCCGGCGTGCCGGACCTGAGCGAGCCCGTGGTGCTCGTGGCCCGCGACCTCGCGCCCGCCGAAACCGCCACGCTGAGCCCGGAGACCGTGCTCGGCGTGATCACCGAGGAGGGCGGCCCGACCAGCCACACCGCCATCCTCGCCGCCCAGCTCGGCATCCCGGCCGTGGTGCGCGCCGACGGCGTGCTCGCCGCCGTGGCCGAGGGCGACGTGATCGCGCTCGACGGCGGCGTGGGCGAGATCATCGTCTCCCCGACCGACGAGGAGGCCGCCCAGCTGGCCGAGCGCTCCCGCCGCCGCGCCGCCGCACTGGCCGGATCCAGCGGCGAGGGCAGCACGCGCGACGGCCACAAGGTCAAGCTGCTCGCCAACATCGGCACCATCGCCGACGCCGAGAAGGCCGCCAAGTTCGACCTCGAGGGCTCCGGCCTGTTCCGCACCGAGTTCCTGTTCCTCGGCCGCGAGTCCGCCCCCACGCTCGAGGAGCAGACCGAGACGTACACCAAGGTGCTCCAGGCCTTCGGCGACCGCCGCGTGGTGGTGCGCACCCTCGATGCCGGCGCCGACAAGCCGCTCGCCTTCGCCGACCTCGGCGAGGAGGAGAACCCGGCCCTCGGCGTGCGCGGCCTGCGACTGAGCCAGCGCCGCGAGGACCTGCTCGACACGCAGCTGCAGGCGCTCGCCAACGCGTACGAGGCCACGCACGGCGACCTGTGGGTCATGGCCCCGATGGTCGCCACCGTGGACGAGGCCGAATGGTTCGCCAACAAGGTGCGCGCGCTCGGCCTGCCCAAGGTCGGCATCATGATCGAGGTTCCCGCCGCGGCCATCCGCTCCGCGCAGGTGCTCTCCGTGGTGGACTTCGCCTCGCTCGGCACCAACGACCTCGCGCAGTACACCATGGCCGCAGACCGTCTCAAGGGCGACCTGGCGAACCTGCTCACCCCATGGCAGCCGGCCGTGCTCAACATGATCAAGATGGCCTGCGACGGCGGTCGCGCCACCGGCAAGTACGTCGGCGTGTGCGGCGAGGCCGGCGGCGACCCGCTCCTCGCGCTCGTGCTCACGGGCCTCGGCGTGGGCTCGCTGTCCATGGCGCCCAAGAAGGTCAACGCCGTGCGCGCGGCCCTGCGCATGCACGACATGTCCACCTGCCAGCAGATGGCCGCCTACGCGGTCGACGCGCGCACCGCCGCGGACGCCCGAGCCGCCGTGATCGCGCTCGCCGACCCGATGCTGCTCGACCTGCTCTGATCGGTGCGGCCGGCGTCGATGGATGCCGGCTGTCCTCCCTCCCAATTGCCCTAAACGTTTGAGGCCCCTTCCTCCGGTTGCATCCGGAGAAAGGGGCCTCAAACGTATGTGTGTGCGTATGCGGGTTCGCCGCCTACAGCGCCATGATGCCGGTCGGCTCCTCGGGCACCTCCGGCACGCGCACGCACAGCGCCTGCTTCTCGATCGAGAAAGCCACGTGGCGGGTCTTGCCCAGCACGTCGCCGTCCACCTGCGCGAGGATCGGGCGGTCGAGGCGGATCTCCGCATGGCTGCCCTTGATCTGGTCGATGCGCGAGTTCGTGGACAGCGGGCTCTGCTTGGCCTTGCCGGTGATGGTCTGGTGCACCACGTCGCCGAACAGGTTCGCCCAGCCGATGATGCCGCCGGTGGTGTCGATGAGCTCGAAGTCGAGGAAGCCGTCGTCGCTGACGGCCTCCGGCATGAGGCTCAGGGCCGGGATCTGACCGCAGTTGCCGGCCATGAACGTGCGGAACGCGAGGCCGGTGAACGTCTGGACGTCGCCGCGCTGGTCGGTGATCGTCAGGTCGCCGTGGTTCTTGGGGGAGAACAGGTGCTTGATGGCGGGTGCGAAGTAGGCGAGCCAGCTGATGTTCTTCTTGAGCTTGGGGTTCGTGTCGTCGATCATGAGCGCGTCGAAGCCGATGCCGCCCACGATGAGGAAGCCGTGGTCGTGCTCCGGCTCGTCGGAGTCGAGCACGCACAGGCGGCCCATGTCCACGTGGCGGCTGCCGTGCGAGGTGGCGACCGTCAGCGCCGCGTCCACGTCGTCGATCGGGATGCCCATGTTGCGGGCGAACAGGTTCGCGGTGCCGATCGGCACGATGCCCATCGGGATGCCGTCGAACTTGGCCATGGCGGAGGCCACCGTGCGCACGGTGCCGTCGCCGCCCACCGCCACCACGCCGGTCGCGCCGCGCGCCACGGCCTCGCGGGCGCACGCGTTGCCGTCCTTGTCCAGCTGGGTGTCGATGAAGAAGTGGTCGATGTCCCGCTCGTCGCAGAACGCCTTGATGTGCTCGCGCAGCTCCTCGGCGTGCGGCTTGGACGGGTTGATGACGAAGGCGTAGCTGCCCTTCCTGGTGTCGTCGTCGCGCTGCTCGACCGCCGCGTTGAGCCGTTGCCGCTTGTATGCCCGCCAGAAGAGGAGCACGGCGGCGGCGAAGGCCAGGGCGAGGGCGAGGACGCAAAGCGTGACAATCAGCGTTTCGGGCATGCCTCCCATTGTGTGCGCCGGACGGCCACCGCTTCGCCGGCTGGCGCATTTGTGAACGATTCCTGCACGTCCCCCGCCTATCCGTCCTGCGTCCCCGGCACGTCCCCGGCGGACGGGCCGGCGGCGGGCTGGCGGCGTCCCGCTCCTGAAATACGGGCTCAAACCGACGGATTCGCGGGGGTTTCGCGCTTGGAATCCGGGATTTCGTCGTTTTGGGCCCGTAATGCGGGCGGGATGCGGGTGTGTGATGCGGGTGTGTGATGCCCGGTCGTATGGGACGGCGGCCGTTCGGTCGGCGGGACGACGGCCCGCGGCGGGGCATCCATATATTAAGGAGGCGGTCTTGTGGCTGTCGGAACGCGGCACTAGGCTGGGGGCCATGCTTGATATTCAATTCATTCGCGAACATGCCGACGTGGTGAAGGAATCGCAGCGCAAGCGCGGCGAGTCCGTGGAGCTCGTCGATGAGGTGCTGCGCTCCGACGAGGCCCGCCGCACCGCCCTCAAGGAATTCGAGGCCGCCCGCGCCCAGCAGAAGGAGATCGGCAAGAAGGTCGCCGCCGCCCCGGCGGACGAGAAGGCCGCGCTGATCGCGCAGACCAAGGAGCTGTCCGCCAAGGTCTCCGAGTACAAGTCCGCCGCGGACGCCGCGGCCGAGGAGTACACCACCGCCATGTGGAAGCTGTCCAACATCGTCGAGCCCGAGGCCCCCGAAGGCGGCGAGGACGACTACGTGGTCGTCAAGAAGGTCGGCCAGCCCCGCGACTTCGCGGCCGAGGGCTTCGAGCCGAAGGACCACCTGACCCTCGGCGTCGGCGTGGCCGGCATCGACATGCGCCGCGGCGTGAAGGTCAGCGGCTCCCGCTTCTACTTCCTGCGCGGCCAGGTGGCCCGCATGCAGATCGCCATGCTCACCATGGCCGTCGATCAGGCCGAGCAGCACGGCTTCACCCTCGCCATCACCCCGACGCTGGTGCGTCCCGAGGTCATGGCCGGCACCGGCTTCCTCAACTCCCACGCGGACGAGATCTACCGCCTGCGCGAGCCCGACGACCAGTACCTCGTCGGCACCTCCGAGGTGGCGCTCGCCGGCATGCACGAGAACGAGATCCTCGACCTGTCCAACGGCCCGCTGCGCTACTGCGGCTGGAGCTCCTGCTACCGCCGGGAGGCCGGCGCCGCCGGCAAGGACACCTCCGGCATCATCCGCGTCCACCAGTTCGACAAGGTGGAGATGTTCGTCTACACCAAGCAGGAGGACTCCTACGCCGAGCACAAGCACCTGCTCGCCATGGAGGAGGAGATGCTCGCCAAGGTCGAGGTCCCGTACCGCGTGATCGACACCGCCGCCGGCGACCTCGGCTCCTCCGCCGCCCGCAAGTTCGACACCGAGGCGTGGATCCCCACCCAGGGCCGCTACCGCGAGCTCACCTCCACCTCGAACTGCACCGAGTACCAGGCCCGCCGCCTCAACATCCGCGAGCGCACCGAGGACGGCTCCACCCGCGCCGTCTCCACGCTCAACGGCACGCTGGCCACCACCCGCTGGCTCGTGGCGATCCTCGAGAACCACCAGCAGAAGGACGGCTCCATCGAGATCCCGAAGGCCATGCGTCCGTACATGGGCGGCCGCGAGGTCATCGAGCCCACCAAGTGGGAGGCCTGATCCTCTGACAATCAGTCCCGTTGCAGCCCGCGCGGCGCTCCGTGGCGTCGCGCCGGCTGAGGGACTGATCTTCGGTCGGTGATAAACTGACCATTCGTGCCCTTTTGAGCGCACGAACAAGGACAGATGTCTGAGCGGTCTAAAGAGACGGTCTTGAAAACCGTTGGAGCGCAAGCTCCCGCGAGTTCGAATCTCGCTCTGTCCGCTGTGAAGCCCCGGCTGTTGCGTACAGCCGGGGCTTTTCGCGTTTCCGGTTCCGTTGCGCCGATGCTGAAAGTAAGTTTTGGGCTTGAAGCTGCCGAACGTTGCGGAAACTATGCCGTTGGGTTCGGCGGCGGCGAGTTTTCGCGGTTCCGGCGGATGGTATTTCCGATTTGTGTGGTCGAATTCGCGGCCCGGCCGGATAGTCCTATTGCGATATGGGCGAAACCGCGTCACGGATACTCGGGAAAAGATGCGAAAACCACCACACAAATCGAAAGTACGCGGTTTGGGGCCACTACGTAGTCTCCAAAGGGGTGCGATCGGCGCGAGGGTGGCGGGAATCGGGCAGGATCGGAAGCGGACTGCCGAGCTGAATCGCCGTGCCCGGTCGTACTGCCGTACTCGGCCGGTTTCGGTCCGATTCGGTCCGGTCCGGCTCAGGGAAGGGCGTCGATGTTGTCCCGCAAGTGCCTGATGAATCGTCTGGCCGCCAGAGAAAGCCTGCCGCGGTCGGCATAGGCGATGGCGATGGTGCGGTCCACAGGCGGATCGGTGGGGCGTAGGGCGAGACGGTAGTTGGTGCTGATGCGGTGAAGGATGAGTTCGGCGAGGATGCTGAAGCCCAATCCGGCCTCGACCATGGTCATGATCGAGTAGTCGTCGTGGATGCGCAGCCGCACGTTCGGCCTGAGACCGACCGACGCGAACGCCTCCAACGGCTCGGAATAGTGGCCCTCCTCCAGCAGGATCATGGGTGCCTTGGCGAGCGCGGCCAGCGGCACGCGGTCGAGTGCGGCGAGCGGGTGGTCGTGCGGCAGGACGGCGAGCATGGCGCCGCGTTTGATGGTGATGGTCTCCACGTCGCGCGCGGCGGCGGGGTTGATGAATCCGAAGTCAACGGTGCCATTGTGGATCCATTCCTGAATGGTGGTGTAGTCGCCCTGATGCAGTACGAATCGCACGTTCGGGTGACGCCGTTGGAATCCGCTGATGAGTCCGGGCAGCCAGTGGGCGGAGATGCTGGCGATGGTGCCCATGCGGATTACGCCGGTGTCGAGGCCGAGGATCTCATCGGTCCGTTCGCGGATGCGCAGGCCATCCTCCACGTAGCGCTCGATGAGCGGGTAGAGCTGGCGCCCCTCCTCGGTGAGCGTGCATCCGCCGCGCTGCCGGTTGAGCAAGGTGACGTCGAGTTCCTTTTCCAGCGAGGCGATCATCTGGCTGACGGCCGATTGGCTGCATCGCAGTTCGTCGGCGGCCGCGGAGAAGCTGCCGTATTCGACGATGTGCCGCAGGGCGAGATACCGGTTGTCCATGATTCCATCATAGAGACTTTATAAGCATTGCTTATGCGTTCATTAGCGAAGTTGATTGTACTTATCGTATGCGGCCTGCGTACGATGACCGCCGTCGGACATGCCCGGCGCATCCGGACCGTTCGACGAATTCATATGGGCGTCGACGAAGGAAGGACTTTCCGATATGGCGTTGTTGCGCACGGCGTTCCGGGCGGCGCTGCCGCCCACGCTGCCGATTGCCGCCGGCTTTCTGTTCTTCGGCGGATCCTACGGGCTGCTCATGCATGCCAAGGGATTTGCGATCGTGTACCCGCTGGCCATGGGCTACGTCATCTTCGCCGGATCCATGGAATTCGTCACCGTGAATCTGCTGTTGTCCGCGTTCGATCCGTGGGCCGCGTTTCTGCTGGCGATCATGGTCAATGCGCGGCATCTGTTCTATGGCCTGTCGATGCTGGGCAAATTCCGCGGACTGGGCTGGAGGAAACCGTACCTGATCTTTACGATGATCGACGAGACGTTCGCCATCGATTCAAGCGTTCATGTTCCGGCATCGGTCGACCGGGGCTGGTTCATGGTGTTCGTCTCGGCCCTGTGCCGCTCCTACTGGTTCGGCGGAATAGTGCTGGGCTGGCTGGCCGGCGGCGTGCTGCCGTTCGACACGACGGGCATCGAATTCGTGCTCGCCGCCCTGTTCCTGTCGATCCTTCTTGGGCAGTGGGATGACGATCGGAATCGGAGGGGAGCCGGCGGAAGCCGATCGCGCTCGGCGATTGCGGATCTCGCGGATTCGGCGTGGCCCCATGCGCCCGCGTTGGTCGGGCTGCTGGTGCCCGCGGCCTGTCTGATGCTGTTCGGCCCGGACCGGTTCATGATTCCGGCCATGGCGCTGATGCTGGCGGCGTTCCTGATATTGCGCTCAAGGCTGGAAGACGCGGACGGAACGGATGGCGTTCGGAATGGGGAGGGACGATGATGACCATGACCACATGGCAGGCCGTTGCGACCATCGCGGCGGTCTCGCTGGGCACCATGCTCACCCGATTCCTGCCGTTCGCGCTGTTCCCCGATTCGCGTCGGCCGCCCAGGACCGTGACGTACCTCGGCGGGGTGCTGCCTCATGCGATGACCGGTCTGCTGGTGGTATACGCGCTTAAGGACGTGTCGCCGTTTTCCGGATTCCATGGGGTGCCCGAGGCGGTCGCGATCCTTACGATCGTGCTGCTGCACCGATGGCGCCACAGCATGCTGGTGTCCGTCGCCGGCGGAACCATCATGTATATGGTGCTCGTCCAGCTGGTGTTCGTCTGACGGGCTTGTGGCTTCCTGCTTCGGTGGGGGAATTCACGGCGATAAGCATCCGGCGATGGATGATGGAAAGGTGATTGTGGGTATGAGGCAGTATGTGGTGGATGCGTTCGCGGATAGGGTGTTCAAGGGCAATCCGGCGGCGGTGTGTCTGCCGAAGGCCTGGCCCTCGGACGGGCTGATGGCGGACATCGCGATGGAGAACCGGTTCTCCGAGACCGCGTTCATCGTGCGCGAGCCGGAAGGGTGGCGTCTGCGCTGGTTCACGCCCGGCGGCGAGATCGACCTGTGCGGGCATGCGACGCTCGCCGCCGCCTACGTGGTGCTGCGGTTCGTGGAACCGGACGCCGACGTGGTGCGGTTCCGCACGATGGGCGGCATGCTGACCGTGACCCGGCGGCGCGGCGAAGGTGGTGCCGCCGACGTGTTCGCGATGGACTTCCCGGCTTTTGACCTCAAGCCCATGCCGGTCACCGACGCGATGGAACGGGCGTTGGGCGCCCGGCCGGTCGAGGCGTGGCTCGGACGCGATCTGCTGTGCGTGATGGAAGACGAGCGGGTCGTGCGCGGCCTCGACCCCGATCCGGAATTGCTCAGGAATCTGCCCGGTCTGCTGGCGAACGTCACGGCGGCCGGCGACCCGGACGGCGGCTTCGACTGCGTGTCCCGTTCGTTCGCACCGAAACTCAACGTTCCCGAGGATCCCGTCTGCGGCTCGGGGCACTGCCACATCCTGCCGTATTGGAGTAGGCGTCTCGGCAAACCCTCACTCGTCGCATATCAGGCGTCGGCGCGCGGCGGCGTCATCCGCGCCACGGTCGGCGGCGGGCGCGTCAGCCTTGGCGGAAGCGCAGCGCTGTTCTCCGCGGGGACCATACTGCCCGACTGATGGGCGATGAGCTGGAAACCGGGAATGCCGCAGGTCGTTGGCGAATCAGCGGGCCACGATGAAGCGCGGGAACGCGAAAGGAAACGGATATGAGGAAATTGGGATTGATCGGCGGCACCGGACCGGAATCCACGGTGATCTACTACAAGAAGATCACCGACGGGGTGCGCAGGCGTCTGGGGCGTGGCCGGTTCCCGCATCTGTGCATCGAAAGCCTGGACGTGTTCGAGGTGTTGGACTTCTGCAAACGGGGAGACTATGACGGGCTTGCCGACTACCTGACCCGTGGAATCGCCGATCTCGCCGCCGCCGGGGCCGAGTTCGCCGCGTTCACGGGCATCACGCCGCATGTGGTGTTCGACGAGGTCGCGCGGCGCTCGCCCATCCCGATCGTCAGCATGCTGGATGCGTCCTGCCGGTATGCGGTCGGCCGGCATTACGGTCGCGTTGCGCTGCTGGGCACCGGTCCGACCATGGACGGCGATTTCTTCCATCGGCCGTTCCGGGCGCATGGCATCGACGTTGTCACGCCGGACGATGCAGACAAACGCTGCATAGCCAAGGCCATCGAAACGGAACTGGAATACGGCATCGTCCGGCCGGCGACGCAGAAGGCGTTGGAAGACATCGCCGTTCGGCTGGCCGAGCAACGGCATGCGGACGCGATCGTACTGGGCTGCACGGAACTGCCATTGGCGTTCGATGGCGTCGATCTGCCGGTAGATGTCATGGATGTCATGGACATCCACATCAATGCCCTCATCGATCGCATCATCGGCGAATGATTGCAGCGGGCCTTTCCGGCGGCATGTTCGCCCGTGCGCGGAAGCCGCCCAAGTCGGCTGGGCTGAGGGCTGATGACCGTCGTTGCCGTCCGGTGGCGGCGATGCGCGCAATGTGGCGTCAGACGGATCTTGCGCCCCGCAGCGCAAGGATTCGATCAGAGGCATTGCTCTGCGTCCGATTCCGCTCCACCCGTGCTTTTGGCTCCCGTCGTTGCGTGCGGACGGGGCTTTTTGTGTGTTTTCGGTTCCTTGCGCCGGTGATGCGGCCGGCGTGGAAAGTGAGTTTTGGCCTCGGAGCTGCCGAATGTTGCGGAAACTACGCTGTTGGGCTCGGTTGTGACGAGTTTTCGCGGTTGAGATGGATTGTATTTCCGATTTGTGCGGTTGATTTCGCGGACCCGGCCGGATAGACCCATTGCGATATGGCCGAAACTGCGCCGCGGATACTCGGGGGACTGCCCGAAAACCACCGCACAAATCGAAAGTACGCAGTTTGGTGCCGCTACGTAGTCTCCAAAGGGGCGTGACTGAGATGAAACGGGGAGAAAATGAATCGGGTTGCCGGGCTGAGCGGGTGGCTCTGGGCGCGTCCGGGCGAATCCGGGTGCGTCCGGGTGCGTTCGGGTGCGCCCGGACGGGAAGGACCGTCGATGCAATGGCCAAGACGTTGGGGTCGTCTGGGGAATGGAATCGATGAGTGCACGTCGGTTTCGGAATGCGAATCGGGAGGAAACCGAGGGGGCAAGTCGAAGAAGAGAATGAAATGCAAAGGCGATAACGGCGTGCAAGCAAGGGGGACAGAAGGTACGCCGTTGTCCGCCTGTCTCCTCATGTCATTGTATGGGAGGGGTGTGGCGGCCGCAAAGAGAGCGCTCACAATGGCGGTATGACGCCAAAGCGTGCGTGTCGTTGAACATATGGCGCATATTTGGCGATCGCGACGGCCCGCGTGGATGCATGGTGTGCGTGCGCGGACCACGCCGACCGCCGCGTCGCAGCGGAAGCAATGCGCGGCTCCGCGTACGGGGCATTTGAGGCATCGGGAATGGGCGGATTGCCGGATGGGCGGCAGTGCGACGCGCGGATGTGCGTGCGGGGCTCTGCGTGGGGGAACGGGCGGATTGCCGCGCCGGTCGGGTGCGTTGCGCCGGTCGGGTGCTGCGGTGCCCGAGGATTGCGGTGCCCGGATGCTGCGGTGAGTCGGGGATTGGGCGGAGCGGTATTGCGGCGAGTAGAGTGGCGTGCCAGAGAGTTATAGGAACGGGAAGGTTACGCTATGGGTCAGAGCGGTCGTCGTGTGGTGTCCGGAGAGAGAACGAACAAGCCGGGGGATGCCGCGTTTCCGTCCGTGACCGATCCAGGGTCCGTGATCGAGCCGCGGCTTCAGGAGGTTCCGGGCCGAGACGGCATGGCCGCCGGCTCCCGCGCCCGCTCCAAGGCGCATTCCCGGGCCCGTTCCACGGCGCGCTCCAAGGCCGTCGCCATTCTCGCTGCGCTGCTGGCCGTGGCGCTGGTGGTCTGCCTCGGCGTGGCATGGCGTCTGCGCTCGAACGGCGGTTCGGGCGCGGACGGCGCCGGTCTGGGTGGGGGCAGCGCCGAGCTCAGCCGTGCCAGCGCCGCGCCCGCCCCGCCGGACAGCCACCCCGGCAACTCCCCGGACTGCCCGGACCTCGACTGCATCGCCCTGCTCGTCAACGGCGACATGCTGTTCCACGCCCGCCTGTGGAACAACTTCGCCGGCGCGAACACCGCCGCCACGGACGGCACGGCCTACGACTTCACCGAGCTGTTCGTGCCCATGGCCCGCTACCTCAAGGCCTCGGACATCTCTGTGTGCAACTTCGAGACGCCCGTCTCCAAGCCCGGCGGCCCGTACGCCGACTATCCGTCGTTCAACATCCCGCCCGAGACGGCCGCCGCGGTGGCCAAAATCGGCTACACGGCCTGCACGCATGCCACCAACCATTCGTGGGATCAGGGCCTCGCCGGCATCCAGCGCCTCAACGACACGCTCAATCAGGTGGGTCTCAAGCAGACCGGTTCGTACACCGACGAGGCGGACTCCATGAAGCCGCTGGTGCTCGACTCGCCCACCGGCGGCGGCAAGCTCGCGGTGATCGCCGGCACCGTCTCGCTCAACGGCAACAAGCCGAGCGAGGACTGGATGGTCGACCGTCTGAGGGGCAAGGAGGACCCGCACCACCAGTCGGACATCGACCGCGCGGTCGCCAAGGCCAAGGCCGCGCGCGAGCAGGGCGCCGATCTGGTGACCGTGGCCATGCACTCGGTCGTCGAGTACATCGACTACGCGGACGACTGGCAGGTCTCCGAGGCGCACGCGCTCGCCGACACGGGCGCGTTCGACCTCATCTTCGGCACCGGAAGCCACTCCGCGCAGCCGATCGAGTACTACAACGGCACGTGGATCATCTACGGGCTCGGCAACGCGGTCACCGTGAGCGCCCCGCCCGAGCGCGTCGTGAACAACCAGGGCGTCACCGCGCGCATTCAGTTCGCCGGGCGCAAGGGCGTCGCCGGGTCGTGGCGCGTGAGCCGCATCGACTGGCTGCCCACGGCCAACATGCGTCAGGGCCTGTACCGCTGGTGCCCGATCGCCTCCGACCATCCCGACGGCACGTGCTGGACCGACGATCAGGACGCGCAGGTGCACGACCGCATCCGGCAGGTGCTGTACGCCAAGGGCGCCGACCCGAACGTGGTGCGCGAATGGCGGATCACCGACGAGGCCGCCGCGCAGTAAGCGCAGCGTGCCCGGGCGCGCCCGCCGACTAGGCTTGGGCGCATGAGCTTCATCGATCTTCCCGCGGACGTCGTTTCGGACGCCGCCCGGTCCGGCGCCGCCCTGCCGCAGGTGACGCTGCCCAGCTGCGTGCCCGCCCTCGTGCCCGCCTACCGCAAGCGGCTCACAACCCTGCACGACGTGTGCCGCGTGCGCATGTACGACGACTCGATCACCGACGGCAAGGAGTTCCTGCGCCGCGTCGAGGGCGCCGACCTCGCCGTGATCGCCGGCTTCCACATCGCCGACGACGTGCTGCGCCGCATGGCCGGCCGTGTGCGATGCCTCGTGTTCAGCGGCACCGGCATCGCGAGCTTCGTCAACGTGCCGCTCGCGCGCGAGCTCGGCGTCACGCTGTGCAACGCCGAACATTACGGCGACGCCTCGGTCGCCGAGCACGCCGTCGCCCTGCTCTTCGAGATCGCCCGCCGCGTGGGCCGCCAGAACGCGAGCCTGCACGCCGGCGACTGGTTCGACGAGGGCGGCATGCTGCAGCTGGAGGGCCTGACGATCGGGCTCGCCGGCTTCGGCGGCGTGGGACAGGCGGTCGCGCGCATCGCGGACGGCCTCGGCATGCGCGTCAAGGTGTGGTGCCGGCACCCCGACCCGGCGCTGCTGGCCCGGTACCGCGCCGAGTCGGTCCCCACGCTGGCGGACCTGTTCGCCTCCTCGGACGTGGTGAGCCTGCACCTCGCGCTCAACGAGGCCACGCGCGGCATGATCGGCCCGCGCGAGCTTGACCTGCTGCGCCCCGGCTCGATCCTCATCAACACGGCCCGCGCCGAACTCATCGCCCCCGGCGCGCTGGTGGAGCGGCTCTCGTGCGGCGACGTGCAGGCCGGCGTGGACGTGTACGACCACGAGCCGCTTGCGCCCGACGACCCGATCCTCGCGCTCGGCAACGTGGTCGCCACCCCGCACACCGCGTGGAAGACGGCCCGCGCGCTGGACAACGTGGCGGCCCAGAACGCCGAGACGATCCGCGCGTTCTACGCCGGCGCGCCCGAACACGTGGTGGCCTGACGATGGGCGCGAACACGGGACCGCAGATCTTCACCCTGCTCAACGCATCGGACGATCCGGCACACGACGCGCTGGTGGAGAAGAAGTCGGAGTTCATCGGCGACGCGTGCCACGTGGACTCGCTCGACGAGGCGCTCGCCTTCGTGGCCGCGATCCGCGAGTGGCACCCCAAGGCGAGGCACGTGGCGTACGCGGCGATCTGCGGCGGGGCGGACGGCCGGCAGTCCGAGCGCATGAGCGACGACGGCGAGCCGTCCGGCACCGCGGGCAAGCCGATCCTCGACGTGCTGCGCCAGGGCGGGCTCACGGACACGGCCATCGCCGTCACCCGGTACTTCGGCGGCATCCTGCTCGGCTCGGGCGGGCTCGTGCGCGCGTACTCGTCGGCCGCGTCGCTGGCGGTGAAGGCGGGCAGGCTCGCGCGCATCGAGGCGTGCCGGCGCTACCGCGTCACCGTCGCCTACCCGCAGCTGGGCGGGCTGCAGCAGATTCTGGCGTCCGTGGACGGGCGGGCGACCGAGGAGTCGTACACGGACACCGTGAGCATGGTCGCCGTGGTGCCGGCCGGGGCGTGCGACCGCTTCGAGGCGCGCGTGACCGAGGCGTTCAACGCGTCCGTGGCGCCGGAGCCGCTCGACATGGTCAACCGGCCCGTGCCGCTGGAGTAGCGGGAGCGGCCGGAGCGGAGCCAAGGCCAGCGGGGGCGGTATGTTGGATGGCATGACCGATTCCGCACCCCAGCCGAACGCGCAGCCGGCCGCGCAGCCGACCGCCAAGCAGCACGACGACGACACCCTGCCCGACGACTTCGAGCCGCTCACCGTCACCTACGAGCGCCTGCGCCACTCGACCGACCCGTCCGAGCTGAGCGAGTTCGCGCGCACCCCGCTGCCGGACCGCGCCGACCAGGCCGCGTTCTCCCGCGCCACGGCACTGCTCGAGGCGGTGGCCGGCAATCCGCACACCCCCGTGGAGGACCGTGTGTTTCTGGGGGAGACCATGCCGTTCCCGAACATCCTCGTCAAGCTGTCGAGCGACCCGGAGGCGTCGGTGCGCCGGGCGGTCGCGGCCAACACGGCGGACAAGAACTGGCTGGTCGGGCGCCTGACCAAGGACCCGGTGCCCGAGGTGCGCGACGCGGCGCTCGTCAACCCGCGCACGTCGTGGAAGATGCGCCTCGAGGGCGCGCAGAGCCCGGACGCGGACGCGAAGGCCTTGGAATTCCTCGGCAAACTGGGCGTGGAGCTCGAACCGGACGCCCCCGCGGTGCTCTCCTCGATGGTCCGCCGCGCCGTGGCCGCCAACCCCAACACGCCCGCGGAGACGCGCGAAAAGCTGGCCGGCGACGCCAGCGCCGAGGTGGCCCGCTGCGCGAAGCGGCATCTCGGCGGGGACGCCTGATCGGTCAGAGATCGGGCGCCCGATCGCGGCAGCGGCACTGCAAACGTTTTCACTATATTGACGCACGCTGGCCTGTCGCCGCCGCGTGGCGCTAGACTGGCGGTATGAGTCAAAACCGTGAATCCCGCGAACGCCTCGAGCGTCCGCTCATCCGTCTCGCCAAAGCAGTCGGGGTGGCCACTTCGTACGTCGGCATGAGCAACGACTACCATGAGATCGCCGACGACGTGCTCGTCGCCGTACTTGCCGCGCTGGGCATCGACGCCTCCAACGACATGGCGATCAGCACGTCCCTCAAGAACCTGCTCGACGAGCGCCACCGCCGTCTCACGCCCCCCACCGTGCTGCACATCGAGGGCGCCGAGTCCAAGGTGCCGGTGCACGTGGGCGTGTTCGACATCCCTCAGGCGACCATCACGCTGGAGGACGGCAGCGAGTACACGGGCGTGCTCGAGCCGGACGCGGGCGACGGTTCCATGGCCTACTGGATGGACGACGCGTTCGTGACCACCGCGTCGATCGTCATCCCGCGCGACCTGCCGATCGGCTACCACACGCTGCACGTGACCGTGGGCGACCGCACCGAGGACGCCACGCTCATCAGCGCGCCCAAGCGCATCGAGCTCATCGACGCGATGAAGGACCACCGCCTGTGGGGCTGGATGGCGCAGATCTACTCCATCCGCTCGCACGAGTCGTGGGGCGTGGGCGACTTCGTGGACCTCGGCACCATGCTCACCGACGCGAAGGCCAAGACCGGCGCCGACTTCATGCTCATCAACCCGGTGCACGCCGGCGAGCCCGTCACCCCGCTCACCCCGTCGCCGTACCTGCCCATCTCGCGCACGTTCCTCAACTTCACGTACATCCGCCCCGAGGCGATCGAGGAGTACAACCTGCTCGGCGAGGAGTCCCGCACGCGCGTGGCCCAGCTGCACGACTCGGTCCGCCCGCTCAACGAGAACGCCGACCACATCGACCGCGACGCCATGTGGGCCGCCAAGATGCAGGCCCTGTGGCTGATCTTCAAGGTGGGCCGCTCCCCGGAGCGCCAGGCGCAGTTCGACGCGTACAAGCGCGCGCACGGCGAGGGGCTCGAGGCCTACGCCACGTGGTGCCTCGCCTACGACAAGTGGGGCGCGCCGACCGCGTCGCCGTCGTCGTGGTTCAGGACGACCGACCGCAACTCGCAGCCGGTGCAGGACCTGCGCAACCGCTACCCGGACACGCTGGACTTCTACCGCTGGATGGAGTGGATCGCCAGCGAGCAGCTCGCCGACGCGCAGAACGCCGCGCGCAAGGCCGGCATGGCGCTGGGCGTGATGGCGGACATGGCCGTGGGCGTGCACCCGCTCGGCGCGGACGTGTGGTGGAACCCCGACCGCTACGCCAAGGGAGCCACCGTGGGCGCCCCGCCGGACATGTTCAACCAGCAGGGCCAGGACTGGAGCCAGCCGCCGCTGAGCCCGATCTCCCTGGAGAAGACCGGCTACGAGGCCTACCGCGAGATGGTCCACGGCATGTTCGCGCAGGCCGGCGCGGTGCGCATCGACCACATCCTCGGCCTGTTCCGCCTGTGGTGGATCCCGGCCGGCATGGGCGCCAAGAACGGCACCTACGTGACGTACGACTCCGCCGTCATGCTGGGCATCCTTGCCCTTGAGGCCGCGCGCGCCCACGGCGTGGTCGTCGGCGAGGATCTGGGCGTGGTGCCCGAGTACGTGGCCTCCTCGCTCGCCTCGCACGGCGTGCTGGGCTGCGCGGTGGAGTGGTTCGAGCAGATGGACGGCGCCTTCCGCGACCCGCGCAAGTGGCGCGAGATGGCGCTGGCGTCCGTGGACGTGCACGACATGCCGCCGTGCGCCGGCTACCTGCAGTACGAGCACGTCAAGGTGCGCGCCGAGCTGGGCCTGCTCGAAGGCCCGGTGGAGGAGTTCCAGGCGTCCGCCGAACGCGAGCAGAAGGCCATGCTGCGCATGCTCGTCAACGGCGGGTGGGTCTCCGGCGAATGCGTCAACGACGTGCCGGGCCACATCCGTGAGATCGTCGAGGGCATGTACCGCGCGATGACCGCGTCGCCGTGCAAGCTGCTCGCCGCCGCGATCGTGGACGGCGTGGGCGAGGTCCGCACGCAGAACCAGCCGGGCACCAACAACGAGTACCCGAACTGGCGCGTCCCGCTGGCCGACGGCGAGGGCAACCCGGTGCCGGTCGAGGGACTGTTCGACCGCGAGGGCATGCAGTCGCTGGCCCGCGTGCTCAACGCGTAGGGGCCGTGCAACGATTGACCCGTCCGGCGTGTCGTGCCGGGCGGGTTTTGTTGTGCAATGTCAAGGGTGGCGATATACTAGTCGATTGTTGTGTTTCCCTAAGGGGTCCTTCAAAGCGCTTTCCCACTCGCCACCGAGGACTTTCAGGGAGCCCACGGATAATGAGGCCGAAGCCTCCCGGTCCGCACGCCCTAACCACGCGTACGCCGGGCAGCCGAAGCCCGGAACACAATAGTCAAGAAAAGGTATAACAGTGAAGACTTTCACTCCGAAGCCAGCTGATCTGAGCCACGACTGGTACATCATCGACGCCACCGACGTGGTGCTGGGCCGTCTGGCCACTCAGGTCGCCACGCTGCTGCGCGGCAAGAACAAGCCCACCTTCGCCCCCCACGCCGATTCCGGCAACTTCGTCGTCGTCATCAACGCGTCCAAGATCGCGCTGACCGGTGACAAGATGGGCAAGGAGCTCTACTCTCACTCCGGTCGTCCCGGCGGCCTGCGTCGCGACAGCTACGCTGAGCTGCTCGCGAACAAGCCGGAGCGCATCATCATGAGCGCCGTCAAGGGCATGCTCCCCAAGAACCGTCTGGCCAAGGTCCAGCTCGGCCGCCTGCGCGTCTTCGCCGGCGAGGAGCACCCGCACACCCCGCAGAAGCCCCAGGTCTTCGAGATCGCTCAGGTCTCGCAGCAGGCCAAGTGAGAACCGAAGGGAGATAAGACATCATGGCTGAAAACACCAACGATTCCGCGGTTCTCGAGACCGAAGAGGAGCTCACCAGCTACTCCACCGAGACCAACGCCGGCGCCGGCACCGGCACCTCCGCGATCGCTCCGGGCTACGGCACCGGCCGTCGCAAGGAGGCCGTCGCCCGCGTCCGCCTGATCCCGGGCACCGGCAAGTGGACCGTCAACGGCCGCACGCTGGAGGAGTACTTCCCGTCCCGCCTGCACCAGCGCGAGGTCAACTCCCCGATCGTGCTCCTCAAGCTCGAGGGCAAGTTCGACGTGGTCGTCCTCGTTGACGGCGGCGGCGTGACCGGCCAGGCCGGCGCCATCCGCCTCGGCGTGGCCCGTGCCCTGAACCAGATCGACCGCGACGCCAACCGTCCGGCCCTGAAGAAGGCCGGCATGCTGACCCGCGACGCCCGCGTCGTCGAGCGCAAGAAGGCCGGTCTGCACAAGGCCCGCCGCGCCCCGCAGTTCTCCAAGCGTTAATGCCGCTTGGCGCTGCGGCGCCGCATGGTTGCCGCGTGCACGCGTTCGGAAGGCCCCGTGGAATTTCGGTTCCGCGGGGCCTTCCCGCATGTTCGGGCGTGCTTCGGCGTGTTGCGCGGCGCACGGTGTCCGCGGTGCCGAGCATAATGAGAAAGCTTGTGTCTGGAGGGGCATCCCGCTAGCACAGCACAGCAATGCAAGTTGCGGGAGGAGTCCGTCCGCGTGAGCGGGCGTTCGCCACTATCACCGCTTCATAGAAAGAAGAACCAACAGCATGGCTCCCAAGAAGAAAGTCACCGCGCTGATCAAGCTGCAGATTCAGGCCGGCAAGGCCAACCCGGCCCCGCCGCTGGGTCCTGCGCTGGGTTCGCATGGCGTCAACATCATGGACTTCTGCAAGGCGTACAACGCCCAGACGCAGGACAAGATGGGCCAGGTGATCCCTGTTGAGATCACGGTGTACGAAGATCGTTCCTTCACCTTCATCCTGAAGACCCCGCCGGCCGCGGCTCTGCTGCTCAAGGCCGCCGGTATCCAGAAGGGCACCGAAAACCCGCTGACCCACAAGGTCGGCTCCGTCACCAAGGACCAGGTCCGCGAGATCGCCCAGATCAAGATGGAAGACCTGTCCGCCCGTGACATCGAGGCCGGCATGAAGATCATCGAGGGCACCGCCCGTTCCATGGGCATCACGGTTACCGACTGAGAGGAGAAGGACTGATGGTTAAGCGTTCCAAGAAGTACCGCGAGGCGGCCGAGAAGATCGATCGCAACAACCTGTACACCGCCTACGAGGCCATTGCCCTGCTCAAGAGCATGCCGGCCTACAACTTCGACCAGACCGTCGAGGCCGTGTACCGTCTGAACGTTGATCCGCGCAAGGCCGACCAGCTGGTCCGCGGCACGGTCAACCTGCCCCACGGCACCGGCAAGACCGTGCGCGTGGCCGTGTTCGCCCGTGGCCCGAAGGCCACCGAGGCCGTTGAGGCCGGCGCCGACATCGTCGGTGACGACGACCTGATCGCCAAGGTTCAGGGCGGCTTCCTCGACTTCGACGCCGTGGTCGCCACCCCGGACATGATGGGCAAGGTCGGCCGTCTGGGCCGTGTGCTCGGTCCGCGCGGCCTCATGCCGAACCCGAAGACCGGCACCGTCACCATGGACGTGGCCAAGGCCGTCGCCGACATCAAGGGCGGCAAGATCGAGTTCCGTGTGGACAAGCACGGCAACCTGAGCTTCCTGATCGGCAAGCTGTCCTTCGATGAGAAGGCTCTGGACGAGAACTTCAAGGCCGTGGCCGACGAAGTCAAGCGTCTCAAGCCGTCCACCGTGAAGGGCCGCTACATCACCAAGGCGACCGTCACCTCCACGATGAACCCGGGCGTTCCGGTCGATCCGAACACCCTCGCCTGATTGGCGTCTCGCTGATCGGTCCCGCCGGCTTGGTTCGGCGGGCCGTTCATCCGGACAGCAAGGAGCCCGGCTTTCCGCATTCCGCGGGGAGCCGGGCTCCTTTGCGTTTCCCGGTCGGGCCGGGAGTGTTCTGCTGGACGGGGAGCGCTCTGCCGGACGGGGAGCGCTCTGCCGGACAGGGAGCGCTCTGCCGGACAGGGAGCGCTCTGCCGGACAGGGAGCGTGTTCTTCGGACAGGGAGTGCCCGCTCCCTGTCCAAGCGGTGAAAAATCGTTGAAAAATGGCCGTTTTTCAATCCGCTGGACAGGGAGTGAGCGCGCCCGGTCCAAGAAGGCGCGCCCTGTCCGGTAAGGCGCGCCCTGTCCGAGGCATGGGACCGTACAATGGGACGCGGGCATGGCGGAATCCGGTCATGACGGAGATATGACATAAGGGAGTGCAACGATATGGTGACGTCGGAGGAAGTGGCCCAGCGCGCCGGGGTGTCGCGCGCCACCGTGTCGTACGTGATGAGCGGCAAGCGCACGATCTCCGAAAAGACGCGGGCGAAGGTGCTGCGCGCCATGGACGAGCTGGGCTATTACCCCAATGCGAACGCGCGGGCGCTGGCCGGCCGCCGCAGCGGGGTGATCGGCGTGGTGTCGCGTTTCGACGAGGGCGTGCAGATGCCCGAATTCCTGCCGTTCTTCTCCGCGATCCTCTCCACCGCGCGCAAGCGTGGATACGACGTGATTCTGGTGCCCGGCGACGAGGGCGTGGACGGGATTCGCCGCATGGTCGGCCAGTCGCTGGTGGACGGGGTGCTGGTGTTCGACATCCGCCGGGAGGACGACCGTTTGGAGCCGATCGCCGCGATGCACGTGCCCGCCGTGCTCATCGGCACCACGGCGGACGCGCACGGGCTGGCCTGCGTGGACGTGGATTATGCGATGGTCGCGCGGCTCGCGGTGGACGAGGCGGCGGATTGCGGCGCGAACCGCATGCTGTTGGTGGCGGACCGAAAGCCGATCGCCGATGAATTCGTCTTCGCCGCGACCTTCGAGGACGTATGCGAGCGTCGTGCGCGGGAGCGTGGTCTGGCATACGAGGTGTTCCGCCCGGAGATCGCGGGATGGAGGGGATTTGGCCCGCTGGGGGATCTCTTGGAACGCCATGCGGACGGGCGGCACGCGGACGATCGCTGCGCGTTGGTGACGCGCACGCCGCGGCAGCTGGATTGGACGCTGCAGCTCATGCTGGGGCGAGGCATCCGGGCGGGGGAGGACATGGCCGTGATCGGCGTGTGCGTGGACGGCTACGCCACGTCGCTCAGAGTGGACGTGACGAACGTCGACCCGCACCACGGTCTCGTGGCCGAGCGGGCGACCGACGAGCTGCTCGACCTCATCGACGGCAAGTCCGCCGCCAATCCGCTGACATTGGTGCGGCCTGAGCTCCATCGGCGGACCACGACGCTGGACTTCCGGCGCCCGTAGGCTTCCGCGGGCCGGTGGCCGGTGCGTCAGCCCAGCGCATTGGAGGGCGCATCGACCGGGAATGCGGCGAACAGGTCCGGGTGCCGGGCGATGGCTTCGTTGGTCAGCCGTTCGATTTCGTCGGCGATGGCGACGTATCCGTAGGCGGAGAAGTGGCCGTTGAGCCGGTATTGCAGGTCGTCGAGCGTGACCGCCGATTCGCGGGCCACGTCGACGAGCAGGCAGCGCTTGTACGATGCCGCGATGGTGCGGATCACGTCGTCGTAGCCGTCGTCGTCCTTGCGGGAGTACAGGGTGCAGCACATGATGACCGAATGCGGGGCGTAATCGCGCACGGCTTCGATGATCCGGCGGTAGCGGCCGGCGAAGGTGTCGGCGGTCGGGCCGTCGTCGGCGTCGCCCAGCGGATAGCAGTCGCGGAACCGGTCGTTGGTGCCGAGCGCGAGATAGTAGCCGTCGCGCGGCGTGGATTCGCCGGTGAGATCGTCGAGGAACCGGTCGAGCCAGTCGGCGCAGGTGAGCCCGCCGCTGCTGAAGCACCGGTAGTCGATGCCGTATTTGCGCGACAGATGCGCCAGCCATGAGAAGCGCGGCCGGTCGATGTAGGCCATGGTGCCGTCCGCGTTGGCGGTTTCGATCTCGCCGGAGGAGAGGCTGTCGCCGATCACGCCGAGGGAGTTGAACATACGGATCAGGCCGGCCCGGGCGATGGGGGCGGTGTCCGCGGAGGACAGGGCGGCTGCAGCGGTCGCGGCTGTGGCGTCGGTGGTGGTCATCTCGTGTCCTTTGTCTCTGATTCTGGCGTTGTGGCGTTGCGGCATCGGCCGACGGCGTTGCGGCGGCCAATGACGTTGCGGCGTCCGTGGCCGGTCTTGGCTGACGGACCGGGTGCCTTGCGGGGCGGGCGCGTGCGGCTGGTCCGGGTCGGGTGTTGGACCGGGGACGTCCGGTGCGTCGGTGCGAGCCGGTAATCCCCACGATTCATTAGTTTACGCGCGTCAACAACGGGTGCGCAATCGTGACACGCCGGCGGAAGCGTTGCCGCCATTGCGCTGCGCGGCTGCGGCAAGCGCGCTGCACAGCGGCATATTTTGCTGACGAAACCCTTTGTGTTACAGTAGGTTACGCGCATCAACGTTGACGCGCGTCAACAAGGCAAAGGAGATCGTCATGAACCGCCATCCGAAGTCATCGTCGAAGCAATCCATGGCCCGGACCGCCGCATCCCTCGTCGCCGTCGCGGCCATGGTCGCGTCCACGGCCGCGTGCGGCAATGCCGGCGGAGACGCCTCGGCGTCCGAAGTCAAGCCGTCCGAGGGCGAAGTCACCCTGCACATCAACTGGTGGGGCTCCGACGCACGCGTCAAGCTCACCGAGGAGGCCATCGCGGGGTTCGAGAAGGCGCATCCGAACATCAAGGTGGAGACCGAATACACCGACTGGGGCGGCTACTGGGACAAGCTCGCCACCCACGCGGCCGGCGGCGACATGCCCGACGTGGTCCAGATGGACGAGATGTACCTAGCATCCTATGCCTCGCAGGGCTCGTTGTACGATCTGGGCAAGGTCACCGACTATCTGGACCTGAACCAGATGTCGTCGTCGCTCAAGGGCACCGGCGTGTATCAGGGCACGCAGTACGCGGCGCCGATCTCCTCCGCGGCCTACGCGATCATCGTCAACAACGATGTGCTCGACAAGTACGGCGTCACCCTGCCGGACACGAACACGTGGACGTGGGACGACCTGGTCAAGGTGGGCGAGGAAATCGTCGAGAAGAGCGGCGGCGAAGTGACCGGCGTTCCCGCCATGGTCGACAGCTCCGGACTGACGCAGTGGGCGCGCCAGCACGACGAGGAGCTGTTCAAGGACGGCAAGGTCGCCATCAGCGAGAAGACCCTTGCGTCGTTCCTGCAGATGGCCTACGACTGGACGCACGGCACTGCGATCTCCGGCAGTCCCGACCGCTGGGCCGAACCGGCCACGCAGGACCAGAGCGACTTCGCGCAGAACAAGCAGGCCATGATCCTCGCACAGGCCGCCATGATCACGTCCAACGCCAAGATGGCCGGCACGGACAACATGTCGGTCGTGCCCATCCCGTCCGTCGATCCGACCAAGAAGTCCGCGTATTTGAAGCCCAGCCAGTACTGGGCGATCTCCTCCAAGACCGAGCATCCCGCCGAGGCCGCCATGCTCATCGACTACCTCATCAACAATGAGGAGGCCGGCAAGATCCTCGGCACCGAGCGCGGCATGCCGGGCAACGACAAGATCCGCGAGGAACTGGCCAAGTCCACCACCGGCACGGACAAGAAGGCCATCGAGTTCCAGGACGTGATCGCGGACAAGCTCGGCGACGCCCCGGAGATCACGCCCAACGGCGGTTCGGACATCATGAACGTCACCAAGCGCTACGCCCAGCAGGTCGCCTTTGGGCAGAAGACCTCCGCGCAGGCCGCCAAGGAGATGATCGCGGAACTCCAGAGCAGCATCGACTCCGCGGCGTGACGGGCGGCGGGCCGGCTGACGCCACCAGCACTATTTGACACCATTTGACACCATCGAAAGGAACAACGACGATGAGCGACGGCATGATCCTGCGGCTCGGCGCGGGGCGAATCGTTCTGGACCGTGCGACCGGCGCCCCGACGCGCATCTTCCGCGGCGATCGGGAGTACCTGCTCGACCCCGGGCTGCCGTGGCACACGGCGTCGCACTACTGGGGTTCCGGCCACGCGGTGACCGACCTCGGCGCGGCGCAGTGGGCCACGGCCGGCGACTGGAGCTTCGACGTCGGCGCGCAGACCCAAAAGCTCTGGTTCGACCTGACCGCCGCGGGTCTGTCGCTCGAAGTCACGCGCCGGATCGGGGCTGTGGACGGCGTGCTGCGCGAACGCTACGTGTGGCGCAACGTCGCGGGCCGCCCGGTGCGCATCACGGGCCTCGGCGTCCAGACGCCGTGGAACGACCGGTACCCCGGCGCCCGGCAGTCGCTCGCGCAGTGCGTCAACGCGCATGTCTTCGCCGGCGGCGAGGGTGCCTGGACGCTCGCCGTGCCCATGTCCGGCGAGGGCCCGCGGCTCGGACTGGTCGTGCATGAGGGCGCGGTCAACGCGTATTCCGTCGAATCGCGCAACAACAGCACGCTGTCCAACGTGCGCGGGCACATCGTGATGCAGGTGACCGACCATGCGCGCAACCCGAGGGCCTTCGGCGGCCAGCCGGAGATACGGCTCGCGCCGGGGGAGTCCTATGCGCTGGCATGGGAGCTGCGGTGGTATGCGGACGACGATTCGTTCCTCGCCGACGCGATGGGCGGACTGCGGCTGTCGGCACTCGCGGCCGAGGCGGGCTGTGATGACGGCGATGGCGGTGATGCTGACGGCATTCGCATCTCCGGCGCGCATCTGGTCGATCCCGCTGCCGCCGCGGCTGCACGGACCGGGCTGGCGATCGATGCCGATGGCGACGGCGTGCGCATCACCGCCGCACGGCCGGGCATGGTCCCGCTTGATCTGGTCAGGGATGCCGACGGGCGTCGCGTGCGCACCGAAGTGCTGTTCCACGAGCCGCTGCGCACGGTGATCGCGGAGCGTGCGCGCTACATCCTCGCCCATCAGCGCGCGGCGGAGCGTCCGGGCGACCTCGCCGGCGCGTTCGTGCCGGTGGACACGCGCACGGGTCTGCGCGTCGACGCCGGCGGATGGGCCGACTGGTCGGACGGCTCCGAGCGCATCGGCATGGCCGTCATGCTGCAGCGGGCGTGGGTGCAGGGCATGCTCCCCGCCGATCTGCGTGACCCCGTGCGCCGTGCGCTCGACGACTGGGCCGCATTCGCCCGCGCGCATCTCATCGACGATACCGGTGCGATCCGCCGCGGCTCGTTTTTGCCGGCCAGCGCGTTCGGCCAGCGCATCTACGATGCCCCGTGGATGGCCGAGCTGTTCGCCGTGCGCCACCGCATGACGGGGGATCCGGCCGATCTGGATCTGGCTGTGCGCATCGTGCGGCGGGCGAATGAACTCGGGGCCGAGCGCTTCCTCGCCATCGGCTACGCGGAGGTCAACGAGGAGCTCGTCGGGCTGCTGGAGGCCTCCGGGCGGGACGACGATGCATCCGCCGCCGCCGAGCTGCGGGCCGCCGTGACGCATTCCGCCGACCATTTCCTCGCGCTCGGCGCGGATCTGCCGGCGCATGAGGTCAGCTACGAGCAGTCGATGGTTGCGCCGCTCGTCAATCTGCTCCTCGGCGCGTACCGGCTCACCGGGGACGCGCGATACCTCGAAGCCGCGCGCGAACGGCTCCACTGGCTGCTCGCGTTCGGCGGCCCCCAGCCGGACGCGCGGCTGTACGGCGTGGCGCTGCGCCACTGGGACGGCTACTGGTTCGGGCTGCGGCGGCAATACGGCGACGTGTTCCCGCACTATTGGAGCGCGCTGACCGCCACCGCGCTCGCCCGACTGCCGGAACCGCTGCGCACCGATCGCACCGACGCGCTCGCCATGGCGATCATGCGCGCCAACATGGCGAACTACCGTCCCGACGGCACCGCCACCTGCGCGTTCGTCTTCCCTTCCGCGGTGGATGGCGTGCCCGTCCATGCCGCCGATCCGTTGGCCAACGACCAGGACTGGCATCTGGCCATCTGGCTGCGGCTCATCGACCGCGAGGGCTTCGCGGGGGCATAGGTTTTCGCGGAGGCGCAGACCGAAATGCCGGCCGAGGCGCTCGGACATGTGCTGCATGTGATCTGCTGACATGTGCGGTTCGTGCGGTAAAAGCCCGGTTTTCGCGTCGTGCGGGAACCGGGCTTTTTCGTGTTTCTCGGACATGGAGCGTCTTACTGGACTGTGCCGGACCGGGAGCGCCCACTCCCTGTCCCGGACATCACAAAACGGCCATTTTCCAACGATTTTCCATACCTGCGGACAGGGAGTGGGCGCTCCCGGTCCAGCGGTGGTGTTCCTTGTTCGGGGGGGGCGGCGTTTCCTGCGCTGTCCTGTTCCTCGGCGTTCCGCTTGCAGCATCGGATCCGCTCAATTTGGGGGCCTTGCTGCGCGGATTGAGCGGATTCAGTGCGCTGATGGGGGAAATGGGAGCCTAGGGCACTGGATTCGCTCAACCCGCGAATTGTGTTGCATGGATTGAGCGAGTTGAGTTTCCTATGCGGCGGTGAGGGGACTTGCCGCACTGGATCCGCTCAATGTGTGGGTGGACAAGGCGGACGGATTGAGCGGCTTGGGTGGATTGAGCGGATTGATCGGCCTGAATGGATTGAGTAGTTTGGGCAGATTGGGCAGTTCGGGCGGGTTGGGATGGCCTTTCCCTCGCTGGGGCAGAGTATGCGGCAAACTTGTACAAGTTGCATGAAACCGCATTGCGGCGTATTGTGTAGACCGTAACACAAACTCTTGTAAATATGGCTTTATGAGAATGTGTGTTACGGTCTACAAACAGTGTTGCGCACAGCGGTGTGCGGATTGGATGCAACGGCAAGGAAAGGTGAGGACGATGAGGTCTCTCGGCAATAGGGCGTTTGGCAACAGGCTGGTCGGCGGTATGGCGGCTGCATGCGCGATGGCGATGGCCCTGGCCGGCTGCGGCTCGGGCAATGCGGGCGGATCCGGCGGCGAGGCGAAGGCGGCGGACGGGCCGGTGACGCTCACCATCAGCTGGTGGGGCTCCGACGCGCGGCTCAAGCTCACCCAGCAGGCCATCGACGCGTTTCACGTCAAACATCCCAACATCACCGTGAATTTCGAATACACCGATTGGAACGGCTACTGGGACAAGCTCGCCACGCAGAACGCCGGCGGCGAGGTTCCTGACGTGCTGCAGATGGATGAGATGTACTTGGCGTCCTATGCATCCCAGGGAAGCCTGTATGATCTCAACAAGGTCTCGGACTATCTGGACCTGAACCAGATGGACGCCTCGCTCAAGGGCACGGGCCAATATCAGGGCACGCAGTACGCGGCGCCGATTTCCGCCGTGCCGTATGCGATGATCGTCAACAACGACGTGCTCGACAAGCTGGGACTGGAGCTGCCGGACACGAACACATGGACGTGGGATGACTTCGTCGCGTTCGGCAGGCAGATCGTGAACCGGTCGAACGGCGAGATCACGGCCGCCGGCAATATGATCGACAGCACCGGCCTCACCCAATGGGCGCGCCAGCACGGCGAGGACCTGTTCAAGGACGGCAAGGTCGCCATCAGCGAAAAGACGCTGGCCGGATTCTTCCAGATGTCGTACGACTGGACGCACGGCGATCAGATCGGCGGCAGCGCGGACAGGGGCGCGGAACAGGCCGCCGGCACGCAGGACCAGAGCGACTTCGCGCGGAACAAGCAGGCCATGGTCTTCGCGCAGGCCACCATGATCACATCGAACGCCAAGGCGGCGGGCACCGACAACATGAGTCTCGTGCCGATTCCGTCCGCCGACCAGTCGAAGAAGTCCGCGTATCTGAAGCCCGGGCAGTACTGGTCCATCTCCGCCAAGAGCGAGCATCCCGTGGAGGCTGCGATGCTCATCGATTATCTCATCAACGACGAGGAGGCCGGTAAAATCCTCGGCACCGAGCGCGGCATCCCGGGCAACAACAAGATCCGCGCGATGCTGGCCGAATCCACCACGGGCACGGACAAGAAGGCCCTCGAGTTTCAGGACGTGATCGCGGACAAGCTCGGTGACGCCCCGGAGATCACGCCCAACGGCGCTTCGGACGTGATGAACATGATCAAGCGCTACGGGCAGCAGGTGGCGTTCGAACAGAAGACCGCCGATCAGGTGGCCAAGGAGATGATCGCCGAGCTGCAGAGCAACATCGACTCGGCGGCCTAGGGCAGGCGGCGGAACATCGCGACGCACGATGCGACGGCGGATCGTCCGGAAACAGACGGGCGGTCCGCCGTCTTCGCTGTGCGGGGAACAGGGAATCGGCACAATGGAGAAGCGCGAAGTGCAGACGGGAAGATCGGGAATCGCATGAACGGCAATACACTGGGTGTTATGAACGCAGCATCGAACGCAGCACCGGACGCGCCGGGAAACGGCAGGGCGCCCACCATCAGGGACGTGGCGAGGGTCGCGGGGGTGTCGGCGTCCGCGGTGTCCAAGGTGCTGCGCGACGCGTACGGGGTTAGCGACGACATGCGCGCCAAGGTCACGTTCGCGGCGCAGATGCTGGGATACCGTCCCAAGACCGCGGCGAGGGCGCTGCGCGGACGGTCGTATTCCATCGGCGTGCTCACGCCGGGGCTTGGGCCGTTCCCCACGCAGATCGCCGAGGAGATCAACCGGCACTTCGCGGGGTCGTCCTACCGGACCATCATCGCCATCTACGGCGGCGACGAACATGACGAAACCGAGGGGCTGGAATCCATGCTGGACCGCAACGTGGACGGCGTCATCCTCATCACACCGCACATCGCCGTCGAGCGCTTGGAGAGGTTCGCCGCGTCGCTGCCCATGGTGCTCGTCTCCCGCAACGGCAGGGGCGCGCACTTCGATTCGGTCACGGACGACGGCTTCGCGGGGGCCGAGGCCATGGTCGGGCACCTGGCCGGGCTGGGGCACCGGCGGATCGCGTACATATCGCAGTCCGATCAGGGACTCGAACCGCCGTACGTGCTGTCGTCCGCCTCGCGCGAGGAGGGCTATGCGCATGCGATGGCCGATCGGGGACTTGCGCCGTGGGTCGTGCGCGCCTCATACTCCGAGGACGGGGGCTATGGGGCGGCGTGCGCGCTGCTGGACGCGGACGAGCCGCCGACCGCGATCTTCGCCGGGGCGGACGTGGCGGCGTTCGGCGTCATGCGCGCCGCGTACGAGCGGCATGTGGCCGTGCCCGCCGAGCTGAGCGTCGCCGGCTACGACAACGTGTTCGCCTCGGGATTGCACGGCGTGGACCTGACGACCGTCGATCAGGCGAGCGTGGGCATGGGGGACATCGCCGCGCGTCTGCTGGCGGAACGATTGGACGGTCGGACCGAGCCGAAGTACGAGGTCGTCGCGCCGAAGCTCGTGGTGCGCGGGACGAGCGTCCCGCCGCGTGTGGAGTGACGATTGTCAGGGCTGGGTGTGCGTGGGCGTGGGTGGACGGCGGTTGGCGTTTATCCACGCGGATTTCGCGGTGAGGGGTGAGGGGTTCATTCGTGTGATGCGGATGAACCCCTCACCGTCGTATTGGCCGTATTGCCCGGCCGTTCCTCACGCGCCGGCTGATTGCGGTTGCGGCCGGTCGCCCGCGGCCGCATGCCAACGGTACGTGCCCTGCCCGGTCACGGTTGCGGTCCGGCCGTCCGGCAGCATGACATTGGCCCGCACATTCGGCGGCAGGGCGGCCTCAAGCGCGATGCCGCTGCCCTCGCGCCGCCACGCGACCTCAACCATGCCGTACGGCGTCAAGTGCCGGGCTTCGGCGTGGTCGAGCCCGTCGAAGCAGATCGGCTGTACGTCCACGGTCCGCCACCCGGGCGAGGTCGGGCGAAGGCCCGCGATGGCGCGGACCATCCAATCGGCCACCGTGCCGAGCGCGTAATGGTTGAAGCTCGTCATGCTTCCCGGGTTGATCGACCCGTCCGGCAGCATCGAATCCCATCGCTCCCAGATCGTGGTCGCGCCCATCGTCACCTGATACAGCCACGACGGGCATGCCGTCTGCGTGAGCAGCCTCCACGCCACGTCCGCATGCCCGGTCTTCGCCAGCGCGTCGCACACGATCGGCGTGCCCACGAATCCCGTGGCGATGCGGCAGTCCGCCTCGGCCACCAGCTCGGCGAGACGGTCGCCGGCCAATGCCTCAAGCCGTGCGTCCCCGAGCAGACGCCATTCGATCGCCAGCGCGTACACGGTCTGCGCGTCCGACGCAATGCGCCCGTCGGCGGTCACATATGCGTCCCGGAAAGCCCGGCGCACTTCGGTGGCCAGTCTTCCATAGCGTTCGGCCGCATCCTCATCCCCGATCACGCGCGCGGCCTCGGCGGCGACGGCGGCGCAGCGGGCGAAGCAGCCGGTGGCCACCACGTCCGGATCCGCCTTCGCCCGGAACGGGTCCTCGGGCGGCGCCGACGGGTCCAACCAGTCGCCGTACTGGAAGCCGCCGCGCCACAGATGCGACGGGCCGGCCAGCGCGTCCATGCAGTCCACCCACGCGGTCATGCTGCCGATCTGCCGGCGCAGCACGTCCTCGTCGCCGGTCGCCAGATACACGTTCCACGGCACGATTGTCGCCGCGTCGCCCCACGCGCATGCCGGCGGATCGACGCGTTCGGCGTCCGGCTCGGGCACCACGTGCGGCACGTTGCCGTCCGGAAACTGCTCGGCCCTGAGGTCCTTGAGCCAGGAGACGAGCAGTCCGGACGCGTCGAACAGGTACAGGGCCGTGGGACTGAACACCTGAATGTCGCCGGTCCAGCCGAGCCGCTCGTCGCGCTGCGGGCAGTCGGTCGGGATGTCCACGAAATTCGAGCGCGCGCCCCAGACGACGTTCTCGAACAGGCGATTGAGCCGATCGTCCGAGCAGGAGAACCAGCCGCGGCGCTCCATGCCGGTGCCCACGACCACCTGCTCGACGTCTTCGGCGCGCAGATCGGACACGCCGGTCACTTCGGCGTAGCGGAAACCGTGCAGGGTGAAGACCGGCTCGAGCGTGCGCCCGCCATCTCCCGCGAGCACGTACCGGTCCGTGGCCTTGGCGCCGCGCAGCGGACGCGTGCCGAGCTCGCCGTACTCCAGCACCTCGGCGTGACGGACGGTGACGGTTTTGCCCGCCGTTGCGTTTCCGCCGCGCACGCGCAGCCGCACCCAGCCGACCGCGTTCTGGCCGAAGTCCACCAATGTTTTGCCGGCGGGGGAGCTCCAGACCTTGACCGCCGGGCGCGTGGCGATGCGCTGGATCGCGGGGCCGTCCGGCGCGACCAGTTGGACGGGCTGCGTCGCGGCGTCTCTGGTGTGCGCGGCGTCCGTGGATGCGTTCGCGGGAGCGTGCGTGGGTGCGCCCACGACTTCGACGGGGAACGACGGCATGCTTCGCGTGGCCGCGTCGATGCCGACCGGGCGCCGCAGGTCGATCGTCGAACCGTCGTACAGCGAAT
The DNA here is from genome assembly GCF_009299475.1 of Bifidobacterium avesanii. GTDB lineage: Bacteria > Actinomycetota > Actinomycetes > Actinomycetales > Bifidobacteriaceae > Bifidobacterium > Bifidobacterium avesanii. The sequence continues at coordinate 125,172 of NZ_WBSN01000002.1, read as the reverse complement.
TGGCCATGACGGCGCTTTCGCACGCGCGCCACGACGGATCGGTGGCGACGGTGACCCGACTGCCGTCCGCGCACATGACCTCCAACTGCGCAAGCAGGGCGAGCCGGCTGCCGTAGCGGTTCGGCTTGTTGTCCCACTTGAGGTTGCCGCGCCACCACCCGTCGCCCAGCAGCGCGGCGACGCGGTTGCCCGCGCCCGCATGCAGCAGCGGCGTCACATCGAACGTGCGGTAGCGCAGACGGTGGCGGTACGACGTCCAGCCCGGATCCAGCACGGATTCGCCGACGGACGTGCCGTTGATCTCGGCCGCGAACAGGCCGTGCGCGGTGACGTGCAGCCGGGCGGAGACGGGCTCGGCGGGCAGGGCGAAATCCGTGAAGACGATCGGAGCCGGTTCGCCGAACGCGCCGATGGCCGCGTTGGGGCCGTTTGCGGGGGAGATGAACGCGGCGGTCCAATCCGTGGGCTCGAGCAGTCCGGCCTCGACGGCGACGGGTTCGCTCCAATCGGACCACACGGGTTGTGCGGTTTGGGCGGGGTTTGCGGCGGACGCAGCGGAGACGGTGGTTTCGGCGACCACATTGGTGGTGACGATGGCGGGGGCGGACGTGACGGGGGCGGTGGTTTCGGCGGCTGGGTCGTGTGACGCGGCTGCGGTTGTGGCGGCTTGCGCGTGTGGGACGACCACGTCTGCGGAGACTGTGCTAGCGAAGGCGGCTTCGACGATCGCGTTGGTGCCGCCCGCATTGTTTGCACCGTTTCCGTTGATCGTGGCACTTGCGCCGATGATGTCTGTGCTTGTGTCTGTGCCTGTGCTTGTGCCCGCGACGCGCACGCGAATAATCGCACGCTCCCGTGACGCCAACGCCCGCCCCGGCCACGGCACCAGCGCGCGGTCGGGCGAAGCGGCTTCATATGCGCGCGGCTCTCCGTCCCCGTTCGCATACGTCAGCTCGATGGCGTAGGCGTTCTGCCGGAACCCGTCCGGCGCATCTTTGATCCGCCACGAGATGCGTGGCTTGGCCTCGCCCATGCCCAGCGCAGTCGGCGCCGGGTTCCAATGCTCGAATGCGATGTCGGTGACGGTCGTCATGGTCGCTCCTTTGCGGTGAATCGCGCGTGGGCCGGCCGCTTCGCCGGCGTGCGTTTGACGCGGGATCGTGTGTTGACCCTGCCCGCATAAAAGTGTATAACGGTCTACACGTTTGTGCAATGGCGGGTGCGGTTGGAACGCACGGGGTATGGGTGCTGATGTGGGTGCGTGCTGGAGCATCGCATCTGACCGGACCGTTGTGCTGACCGGGAGCGCTCTACCTATCGGACAGGGAGCGTTCTACCGGACGGGGAGCGTGTTCTTCGGACAGGGAGCGCCCACTCCCCGTCCAAGCGGCGAAAAATCGTTGAAAAATGGCCGTTTTAGAATCCTCTGGACAGGGAGTGGGCGCTCCCGGTCCGGCAATGCGCTCCCGGTCCGGCAATGTACGCCCTGTCCGATGCGCGGTGCCGTCGTCGCCTACCGCCGGGCGTCCATGATGCGGCCGATTTTGATGGCGGTGAGCAGCACGTAGGCCTCGCGCGGGGTCATGGGGTCCCAGCCGGTCAGCTCCACGGAGCGCTTGAGGCGGTATCGCACGGTGTTCGGGTGCACGTTGAGCTCGCGGGCGGCGGTCTCCAGCGAGCTGCCGGACAGGAGGAACGCGGAGACCGTGGCAAGCATGGGGCTGTCGACGTTGCCCGCGGAGCCGTTGCTTGCCGATCCATCGCCGGAACCGCCGCCGGATCCGTTGCCGGCCCCGCCGTTGCCGCCGCGCAGGGAGAGGTACACGTCCCGGTAGAGCTCCTCGCGCGCGTCCGCGTCGCCGAGCAGGGCGCGTTCGGGCAGCACGTCGTCGGCGCGCAGCGGGCGGTGCATCTCGTCGATCGCCGGCACCGCGTCCATGGTGCTGAGCGCCGCGTGCACTGACGTCGCCGCGCCTTCGATGCCGTGGCGCAGGGGGCCGAGACACAGCGGCTGCGTGCGGGCGAAGTCGTCGTCGACCGCCGCGCAGAAGTCCTCCGGCTCGCCGCCGCGCGGATTGATCAGCACCACGACCAGATCGTCGCGGTGTCCCAGCAGGCAGTCGCCGCCCAGACGGCGCACGGCGTCGCGCACATGGCGCTGCAGGAATCCGGCGCGCATCTCGCCGTCCTCGGCGGGCGTGCCGACGAGCGCGAAGCAGTCGTAGTCGGCCGGCCAGCCCAGCATGGTGAGCCTGCTGGAAACATGATGGCCGGTGTCCCCGTCGATGAGGTCCTCGATGGCGAGCGCCTCAAGCCGCGCGTCCCAGTCGGTGCGGGCCTCGGCGGAGGACGCGTACACGTTGGCGGCGGAGAAGGCCACCTCGCGCGCGTAGTAGAGCATCGCCGTGCGCGTGGCCTCCTCGCGGCCGCGGCGGGCGAACTTGCCCACGTTGCGTTCGAGGATGTCCACGATGAGCCGCGTCACGTCCAGCGCCTGCTTCAGGCTGATCGCCTTGGTGAACTCCACGGGCGCCACGAAGAAGATGTGGTCGGTGGACGGCGGGGCGCCGGCCTTGCGCGCGCCGGAGAAGACGTTGGTGTTGAGCCATGCGATGAAGTCGGCGACTGCGGTTTCGATGATGAGGTTGAGCTGGTCGCGGTCCGCGGGGGTCAGGGCCTTGTACCAGGGCAGATCCCGGTCGAGGCGCCGCTCGGCTTTGTCGACGACGATCCAGACCTCATTGGGCAGCTGCGGGCGCGCGGCGGCGTTGCCGGCGGCGGGGGAGCCGCCCTTGGCGGATTTGCGGGGAGCGCCGCTGCCGGGCGTGCGCGCGGGGTCCGCCGGATCGGGCGTTTTGGCGCGCGAAATGGGCATGGAGGCCCCTCCGTCCGGCTTCACGTCGTCGGACGGTTTGGTTTTGGCTCCCCAAGGCACCCATGGACTCACAACGTATGAGTATATATACAGAAATCCGGTTCACAAGATTGGACGACCCCCATCTTGCGAACCGGAAACGAACGTTTCCTCACGTCGCGGTTGGACGTGAACGGCTTGATTCCGGCGAAAACGGTGTGCGGATGAGCATGGTGCCGGTTCACGGGGCGGCAGGGGCGACATCCCGCGAACCGGCGAACAGCCCGACGAGTTGTCTGACGGAGTCGTCCGACAACTCGGGCGGTGTCGGCGGCTCAGCGCCGCGCGCCCAGCTTGGCGACGCCCGCGGCCACCAGCGACGCCACGACGGCCTTGATCACGTCGCCGGCCACGAAGCCCATGGACGCCAGCGCGACGGCGGCGAGCGGGGCGCCGGTGAAGGCCGACTGGATCACGAAGCCGAACGCGTAGACCACGCCCACGCAGCCGACCAGCGCCGCGCCGAACAGGCGGGCCAGACGCAGCGCCATGCCCGCCGCGCCCGCGCCGGTGGCGGAATCGCCCTTGAGCAGGGCCGTCGCCACCACGCCGGGCAGGAAGCCGATGAGGAAGCCGGCGCTCGGTCCGAGCAGCGCGGCGGTGGAGGCACCGCCCGCGAACACCGGCAGGCCCGCGGCGCCGGCGGCCAGATACACGGCGACCGAAGCGCCGGCCTCGCGCCAGTTCAGCGTCAGTGCGGCCAGCATGACCACGAAGGTCTGCAGCGTGATCGGCACCGGCGTGCCCGGCACCGGGATTTCGCCGGCGGCCGCGGCGCCCCACAGCAGTGCGGCGAACAGGGCCACGCGTCCGGCGGGGGCCAAGACGCGCAGGGCGGCGGGCGCGGCGGCGCCGGCGGTGATCGAAGAAGACTGGTGATGGTTGACGGACATGGCGTTCCTTTCTGTCAGGATGTCTGCCAGGACGCGCCCCGCGGCAACGGTCGCCGCGAAGCGTCCGGCCCGAAGCGAAGGCGTGCGCCGGGCCGTCGGCCGGGGCGCGCGAAGCCTCGAGACGAATGGAGGCCCCGCGCGATCGCCCGGAATGGTACGGCCATGGTAGGGCCGTCGACGCTACGGAGGCGTTTGTGGGAATCCACAAAACCGGCGCGGGTTTTTTGTCGGGCCCGCCCATGACCGCTCCCGGCGTCCGGCCCTAGGTTGGAAACATGACCGTTTTCGCCGTTCCCTCCATGCCGCTCACCGAGCGGGCGTCCGACGCGTTCGACGCGCTCGCCGAGGTGGATTCCACCAACGCCGAGCTGCGCCGCCGGTGCCTCGCCGGGGATCCGTTCGTGCGCCGGCTCGAGGCGCTCGCGAACGGGCGGGGAAGCGATGCGAAGACGGTGAAACAGGGGGAAGGCACCGCGCCGATTGGCGTGCTGGCCGCGCAAACCCAGTCGGGCGGCCACGGGCGGTTGGGGCGCTCGTGGTCCGACGCCGCGGGCGAATCGTTCGTGGCGTCGTTTCTGGCCGTCCTGCCGCGCGGCCTCGTATTTGGCGACGACGCCGGCTGGCTGACCATGGCCGCCGGCGTGGCCGCCGTGGACGGCGTGACAAGCGTGACGGCCGTGACCGGCGCGCTGCCCGACCATGACGGCGGCGCGGCGGTGCGCCTCAAATGGCCGAACGACGTGTTCGTGACGGACGCCGACGGGTCGCACGGCCGCAAGCTGGGCGGCATCCTCACCGAAGCCGCCGAGCTGACGGGTGGTACGGACAACGTCGCGCTCATCATCGGCATCGGCCTGAACCTCGCCATCCCCGCCGACCGTCTGCCCACCGATCTGGCCACCTCGCTGCAGCTGCGCTTCGGCCCGCTGCCGCCGTTCGACGAACTGCGCGACCGGATCGGCGCCGGCATCGTCGCGACCCTGCGCCGCGAACTGGGCGCGCTGGCCGCCGATCCGGCCGCCGCCTCCCGTGCGCTGCACGAACGCGTGCGGGCGCTGTGCTGGACGATCGGCCGGCCGGTGGAGGTCCGCCGCGTGGACGGGAGCGTGCTGCGCGGCGTGGCGAGGGACATCGCCGCCGACGCGTCGCTGATCGTCGGGGACGAAACGAGCGGCCCGGACGGAACCGGAGTCGAACATGTGGTGCGCACGGGGGACGTGGGCGTGCTGGCGCCGGAGACCGACGCCGCGCCCGGCGCAAACGAGAACACGAACGCGAATAACACGGACAACGACAACACGGACAACACGGAAAGGAACGCATGAAGAAGCTGCTGGTCGCCAACCGAGGCGAGATCGCGCTGCGCGTGGTGCGCACGGCCCAGGAGATGGGCATCGCCACCGTGGCCGTCTACGCCGATCAGGACCGCGACGCCCAATACGTGCAGATGGCCGACGAAGCCTATCTGCTGCCGGGCGACACGTACCGCGACACGTATTTGAACGAGGACCTGCTCATCGACATCCTGCGCCGATCGGGCGCGGACGCCGTGCACCCCGGCTACGGGTTCCTTTCGGAGGTGGCGGACTTCGCGCGCAAGGTGCAGGAGGCCGGCGCGGTCTGGGTGGGCCCGGCGCCGCACGCCCTGACCGCCCTGGGCGACAAGATCAGCGCCAAGCGCGTGGCCAAAAACGCCCGCGTGCCCTCGATCCCCGGCATCGCCGAACCGGTGAAGGACCTGCGCACGCTGCTCGACTTCGCGCACACGCACGGCTACCCGATCATGATGAAGCGCACGGACGGCGGCGGCGGACACGGCATCACCGTGGTGCGCAACGACGACGAGATGCGCGGCTTCTACCTGAACCACGACGCGCTGCAGGGCGGCGACCTCGACGAGTACTTCATCGAGAAGTTCATCGACCGCTCCCGCCACGTGGAGACCCAGTCCGGCCGCGACAGCCACGGCAACTTCACCGTGTACTCCACACGCGACTGCACCGTGCAGCGCCGCAACCAGAAGCTCATCGAGGAGGCGCCCGCCCCGTTCCTGACCGAGGACACGCTGCGCCAGCTCACCGGATACTCCCGTCATCTGTTCGAGGAGGTCGGCTACGTGGGCCTCGGCACCTGCGAGTTCATGGTCACCCCGGCCGGCAAGGTCTACTTTCTCGAGGTCAACCCGCGCCTTCAGGTGGAGCATACGGTGAGCGAGGAGGTCTCCGGCCTCGATCTGGTGCGCGAGCAGCTCACCATCGCGTCCGGCGGCGAGCTTACCGAGGCCCCGGCCCCGCGCGGCCACAGCTTCGAGCTCAGGATCACGTGCGAGGACCCGGCCACCAACCTCACACCGAGCGCCGGCACGCTCACCAAGCTGGCGTGGCCGTCCGGCCCGGGCATCCGCGTCGACTCCGGCGTGGAGGAGGGCGACACGGTCTCCCCGAAGTTCGACTCCATGATGGGCAAGCTCGTCGTCACCGCACAGAGTCGCGAGGCCGCCGTGGCCCGCGTGCGCCGCGCCCTGCGCGAGCTGACCGTCGAGGGCGTGCCCACCCCGGCGAGCCTGTACGCCAAGATCTTCTCCGACCCGTGTTTCACCGCCGAGCACGGCCACCCGTTCGACGTGAGCACCAAGTGGCTCGAGCGCACGTACCTCAACCGCGAGCCGCAGGCCGTGAACTCCGGCCAGCCCGCGTCGCTCGCCGCGCCCGCCGCCGCGCCCGAGCGCCCGCTCACCGAGACGTTCGTGATCGAGGTGGACGACCGCCGCGTCAAGCTCACCGTGCCGCAGGAGATCGTGGACGGCCTGACCGGCTCCCCGCGCCTCCAGCACGGCGGCGCGCGCCGGCCCACGCAGCCGTTGCGCGGCTCCGGGCTGCACTCCGCCGATCCGGCGGCCAAGCGCGCGGACGAGTCCAAGTCCGGCGTGATCGCCTCGCCCATGCAGGCCGTCGTCACGCGCATCTCCGTGGCGGAGGGCGAGCAGGTGGCCAAGGGCGACCTGCTGGTGGTGCTCGAGTCCATGAAGATGGAGAACTACGTGTACGCGCCCGTCAAGGGCACGGTGACCAAGATCTTCGTCTCGCCCGGCGACGGCGTGGAGGCCGGCGCGACGCTCGTCACGCTCGACGTGAACGCGCCCGCCGCCAAGCCCGCAGCCGATCAGGGGAAGGAGCAGTCATGACCGACATCATCAGCGCCCCCGCCACGCAGCGCGCGATCGACGCGGATTCCCGCGCGAACGCCGCGAACGCCGCGCGGCGGCCTCAGGACGCCCCGCGTACCCAGCCGCTGCGCCAGGCCGTCGTGCGCGCCGCCCAGCTCGCCCGCGACGCCGAGGAGCACGCCCGCACCCGCCAGCACGCCAAGGGCAAGCGCACCGCGCGCGAACGCCTCGACCTGCTGTTCGACACCGGCACGTTCGAGGAGATCGGCCGCTTCGCCGGCGGCAACATCAACGAGGGCGTGGCCGGCAGCGCCGTGATCACCGGCTTCGGCGAGATCTACGGGCGCAAGGTGGGCGTGTACGCGCAGGACTTCTCCGTCAAGGGCGGCACGCTCGGCGCCGCCGAGGGCGCGAAGATCTGCCATCTCATGGACAAGGCGCTGGACCTGAAGGTCCCGGTCGTCGCCATCGTCGACTCGGGCGGCGCGCGCATCCAGGAGGGCGTGGCCGCGCTCACCCAGTACGGCCGCATCTTCAAAAAGACCTGCGAGGCGAGCGGCTTCATCCCGCAGATCTCGCTCATCCTCGGCCCGTGCGCGGGCGGCGCGGTCTACTGCCCGGCCCTGACGGACCTCATCATCATGACCCGCGAGCACTCGAACATGTTCGTCACCGGCCCCGACGTGGTCAAGGCCGCGACCGGCGAGACGATCAGCATGGACGAGCTCGGCGGCGGCTACGTGCACAACGCGGTCTCCGGCGTGGCCCACTACCTCGCGCAGGACGAGGCCGACGCGATCGACTACGCGCGCACGGTGCTCGCCTACCTGCCGTCCAACAGCGGCGAACAGCCGCCGGTCTACGCGTTCGGCTCGGGGCGCACGGAGCGCGAGGCGGCCAAGCGGCTCGCCTCGATCGTGCCGGAGAACGACCGCCAGCCGTACGACATGCTCGAGGTGATCCGCGCGATCGTGGACTACGGCGAGTTCGTGCAGGTGCAGGAGCTGTTCGGCGCCTCCGCGGTGGTCGGCTTCGCGTGCGTGGACGGGCGGCCGGTGGGCGTGGTGGCCAACCAGCCCAACGTGCGCGCCGGCATCCTCGACGTGGACTCCTCCGAGAAGGTGGCCCGGTTCGTGCGCCTGTGCGACGCGTTCAACCTGCCGGTCGTGACCCTGGTGGACGTGCCCGGCTACAAGCCCGGGTCCGACCAGGAGCACGCGGGCATCATCCGCCGCGGCGCCAAGGTGATCTACGCGTACGCCAACGCGCAGGTGCCCATGGTCACCGTCGTGTTGCGCAAGGCGTTCGGCGGCGCGTACATCGTCATGGGATCCAAGGCGATCGGCGCGGACATGAACTTCGCGTGGCCCACCTCCCAGATCGCCGTGCTCGGCGCGACCGGCGCGGTGAACATCATCCACCGCAAGGACCTGCTCAAGGCCAAGGAGGCCGGCAAGGACGTGGAGGCGTTGCGCCGCAAGCTCGCCGACGACTACGAGCGGACCACCGTCAACGCGAACCTGTCGCTCGAAATGGGCGAGATCGACGCGATGATCGACCCCGAGCAGACGCGCGAGGTGATCGAGGAGTCGCTGCGGCTGCTCGCCACCAAGCGGCGCGTCAGGCGCACCGGCAAGCACCACGGCAACCAGCCGCTGTAGTCGACCGGCCGCCCGCAATCACACGTACACCCGAGAAACCAGCAAATACAAAGGAAACCCACATGACAGACGCATTCTTCCTCACCCGCCTCGCCGACCAGCCGCACGCGCTGGCCTTCGCCGGGCAGTCCACCCCGTGGCCCGTCGCGCTCGCCGACGAGACCGCCGACCCCGCGCTCGACGCCTCCCTGCGCGCCCACGCCGCCGAGGCCCGCCGCATCCTCACCCCGGTGGCCGCCGACCTGCTCGCCACCACCGGCCGCCCGGTCGACCTGTTCGGCTTCGAGCCCAACCCGGCCCGCCTCGGCGCCGCGGCGGACGCCCCGGCCAGCGTGCCCGGCATCGCGCTCGCCCAGCTGGGCGCCCTGCTCGACGCCCGCGCCCTCGGCTACGACGCCGCCACGGCCAAGCCGCTCGCCGTGCTCGGCCACTCGCAGGGCATCCTCGCCGTGCACATGGTGCAGGCCGCGCGCAGGGCCGGCTCCTTCGAGGCCGCCGCACGAGAGATCGACGAGATCCTCGCCATCGCCACCCTGATCGGCGTGGCCGGCACGCGTCAGGCGCGTCTGAAGGCCCTGCACTCGCGCTCCGGCGAGGCCACCCCCATGCTCAGCGTCAAGAACGCCACCCGCGCGCAGGTGGACGCCCTGATCGCGCGCGTCGCCAACCCGCGCGGGCCCATCGCCATCGCCGTCACCAACTCCGCCAGCCACTACGTGCTCTCCGGCTACCCGGAGGACCTCGGCGCGTTCGAGGTCGAGGCCGGCAAGGAGCACGCCCGCCAGGCCAAGCTGCGCGAGGAGAAGGTGCGCGGCGGCCGCGTGTTCGACCCCACGCTCGAATACCTCGACGTGACCCTGCCGTTCCACTCGCCGCTCATGGCCGACGCCGTCGAGCAGACCGTCGAGTGGGCCGAGGCGTGCGGCCTCGACGCCGGACACGCCCGCGCGCTCGCCGGGGAGGTGTTGCTCAACCACGTGGACTGGGCGTCCCGCGTGCGCGAAACCATGCAGTCCGTCGACCCGGCCACGCTGTGGGTCGTGGACTTCGGCCCCGGCGCGATCGTCGGCAAGCTGCTCGCCACCGTGGCGCAGGGCACCGGCGTGGGCGTGGTGGACGCCTCCACCACGGCCGCCCGCGCCGCGCTGTCCACGCTCGAGGGCGAGCCGGCCCGCGCGCAGAACTGGGCCCGCTTCGCCCCGCGCGTGGCGCACACCCCGGCCGGAGACAAGGTCGTCACCGCGTTCAGCGAGCTCACGGGCAAGCCGCCGGTGCTGCTCGCCGGCATGACCCCCACCACCGTGGAGCCGGAGATCGTGGCCGCGGCCGCCAACGCCGGCTATTGGGCCGAGCTCGCCGGCGGCGGCCAGGTGACCGCCGAGGTGTTCGACCGTCACGTGGCCGGGCTCGAAAAGGAGCTCGAGGAGGGCCGCACGGTCGAGTTCAACGCCATGTTCATGGACCGCTACCTGTGGAACCTCCAGTTCGGCTCGCAGCGCATCGTGCCGAAGAAGCGCGCGTCCGGCGCGCCGATCGACGGCGTGGTCGTCTCCGCCGGCATCCCCGAGCAGGACGAGGCCGTCGAACTGGTGAAGTCCCTCAACGCCGACGGATTCCCGTACGTGTGCTTCAAGCCCGGAACCGTCGAGCAGATCCGCGCGGTGGTGCGCATCGCCAAGGCCGTGGCCCCCGCGAAGGTGATCGTCGAGGTGGAGGGCGGCGCGGCCGGCGGCCACCACAGCTGGGAGTCGCTGGACGACCTGCTCACCTCCACGTACGCCGAAGTGCGCGAGCAGCCGAACCTCGTGCTCGTGGCCGGCGGCGGCATCGGCACCCCGTCCCGCGGCGCCGACTACATCACCGGCGCGTGGTCGCTCGCCTACGGCCTGCCCGCCATGCCGGTCGACGGCGTGCTCGTGGGCACCGCCGCCATGACCGCCAAGGAGGCGCACACCAGCCCGCAGGTCAAGCGCATGCTCGTTGAGACGCCCGGCATCGACCCGAAGGCCGCCGACGACGACCCGTTCGCCCCGATCGGCGAGCGCTGGGTGCCGTCCGGCAAGTCCGTGGGCGGCGTCGCCTCGGGACTCAGCCACCTGCACGCGGACATCTACGAGGTGGAGAACGCCTCCGCCCGCTGCGGCCGCCTGCTCGTGCGCGTCATGAAGCACCCGGAGGAGCTCGAATCCCGCCGCGGGGAGATCATCGAGGCGCTCGACGCGACCGCCAAGCCGTACTTCGGCGACCTCGCGTCCATGACCTACCTCGACTGGGCCCGCCGCTTCGCCGATCTTTCGTTCCCGTGGGCCGACCCGACCTACGCCGACCGCTTCCTGCACCTGCTGCAGCGCATCGAGGCCCGCGTGCGCGACCAGGAGTCCGGCGAGTTCGCCTCCCTGTTCGCCGGCCGCGCGGACGTGGAGGACGACCCGGCCGCCGCGATCGACCGCCTCGCCGAGGCGTATCCGGCCGCGGGCGAGCTCAAGGTGGTGCCGGCCGACGTGGCGTGGTTCCCCGTGCTCGTGCGCGAATACCCCAAGCCCATGCCGTTCGTGCCGGTCATCGACAACGACCTGCTGCGCTGGTGGGGTCAGGACCAGCTGTGGCAGTCCGAGGACCCGCGCTATTCCGCCGATTCCGTGCGCGTGATCCCCGGCCCGATCTCCGTGGCCGGCATCACGAGCGTGGACGAGCCGATCGCGGACATCCTCGGCCGCTTCGAGCGGGCCATGGTCGAGCGCGTGGCGGGGGAGGCGCAGCCCGCCTCCGACGCCGCCGATTCCGCCTTCGCCACGCTGGGCGCGGCCGAGACCCCGGAGGCGTTCATCCGCCGCAGCCCGAACATCTCGTGGGTCGGCCACCTCATGGCCAACCCCGCGTACGGCACGCCGGACGGCAGCGAGGACTACGAGATCCGCCACGTCGCCTCCACTGAGCGCGGCGACCTGTACGACCTCGACATCCACCTCGACACCTACTGGGACAACGACCCGGACGGCGGCCGATCCAAGCACGCCGTGCACGACATCGTCATCCCGCTGCTCGTGGACGCCGGCGAACCCGGCCGCGTGCCGGTCGTGGACCGCGAGACCCTGCCGGAGCACGTGTACGCCATGCTCGCCGCCACCGCCGGCATCGGCAACACCGCCATCACCGGCGACAGGCTCGAGGCCATGCCCGCGGTGGACGCGTCCGCCGCCGCCAGGGACGCCGGCCACCCGTTCGGCGTCGCCCACGCCTCCTACACGCTGTCCGCGAACCTCGGCTTCGACCACGAGGCGGCCACCGGCGGCGCCCTGCCCGCGAGCCTCGTGCCCTCGCGCATCGCCCCGGACGCGCTCGTCGGCCCCGCATGGCCGGCCATCTACGCGGCCCTCGGCTCCGTGTACGTCAACGGCTTCCCGGTCATCGAGGGCCTGCTCAACGCCGTGCACCTCGACCACCTCATCGCGCTCGAGGTCACCGAGGCGGAGCTCCTCGGGCACACCGGCGAAACCGTCTCGCTGACCAGCTGGGCGGAGGACTACCTCGAATCCGCGTCCGGCCGCGTGGTGACCATCCACGTCACCCACACCGCCGCCGACGGCACCGTGCTCGCCCGCGAGACCGAGCGCTTCGCCATCCGCGGCCGCGCCTACTCCGACGCCCTGCCGCCCGAGGCCCCCGACCACGGCGGCGTCGACGCGGACGTGCTCGGCACCCCGCGCCGCCTGCTGCGCCGCGTCACCGTCGCCGCCCCCGGCGACATGACCGCGTTCGCCCGCACCTCCGGCGACTTCAACCCGATCCACACCTCCGTGCGCGGCGCCCGCATCTCCGGGCTCGCCGCCCCGCTCGTGCACGGCATGTGGCTGTCCGCCACCGCGCAGCACGCCGTGCAGGCCACGGACGACAAGGGCGCCCACTACGAGATCGCCGGATGGACGTACAACATGTACGGCATGGTCCAGCTGAACGACAAGGTGGAGATCAGCGTGGAGCGCGTGGGCAAGGTGAACCACGGCGGCATGGCGCTCGAAGTCACCAGCCGCATCGACGGCCAGCTCGTCTCGCGCGGCACCGCCGTGGTGCGCGCGCCCAAGTCCGCGTTCGTCTACCCCGGCCAGGGCATCCAGAAGCAGGGCATGGTGCTCGACGAGCGCGCCAAGTCCGCCGCCGCCCGCGACGTGTGGGAGCGCGCCGACAGGCTCACCCGCTCCAAGCTTGGGTTCTCGATCCTCGCCGTCGTGCGCGATAACCCCAAGGAGCTCACCGCCAACGGCGTCACCTACCGTCACCCGGAGGGGCTGCTCAACCTCACGCAGTTCACGCAGGTCGCGCTCGCCACCGTGGCGTTCGCCCAGACCGCCCGACTGCGCGAGGCCGGCAGCGACATCTGGCCCGCCTACTTCGCCGGCCACTCGCTCGGCGAATACAACGCGCTGAGCTCCTTCGCCGGCATCATCCCGCTGGAGACCGTGCTCGAGCTCGTGTTCCACCGCGGCTCCACCATGCACCACCTCATCGAGCGCGACGCGCAGGGCCGCTCCAACTACCGCATGGGCGCGCTCCGCCCCAACCAGTTCGGCGTGGGCGACGACGGCGTGAAGGACTACGTGTCGTCCGTGGCCAAGGCGAGCGGCGAGTTCCTCGAGATCGTCAACTACAACCTCGCCGGCGCGCAATACGCCGTGGCCGGCACGATCGCGGGCCTCAAGGCGCTCGCGGCCGACGCCAACCGCCGCGCCAAGGAGGCGGGCGGCAAGCCGGCGTTCATGCTCGTGCCCGGCATCGACGTGCCGTTCCACTCCACGCTGCTTCGCAAGGGCGTGCCGGAGTTCCGCGACAAGCTCGACGCCCTGCTGCCCAAGACCATCGACTACCGCGGCCGCCTCGTGGGCCGCTACATCCCGAACCTCGTGGCCTCGCCGTTCGAGATGACCCGCGAGTTCGCGCGGAAGATCCTCGACGTGGTGCCCTCCGAGCGCATCCGCAAGGCGCTCGAGGACCCGGCCATGTGGGATTCCTACGCGGCGGACGACCAGAAGCTCGGCCGACTGCTGCTGACGGAGCTGCTCTCGTGGCAGTTCGCCTCCCCGGTGCGCTGGATCGAGACGCAGGCGCTGCTCTTCGGCGACGAGTCCCGCGGCGGTCTCGGCGTGGAGGAGTACGTGGAAGTGGGCCTCGGCAACGCGCCGACCCTCGCCAACCTCGGCTCCAAGACCCTGCGCCTGCCCGACTTCAAGCACCGCCATGTGACCGTCTACAACGTGGGACGCGACGAGGGCAGGGTATATATGACGGATTCGGACTCGCTTGTGAGCGAGGACGAATCCGTGGCTGAGCCGACGAGCGGAAAGCCCACTGGGCTTTCCTCCGGCGAAGGCGGGCGCGACAGCGCCCGCAACGGCGGCGCAGCCGCCACACCGCAGACCGCTCCTGCCGCCCCGGCCGCTCAGCCCGCCGCCGCGTCCGCCCCGGTCGCCGTGACCCCGGCCGCCGGTTCCGCCGTCGCCGACCTTGGCTCGACCGCAGCCGGTCCCGCCGCGGACCTGCCCTTCAAGGCCGCCGACGCGATCGGCGTGCTCATGGCCTACGCCGCCAAGGTGCGCCTCGACCAGATCGGCTCCGACGACACCACCGACACGCTCACCAACGGCGTATCCTCCCGCCGCAACCAGCTGCTCATGGACATCAGCTCCGAGCTCGGCGTGGCCAGCGTGGACGGCGCCGCCGAGGCGACGCTCACCCAGCTCGCGCAGCTCGTCAACAAGGTGGCCCCGAACTACAAGCCGTTCGGCCCGGTGCTCTCCGAGGCGATCCGCGACCGCATGCGCGCCCTGTTCGGCGCGGCCGGCGTCAAGCCCGCGCACGTCCGCGAGCGCGTCACCGGCACGTGGCAGCTCGGCGAAGGCTGGGTGGCCGCCGTCACCGCCGCGCTTCTGCTCGACACCCGCGAGGGCGCCAGCTCCCGCGGCGGCGACCTCGCCAAGCTGCCCACCGGCGCCGTGGCCAACGCGGCCGCCGCGGACCAGCTCATCGACGACGCCGTGGCCCTGGTCGGCCAGACCAAGGGCGTGGCCGTCTCCAAGCCCTCCTCCGGAGCGGGCGCGGGCGGCGCGGTGGTCGACTCCGCCGCGCTCGACGCCTTCGCCGAGAAGGTCACCGGCAAGGACGGCGTGCTCGCCGCCACCGCGCGCTTCGTGCTCAAGGAGCTCGGCGTGGCCGCCCCGGCGCCTGAACCCGGCGAGGACGAGAACGCCGCCGTCGTGGCCGCCGTGGACGCCGAGCTCGGCTCCGACTGGCCCAAGCAGGTCGAGCCGCGCTTCGACGCCAACAAGGCCATCCTGTTCGACGACCGCTGGGCCTCCGCCCGCGAGGACTTGGCGCGCGCGTTCTACGACCGCGACGCCGACGAGCTCGACGGCTCGTTCCTCGGCCTCGGCAAGGCCGTCGCGGACGAGGCCGCATGGTTCGCCTCCCGTCTGGGCGACGCCGACGGCTCCGACGCCGCCGCGCTCAAGGTCGCCTTCGCCCGCGTGGCCGCCGAGGCCCTCGAACCCGTCTCCGACTCCGCGGACGCCAGCCGCTTCGCCGGCGACGTGGCCGTGGTCACCGGCGTGGCCCCCAACTCCATCGCCGGCGAGGTCGTCACCGGGCTCTTGGCCGGCGGCGCCACCGTGATCGCCACCTCGCACAGCTTCCGCCTGTCCGTCAAGGCGTGGGCCAAGAAGGTCTACCGCGAGCACGCCGCCGGCGACGCCCGCCTGTGGCTCGTGCCCGCCAACCTGTCCAGCTATCGCGACGTGGACGCGCTGGTCAAGTGGGTCGGCGGCGTGCAGAAGAAGGTCAACGGCGCCACCACCACGATCCTCAAGCCCGCCTACGAGCCGAGCCTGTTCTTCCCGTTCGCGGCCCCGCCGGTCCACGGCACGCTCGCCGACTCCGGCCAGTTGTTCGAATCCCAGGCGCGCCTCATGCTCTGGGGCGTGGAGCGCGCGATCGCCGGCCTCGCCGCCATCGGCGCGGACACCGACGTGCAGCACAGACTCCACGTGGTCCTGCCCGGCTCCCCGAACCGCGGCCGCTTCGGTGGCGACGGCGCGTACGGCGAGGTCAAGTCCGCGTTCGACGCGATCGTCAACCGCGCCCGCGCCGAGCGCAACTGGTCCGACCGCGTCACCTTCGTCCACCCGAAGATCGGCTGGGTGCGCGGCACCGGCCTCATGGGCGGCAACGACCCGCTGGTCGAGGTCGTCGAGCGCCACGGCATCCACACGTACTCCACCGCGGACATCGCCGTGCGCCTGCTCGACCTGTGCACGGCCGACGCCCGCTCCCGCGCCGCCGAGGCCCCGCTCGACGTGGACCTGACCGGCGGGCTCGGCGACGAGCCGATCGACATCCGCGCGCTGCGCGCCGAGGCGGAGAGGGATGCCGCCGAACGTGCCGCCCGGGCCGAGGAAGCGGAGGAAACGGACGCGGCTGGCGCCGCGGCCGCCGGCGCCGCCTCGCGCTCGATGGGATCGCGCTCGGCGGCCGCGCTCAAGGCGCTGCCGACGCCGCACGTTCCCCGTCAGGCCCCGGTCGACCTTGATGCGTGGAAGTCGGTCACCGCGCGTCCCGAGGACGAGATCGTCATCGTCTCCGTGGGCGAGCTCGGCCCGTGGGGCTCCGGCCGCACGCGCTTCGAGGCCGAACTCGGCATCCACCCGGACGGCACGGTCGACCTGTCCGCCGGCGCGGTGCTCGAACTCGCGTGGAACATGGGCCTGCTCACCTGGCAGGACAGCCCCAAGCCCGGCTGGTACGACGCCGACGGCAACCTCGTTCCCGAGGAGGACATCGCCGAGCGCTACCACGACGAGGTCGTGGCCCGTTCCGGCATCCGCCCGTTCGACGAGGGCATGGGCGGCGACTACAAGGACGGCGCCGACGAGGAGGAGGCCGAGGTCTATCTGGACCACGACGTCGCCTTCTCGGTGCCCACCGAGGACGTGGCGCGCGAATACGCCAAGCTCGACGAGGCCCACACCTCCATCGAACGCGACGCCGAATCCGGCGAGTGGACCGTCACCCGCCACGCCGGCTCCATGATCCGCGTGCCCCGCCGCGCCACCATGACCCGCACGGTCGGCGGCCAGTTCCCCAAGGGCTTCGACCCGGTCAAGTGGGGCATCCCCGCCTCCATGGTGGGCGACGTGGACGAGATCGCGCTGTGGAACATCGTGACCACCGTGGACGCCTACCTGTCCGCCGGCTTCACGCCCGCCGAGATCCTGCGGTCCATCCACCCCTCGCTCGTCGCGAGCACGCAGGGCACCGGCTTCGGCGGCATGGCCTCCATGCGCAAGCTCTACCTCGACCGGTTCCTCAACCACGAGATCCCGACCGACATCCTGCAGGAGGCGCTGCCGAACGTGGTCGCCGCGCACGTGATGCAGTCGTACATCGGCGGCTACGGCAACATGGTCCAGCCGGTCTCCGCCTGCGCCACCGCGGCCGTCTCGCTCGAGGAGGGCTTCGACAAGATCGCCCTCGGCAAGGCCGACTTCGTGGTCACCGGCGCGATCGACGACATTGGCGTGGAATCCGTGATCGGCTTCGGCAACATGAACGCCACCGCCAACTCCGCGGAAATGTATGGCAAGGGCATCGACGCGCGGTTCTTCTCCCGTGCGAACGACCGTCGCCGCGGCGGCTTCGTGGAGTCCCAGGGCGGCGGCACGATCCTGCTCACCCGCGGCGACATCGCGCTCAGGCTGGGCCTGCCGGTCGCCGGCGTGATCGGGTACGTGCACAGCTTCGCGGACGGCGCCCACACGTCCATCCCGGCCCCGGGCCTCGGCGCGCTGGCCGCCGGCATGGGCGGACGCGACTCGAAGCTGGTGCGCGACCTCGCCCGCCTCGGCGTCGCCCCGGACGACATCGCCGTGGTCTCCAAGCACGACACGTCCACCAACGCCAACGACCCCAACGAGTCCGAGCTGCACAACACGCTGGCCCACGCCATCGGGCGCACGGACGGCAACCCGCTGTTCGTCATCTCGCAGAAGACCCTCACCG
Source organism: Bifidobacterium avesanii (assembly GCF_009299475.1). Classification (GTDB taxonomy): domain Bacteria; phylum Actinomycetota; class Actinomycetes; order Actinomycetales; family Bifidobacteriaceae; genus Bifidobacterium; species Bifidobacterium avesanii. Next base: position 107,493 of record NZ_WBSN01000002.1, on the reverse strand, counting down.
GCCACGCGAAGGGCGGCGCCGCGATCTTCCAGATCAACGGCCTCACCCAGCTGTTCCGCTCCGGCGTCATCCCGGCCAACGCGTCGCTCGACTGCGTGGACCCGAAGCTCGCGCGCGACGACCACATGGTCTGGCTGCGCACCCCGCTGCACGTCGGCGCGGGCGCGGTCAAGGCGGGCCTCGCCACGTCGCTCGGCTTCGGTCACGTCTCCGGCTTTGTGGCCGTGGTGAACCCCGGCGCGTTCGAGGCCGCCGTGGCGCACACCGCGGGCGCCGAAGCGCTGGAGACGTGGCGTCGCCGCGCCAACGAGCGCCTCGCCGCCGGCCAGCGCCGCCTCGAGGAGGGCATGATGGGCCGCGCCCCGCTGTACGAGCCCATCGAGAACCGCCGCTTCCGCGAGGACGGCACGAAGCTCGCCGACGGCACGCGCTACAACGCCCACGAGGTCGAAAAGGCCATGCTCCTCAACCCCGACGCCCGTCTCGGCGCCTCCGGCTTCTTCGAAGCCTGAGCCGTTCGAATTTGGGTCCCGCCTTCCGGGTTCCGCCGCCTCTCCGGAGGCGGAACCCTCGTTCGCGGTGTATGGCAGGCGCCCGAATCGGTGAAATGGTCCAGCTTCGTGACAAGCTGGCAGGAAAATGAGCTTTCGCGCGCTGTCTGCTCTGCTACTTGCCTTTCCTAGGGCAGATTTTGGCTCTGTCGGACATCTACTCGCTCTTCCGAGGGCACTTGCTTTTGGACAGCGCCTTATGCCCGCATTGCAATATGGCCGTTTTCCGGTCATTGTTCACCGCGGATTGGCCGGACGGCGTCGTGCCGGTGCCCTCGGAAAGGCGAGTAGATGTTCGCAATGCACGGAATCTGCCCTAGGAAGGGCGAGTGGCGCGACGTTGGCGCTTTCCCATGGGAATTGCGCAGTCCATTGTGCAGTATTTGCGCAGTGTGCAGCGGATCCTTCGGTGCGCGGACGCCCATCTGCATAGTGCGCAGTACCCTCCGTAGCAGTGATGCTTCACGCATGATGCAAAAGGGCGGAATTCGCCCTTGCGAAGAGGATTTTTCCGGTGGCGCGGGCGGGCATGTACTGCATACTATGCAGATAGGTGTTTTCAGCATCCGAAATCTGCCGCACACTATGCGAATAGTTCGTCCAGCCGTGTTGGGTGGCTTCGGCGGAACCGCGGAGTTGCTTTCGCGCTGACATTGTGCCGCGCTGGGTCGTAATCCGCACGGGACGACCATCGTATTGCAATGGTATTTACCGCATTCCGCCTCCATAACGCCTGTGCATCGCATTCCCGGATTGCGTTCATTGTGCCGCCGATGCGCCGCGTTGGGAAGATGCGGGCGTACCGCAACGGCGGCATACTGCGTTGGGGGTGTGCGACCGCCGTGCCGCAGCGGCATTCCTTTCCATTTCACCTGCACATTGCATCCCTGGGCTGTGAAGTCGTTGCATCGCCGACGCATCACACTGAGAAGAGACCGCTGTTCCGCAACGGTGTTTATTCCCTGTTCCTCCCGCACGTTGCGTTCCCGGTTTGCGTTGCCGCGTGCGCCGCGTCGGCGTTTTCCGGGTCATCTCATGGTCTGCCATGTGGTCTGTCTCCATGACGCAGGGGGCATTTTTGCCGTTCCACACGTGTGCTGCGTTCCCGGCTTGCGGCCTGACGTACGGGCGGCGCGTCGAATTGCCTCGTAATAGGATGGTGGTCGGAAACGCATGCGGTATATAAGGAGCGCACATGATCCTCGGATTGGGCCATGACGTGGTGGATCTGGCCGCGTTCGCCGGGCAGCTCGCCGAGCCGGGCACCCGCATGCGCGCCCTGTTCTCCGCCCGCGAGCTGCGGCAGGCCTCGGCCCGTGCGGCGGCGAAGCACGACGCCGAGTCCACGCATCTGGCCGGCAAGTGGGCCGGCAAGGAGTCGGTGCTCAAGGCGTGGTGCGAGGCGCTGGGGGAGAGGCCCAACCCGTACACGCTCGACGATTTCCCCTGGTCCGGCGTGGAAATCCTCGACGATTCCCGCGGCCGCCCGGGCGTGGTCCTCCACGCGAACGTGCACCGCGCGCTGGCCGAGTCGTTGGCCGAGTCGTTGGGCGAATCGTTAGCCGGGCCGCCGGCCGGGTTGCTGGGCGGGCTGTCGGGTGGATCGTCGGTCGGGCCGTTGAATGAGCCCCCCTCTCAAATGCCGCCCACCGCACGCGAGGCGCCATTCATCTGGCACATCTCGCTGAGCCACGATGGCGGCGTCGCCTCGGCGGTGGTCCTGCTGGAGGTCCGCGCCCGGGCATAGGCTTCCCGGCCGCCTTCCGCCATGCGCAAGCGCATCCCGCCCGTGCAAAAGTTGCAGATCCGAGCGCATACAGTCGAATATAAGGCCGATACGCGCACGGTTCTGCAACTTTTGCCATATAGATGAGGTGCAGCCGAGGGCGGCATGCGGTCGGCGTGGTGAAATGAGCTGCGGCGCGACATGGTGTGCGGGCGTGAACCCGCAACACCCGTAACGCTTCCCTGTGCATTCCAGTGTGTCCGGCTCCGTGCAAAAGTTGCAGAACCGTGCGTATACAGGCCTCATATCGGATCGGATGCGCACGGTTCTGCAACTTTTGCACAGGGCCGGGGCGCGGCTGGGCGAGACGTGTCGCGGCGCACGGCAATGAGGTGTGGTATGCGGCAATGAAGTGTGGTATGCGGCGCTGGGCGGAGGCTCGCATACACGAGTTGCGACGTCCGCGTAAACAAATCCACCTGCCCGCATAGCGTGTCGAACCGGTTTGATATAGTCTGTTCCCAAGCGTCAAAGGTCTGACGCCCACATATAACCGTGCACCGACGCGCCGGCACATACCGCTGTGCACCGCTCACCGCCATGGTCCGCCATGGACATATGCCGCCACGCACCGGTCATGCACTTGAGGAAGGAACGAAGGAGTTCGCCCATGGCCCAGGCAAACACTCAGGCACACACCCCGGCTCGCCCCCAGCCGTCCACCAGCGCCCGCGCCGCCGAGAACCGCGCCGCCCACGCCCCCAACGCCGCATTCGCCGCCCGCCTCGCCCGCCACCGCGACGAGCTCGAGTGGCTGTTCATGGAGCTCTACGACGACCGCACCGCGCTCGACGCCCTGACCGCCGCCATGGCCGAAGCCGCCGCGGCCCGCCCCGACGACCTGCGGCGGCTCGACGTCGAACGCGAGCGGGACCCCGAGTGGTACAAGCGCGGCGACATGTTCGGCATGACCATGTACAGCGACCTGTTCGCCGGCGACCTCAAAAGGCTCGCGAAGAAGATCCCCTATTTGAAGGAGCAGAAGCTCACCTACCTGCACCTCATGCCGCTGCTGCAGATGCCGCATCCGAACAACGACGGCGGCTACGCGGTCGAGGACTTCGACAACGTGGACCCCCGCTTCGGCACCAACGAGGACCTCGCCGCGCTCACCAAGCAGCTGCGCGCCAACGGCATCAGCCTGTGCCTCGACTTCGTCATGAACCACACGGCCTCCACCCACCGCTGGGCCAAGGCCGCGCAGGCCGGCGACCCCGAGTATCAGGACTACTACTTCTGCTACGACGACCGCACCGTCCCGGACGAGTACGACGCGCACGTCCCGCAGGTCTTCCCCAACACCGCGCCCGGCAACTTCAGCTGGAACGAGCGGATGGGCAAGTGGGTCATGACCCAGTTCTACCCGTTCCAGTGGGACCTGAACTACCGCAACCCGAAGGTGCTCGTGGCCATGATGAGCTCCGTGATGCACCTCGCGAACCTGGGCGTGGAGGTGTTCCGCCTCGACGCCGTGCCGTACATCTGGAAGGAGCTCGGCACCAACTGCCGCAACCTGCCGCAGGTCCACACCATCGTGCGCATGCTGCGCATCGTGCTCGAATGCGTCTGCCCGGCCGTGGTGCTCAAGGGCGAGGTGGTCATGGCGCCCAAGGAGCTCGCCGCCTACTTCGGCACGCCGGAGAAGCCGGAATGCCACATGCTGTACAACGTGTCGATCATGGTGAACCTGTGGAGCGCGCTCGCCAACGGGGACGTCCGCCTGCTCAAGGCGCAGATCGACGCGCTGGACGCCCTGCCCTCGAACTGCTGGTTCGTCAACTATCTGCGCTGCCACGACGACATCGGCTGGGGTCTCGACGAGGACGAGGAGCGCCGCCTCGGCATCGATCCGCTCAAGCACAAGAAGTTCCTGTACCACTTCTACGAGGGCGCGGTGCCCGGCAGCTGGGCGATGGGCGAGCTGTACAACTACGACGAGACGTCCGGCGACGCGCGCAGCTGCGGCACCACGGCGAGCCTGACCGGCGTGGAGCGGGCGATCATCACGCATGACCGTCCCGCGCTGGACACGGCGGTGGACCGCGATCTGCTGCTGCACCGCGCGATGTCGTTCCTGCGCGGCTTCCCGATGTTGAGCTGCGGCGATGAGATCGCCCAGCTCAACGGCTGGGACTACAAGGAGGACCCGGACCGCATCGAGGACAGCCGTAACCTGCACCGCAGCAAGTTCGACTGGGCCAAGGCCGAGCTGCGCCACAAGCCCGGCACGCTGCAGAACCGCCTGTGGGAGGGCATGGAGGGCCTGCGCGAGATGCGCTCCGACGCCTGTTTCGCGCCCGACGCGTGGGTGACGTCGTGGGACGCGCACAACGACGCGGTGCTCGCCATGCTGCGCAAGGAGGGCGACCGCACGATCGTCGGCCTGTTCAACTTCTCCGCCGACCCGCAGTCCGTGCAATTGGACGCCGATCCGGCCTCGGGCGTGGCGTCCGGCCTCGCCGCCGACCTGAAGCCCTACGAGGCCCGCGTCGTCGAGCTGTAGCGCGGTGGTCGGCAGCCGCGGCGGCCGCGGAAAATAAATGATCGGGCCGGTCTTCCCAGCTGTGGAAGACCGGCCCGATCGTCGTCTCATCGGAGTTCCGGAGTCCCGGTGTCCCGGCGCCTCACTGCTCCGTGAACGCGTACTCCGTCATGCGCCGCAGCGCCTCCTCGACGCGCGACTTCGGCAGCGCAAGGTTCACGCGGATCGCGCACGGGTGCTCGAACAGTCGGCCGTCCTCCCACGCCACGCCCACGTCCCAGCCGCGCCGGACGAGCTCGCCGATTTCCACGCTGTGCGCCGCGCACCACTCGGTGCAGTCGAGGAACAGCATGTACGTGCCCTGCGGCATGGCCGTGTCCACGCCGGGGAAGTGCGCGCGGATGTAGTCGACCGCGAGCCGCGCGTTGTCGGTGAGCACGCCGAGCAGCTGGTCGAGCCACTCGCGTCCTTCGGGCTTGTAGGCGCCGATCAGCGCGTGCATGGACAGCACGTTCATGGCGTTGTAGATGGTCTTGTCGCTCACCGAGACGAGCCGGTCGCGCAGGTACTTGTTGTACGCGATGTGGTAGCTGCCCACGAGCCCGGCCAGCGAGAAGGTCTTGCTCGGCGCGTAGAAGGCGATCGTGCGTTCGCGCGCGTCGTCGCTCACCGACTGCGTGGGGATGTGGCGGTTGCCGGAGAGGATGAGGTCCGACCAGATCTCGTCGGAGACCACCACGCAGTCGTTCGCGCGGTACACCTCCATCGCGCGCTCGATCTCCCAGCGCTCCCACACGCGGCCCGTGGGGTTGTGCGGGCTGCAGAACACGGCCACGTGGATGTTGTTCTCCTTGAGCCGGCGGTCCATGTCGTCGAAGTCCATGCGCCACACGCCGTCCGCGTCGCGCCTCAGGGGGCTGTGCTCGATGCGGAAGCCGTTCTGCCCGATCGCGTGCGTGAAGCCGTTGTAGGTGGGGGAGTGAAGCAGCACCGCGTCGCCCGGCTGCGCGAACGCCTTGAGCGCGCTGACCACGCCGCCGAGCACGCCGTTCTCGTAGCCGATGTGCTCCGGAGCGAGCCCGGTCACGCCGTTGCGGTCGCGGTGCCAGTCGATGATGCTCCGGTAGTACGCATCGCTCGGGTCGAAGTAGCCGAACATGGGGTGCTCCATGCGATGGATGATCTCCTCGCGCACGGACGGGGCGGTGGGGAAGTTCATGTCCGCCACCCACATGGGGATCACGTCGAACCCCGGCTTGGGGGCGGACGGCGCGAATCCGGGCCTCGTCGTCGATCCCACCGCGTCGATGGCGATGGCGTCCTTGCCGTGCCTGTCGATGATCGAGGTGAAATCGTACTGTGCCATGCGTGGTGCTCCTTGCTGCCGTCGTCGCCTTGTGGGCGTGGGTCGATGGATTGACGCATGGCATTCTAACGCGTTCGCCCCGTCGACGCCCCGCGCGCCGCGTCCTCTTATATAGGGGCCGGCCGATTTTGCAAAGTCCGCGGGTGTATGCCATAATCGTGCACCGGAAGTTTCGCGGCTTCCATGCGGACGTAGCTCAATGGTAGAGCCTCAGTCTTCCAAACTGATTACGCGGGTTCGATTCCCGTCGTCCGCTCCACTGGGGTGACTTCATTCGCCGTTGATGCGGCTGAGGTATTCGATCGGCGTGATGGCGGGAATGGGCGACAGGGCGAAGTCCTTCACATTGTTGGTGACGATGAACGTTGCGTGCTCGCGTTCCGCGATGGCGGCGACGAATGAATCTTCGGTGTCCTTGAAGTTGTAGGACAATCCCCGCAGAATCGTCGTCTCGTCCAGCGGCGCCACGTGGGCGATGCCGAGGCAGAGCGACAGTGCCTGCCGCGCCCTGCCCCGGTTGGCGTTGGCTTCGACGATGTAGGCGATGGTCGCGGCGGCGTGCGCCGGCATCAAAAGCTCATGATCGGGACGGGTTGAGAGGCTCAGCAGGGCCGCGGAGGCGTCGCAGAGCGGCTTTCTTGACAGAATGACGTCAAGGAACACGTTGGTGTCGACGATGAGGCGGTTCATTGGTATTTCTCCACGAGATGGCGCCGATAGGCGTTCTCGTCCGCCGGCCCCCGTCCGATGCCCATGAGCGCCCGCACGGACGGCGATGGCGTTATGGCCTCGCCGCCTCCCAATGCGCTCAGGTAATCCTCCACGATGGATGACAGCGTGCGCCCCTGCTTTTTGGCATATTGCTTGCCGTTGGCGATGACTCGTTCGTCAATGCTGAGGGTCAGTTTGGCCATGGCGACACTCCTCGATCGGTGTACGTATATATGTGCTCATTATATACGTACACCAATGGAGCATGCGTTTCGTTGTGTTGCCCTCCCCGTTTCCCCCTATGTGGACGAGATCACAGAAAATCGTCGGCGATCATCGAGGGGCCCACGTTCCCGCCATTCGGGCATTTGCTCGCGTCTCGGGTAGCCGAACCCCACCATTCGGGTGGTCTCATCTTGGGTGTCTTCCGGCTAGCTTTCCCAAATAGTAGAAGCTTGCGGAACCGTCCGCATATAGGAGATGGGCTGAAAAGCTATGCGAGGGATTGCTGATTTGTTCTCCGCCATGCGCCCGACGACGAGGAAGTTCGTCGGCCGCGCCATCGCGGGAGTCGTCGCCGTGTCCATGATCGGAGCCGGCGTGGGATTCGGCGTGAGCGCCTACGCCGAGGACGCGAAGGGCGTTGCGGGGGCCGCAGCCACGCCGAGTGGACAGATTGATGCTGCGCGGTGAGCCAAGGCCTCAAATTCTGTTGCGACCGTGTCGCCGAGCGGCGCCACGATGACGGTAAACGACTACTGGGGCTACAGCTACAATTTACCGGGCAATTCCAGTCATCTGCTGGGGCAGACGGATAAGGCTACAGCTGGCCAATCTGGTCAGGAGGGCAATCTCTGGAACCACGTTTCGGACTACAGCTATGACTTCGTGCCGACAGATCCGCGACTGGATGGAGTTAGTCACGAAAACAGTGGCATCAATCAGGGTGCGTTGAAGTTCTCGCTGCACAGCTGGAACACCATTCGCAACGGCACAACGTACACGCCGTGGATGAATGTGTCCGCTTCTGCCAGCCTCAAGACGGCTCCGGGAGCTTACGGCGGTGCGCGGCAGGGCATTGTCGCACCGACACTCGGGCAGGATGGCTATCCGCATTTGTCCGGCGACCAAAACATCACCGGCGGTGCAACCGATTCGCTGAAGTATCTGTTCGATACTGAGGATGCTTCTTCTTGCACCGATGATTCGGTAACCTGCTACAAGACTTCTTATAGCGTGGCTCCGAACCTGTTCCAGCTGAACAACGGCTACTACGAGTATGACAGCGACCAGACGCATGCGCAGTTGTCTGCCGCTCCTGATTCCAAGGGCACCTATTCGTGGGAGGAAACCTCGGATGCCATCAACAAGAATAACAGTTCCACAAAGAACCTTGGCTTCTTCCCCTTCAATAACGGCACTGTCAGCCCATCAATCAGTGATGTCATCAAGGATTGCACGAAGGAAAAGGGCGAGTACAAACTGACCGAATGCGGTGGTCTGAACCACAGCTTCGGTCTGACGATGGATGTGCCGTTCACACAGCCTGTGGATGGCAAGACCGGAGGCAATGACACCACGTTCGCCTTCTCCGGCGACGATGACGTGTGGGTGTACCTCGACGATACCTTGGTCCTTGACATTGGCGGCCGTCATGGCAAGGTCAACGGCACGATCAACTTTGCCACCGGCGAAGTGAAGGTGTGGCCGCAGGATTCGAGCAAGGGCACTGAATTCTCCACCACGCTGGAAGCTATGTACCGTGCTGCCGGCTACACGGACCGGGATTTCGCAAACAGCGCGAATTGGACAAAAGCCGCAAACGGCCAGTACATTTTCGCCGACGACACTTCGCACACGCTGCATTTCTATTACTTGGAGCGTGGCAACGACCAGTCGAACATGAAGCTCACGTTCAACCTTCGCAAGACCCCGCAGAACGATGTGCTGAAGGTCGATCAGGTGGGTGACCCAATTGCTGGTGTCAACTTCAATCTGTATGAAGCCGATGCAAACTACAAGAAGACGGATGAGACCGCTGTCGTCTCCGGTACGACTGATGGTGACGGTCAACTGGCCTTCAAAGCTGCGGACAGCAATAAGCTCGTGACATTGAATCAGCTGTATGCCAAGAGCCATTACTACATTCTTGAGGAACAAACTCCGGAGGGCTATCGCGGGACTAAGCCCGTGCATCTGGAACTAAAGCAGGACGTGAACGGTGATACCTACGCGGTGTCCGCGAACAAATTCGAAACGGGTGCCGTGGCCACGCCGAAGGTGCAGACGACGATCGTGTCGCCGAAGTTCACCGGTGAGCGCAATTCCGGTGCGGATACCAAGGAGTTCACGGTGTCTGATGTCGCCAAGGCGGATGGCAAGTTCGTCGCGGTGGTCATGCGGTGTGTGGCTCAAAATGACGCCGACTGCAAGAGCAAAGCGCCGGACGTAAACAACTGGCAAGCCGTGGTGGGTGATCCTATTGACGGCTGGAGCGAAATGGGCACCGGTTTCGCGGGTGTGCTCGCGGCGGCGCAGGCGAATTATAAGCATGGGGATGAATACAACACCTTCAAACTCAATGACAGCAATCAGCCCCAGATTGAGGTCGTTGATCTGCCAGGCGAAGTTGGCGAATACTATTATGCGGCCGGAGACAATGACCCGGTGCATTACGCCATCGGCTACTACTACATTCCAACCACGCTGCTCAAGGCGTCCGATGCGTCCGATACGGGAGGCATGTACAGGTTGATCAGCGATGATAAGTCGTTTGATCGTACATACGCTACGGAACTTCAAGTGCCGAACATCAAGAACGTGTTGATTGCGCAGAAAACCGATGCAAACGGTAACGCCGTTGATGCCACGGATGTGATGAATCAGGCTGGCTTTACGCTGTATGCGGACGACAACGGCAAACCGAATGAGTCCGCCCCGTATATTGCCGAACACAAGACGGCCAATCAGAGCGTTACCGATGCTGACGGTGTGAATCGCTTGGCTTTGGCCGGATCGGTGAGCTTCCCCGCAAACAAGCTGGATAAGCCATTGAAGAACGGAGTGTACTGGCTCAAGGAAACCACTGCGCCGCAAGGGTACTTGCTGAACGAACACTATGTGAAAGTGGTCGTTGACGATGCCGGCGTGCATGCGGATGCCACTGCGTACATCAAGGGAATGGACGGCGCAATGACCGCTGTGACAGCTGGCGAGAAAGACAACGTCTCGGTCAATGTCGGCCTTGGCACGCTGGTGCGAACTATGACCCAATGGGCCGGTGACGGCGGCGACGATCCGCTGCAGTATGTCACGGGCACGTTACAGACCAGCACCACGGTTACGAGCAATTCCGTGGCGAACTGGCAAGACGCAAGTCCATCGCAGACCAAGAACTTCCAATACAGCTACGGGGTCACCTATCCCACGCCGTTGCTGAAGTATGGTTATCTGGCGTTGGGAACCGATAATAAGTTGCAGGATCAGAGCCTTGACAGGACGACGTTTGGTGTGACCGATGGTTTTGCCCGTGTCACCATGGCGCCGACTGCCAACAATGACTATCTGAAGGATGCAACGCCGCTGTTCGTCGGCTCCACCATCGTGCGCGTCGGGGACGTCAAGGCGACCACGCTGAACATCTCCAAGACGGTCAGCGGCGTCGGCACGAATCCGGACGGAGAAGCGGACTTCACGTTCACTGTGACGCTCACGGATGGTGACGGCGAGAATGCGAAGAATCTGTCTGGCGAGTTTCCGTACACCGTGCATGCGCTGAACCAGGACGACACGGTTGGCGATCAGATCGTCGGAAACAACGCCAATGGCAAGTTGACGCTGATCAACGGTTCCGGCACTCTGACCTTGAAGAAGGATCAGGTGGCGGTGATCACCGGTTTGCCCGAAGGCACACATTATGTGGTGACCGAGCAAGTAGATACGCAGAACCGATTCCATCAGGTTTCCAAGAGTGGCGATACCGGTGAGACAAGTTCGGAAGCTGATAAACAGGCATGGGCTAAGTTCGTCAACGGATTCGGTCAGCCCGCAACGGCGACGCTTTCCGTGAAGAAGACCGTGCAGGGCGCTGATTGGACTCAGCCGGACGGCAAGAACTTCACGTTCGAGCTCAAGCGCACGGACAGCACTTCTGGTGACGTGACTTACCAGAAGGATGGCATGACCACAAAGCTCACCACTGGTGGCGACACGTTGACCGTGTCCACGAGCGGCCACATCGCCAACGGCACCACCACGGATCCTCTGAATTTCGCGGAGCTGTCCTTCTCCCAGACGGGCACCTACGCCTTCTCCATCAAGGAGCAGACACAGGATCACGCGCAGGGCTGGACCTACGACACCACGGAATACACCGCCACGGTCGAAGTCGCAGAAGCCACGGCTCCCGCCTCCGGTCTGACCGCAACGGTCACCTACACGAAGGGCGACGTTCCGCTGACTGGCGATGACATACCCATCTTCACCAACACGTTCACGGCCGTGTCCGCACTGCCGCTGACGGGCGGGCCGGCGTCGGCGCGCGATTGGCTGATCGGCGGCGGCATGTTCGCCGTGATGGCCGGTCTGGCGATGGCCGCCATGCACGAATGGCGTCGCCGCGGGGGCCTGAGCCTCTAGCCGACGAACCGGCTGGCGGGCGGTCCCGACGCCGCCCGCCGACAACCAAACAGGATTTGCGGATCGCGGAGGTCTTGGAAAGGGCCTCGGCCTCCGCGATTGCAAGAGATACAGCAATAACAACAAATGAAAGGAAGAGAGGTTTCTCATGAAGATGAGGAAGCTTTTCGCAGGTCTCGCCGCAGCGGCGACCCTGCTCGGTGGCCTCGCCATCGGCACCACCACCGCAAATGCGGCGGAGAACGATGCCTCGTTCACTGTGAACGCGGGTGCTGATTTCACGTTTGAAGACAATCAACTTCATGCGTACTACATCGGTGCCTATTCCAACCCGCAATTTGGCGCTGATGACAAGGCCACGAATGTTGACGTGACTGCCGCTACGGATGCAGTGAAGACTGCTGCTGCCGCTTCGACCGATATCACGGACTTTGGCGGTTATCCGGATGCCGTTGCCTATTTTGCGGCGGGCAATGGCACTGCCGCTCAGCTCAAGGCGTTCGCCGATGCTTTGGCCAACAAGACTGGTCAGCTGGGCACGGTTGTCAACCCGACTCTGGACACTGATAAGAAGGTGTCGACCTTCTCCAACGTGCAACAGGGCTGGTACCTCGTGACTGATGCCAGCGGTTCCGCATTGCTGGTTGGCACCAAGATCTGGAACAAGGATGCCGATAACGGCTCCGGTGCTTTCGTTGACTTTGCCAATCAGGAGCTCGGCACCGCGAATGCGAAGCCGTCCAGCGTTCCTACTCCGGGCAAGACCGCAAACAAGGATTCCGTGACCGTCGGTGATCAGGTGAAGTACACGCTGACTGGCAATATCCCAAACTACACCGGCTACGATACCTACGATTACAATTTCGTTGATACGCCGTCCGATAAGCTCGCTATCGATGCGAATTCTGTGACCGTGAAGATTGACGGTCAGGCGGTCGCATCTTCGGATGACCAGAGCACTGGCGTCAAGGTCACCTATCCTGCCGATAATAACACGAAGCTGACCATCGCTATCAACGCCGCCAAGTTCGTCATCGGTGCCGACATCGAGATCACTTACACCGCTACCGTGAAGGGTGATGCTGAAGGAGATATCGTTAATCGCGCCGTTATCGAGCACGATAACAACGAATCCGGCACTCCTGGTTCTCACACGGTGAAGACCACTCCGGTTCAGTTCAAGAAGATCGGTGTGGATGAGGATGCCAACGGTCTTGCTGGTGTCAAGTTCACCATTACGCCGAAGGACGACAACAAGACCCCGGCTCTCCCGACTGGCTACACCGCCACGGTGACCTCTGGTGCCGACGGTACCGTGAAGTTCGCAGGTCTTGCCAACGGCACTTATATCATCACCGAGTCCAGTTATGCCGACAACTTCAAGGGTGGGTACCTGAAGACCCCGCTGTCCTTTGAAGTGACGGTCAATGATGGTAATGTCAAGTTCACCAAGGATCTGCTTGGCTTGGTCACGCCAGGTACTGGCGATACCGTCACTACGGTCCTCAACGTGAAGAACATTTCCCAGCTTCCGCAGACCGGTGCCGCGGGCATCGCGCTGTTCACGGTGATCGCCGCGCTCCTCGCGGGCGCCGCCGCCACGGTGTACGGCAAGTCCCGCAAGGCCAGCGCCGCGCTTCGTGCGTGAGCTGATGTGATTGAGCGTTAACCGCTGAATCGCCCATCATGGGTCTGAATGACGGATATGAACCGTTATTCAGACCCATTTTTCTATTTCGAGAATGTACTGTTCCTGCGTTGAACTTATGGATACCATGGGTGTCATAGAACGCCAATGTATGGATGGGGTTGCGATGGCCGGGAAATGGGATGCGGCAAAGATACGCGATTTGCGGATGGGCGAGATTGCTCTTGACCGCTATTGGGCGGATGAGCAACTGAACGTATTTGAAGTGTCGGATATCAATACCCTTATTCAGGCGGTTGGATACTTAAAATACAGCACCGAAGGGAAGGTGTTTTTCCGGGGGCAGCACGATATCTATGAGGATCGTGGAAGATTGTTCCCCCAACCGTCGTTGCTCCGCAGCTCAACGCAGAAACGTTTGCACCTCGCATCGGACGACGACGCGAGAAAGTATATCTATGAGACCATCGCGTTGGCAGGACAATGGCCGATGCCGGACCTGAAAAATTATGGGGAACGCATTCTGCTGCAGCAGGATGTCATGATCGGTAGCGGCGAAGATGGTTTGGTCTGCCACGAGGTTCCTTTGTATGCCGTCGAGCCGTTGCTGCAGCACTATGGCTCGGAAACACGATGGCTGGATTTGACCGAGTCGTTGCCATATGCGCTGTTTTTTGGACTTGTGCGGTATGGAAAGCCAATCACGGTCCCGCAGCTGAACCCTGGTTCCGAGAGTGTCGCCGTCGGTTCGGGATATGCCAAAGCTAGGGAGTCTTGTCTCTCGCCAATATTCCAGAACATTCCCGTGTACATACCCGATACCGTTGATTTCCCTCAATATTCGGATTATGTGTATCTCTATGCAATTTCGCCGGGAACGCCGTTGCCGTCTTTATCCGATTCGGATAGCAGCCTGAGACGCAAAGGCCTATCCCGATACAGTGGCGGATACGTGATCGACATGCGCGAGGCGGTTCCGTCGTTTTATTTGCGTCCGCATGCGCAGCACGGGTTGCTTTGGCTCCCCAGCGAATCCGTGGTCAGTGCGACTGGGAAGGATATGGTTGATGGGGCACAGGTCTGTGTGTTCAAGATTCCAGCCGCTGCAGTGTTGCGCTGGCTGAGCTCGGCGGGAATGTTCGCGCCGTCGAGCATTTATCCGCCTTTGCGACACAATGCCAGATCCTCTGGACGGGAACATATTACGCTCTCGGCTGAATCCGTTGCTCGTATGTCCCTCAATATTGAACATGTCCGTGATACGAAGGATCCGAAACAGTCCAAGGAGCCCGGCACACGTATCTTGCTGGAATTTGATGATGAAACGTCGACGATGGAGCGATCCTTCTCCGATGGACAAAAGCTTCGCGATGTTGACCGGGGCTTTTTGCAATGGGAGAAACGGTTGTATCGATTGCAATATGAGGGACGGCCGCATTTTGGAAACGCTGAAAATAAGAAAGCTCTGAAGCGTTTCGGACGCTTGCAGAACTACATCACGGCCGATACGTTATTCCGGGATTTTCTAGGCGATGGCACGTTCGGCATGGAAGCGAAATAAGTCGGTTCGTCTTAGTCGCAATCGGTCGTCTCACGATGTTTCAGACCACGGAAGCGGGGTATTTCTTCGCCGACCGGCGTCATTCCGCCATCGGGCGGTGAAATATCCCGCTTCCGTGGTCGTCTGCACTTCCCGCCCGGCAAATTTTCCGGGGAATTGTCCGCGCAATCCGCATCATTCCAACACGGCCGGCCGAAATGCCGTTGATTATTTGTCGGGGAATCGGAATTCATAAGGCCAACGTCGGGCGGCCGACCACGGAAGCGCGACATTTCCCCGTCAATCGGCGTCATTCCGCCATTCGCCAGCGAAAATTCCCGCTTCCGTGGTCGGCTCCGTGGTCGGCCTCGCGGCAAGCCCCGCAGCCAGCCGCCCGGCCCGTCCGCCATGCTCGTCCCGCTTAATCCGCATCCGCCTCGGAGCCCTCGCCCAGCATCCACTGCCATGCGGGCACCGCGGTGATGACGCCGGAATCGACGGCGATCCTGCGCGGGCCGTCCAATGCGTCGTTCAATACGATCAGCGTGCCTGTGCGAAGTCCCGTGTTGCCCATGGCCGCGGCGAGGTTGCCGACTTCGCTGCGGTATTTTTTGCCGCTTTGGCCGCCGGCGTCTGACGAATCGCCAAGACCGGCGCTGACCGCCACCTGAATGAGCTGATAGGGCTCGCCGTTGGCGATGTCGCCGATGACGAAATCCACTTCGGGGCAGTTGGCCGCCGAATAAGTGGAGATCACATTGTCCCGATTCTCCCCGTAACGGCGCTTCAGCTCCACGAACACCGCGGTCTCCAGCCTCTGTCCAATGTCCAGATGACTGGCCGGTGCCACGGCAAGGGACAGTCCGGGATCGACCGAATACACTTTGCAGGATGACTTCGGATTCTCCTTCAGAGATAGCGTGAAATCGCGCACCTTGAACAGCAGATGGGCGTCCTCGAAGTCGTCGAGCAGGGCGTAGAGCTTGTCTGCGGAGATCGGCGTGCCCGTTCCCCGGATGCTTTTCACCTGCGCGTTGACGGAGAATTTGAGCCCGGTGGATCGCAATGCGGTGCGCGAAAACCGTGCGGCAGTTCGCAACGAAGCGGTGTTGAACCGCTCCAGCACGTCCTTGATGACGATTTCGTCGGCATAGCCCTGCAGCAGGCGCATGCGGTCCAGCGTTACCATGTGCTGCACGGCGGGGAATCCTCCCACATCCAGATAGCTGCCGAGTGCGTTCTGTAGACCGCGTCGCGTTGCGGGCGAATAGGCGCCGGCGACGCCGTCCGACGTCACGTTTTGGAAGGCGCAGTACTCGGCGAAACTCAGCGGCCACATCTCGCGGGACAGCGATCGCCCGCGGAAATTGGTCGGAATGTCGGACGACAGCAGCTTGGACGACGAACCGGTGAGCACGATGGTGACATTGTGCTGTTCCGCAACCCGACGCACGAAGTTCGTCCAATACGGGGCCTCCTGAATTTCGTCGAACAGCAGGTAGCACCCGTTGACGGCGTCGGGCACCATGCGGTAGTACTCGTCGAGCAGATTGGCGAGCGTATGGTCCTCGAACGGCATGATGCGCTCGTCGTCGAACGAGAAATGAAAGAGATGGCTGCGCGGCACCCCGGATTTGAGGAGCCGGTCCATCAGCTGATACATCGCATAGGTCTTCCCGCAGCGTCTGACGCCGGTGATGGTGGTGATCACATTGTTGCGGGCCGGCGCAGGAACGGTGATGTCGGCCTGGGGACGCAGGACGTATGGCGGAATCCGGAAGTCAAGGTATTCGGCGATGAGGGAGGACATCATCATGGCTGATCCAATCTTTACTGATATTTAGTAAAGATTGTACCTGATCTTTACTCAAATTCGGTAAAGATTTGTGCAACGGGAGTGCTTTGACGGTTTCTTGCGGTTCTTCCGACCACGGAAGCGGGGTATTTCTTTGTCGATCGGTGTCATTCCGCTATTCGCCGGTGAAATATCCCGCTTCCGTGGTCGGGAATCGCCCCGTGGCCGGGAATGCCTTTCCTCTCCGACAAAACTTTCGGGGGATTATCCTTGCAATCTGCGTCATTCCGACGTTGTCCGCCGAAATGACGCCGATTATTTGGCGGAGAATTGTAAAACCGGAATCCGGAAGGTCGGCGCCGGATGTCTGACAACGGAAGCGTGGTTTTTCCTGTCGATCGCTGTCGTTCCGCCGTTCGTCGGTGGAAAATCCCTCTTCCGTTGTCGGACGCTCCTACCGCGCGGCAATCTCGGGGAAAATCACCCTATTAGGGGGTATACGTGTGCCCCCTCGCATTACTATCATATTCCCCGAAAACAGCCGGACGCCGTACCAATGGGGCACCGCGGACGGATGGCTGAATCGTGGAGAGAAGACCATGGGCAATAAAGGCGGAATGTTCAGCTCGGAGGAGATCGCGTATCTCAAGTCCCTGCCTGCGGTGGTGGAGGCGACCGCGAAGCGCATCACGTACTCCAACGCGTTCAAGGAGTACTGCATGCGGCGCTACGCGGAGGGCGCGTCGCCGGTCAAGCTGTTCCGCGAAGCCGGTCTGGATCCGTCTTTGGTGGGCAGCAAACGCATCGAACGGTGCTTCGCACGGTGGCGCGAGGAGGTCTCGCGACGGGGGAGCGGCGAGGACATCGCCAAGGAACGCACGGCCCAGCTCCACGGCATGAAAAAGCGGGGGGGGGTGTCTCCTCAAAGCCAAATCCGATCCCTGCACTCCAGCGATCCGGAGGGCTTCGATCTGGAACCCGGCCGGCGCACGATCGTGTTCCCGGCGGTCGGCGGCGAAAGCGTGGAGGACCTGCGCGACCTGCTGATCGCCCAGCAGGTGCGCCGCATCGCCGAACTGGAGCGTCAGGTGGACATGCTGCGCGCGATGATCGACGGCAAGCGCGCCGACGGAATGCGCGCCGACGGGAGGCGGATCGACAGGTCGCTGGTCGCCGGCGACTCACAGGCTGAAGTCTCGAACCCTGAAGTTCCAAACTCCGAAGTTTCGCGGGCCGCCGAAGCACAGACCGACGCATCGCCGGACGCCACCCCGCAGTCTGGCTCGCAGTCCGATCCGCAGCCATCCGCCGAGTCCGCGCAGCCGGACGCCTGACCCTCGATTGGCGTTCGCCGGCAAAGAAATGTAGAATCGCCACGCAACGAAACATGGATGCGATGGAGTGACGAAGCGGAATGACGGGTGAAGACGCTGCGCGGCATGGGCGCGATGACGGGCGCGAACGCGGCCCCGTCACCCCCGACGAGGAGCGCTCCGACGAACTGTTCGAGGCGGCCGCCAAGCAGCCCCAGTCCGATCTGTCGCTGGCCGACGTGGAGCGCCGCCGGTTCCACCCGCTCGCATGGATCGGCTTCTTCGCGCTCGTGCTCGCCGCCGTCGTGGCGCCGTACGGGGTGGGCCGCGACCTCGCCATGAACCACACCGGCTGGGTGATGGCGCACATGGACATGTTCGAGCCGCGCGGCATCGCGCTGGCGTCGTGGGCCGTGACCCTGTTCGCCTTCACCGGGCTCGGCATGGCGGTGGTGCAGACCAAGCGCTGGGTGTGGCGCTTCGTGTTCGTGATCGCGCTCGCCGCCGAGCAGTTCCTGGCCGGCGTATGCCTGCTGCGCTCCAACTTCTGGTACGCCACCTACGTGGTGTACGGCCGCAACGCGCAGCTGGCCAACGCGGGCGATCTGGGCATCATCGCGGCCGGGGCCGGCGTGGCGGCGTTCGCCCTGCTGTTCGTGGCGATCCTGGTGCTCATCCGCAAGGATTCGCCGCTCAACGTGCTCACCCGCAGCTGGGCCGCCTTCTCCCTGTTCTTCGTGGTCGAGATGATCGCCCTCGCCATCGTGCTCTTCGGCGGCCTGCTCACCACGGTGTGAACCGTCGCCGGCACACGCCCCGGCCGCTCACGGTTCGGCCGCGGTTCGGTCGCAGACCAATCCGAGCGTTGTCTCGTCATTCGTTCTTCGTCCGTCCGTCTTTCCGATTGTTCGTCATCGGTCCTTCGCTCATCCCGCGTCTGGTCCTTCGCTTCCATCCCTCATTCCGTCGTTGATCATCCTGTCGTTGATCATCCGTCCCTCATCCGCCTTGCCAGGGCGGGGACGAGATGATGTTTTGCACCGGTGGTGACAATGTGCCCACGCTGTGCCCACATTGTGCCCACGCTGTCACCAGTCAATGTAAACGGGATATGGGTGCCGGGGCCGCGGCGGGAGGTCGGAGAACAGCCGGAAAGAGGGAACGGAGAAATGGGGGAACGGGGAGGATTAGCTGAATGAGTCGGCACGCCGGTCCGTTGCCTGTCGGCTCGAGCATGGGCGAGTTGCCCCGCACGCCTCGGCGCGTCGCCGGTCCGCCCCGTCTCGTATAGTATCTCGTTGGCGTGTTTCGCCCGCGGATAGAGAGCGCCCCGGCACAACGTCGGGTGCACCGCGCAGCCATGGACTGTATAAGGAGGAACTGTGGCACTTTCTAACGCTGAGAAGCAGGAGATCATCACGAAGTTCGCGACCCATGAGGGTGACACGGGCTCCCCGGAGGTCCAGGTCGCGCTGCTGTCCAAGCGCATCTCCGACCTGACCGAGCACCTCAAGCAGCACAAGCACGATCACCACTCCCGCCGCGGCATGCAGCTGATGATCGGTGACCGTCGTCGTCTCCTCGACTACCTCAAGGGCGTCGACATCAACCGCTACCGTGCTCTCATCGAGAAGCTTGGTCTGCGTCGATAGCCAATACTTCCGCCCGAGCGCCTACTATGGTGCTCGGGCGTTTTGCATATCGCCGTCCAACGGCAACAAGGAAGATGGGCCGGGAGTCGGGCCGCAGGGTGCGGTCGCGAATAGAGGGGCCCGCCGGAAGAGTTGACACGAGGAAAACGGCCAAGGGGCCGCACGGGAATGTGAAGCACGTCCGCTGAAGAGGACAACCGCAGTAGGTATTGAATAACAGAACACAAAGGAGGAACCCCGACATGGAGGGTCCCGAAATCAAGGCCGTAGAGGCCGTCATCGACAATGGATCATTCGGCAAGCGCACGCTGCGCTTCGAGACGGGTCGTCTCGCCCAGCAGGCGGATGGGGCAGTGGCCGCCTATCTTGACGACGATTCGATGGTGCTGTCCACCACCACCGCCGGAAGCAGCCCGAAGGAGAACTACGACTTCTTCCCGCTGACCGTGGACGTGGAGGAGAAGATGTACGCCGCGGGCAAGATCCCGGGCTCCTTCTTCCGCCGCGAGGGCCGTCCGAGCTCCGAGGCCATTCTGGCCTGCCGCATCATCGACCGCCCGCTGCGCCCGCTGTTCCCGCACACGCTGCGCAACGAGGTGCAGGTCGTCGAAACCATCCTCGCCGTCAACCCGGATGACGCGTACGACGTCATCGCCCTGAACGCCGCCTCCGCGTCCACCATGATCTCCGGCCTGCCCTTCGAGGGCCCGGTCTCCGGCGTGCGTCTGGCGCTCATCGACGGCCAGTGGGTCGCCTTCCCGCGCTGGAGCGAGCGCGAGCGCGCCGTGTTCGAGATCGTGGTCGCCGGCCGCGTGATCGAGGGCGGCGACGTCGCCATCGCCATGATCGAGGCGGGCGCCGGCAAGAACGCCTGGCACCTCATCTACGACGAGGGCCAGACCAAGCCGGACGAGGCCGTCGTGGCCCAGGGCCTCGAGGCCGCCAAGCCGTTCATCAAGGTCATCTGCGAGGCCCAGAACGAGCTCAAGGCCAAGGCCGCCAAGGAGACCAAGGAGTTCCAGCTCTTCCCGGAGTACACCGACGAGCTGTACGCCCGCATCGACGAGATCGCCCACGCCGACCTCAACGAGGCGCTGTCCATCGCGGAGAAGCTGCCGCGTCAGGACCGCATCCACGAGATCAAGGAGCACGTGCGCGAGGTCCTCGCCGGCGAGTTCACCGACATGGACGACGCCGAGAAGGAGAAGGAGCTCGGCAACGCGTTCAAGGAGCTGCAGCGCCAGATCGTGCGCCGCCGCATCCTCACCGAGGACTACCGCATCGACGGCCGCGGCCTCAAGGACATCCGCACCCTGTCCGCCGAAGTGGACATCGTGCCGCGCGTCCACGGCTCCGCCCTGTTCCAGCGCGGCGAGACCCAGGTGCTCGGCGTCACCACGCTGAACATGCTCAAGATGGAGCAGCAGATCGACGCCCTGTCCGGCCCGCAGTCCAAGCGCTACATGCACAACTACGAGATGCCGCCGTACTCCACCGGCGAGACCGGCCGCGTCGGCTCCCCGAAGCGCCGCGAGATCGGCCACGGCGCCCTCGCCGAGAAGGCCCTCGTCCCGGTGCTGCCGAGCCGCGAGGAGTTCCCGTACGCCATCCGCCAGGTCTCCGAGGCCATCGGCTCCAACGGCTCCACCTCCATGGGCTCCGTGTGCGCCTCCACCCTGTCCCTGCTCGCCGCGGGCGTGCCGCTGAAGGCCCCGGTCGCGGGCATCGCCATGGGTCTCGTGTCCGGTGACGTGGACGGTCAGCACGTCTACAAGACCCTCACCGACATTCTGGGCGCCGAGGACGCGTTCGGCGACATGGACTTCAAGGTGGCCGGCACCTCCGAGTTCATCACCGCCCTGCAGCTCGACACCAAGCTCGACGGCATCCCCGCCGACATTCTGGCCGCCGCCCTGCAGCAGGCCAAGGAGGCCCGCGCCACGATCCTCGAGGTCATCAACGAGTGCATCGACGGCCCGGCCGAGATGAGCGAGTACGCCCCGCGCATCATCACCACCACCGTTCCGGTCGAGAAGATCGGCGAGGTCATCGGTCCGAAGGGCAAGATGATCAACCAGATCCAGGAGGACACCGGCGCCGAGATCGCGATCGAGGACGACGGCACCGTCTACATCTCCTCCGAAGGCGGCGAGGCCGCCGAGAAGGCCAAGCAGATCATCGACTCCATCGCCAACCCGCACGTGCCGGAGGCCGGCGAGACCTACAACGGCAAGGTCGTCAAGACCACGTCGTTCGGCGCCTTCGTGAACCTCACCCCGGGCACCGACGGCCTGCTGCACATCTCCCAGATCCGCAACCTCGCCAACGGCGAGCGCATCGACGCCGTGGAGGACGTGCTCAAGGAGGGCGACACCGTCGAGGTGGTCGTGCAGGGCGTGGACGACCGCGGCAAGATCTCCCTGGCCATTCCGGGCTTCGAGGATCAGGAATCCTCCGCTCCGGCCCGTGGCGGCCGCGGTGGCCGTGACGACCGTCGTTCCGACCGCGGCGACCGTGATGACCGCCGTCGTGGCGGCCGCGGCGATCGCGATGACCGTCGTTCCGACCGTGATGACCGTCCGCGTCGCCGTTCCGACCGTTCCGATCGTGACGACCGCCGCGATGATCGCGACTATGACGACCGTCCGCGTCGCCGCCGCTCCGACGACTACGACGACGACCGCGACTACGATCGCGATGACCGTCGTTCCGACCGCCGTTCGGACCGTTCCGATCGTTCCGACCGTGATGACCGCGATTACGATGATCGTCCGCGTCGCCGCCGTTCCTCCGATCGTGACGACCGTGACTACGACCGCGACGATCGCCGCGACCGTGGCTCCCGCGGTGGCCGTGGCGGCCGCAACCCGCGCTACGCCACCGACGACCACTACGACGAGTACCGCGAGGAGCGCGAGGAGCGTTCCGAGCGTCCGCGCCGCCGCGTCCGTCGCGACTTTGATCCGTTCGAGGACTGATCGGCTGTCTGATCGTTTCCTCGCGGATCTCTCGCGTCCGTGGTGGCCGCTCGCCTCGCCTACGGGGAATCCACTGGATTCCCCGCTTGACGGCTCGGCATTCGAGGACTGATCGTCCCCTCGCGGATCCCTCGCGGCCGTAGTGGCCGTGAGATGACCGTGGGCTGATTGACGCTATGAAGGGCATGGGTCCCGCGTTGCAATGCGCGGAATCCATGCCCTTTCCGCATATGTGGGTATGCGGGTTTTCTGGGTATGTGGGTTTTCTCATCCGATCGGACGCATCATTCCCACTTATTCTGTTTCACGTGGCCCCGCTAACCGTCTTTCCATCGCAAATTGAGCGAATCCAGTGCGGCGCATACCGTCCCGGAGTGTTTGGCACTCGATTCGCTCATTCTGCATTCGCCATGTTGCGGATTGAGCGAATCCAGTGCGTCACGAACCATTTCAGCGCGCTACTGCACTGAATCCGCTCACTTTGCAGCTGTCCCAACGCAAATTGAGCGAATCCAGTGCGCTATGGTTCCAATTTGGCTCCTGCGGCATCTAATTCGCTCAATCCTTGTTCGGAATGCCGCGGATTGAGCGAATCAAGTGTGGCGATCATCGTTCCCCGCGAATTCATCCGCCGTTTCCCGAACGCACGCACAACGGACATCATGATCGGCTATTCCGTAAGGTGACAATGCAAAGCTGGCGAAAGGAGCCATCATGCAGGAGAGCAACGCCCATCATCCGAGCGTCGATCACGAGTCCGCCCGTCACTTCGACGACGTCTACGACAACTACGCCTACACCGAGTACGGCATCGAAATCTGACCACGGAGGTCGGCATTGTTCCGGTATGCGCATCGCCGCTCCTGACGTGTGCGCCGGTCCGATGTGCCCGACGGCCTGACGCTTACGACGGTAATTCGCGCGCGCAATATCGCTGTGCGCCTTTTGCGCGTCGTGCGATCTTTATTGGCGTGCATTGCTGCACGTCCTGTTTCCGTTTTTTGGTCCTGTTCTTGTTTCTGTTCCTGCCCAATCTGTGACGTCAGATTGCAATATTGGGCAGATGCGTCGTCTTAGAGCCTCGCGAAGCCCGCTAATCCCATGTTCCTGCCCAATATTGCAATTTCCACGCGCAAATTGGGCAGAAAAGAGGCGAACAGATGGAACATAGTGGTGGTCACTAACATAGGGCGTCACCGGACTCGCATGCCATGCGGTGGGGATCGGTGAGTCCGAGCCGATCTCATCAGTGTACACGGTCGATTCGAATGCCCGTCGTCCGTCGTATATCACGCAACGAAAAAAGGGTTCCGATCGAAAGACCGGAACCCTCATGGCGGATAAGGCGAGATTCGAACTCGCGGAGGGGGTTGCCCTCACACGCTTTCGAGGCGTGCTCCTTAGACCGCTCGGACACTTATCCATGCGCTGCTCATTCAAGCAACTTGTCCATTATGCCACAGAATCGGGATTTGGCAACTCGATTGTTCGTCAGCGTGGCGGAAGTGACGGAATCCACGGGATACGTCCATCGTCCATGGAGATTCATGACAGCAACGGGCTTTAGACGACGCAGCGCGCCGCAGGAGACTCGCGGCGTCAACGAGGTCTGAATGTCGGATGCGCCCATGGAACTCGTGGTGCCAATGGGTCTGAATGCTGGAACTGAGCTGCGCCCGTGGGGAATTTGCGGGGTCAGCGGGCCTGAACGCCGGAAGCGCCAGCCGCGCCGGCCGCGTCAACCGAACCGACAACCCCGGCAGCGCCAGTAAACAACGCAGCGTCATACGTGGGGTAGCCGAGCGCGAACGCCTGCGCGGCCTCCTCGCTCAGCAGCGCGGCAAGCGTGGTGGCGGTGGAAGCGTCGGAGATGACGATGTCCCCGTCGCTCCCGCTCCCGTTTTCGCCGTCCCCGGCCAGCGCCTGCAACTGCTCGCGCACGGCGTCCATCTCCACCACGGCGGAGGTGCTGGCGCGCAGTCCGTTCGCGTCGTCGACGGTCGTGGACGGGTCGGTGAGCAGCCGCTGCACCGAATAGACCTTCTGCCGCGTGTCGCTGCTGCCGTTCCCGTTGCCATTCCCGCTGCCATCAGATCCGGCATCCCCGGACGAGGCATGCGCGGCGAACCCGGAGCCGAGCGCCTTGTGCCGGTCGCTCAGCGTGAGCAGCGTGGGATCGGACTTGAGCTTGGCGGACAAGATCTCCATGGCGAATCCGGCGCGGTCCTGCGCGAGCGCGAGCCCCGCGGCCTGTGCGGCGGACAGCTTCACCTCCGTGTGCTCGTCGATCGTCGTTCGGTCGGCGGGGGAGGAATACTCGACACGAAGCCTGCCCGCCAGCTGCGCGGCGCGGTGGCTCATCCGACCGCTCTCCAGCACGCCCTCGGCGAACCGGCCGGGGCATGCGACCGCGGCGTCGCGCCACAGCACGGCGGCGCGGGCGGCCTCGCGGTAGCGCACGTAGGAGGGGTTCGCGCCCGCAAACGCGCCGGCGCGGGCGTCCTCGGCGTCGGCCAGCGACTGCTCGCACGGGCTGGGCGTCATGGCGGCCTCAAGACCGCCGGACACGCGTGGAACCGCGGAACACGCCGAGGCCGCGGCGACCATGCCCACGGCCGCGATCACAGCCGTCACCCGTATCGCCGTCCGCAAAGCATGCCTTCCCCAAACCGTACGTGTCTCCATGAATCGTTAGACTAATAGCCATTACAGACCGCAGGGAACGGTAGGCGGCAATAACTTCATAAGGAGGTCTTCGAAGATGGAACTAGACCTGGCAAGCATGCACCAGTTGGCCGTGGAGCAGGGGATCGATCGGGAAACTTTGGATTCGGCGCTTTCCGAGGCGCTGCTCATGGCGTATCAGAAGACGCCCCATCCGGCCAAGCACGCGCGCGTGGAGCTGGACGACCGCGCCGGCACGTTCACCGTGTGGGCGCGTGACGAGGAGCCCGTCGAGCCCACCGAGGAGGACCCGCATCCGGCCCCGAAGCTGGGCGAGGAATACGACGACACCCCGAAGGACTTCGGCCGTCTGGCCGCCGCGACCGCGCGTCAGGTGTTCACCCAGCTGTTCCGCAAGGTCGAGGACGAGAAGGTCTTCGGCGCGTTCTCCGGTCAGAAGGGCAAGCTCGTCACCGGCATCGTGCAGCAGGACGTCAAGGATCCGTCCAACGTGCACATCGCCATCGGCGACGTCGAGGCCATCCTGCCCCGCCGCGAGCAGGTGCCGGGGGAGCGCTACCGCCACGGCGAGCGTCTGCGCGTGTACGTGGTGAACGTGGCCCGCGGCTTGAAGGGCCCGGAGATCGTGGTCTCCCGTTCCCACCCGGAGCTGGTGCGCCGCCTGTTCGAGCGCGAGGTCCCGGAGCTGGTCTCCGGCGCCGTGTCGATCATGGCGATCGCCCGCGAGGCCGGCGCCCGCACCAAGATCGCGGTGCGCGCCAACACCGAGGGCGTCAACCCCAAGGGCGCGCTGATCGGCCCCGGCGGCGCCCGCGTGCGCGCGGTCATGGAGAACCTCGGCCCGGAGAAGATCGACATCGTCGACTGGTCCAGCGATCCGGCCAAGTTCGTGGCCGCCGCCCTGTCCCCGGCCGTGGCGACCGGCGTGCAGGTGATCAGCGAGAAGAACAAGACCGCCATCGCCTTCATCCATGACGACCAGCTCTCGCTGGCCATCGGCAAGGAGGGGCAGAACGCGCGTCTGGCCGCCAAGCTCACCGGCTGGAAGATCGGCATCGAATCCGCCGAGGCCCACGCCGCCAAGGTGAAGGCTCAGGAGCAGCAGCCCAAGGCCGAGTAAGCCGGGGCCGGGGCATAGGTCTGCGCATAAGCCTGCGCGACGGTCTCGGGAATGTTGCTTCTCCGCACGTTTCCGCCGCACGGCCCCGCCAGCAGACCGGCCCGTCTTCCTTCGTTCCGCCGTCCAGTTGATTGCAGTCGATTGCCGTTGATCGCAGTCACGGACGGCGGCTTTTTCCGTGCCAACACGGCGCGTCGATCATCCAGCCACTCGAGTATGCTCATGATTCGGTATCCGAAAAGGGTGCACTATGCCCTGACTCGGCACAGAGATATGAGGTACACCACGATCATGGTCGCACGATGAGTGAGAAACGCATCACCGTCATCGGACGATAGCCGCGCCGAACCTACGCGTGGCTGATGGATAGGAGAAATTAGTGCCCAAAGCACGCGTATATGAATTAGCCAAGGCGCTTGGCGTGGACAGCAAGACCGTCCTCGAGAAGCTCAAGGACATGGGTGAGTTCGTCAAGTCCGCTTCCTCCACCGTGGAGGCGCCTGTGGTCCGCAGGCTCAAGGAGGCGTTCCCGCAGTCGAATCCGAACGCATCCAAGGGCGGCAGCAACGGCAACGGAGGCCGCAAGCCCGCCGCGCCCTCGCCGCGTCCGCAGCAGCAGGCGAAGCCGGGCCAGCCCCGTCCCGCCGCGACCCCGGGCATGCGTCCCGGCCCTCGTCCGGCCGCGCCGCACCCGCATCAGCCCGGCGATGGCCGCGATGGCCGCAACGAGCGCAATGAGCGCAATGACCGCCGCCATCAGGGTCAGGGCGGTCGTCCCGGCCCGCGCCAGCACGATGGCCGCGATGGCCGCAATGAGCGCAATGAGCGCGGCGAGCGCGAGCATGGCAACGCCGTGCCGAACATCCCGCGTCCCCGCGGCGGCAACGCCACGCCGGGCCCGCGTCCGCACGGTGCGAACCACGGCGCCGGCGCAGGCGCCCCGCGTCCGGGCAACAACCCGTTCAGCCGCCGTCAGGGCATGACCACGCCCACGCCGGGCGACATCCCGCGTCCGCATCCCATGGCGCGTCCGACCGTGAACGACAACCGTCGCGGCGGCCGTCCGGGTCAGGGCGCCGGCGCCGGCCGCGGCGGATTCCGCGGTCGTCCCGGTCAGGGCACCGGCGCGAAGCCGGGCCAGTGGGGCCACAGCCGTCCGGGTCAGGGCGGCGCGCAGGGTCGTCCCGGTCAGGGCGCCGGCAACCGCTTCGGCGGTCAGGGCGGCAGCAACTTCCCGAGCTCGGGTTCCTCCAACGGTCCCGCGCGCGGCGGTCGCGGCGGTCGTGGCGGCGCCGCGGGCGCGTTCGGCCGTCAGGGCGGCAAGTCCTCGAAGGCCCGCAAGAACAGGCTCGCGAAGCGTCATGAGTACGAGGAGCTGAAAGCGCCGACCATCGGCGGCGTGCGCATCCCCAGCGGCAACGGCCAGACCATCCGCCTGCGTCAGGGCGCGTCCCTCGCCGACCTCGCGGAGAAGATCAACGTCAACCCGGCCGCCCTGGTGACCGTGCTGTTCCATCTGGGCGAAATGGCCACGGCCACGCAGTCCCTCGACGAGTCCACGTTCCAGATCCTGGGCGAGGAGATCGGCTGGAACATCCAGCTCGTCTCCGCCGAGGAGGAGGACAAGGAGCTGCTCCAGCAGTTCGACATCAACCTGGACGAAGAGGAGCTGCAGGAGGACGAGGACCTCAAGCCGCGTCCGCCGGTCGTCACCGTCATGGGCCACGTCGACCACGGCAAGACCAAGCTGCTCGACCGCATCCGCCAGACCAACGTCGTGGCGAAGGAGGCCGGCGGCATCACCCAGCGCATCGGCGCCTATCAGGTGACCGTCGACCTTGACGGCGAGAAGCGCAAGATCACGTTCCTCGACACCCCGGGCCACGAGGCGTTCACCGCCATGCGTGCCCGCGGCGCGGAGATCACCGACGTGGCGATCATCGTGGTCGCCGCGGACGACGGCGTGATGCCGCAGACCGTCGAGGCCATCAACCACGCGCAGGCGGCCCACGTGCCGATCGTCGTGGCCGTCAACAAGATCGACAAGCCCGGCGCGAACCCGGAGAAGGTGCGCGGACAGCTCACCGAGTACGGCCTCGTGCCCGAGGAGTACGGCGGCGACACCATGTTCGTGGACATCTCCGCCAAGCAGGGCACCAACGTGGACAAGCTGCTCGAAGCCGTGCTGCTCACGGCCGACGCCGAGCTGGATCTGCGCGCGAACCCGGACATGGACGCCCGCGGCGCCACCATCGAGGCGCGACTCGACAAGGGCCGCGGCGCCGTGGCGACCGTTCTGGTGCAGCAGGGCACCCTGCACGTGGGCGACGCGATCGTCGCCGGCACCTCCTACGGCCGCGTGCGCGCCATGCTGGACGAGAACGGCAACCACATGAAGGAGGCCACCCCGTCCACCCCGGTGCAGGTGCTGGGCCTCACGTCCGTGCCGACCGCAGGCGACCTCTTCCTCGTCGCCTCCGACGACCGCACGGCCCGCCAGATCGCCGAGAAGCGCCAGGCCACCGAGCGCGCCGCCCAGCTGGCCAAGCGCCGCAAGGTCGTCTCGCTCGAGAGCCTCAAGGAGCAGTTCGCCAAGGCCGAGGTCGACATGCTCAACATCGTCATCAAGGGCGATTCCTCCGGCTCCGTCGAGGCGCTCGAGGACTCCCTGATGAAGATCGAGGTGTCCGACGAGGTCGGCATCCAGGTGATCCACCGCGGCGTCGGCGCCATCACCCAGAACGACGTCAACCTGGCTTCCGTGGACAAGGCCGTCATCCTCGGCTTCAACGTCCGCCCGAACCGTCAGGTGCAGGAGCTCGCCGACCGCGAGGGCGTGGAGATCAAGTACTACTCGATCATCTACAAGGCCATCGAGGACGTCGAGGCATCCCTCAAGGGCATGCTCAAGCCGGAGTTCGAGGAGGTCGTCACCTCCCACTCCGAGATCCGCGAGATCTTCCGCTCCTCCAAGTTCGGCAACATCGCCGGCGTCATGGTGCAGGACGGCGAGGTCAAGCGCGGTACGAAGTGCCGCATCCTGCGCAACGGCGTGGCCACGGTCAACGACCTGGAGATCTCCTCGCTGCGTCGTTTCAAGGACGACGTGCAGTCCGTCAAGGAAGGCTACGAGGCCGGCATCAACCTCGGCTCCTTCAACGACATCCAGATCGGCGACGTCATCGAGACGTTCGAGATGCAGGAGGTCGAGCGCAAGTAGCCGCTTGGTTTGATCGGCTGATCGGACTGGTTATCTGATCGGACTGGTCAGACGATTGAGCTGCTCGCGTGATCGAGCTGCTCGCGTGATCGCCCGGGCGCCCACACCGATGTTTCATTCGGTGCGGGCGCCCTTTTGTTTTTCTATGTTCTTTTTCCTTGCGCCCCTTGCTTGTGACCGACTGCTTGGGACTGGCGGTTTGTGATTGGTTGTCTGTGGCTGGCGGTTTGTGATTGGGCACCTGTGGCTGGTTGCTTGTGGCCGGCACTCGATTCGCTCAAACGACGGGCATGCTTCCGTGGATTGAGCGATTGGCGTATGGCGGAGGGTCCTTAACTCGGTTTATGCACTGGATTCGCTCAATCCGCAGTCATGTTTTCGTGGATTGAGCATATTGGATGTGCTGTGGTCGGTTTTGGCGTCCAAGGCACTGGATTCGCTCAATCCGCACGTGGACGGACGAGGATTGAGCGAATCGGATGCGGTACGGCGGCACGGGTAGACTGTTGGCGATTATGGTAAAGCGTGATTGAGCAATCACGGCACATGAACGACGTAACGACTTAAGGAACGACTTATGGCAGGAACCAATCCCCGCGCGGCGCGCATCGCGGCCCTGATCCAGCGCGTGATCGCATCCAACATGGAGATGCAGCTGCACGACAAGCGCCTCGCGAACGTGACCATCACCGAGGTGCGCGTGACCAACGACCTTCAGATCGCCAGGGTCTACTGGACCCAGCTCGGCCACACCGGCAAGGAGGAGGGCGAGCGCCAGCGCGCCAAGCAGGCCCTCGAACAGGCCAAGGGTCGTCTGCGCTCGCTCGTCGGCGCCAAGGCCGGTCTGCGTCTGACCCCGCAGCTGCAGTTCGTGTTTGACGAGGTGCCGGGCGAGGCCACCGAGATCGAGGACATCCTCGCCGTGGCCCGCAAGCGCGACGAGGAGCTGGCCCGCGCGCGCGAAACCGCGCAGTACGCCGGCGACGCCGACCCGTACAAGCATCCCGAGGAGCGCGACGAGGATGATGATTGGGACGACGAGGACGACGACGATTGGGATGATGCCGAGGACGAGGAGCCCGAGACGGAGTCCGCCGAGTCCGAGGCCGACGGGTCCGAAGCCGCTGAGTCCGAGGAGTAATCCGACGGCCTGAGCGCGCTTCCCGGCATCCCGCGCGGAATGCGCGGGTCGCGGGTGTGGGACCGAAGAGCCCTTCGCCCGCGGTGCCCCCGCCTTCGTTCGAGGGAGGATGACGGGCTGGGCGCGCCGCACGGCGGATGACGGGGAGACGGACGTTCCTCGGAGAAGACGGGGAACAGGTACTTCCCCTGCGGTGCCGGACAAAAGGCGCAGCGGCCGCGCACCGCGCACCACTCAGCATGCACCGCTCAGCACACGCGCCGTCGCGCGCCGCACCACACAGCAGCAAGCTGCAAAAACACCAAGCGCCAATCAACGCAACAGCACAACACATACGAGCAAGGAGCACCGTGCCGGACACTTCAGGTCTGCTGATCATCGACAAGCCGCAGGGCGTCACCAGCTTCGACGTGGTGGCGGCCGTGCGCGGCGCGCTGCACCTCAAGAAGGTCGGCCACGCCGGCACGCTCGACCCGATGGCCACCGGCGTGCTCATCGTCGGCTTCGGCGCGGTCACCCGTCTGCTCAACCCGATCGTCGGGCACGACAAAACCTACGAGGCCACGATCCGCCTCGGCCAGCGCACCACGACCGACGACGCCGACGGCGAGATCATCGAGCCGCAACCCTCCGAGACGCGCCCGGCCGCGCTGCCGGACCTTGCGACCATCAAGCGCACCATCGCCGAACGACTGACCGGCGAAATCATGCAGGTGCCCAACGCCTACTCGGCCATCAAAATCCACGGCCAGCGCGCCTACGACCTCGCGCGCGAGGGCAAGGACGTGGAGCTTGAGGCCCGCCCGGTCACCATCCGCGCGTTCGACGTGCTCGCCGCGCGCGAGGGGCTGACAGCGGCCGACGGCACGCCGGTGACCGACCTCGACGTGCGCGTGGACTGCTCGTCCGGCACGTACATCCGCGCCCTCGCCCGCGATTTGGGCGACATGCTCGGCGTCGGCGGCCACCTGACCCGTCTGCGCCGCACGCGCGTGGGCCGGTTCGACCTGTCCGACCCCGCGATCGCCGCGCATGTGGTGCACGCCCACACGGAGGAGAGGGCCTTCACCAACCGCGAGGGCGAGACCGTCACCCGCAACCGGGCCGTGCTGGACCTGCCCGGCGAGTTGCCCGGCGGCCTGCCCGGTCCGTCCGGGAACCAGCCCGCCTCGACCGGCGCCGCCCGCGCGCTGGCCCTCATCGACCGCGCCCTGCCCGCCGCCGACGCCGCGCGCCTGTGCATGCCGAGCCTTGAGATCACCGACGACGAAGCCCGCGAACTGCGCTTCGGCCGGCGCATCGAGCGTGCGATCGCGCAGCCCGCCGCGGCCATCGCCGGCGACGACCTCGTGGCGATCGTCGACCGCGCCAACGCGCATCAGGCCAAACCCGTCACCGTGTTCGCGGCGTAGCCCGCCGCCCATCAGACCAAATACCCAGCAAGAAGGAACGAACGGATGAAGATCATCAGACTGACCCCCGACGCCACCGGGCTCGTGGCATGGCCCACGCTGAGCGCGGCGAAGAAATCCGTGGTGACCGTCGGCGTGTTCGACGGGATGCACCGGGGGCATCAGGCGGTGGTCAGCCGCGTGGTGGAGCTCGCCGGCAAGTACGGCGCACTGTCCGCCGTGGTGCTGTTCGACCCGCGTCCGGCGCTCGTGCACGGCTGGGCCAAGGCGCACGGCGGCGAGGAGCCGGGGGAGGGCGTGGCGGACGCCGACGCGCTGACCGACGCCGACGAGCGCATCCGCATGATGCGCGCGATGGGCGTGGACTACGTGCTCGTGGTGCGCTACACGCTGGCGTTCGCCGCCAAGTCGTACCGGTTCTTCCTGGGGCAGATGGTGGGCAAGCTGGGCATGCGCACGCTCGTGCTCGGCCAGGACGCCGCCATGGGCGCCGGACGCGCGGGCGACGTGAAGGCCATCCGCACGCTCGCCGAGGGCACCGGCGTGTTCGAGCTCGACGTGGTGGACGACCGCGGCCCCGGCTACGTGCGCGTGCCGGCCGTGATCGAACCGCGCATGCCGGAGGTCCACGGCGAGCCCGCCGACCCGCTGGCCGGACTGAGCAAGGCGGAGCTGCGCGCGTGGAGCAAGGCCCACAACGCCAAGCTCACCCGCGTGTGGAGCTCCACCAACGTGCGCTGGCTGCTCTCGCAGGGCCGCGTGCGCGACGCCGCCGAAGTGCTCGGTCATCCGCACGCCGTCGAGGGCACGGTGGTGCACGGCGAGGAGCGCGGGCGGACCATCGGCTTCCCGACCGCGAACCTCGGCGATGAGATCGCCGGCTACCTGCCCGTGGACGGCGTGTACGCCGGCTGGCTCGTGGATATGGGTCCGGACGACGACGGGGATGCGGGGGAGCTCAACGAGCAGTCCCGTCTGGCCGCCGGTTCGCCGTGGCGCTGGCCCGCCGCGATCTCGATCGGTACCAAGCCCACGTTCAGCGAGAAGACCGGCCGCCACGAGCGCGTGGTCGAGGCGTACGCGGTGTCCGACGACTGGCTGGACCTGTACGGCCACCGGGTGCGCGTGGAGTTCGTGGGCTATCTGCGCCCGCAGATCCGCTTCGACGGCGCCGACGAACTGGTCGCCGAACTCAAGCGCAACGTGGAGGAAACCAAGCGCCTCACCGCCGAGTGACGGAAGGCGTTCTCCCCGGTCGTGCTGATCGGTCGTTCCGACCGGTTCAGTCCGCCGCGCCGATTCCCAGCGCGCCGAAGGCGTCGCGCAGGGAATTCACCTCCACGATTTGTAATCCGTCCACCTTGAGTGGCCGGCCCCTGCGGCGGCTCACCGGCACCACGGCCCGCGTGAACCCCAGTCGGGCCGCCTCCGCGAGCCGGTGCTCCAGCCGCGGCACCGGGCGGATCTGCCCGGTCAGCGAAATCTCCCCGATCGCGCACATGCCCCGGCGGATCGCCACGCCCTTCGTGGCGCTCGCCAGCGCGGCCGCCACCGCCAGATCGCACGCCGGCTCCTTGGCGAGCCCGCCCGCGATCGTGGAGACGTACAGGTCGTTGGCCAGCATGTTGATGCGCCCGTGCCGGTAGATCACCGCCACCAGCATGGCGAGACGGTTCGCGTCGACGCCGTTCGCGGCCCGTCGCGGCGTGGGCAGCACCGAACTCGTCACCAGCGCCTGCACCTCGATCGGCAGCGATCGGTGGCCGTCGAGCGTGAACGTGACGCACGTGCCCTCGGCGGACGCCCCGCCGTTTTCGCCGTCCGCGCCCGGCCCGCCGCCGGACAGGAACAGGCCGGACGGGTCGGTCACCTCCTCGATGCCCTCGCCGCTCATGTCGAAGCAGCCCACCTCGTCCGTGGGCCCGAAGCGGTTCTTCACCGCGCGCAGCATGCGCAGGGCCGTCTCCGCGTCGCCCTCGAACTGGCACACCACGTCCACCAGATGCTCCAGCGTGCGCGGGCCGGCGATCGACCCGTCCTTGGTCACATGGCCGACGAGCAGCACCGGCACGTCCAGCGTCTTCGCCGTGTCGATGAGCGCGCTCGCCACCTCGCGCACCTGCGTGGAGCCGCCGGAGATGCCGTCCACGTCCTGCGAGGTGATGGTCTGCGCGGAGTCCACGATCGCCAGCGCCGGCATGGTCTGACCGATCAGCCCCAGCACCGTGGCGAGGTCCGTGGTGGCTGCGAGCAGCAGGTTGTCCTCCACGGCGTTGATGCGTTGCGCCCGCATGCGCACCTGGGCCTGCGACTCCTCGCCGGAGACGTACAGCACCGTGCCGCCGTTCGCGGCCGCCGCGCGGGCCACGTTGCCGGCCGTCTCGAGCAGCAGCGTGGACTTGCCGATGCCCGGTTCTCCCGCCACGAGCACCACCGAGCCGGGCACGATGCCGCCGCCGAGCACGCGGTCGAACTCCGAAAATCCGGTCGGGATGCGCGTGACGCTCTCCGTGCCGATGCGCGTGATCGGCGTCGCCACGCCGTCCGCCACGGCCGCGGCCCTCGTATGCGCGCGCGGCGCCCGGCCGCCCTCGCCGGAGCCGGCCGCGCCCGCGCCCGCGCCCATGCCCATGCCGGCCGCCCCGGTACGGGCCCTTGCCGCCGGACGCGCCTCGTGAAACTCGTCGATCGTGCCCCACTGGCCGCACTCCGGGCAGCGGCCGAACCATTTGCCGCCGCTCCAGCCGCATTCGGAGCACAGGTACTGTACGGAATTCTTCGCCATGCCCCGACGCTATCCACACCGTGCGGACAATCATGGGGAAAAGAGGCCGCAGGGAGGCGGTCACGGGTGGTCACGGGGGAGACGAGTGCGAAGACCGCAGGATGGCGATCATGGCGAGAATCCATCGGCGGCTCGCGAATCCGGGTAACAGACCATTAATATTCGCACGATCATTCTTTACCGCCCAGTAACAGCGCGCGTGCGATTTCCATCGCCGGTTCTGCCACAATCTCATGTCAAACGATACGAAAGGTGCCCGCAATCCACGGAATCTGCGGACGCGCACGGAAATCGGAGGACGACATGGCACAGCAACTCGCAAGCCTCATCGACAGCCCCACGCAATCGGTCAGCCTCGACACGTTCAGCGGCCTGACCAAGGGCGACCCGGCCCCGTTCTGGCTGTTCCAGGGCGTGTGCGGCGCATGGGGCATCAACCACGAGCGCGCCGAGCTCAACCTCATCACCGTCTCCGAGAACGCGACCTTCGTGCTGCTCCTCGACGGCAAGCCGGAGGGCGTGGTGCGCGTCTCCCAGCCCGGCTACGTGGGCGGGCCGGAGGCCGTCGCCTCGGAGATCAGCTGGCTCAATGCCCTGCACGACATCGACGGCATCAGCCTCATCAACCCCGTGCCCACCGTGCGCGGCACGTTCGTCACCAAGATCCACGACAACAACCAAGTCGGCTGGACCGTCATCTCCACGAAGTTCGTGGAGGGCACGGTGCTCGAGGACCTCGACAACCCGGCGCCCTACTACGAGACGATCGGCAGCTGGGCGGCCAAGTTCCACGAGCAGTCCCGCCACTGGGCCAAGCCCTACGGCTTCAAGCGCTTCAACTGGGACATCTCCAACATGGTCGGCCCCTCGCCGCGCTGGGGCCGCTGGGAGACCGCGGACCTCACCGACGACGAGAGGGAGCTGTGCAACGAGGCCCTGTGGAAGGCCATGGACGTGGTCATGAAGGTGCCGCGCACGCCCGAGACGTGGGGGCTCATCCACGCCGACCTGCGCCCGTCCAACGTGATCAAGGGCCCGGACGGCAAGCTCACCATCATCGACTTCGACGACGCCGGCTACAGCTGGTACCTCTACGACTACGCGTCCTCGCTGAGCTTCATCGAGCACGAGCCGTACGCCCCGGACCTCGCCAAGGCGTGGGTCAAGGGCTATCAGGAGGTGGCCGGCGACTTTACCGACGACGAGCTGCACGTCATGAGCGCCCTGTCCATGATCCGCCGCCTCCAGATGCTCGGCTGGACCACCAACCACCGCGCCGACGCCCTGCCCGACGGCATGGCCGCCGAGGAGGCGCCCGGCAGCGTCACGGTCGCCGCCCGCTACCTCGACGACCCGCTGTGGCTGCTGCACTGAGCGCGCTTCGGAATTTCATAACTGAACAATCCCATCCACCAACCAACAACCAATCCCGCAAAGGAACCCATACGACAAACCGTTAGAGAGGAAGGCGGTCACCATGTCTGCCACGGCAACGTCGACGACCTCGGGCTCGGGCCTGAGCAGCGTCACCTACGTACACACCGACAAGGATTACTTCGAAAAGAGGCAGCTCAAGCGAACCGCGGGCGCGTTCGGCCTGTGGGCCATCGGCATCGCGGCCGTCGTCTCCGGCGACTTCTCCGGATGGAACGGCGGCATCGCGCAGGCCGGCTGGGGCGGCATGCTCGTCGCCGCGCTCGTGGTCTACGTGATGTACGTGCTCATGCTCAACTCCATCTCCGAAATGGCCTCCGCCATGCCGCACACCGGCGGCGCCTACTCCTTCGCCCGCGCGGCGATGGGCCCGTGGGGCGGCTTCTTCACCGGACTCGCGGAGACCATCGAATATGTGATGACCGCCGCCACGATCGTCTACTTCTCCTCCGCCTACGCGGACGCGATCCTCGCCGACCTCACCGGCTTCTCGCTGGACGACGCCGGCCTGCAGTGGGTCTGGTGGCTCGCCCTGTACGCGATCTTCGTGGTCGTCAACTGGCTCGGCGCCGAGACCTCCTTCCGTTTCGCCGAGGTCGTCTCCATCGCGGCGCTCGCCATCGTGGCCCTGTTCGGCTTCGGCGCGGTCGTGACCGGCAAGGCCGACTTCGGCTCCCTGCTCAACATGGCCCCCGAGGGCGGCAACTCCGCGTTCCTGCCGTTCGGCTTCGGCGCGATCTTCTTCGCCATGCCGTTCGCCATGTGGCTGTTCCTCGGCATCGAGCAGCTCCCGCTGGCCGCCGAGGAGGTGCGCGACCCGGAGCGCAACATCCCCAAGTCCTCCCGCCTGTGCATCTTCACCCTCGGCCTGTCCGCCCTCATCATCGTGTTCCTCAACCCTGCGGTGATCGGCTCCGAGGCGCTGTCCGGCTCCGATGAGCCGCTGCTCGACGGCTACCGCGCCATCCTGCCCGGCAACGTCGCGGCCGTGCTGTCCGCCTTCGCGCTCATCGGCCTGCTCGCCTCCATCCAGGGCATCATGTTCGCGTACGGCCGCAACCTCTACTCCCTGTCCCGCGCGGGCTACTACCCGGCCTTCCTGTCCCTCACCGGCAAGAAGAAGACCCCGTACTGGGGCCTGATCGTGGGCGCCGTGATCGGCTTCGCGGCCCTGTTCATCATCGCGTACGGCGGTGAGGGCGCGGGCTCCGTGGTGCTCAACATCGCCGTGTGGGGCGCTGTGCTGGCCTACCTGCTGCAGATGGTCTCCTACGTGCTGCTCAAGCGCAACATGCCGAACATCAAGCGTCCGTTCGTCTCCCGCTTCGGCGTACCGGGCGCGGTGATCGCCGGCCTGCTCGCCTTCGCGATCTTCGTGGCCGTGCTGCTCAACCCCGACTACCGTCTGGCCGTCTACACCATGGTCGTGATCTACATCCTCGCCACCGTGTTCTTCGCGCTCTACGGCCGCAAGCACCTCGTGCTCTCCCCGGAGGAGGAGTTCGCGGCGTCCGGCGGCAAGTCCGAGTACAGGACCGACGACTGATCGGCTGACCTGCCAGCCGGCCGGTTTCGGCTTCGGTCGACATCCCCTCCCCATACCCGTTGCGGTCTCGCACGCCCATTTCGGGCTTCGCGGAGAGCCGCGGCGGGTATTTTTTCGCGTTTGCGCGGCGAATCCGACCACGGAAGCGCGGTTTTTCCAACCGTGATGGCGGGATTCCGGGGAAGTGCGCGAAAATATCCCGCTTCCGTGGTCATGATTGAGCCGTCAACGGCATCCAAGTCACAGTTTTTCAACCAATAAGCCTCGCCACGCCGCAAATGGTTTGTTACCACGGCGTATCCTGAGCGCGTCGGCGGGCAATATTGGCGGATTATCCTCGCCACTGACAGCAACCCAAGGAGCAAAGAAGGAATCATGGCAACGCGATCGACGATCATGGACACCAACAGCTTCCGCCCGGAGATGGCGGCGGCGCTCGATCCCGAGACCCGCAAGCTCACCGAGGAACGCGAGGTGCTGGGCCCGGCCTATCGTCTGTTCTACCGCAACCCGGTGCATCTGGTGAAGGGCCGCGGCTCCCACCTGTGGGACGCGGACGGCGTCGAGTACCTGGACGTGTACAACAACGTGGCCTCCGTGGGCCACTGCCATCCGCGCGTGGTGGAGGCCCTGTCCAGGCAGGCGTCGCTGCTCAACACGCACACCCGCTACCTGCACGAGAACATCCTGCACTACGCGGAGGATATCCTCTCCACCATGCCCGACGAGATCGACCGCATCATGTTCCAGTGCACCGGCTCCGAGGCCAATGACCTCGCCGTGCGCGTGGCCCAGACCTACACCGGCGGCGAGGGCGTGATCGTCACGCACGAGGCCTACCACGGCAACTCCGCACTGACCTCCAAGCTGTCCCCGGCGCTCGGCACCGCGCAGACGCTCGGCCTGACCATGCGCATGATCCCCACGCCGGACACCTACCGCCTGACCATCGACGGCAAGCTCGCCGCCGAATGCACCGCCGAGGAGTTCGGCGGCTGGATGGCGAACGAGGTGCGCAAGGCCGTCGCGGACATGAACCGCCACGGCATCAAGTTCGCGGCCCTGCTCGCCGACTCGATCTTCTCCTCCGACGGCGTCTACCCGGATCCGGTCGGCTACCTCAAGCCCGTGATCGACACCGTGCACGAGCTCGGCGGCGTGTGGATCGCCGACGAGGTGCAGCCCGGCTTCACCCGCACCGGCGACGCGTTCTGGGGCTTCGGCCGCCAGGGCATCGTGCCGGATCTGGTCACCTCCGGCAAGCCCATGGCCAACGGCCTGCCCACCTCCCTCATGGCCGCCCGCCACGAGGTGCTCGAGCCGTTCGCCGGCTCCATCCCGTACTTCAATACGTTCGGCGGCAACCCGGTGTGCATGGCCGCCGCGCAGGCCGTGCTCGACGTGATGCGCGACGAGGACACCATGGGCAACGCCAAGCGCGTGGGCGCCGTGTTCAAGCAGGCCGTCGCGGGCCTCATGGACGCGCACCCGTGCATCGGCGACGTGCGCGGCGCGGGCCTGTACATCGGCTGCGAGATCGTCAAGCCCGGCACCAAGGAGCCCGACCAGAAGGCCGCGCTGGACATCCTCGAAACCCTGCGCGACAACCGCATCCTCACCTCCGTGTGCGGCCGCTTCGGCAACATCCTCAAGCTCCGCCCGCCGCTGGTCTTCAGCGAGTCCGACGTCGACTGGTTCATGGACGGCTTCACCAAGACGCTCGCCACGCTCGGACTGTGACGGGCGCCATGGACGGGTCGCGGCACCGCATGCCGGTCAGCGAGATCATCTACCGCGTGCGCTCGCTGATCCGCGACCGCGAGCTCGAACCGGGAGAGAAGCTCGGCTCCGAGCGCGGCCTGTCCGCCGACTTCGGCATCAGCCGCTCCGACCTGCGCGTCGCCCTGGCGAGCCTCGAATCCACGCACGAGGTGATCCGCAAGATCGGGCGCGGCGGCGGCATCGTGGTGGCGGACCGGCGGCTCGAACGCAACTTCAACACGTCCGAGTCGCTGCCCGTCATCGCCCGGCGGCAGGGCTTCACACTCTCCTCGGTGGTGCTGCGCGCGGTCATCACGCCCGCCTCGCCGTCCGACGTGCGTCTGCTCGAACTCGCCGGGCCCTCGCCCATGATCTACGACGTGACGCGCCTGCGGCTCATCGACGGCGAGCCGCTGAGCGTGGAGGCCAGCCGCCTGCCGGCCGACCTGTTCCCGCAGTTCCTCATGCGCGACCTGACCGAGCCGTTCTACACCATGTTCGAGCGGTACTACGACGTGCATCCGGTGGCCGTGGACGAGACGATGGAGACGATCGCGGCGGACGCGGACATCGCCTCCAAGCTCGGCGCGGCCCCCGGCACGCCGCTGGTGCGGATCCGGCGCATCGCCCGCGACGCGCTCGACCGGCCGTGCGAGCGGGCCGTCGACTGCTACCTCGCGGACCGCATCCGCTTCACCATGCACCATTCCGGCTACGTGCGCCTGTCCGCCACGCGCACGCCCGTTCCCCGGTAAGGTGGCGGTAAGGTGGCTCGTATGACAGACAACGCTCCCGTTTCCGCCGTTTTCGCCGCGGCCGCGCATGCCCCCGCGCCCGCGTACACCGATGTGATCTTCGACTTCTGCGACGTGCTGCTCGACTGGCGGCCGCGCATCCCGCTCGAGGGCCAGTACCCGCCCGGCGTGATCGACATGTTTTTCGACCGCGCGGACGAGTACGGCTTCTGGCACTACGACGAGCTCTCGGACCTCGGCTGGAGCGAGGAGAAGATCCTCGCCGACTACGAGGCGCACCACGGCCCGGCCGTCGCGTGGGTGTTCCGCGTGTACTTCGAGCGCCAGCGCATGGCCCTCGCCGGCATGATCCCCTGCATGGAGACGCTGCTGCACGACCTCGACGCGGCCGGCGTGCGCTGCTGGGGGCTCACCAACTTCACGGTCAAGTACGTGGACGCGGCGCGCGAGGCGTTCCCCGCCCTGGGCCTGCTGCGCGACGTGGTGGTCTCCAGCGCCGAGCGCATCCACAAGCCGGACACGGAGATCTACCGCCGCGCGATCGACCGCTTCGGCGTCGACCCGGCGACCACCGCGTTCGTGGACGACAAGGCCCGCAACGCCGACGCCGCCGGAACCGTGGGACTCACCGGCATTCAGTTCACCGGCGCCGACGCCCTGCGCGGGCGCCTGTTCCGCTAAGGGTTTCCTCCGTCATTCCCGGAAAGAGCCACCCCGAGAAAGCCCTGTGGAACCTCTCCGGGGCATCACAGCGCGAACATGCCGCAGAACACCAGCGCGCCGGTGGCCAGCGCCGCGCCCGTGAGCGTGACGGCGGCGATCGCCCACCCGCCGAAGCCATGCGAGAAGCCGCAGGCAAGGCCGTGCGCGTGCGCGTCCGCTGTTTCCCGATCGGCACGCCGCCCGTCCCACAGCCGCAGCAGCAGCGACGCCCACAGAAGGGCCACCGCCGCCGACAGCGCGCGCATCATGGCCCACCCGCCGTCGAACAGCGGGGGATCGGACCGCAGTTGCAGCGCGTCCATCGTCATGAGTCCCACATAGGCGACGGTCAGGTACAGCGCCACAACGGTGGCGATCCCCAGCGCCGCCAGCCGGACCGCCGCGCCCTTGCCGAACAGGCCGGTCCGGACGCCCAGCCGATCGTTGAGTCCGCGTGGATCGTTGAGACTGTGCAGGCCGTGCAGTCCGTGCAAATCATGCAGACCGTGCATATCGTGCGTGCCCCGCGGACCGGACCGGGCTGCCGCCCGCATGTCCACCGCCTCGGAAGCTGCCGTCCGACGCCATGCCGGTGAGCCCGGCGCCCGTACCGGCATTCGCACGAACGCCATAATCGCCGCCGCAATGCCGGCCATGAGCAGCAACGCCGGCCCGCCGACCATGAACACCGCCACCTGCGCGAGCGACCGCAGCGACAGCGGCCCGGGCTCCATGGACCCGTCCGCGTCGCCCGGTTCGTCCGTGGCGAAGAGCTGGTCCGGCGTTGCGCCCGCCGTCATCGGCGTGGACCAGCCATCCGCCGGAGTGCCCGCCGCGGCGCCCTGAATCCACGAGGCGACGTCGCACACATACCGCCCGTCGAGCGGCAGGCCGGGCTCGTCCAGCTCGGAGCCCACGCGCAGCTGATGGTTTGCCGGGTAGTAGCGCAGCGTGACGTTGGCGTTGCCCGAGCCGTCGCGCGCCCGGTCGCGGATCTCCAAGGCCCCCTGTTCGACGGGCATGGACGCGTCGAGCGTGCCGTACGTCACCAGCGCGGGCTGCGTGAGACGGCCGTAGTTCGGCAGTGCGTCGAAGTCCGCGTAGTCGAGGTGCGCGAACGAGTAGTCGAGCACCGCCACCTTGGGAATGTCCGCCGCGATCTGGCCGGGCACGCCCGTGCGCGCGAAGTACGTGCTCGCCGCCGCGGTCAGCTGCTCGCGGCCCGAATACACCGGCGCGGACGCGATGACGGTGAACGCGACGTCCGGCCGCTCGGCGGTCATCACCGAGCTGATCCACGTGCCCTCCGACTCGGCGTACACGCCGGTCCTCGCCGCATCCACGCCCGGCAGGGCGCGCAGCGCGTCGAACGCCTTCTCGTAGTCGTGCGCCATGGCAACGTAGTCACGGTGCGTAAGACTGTAGTTGTCCGTGCGCTTGTCCGGCACCATGGTCACGATGCCGGCGCTCGCGAGCTGCGGGGCGATGTCGCCGTAGGCCTCGCCGGCTTCGTCGGTGCCGGCCCCGTGCAGGAACAGCACGGCGGGACGGTCGCCGGTCGCCCCGACCGGTTCGCGCACGATCGCCCGCACGCTCACGGCGTCGGTCAACGGCACGGTGACGGTGGATTCCCTCACCGCATAGGTGCCGACCGGCGTGCCAGACCCGGTCAGCGAGGAGACGACCGACGTGTCCGGGGAATCCGGCGTGACGTGCCGATCATACGGCTGCGACCGCCACGGCGGCGTCATGAGCGCGCCAAGCACGGCCAACACCGTCCAGATCGCCGCGGTTGCAACGACCAGCCTCACGAGCCGAACCGCCCGCGGCATCATGCGTTGCGGCGCCACCCGCCTCGGCGCCGATCCACGCGTCTTCGCCCAGTCCGTATGCGCGCTTCCTTTCCCAAACCGATCCTTGCAAATTTGTGATGATGCGTCCCCGACGGGCTCAAATCGGGTCTTTCGCCACTCTCGGAGACGCATGATCACAAGTTTGCGATAATGCGCGGCACTATGCGCGGGCCAGCTGCGCCTCCGCGTCGTCCAGCCCGTCGAACCCGCCGATGCGCACGGTGTTGAGGATCGTGAGCTCGGTGAGGTTCTCCCCGGCCTTGCGACGCGCCTCGACCATCACCTCGTACAGCGCGAGCGTGCGGTCGGAATACGTGCCGAGTTCGCCGCGCAGATACGTCTCGAACGACGTCTTGTCCGGCGTGTCCTCCGCGGTGGTGAGCACGCGCATCGCCTCGCCCAGATGCGGGTAGCGCGCCCGGAAGTCGGCCGCCCACGCCACCTGCCGGCGGATGACCGCCTCCTGCCTCGCCACGCGCTCCGCGGACAGCTTCGGAATGTACGGCTCGATGGTCTTACGGTACTGCTCGGGCGCTGTCGAGGCCATCATGCGCCCGTACTTTTCGGTGACGAGGTTGCGGCCCACGCGGTCGGCCTCGTCCAGATCGTCCGCGTAGCTGCGGCGCAGGCCTTCGGGCCACGTGAGGAACTGGCTCAGGCGCATCTGATGGAACACGGGCCAGTTGC
Organism: Bifidobacterium avesanii; assembly: GCF_009299475.1. Lineage (GTDB taxonomy): Bacteria > Actinomycetota > Actinomycetes > Actinomycetales > Bifidobacteriaceae > Bifidobacterium > Bifidobacterium avesanii. The sequence continues at coordinate 63,932 of NZ_WBSN01000002.1, read as the reverse complement.
CCTGGCAGGACGCGCGTCCGCCCTCGTTGTTGGTGTTCTGGAACTGGTTCCATTCGTGGCGCACGATCGCCTCGGCCAGTTCGTCGTCGCCGGCCGGCTTGTTCTCCTCGCTCATCGCATTCTCCGCCATTATGCTCTCCGCCATTGCATTCTCCGCCATCACAGGCTCCTCAGCGCCGGGTCGGCGCTCTCGATGTGCTCCTCGACGTACGGCCGCTGCCATTCGAGGAACGTTTCGGACGACGTGGTCAGGCCCTCGCGGTTGAGGGTCTTGACGATCTCGGCGCAGATGTTCTCCACGGTCCGGTTGATCTGCTCGATCGCCGGGCCCGCGCCCTTGCCGCCCTCGCCGAAGGCCGCGCCGCCGTAGCAGGCCGCCGAGCCGAGGCGCATGACCGTCTCGAGCTGCTCGGGCACGTCGCCGAGCACCGTGGCGATGCGGCGCGAGAGCTTGCGCAGCGCGGCGAAGCTCCACTTGTAGTACGGCAGGTAGCCCACGGACACCGGGTTGTTGATGAGGTAGACCAGCGAGGCGGTCGCCTTGACGAATTCGCCGATCGACAGCCACGCGGCCGCGCCGTCGCCGCGCTTGAGCATGCGCGGCAGGTTGTACTGGCCGGCCTGCGCGATCATGCCGAGCCTGCGGGAGACGAGCGAGAGCACCACGTCCTGCGGCATCATCTTGAAGCCCTGGCGCACCTTGGAGAAGCGGCCCAGCGGGTCGGTGAACACCTGCCCGTTCGTCGCCGCGGCCAGCGTGGCCTCGTCGAGCATGAGCCACTCGTGCGGCGCGTCATCGGCGGGCGCCTCGGCGTATCCGGTGATCGACTCGAAGAACGCGCCGATCTCAAACACGCCCACACGGCGGCCGGCGCCCTGCGCCCGCGCGGTCTGCTCGCGCGGGCCGTAGCCCTCGAACGTCTGGGGGAGCGCCTCGTAGTCGGCCTGCAGCTGCTCGCCGATCTTCGCGTAGTCCTCGGCGGTGAGCCACAGGCAGAAGCCGGGGCCGAAGTCGTGGTCCTGCGAGATCTCGTCGTCGAAGCCGTAGCATTCGGAGCCGTGGCCCACGAGGCCCGCGGCGATGCGGCCCTTGTACTCGGGGTACTTCTCCTCGATGAGCGGCTTGCCGTACGCCTGCCAGTAGGCCTTCGCGAGCTGCAGGCCGGTCATGGGCTTGCGGTCGAGCGTGGCGGCGATGTCCGCCTGCTCGGCCTTGTCGTCCTTGAGCAGCGCGTCCGAGGCCGTCGGGGCCGGTGCCGCGGCCAGCGCAGTGGTGTCCTCCGGCTGCTCCGCCTTGCCCCTGCCGCCCGCGTACGGGTTCTCGTCCGGCACCTTCATGCCGAGCTCCCTGGCGGCGCGGATCGCGTCCTTGAGGTTCGATTCGGTGACGCGCCAGTAGTCGTTGTCCGTGCCGTAGCACTCCTCGATCACCGCGAGCGCATGGCGGTACGCGTCCACCGCGTCCACGAACAGCGACGTGTGGTAGCACACCTGCGCGTATCCGGCCAGCGCGGAGGCGTAGTGCGCGCTGTGCTCGAGGTGGCCGTCGCGGTAGATCTCCAGCGCCTTCCTGGCGTGGGCCGCCGCGCCTTCAGTCTTGTCCTCGGCGAGCAGGGTGAGCGCCAGATTGGTGTGCGTGGACGCCACGTCCAGATCCTCGTTCGCGTTGGGGGAGGAGGACTCGAGGATGCGCAGCGCCTCGCGCAGCTCCGCCTCGGACTTGTCGAGCCGCTTGGTCTCGCTGTACAGGATCGACAGGTTGTTGTGCAGCGCGGCGAGGCGGCGGTCGGTCGGCTCGTAGGTCTTCAGCGCGGAGTCGAGCGCTTGGCGGTACAGGTCCTCGGCCTGGTCGTACTTGCCGGCGGCGCGCATGCTCGTGGCCGCGTTGATGAGCGTGGTGGTCCACGCCTCCGTGCCCTCGATGCCCATGCGCGAGGCGAGTTCGAGCGCCCGCTGCACCATCCACTGGTTGTCGTCGTGGCGCGACTGCGAACGGTAGAAGCCCATGATCTCGTTGAGCACGGTGAGCTGCCCGGCCTCGTCGTGCGCGTTCTCCGCGTCCGTGAGCGCCTGCAGCAGATAGGGCTCCGCCTTCTTGGCCTGCTCGTGCGCGTCGAAGATCGCGTCCAGACCCTTGAGGAACGCGTTCGCGTCGAAATGATCCGCCATGCCAGCCTCCTTGGTGACCTCGAAAAAGCGGTGATACTACTCCTCTCGACAGTCTAGGCCGGCCGGCGCCTCCCGGCCCCCGTGTTCGCGCGCGGCGGCCTGTGATGTTGCGCACAGTTGCGGTGGATCATGCGATTGATATGGCTTGCCCCGGTCGAAACGGACGATTCGAGCCGTGGAATCGTCCGTTTCGACCGGGGCAAGCCATATAGGGAGACAGCTGGGGCGACCGGGGCGCTTAGCCCACCTTCACCTCGCGCAGGCGGTCCGCCGCCTCGGTGTCCGTCTCGCAGCGCCACGAGTAGAACGCGAGCAGCCCCACGGACAGCGCGGCCAGCGGCACGCCGCCGAGGCCGGTGAAGCGGTAGTCCATGGCGAAGGCGTTGAGCATCGCGCCGCCCACGATCGAGCCGACCGCGTTGCCGAAGTTGAACGCCACCTGCACGGCCGCGCCCGCGATGAGCTCGCCGCCGCCGCGGCCGGCCTCGGTCATGAGCAGCTGCTGGGGCGCGGAGATGAAGAACAGGCCGAACGCGATCCAGAACGTGAGCATCGCAGTGGTCCCGTGGTTGCCCGGCAGCAGCAGCACCATGATCAGGCCGGTCAGGGAGAACGCCTGACCGAGCGCCGCCGTGCCCGCGTGGCGCCAGCGGTCGGTGATCTTGCCGCCGATCTGGCCGCCCACCACCATGCCGAATCCGGCGAGCATCATGAGGAACGGCACCAGGTCGCTCGGCCAGCCGCCGGTCTTCTGCAGCCACGGGGAGACGTAGCTCCACCAGCAGAACACGCCCGCGTTGCCGGTGAACACGGCCGCGAGGATCACCCACGGGCCGCGGCGGGTGAGGAAGCGGAACTGGCCGGCGATGCCCGCGTCCTTGATCGGCGGCACGAACGGGATCCACGCGAGCGTCAGGACGATGGTCATGGCGGCCCACGCGGCCAGCAGCGCGAACGCGAGGCGCCACGAGACCGATTCGGCCATGAGCGTGCCGGCCGGCACGCCGAGCATGTTGGCCACGGTCTGGCCGGTCACCATCGCGGCGATCGACTGCGCCTCCTTGCCCGGGTCCGCCAGCGTCTTGGCGATGAGCGTGGCCGTGCCGAAGAACGCGCCATGCGGCAGACCCGCGATGAAGCGCGCGGCGATGAGCATGGGCGCGTTGAGGGAGACCGCGGACAGCAGGTTGCCGACCAGCGCGATCACCATGAACAGGATGACGAGGTTCTTCGGCGGCACTTTGCGGCCGAACACGAGGATCAGGGTGCCCACGCACACGCCGATCGCGTACGCGGAGATGAAATGGCCGGCGGTGGGGATGTCCACGCCCATGGTCGCGGCGGCCTGCGGCAGGATGCCCATCATGACGAATTCGGCCGCGCCGAGGATGAACGCGCCGGAGGCCAGCGCGAGCAGGCTTTTCTTCATGGTCTTCCCTCTGTGACTTGTGATGTGTGGGATGTTTGGGAGCCGTTGGGCGCTGTTGGGAGCGCTCACAAAAGCGTGGCCCAGCTTATCGCGCCGGGCATACGAGTGGGCGGCGGGGAGGGATCGTGCGGGCCGGAGCCGTGAGCCGGGTCATGGATCGGTCGCATGGGCCGGGGCATGGGGGAGTGCGGGCCGGAGCCGTGCGGTCCATGATCCGTGGGTCTATAGGCCGATCCGTGGGCCGGAGCCGTGATTTGCGGAGCCGTGATTTGGCCCGTGCGAATATGAAAAAACCGGACCGCTGAATCAGCGATCCGGTTGTACCGGTCGGGCTGGCGGGATTTGAACCCGCGGCCTCTTCGTCCCGAACGAAGCGCGCTACCAAGCTGCGCTACAGCCCGTTTGGCAACAGGAGGTAATAGTACACGTATTGGAGGCGAACGCCAATTCATCGGCGTGCCGCCCGGAATTCCGCCGTTTTCGCGGTGTCGGAAAATGACGGGCAAGGCAAGTACTCGCCGCACACTACACTGTGCAATCATGGCTGAAGCAGTAGAGAACGTTACCGAAAACGCTGAAAATCCCGAAACCCCCGCCGTGCCCCAGATGACCACGGTCGAGCGCGCCGAAATGCTCCTGAAGCAGGACGCGACGATCCGCGAGAAGATCGAGAACGGCGCCACGCTGGACGAGGCCGTGGACCCCTCCAACAAGGAGTTCGGCCCGCTCGCGCACCCCGAGCAGGTGCAGATGCGCGTCGCCAAGCGCGCCATGATGCTCAAGGACGGCATGCAGCCGTACCCGGTGCATCTGGACGTGACCGCCACCATCGAGGAGGTCCGCGCCAAGTACGACGGCAAGCTCGAGCCTGGTCAGGAGACCGAGGACATGGTCGGCATCGCCGGCCGCGTCCTGTTCCTGCGCAATGCCGGCGGCCTGTGCTTCGTGCAGCTCGCCGCGGGCGACGGCACCAAAATCCAGGGCATGATCTCCAAGAAGGAGATCGGCGCCGACTCCATCAAGCAGTTCAAGCAGCTCGTGGATCTTGGCGACCACCTGTACTTGAAGGGCCGCGTGATCGCCTCCAAGACCGGCGAGCTGTCCGTGTTCGCCACCGAGTGGGCCATCGCCGCCAAGGCGCTGCAGCCGCTGCCCGCCCTGCACAAGGACCTCAACGAGGACACCCGCACCCGCAAGCCGTACATCGGCATGATCGCGGACGAGAAGATCCGCAACATGGTGCGCAACCGCTCCAAGGCCGTCGCCTCCCTGCGCCACACCTTCGCGAGCCACGACTTCCTCGAGGTCGAGACCCCCATGCTGCAGACCATCCACGGCGGCGCCGCGGCCCGACCGTTCACCACACACATGAACGCGTTCGACCTCGACCTCTACCTGCGCATCGCCCCGGAGCTGTTCCTCAAGCGCTGCCTCGTGGGCGGCATCGACCGCGTGTTCGAGATCAACCGCGACTTCCGCAACGAGGGCGTCGACGCCACGCACGCCCCCGAGTTCACCATGGTCGAGGCGTATCAGGCGTACGGCACGTACGACACGATCGGCCAGCTCGTCAAGGAGCTCGTGCAGAAGACCGCCATGGACGTCTACGGCTCCCACAAGGTCACGCTGCTCGACGGCACCGAGTACGACTTCGGCGGCGAGTGGAAGACCATGAGCATGTACGGCTCCCTGTCCGAGGCGCTCGGCGAGGAGATCGTGCCCAACGGCGGCCCGGACAACCCCGGCACCTCCGTGGAGCATCTGGGCGAGATCGCCGACAAGCTCGGCGTGGAGCGCGACGAGGTGGAGAACCACGGCAAGCTCGTCGAGCACCTGTGGGAGCACTTCTACGAGGACAAGCTCTATGAGCCCACCTTCGTGCGCGACTTCCCGGTCGAGACCTCCCCGCTCGTCAAGGGTCACCGTTCCAAGCCCGGCGTGGTGGAGAAGTGGGACCTCTACGTGCGCGGCTTCGAGCTCGCCACCGGCTACTCCGAGCTCAACGACCCGATCGTGCAGCGCGAACGCTTCGTGGCGCAGGCCAAGGACGCGCTCGCCGGCGACGAGGAGGCCTGCGACATCGACGAGGACTTCCTCGAGGCCCTCGGCGTGGGCATGCCCCCGGCGGGCGGCATGGGCATGGGTATCGACCGCCTGCTCATCGCCCTGACCGGTGCCACCATCCGCGAGACCATCACGTTCCCGCTCGTCAAGCCCCTCGTCGGCTGACGCGCGGCCGGCCGACGGCTTAATCGGCTGCCGGCCGGTGGCCGATTGAGCCGATTCGGCCGTTTCCCAAGGCCCTCCTTGGCGGATTTTCTCCGCTGGGAGGGCCTTTTCGTTTTCTGCGGGTGCATGCCGATTTCTGACCGCATGCGCAGGCAAGGAACACCGAAACCACGCTTCCACGCAATGTCGTTCCGCCGTTTTCAGGCGGTCGATGCGGGGTTCCACCCGTTTCGCTAGGTCAGAGATCAAGGTTTGCCTGTCCTGTAGTCGTTCGTGTGCTGCGGCGGTGTTGTTACGGTGGCGCTGCGGCGTGACGGTGACCGGAGACATGACAATGGCCGTGACAGTGGCCGCGTCCCGTCCGTAGTTGCAATGCGAAAACCGCGGAATTCCAACGGTTTTGAGATGCCGTGACGTTGACCGTCCGCGCTCCGTCACGGTCAGTGTCACGGTCGACAGTCTGGCCGGTATTTCGGCTGGCACCCCGGCGCTCCATGTCCCCGGATGTCTTCGCCGTCCACGATCCGCCGTCGTCCCAGGGCCTTGGCTGGCCGCTTATATTGGAGGCATGACGACTTCCTCCCGCATTTCCCCATGTCTCTGGCTCGTCGGCGCCCGTCCGCGCACCTTGCCGGCGTCGATCGCGCCCGTGGCCGTGGGTGCGGCCGCCGCGTGGCGATCCGTCCTGCCGCCCGCCTGCCCCGAACTCTTCCCCCAGCCCGGGTGGTGCACGGCGGCGCAGATGCGCTACCAGATGTTCGGATCCCGGTTCTGGGTGGTGACCGTCCTGTGCGCCGCGGTGGCGTTGCTCCTGCAGATTGCGGTCAACTTCGCCAACGACTATTCGGACGGCATTCGCGGCAGCGACGCCAACCGCGGGGAGTCGAGCGGGGAATCGAGCGGGGAACCAACGGCGAAGGCATCGGTGCGCTCCGGTGCGGATCCGTCCCGTCCCGGTGCGTTCCAGCGGCTCGTCGCATCCGGCGTGCCGCCGCGGCTGGTGCTTGCGGCCGCCGGCGTCGCGTCCGGGGCGGCATGCGTCTGCGGCTTGGCCGCCATTGCGGTCACCCGCGCGTGGTGGCTGTTGGCGGTGGGCGCGGTCAGCCTGCTCGCCGGATGGTTCTACACGGGCGGACGCCACCCCTACGGATACGCCGGATTCGGGGAGCTTTCGGTGTTCGCGTTCTTCGGCCTCGCGGCGGTGTTGGGCACCGAATACGCCCTGACCGGCGGCCTCGACCCGCCCGGCGCGCTCGGGGCCGTCTGCTGTGGGCTCAACGCCGTGATGCTGCTCATGGTCAACAACTTGAGGGACTTGAACGACGACCGCGCGCACGGCAAGCGCACGCTGGCGGTCCGGCTGGGGGAGCGGGCCGCCCGGGCGGCTCTCGCGGTCTGCGCGGCCTCGGAGGTGCTCGTGGGCGCGGCGGCCGGATGGCTGCTGTGGGGCGCGGTCGGCGCCGCGGCTATGCTGATCGCCGGCGCGGTGCTGCCGTGGCGTCTGGCCCGGTGTGCATGGGCGCGTGCGTTCCGGCCGGCGTTCATGGCCGCCAGTGGGCAGAGTCTGGCGTTCGCCGCGTTGTTCGTGCTGTGCGCGGTGCTGCCGGCCATGGTGCCCGGCTTGTTCCTCGGTGTGTAGCCGTCGGTTTGTGGCCGTCCGTGCGTGGGTCGCACCCGTTGGCGAGCATGTAGTCGTGGCACACATTGCCTTGTGGCCGTCCGTGCGCGGGCTGCACGCCGCATCCCGCACGCTATTCGGCGTTCCGACCGATGTCTGGTCGATGTCCGGTCGATGTGCGGCCGGCGTGCCGCATGAACCGCGCCCCCGGTCGGCCCGGTCCCATGCCGGTGGTTTTCTTACGCCGGAGCTGTCGGGAATGCCGGTCGGCGCGTCCGGTCGGTGAACGGTCGGTGAACGCCGCGCCCATCGCCGCCCAAAGGCCGGACAATCGGCCGCGCGACCCTCGATTTTGGCCGTGCCGGGCGCTAGACTGCGAACTATGACTTACAAACTAGTACTGCTCCGTCACGGACAGAGCGCATGGAACAAGACCAATCAGTTCACCGGCTGGGTGGACGTCCCGCTGACCGAGCAGGGCGAAGCCGAAGCCAAGCACGGCGGCGAGCTGCTCAAGGAGAAGAACGTCCTTCCGGACATCGTGTTCACCTCCTTGCTGCGTCGCGCCATCAACACCGCCAACATCGCCCTTGACGCGGCCGATCGCCTGTGGATCCCCGTCGAGCGCAGCTGGCGCCTCAACGAGCGCCACTACGGCGCCCTGCAGGGCAAGAACAAGACCCAGATCCGCGAGGAGTACGGCGACGAGAAGTTCATGCTGTGGCGCCGCTCCTACGCCACCCCGCCGCCCGAGATCGACCCGAACGACCAGTACGCGCAGAACAACGACCCGCGCTACGCCGGCGATCCGGTGCCGGAGGCCGAGTGCCTGGCCAACGTGGTCGACCGTGTGAAGCCGTACTTCGAGTCCGCCATCGAGCCGGAGCTCCGCGCCGGCAAGACCGTCCTGATCGCGGCCCACGGCAACTCCCTGCGCGCCATCGTCAAGATGCTGGACAACCTGTCCGAGGACGAGATCGCCAAGGTCAACATCCCGACCGCCATCCCGCTGCTCTACGAGCTGGACGAGAACTTCAAGCCGATCAAGCCGCGTGGCGAGTACCTGGACCCGGAGGCCGCCGCCGCCGGTGCCGCCGCCGTCGCCGCCCAGGGCCAGAAGTGAGTCTCTGAGGTCATTTGACGTCGAAAGGGGCCGTTTCCATGGTGATATGCCGTGGAAACGGCCCCTTTGGCGTTATCCCCTTGACATATCCGGGGCATGCTGCTCCGCGCATCCGGCTCACGGAACGAGGGCGTTCCCGTTCCGTGAATCCGCAGTCTGTGCGATTGGGCTGCCGATTCCCCGGAAAATGGCGGCCGGTCGTGTGCGGGTATGATCGGTGATGTTGGTTTTCCGACTCACGGAACAACGGCACCATGATTCCGTGCATCGGATTCCTCCAAGGAGGCCCCGAACATGGCGCAACCCAGCCATTCCCTGTGGAAATCCCGCCGCTACCGCCTGTGGTTCGCCTCCGACTCCGCGGATTCCTTCTCGCGCCAGCTGAGGCTGTTCGCCGTTCCGCTCATCGCCCTGTCCCTGTCGAATTCCCAGTTCGTCGCGGGCCTGACCGTCGCCGCGGGACAGGTCGTCGCCATGCTGTGCATGCCGTTCGGCGGCGTGCTGGCCGACCGCCACGACCGCCGGCGCATGATGCTCTGGCTCGGCGGCATAGGCACCGCGCTGGCGCTCGTCACGGCGGCCGGTCTGTGGCTGCACGCGCTGAACCCGATCACCTTCGGGCTGCTGATGGTGCTGTTCGCGCTCAACACCGGTTTGCTCGGCCCGTCGAACAACGCGATCCTCAAATCCCTGATCCCGCTCGAAACCTTCGCCCGCGCCCACGCCATGCGCGAAACCCGCGAATCGGTGCTCGGCATGGCCTCCGGCGCCATCGCCGGCGCGCTGTACCGGGCGTCCTCGTCCGTGCCGTTTCTGGGCGCGGCCGCGCTGCACGCCGCCAGTTCCCTCACCGCGATCGGACTGCCGGCGAACGACCCGACCCGCGACGGCGAGTCTCGGTCCCGCCAGTCCTTCTGGTCCAGCCTGCGGGAGGGGCTCGCGTGGGCGGCCGGCAAACCCCGCTTCCTGTGGTTCACCGTGTCCGCCACGGTCATGAACGTCGCCTGCTATGCGGAGACGCTGGGCGTGTCGCTCATGCTCGCCGCGCGCGGCACGGACCCGGTGCTCATCGGTCTGGTGGACACGGGCGCCGGCGTGGGCATGCTGCTCGGATCCCTATGCGCGGTGAAGATCAGCGACACGTTCCCCTCCGGTCTGGTGAGCATCGCCAACTGCGTGGTGTTCACCGCCTGTCTGGTGTCCATGACGGTCAGCGCCGACTACGCGGTCATCCTCGCGTGCATGACCGTATCCTCGTTCCTGTTTCCCGCGGACAACGCCGGCATGCTCGGCTTCATCTATGGCAAGATCCCCGTGCGCATGCAAGGGCGCGCCGACGCCGTGCTCAACACGGGGGCGGTGATGCTCAGCGCCTTCGTCCCGGCGCTCGTCGGGTGGATGCTCCAGTCGGGTCCGGGCTTCCACGGCGTGATGGTCATGTGCTGCGTCTTTGCGCTCGTCACGCTCGCCATCACGGCCCTCACGTCCCTGCGCACCATTCCCGCGCCCTCCGACTGGGCCGACGCGGAACTGTGACCGGCCGTATGCTGCCGGGGAACCCGCCGGAATTTGGCGCGCATGGGGGGCATGATACGCTGGACGCATCATTTGATTCCGGGCGGCGAGGGTGCCGGCCGGGTTTCTAAGGAGTCGTCATGATCATCATGACCGAAGAGGACCGCTGATTCATACGGTTGTTGGACGGTGAGGCGCGCGGCGCCCGGTTCCGGCTGAGTGCAATGCCGGCGGGGTCGCGTCGCACGGGTTTGCCGCGCCCTCCGCGCTGTGCGGTGTTTTCCGTATCGCGCGGGGCGCAGGCCGATGACCGATCACCATGCCATATGTCGACGACGCCGCCATGCCGTGCCGTGCCGCGATGCGATGCGCGGAAGCCGGCTCGTTCCTTTCACATCGCCATGCGTTCGCCGTTGCGGCCGCATGTGCTGTTGCCGCCGTTCAGCCACGCGCCGGTCCGTTTGCGCCGGCCCGCTTGCGTTTGCGCATCCGCAGCCATATCGCGCGCGTTTACCCGCGTGTTTTACCGTTAAGGAATCATCATGTCCAGCCAATCCATCCCCTCATCCGTCGCCGCCGATGCCCCGGAGGCCAAGCCTCAAGCCCGGTCCCTGTGGCGCACGCCGCACTACGCCATGTGGTTCACCGCGGACACCGCCGACGTGTTCGCCGACGCCCTCCAGACCTTCGCCCTGCCGCTCATCGCCTTCGAGATCTCCCGCTCCGAATTCGTGGCGGGCGCGCTCGCCACCGTTTCCATGGTCGTCATGATGGTGCTCATGCCCGTCGGCGGCGTGATCGTGGACCGCCATGACCGCCGCAGGCTCATGATCGGTCAGGGGCTCGGCCAGTGCGCCGTCGCCGCCGTATTGGCGGTTTGCGTGGCGACCGGCACGCTCACCGTGCCCGTTCTGGTCGTCGCCGTGCTCGTGCTCGGCATGATCTCCGGCCTGCTCGGCGCCTCCACGGACGCCATCCTGCGATCGCTCATCCCCACCGAACGGTTCGCCAAGGCGCAGGCCGTACGCGAGGGCCGCGAGTCGGCGGTCGCGCTCACGTCCAGCCCCGTCTCCGGCGCGCTGTTCGGCGTCGCGGCGTGGCTGCCCATGGCCGTCTCCGCCGTCGTCTCCCTCGTCGGCGGCGCATGCTCGGCGCTGCTGCCCAAGCGGGGCGAGGCGGCCGGGGACATCGCCGAACCCGCCGATGCCGCTGACTCCGCCGTACCCGCCGCCGTGACAGCAGCATCCCGTCGGTCGTTCCTTGCGAACTTCGCGGCCGACTTCGCCGCCGGCTGGCGCTGGACCCTCACGCGCGCGACCCTGCCGTGGATCATCCTCTTCGGCGCGCTGCTCAACATCGGTTTCGCCGGATTGGAGACTGCGGCGCAGCTCAAGCTCATCGCCGACGGGGAGAGCGGCTTCAGGATCGGCCTCATCTTCACCGGCATGGGCGTGTGCTCGCTCGTTGGCGCGTTCCTCGCCGGCAAGGTCGCCGACCGGCTGCCGGTGGGCCCTACCGTCGTCGCCTCCACGGCATTCAACCTGTGCTGCTTCGCGCCGCTGGTGTTCGACGCCTCGTACGTGACGATCTTCGTGTGTCTGTCCGCGATCGGTCTCGTGATGCCCACGCTCAACGCCGGCCTGTTCGGCTTCATGTACGGCCGCACACCGGAGGACATGCAGGGTCGCGTCTCCTCGGTGTTCGAAACGCTGGTCGGTCTGCTGGGCGGGTTCGCGCCGATGGCCGCCGGCTGGACGCTGCAGTACGTGCCCGGCGGGTTCACCGTGATGGCGTCGGCGACCGTCGTGTTCGGCGTGCTGGGCCTGCTCATCGCGGTGCTGTCGCCGATCCGCCGCATCCCCGCATCCAAGGACTGGGAGCGCTTCGAGGTGTGACGCGCCCTCCGCCACGGACAATCCGGACCGGGAGCGCCCACTCCCTGTCCACGACGGTGATAATCCTTGCAATTCCGCCATTCCTGAACGCCTTGGACAGGGAGTGCCCGCTCCCGGTCCTTCAGGAGGGCACTCGAATACGCGAAGGCCGCCCGGGAACTATCCCGAGCGGCCTTCGCATGGAGATTGCGGAGATTGCGGAAACGCCGAAAACCGGCGATCAGCGATCAGCGCGATCAGTCGATGTTGGTGCCCTCGTCCGGGCCCGGCTTCTTGGACGGATCGAAGCCGGAGACGATGTACACCACGCGACGGGCGGCGGACACGGCGTGGTCGCCGAGGCGCTCCAGGAAGCGGCCGAAGAGCACCAGGTCGATGAGGTGCTGCTTGTCGCCGTCGTAGTTGTCCGAAAGCATGATGTCGAAGGTCTGGTGGTGCAGCTCGTCGAGCTTGTCGTCGTCGAGGATGACCTGCTGGGCGATCTTGGTGTCGCGGTCGGACAGCATGGCCGGCAGACGGTCGGCGGTGGTGTCCAGGAACGCGACCATTTGCTCGACGACCGGGCGGGCCTCGTCGGTCAGCGCGGACTGCGGGTAGGTGCGGCGGGCGGTTTCGGCCACGTGCTTGGCCAGATCGCCCATGCGCTCGAACGTGGCGGCCAGGCGGATCGTGGAGACGACCACGCGCAGGTCGGTGGCGACCGGGTTCTGCTTGGCCAGCAGCTTGACGCACTGGTCGATCACGCTGGATTCCAGCGCGTCGATCTCGATGTCGCCGTCGATGACGGTCTGGGCGGCCTCAACGTCGGAGTTGAGCAGCGCCGCGCCGGCGCCCTTGATCGCCTTGCTGACGTCCTGGGCCATGCGGTCGAGATCATCGGCGACGGCCTTCATCTCCTCATTGAAAATAACGCGCATTTTGAGCCTTTCCTCTTAGGTTACAACCTATGCCATTCTATTCGCTGAAAACGATGCACGCCAAAGGAAACGGCAAAAGAAACCGCGTGTTGGCTGAATGTTCACCTTCCTGTTCCCCCGGAATTTGTCCGGAAACGGCCGTGAGCGCTCACGCAAAAAGACGTCCGGCGGCATTGCGCGCGTCGTTCGTCTGCCACAATGGAGGTATGGATGCGCTGATTTTCGTGGTGTTTGGGCTGCTCGCGCTGGCCGTGGCGGTGTTCGTGGGGTTCGCGGTGTACGGCGCGGTGCACGACCGCGTGTCGGAGAAGACGGGAAACGTGCCGGTGACCAGCATGGTGGGGGCGTGGTGGCACCGTTGGAGCAAGGACCACCGAGCCTCGCGGCAGTCCGGCGACGAGGCGGACGCGGACGACCTCGACGACGAGACCGCGTCGCTGCTGTCCATGCTGCCGCTCTGCTCGATCGTGGTGGATGCGGACGACGAGGTGATCCGCTGCAATCCGCAGGCCTACCGGTTCAATGTGGTGCGGGACGACGCGATCGTGGACAAGGCCGTGCTCGAGGCCGTGGACCGCGTGCGGCGCACCGGCGGCAAGGAGACGTTCGACCTGACCACGCACACCGCGCCCGGCCGGTCCGACGACGGGGACGCGGGCGCTGGCGTGGCGCAGGGCGTGTCCCGCCCCAACTGGCTCAAGGTGTCGGTCGGGCGCGTGGGCGGCTTCGTGATCGTGCTGCTCAACGACGTGAGCGACGCCGTGCGCTTCGCCGAAACGCGCGACTCGTTCATCACCAACGTGTCCGAGCAGCTGCTCAGGCCCACCGCCGCGCTGGAGCGCCTGTCGTTCGACATCGCCAACAGCGCGGACGACCCGGCCCGCATCGCCGAGGACGCCGGCGAGGTGCGCCACACCAGCCGCCGGCTCAACCGCATGGTCTCGGATCTGCTGCTGCTCATCAAGGCGCAGGAGCCGATCGTGCCGTCCAGCGCCAACCGGCTCTCCCTGCTCGGCCAGGCGCGCGAGGTGGTGGACGCGCTTTCCGCCACGGCCAAAGGGCAGGGGATCAAACTCGCCTTGGGCGGCGACCGGGAGCTCACGGTCAACGGCGACGGCGACCAGATCCGCGTGGCGCTCACCAAGCTCGTGGAGAACGCGATCGGGTATTCGAACGAGGGCGGCACGGTGAACGTGGCCGTGGCGAAGACCAAGGACGGCGCCCATGCGGTGGTGCGCGTGATCGATCAGGGCGTCGGCATTCCCAAGGCGGAGCAGGAGCGCGTCTTCGAGCGCTTCTACCGCGGCTCGCAGCAGAACGACCGCACGGCCGACGGCATCGGACTGGGGCTCGCGATCGTGAAGCACGTGGCGCTCACCCACCACGGCACCGTCGCCGTGTGGAGCATGCCCGGCTCCGGCAGCACGTTCACCCTCACGCTGCCGCTCGCGCAGTAAGCGTTATTTGCCCAGCCGGCGGTAGTCCCACCGGTGGAAGTGCTCCCAGATGAGCATGAGGATGCCGATGACCGTGCCCGCCACGCACACGATGAGCGGCTGCATGCCGATCACCTCCATGGCGAGCAGGATCGTGGCGACCACCAGCGCCACCACCCATACGGCGGTGACGGCCAGAAATGCTTTCTGCAGGTCCACCTGAATGGGCTTGGGGGCGGGCTTGCGCACCGCGGGATCGAATATCGGCGCCAACTTCATAGACTTCACTGTACCGCAACGGTAGGCTTGAGGCGGATCGATGGCCGGATGAGTCGGAAGGAGCCGCGCGTGATCGAGATCGAGCCGGTCGCCAAGCGCTATGCGTGGGGCTCGCGCACGCGGCTGCAGCGGCTGTTCCGGCTGGATTCATCGGACGCCGGGCCGCGCGCCGCCGGCCCGCTCGCCGAAATGTGGTTCTCCGGCCACGCCGGATCCCCGTCCCTGCTGCGTCCGGCGTCCGGGGCGCCGATCCCGCTGGACGAGGCGATCCGACGCGACCCCGACGCCATGGTGGGGCCCGTGGTCTCGCGCGCGTACGGCCCGGTGCTGCCGTACCTGTTCAAGATCATCGCCGCGCGCGTGCCGCTGTCCCTGCAGGTGCATCCCGTGGGCTTCGAGGCCCGCGCGGGATTCCACCGCGAGCAGTCCGCCGGTGTGCCGGTCGACGCGCCCGAACGGTCGTTCCGGGACACGCTCGCCAAGCACGAGATGGTGGTGGCGCTCGGATCGTTCGCGGCGTCCGTCGGGTTCCTGCCGCCCGATCTGGCGGCCCGCGCGCTCGCAGGCGTGAATCATCCGCTGGCCGTCCGCATGGCCCGCGCGCTCGGGGGAGGGGACGCCGGCGACGTTGGACGCGACGCCATGATGCCGGACGCGGCGATCGCATGGCCTGAATCGCGCCGGCGGCTTTTCCGGGCCTTCCGGACGGCGGTGACCGCCGGCCCCGGTGAGGCCTCGGGAATCGCGGACGCGCTGCATCGGGCTCTCGGGCGCATGACGGACCGGGCGCGCGTCGGGCTCGCGCTGGAGCACGCGCTCGTGGCCGCCGAGGCGTTCCCCGGAGACCCGAGCGTGATGGCGCTGGCGCTCATGAACCCGATGCGCCTCAAGGACGGCGACGCCGTGTTCATCCCGGCGGGCCAGCCGCACGCGTACCTGCACGGCATGGCCGCGGAGATCATGACCAACTCGGACAACGTGCTGCGTGCGGGCATGACCGTCAAGCACCGGGACATCCCGAACCTGCTGCGCAGCCTCGACTGCGCGCCCGCCGTGCCGATCGACCCGCGCGTCGGCGGCGATGGCGGCGAAGGCGCGGCGGCACGGACGGACGGGTCGCCGGTCTCCCCGTGGCTCACGGCATACCGTCCTCCGATCGACGCGTATGCGCTGACGTACGGACGGATCGGAGACTTCGCCGGCGCGACCGGATTCGATCTGCCCCAACGCGGCCCGCGCGTGCTGCTGTGCCTCGACGGCCGCCTGCGCTGCTCGGACGACGAGGGGGCGCGCACGCTGGAACGTGGCGACGCCATGTTCATCCCGGCCGGCGCCGGCGGTCTCGCCGTTGAGCGTCTGGACGATCCGTCCGGCGGCCGCCGGGGAGCCTTCCTGCTCGCCGCCACCCCGTTCTAGATCGATCCGGATTCCGGCCGTCCGCGTTCCCGCAGCCTTCGCCTCGCTCCGCCCGTTCGGATGGCGGCAAGAGAAAGCCCGCCCGCCCAAGCGCATGCCTGAGCGGGCGGGCTTTCAACAAGCGGATTCCAACCGGTTACAGGTGCTCGACCACGTAGTCGATACACTGGGTGAGCGCGGCCACGTCGGACGGCTCCACGGACGGGAACACGCCCACGCGCAGCTGGTTGCGCCCCAGCTTGCGGTAGGCGAACGTGTCGTAGATGCCGTTGTCGCGCAGCAGCGCCACCACCTGCGAGGCGTTGATCTCGTCGTTCAGGTCGACGGTGACCACCGAATGCGAGCGGATGGCCGGGTCCTTGACGAACGGCGTGGCGTAGTCGCTGCGCTCGGCCCACGAGTACAGCAGCGAGGCCGACTTGGCGCAGCGCGCGGTGGCCCACGCCATGCCGCCGTTGTCGTTGAGCCAGCGCACCTGATTCTCCATCATCACCAGCGTGGCCACGGCAGGCGTGTTGAGCGTCTGGTCCTTGCGGGAATTGGCCAGCGCGGTCGTCAGGGACAGGAACGGGGGCACCCAGCGGCGGGCCCCGGCCAGCGACGCGGACTGCTCCACGCGTTCGGCGCGCTCCACCGCGGCGGGGGAGAGGACCGCCACCCACAGGCCGCCGTCGGCGCCGAACGCCTTCTGCGGGGAGAAGTAGTAGGCGTCGGTCTCGCGCACGTCCACCTTGAGGGCCCCGGCGGCGCTGGTCGCGTCGATCAGGGTGAGCGCACCCTGATCCACGCTGCCCGGCACGCGGCGGATCGGCGCCTCTACGCCGGTGGAGGTCTCGTCGTGCGCCCAGCAGTAGGCGTCCACGCCCTCGGTGTATTCGGGCAGACGGCAGGTGCCGGGCTCGCCCTCGTAGATCACCGGCGGCTCGAGGAACGGCGCCTTGGCCGCCGACTGGGCGAACTTCTTGGAGAACGAGCCGTACACGCCGTAGGCCGCGCGGCGGTTGATGAGCGAGGCGCACGCCACCTCCCAGAACGCGCTGGCGCCGCCGTTGCCGAGCGCGATCTCGTAGTCGTCCGGCATGGAGAAGAACGCGGCCAGCCCCTCGCGGATCGAGGCGACCAGGTGGCGCACGGGCGGCTGTCGGTGGGACGTGCCCAGAATCGTCTTGCCGGCGGCGGCGAGGGCGTCGACCTGTTCGGAGCGGATCTTGCTTGGGCCGGAGCCGAACCGGCCGTCTTCGGGAAGCAATGCGGCGGGAATCGTCATCTCAATAGTCATACGGACCAGCGTAGCCGGAAAGCGGTCGGGCCGTAATGGAATGTCCAATGCGACACGCCGATGGCGTCGGGCGGTTCCCTCCCCGTGGCGTGCGGGATGGGGGAGCGTGCCCGCGCCGGAAAATCAGGGCCCACGCCCGACCCCGAACCCCGTTCCTATATATATGGTGCAACCTGACGGATCACGGGGAATTGGACGGATGACACATGTGAGTTGTATGGTTACGACTTGTGATGGTTGTGTGACGCGCCGGTCCGTGCGTCCCCATCGCGTTCAAGGAGTGATTGTTTATGAGCCATGCAGCGCACAAGGCCCCCAAGGCCGCCCGCGCCAAGCGCACGAACAACAGCACTTCCGCATCCGCACTTTTCGTACCGGCCGTTGACCTTGCGCTGGCCGCCAAGCTCAACGAAGTGGCGCCCATGACGCGCCGCGCCATGCGCCAGGCCGCCAAGGCCACCGCCCGCAGGAACCACATGATGGCCGGCTCCGCGATCGTCGCGCTGTTCGGCACCGCCGCGGGCGCCATCGCGTTCGCCAACCCGCTGAACGGCTCCGCTGCGCTCGCCGAGTCCGACCAGACCGAATCCGTCACCGCCGCGACGGCGATCACCGCCACCTCCGGCGTGGCCTCCCGTTCCGAGAGCCGCAAGGCCCTGCCGACCACCGCATCCACCGAAGCCGCCCCGACCGAGGGCTCCGGCGACGGCGACGCCGCGCAGGACTCCGGCACCGTGCTCGACGATTCCATGGTCTCCGGTTCCGATGCCTCGGCCGCCTCGTGGTCCATGGGCGACGACAGCGCCTCGCTCGACGTCTCCAAGATGTCCAAGTCCGCCGCGGACAACCCCGTGGTGGCCCAGCTCATGGACGCGAACGCCGCGGATCTGCCGGAGGGCTTCAACCCGAACCATGCCACCAACGACTATGGCTCCTCGTACTCGTTCAGCCAGTGCACGTGGTGGGTGTACATCCGCCGCCACCAGCTCGGCCTGCCGGTCGGCACGCACTACGGCAACGGCCACATGTGGGCCGACTCCGCCCGCGCGCTCGGCTACTGGGTGGACAACACCCCGCGCAACGTGGGCGACATCATGGTCTTCCGCCAGGGCCAGGAGGGCGCGAGCTCGCAGTACGGCCACGTGGCGATCGTGGAGGCCATCAACCCCGACGGTTCGGTCACCACGTCCGAATGCGGCGCCTCCTACAACGGCAGGACGTTCAGCCGCACGTTCACCAACGTGCACGACTTCCAGTACATTCACTACTGACGTTGACGATCGGTCGTCACCGATCTTTTCCTCCCAAAAGGGAACACGGCGTGTCGCCAATGTTCCCTATGTGTTTGAGCGTGATCGTTCTTCACGGTTCATTCACGCGACATGGTTCGTATGTTAAGGTGTGCCCTGATGATGAAGATGAATGCACGTATTAAAGCGATGGTAGTCGTGGCGGCGGCGTCCGCCTCGATGTTCACGTTCGCCGTGCCCATGGCGGGCGCCGCGGACGGGGCCGCCGGCGGCACCGTCACGTCCGCCCGTTCGTTCCCCAAACTCAACGCCACGCACGTGGACCTGCTGGTCGAGTCCGCGTCCGTGTCCGTGGACACCGACAGCTCGTGGGAGAGTGAATCCCTGAGCGTGCCGCAGACCAAGTCCCAGGCCGAGAAGGACGCCGAGGCCAAGGCGCAGGCCGAAGCCGAAGCTCAGGCCCAGGCCGCGGCCGCCGCGCAGGCCGCAGCAGCGCAGGCCGCGAGCCGCGCCTCGTCCCGCAGCTCCATTTCCTCCTCGTCCTCCAGCTCCTCTTCGTCCTCGAAGTCCAGCTCGTCCTCCAAGTCCTCGGGAACCACCGGCTCCTCCAGCTCCACGGCGACCGGTTCCTCCTCCGCCGCGACCTCCGCTTCCAGTGCGTCCACCTCGACGTCCGGCAGCGTGGCGGCCATGATCGCCTTCGCCCTGCAGTATCAGGGCGTCCCCTATGTCGTCGGCGGCAACACCCCGAGCGGCTGGGACTGCTCCGGCTTCACCCAGTACGTGTACGGTCACTTCGGCGTGAGCCTGCCGCGCACGTCCGAGGCCCAGCGCGGCTCCGGCACCCGCGTGTCCGACCCGCAGCCCGGCGACCTCATGTGGAAGCCCGGCCACGTGGGCATCTACATCGGCAACGGCAAGATGATCCATGCCACCAAGCCCGGCGACGTGACCAAGGTCGCCAGCACCAACTGGTACTCCGGCTGGGAGTACTACCGCGTGATGTAATCGCGCCCCGCCGCGTGTTCCACGGCGTTCGTCTTCCGCGTGAAGCGCCCCGCATGCTCGTGCGGGGCGCTTTTGCGTTTGCATGCGCTTCGTCCGCCCGATCGCCGTGCCAAGCGAAAATTCCGGGCGAAAATTCCTAGCGGACGTTCAGCCAATTCGCAACGTTCCGGGAGTATTCTTGGGTCTTACAGGACGGCGCACGGTCGCGCCGCCGAGTAAGGAGGACATCATGATTGACGACAAGGCCATTCTGGTTGGCGTCGACGGATCGGATGCAAGCTACAAGGCCACGTGGTGGGCGGCGAACTACGCGAAGCACGCGGGCCTGACGTTACAGATCGTATGCGCCTACTCGCTGCCGAGCTATGCGGCGGTCTCCTTCGACGCCACGTACACCGCCATGGGCGACGACAACGCCGCGCACTCCGACGCACAGGAGATCCTGTCGCGCGCCAAGGCCATCGCGGACGAGCAGGGCGTGGAGGCCGCCACGCTGATCGTCACCGGCGACCCCGCCTCCGTGTTCGTGGAACTGTCCCGCAACTATAACCTCATCGTGATCGGCAACCGCGGCAAGGGCGGCCTCGCCGAGCGCCTGCTGGGCACCACCAGCTCCTCCCTGCCCGCCTACGCGTACTGCCCGGTCGTCGTGGTGCCGTACACCGACGACGACGGCAACCTCATGCACCTCAACAACACCATCACCAAGGTGGCGGTCGGCGCCGACGAGTCCAAGTGGGGCGTCAAGGCGCTGTCCATCGCCGCCGCCTTCGCGGACAGCTGGGGCGCCGAACTCGACGTGATCTCCGCCGTGCCGAAGATCGAGGGCGTCACCGGCTCCGGCAGCGACGAGGAGCACGGCGTCATGGAGTCCTATCTGGACGACCTCGAAGTGCGCGTCAAGCCGCTGCGCGAGGATCACCCGAACCTCGTCATCAACAAGCGCCTCGTGCCCGGTTCCGCGGTGAACGCGCTGACCGAGGCCAGCCACAACCACGACGTGGTGATCGTGGGCTCCCGCGGCCGCGGCGGCTTCACCGGCCTGCTGCTCGGTTCCACCAGCCAGGGCCTGCTCCAGCACTCCGTGAGCCCCGTCTACGTGGTGCCACGAAAGTACGTGGAGGCCGCCGAGCAGCGCCTCGACACCGTGCCCGCCTCGCCCGCCGAGGTGAAGCCCAAGGCGATCTCCGACATCAGCGGCGTGGAGGAGGTGCCGGTGCCCAAGGCCGACGCCGACGTGGCCCACGACATCGAGTCCACCATCGACCCGCTGCACAAGTAGCGCCGTGCAGCCGTTCCCGCACGGCATGGCGCAAAGGCATGAAAAAGGCTCCTTCATGGCAAAGGAGCCTTTTTCGTTGCGGAACGCGGCCGTCAGCGGCGGATCTCAGTGGCGGATCGTCACGTCCATGCGCACCGGCGTCACCTGCTCGTAGGTATGCTTGACCGTGCAGCCCTTGTCGATGTGGCGGGTGATGCGCTCCTTGAGCTTCGCGGCGTCCTCGTCGGAGAGGCCGGCGTCGATCGCGTCCACCACGACCTGCTCGTTGAAGTTGATGTACGCGTCGTTGTCGGCGTCGTAGGTGCCGTCCACGACCACGCGCGCGCCCTTGCCCTCGCCCAGCGTGTGCGAGACCGCGAACTCGCTGGACAGCGCGGCGCAGCCGGCCAGCGCGATCTTCATGAGGTCGCCCGGGGTGAACACGCCCGCGCCCTTGCCGAACTTGATGTGCGCGCCGTCCTCGGAGAACGCGTCCCACGAACCGTCCTTGTTCTTCTCGACCCACAGTCGCTTGCCCATATGTCCTCCTTGGTCAGGGATCGCCGACGGCGATCGTCACCAATAATGTAGCGCGACCGTGCGTCCCGCGTCACCCCACGGCTGAATCCGGCGCGCTCGCCATGATCGCCGCCGCGCTTGCTAGACTGGGCCGCATGGCTTTGACACCCGAACAACTCGCGGACATCCGCGCCCGCATCCCCGCGCGTCCCGTTACGGACATCCCCATGCCGTACGAGGATCTGGTGCGCACCATCCTCACCGAGGGCACGCTCAAGTCCGACCGCACCGGCACCGGCACGATCTCCCTGTTCGGCCGGCAGATGCGCTTCGACCTCAAGGACTCCTTCCCGCTGCTGACCACCAAGACCGTGTTTTTCAAGGGCCTCGCATACGAGCTGCTGTGGTTCCTCAAGGGGTCGAGCAACGTGCGCTGGCTGCAGGAGCACAACGTGCACATCTGGGACGAGTGGGCGGACGAGAACGGCGACCTCGGCCCGGTGTACGGCGTGCAGTGGCGCAGCTGGCCCGCGCCCACGCCGGACGATCCGAACCGCACGATCGACCAGATCGCCAACGTGCTCGAGCTCATCAGGACGCACCCCGACTCGCGCCGCATGGTCGTCTCCGCGTGGAACCCGGCCGAGGTGGAGCGGATGGCCCTGCCGCCCTGCCACGCCCTGTTCCAGTTCTACGTGGCCGACGGGCGTCTGAGCTGCCAGCTCTACCAGCGCTCGTGCGACATGTTCCTCGGCGTGCCGTTCAACATCGCCTCCTACTCGCTGCTCACGCTCATGATGGCCCAGCAGACGGGGCTCGAGCCGGGCGAGTTCGTGTGGACCGGCGGCGACTGCCACGTGTACGACAACCACATCGAGCAGGTGCTCGAGCAGCTCTCCCGTGAACCGTACCCGTACCCGCGCCTCGAGATCGACAAGGCCGACTCGCTGTTCGACTACCGCTACGAGGACTTCCACGTCATCGACTACCGCCACCATCCGACCATCAAGGCACCGGTCGCGGTCTGACGGGTCTCCGGCCGGCCGGCGCTCCGGTATCCCGGTCGTCGGCCGGCCCGGCGGTCTGGCGCATCGCATACACTGGCGTCCAGTTGGAAAACCCTCAAGGAGTGATCTGAAATGGAGCACGACAGTAGCCGCAGCGGCTATCACGAACCCGAGCCCGGCGAGTCCGGGCTGCAGGAGGCCGAGGACTGGGGCGACGACATGCCCAAGACCTTCTCGGTCAATCTCATCTGGGCCGAGGCCGAGGACCGTCAGGGGCGTCCCGGCGCGATCGGCTATCACGGCGGCATGCCGTGGCACCTCAAGGAGGATCTGCGGCACTTCCGCGATCTGACCATCTCCCATCCGGTCATCATGGGCCGTCGCACGTGGGAATCGCTGGACCCCAAGCACCGTCCGCTGCGCAACCGCGACAACATCGTCGTCTCGCGCAACCCGCGGTTCGCGGCCCCCGGCGCCACCGTGGTCGCGAGCCTCGACGACGCGCTGGACCTGGCCCGGCAGGAGGCCATTCCGGACGACGGCATCGAGCGCTCGGAAATCTGGGTGATCGGCGGCGGACAGCTCTTCAAGGAGGCGCTGCCGGTGGCCAACAAGGCGTTCGTGACGCTCATCCGCACGCAGGTGGACGCCGACGCCTACGCGCCGGACATGGCCGCGCTCGTGGACGGCGAACTGTGGCACGTGACCGACGAGACCCCGTGGACCGCGCCCGAGGACGCCTCGAGTGGCATTTCCGCGTACCGCTACGTGACGTTCGAGAAGACCCGCTGAACTCCGCTGAATTCCGTTGAATCCGCCGAAGACCGATAAGGAAGCCATGACCGCCGCCAAGCCGTACACCATCATGACCGTCTGCACCGGCAACATTTGCCGTTCGCCCATGGGCGAGATCATCCTGCGCCACTGGGTGAACGAGCGCGGGCTCGCCGACCGCGTCGCCGTCGAGTCCAGCGGCGTCTCCGACGAGGAGTGGAGCCATCCGATCGACCCGCGCGCCGTGCGCGTGCTCAAGGAGCGCGGCTACGGCCCGGAGATCCCGCAGGACCACTTCGCGCACCGCATCACGCCCGACGAGATCGAGCGCACCGACCTGTTCCTGCCCATGACCGCCTCGCACATGCGCGCCCTGCTGCGCCAGCTGCCCGCCGGCAAGCGCGCCGAGGTGCACATGTACCGCTCGTTCGACCCGGACCTGCCCAAGCCGGCGCCGGGCCGCGAAAGCGACATCGACCTCGTGGACCCGTGGTACGGCGGCCGTCACGAATTCGAGGTGGCCATCGACCAGATCGAGCACGTGGCGCCGTACATCATCGACTGGGTGCAGCGGCAGATCGGGGCGTGACGCGGATTCGCCGCGTCGCTCATCGCCGTGCCGCTGCGCGCCGCTTCATTGCGCCGCCGTATTCTGCGCCTTGCGCGTTGTGCCTTGTGCGTTGCATGCGTTGTGGGCGTTGCGCATGATGCGCCGGGTATGACGCATTGCGCGGAACGATCGGCGGCATGCCGTGGAGTTGCCTCGGGATTCGGGGTGTGATTCGGCATATGTCCCGTGTCCCCGGTCTTGTCCCGGCGTGTCGCCGATTTGCGCGTTCGTCGCCTAACCAGTATTATCAATCAAGTTGTCTGCCCCCTTCGTCTAACGGTTAGGACATCAGACTTTCACTCTGACAACGAGAGTTCGACTCTCTCAGGGGGTACTCGGGCGGACTGCCATGAGAAGCGCTGGAATTCAAGTGTTCCGGCGCTTTCTTGTTTTTCGGCCCGGACCGTTTTGGACGGATTTTGGACGGCGACGGTATTGGCCGGGTTGTTCAGGGCTTCCGCGATGAGCTTCGCCTGAGCGGCTTCCGCCTCTTTGTCCAGCTCCTTGCCGTACACGAAAAGATCATCCGTGAACAAGTCCGCGTAATAGTCCATCGTCATTGAGAACGTCTTGTGTCCTGCAATGGCCTGAACCACCTTCGGCGGCACCTTCGCGTGAACGGCAAGGCTCACGGCCGTATGCCGAAGGTCATGCAAGGTCATCGAAGGCAAGCCCGCCGCCTCAACCGACGTGGCAAACCATCCGTCTTTGCTGTCCGGTGGCCGCATGTAATCCGCTTGCGTCAAATGCCGGCCGTCATTGACGGAGCCGGGACGCTCGAACACGAGCGCGTCCGCATCCTTGGACTTAACTGCCTTGCTCAGCAAATCGCCCAGCAAACTCGTGGGGAATACCACGGTTCGGTCCTCGTTGTTCTTCGCCGTGTGCAAATGCCATCCGCTCTTGGACCATACCGAGTTTTCGCACACGCGCACGGAACCTTTGCCTAAATCGAGGTTCTTCACGCGCAAGGCGGTCACTTCACCGAACCTCATGCCGGTGGTCCCCATAAACAGCACCATCGTCCCGTAACCGGGATTCCTGCGAGCGCTCGCGGATTCCGCCAACAGCAACAGTTGACGCATGTTCAGATACCAGCGCGGCTTCTTGACAACCATCCTGGGCAACTCGATGCCGTCACACGGATTGTCGGCTATCCTTTTGTCCTTCACGGCGCGCTTCATTATCATGCCGAACACACTGAGTATGGAGGCGGTCTGTTTGGTGCTGAGCTGCTGCGCCTTGCCGCTTATCCAGCGCTGCACGTCAACATGCCGCACATTGGCAACTGGCGTGGCTCCCCATTTGGGCTTGATATGCGTTTCCCACAGTCCCTCGTATTTGTCGTATGAGTCGGGCTTGATCACGCCCTTCTTGGTTTCCAACCATGCCGCGCCGATTTTCTCGACCGGCTGCTTGCCGCGCTGTGGGTCGATATAGTGGCCCGCGTTCATTTCGGCAAGTATGCGGCTGCGCTCGCGTTCCGCGTCCACTCGCCGCTCGAATCCGCGTTGCTTGTGTTCATGGCCCTGTTGATCGGTGTACCGGAAGCCGAAGCCGTAGCCTTTGGGGAATTTCTTGGCCGCGTACTTGAAAACGCCGTTGCGGGACTTCTCCGTGGTATTGCTCATGCCTGATCGCCCCACATGTCGTGTGCTTCCGAGCTCGTGGTGACGATTTCGTATGGGGCTATCTCGCGGCGTAGTTTTTCCACGCCCTCCTCGGTGAACCGTTTTGCCACGGCGTCGTCCGTGTCCTCGGGGAAGATCACGCCCAGCGTGTCGAGTGTTTTCCTGTCATCGAGAAACGCCTTCCATGCGTCCCATAGTTCGATATTTGCACTTGTGTGTTCGCGTTGCGCGAGTTCGGCCGCGTTGGGAACCTCGATGTACTCGCCGGGTTGATATATGTCTTCGACAAGTTCAGTGTCGCATTTGTCGTTGAATTCGGGCATTGACTCGATTTGCCTAAGTTTTTCAAGATGCTTGCGCGCCATGAGGTGACGATAAGTGGCATCGTCAAGCGCTATGCCGACTCGCTGCGCCTTTTCCATGAAATCGGGGATGGTTCCGGCGAAGGAAACGTGTCCAGTGAACCGGCGCATTGCCTGATAGTTCAGCAATCCGTCGAAGCCGGGGAAATCCGCGCGCAAGAAGGGCTGTTCAAGGTCGATCATGAGGCACAGGGGCGATACCTTGAGCACGTGCGCGAAGCGCAACACCTCACCCATGGTCACGCCTTCGAGCTTGCGGCCCGTCTCTATCGCGGTTATCACGCTGCGCGTCGTGGTACCCTCGCCGTATTCCTCGTTTACTAGTTCCGCGAGTTTTTCCGCGCCGATTTTCTGTGTCTTGCGGCAGCGTTGGAGCCTCTGCCCGAACGTGGATATGGGGGCGTCCGTCGTCTGAGTTTGAGTCATCGTGTCACCGAAGCCTTAATGTTTGCTAAAACTACAACACGCCGATTGTATGCCATGTGAGATTTATATGTCAAACATGAGTTAATGTGATGTCCATCCGGGTGCCAGCCGGACGAAAAAGGGGCCGCGCCGGGTACCAGCCGACGAAGCCCCAATAAGACCACACGCGGCGAACCGCCGCGCCTTCCAACCACGAAAGAAGGTCTCATGGGACACACTAACCCAACTAAGACGCCCGCGAGCGCCGGCGCGTCCGCCATGCTCACCAACGCGCAAACCGCCGCCAAGCTCGGCGTGACCACGAAATACCTCAACAACATGCGTTACAGCGGCCGTGGGCCTGCGTTCATCCGCCTGAGCAAGCGCCGCGTCGTCTACAAGAACGATGTCGTGGAGGCGTGGATGAGGGCCAACACCATCGAAGTGGGTGCGTGACCAGTGAGAGCCGCTGAGATAAGACAAAACCCCGCGTTGGGCGGGGCTTCGGTGACGAACACCACACTACCACCGAACCGGCCCGAGGGCGCTTCTACGCTGGACTATGCCAATTCGCCGGCCTATGTGCTGTCCATGACCGGCCGGTACCTGCTCGAAGCCGCATACGGCCCCTACCGGCTCGCCGTCAGCCGCCATATCGAGGACACGGCCCGCTTGGCCGCGCTGACCGTGTACGCCGGGCACGTCGCGCCCCAGCCGGTCACGTTCACGGCATGGACCGGCGACCCCGCCGCGTGCACGATAACCGCGCTCGCCGCCCTGCTGCTGCCTACCGGCGTGATCATGTCCGCGAGCGCGTTCCACCCGTCGAATCCGGTGGTCAAGGTGGCCGGCTTGGACATGGACGTGAGGACCGGGACGCTGATCGATATGCAGTTGCTGCCTTCACATGCCCGGATGGACGCGGGCCATGTGCGCAACCGCATTGCCGACAGCGCGCGCGCCAACCGGCTGGCGGTGATCGACGCGAGCGAACGGCGTGCGTGTTCCGTGCTCTGCGCGGTGGCCGGGCTTGCGGGCGGTGATTGGCCGCGCGTGGCCCGTCTGCTGGCGGGTGGCATCGATGGGAGGTGAACGGTGGCGGTGTATGCGAACGATGATGAGTTTTGGGAGTCGTCCGACCGGCTGCGGTACATCCGTGACACGGCGAGGGCGACAAGGAGCGCGCCGTGGGCCGTGTTGCTGGCGACGCTTGTGCGCGTGGCGGTTGTGACTCCGCCCAACGTGGTCACGCCCAGTTTTGAGGGCAAGTGTCCCGGCCCCTTTAACATGTTCGGCGCGATCATCGGCCGGAGCGGTGACGGCAAGGGGCTTGCCACGGGCGTGGCGGCAAGCTTGGTGCCGGACTTGCGGGGTGCGGCCACGACTATCCCGGTGTCGGGCGAGGGACTGCCGACCCTGTTCAGCGTGCGCGAACCCGAGGATGGCGGGGACGCGGACGCCGGCGACGAAGGCAAGGGCCGGACCGTGCTCAAGTGCGTGAACACTCGCGCGTTCCTGAACGTGCCCGAGGTGAGCGTGCTGGGCGCGGCCATGAACCGACTCGGTTCGACGCTCACTGGCTCGCTCGCTAGCGTGTGGAGCGGGGAAACGCTTGGCGGGCAGAACGTCAACCCGGCCAAGCGGCTGAAGGCGGTGGCCTATGGGTATCGAGTGGGCATGATCGTCGGCGTGCAACCGGGCAACGCGGACGCGCTGACCGGTGAGGACACCACGGGCATACCCCAGCGCATCCTATGGGCCACGACCTTGGACCTTGACGCGCCGAAGGTCAGGCCCGAAGAGCCGGCCGGAGAGTTCGGTTTCGACGCCGCCAAGCTCAAGGGTTATGAACCCACGCCGTTCAACCTGAGCGGCCTGTACAAGTCGGGCGACTACTGGAGCTACCGCAACAGTGACACGGGCAAACCCCTGTACCCGCTGCACCATCTGACATATCCGCAATGCGTGTACGACGCGATGGACCCCGACGCCTACGACCGGTTGCACGGCACGCGCCCGGACGGCATGGACGGACACGCCCTGTTCTCCATGGCTAGGACGGCCGGCGTGCTCGCCATCATGGAGCAGCGCGAGGGCATGGAACTGACCGTGACGGAAGACGACTGGGCACGCGCCGAATACATCGCCAAACGATCACGCGAGTTCCGCGAGCAGTGCATGAACGCGGGACGTAGGGAACGCCGTGGCAAACGCCGCGACGCGCTCGCGGACGAACTCGTAGCCAAGGACGAGGCGCAAGAGATAGCCGAGCGCGAGAAGGCGGAACGCGACTATCGCCGATACGCCAAGCGCGTTGAAAACGCCTTGACGAAGCACGACGCGAAGCGTGAGGGCATGGCCGGGTACATGGTTCAGAAGAAAACCGGCATATCGACCGCCGACACCTACCGGACCATCGAACGCATGTACACGGAAAACATGCTGGACAAGATCGGCCCCGACCTTGGCGAAGGCCACACGGCGTCGCAACTGTGGGCGCTTGTGAGCGCGCCCACGCCCAGTGTCTAGCGCCTAGACCGTTAGACACCTACTGCCGCAAGGGATTACGGCATTCTAGACAAAACCGTCTAGAAACTAGACGACCCTCACAGTCTAGAAGTCTAGAACCCGTCTAGAATGCCGAAACCCAATAAACACAACGTGTCTAGCACTCTAGCCGCTAGACAAGCCATGTGAGCGCGAACGACCGGACGAAACGAAAACCGGGCCGCGCTCGCCGGCATTCATCGAAGGGAGATTCACACCATGGATTACGACAAGGTGCGCCGCCGCTTGGACGTGGTGGCCGAGGGCCGGGCGTCCGACCGGCAGTTGCTGGCGGTGATCGCCGGCGCGTTGGTTGACTTGGCCGAGAGCCAAGCCCACATAGCCGCCCTATTGGAACGCATGACGGACGAAAGGGGGCAGGCGTGATGGGCAAGCCCAAGCGATTTCGGATGAATTCGCCGTTTTACCGCTCGTATCTGAAGGCGAAAAGGGCGAACGAGGAACGGCGGAAGGCGGAACGCGCGAACCGGGATTGCCCCGAGGGGCCGAGCCGGGACACTGCCGGGACGGAGCCGGGACAAGAGCGGGACGGAGGCGAACGATGAGCGGGCCGACGAGACGCGACCTGTGGCCGACGCAACGGGCGTTGAACTTGGACTTTCACGCGGACCCGTCGAGGCAGCGCACCGACGCCAAGCATATGGCGGTGGAGTGTATGCGGGCGATGGCCCACGCCTTGCAGACGGGCGGGGTGGAGCGCTTGAGGGTGAACGTGCCCGCCGACCCGGCGACCTCCGCCGTATTGGGCGCGAGCCTGCTGCGGTTGGCCGCGCAGATCGACGGCACGGCCCACGAGGTGAAGCGGGCCCCGGTTCGACGCCGCGGCCGCTAGTGAGGAGGTTTGAAATGAACGGACATGCCGACACTTGGGAGGGGCTTATCTTGGAGCGGCCCACCGACAAGCGGGGGCGTAACGATATGCCCGCGCTGCTGTGGGACGCCTACGTGAACGATTGGTTGCCCCTCGAACAATTCGCCATAGGCCTAGAGGACGCTTGGGTGGGTTGCGAGTGGCCGGGGCGTCAAGTCCTTGGTAGTGGTTGCGGGGAAGAGTGGAACGAGATGTTCGAGCATTGCGGGTACTTGGAGAACACGACCATATCCGCCTATCCCGAGACGCCGCCCGCCATTCTCTACCGTGCCGCGCCCGAGTTCTACAAGACTGGCATGAGCTGGACGGACGATTTGGAACAAGCCAAGTGGTTCAACGACCGCAATAACGGATACTTTCATATTCAATCGAGGATATGGACATACAGGCCTTCCGGCACTCGGGAGCTTTTAGCCCATTTTCACGACCCGGTTAACTCGCGCGGCGAGCATGAATGGGTATTGAACGACATGGAGATTGACGAGGAACGGATAACGCCCCTCGGTGAGTGAGAACGTTCCAGTGAACCGGGGGCATACCCCCATATGCCCCCTCCCGCCTGGCCTCGGCTCTCCCCGGCGCATAGCGCCAATATCTCCCCGGTTTCCGGTAACAGTAACGCGTTACGGCAACGGCATCGGCGTCGCCTGCCGTAACGCCATCCGTGGCGAAACGGGCTGGTGCGGCGGCGCGACGGCGCCGAAGATCGAAGCCCGGCCGTGTGGAAAAGCGATCGTAAAAAAATCCCGACTGTGCCCGAGGTTCGGACTGGACATGTGGGCGGGGGTGGCCCCCCACTCCGGCGCGGTGGCGTTCGCGCGAAGTTCTGACGAACGGCGGCACGCCGACTTGCGTTAGTCTACTTAACTAGTCTAAAATGTATAGGTAGGTAGACAGAAAGCGAGGTGATGAATGACCCTTAAGGAACTCCGAGAGGCGAAGGGCTGGAGCCAAGCCAAGCTAGCCGAGGCAAGCGGAGTGCCGCGCCCGGTAATAGCCGATTACGAGCGTGGCGCGAAGGATTGGCGGAACATGCCGTTGGAGCGGGCGATAGCGCTCGCGAACGCGCTTGGCTGCGACGACCTTCGACTGATCGGAGAGTGAAATGTGAAAGGCCCCGAGGCGATGGAACCGCCCCGAGGCCGGACGCTTCACAGATAACGAAACCCTCACCTAGAGCAAATCATTAGCCGGAAGCACGCTCCATCATACCCGTGGGCGTGCCTTCCGGCATGGAAGGAAACACCATGAACCGTTACGCACTCACGTTCGCCCTGTGCACCACAGCGTGGGCGACCTGCGAAACCCAACCGCTCACGGCCCTGTTGTTCGCCGCGTTCGCGCTCGCCGCCCTGCCATGGCGCAAGCGCACGAGCCGGAAGGGGGCGACCCGATGAACACGAGCATTCGCGTATGGAACTCGAACCCCAACTACCGGTACTCGAACCCGTTGGAGTTCGACAATCAGGCCGACCCCGGCCGTCCGCTCCACGTCAAGGTGTCCGACGACGGCACCGTGACGATCATGATAGGCGACCGGTACCCGGCCGTCGCCACGCTCAACTGGCGTCAGGGCGAAGACCTCGCGCGTTTCCTCACCGGCGTGAACGAGGAGGTGGAGCGATGAGCCACGTCATAAAGTGCGATCGCTGCCGCCGCCGTTTCCGCATGGGAGCCAAGGACGCCGAATATTGGAATCTCGTTTTCAGGGACGGCCGGCCCACGGCGGTCCTGTGCCCCGACTGCCAAACCGACGCGGAGGCGCTGGAGGCGCAAGTGAACGAGGCCACGCTGGACTACAGGCGCGCCCGCGTCCTGCCCGACGGGCGCGCCTGCGCGCCCTACAAGAGGACGGAGGCCCTGCGATGACGCGACCCCGCTGCAACGACTGCCGCCGCCCCTACGACATCACGGCCCCCGACGCCCACATGTGGGAGTGCGTGAGAACCCGAGACGGCCGCGCCCTGCGCGTCCTATGCCCGAGCTGCGCGAACCGGTACCGGTTGCCCGCGAGCGCGTCCGTGAGCCTGTGGGACGCGCTGCGCATGGACGCGGCCCGCCGTCTGCGCCGCACGATGGTGAGGGGAGGCGTGAGATGAGCACGCCGATAATCGCGCTGAAACCCCCGACGGAACCCCTGCCCGACCTCTCTCTGACCCATTCGCCCGGTTTCGTGCGCGCGCTGGACGAGGCGCAAGGCTCGCTAATCCTGTTCGAGAGCGCGCAATCCGATTTCGCCCTGTCATTCACATGCTCGATGACGTGGTTCACCGAAGGCGAGCATGAAACCCGCCTGTCGTTCTACATGGAGCCGGACGCCGCCTATTGGCAGTTCGAGGGGCCAAGCGAACCGTGGAGGCTCGCCGGACAGTCAACCATGCTGGCCGTGTGGCTGCGCGACGTGACCCGCGTGATCGATTGGGTCGTGCGCGCCTACCCGAACGTGCGAATCGAGGGGGAAACGCTATGAACGCCACTGTGACCGCCGTGACGCCGCGCCCCCTGCTGCACGCCGAGCATTCGCCCGGCTGGACCAACGAAACCACTGGCGACGGCGTGACAGTCCTGTTCTCAAGCGTGCAACCGGATTTCGGATGGCAGTTCGAGACGGACCGCATGGAGTCGGGCGACCTGTCCGCGTGCCTGTGCCCCGACACTGGGGCGCGCCGCCTGTTCAGCGAGGAGATAACCCCCGACATGCTCGCCGACCTCGGCAATGCATGCGACCGGTTGCAAGCGTGGCTGGACGACTGCGCCGAGGCGCTGGCGTGGCTGCAAGCACGGGAGCGGGAGGCCGGGAACTGAAGCACGCCGGACGGCGCGCCAACGCCGCCCGGCCGGCACAACCATCGCGCCCCGGCTCCACCGCCACACGCCGCCATCCCAGGCGACGCGGGAACCGGACGCGCAACCCCGGTGAGAACCACGGAACCAAAAGAAAACCCAGCGACGAAGGCCACGGAACGCTTGCAGCACCCGCAAGCGCCGTGGCCTTCACCGCGTTCGACGTGGGGGAGGACTCCGCAACCGAAGCCGGCGAAACCGCCGGTTGGCATGTCAGATCATGCGTGCGCGCAAAATCCCTGTTTTTCCCGTCGAACCCGCGCGTCCGCCGCGTTTCACCGCCTGCGACGAAATACCGGGACCCTTGCGGCTATTGCGCTCGCCAACGATGTCGAGGGCCGCAACGATATTCGCGGAAGCCTTGCGCGAGGGGTGGGGGATAACCCCGTGGGCCGGTCGGGAGACCGCCGGTGAGGCGACTCGGAAGTTTCTTGAAATCAAACATTTTGGAGGCGGGCCGGACGCCGGAACTTTTACGGCGGGCGGCGGCGGTGATCGTGGCCGGAGCCAAGGGTAGGGGCGGTGAAATCCTAGAATCCACGCCGGCCGGAACACTACCCGCGTATGCGCTGTTCCTCTCTCCCCGAGTTCGCCGTGAAAATGCCGGGGGTCGCGCGCGAGGGGCGGTTTCAAGCCGTTTGCGCCGTGTTCGGCCTTACATGCGTAGGCAATACAAGAAACGGCCCTGTGGAGTCTCGCGCGCGCGATGGGGTACCCGATACCGGAGGGAGAGGCGCAGCGGCCACGCGTGTGGTGCATCGGAGCCGTTTCGGCCGGGGATTCCACCGCCCCCACCCGGTTGGCGGATGCTGCTAGGATGCTGCGCGACGCCGTAACACGCGGTGTCCCCGTTGATATGACGGGCCGTTACCGGCGGAAGCTGGTAGCAAAAAGGCCCGGTGCTGGAACATCGGGCCTTGTTGTGGTTATCGGCTTTCGCCCCTAACCAAAGGTTACGAAATGAATCATATCACGATGCACGGCAGCATCACCGTGAACGGGCGTACCGTGATCGTCCACGTGGGCGACGGCGAGGCGTTCGCCACGGTTGACGGCACGCGCTTCAATGTGCGGAGCCTATGGCAGCTGTACCAGCTGCTGAAGCTGATCGTGTAGCGTTCACGAAAGGGCGCGGCGACCTTCGGGCCGTCGCGCCTGTAACCTGACCCCGAGACGTCCGCGAGCGCTCGCCGTCTTTTTGGACGGATTTTGGACGGCATCAGCGTGATTTATGATGTTTA
This sequence comes from Bifidobacterium avesanii, assembly GCF_009299475.1. Classification (GTDB taxonomy): domain Bacteria; phylum Actinomycetota; class Actinomycetes; order Actinomycetales; family Bifidobacteriaceae; genus Bifidobacterium; species Bifidobacterium avesanii. Next base: position 30,276 of record NZ_WBSN01000002.1, on the reverse strand, counting down.
ACGTGATATGCATGATAGCCGGAAACGTTGGAATTCCGCTATTCCCAGCTATCGCAACGGCCATTACTTAGAATTCGACTCTCTCAGGGGGTACCACGGTAGAGGCCTTGTGAATCGCAGTGATTCCAAGGCCTCTCGCATATTCGGCGTGGGAGCGGCCCCACGTTTTAACCCTTAACCCTTTTTGGGAGCGATTTGGGAGCATGCCGTTAGGATTCCGTCGCTTCGTCGTCCGCTGCCTTCGCATAGTCGTCCAGATCGGACTCTCTGGGGATGCTCGCCGGCTCCGGGTTCCATGGGGTATCGTGGCCCGGAGCCTTTTGCTTCCAACGGCTTCGGGTCATCGGCGCGGCACTCGGTCGCTCGTGCGGGAACCCCGGCGCCGGCCGATGCCACCAACAATGCCATCATTGGCGCTACTCCGCCTTCCTAGGGCGGACTGCGCGGCGTGCGGACATCTACCCGGCCTTCCGAGGGCACCACGATGTGTGGATCGGCGGGCTCCATACGTGTAGCAACCGCGGTATTCCGCGGTATTTCAAGCTTCCGCAGAATCTCGAGCCCGCCAATGCCTCCGGTCAATGCCCTCGGAAGGCCGGGTAGATGTCCGCAAACATCAAAATCTGCCCTGGGAACGGGGGATATCGCGTATTTTGCTGGCATACGGTCCGTATTGCGTGGATCGCACGCTCGTTGCATCGATCGGCGTTGTCTTTGCTCCGGGACCAGCTTCCTCCGCACTGGATTCGCTCAATCCGTGCATGCCGAACCATGGATTGAGCGGATCCAGTGCGTTGCAAGCCCCAGTGGCCCGGTAGCGCACTGGATTCGCTCATTATGCCCCAATCGGTCCGCGGATTGAGCGGATTCGGTGCGGGCGGGCGGACGGAACTCGGCATGCCAGTCCGCATGCGCCGGTCATCGCCATGCCTTGCTACGCTGGACTGCGGCATGAACGTCCAACGGGACGAGTCCATCCAGTCCATCAAGACAAGGGAGCCTTACGATGAGCACCGTGAATGAGAAGAACACCGCCGTCGCCGTGATCGGCTGCACGCACGCCGGCACGTTCGCCGCGCAGTCCATCCTGCAGGAGCACCCCGATTGGCGGGTGCACGTGTTCGAGCGCAACGCCACGCTGTCGTTCCTCTCGTGCGGCATCGCGCTGTGGGTCGGCGACCACGTGTCCGACCCGAAGAAGATGTTCTACTCGTCGCCCGAGGCGCTCGCCGCGGCCGGCGCGACCATGCACATGCGCACCGACGTGACCGCCGTGGACGCGGCCGGCAAGACCCTGCACGCGCGCGACCTCGAAACCGGCGAGGAGAAGGACTACGCGTTCGACAAGCTCGTGGTGACCACCGGCTCCAAGCCCGTCATCCCGCCGATCCCCGGCATCGACTCCGAACACGTGCTGCTGTGCAAGAACTGGGATCACGCGCTGGCGATCAAGGAGCGCGCCAAGGACGCGAAGTCCGTGGTCGTGGTCGGCTCCGGGTACATCGGCGCCGAACTGGCCGAGCAGTTCAGCCTCGCCGGCGTGAAGACCACGCTCGTGGACGCGATGGACCGCGTGCTCGCCAACAACTTCGACGAGCCGATCACCGCGCAGGTGGAGCGCGCGTTCGCGGACCACAGCGTGGAACTCGCGCTCGGGCAGAAGGTCACCGCGTTCGAGGACACGGGCGACGGCGTCACGGTCGTCACCGAAAAGGGACGGTACGACGCCGACTTCGCCGTGCTCGCCGTCGGATTCCTGCCCGCCACCGAACTGCTCAAGGGACAGGTGGACATGCTGCCCAACGGCGCGATCGTCGTGGACGAGTACATGCGCGCCAGCGTCCCGGACGTGTACGCGGCCGGCGACTCCGCCACCGTGTTCTACAACCCGACCAGCAAGCACGACTACATCCCGCTCGCCACCAATGCGGTGCGCCAGGGACTGCTCGTCGGGCGCAACATCGACAAGCCCACGCGCAAGTACATGGGCACGCAGGCCACGTCCGCCGTGCAGCTGTACGATCTGTCGCTGGCCGCCTCCGGACTCACGCAAGGCGGCGCCGAGCGTCGCGGCCTCGACGTGCGGCTCACGGAGCTCACCGACGACTACCGTCCCGAGTTCATGCTCACCACCACGCCGGTGACGAGCCTGCTCGCGTGGGACCCCGCCACGCGCGAGGTCAAGGGCGGCCAGTTCCTCGCCAAGGCGGACATCTCCGGCGCCGCGAACGTCATCTCTATGGCCATTCAGGCGCACTTCACCATCGACGATCTCGCCAACGTGGACTTCCTGTTCCAGCCGAACTTCGACAAGCCCGTCTACTACGTGGGCGCGGTGGCCATGAAGGCCGCCGCCGAAGCGGGGGAGTAGCGCGGTCCGGTCCGATCTGGTGCCGGGATGCCTTGATGGCGGAACGGCCTGATGGCGGCCCGGCGGGCTCCGGTCCGTGTCCCGGATCGCATCCGTAATCGGAATCGGATGCCGTATCAATCCGCATCCGTTTTCGGTCACGGATGCGGATTGAGACACGGCGGCCGCCGAATCTGTCTTGGACCGCATCCATTTCCATTTTTGGATGCGATCCGGGACGCAAAGGCCGCCGAATCTGTCCGCAATCGCATCCCGGCTCCGGCCCATGGAAGCGCGAATCGATTTCTGACCTAACGCGTCGGCAAAGAGGGCCGAAAACCGCGGTTTCCGTGACGTCATTCCGCCGTTTTCGAATGGCCTTCCGGCTCTGCTGCCCCGCGCATAGGTCAGAAATCGATAGCCACGTCTGCGGCGGGAATATCGGCGTCGATCCGCGGCCGTTCAGTCGTAGTAGCGTCTGCCGGAGCATTCCATGCGCAGCTGCTCCTTGCGCTCCAGCAAATCCGACCTCAGAAAGACCGCGGAATTCCCCTGACGATGCTCCGTCTGCCTCGCATAGTTTTCGCGGAAGTAGACCTCGCTGACATGGACGGCTTCGGCCGCGTCCCGCACGTTTCCGTATATCGGATCGTTGATTCGCCTGTAGACGTCGGTGAAGCCTTCGATCGCAGTGGACAGGCGGTTCATCGCTCTGATGAGTTGGGCTTCGTTGGCCATGGTATCCTCCTTGATTGTTGTTTCGCCCACATGGCGTTGAGCGCCGGGCGCTGCGTTGCGTCCGACGGTTGCCCAGCATAATGGATGCGACGGCTGCACCGGCGGTCATTGGATGGATGAAGATTGCGCCTCCACTTTGGTCCGCTGCATGGTGCCGTGCTTTCCGGCGGGAGACTGTTCGGGACTCTGGCGGCGTAAGCTTCCGCCTTCTTGCCGTTCCGTCTTTCGTCGGTGGTCGTCCGGAAGGCGTGCCGTGGCGTTTGCCATAGCGCGTGGTGTGACGGTTGGCGTGGCATGCCCTTGCTCACAGGGTGAATGCAGCTGGATGACATAAGGAGGAAAGACGAAAACCGTTGGTGTTTCAACGGTTTTGCTGGAGAGTGCCCCGGATGCGATTCGAACGCACGACACCCGCTTTAGGAGAGCGGTGCTCTATCCCCTGAGCTACCGGGGCAACGGTGTTCCATTGTACATGGGTTTCGCGCCGGGACGCGCTGTCTCAGCGCAAATGTTCCAATCCGCGGCCCCGTCATTCGCAGGTTGGAACGAATGACGGCAAAATGGCCCTTCCGCGGGGCTGATTATGCGTCATATGGTCCAAGCTGCGTGGAAGGGATCGCAGGTTGGAACGAATGACGTGGGAAGCGCGAGACGAGATGGGAGTGCTGGAGGAAGCGGCGGAGAGGACGGGAGAGACGGAAGGGGCGGAAGAGCGCAGGCGGCGCTCGGCTCCGCCCGGAACAACGGTGGAAGTGCGGTAAATGATCGGCGTGGCGCGGGCACCGGATGGGATCGGGCCGGTAGGGTGCGAAGTCGGTGCCGAAAATGCGGGGTGCGGGAAAGGCGGTCACATGATACGGGAATCCGCGAAGCGCGGTGCGGGGCGGTTCGGAAGGCAACCCGGGGGAAGCTCCGGGACGAAATTGACGGGGAAGTACGGTACGCCGCCGCGGGGAGTCCGCAAGCGCACCAAGGCCGTCAAGGTCGTCAACGCTCCCAAAGCCGGACGGTCGTCCCGGTCCCGCCGCTCTCCCTGGCGTGCGATCCTCGGTGTGCTCGCATTGGCCCTCGGCGCGGCGGCCGGGCTCGGCACGCTGGCCCGCGTGCTGCCGGGGGAGCTCATGGCGCTGCCATACGTGCCGATCGTGGTGGCGTTCGAGCCGTGGTTCGCGCTGGTGGCGCTGGTGGCGCTGCTGCTGTCGCTCGCGTCGCGCCGGTGGCTGACCGCGCTGATCATGATCGTGTGCATCGCCGCGCAGGCGTGGTGGCAGTACCCGTTCTTCAGCCCGTCGTCCGCGCTGCCGTCCGGCGCGACCCGCGCTCTTTCCACGGCCAACCCGAACCCGATCGACATGTACGCCCGCGTGATGACGTGCAACGTGTACAAGGGCGCGGCGGACGCGGAGGCGATCGTGGAGGCCGTGCGCGACGAGCGCGTGGAGGTGCTCGCCCTGCAGGAGACCACCGCGGACTTCGTGTCGCGGCTCGAAAAGGCGGGCATCGGCAAGTATCTGCCGTACAGCAAGGTGTCGTCGTCGGACGGCGTGTACGGCAACGGGCTGTGGTCGGTGACCCCGTTCGCGGACACGGTGGACGACGAGGTGGATTCGAGCGCGTCGTTCATGCCGGCGGGCACGGTGACGTTCGGCGACGGCAAGGCGCAGGTGCGGTTCGTCTCCGTGCACACCACCGCGCCGGTGCCGGGGTACTGGTCGCTGTGGAGGAAGTCGCTCGACGAACTGGGCATGATGCGCTCGCGGGCCGACCGGCGCTACGTGTTCATGGGCGATTTCAACGCGACGTACGACCATGCGCCCTTCCGGGAATTTCTGGGCGACCGGTTCACGGACGCGGCGCGCTCGGCGGGCAGGGGCCTCACGCTCACATGGCCGACCGACAAGTCGCCGGTGCCGCGGTTCGCCGGGATCGACCATGTGGTGGTCGACCGGGGGATCGTGGCCGGGCGGATGGAGACCAAGGTGATTCCGGGGTCCGACCACGCCGCGCTGCTGGCGACGATCGCCGTGTCCTGACGGCTGCGGACCGCCCGCCAAGGCAAAGGATGGCACGTTGTTTTGCTCTGGGTGAAATCCCTACCCATGCCGCGCGCAGCGGATTAATACAGGAGGCGAGAAGGGCCTGTGAGGTATCGGGCCCGGCTAGTGATTGGAGTTTCTCATGGCTGAGAAGGAATTGGTCGCGGAGCTGAGCGGCGCTCAGGTGGTTCAGGACGTGCTGGCCATCGCCAAGAAGTACGGCAAGGACATCACCTTCGAGCAGGCCGACAAGCTGTTCGGCCACATTCTGCAGACCAAGTCGGATACCGCCGCGCTGGACGGCGATACGCTGGAGAAGCTGGTCGACGAGTACTTCGGCTGATCGGCTGAACTCATAAGACGATTGGGGCCGGTTCCGCATGGACGCGGGACCGGCCCTTCGCGTTGTTGAAGACTTTGTCTGGGCTGCCCGTAGGCGAGGTGAGGGGCCGTGAAGGCCCCGAAGGGCACTCAGGACAGATTGTTCTGGGCCGAGCCGTGAAGCGGGTAGCCCTGTGGGCTGCCCGTAGGCTCGGCCGAGCGCCCGTGAAAAGGGCGCAAGGAATGAGCGAGGCTCGCCGGCAGGCGAGTCAGTGATTGCAGGGCCCGAAGGGGAGCCGTATGGCGGGAGCCCCGGTGGGGCTTCCGTAGGCGAGGGGAGTCGCCGCGAAGGCGGTGACAGGTACTCAGGATAAATTGTCCTGGGCCGAGCCGTGAAACGGGTAGCCCGGTGGGCTGCCCGTAGGCGAGGGGAGCCGCCGCCAAGGCGGCGACGGGCACTCAGGATAAATTATCCTGAGTGCCGGCGGTCGCTTCGTTTGCGCGCTGCTCGGCCTGAGCGGCGTCGAGCTTGGCGCGCACCTCGTCGAGGAGGCCCTGCGCGCGCTTGGCCAGCGCCTCGCCGAGCTCCCACTGGCGCATGGACTGGTCGAGGTCGAGACCGCCGGTTTCGAGGGCCTGCACGGCCTTGATGAGCTCGTCGCGCGCCTGCTCGTACGGCATCCTGGCGATCGTCTCGCGCTCCTTGTCGGTCAGGCTCGAGGCGGGGGTCTTGGATTCGTCGGTCATGGTCGCATCTCCTACTTTGTTAAGTTCCACTAAGTTTTGCCGGGTTCTCGGATTTTCCTAGGCTTCGGCGGTCGCGTCGCCGACGGCGTCCGCGGTGGCCGTGATGCGCCCGCGGCGCAGGGTCAGGGTGAGTTCGTCCCCGGGCCGGACGGCGGAGGCGTCGGCGAGCACGTGGCCGTCGGCGGTCTGCACCACCGCGTAGCCGCGGTCGAGCGTGGACTGCGGGCTCAGCGCGGTGAGCGAGGCGCGCAGCTTCTCCACGGTCATGGTCTCGTAGTCGGCCATGCGCCGCAGGCCTATGTCCATGCGCTGGCGGGCGTCGTCGAGGAAGCGCTGGTGGGGTTCGAGCATGGTGAGCGGCTGCCTCAGGCTCGGACGGTTCGCGTAGCCTTCGATGAGCCGGATCTCGCCGGCGATGCGCCCCTCGATCCGCAGGCGCATCTGCTGGCGGGCGGAGGCGACGAGCTGGAGCTGCTCGCGCACGTCCGGGACCACCTTCTTGGCGGCGTCGGTGGGCGTGGAGGCCCTGAGGTCCGCGGCGAGGTCGATGAGCGTCCAGTCGTCCTCGTGCCCCACGGCGGTGACGAGCGGGGTGACGCAGTCGGCCGCCGCGCGCACCACGCCCTCGTCGGAGAAGCCGATGAGGTCCTCGAACGCGCCGCCGCCTCGCGCCACGATGATCACGTCCACGTCCGGGTCGGCGTCGAGCTTGCGGATCGCGTCGATCACGTCGGCCGGGCACTGCTCGCCCTGCACGTGCACGTGCACCACCTTGAAGTCCACGACCGGCCAGCGCAGGCGCACGTTGGTGATCACGTCGCCCTCCGCGCGGGCCTGCGGGGCGCAGATGAGCCCGATGCAGCGCGGGAACTCGGGCAGCGGCACCTTGCGGTCGGCGTCGAACAGGCCCTCGCCCTTGAGCGTGCGGCGCAGCTGGTCGATCTGCGCCTTGAGGCTGCCTCCGGCGCCCACGCGCACGATCGCGTCGCCGCGGAAGCTCAGGGAGGTGCGCTTCATCCACACGTTCGGCCGGCCGTGGATCGTCACGCGGTCGCCCTGCACGAACGCGGACGCGGCGGCGGCGAACTGGCCGAAGCCGTTGACCTCCATGGCCACGTCCTCGAAGTCGTCGCGCAGGGTGAGGTACACAGAGCCGGCGCGACGGGAGTTGATCTGCGTGATTTGGCCGGTCACCCACGCGCCGGGCCAGCGCTCCACGGCGTCATGGAACTTGCCGGACAGCACGCTCACCGGCCACGGCCGCTCGACCGTGGTGTCCCGGGCGAGGCGGGGCAGCTCCTGTGACGTCTGGGCGTCGGCGTTTGACATGTCGATCATGGTCATTACTTTGGGTCACCGGCCCGACAATCACGGGGCTCTGCGCCGAGGATGCGAGGGGAGTGTGACGACGCTCACAAAAGGCCCTGCCGAGGCTTGTCCAAGGCCCGCCGGACCCGTGCGGGCAACACGCCGGGACCGGGCGCGAGGGCGTCCGATTTTGGGCGGAATGACGCCGAAATCACTAACCCTAGTGTTTTTCCGTCACATGTTAACTAGATATTGGGGTCGGGTTGTCGTACATTCTTCTATAGCAATCCGACTTACACGAATGTAATTTGCCGCGCCCCGGGGAGGGGACGGCCACGAGAAGGAGCATAAGGAGCGTCATGGAGACCAACATGCTTGAGCGTCCGCAGACCAGCGCCGCCACCGCCACCGTGCTGGTGGAGAAGCGCGACGGTCGCGTGGTCGATTTCGACCCGGTGAACATCATCAACGCGGTCAAGTCGGCGTTCGGGGACCTCAACAAGCAGGTCGGTCCCGAGGAGGACGCCATGATCCGCGGCTTCGCCAATCAGGTGGAGGGCGAGATCAAGGAGCGCTACGCCGGCCCGGCCAAGATCGAGGACATCCAGAACCTCGTGGAGCACGCCCTGATCGACGCGCACCTGTACGACGTGGCCCGCGCCTACACCAACTACCGCCTCGACAAGGACATCCAGCGCGCCAAGGCCACGGACGTCAACGAGGCCGTCTCCCGGTTCATCAACCAGGACCCGACCCTCATCCACGAGAACGCGAACAAGGACGCCAACGTCTACGCCACCCAGCGCGACCTGCTCGCCGGCGCCGTCTCCAAGGCCGCCGCGTTCAACATGCTGCCCCCGGCCGTCTCCAACGCGCACATGAAGGGCGACATCCACTTCCACGACGCCGACTACTCGCCGTTCACCGCGCAGTCCAACTGCTCGCTGCCCAACTTCTGGGACATGCTGGCCAACGGCTTTACGCTGGGCAACGCGCCCATGGCCTCCCCGAAGTCCATCGCCATCGCCGCCACGCAGATCACGCAGATCATGAAGGACGTGGCCTCCAGCCAGTACGGTGGCCAGACCGCCAACCGCGCCGACGAGCACCTGTCCGTCTACGCCCGCCTCGACTACGAGAAGTTCCTCGAGGAGGCCCGCGAGATGATCCCGGACGACATGCCGGTCGAGTTCGCGCGCCGCCAAGTGGCCAACGCCAAGGCCAACGAGCCCGCCAAGCTGCACTTCGAGGCCAACCGCGAGCCGCTGCCCATGGACACGCCGTTCCACGCGGACGCCGACGAGCTCGAGCAGGAGCGCGAGATCCTCGCCAAGATCCGCACGCGCAAGTCGATCTACGACGCCATGCAGACCATGGAGTACCAGATCAACTCCAACCGCGTCTCCAACGGCCAGACCCCGTTCGTGACCATCGGCTTCGGCCTCGGCACCGACTGGTTCGCCCGCGAGATCCAGCGCGCGATCCTGCTCAACCGCATCCGCGGCCTCGGCAAGGAGCACCACACCGCCATCTTCCCGAAGCTCGTGTTCACCTTGAAGCACGGCGTGAACGCCGACCCGGGCGACCCGAACTACGACCTGAAGCAGCTCGCCCTCGAATGCGCCACCAAGCGCATGTACCCGGACGTGGTGTTCTACGACAACATCGTGAAGATCACCGGCTCCTTCAAGGCGCCGATGGGCTGCCGCTCGTTCCTGCAGGGCTGGATCAACCCCGAGACCGGCGAGGACGAGGAGGACGGCCGCATGAACCTCGGCGTCGTCTCGGTCAACGTGCCGCGCATCGCCATCGAGTCCCACGGCGACAAGGACCGCTTCTGGAAGCTGTTCAACGAGCGCATGGAGGTGGCCCACCAGGCCCTGCAGTTCCGCATCATGCGCTGCAAGCAGGCCACCCCGGTCAACGCGCCCACCCTGTTCCGCTTCGGCGCGTTCGGCCGCCTCGGCGCGAACGACAGCGTGGACAAGCTGTTCCGCGGCGAGCGCGCCACCGTGTCGCTCGGCTACATCGGACTGGCGGAGGCCACCGCCGTGTTCTACGGCAAGAATTGGATCCGCGACCACGGCTGGGACCCGGAGGGCAAGGAGTTCGCGCTGTCCATCGTCAAGCGCATGAGCGAGCTGTGCAAGCAGTGGAGCAAGGCGGAGGGCTACCACTACTCCGTGTACTCCACGCCGGCCGAGTCGCTCACCGACCGCTTCAACCGCATGGACCGCGAGAAGTTCGGCGTGATCGAAGGCGTGACCGACCACGACTTCTACACCAACTCGTTCCACTACCCGGTGTGGCTGCAGCCCACCCCGATGGAGAAGCTCAACTACGAGAAGGACTTCCCGTACTACGCGTCCGGCGGCTTCATCAACTACTGCGAGTACCCGTGTCTGCAGGACAACCCGAAGGCGCTTGAGGCCGTGTGGGACTACGCGTACCACATCGGCATCGGCTACCTCGGCACGAACACCCCGATCGACCACTGTTTCGTGTGCGGCTTCCAGGGCGACTTCGAGCCGACCGAGGAGGGCTTCAAGTGCCCGGAGTGCGGCAACGCCGACCCGGACAAGTGCAACGTGACCAAGCGCACCTGCGGCTACCTCGGCAACCCGGTGCAGCGCCCGATGGTCCACGGCCGCCACGAGGAGATCGCCCACCGCGTCAAGCACATGGCGGGAGAGACCGGGCGCGTGACGCTGTCCAACGGCGAGACGCGCGAGTGGTTCGAAGATACGAAGTGACGCGTCAGTAGCCGCTCCACAACGATCGGGACGCACATCCCGCGACACGCTCCGGGCCGCTCAGGCCGAGTCTTTACGGTCGCGGGACGTGCGTCCCGATCGTCGTTCCGCTACTATCGATCGTCACGGGTTCGTTGGAGCGCCAAAAGAGAGGTGGGGTTCACGACACGCTCGAGGCCGCTCGGCCAAGCCTACGGTCGTGAATCATGTGCCTTTCCCATCCCGCGTTCCGGTGAGCATCCTTGACGTCACGGGTTCGGCGAAGCGGTGACATTGGAGTGATGAGCGGGAAGGAGACGCCGATGGCGGGACGGGATTTTGCGGCGGGGGAGACCGGGCGTGGGCCGGGGGTGCCGTCGCGCGGGCTGGCGAACGATCCCCGGGCCGGGCAGTGGGACGGGCGCGTGCTCTCCAAGCGCATGATCGCCGACTACAAGCCGTTCGTCGTCACCGACGGCGAGGGCATCCGCTGCTCCCTGTACGTCTCCGGCTGTCCGTTCCACTGCGAGGGCTGCTTCAACGCGTCCATCTGGGACTTCCGCGCCGGCCACGAGTACACGCCCGCGCTGGAGGAGAAGATCATCGCCGACCTCGCCCAGCCGTGGGTGCAGGGCATCACGTTCCTCGGCGGCGAGCCCCTGCTCAACACGCCGGTGCTCGTGCCGCTCGCGCGGCGCATCCGCCGCGAGTTCGGGCACTCCAAGGACATCTGGAGCTGGACCGGCTACACGTGGGAGGAGCTCATGCGCCCCGGCGAGACCCCGGACAAGCGCGAGCTGCTCGAACTCATCGACGTGCTCGTGGACGGCCGGTACCTGAAGGACGAGCACGACTCGCTCCTGCAGTTCCGCGGCTCCAGGAACCAGCGCATCCTCGACGTGCCCGCCTCGCTCGCCGCCGGCAAGCCCGTCGTCTGGGCCAAGCTCCACGACCAGGAGCGCGACGTGCCCGAAATCTACCTCAAGGATCGCGCCGCCGGCGAATCCCGGCAGGCGTCGTAGGTACGGGATCGCAAACGTGTGATTTTCGCCCTCTGAGAGGCGAAAGCGCCCTTTCCGGCTCGCAGGAAGCGCAAAATCACAAGTTTGCGAATTCGTCCGTCCCGTCCGGTCCACCCGTCCGCCTACATGGAGAACGGCTCGTAGTACATGGCGTCCGCCGGCACCCCATGCGCGAGCAGAGTGCGGCGCACGGCGGTCATCATGCCCTGCGGGCCGGCGATGAGGTAGGCGGCGCCGGGGCGGATCATCGGCGCGATGATGGATTCGTCCGCGCGGCCCGTCAGCAGGCGCACGCGTACGTTGGCGTGGGCGTCGCCGAAGCGCCGCAGCTCGTCACGGTAGATGAAGTCGCGCTCGCCGCGGACCGTGTAGAGGAAGTCGATCGGTCTGCCGGTGCCCGCGTACGCGGACAGCACGCCGATGAGCGGCGTGACGCCAATGCCGCCGGCGATGAGCACAAGAGGGGCGCGGCCGCCACCGTGCCCGTCGCGTTCCTCGATGAAATGCGCATACCGGCCGTACGGGGGAATCACGCGCGCCGGGGTCCCGGGCTTTAACGCGGCGAGCCGGGTGGTGAAGTCGCCGTCGGCTCGGACCGCGAACGTCATGTCCGGCGTCGCGTCCGGCGTCGTGTTCGGGCGCGCGTTGGTCAGCGAGAACGGATGGTATTCGTGCATGCCGGGCACGGTGGGGAATGCGATGAAGGCGAAATCACCCGGACGCCATGTGGCGCGCCGGCCGTTGCCGCCGTCGAGCCTGATCGTCAGCTCGGTCACACGATCGGCGATCGGCCGTACGGAAGCCACCCTTCCCCCGAGCGCATAGGCGCGGCGGCTCACCACGCTCCACGCGTAATAGGCGAGCACGGCGATGGTGAGCGCGTCGAACAGCAGGATGAATGGCCTGATCGCCGCGATGTAGTCGATCACATGCACGTGCAGCACGATCAGCCCGATCGCCACCAGATTGAGGCGATGCAGCCACACGCTCATTTCGTGGCGGAACACGCGCTCGAGGAGCCGTTTGGCCGCGGCGAGCCACGTAATCCGGCTCGTGAGCCACCCGGCCAGAAACACCATCGACCACACCGCCACGCCCGTGAACAGGTACAGGCCCATGTGGCCGGTCAGACCGATCAGCGCGCCCGCGCCCGGCAGCAGCGACTGGTGGACGAAGGCGGCCGCGATGGCCAGAATCGCCAGCACGCCGTGGATCATGTACATGTGCGGCAGGCCCACGGTCCGGTCCACCCAGCGCGGACGGCACGCGAGGTATACGGCGGCGAGCATCCACGTGTAGGCGATCACGCCGATTTCGATGCCGAACAGCTGATCGGAATAGACGGACGGCAGTCCGTATGCGAGGGTGGCGAGCAGCGGCAGCGGAACGACGAACAGGACGACGGTCCATGCCAGCGTGATGGTGGTGTTCAGGCGTTTCATGGGATTCGGACTCCTTGGATGGGCGGCGTTATTCGATCTCGGCCACCGTGCGGTCGGCGCGTACGAGCACGGCCATGACGCGGTGTTCCCGATGGCGGTCGATGAGGGTGCGGAACGTGCGCTCGCCGGCGGCGACGGCCGCGGTGGCCCACATGTCCGCGAAGGTCAGATGGTCGTCCACGACGGTGGCCTGCGCCAGATCGTGGGCGGTGCGGGTGATGTGCTCGCCGCGCTTGGACGTGCCGGAGGTGGCCACGCCGCCGTTGCGCAGGCTGATCGTGCGCAAGGTGCGGCCGTCGTCATGGGGGTCTCCCACTCCCACGCGCCAGACGAAGTCGGAGTCGTTCCCCACCGCGGTCTGTATGTCGCCGCCCCCTCCCAGTGCGGCTGCCGCGACTTCGCCGGATCGGATCAGCGGCATGAGGAACAGCCCGTGCGCCCGTTCGACGGCCCAGCCCTTGACCAGTCCGGTCGGGTCGTAGACTCCGGCGTGCGTGGCGCTGAAGTGTCCGTCGGTGAGCCGCTCCGCCTGTTTGGCCAGCATATGCACCTCGGCGAAGTCCGGGTGATCCAGCAGCGCCTTCCAGTCGCCTATCCGGGCGCGACCGACCAGGGAGTCCTCGCGGAACGGCGAGAATGCCGTTTCCGCGCGATCGAGCCAGGCCTTGATCCGTTCCGCCGCACGGTCGGCTAGCACGTCGAACCGTTCGGCTCCGGTGCCGGGTGCGGCGACCAGCTGGACGGTGAACGGGACGGTCATGGCGTGAACCACGCGGGCTCGGATGAGTGGGGCGGACTGCATGGCTACTTCCCGGCGTTGAGCGACTGGTTGATGGCGTCCTGCAGTGAGTTCGCGAACGCGGTGGAGGTCTCCGTGGCGCCGGACACATACTGGATCCGTGCGCTTTGCGCGCTGATCGCCCGGTCGATGAGCTGCGGAATGGCCTGTGCGCTCACCGCCTGCGAGCGGTTGGTGTGGTTCGGGTAGGCGATGGCCGCGATGTCGGTGATCGCGCCGCCGGAAACGGTGACCTGCAGCTGCACCTCGCCGTACTCGTTCGGCGTGGCGACGCTGGTGTACGTGCCGTCCCGCAGTGCGGATCCGGAATCCGCGGCTTCGGAGGATGCGGTTCCGGAGGATGGGGACGGCGAGGATCCGCCGATCGCCCCGGACGCAACGGACCGCGAGCCGGCCGTTCCGTTGCCCAGATGGGGTTTGACGAACAGCAGGAAGGCGTCGCCGATCACGGCGAGGCCCGCGACGACGGCGATGAGCGTTTTCGTGGCGTTGGCGTTCATGCGTTTTTCCCCTGATGTATTGGTGCGATTGGCATGGGATGCGGCGGTTCCCGGCCGCCGCGACCGTTTCGAGCCTAAAATGCGCAGTTGAACGTTCGGTGCATGGCAACTGGGAGCCGGCTGGGAATCGGCCCATTGCGGGGCGCCTCGGCATATGCGCAAACGTGTGATTTGCGCCTTCTGAGAGGCGAAAAGCGTCCTTTTCCGGCTCGCAGGAAGCGCAAAATCACAAGTTTGCGAATTTGGGCAATATGCGTCAGGGTGTCGGGTTTAGGGGTTCTTTGTCGGCTAAATCACACCGTTGGATTCGGCGCTGGGCGCGGCCCCGACTACGCTAGCGGATAGTGGGCAGCCGGGCCCAGGGACGATCCGCGCCGCAGTGGGTATGACGAAAGGCGCGTCGTCCGCCCCGGACACGAGGAACGATTGAGGTAAGTATGGTTGAAGCGACGGGAACGCTGCGCGTCGGGTTGGACATCGGATCCACGACGGTCAAGGCCGTGGTGCTGGGCGACTCCAACGATCTGAAGGATGCCCTGTTCTCCGACTACCGCCGCCACCACGCGAACGTGCGGCAGGCCGTGGCGGGTCTGCTCGCGGACGTCAAGGAGAGTCTGAGGGACAAGGGCATGGAGAACCGGCCGATCCGGTTCGCCATCACCGGCTCCGGCGGCCTCGAACTCGCCAACCAGCTCGGCTGCGAGTTCATCCAGGAGGTCATCGCGGAGACCGACGCGATCAACGTCACGCACCCCGAGGCGGACGTGATCATCGAGCTCGGCGGCGAGGACGCCAAGATCACGTACCTGAAGCCCGTCCCGGAGCAACGCATGAACGGCTCCTGCGCGGGCGGCACCGGCGCGTTCATCGACCAGATGGCCACGCTGCTTAACACCGACGCGCCCGGCTTGAACGAGCTCGCCAAGCAGTACAAGACGCTGTACCCGATCGCGTCGCGCTGCGGCGTGTTCGCCAAGTCCGACCTCCAGCCGCTCATCAACGACGGCGCGGACAAGGAGGACCTTGCGGCCTCGATCTTCCAGGCCGTGGCCACCCAGACCATCGCCGGACTCGCCTGCGGGCGCCCGGTCAAGGGCAACGTCGTGTTCCTCGGCGGTCCGCTGTTCTTCATGTCCGAGCTGCGCGAGGCGTTCAAGCGCATCCTCGAGGGCAAGGTGGAGCACTACATCGTGCCCGAAAACGCGCATCTGTACGTGGCGTACGGCGCCGCGCTGGAGGCGGGGGAGTCGGCCAAGGCGACCGTGGAGCGCACGGCCGGCGTGGAGGGCAACCCGCTCTCGGAGGACGTCAACGACCCGTTCGGCCCGGCGTTCTGCATGCTCGAGGACATGAAGGACGGGCTCGCCACGCTCAAGGTGAAGCGCGGGGAGGCCGCGGACGAGGCCGAAGCCGCCGCCGAGCAGGCCAACAACCCGCTGCACTTCTCCAACGGCGAGTCCCAGACCCTCTCCGAGGTGGAGACGCGGGGTCACTTCGACCTGACGAGCCTCGACGGCGTGCTCGACGCCCTCGACTCGCTCAAGAACCGCCCCAACACCGCGCGCACCATCCGCCCGCTGTTTTTGAACGACGAGGAGAAGCGCGAGTTCGACGAGCGCCACGCCAAGCAGAAGATCGCCGTCGGCACCCTCGAGGGCGCGCACGGCCCGCACTTCCTCGGCATCGACGCGGGCTCGACCACCATCAAGGCCACGCTCGTCAACGACGACAAGACCATCGTGTGGTCGTCCTACGCCACGCACAAGGAGAACCCGCTACTCGCCGCCGCGGACATCGTCAAGACCATCACCGCCGCCCTGCCCGAGGGCGCGTACATCGCCCGCGCCTGCGCCACCGGCTACGGCGAGGGCCTCATCACCGCAGGGCTCCACATCGACGAGGGCGTGGTGGAGACCATGGCCCACTACCGCGCGGCCGAGGAGATCAGCCCCGGGGTGACGGCCGTGATCGACATCGGCGGTCAGGACATGAAGTACATGGACGTCAACGACGGCGTGATCGACTCGATCTGCGTCAACGAGGCGTGCTCGTCCGGCTGCGGCTCGTTCCTCCAGACCTTCGCGCAGTCGCTGGGCCTGACGATCCAGCAGTTCACGCAGGAGGCGCTCCGCTCCAAGGCGCCGGCCGACCTGGGCTCGCGCTGCACGGTGTTCATGAACTCGTCCGTCAAGCAGGCGCAGAAGGAGGGCGCGGCCCCGGAGGACATCGCCGCCGGCCTGTGCTACTCCGTGGTGCGCAACGCGCTGTACAAGGTGATCAAGCTGCGCGACGCCAACGCGCTGGGTCCGGTCGTGGTGGTGCAGGGCGGCACGTTCCTCAACGACGCCGTGCTGCGCGCCTTCGAGCTGCTCACCGGTCGCGAGGTCACCCGACCGAACATCGCCGGCCTCATGGGCGCGTACGGCGCGGCCCTCACCGCCCGCATGCACTGCCCGGCCGAGGCGGAGGACGGTACCCACGCCGTGTCCACCATGCTCACCGGCGAGGCGCTCGACCACCTGAGCATGACCACCACGCACGACGTGTGCAAGCTGTGCCAGAACCACTGCAAGCTCACCATCACCGAATTCGAGGACGGCTCGCGCTACGTGACCGGCAACCGCTGCGAACGCGGCGGCGACAAGAACAAGAAGCGCTCCGACCGCCCGAACCTGTACGACTTCAAGTACAAGCGCGCGTTCGCCTACCGCCGCCTCACCCCGGCCAAGGCCACCCGCGGCGACATCGGCATCCCGCGCGTGCTCAACATGTACGAGGACTACCCGTTCTGGTTCACGCTGCTGACCAATCTGGGCTTCCGCGTGATCATCTCCGGCCGCTCCGACCACAAGCTGTTCGAGGAGGGCATGGACTCCATCGCCTCCGAGAACATTTGCTACCCGGCCAAGCTCGTGCACGGCCACATCCGCGACCTCATCGCCAAGGGCGTCAAGCGCATCTTCTACCCGTGCGTCTCCTACGAGCAGCAGCTCGTGCCGGACACGCAGAACCGCTACAACTGCCCGATCGTCGCCAACTATCCGGTGGTGATCGAGGCGAACATGCCCGAGCTCGCGGACGAGGGCGTCACGTTCATGCGCCCGTACTTCAACCTCGCCAACAGGGACAAGATGGTCGACCGCATCGTCGAGGTGTTCGGCGCCGACGGCGTGACCCGCGAGGAGGCCGAGCTGGCCGTGACCGCCGCCTACCGCGAGGACGCCGTGTTCAAGAACGACGTCAAGCAGGAGGGTCTGCGCGCACTCGCCTACATGCAGGAGCACCACGTGCGCGGCGTCGTGCTTGCCGGCCGCCCGTACCACGTCGACCCGGAGGTCAACCACGGCATCCCGGAGACGATCTGCGCGCTCGGCATGGCCGTGCTCTCCGAGGACTCGGTGTGCGAGCTCGACCCGCACCACATGCCCAAGATCACCGAATATCTGAACGACGACAAGGCCCAGCGCGCCCTCGAGGCCAACCGCGAGGCCGACGGGTTCCGCAAGACCGTGCCCGCGTTCGACAAGGACCACAAGATGCCGCTGCGCGTCTTCAACCAGTGGGCCTACCATTCGCGCCTGTACGAGGCCGCGCGCTTCGTGTCCGAATACCCGAATCTCCAGCTCGTGCAGCTCGTGAGCTTCGGCTGCGGCGTGGACGCCATCACCACCGACCAGGTGCAGGAGATCCTCGCGGACAAGGGCGACGTGTACACGCAGCTCAAGATCGACGAGGTGTCCAACCTGGGCGCCGCGAAGATCCGCCTGCGCTCGCTCAAGGCCGCCATGGAGGAGCGCGACCGCAGGGACAATCTGGCGCTCGGGGCCGGCGTCACCGCCATGCCCACCAAGCGCGACGGTTCCGTGGCGGACGGCGCCGCGTCCGACGGTTCCGGCCGCGAGGCGGGGAAGACCACCGGCTGGGTGAAGACCTCGCACGAGCCGTTCGATCAGGCGATCATCGACACGTCCGCCAAGCCCCGCCACCCGCTGGCCGGGCAGTTCGCGGCCGCGGGCGAATCCGCGCCGGCCGCCGACGCTTTGGACGACGCGACGGTGGACATCGTCGCCAAGGGCATGGCCAGCGAGCACGTGAGCCTCGACGAGGCCAAGGCGACCATCGCTGAACTCGCCGGATTCGTGGCGAAGCGCGACGTCTCGGCCACCTCGGGCATCGCGGTGGGCAAGCGCCCGGACGCGCGGCCCGCCAAGGTCGCCAAGCCGGGGAAGTCCACGAAGGCGGCCAAGCCGAAGACCTCCGCGGACGTCAAGCCCTCGCTGACCAAGTACAAGACGCTGCACCCGTTCACCAAGGCCATGGCGCACACTTACACCGTGCTCGCCCCGCAGATGAGCCCGGTGCACTTCTCGCTCCTCAAGTCCGTGTTCACCTCCGGCCACTACAAGTTCGAGCTGCTCACGCACGCCAGCCAGGAGGACATCGAAACCGGCGTGAAGTACGTGAACAACGACGCCTGCTTCCCGGCCATCATCGTGGTCGGCCAGCTCGTCAACGCGTTCCTCACCGGCAAGTACGATCCCCACCGCTGCGCGCTCGTGATCACGCAGACCGGCGGCATGTGCCGCGCCACCAACTACCTCGCGCTGCTGCGCAAGGCGCTCGCGGACGCCGGCTACGACTACGTGCCGATCATCGCGCTGTCCGTGCAGGGCTTCAACGACAACCCCGGCTTCTCCGCCACCCCGGCGCTGGCCCACCGCGCGGTCAAGGCGTTCTATCTGGGCGACATCCTCTCCCAGCTGCTGCTGCGCGTGCGCCCGTACGAGGCCGAGCCCGGCTCCGCGAACCGCCTGTACCGCCTGTGGGACACCATCACGCGCGAGACGATCGAACACCACGGCTACTCCGCCACGTACGCGAAGCACTACCACCGCCCCGGCCTGCTCACCTACGGCCACCTGATCCGCCGCATGACCGAGGCGTTCGACAAGCTCCCGCTGCTCGACATCCCGCGCAAGCCGCGCGTGGGCGTGGTGGGCGAGATCCTCGTCAAGTACCATCCGGACGCCAACAACCACGTGGTCGACCTCATCGAGGAACAGGGCTGCGAGGCCGTGCTGCCGGGCATCTGCGACTTCATGCTCAACGGCATCTATTCGGCCGACTGGAACGAGGAGCACCTCGGCACCGGCGGCAACCTGAAGATGAACCACATGATCCGGCGCATCGCGGACCTCTACCGCCGCCCGATGGTCAAGGCGTTCGAGGCCAGCCACGGCAAGTTCGAGGTCCCGTGGCCCGTGGACAAGCTGCGGGACAAGGCGGCCACCGTCACGTCGATCGGTGTGCAGGCCGGCGAGGGCTGGCTGCTCACCGGCGAGATCGTGGAGCTCATCGAGACCGGCGCCCCGAACGTGGTGTGCGCGCAGCCGTTCGCGTGCCTGCCCAACCACGTGACCGGCCGCGGCATGTTCGGCAAGATCCGCCGCGTGTACCCTGAGGCCAACATCGTCTCGATCGACTACGATCCGGGCGCCTCCGAGGCCAACCAGCTCAACAGGCTCAAGCTCATGATCGCGGCCGCGAAGAAGAATTTGACCAAGGCGGACTGATCCGCGGCCGCCTTCGTCGACGCTGCGGCGGCAAGAACCCGTTATCGATTTTCCGTATGGGATTGCCGCCGCACCGCCCGCCGCGGTCCGCTAAGCTGAACCCCATGAGCGCACCGAGAACCAGCTATGCACATTTGCTGACCAAGCCGAACCCCAAGCACGTCGCCAGCCTGCTCAAGTTCTTCGAGAACGGCAGGTCGCAGCGCGGCACCGGCGGCTTCGGCGTGGAGATCGAGCACCTGCCCGTGCACAACGCCGACGACACCGCCGTGAGCTACTACGAGCCGAACGGCATCGAGACGCTGCTCAGGCGCATCGCCCCGTACTACGACAAGGACAGGGAGTACTGGGAGAACGGGCATCTAGTGGGGCTCGGGCGCGAGGGCATCGCCGTCTCTCTGGAGCCGGGCGGGCAGGTGGAGTGCTCGCTGGGCATCCTCAGGCAACCGAGCGACCTGCACGCCCTGTACCGCGCGTTCCGCCGCGACGTGGACCCGGTGCTGGACGACCTCGGCTTCCGGCTCGTCAACTACGGGTACCAGCCCAAGTCGAGCTACGCGGACGTGAAGGTCAACCCCAAGGACCGCTACGACGCCATGACCGCCTATCTGGGCCGGGTGGGCCAGTTCGGCCCGTGCATGATGCGCTGCTCCGCCTCCACGCAGGTGAGCATCGACTTCGTGGATGAGCGCGACGCGATCGACAAGATGCGTCTCGGCACGGTGATCGGCCCGATCCTCGCATGGTACTTCCGCAACACCCCGTACTTCGAGGGCCGCGAGAACCCGTGGCCCCTGCTGCGCCAGCGCATGTGGGACTTCCTCGACTTCCAGCGCACCAACGTGATCCCGGGACTCTTCGACCCGCGCTTCGGCTGGGAGGACTACGCGGTGGACGTGCTCTCCACCCCGCTCATGTTCGCCGACCTCACGCACACCCCGGAGGCCGAGGGACTGTCCGGCAAGGAACTGCACCACCCGGCGTTCTATGAGAACGCGGCCGACGTGTATCCGGACCGCGAGCTCAACCCGTACGAGATCAACCACGTGATCTCCACGCACTTCAACGATGTGCGCCTCAAGAACTTCATCGAGCTGCGCCACTGGGACTCCCTGCCCATCCTGCGCGCCGAGCGGCTTACCGAGATCATCGGCTCGCTGTTCTACGATCCGAAGAACCGCGACCGCCTCGAAAGCTACTTCGACGGCATTCGCGAGGAGGACGTGTTCGAGGCCAAGTGGAACCTGCAGGCGCACGGCCGCGACGCCACGCCGTACGGTCAGCCGCTCGAGTTCTGGCACGCGTTCCTGGGCCTCGAGGGTCTGCTGGCCGACGAGCCGGGCGACCCGAAGCACCCCGACGTGTTCCAGGCGTAGGCGGCGCCTGCCAACTTACGGGCTCAAAAGGACGTTTTGGGGGCTGATTTCGTCCTTTTGAGCCCGTCTTTTGCGTTGCCGCCGGCCGGTCAGTTATGAGGTCGATGATCGGCCGGCCGGTTGAGGCTGATGATCGGCCGACCCGGGTGCGGTTCCGTCCGTCTGTCCGCGTCCGCTTGCGTATCGTGGCGATATTATTTCGGCCGCTTGGCCGTTGCAGGAGTCCGTTTTTATATCAATTCGATATTATTTCGGACTTTGGCGGGGCCGTGGCGTCCGGTTGCGTATCGTGATGATATTATTTTGGACGTTTGTCCATTGCCGGAGTCCGTTTCCGTATCAATTCGATATTATTTCGTATTCTGATGGGACCTTGGCGTCCGGTTGCGTATCGTGGCGATATTATTTCGGCTGCTTAGCGGCTGTCGGAGTCCGTTTGTTGGAGTCCGTTGTTGCGCGGGACTGTATTATTTCGGCCGATTGTCGGTCGCCGGAATCCCCTTTCATGTTTGTCCATATTATTTAAGACGTCTGGCGGCTGTCGGGGTCCGTTTTTGTATCAATTCGATATTATTTTGGACTCTGACGGGACCGTGGCGTCCGGTTGCGTATCGCGACGGTATTATTTCGGACGTTTGGCCGTCGTCGGAGTCCGTTTCCGTATCAAACCGATATTATTTCGGACTCTGGCGGGACCTTGGTGTCCGGTTGCATATCGCGGCGATATTATTCGGGACGCTGACAAGGTATCAGCGTCCGTTTCCGTATGCGACCGTATTGTTTCGGTTGCATAGCGGTCGTTCGAGGCCGTTTTTATATCGGTTTGCGTGATTTGTCTTCTCGATCATCCGCATCGATCGTCCACTGTGCCCGTCGGTCGGCATCCGTTTCCCATACCCTCGTCGTTCCGACACGCCGATTGTTGCATGTGCAACTGTTGTATGTGATGCGTATTACACTGTCATAGCGCAAGAACAAGTTGCATATACAACAAAACCGTATGCGGCAAACCGTATGCAGCAATACCGTGACGGAGGCGATGCCATGTGGACCACCACATTCTGAGCATGGAGATGAGGGCGCTCGGCAAGGTCATCAACCGCTACCTCGGCGAGACGATGCCCGAATCCGCCAAGGAGGCGACCGGCGGCAACGCGAACATCATCATCTTCCTGGCGCGCAACCGCGACCGGGAGATCTACCAGCACACCATCGAGGAGAAGTTCTGCGTCACGCGGTCCACCGCGTCGCGCGTGCTCGCCCTCATGGAGAAGAAGGGGCTCATCGTGCGCGAACCGGTCGCCCATGACGCCCGTCTCAAGCGCATCGTGCTCACCGGCAAGGCCGACGCGATCGTCAACGACCTCAAGGCCAACGGCGACCGCACCGAGGCGCTGCTGTTCGGCGGCTTCACGGAGGAGGAGAAGGGCATGCTGCACGACTGCCTCCACCGCATGCGGGCGAACATCGACGCCGCGCAATGCGACTACGAGGCGAGGCACGGCATGAGGCACGATACGAAGGACATCACGAAGGAGGAAGGCGAATGACCGACACCGCAGCCGTCGAGGAACGGCGTGAACGGGCCGACGAACCGGCGCGTCCGAAGCACATCATCCGCACGCTGGGCGCGTCCCTGCGCGAATACAAAAAGGCAAGCTGGCTCGCCCCGGCGTTCGTCACCGTCGAGGCCGTCCTGGAAATCCTCATCCCCACGGTCATGGCCTCGCTCATCGACGAGGGCATCACCGGCGGCTCCATGCCCGCCATCGTCAAGTTCGGCCTGATCCTGCTCGCCTGCGCCATGGTGTCGCTGGCCTGCGGCTTCATGGCCGGACGCTACTCGGCCATCGCCGGCGCCGGCTTCGCCAAGAACCTGCGCCACGACCAGTTCGAGAAGATGCAGGGCTTCAGCTTCACCAACATCGACAGGTTCTCCACCGGCTCGATCATCACGCGCCTGACCACGGACGTGACGAACCTGCAGATGGCCTACTCGATGATGATCCGCATGGGCGTGCGCGCCCCGATCATGGTCGTGGTCGCGTGGATCTTCTCGTTCCGCATCAGCCCGTCCATCTCGCTGGTGTTCCTCGCGTGCGTCCCGATCCTCGGCATCGGCCTGTGCGGGCTCGCGGTGCTGGTCCACCCGGTGTTCAAGCGCGTGTTCCGCACGTACGACAAGCTCAACAACGTGGTGGATGAGAACCTGCAGGGCGTGCGCGTGGTGAAGTCCTTCACCCGCGAGGACTTCGAGATCGCCAAGTTCGGGCGCATCTCGCAGCGCATCTTCAAGGACTTCTCCAAGGCCGACCGCATCATGAGCTTCAACATGCCCATCATGATGGTGTGCATCTACGGCTCCATGCTCATGATCTCGTGGATGGGCGCCAACCAGATCGTCGCCTCGGGCAACGACCCGGCCGTGGGGCTGACGACCGGCGACCTGACCGCGCTGGTGACCTACGCCATGCAGATCCTCATGGCCATGATGATGCTCTCCATGATCTTCGTCATGGTGATCATCTCCCAGGCCTCCGCCGAGCGCGTCTGCCAGGTGCTGCAGGAGGAGAGCACGGTGAGGAACCCCGAACGCCCGGTCACCACCGTGGCCGACGGCTCTATCGAGTTTGACGACGTGACGTTCCGCTACTCCGACAGCTCCGAGAAGCCCGTGCTCGACGACGTGAACCTCACCATCCGCTCCGGCATGACCGTGGGCGTGGTGGGCGGCACCGGCTCCGCGAAGTCCAGCCTCGTGCAGCTCATCCCGCGCCTGTACGACGTGTCCTCCGGCTCGCTCAAGGTGGGCGGCCGCGACGTGCGCGAGTACGACCTCGAGGTGCTGCGCGACCAGGTGGCCATGGTGCTGCAGAAGAACGTGCTGTTCTCCGGCACCATCGCCGAGAACCTCAGGTGGGGCAACCCGGACGCCACCGACGAGGAGATCCGCCACGCCTGCCGCCTCGCGCAGGCCGACGGGTTCGTGCAGGAGTTCCCGGACAAGTACGACACGATGATCGAACAGGGCGGCACCAACGTCTCCGGCGGCCAGCGCCAGCGTCTGTGCATCGCCCGCGCGCTGCTCAAGAAGCCGAAGATCCTCATCCTCGACGACTCCACCAGCGCCGTGGATACCAAGACCGACCAGCTCATCCGCGCCGCGTTCCGCGACGAGATCCCGGACACCACGAAGATCATCATCGCCCAGCGCCTCGCGTCCGTCGAGGACGCGGACATGATCCTCGTCATGGACGAGGGCCGCATCATGGCCCGCGGCACCCACGCCGAGCTGCTGGAGACCTGCGACGAGTACCGGTCCATCTACGAATCCCAGACCAAGAACCAGGGCGGCCCCGAAGCCGCGGCCAACGCGGCCAGCGTGGCTGAAGCGGCCGAGGCGGCCCGGACGATCAAGGAAGGAGAGGCCCGATGAGCAAGTCCGAAACTCAGCCCGCAACCAAGCCCGGCAAGAACTTCGCCGGCCGCAAGCCCGGCATGGGCAAGCCGGCCCCCGGCACCACCAAGCGCATCTTCGGCTACATCATGCAGTACCGGTGGCGCGTGGTCGCCATCGTGGCGTGCATCCTCGTCGGCGCGGCGGCGCAGGCCGGCTCCGCGCTGTTCCTCCAGTCGCTCATCGACTCGTACATCCTGCCCATGGTGGGCGTGGCGAACCCCGACTGGTCGCCGCTCATCCGCGCGCTGACGCTCATGGGCTGCCTGTACGCGGCCGGCATCGTCGCGGGCTGGGCGTGGCAGTGGATCATCGTCACCGTCGAACAGGGCGTGCTCAAGAAGATCCGCGACGACATGTTCGCCCACCAGCAGCGCCTGCCGATCCGCTACTTCGACACCAACGAGCACGGCGACATCATGAGCCGCTACACCAACGACACCGACACGCTGCGCCAGGCCATCTCGCAGTCGTTCCCGCAGATGTTCTCCTCGATGATCTCCGTGGTCGCCGCCGTGGTCTCCATGCTGTGGCTGTCCGTGCCGATCACCGTGTTCGTGCTGCTGTTCACCGTGCTGCTGTTCTTCGTGATGCGCAAGGTCGTCTCCCGAGCCGGACGCTACTTCGTCAAGCAGCAGCACTGGCTCGGCGACGTGAACGCGTTCGTGGAGGAATCGGTCAACGGCCAGAAGGTCATCAAGGTGTTCAACCACGAGGAGACCACCCAGAAGACCTTCGATGAGAAGAACGAGGAGCTGTTCCAGGCCTCCGCCGAGGCGAACACGTGGGGCAACGTCACCATGCCGATCGTGGGCAACATGGGCTACGTGCTCTACATCCTGCTCGCCATCGTGGGCGGCGCCATGGCGCTTTCCGGCGTGGGTAACTTCGGCCTGTCCGGCTTCGGCACCCTGACGCTCGGCACGCTGGTCTCCCTGCTCACCCTGTCCCGCTCGTACATCAACCCGATCGGCCAGGTCTCCATGCAGTTCAACATGGTGATGATGGCGCTCGCCGGCGCCTCGCGCATCTTCGCGCTCATGGACGAGCCGGTCGAGTCCGACGGCGGCACCGTGACGCTGGTGAACGTGGAGCTCGCCTCCGACGGCCGCACCATGACCGAGACCGACCGCGTGACCGGCCACTGGGCGTGGAAGCGCGAGGCCGGCGACGACGGCACGCGTTCGCTCAAGGCCGCGGAGAAGCTCAAGGGCTCCGCGCGCGAGGTGGCTCTGAAGGCCAAGGAGCAGGCCGTGTCCTCGCCGGACGGCCGCCTGACGCTCCTCAGGGGCGACGTGCGCTTCACCAACGTGACGTTCGGCTACGACCCGGCCAAGCCCGTGCTGCACGACATCACGTGGTTCGCCAAGCCCGGTCAGAAGATCGCCCTCGTGGGCGCGACCGGCGCCGGCAAGACCACGGTGACCAACCTCATCAACCGGTTCTACGACATCCAGGAGGGCCAGATCCTCTACGACGGCATCTCCGTGGCGAACATCCGCAAGCCGGACCTGCGCCGCTCGCTCGGCGTGGTGCTGCAGGACGTGAACCTGTTCACCGGCACCGTGATGGACAACATCCGCTACGGCAAGCTCGATGCCACCGACGAGGAGTGCATCGAGGCGGCGAAGCTGGTGAACGCGGACGGCTTCATCCGCATGCTGCCCGACGGCTACCAGACGGTGCTCGAGGGCGACGGATCGGGCCTGTCGCAGGGCCAGCGCCAGCTCATCTCCATCGCCCGCGCCGCCGTGGCCGACCCGCCCGCGCTCATCCTCGACGAGGCCACCTCGTCGATCGACACGCGCACCGAGGAGGTCGTGCAGGCCGGCATGGACGCGCTGATGAAGGGCCGCACGGTCTTCGTGATCGCCCACCGCCTGTCCACCGTGCGCAACTCCGACGTGATCATGGTGCTCGATCACGGCCGGATCATCGAGCGCGGCTCGCACGACGAGCTCATCGCGCAGAAGGGCGAGTATTACCAGCTCTACACCGGTGCCGTGGAGCTGGAGTAGTCGGCTTGTGGCCGGCTTTTGGCTGGCCGGCTTGCGGGCTATATGCAAACGGCGGGGTTTCCCAACCAGTGCGTTGGGAAGCCCCGCCGTTTGCATATGCCGCCGGAAGCTATGGCATCACGCCTTGCGATAGGTGAAGTCGTGGATCACGCGGTCCGCCGCGAGACCCTTCTTTTCGAAGTTGGTCAGGATGCGCCCGTCGAAGCGCTCCGACTCGATGAAGTCCGCGTGGGGGAGCGCGGCCGCCTCGTCCGCGTTGCCCTTGCCCACGTGCTCGGTGGGCAGGCTCACGGTGATCGTGCCGGCGTTGGCGAACCCGAGCGAGCCGTCGTCCATCACCTCGTGCACGTGCAGCGCGTAGTCCTCGATGTCCGTGGCGATGCGCCACACGCCGCCGTCCGCGAGGGCCCGGCGCACGTGCGCGGCGAACGACGGCTGCACGATGCGGCGCTTGTGGTGGCGCATCTTGGGCCACGGGTCCGGGAAGAACGTCCAGATCTCCTCCGCCACGCCGTCCGCCAGATGCCCGAAGAACTCCTGCGCGTCCACCTGCGCCACGCGCAGGTTCTCCAGCCCGTCGCGCCCGGCGAACAGCAGCGCGTGCGCCACGCCCGGGTCGTACACCTCGAGCGCCAGGAAGTTGAGCTCCGGATGCGCCTTGGCCGCGGCGGCCACGTTCTCGCCCTGACCGCTGCCCACCTCGATCACGAGGCCGTGGTCGTTGCCCCACGCCCGGCGCACGAAATCGCGGTCGAGGACGAAGTCGTCGGCGACCTCCAGATCGCGTTCCCCGCGCGGCATGTCCAGCAGGAAGTGGCCGGCGTAGCGGTCCCACGCGCGCTGCAGGCGGTCGTCCAACCGGGCCGACCGGCGAACGAAGGACTTGACCGGGTGCAGCCGCTGCAACTCCTCGCCGGTCAGCGCCACGGACGGTTCCTCGCTCTGCTCGCTGTGAGCCATGTGTTCGCTCCTTTATATATGTTGGTACGCGTATGTTGGTATACGGTTGACAATCGCGGAATACCTCAAACATCCGGTAACCGCGAGACAATGGAGGTGGCCTGCGGGCGGTGTGTGTTGGACTGTTCGCATGCTATACTCAAAACTGTCAAAAGATAACAAAAACGGAGCAAAAGCGAACATCCGCAGTTGGCGGCGCGCTGCTCCAAAGGAAGGCTACACATGACTGTTCTCGTCACTGGCGGTTGCGGCTACATCGGCGCCCATGTGGTCCACGCCCTTCATCAGGCCGGCGAAAACGTCGTCGTCGTCGACGATCTGAGCTACGGCAAGCCCACGCGCATCGAGGGTGCGCGCCTGTACGGCATGGACATCTCCGCCCCCGGCGCCGGCGACCGTCTGGCCGAGATCCTCGACGCGGAGAACGTCGAGGCCGTCATCCACTTCGCCGCGCGCAAGCAGGTCGGCGAGTCCGTCGAGAAGCCGCTGTGGTACTACCAGCAGAACATCGGCGGCATGCTCAACGTGCTCACCGGCATGACCAAGTCCAAGAGCGCCAAGAAGCTCGTCTTCTCGTCCTCCGCCGCCACCTACGGCGTGCCGCCGGTCGACGTGGTGCCCGAGGACGTGGTCCCCATGCTCCCCATCAACCCCTACGGCCAGACCAAGCTGTTCGGCGAGTGGATGGCCCGCGCCTGCGAGGGCACCTACGGCATCCGCTTCTGCGCGCTGCGCTACTTCAACGTGGCCGGCTGCGGCCCGGTCGAGCTTGAGGACCCGGCCATCCTGAACCTCATCCCGATGCTGCTCGACCGCCTCAAGAAGGGCAAGGCCCCGCTGATCTTCGGCGACGACTACCCGACCCCGGACGGCACCTGCGTGCGCGACTACATCCACGTCTCCGATCTGGCCGACGCCCACCTCGCCGCCCTGAAGTACCTCGACCGCGACGAGCGCAAGTACGACGCCTTCAACGTGGGCACCGGCGAGGGCACCTCCGTGCGCCAGATCGTCGACGAGCTCAAGAAGGTCACCGGCCTGCCGTTCCAGGAGCACGTGCAGGGCCGCCGCGCCGGCGATCCGCCGCACCTGATCGGCTCCCCGAAGCGCATCAACGAGGAGATGGGCTGGCACGCCAAGTACAACGTCGAGGACATCGTGAAGTCCGCGTGGGAGGCCTGGCAGGCGAACCCGGAGCACCACATCGACGTCGCCAACTGGAAGCAGGCCGACTGAGGCTTGTTGGGCTGATCGGCTGATCGGCTGATCGGTTGATTGGCTGATCGACCGATCAGCCGTCCGATTGATTGGACCACGGAGGGGCGTGGCGGATTGCGGTCCGTCGCGCCCCTTTCGCATGCGCCGCGGGGCGTCTATGCTGGATGTATGAGCGACAGCAACTTCACGCCCCAGTATTCGCAAGGCCCCGACGATTCCGGGGCTTCCTCCCAGTCTTCCTCCTCTTCCGAACCGAATTCGTCGGCGCAGAGCCCGTATGGCCAGCCGCAATCCGCCGCGCAGGGCGGTCCGGCGGCCGTCGGCGGTCAGAGCGCGTTCGGTCAGGTGCCCTATGGGCGGCCCGCGTCCGGTCAGGCGTCATACGGTCAGGCCCCTCAATACGGGACGCATCAGGGGCAGCCCTACGGTCAGCCCGCGTCTGGCCAGCCGTATGGGCAGCCGCAATACTCGCCGTACTCGCAGTATGGTCAGCCCGCGTACGGCTACCAACCCTACTATCCGCAGTCGCAGCAGTGGAACGTGCTGTCGATCATCGGATTCGCACTGAGCTTCTTCATCGCGCCTGCCGGACTGATCGTCTCGATCATCGCGCTCGCGCAGATCAACAAGTCGGGGGAGAAGAGCAAGGGCCTCGCGATTGCCGGCATCGTGGTCAGCGCGGTCCTCACGCTGCTCGCCGTGATCGGCATCGTGGCGTTCGCCTCCCTGTTCGCGGAGATCATGAAGCATCCCGAGATGTACGGCGACTATTACTACGGCGGCGGATCGGACGCCGACGACCTGTATGACATGGCCTTGCGCACCGCGAACTTCGCCACGGCTTTTCTGATTCGCTGAGCGTCGCCGATTGCGCAAATCGTTGAAATCACGCGGCAACACGCCGTGTGACGGCTCGATTTGCGCAATGCGCCGATTCCTGTAATATATTCATTCGTTGCCTCGCACAAGCGAGTCCACAACACGGCCCCGTAGCTCAGTTGGTTAGAGCGCCGCCCTGTCACGGCGGAGGTCACCGGTTCAAGTCCGGCCGGGGTCGCTGGAATGGTCAACAACTATTCTCTGGCTCTGTAGCTCAGTTGGTAGAGCGAGCGACTGAAAATCGCTAGGTCAGCGGATCGATGCCGCTCGGAGCCACCACGGGAAACCCCGCAAGCCAAGCATTGCAAGGCCTGCGGGGTTTTCGCACATTCGGGCGATGATGGCTATGAAGCCGATTCCCTACATAAACCCTACGGATTCAATGGCATGCGAGCCTCGGGAATCGTTGGTGCGGGCACCCCGTCGTACTTCGTGGAAACGCGAGACCGGGGGGCTTGCCCGATGCCGGGCATGTGCCGTTGGCGGGGTGGTTCGTGCGGTTTCGGATCCGATGACGGTGATCTCAGAGTCCGCCCGGTTGAAACGGACGATTTCGGGCGTAAATTCGTCCGTTTCGACCGGGTGGGCCGACGGAACGGTTTGGAGCGTACTGGATTCGCTCATTCCAGGCGCCCCGAAATGCGGATTGAGCGAATCCAGTGCATGACGGGCCGATTGGGGGTGCGGACTTTTTCTTGGACGGCTACACCGCCAGCCCAAGGTGTCTGCGGTATTGCACCGGGCTCATCCAGCCCAGCGACTTCTTGATACGGGTCCCATTGTAATGGGACAGGTAGGCG
>NZ_WBSN01000019.1 GCF_009299475.1 Bifidobacterium avesanii | reverse complement strand
GCGACTACCAGTACCGCAAACCCATACCCGGCGTCAACGATGCCCCAGGACACATGTAAACCATGCCCCAGGAGACCGTGTCAACAATGCCCCGAGACATACGTCAAGTATGCCCCAAGACAATACAGCGCGCATTCCCGGACCGGGGCGTGTTTTTCCGTTTTTTCCGGACAGGGAGCGGGCACTCCCTGTCCGGGAGGTCTGAAAACGGCGCCGTTGCAGGGAAACGCATTCCGTTGGACGGGGAGTGCCCGCTCCCTGTCCAATGATCCGCTCCCGGTCCAACGGAACGCTCCCGGTCCGGAGACGCGCAAGGACGGCGCGGGAATGGGACGCTACTTGAGCAGCTCGTCGGTGTCCATGACGATCGTGACCGGCCCGTCGTTGACGAGGCCCACGCGCATGTGAGCCCCGAACCGCCCCTCGCGCACCGGAATGCCGCACGAGCGCAGCGCCTCGTTGAACTTGATCCACGTGATGTCCGCGTGCTCCGGCTTGCTGGCCTTCACGAAGCTCGGCCGGTTGCCGCGGCGCACGTCGCCGAACAGCGTGAACTGGGAGATCGACAGGATCTCGCCGCCCACGTCCTGAATGGAACGGTTCATCTTGCCCTGCGCATCCTCGAACACCCTGAGGTTCGCGATCTTGTGCGCCAGCCACGCGATCTCGCGGTCGCCGTCCTCGTCGGACACGCCCACGAGCAGCATGTAGCCGAGCCCGATCTGCTGCGGCTCGAACGTGGGGTCGACCTCGCCGGTCGCCTCGTCCACCACGTCCACGCTGGCCTGGCTGACCCGCTGCAATACGATTCTCATGACCGGTCGTCCTTTCCCGATTGGCCCGTCGCATCCGTTGCGTTCATTGCATCCGATGTGTTCGCCGCCTCCGGCGTGCGGGCCATCCACCGCGGCAGTTTGGCCGGCGCCTGCGCGAGCATGGTGCCCGCGAAGATGAGCGCGCATCCGAGATAGCCGCGCGGCGTCATGACCTCGCCCAGAAACAGCGCCCCGCCGACGACCGAGAAGAACGATTCGAGGCTCATGATCAGCGACGCGCGGGTCGGCGGCACCCACTGCTGGCCCACCACCTGCAATGTGTACGCCACGCCCACCGAACCGAGGCCCGCGTACAGGATCGGGATCCACGCGGCCAGCGCCCCGTCCCAATTCACCGAGCCCTCGATGAACGAACCGATCCAGCTCAGAGCCGCGGTGGTGACGAACTGGGCGAACGACAGTTTGAGCGCGTCCACGGCCGAACCGAGCTCGTCGATCACCAGAATGTGCGCGGCGAACAGGAACGCGGTGAACAGCAGCAGCAGGTCCGCGAGCGTGAGCGAGCCGAACCCGTCGGTGATGCACAGCAGGTAGAAGCCGACCACGGAGACGGCCACGGCCACGCCCACCATGGCGGTGACGCGCCGGCGCAGGAACACGAAGGCCAGCAGCGGCACGAGCACGATGTACAGCGCGGTGATGAACCCGGCCTGCCCGGCCGAGCGCCCGTAGAGGATGCCGTACTGCTGCAGCGTGCTCGCCGTGAAGAGGAACGCGCCGCAGATCGCGCCGACGACGGCCGGGTTCGTCCGCCAGCCGGGTTTCCTCCCGCCGCCCATGCTGCCGGTCGCGGGCCCGCCGCCGCCGTCCTTTTTCCGGCCGGTGACGAGGAGAATCGGCACGAGCGAAACTGCGCCCAGACTGAATCGGACGGCGTTGAAGAACAGGGGCGTCATGGTGTCCATGCCCTGCACTTGGGAGACGAACGCGAAACCCCAGATCAACGCGGTCAGCAGCAGGCACAGCATGCCGCCCAGTTCTTTGCTCTTCATTCGTCCTACGCTAATCCGCCCGTGTGACGGCGCCCGCCCGTCTCCCGCATCGCAGACGAGCGGAAACGGACGGCGGATGGGCGTTGGGAATGGACATTGCGGACGGATGTGAAAA
Source organism: Bifidobacterium avesanii (assembly GCF_009299475.1). Classification (GTDB taxonomy): domain Bacteria; phylum Actinomycetota; class Actinomycetes; order Actinomycetales; family Bifidobacteriaceae; genus Bifidobacterium; species Bifidobacterium avesanii. Next base: position 48,628 of record NZ_WBSN01000019.1, on the reverse strand, counting down.
AGCCCGGCCTGAAAAAGGCCGGGCCTTCCGGTGAATCGGCGGCTCAGTCGGCTGGCCGATCGAGCCGCCGATCGCATCAGTCGCGGTTGCCGAACAGCTGCAGCAGGTACAGGAACATGTTCACGAAGTCGAGGTACAGGTTCAGCGCGCAGATGATCGACACCTTCTGGATCATCTCCGGGCCGTCGTTCTGGTACTGGCGGAAGATCGCGCGCGTGGACTGCGCGTCGTACACGGTCATGCCGGCGAACAGGACCACGCCGATCGCGGCGATGAGCTGCATGGCGCCGTCCGAGGGGAAGAGCCACGCCACGAGCAGCTGGGAGACGATGAGCACGACGAGGCCCACAAGCAGGATGGGGCCCGCCTTGAGCATGTCGAACTTCGTGGTGAGGCCGAGCATGGTCAGCGCGAAGAAGAACCCGGCGCACAGGGCGAGGCACACGCCGATGTTGCCCAGACTGTACACCGCGAAGATCGAGCTGAGCGTGAAGCCCATGAGCGCGGCGTACACGTAGAACATCACGCGCGCGGTGGCGGGGGAGATCTTCATGATCCGCGCGCCCATGTACAGGGCCAGCGCGACCTGCACGATGGCCAGGCCGATCCAGCCCAGCACGCCGGTGACGGACAGGAACGCGTACAGCGCGCCGGTCGCCTCGGTGAGCACGGCCACGGCCGCGGTGACGAGCAGGCCGATGGTCATCTCGCCGTAGGCCTTGGCGATGGAGACGCGCTTGGCCTTCTCATAGGACTCGTAGGAATAGGCCGCGGTCGCGTCCATGGCGGCGGTCCCCGCGCCGCCCTGCGCGTAGTTGTAGTTGTTGGGGGCGTACTGCGCCTGCTGCTGGTACTGCGTCTGCTGATACTGCTGCCCGGCGTACGGCTGTCCGTACGGGGTCTGATTCTGATTGCTGTTTTCGGGAATGCGACCGAACGTCATGTTGGCTCCTTCTCGGTATTGGTATTCCCCATGCTATGGGACGAACCTTACAGAAAGATGAATACGCTCTGGGCGCACCATGGGCGGCGCATTCCCCGCGCCCCTCCTGCAACCCGAGGCAAAGCGGACGGCGTCCGCGGCGTCCCGCGGCTATGATGAAAGCGTTCGTACGACCGCATGAACCTGTCAAAGGAGGCAGTCATGACCGATCAGTCCGCCGTCGCCCAGCCCACCGTCACGCTGAACAACGGCATCACCATCCCGCAGCTCGGCCTGGGCGTGTTCCGCACCAAGGAGGGCGAGGAGACCGTCGACGCCGTGCGCTGGGCGCTCGAGGCCGGATACCGCCACATCGACACGGCCCGCGCCTACAACAACGAGGAGTCCGTGGGACAGGGCATGCGCGAATCCGGCGTGAAGCGCCGCGACGTCTTCCTGACCACGAAGCTGTGGAACCAGGACGTGCGCGACGGCCGCGCCCGCGACGCGTTCTTCGAAAGCCTCGACCGCCTCGGCACCGACTACGTGGACCTCTACCTCATCCACTGGCCGGCCAACGGCTGGCAGAAGGCGTGGGAGCAGATGGAGGAGCTGTACAACGAGCGCCGCATCCGCGCGATCGGCGTGAGCAACTTCCACCGCCACCACATCGAGGAGCTGCGCTCGTTCTCCGACCTCACCCCGGCGGCCGACCAGATCGAGTCCAGCCCGCAGTTCCCGAACCAGGAGCTCATCGACTGGGACCGCTCGCAGGGCATCGCCGTGGAGGCGTGGAGCCCGCTCGGCGGCACCGGCGGCAGCCTGCTCGACAACCCGACCGTGGCCGCGGTGGCCGCGAAGTACGGCAAGTCGCCCGCGCAGGCGATCATCCGCTGGCACCTGCAGCGCGGCGTGGTCGTGATCCCCAAGTCCATCCACGCCGAGCGCATCCGCCAGAACTTCGACGTGTTCGACTTCACCCTGTCCGACGACGACATGCACGCCCTGTCCAACCTCGGCATCAACCGCCGTCAGGGCTCCGACCCCGACAACTTCAACTTCTGATCGCATTCTTCGGGCGGCTTCCCAACGGAAGCCGCCCCTTTTGCGCTCCAGCAGCCCATGCCGGCAACTGGTCGCATTGATCGGCTCGTCGCAATCGGCCTCTTCGAGGACCGGAGCGCGTGCGGCGTCCGCGACCGTCAGCTTGGCCGAGCGGCCTCGAGCGTGTCGCGGACGCCGCACGCGCGGAGCGTCCGGAAGTATCAGATCAAGAAGGAGAACCTTCAGCGCCCGGCCGCCGGCGACTGCCCCTCCATGCGCGGAGCCCCGTTGATGTCCCGGTGGATGTTCTGCATCTGCACCTCGATGTTCTGCAGGGACCGCGCGCAGTCGAGCAGCGTCTGCGAATGCTCGTTGAGCTTGGCGTCCGGCAGGTCGGTCTTGTAGCGCAGCGCGTGCTCCAGACTGGCCCAGTAGTCCATGGCGATGGTGCGGAACTGCACCTCCACGGGCGTGTAGTGCGGGCCGGAGGACAGGAACACGGGCACGGCGTAGATCACGTGCAGCGACCGGTAGCCGTTGACCTTGGGGTTCTTGATGTAGTCCTTGACGCGCAGCACCTGGATGTCCGACTGGGCGGACAGGTAGTTGGACACCGAGTACACGTCGTCCCGGTAGTTGCAGATCACGCGGATGCCGGCCACGTCGAAGAGGTGGTCGCGCACGGAGTCCACGGCCACGGGCAGGCCCTTGCGCTCGAGCTTGCCGATGATCGAGTTGACGGACTTGAGCCGCCGCTCCATGTGATGGATGGGGTCGTGGCTGAAGCGCACCTGGAACTCGTCGTCGAGGATCTCCAACTTGGTGCTGATCTCGTACATGGCGCCCTCGTAGATCTGCATCATGTCGATGAACCTGCCGACCTCCTCGGGGTCGAAGCGCTCATCGCCAAGGTTGATGGTCTTCAGTCGGGCTTGGATTTCGGAGGTGTTGATTCGGCTGTGTCGGTCTAAAATCACGCCACCATTTTACCGGAGCGGAACCCGTTTTCCTGAACGATCGCTGGGAAAACCGTCACCGGCATCGGACCTGTTCAAGCCCGCCGATAGGATGGTCGGTTATGGACGAAGCGATGATGACCGAGGCGGAGCGCGCCTCGAAGACCAATGATCCGGCCGATCCGCGGGTGGCGGCCGGGCGCGGCAAAGGCGTGTTCACCGTGCACACGCTGGGATGCCAGATGAACGTGCATGATTCCGAGCGCATCGCCGGCGTGCTCGAGCAGGCCGGCTACGTGGCCGCCACGGATGCGCAGGCCGCCGACTGCGACGTGGACCTGATCGTGCTCAACACCTGCGCGGTGCGCGAGAACGCCGCCGAGCGCATGTACGGCACGCTGGGCCTGTGGGCCGAGCGCAAGCGCCAGCGTCCGAACCTGCAGATCGCCGTGGGCGGCTGCATGGCCCAGCTGGACCGCGAGCGCATCGCCAAAAAAGCCCCGTGGACGGCGGCCGTGTTCGGCACGAAGAACATCGGCAGCCTGCCCGCGCTGCTCGACCAGAACCGCGCCACCGGCCTGCCCCAGACCGAGGTGAGCGACCAGCTGACCGTCTTCCCGAGCCAGCTGCCGGCCGCCCGCGCCTCCAAGGTCAGCTCGTGGGTGTCGATCTCCGTGGGCTGCAACAACACGTGCACGTTCTGCATCGTGCCGACCACGCGCGGCCGCGAGCGCGACCGCCGTCCGGGCGACATCCTGGCCGAGGTGCGCAAGTGCGTGGACGAGGGCGCCAAGGAGGTCACGCTGTTGGGGCAGAACGTGAACTCGTTCGGCTACGCGATGGGCGACCGGTACGCGTTCTCCAAGCTGCTGCGCGCGTGCGGCGAGATCGAGGGGCTGGAGCGCGTGCGCTTCACGTCGCCGCATCCGGCAGCGTTCACCGACGACGTGATCGCCGCGATGGCCGAGACCCCGAACGTGATGCACCAACTGCACATGCCGCTGCAGTCCGGCTCCGACCGGATCCTGAGGGCCATGCACCGCAGCTACCGCACCGCCAAGTTCCTGACGATCCTCAACAAGGTGCGCGAGGCCATGCCGGACGCGCAGATCTCCACGGACATCATCGTGGGCTTCCCCGGCGAGACCGAGGAGGACTTCGAGGAGACCATGCGCGTGGTCGAGCAGGCCCGGTTCTCCTCGGCGTTCACGTTCGAGTACTCGCCGCGCCCCGGCACGCCCGCCGCGTCGATGGAGCAGGTGCCGAAGGACGTGGTGCAGGCCCGCTTCGACCGCCTGCTCGCCCTGCAGGAGCGCATCACCGAGGAGGAGATGAAAAAGTTCGAGGGACGCGACGTGGAGGTGATGATCACGGGCACGCGCGGCAAGAAGGACGCCGCCACCAAGCGCGTCACGGGCCGTGAGCGCACGGGCGTGCTCGTGCACGTCGGCGTGCCGGAGGGGTATCCGGAGCCCAAGGTCGGCGACTTCGTGACCGCCACGGTCACGCACGCCGCCCGTCACAACCTCATCGCCGATCCCGATCCGAAGGCGGGGCAGACCTATGCCGTCCGCCACTGAGCCGCGCGTCGTCTCCATCGTCGGGCCCACCGCCTCGGGCAAGACGGGCCTCGGCATCGCCGTCGCCCGCGCGCTCGCGGACCGCGGCGAGAAGGCCGAGATCGTGAACGCGGACGCCTATCAGATGTACCGCGGCATGGACATCGGCACCGCGAAGCCCACCCCGGCCGAGCGCGCCGCCGTGCCGCACCACCTCATCGATGTGATCGACCCGGACGACGCGATGAGCGTGGCGCGCTTCCAGACGCTGGCCCGCGACTGCATCCGCGATTTGCAGTCGCGCGGCATCCGCCCGATCCTCGTGGGCGGTTCGGGCCTGTACGCCCGCGCGGCCATCGATGACATCTCCTTCCCCGGCACCGATCCCAAGGTGCGCGCCGCGCTGGAACGCCGCGCCGAAAGCGAGGGGCCCGGCCTGCTGTTCGACGAGCTCAAGGCCAAGGATCCCGAGGCGGCCGCGCGCATGGACCCGCATAACGTGCGCCGCACGGTCCGCGCGCTGGAGGTCATCGCGATCACCGGGCGGCCGTATTCGGCGAGCCTGCCGCGCTACCGGTACGTGATCCCGTGCGTGCAGATCGGGCTCGACCTGGACCGGCGCGAACTGGACCGGCGCATCATGCTGCGCACGCGGCGCATGCGCGAGGAGGGCTTCCTCGACGAGGTGCGCGAGCTGCGTCCCCGGCTCGGTTTCACGGCCGGCCGGGCGCTCGGCTACCAGCAGATGATCGACGTGCTCGACGGGCTCATGGACGAGGACGAGGCGTTCGCCGACGTGGCGCAGAAGACCTGCCGGCTGGCCCGCAAGCAGATGGGCTGGTTCGGCCGCGACCCGCGCATCCACTGGCTTCAGGCCCTGAACCCGGCCCTGCTGAGCAACGCCATGGCCATCATCGACCATGCCGACGCCGGCGACTACGATGCCGTCGACGCCTGCGCCGACGAGTACGTCCAGCACCACCTGGGCGACGTCGAAACCAAGTGAGGAACGCCGCCGCGCGGCTATGATGGGCAGCGCGGCGGCACCCGGTTACTTCCGGTTCCGCCGATCCTCGAGCAGAACGTACAGCACGATCAGCCCGAGCAGCGCCGTGACCCATGTCCTGTCGGCATAGGCGGCGAGTGTGATCAATGCAATGATCACCATGGTGGAATTGTTCCCGGAACGACCGGGGCGATTTGAGGAAACCATAGGTGTCCCTTTTCTGAAAAACGCGGTCGGACCGGTTGGCCCGGCCGATCGCCCATGCGTTTTCGGACTCCGGTTCAGTGGAATCCCACCGCGCATGTGCGGTATCAAAAAAACTATCACATGTGGTGTTGGTCCGCTATTGGAGGAACCGGTGCCGCGGCCGTATACTGGCTGTGTCGGCGAAGGATCGGTTCAGCTTCGAAGCTCTTGAAGGCGGCCGCTTTTGAACGTTTGGCTTCGAAGGATCCATCGTCGACGGGGCGGATTTGCGTCCCTCTGAAACGCGAAGGCCGTCGGTGATGCAACACCGGCGGCCTTCGCCGTATCTGCAAGCTCATGGGGATTGATTTTGTGGGGGAATCCGCCCCGTCGTGGCGTCTTGCCTCGCCGGTCGGGTACGCTGGGGGACGTTATGGCACGAGAAGCATCATCATCGAAGAAGGGGAGCGGTTCCGCCGGTCGCGGTCGCGGATCCGCGTCGTCGGGCGCCGCGCAGCCGGCCGAGTCGCTGGGCAAGCGCGCGCTGCTGTTCGTCCCGAGGCAGATCGGGGCGATGGTCCGCTCGCTCACGGGCGTGGGGGAGTACGACCCGGTCTACCGGCGCGACGGCCTGTGCTTCGTGCTCATCGTGCTCGCCATCTTCTTCGTGGCCAGCGAGTGGTTCCGCGTGCAGGGCGCGCTCGGCGTGGCCCTGCACGCCGCGGCCTCCGCGGTGCTCGGCGTGATGAGCGTGGTGCTGCCCCCGCTGCTGGTGATCGTGGCCGTGCGTCTCATGCGCAACTCCGGCAAGGGCTCGGACAACCCGCGCGTGGTGAGCGGCTGGGTGCTGCTGCTGTGGTCCGTGTGCTCGATCATCGACGCGGCCGGCGCCTCCGACGTCCGCGGCTTCGACATCCATGTGCTGCAGAACACCGGCGGCCTGCTGGGCTTCGTGCTCGGCTCCCCGCTCGCATGGGGCCTTTCCAAGGCGTTCGCGATCAGCGTGTTCGTGGTCGTGGCGCTGTTCTCCCTGCTGCTCATCACCCGCTCGCACGTCACCGACCTGCCGGACAAGGCGCACGACATCGCCGAGCGCATCAACCGCGGCCGCTCCGCCTCCGGCGCGCGCAAGGGCGACGACGCGACCGAGCAGTTCCCCAACGAGGTCCGCCTCGGCGACACCACGCTTGCATTGGCGGACGGCGTGCCCGCGCACGACGGCACGGACGAGGGAAACCGCTCCAAGCCGGCCAAGGCCTCCTGGCTGTCGCGCCTGTTCGGCCGCGTGCGCGGGACGGACGAGGACCGCTCCCTCGACCGCTACGCCGGCGACGAGGCCTTCGAGCGCGCGGCCAGCCACCACGGCCAGACCGCCGAAACCGCGCTCGCCCCGCGCACGGCGTCCTCGTCCGGCGCTTCGACCGTCCCGACCGCGGTCCCGGCCGCCGATCCGCAGGAGACCGCCGTGCTGCCGTCCTTCCTCCAACCCGCCGGCCCGTCCGCCCCAATCGCCGAGACGTCCGCCGTCTCCCCGGCCGGGGACGCGGCCCCCACCACCGCGATGACGCCGGGCGCTGCCGCCCCGGCCGCCGACCCGTGGGACCTCGACAACCAGGGCGCGCCGCAGCCCCAGCCGTCGCAGCCCATCCCGTCCGGAGACTCCGGCGAGACCCCGTCCGCCGACCCGGCCGTCTACCACCTGCCGGACCTCAACATCCTCGTCAAGGGCCAGCCGCATCAGGCCCGCACGCCAGCCAACGACCGCGTGATCGCCGCCCTGACCTCCACGTTCGGCCAGTTCAACGTGGACGCCAAGGTCGTCGGCTTCCTGCGCGGCCCGTCGGTCACCCAGTACGAGGTCGAGCTCGGCCCCGGCGTGAAGGTCGAGAAGGTCACCAACCTCCAGAAGAACATTGCCTACGCGGTCGCCAGCTCGGACGTGCGCATCCTGTCGCCCATCCCCGGCAAGTCGGCCATCGGCATCGAAATCCCGAACGTGGACCGCGAGATCGTCCACCTCGGCGACGTGCTGAGAAGCGACAAGGCCATGAACGACCCGAACCCCATGCTCACCGGCGTCGGCAAGGACGTGGAGGGCAAGTTCGTCACCGCGGACCTGACCAAGATGCCGCATCTGCTCGTCGCGGGCGCCACCGGCTCCGGCAAGTCCAGCTTCATCAACTCCATGCTCACCTCGATCATCATGCGCGCCACGCCCGAGCAGGTGCGCCTCATCATGGTCGACCCCAAGCGCGTGGAGCTGTCCGCCTACGCCGGCATCCCGCACCTGCTCACGCCCATCATCACCGACCCGAAGAAGGCCGCGCAGGCCCTCGAATGGGTGGTCAAGGAGATGGACGCCCGCTACTCCGACCTCGAGTTCTTCGGCTTCAGGCACGTCAAGGACTTCAACGAGGCCGTGCGCGCCGGCAAGGTCCACGCGCCCGCCGGCTCGAACCGCAAGGTGGCGCCCTACCCGTACATCCTCGTCGTGGTGGACGAGATGGCCGACCTCATGATGGTCGCCAAGAACGACGTGGAAAGCTCCATCCAGCGCATCACGCAGCTCGCGCGAGCCGCCGGCGTGCATCTGGTGCTCGCCACGCAGCGCCCGAGCGTGGACGTGGTCACCGGCCTCATCAAGGCGAACATCCCCTCGCGCCTCGCATTCGCCACGTCGTCCGCCACCGATTCGCGCGTCATCCTCGACACGGTCGGCGCCGAAACCCTGATCGGCCAGGGCGACGCGCTGTTCCTGCCCATGGGCGAGGCCAAGCCCGTGCGCGTGCAGGGCTCGTGGGTGTCCGAGTCGGAGATCCGCAAGGCCGTCGAGTTCGTGCGCACGCAGCGCAAGCCGCACTACCGCGAGGACATCGAGCAGATGGCCAAGGAGGCGGAGAAGGCGGCCGTCGAGCCGGACGAGGAGATCGGCGACGACATGGAGCTGCTGCTGCAGGCAGCCGAGCTCGTGGTCACCTCGCAGTTCGGCTCCACCTCGATGCTCCAGCGCAAGCTGCGCGTCGGCTTCGCCAAGGCCGGGCGCCTCATGGACCTGCTCGAGTCGCGCGGCGTGGTCGGGCCCTCCGAGGGCTCCAAGGCGCGCGAGGTGCTCGTCCAGCCGCAGGACCTGCCCGCCGTACTCGCGTTCATCCGCGGCGAGACGAGCTCGCTGCAGGCGTCCCCGGCTTCCGGTGCTGCCGGCGCCCCCGCGGCCTCCGGCGCCGAGTGACCGGACGTCCAGGCGGCCGGGCCGCAAACGTATCGCCCCCGCGATACCGTGGAGACGACACTCAAGGATGCGAAAAGGAGACGCCGTGGGCGAACGCAACGGGAAACAGTCGCTGCTCGAAGGCTGGAACAGCGCGCCGAATCTGGTGACGTACGCGCGCATCGCGCTGGTCGTGGTGTTCGTCGTCCTGCTCGTCGCCGCCGGCTCGCAGCCCACCGCGGACCTTGCGGATCCGGGCCGTCTGTCCGACGCGCTGCCCGCGTCCGCGTCCGGCGACGTGGGCCTGCGATGGGCCGCCTGCATCATCTTCCTCGTCGCCGCCTCGACCGACAAGCTCGACGGCTGGCTCGCCCGCCGCACCAACGCGGTCACCGAGCTCGGCAAGCTCATGGACCCCATCGCGGACAAGCTGCTCATCCTCGTCACGCTCGTGGTGCTCTCCGTCTTCGGCGAGGTGGCGTGGTGGATCACCGTGCTGTTCCTCGTGCGCGAGATCGGCATCACCGTCATGCGCTTCTTCGTGATCGACACGGGCGGCAGGGTGATCGCCGCCGCGTGGCCCGGCAAGCTCAAGACCCTGTTCCAGTGCATCGCCCTGACCATGCTGCTCGCCCCGCTGTACGCGACCGGCCTCGCCGCCCGGTGGACGCGCGGCTTCTATGCGCTCGGCATGGCGTTCCTCGTCGTGGCGCTCGTCCTGTGCTGGTATTCCGGCCTCGAGTACGTGATCAAGACCGTGCGCGCCGCCAAGGCCGCCCCGGCGTCCAACGGGCAAACGTCCAAGGAGTAAGGAGTTCCGATGGGGGACGACAGCGCCCAGCCCCGCCGCGACGAGCTCGCGACGATGATCCTCAACATGTGCGAGCGCCGCGGGCTGTACATCGCGGCCTCCGAATCGCTCACCGGCGGCCTGCTCGCCGACGCGTTCGTGCGCATCCCCGGCGCCTCCAAGGTGTTCCTCGGATCGGCCGTCACCTACGACATCGCCGCCAAGGCCGCCATCCTCGGCGTGGATGCGCAGCTGCTCGCCGACGGCGGGGCCGTGCAGGCCGAAGTGGCGGCGCAGATGGCCACGGGCACGGCGGGCCTCTACACGCGTCCCAGCAAGGCCGGCCATGTGATCGGACTGTCCACCACGGGCGTGGCCGGCCCCGGCCCCGACGGCGACAAGCCCGCAGGACTGGTGTACGTCGGCATCGCGCTGCCCGCCGGGGACGGCGCCTTCGACGTGCGCACCTACGAGCTGCACCTCAACGGCTCGCGCGAGGCGATCCGCCTGAGCACCGTGCTGCACGTGCTGCGCCACCTGTCCACGTCCATCCCGTCAGCAGCTCCCGCGCCGGCGCGCCGGGCCTGAACCTTGCGGACCTGAATTGTGAGCTGCGTCACGTTGCCGTTCTCCTTGGGAATAATCTTGAGATATCTCCGGTTGAGCTATGTAGTTCAACCGATGAAAGGGGTATGCGATGACGGCAACCGAGACGATGACGCGTGGCAACGAAACCGTGCAGGTGCTTCCCGCATGCTGCAAGCCCGTGGCGCGGGAGACGGGAACCCGCATGCGTGATCTGACGCCGGCCCAGCAGCGCGCGGTGCTCTACGCCCAGCAGCAGGTGCTGCGTGCGCGCGCGGCCAAGAAGGCCAAGGACGAGCGCGATGCGGCCAAGAACCGCATGTGGGGCCTTGAGGAGGGCGGCGTGCACTCCCCGGCCGGCTCCGCGTCGCGTCAGGGCGCCGAGGAGCGCCGCGGCGACCAGTCCGTGTCCCTGCGCGGGGCGATCGGGCACGTGCTGCGCGACCTGCGCACCAAGGACCGCAAGACCCTGCGCGAGGTCTCCGCGAAGGCCGGCGTGTCGCTCGGCTATCTCTCCGAGGTGGAGCGCGGCCAGAAGGAAGCCAGCTCCGAACTGCTCAGCTCCATCGCCGAGTCGCTGGGCGTGAGCGTGTCGCAGATGCTGCGCATGGTGGCCGACTACCTCGAGTCCTTCGAGGCGTGATTTCGTTTTCGGCGCTTTTCGATTGCCGCGGGCCGCGGCTGCCGTGGCCCGCGGCTTTTTGTTGCTCGGGGCACGTACACTGTCGCACGTGCATGAACGTGAATTCTGGGCGCTGCTGGAGGAGGTGTTCGGGCGGTCGTACGGCCGCTCGCTCGCGCACGACCAGCAGCTGACCGCTTTGGGATCGAGGACCGTGGTGGAGGCGCTCGCCGCGGGGGAGGAGCCGCGCACCGTCTGGAACGTGCTGTGCGACCAGATGGACGTGCCCGACGCGAAGCGCTGGGGCAGGGACCATGACCACGTGGCGCCGCCCAAGCCGTTTGATTTCCGCGGATGAATTGACGTATGGGCGAAGACGCGTCTCGGCGTGTCTGTTCGAACATATGTTCGCACCTTGGGGTATAGTCGGGTATCAGTCGTCCACATGTGGATAAACCGGCGGTGCGACACGCCCGGAACCCGCGCAAGTGGGGCACGTTCGACCACAGTGCCCCGTTCGGCTTGAGCGGGCGGGCCGGGCGCGCGTACCGTGTGAGGACGGTTGCAGACGGAACGTGAAGGAGAGCCGGATGGCACAGCAGACAGACAAGGACAAGAAGGAGCAGGCGGTGGCGGACAAGCGCAAGGCCGCGCTGGACACCGCACTGGCCCAGGTGGAGAAGAGCTTCGGCAAGGGCTCCGCCATGCGCCTGGGCGACAAGCCGCTGCAGAACATCGAGGTCATCTCGACCGGTTCGCTCGCGCTGGACATGGCGCTCGGCATCGGGGGACTGCCCAAGGGGCGCATCGTGGAGGTGTACGGTCCGGAATCCTCCGGCAAGACCACGCTCGCCCTGCAGGTGGTCGCCAACGCGCAGCGCAAGGGCGGTGTCGCGGCGTTCATCGACGCCGAGCACGCGCTCGACCCCGAATACGCCCGCAAGCTCGGCGTGGACACGGACTCGCTCATCGTCTCCCAGCCGGACAACGGCGAACAGGCGCTGGAGATCGCGGACATGCTCATCCGCTCCGGCGCGCTGGACGTCATCGTCATCGATTCGGTGGCGGCGCTCGTGCCCAAGGCGGAGATCGAGGGCGACATGGGCGACAGCCACGTGGGCCTTCAGGCCAGGCTCATGAGCCAGGCCCTGCGCAAGATGACCGGCGCGCTCGCGCAGGCCGGCACCACGGCCATCTTCATCAACCAGCTGCGCGAGAAGATCGGTGTGTTCTTCGGCAGCCCGGAGACCACCACCGGCGGCAAGGCCCTCAAATTCTACGCCTCGGTCCGACTGGACATCCGCCGCATCCAGACCATCAAGAACGGCGAGGAGGCCATCGGCAACCGCACCAAGGTCAAGGTCGTCAAGAACAAGATGGCCCCGCCCTTCAAGGTGGCCGAATTCGACATGCTCTACGGTCAGGGCGTCTCCGAGGAGGGCTCCGTGCTGGATCTGGGCCTGCAGGTGGGCATCATCAAGAAGTCCGGCTCGTGGCTGCTCTACGACGACGGCCAGCTCGGCCAGGGCCGCGAGAAGGCCCGCCAGTTCCTCAAGGACAACCCCGAGCTGTGCGAGGAGCTGGAGAACAAGATCAAGGTCAAGTTCGGCCTGCTGCCCGATCCGGACGCCGAGGCGGAGGCTCCGGCGGACGGCGGCGCCGCGGCGAAGCCGTCCGAGGGAACCGGCGCCAAGGCCGCGGACAAGACGGACAAGGCCGCCGGCAAGACCGACAAGGCCGCCGAAAAGTCCGCATGATCAGCGTCGAGGAGTTTCTCGCCGCGCATCCGGCCGCGCCTTCGACGGAGCGCGTCGGGGAGCGTGCGGACGCGCGGTCGGTCCGACGGGCCGCCGCCGGCGCGACCGCCCCGGACATGCCGGGAGACGCCGCCGCGCCCGGGGCCGGCTTGGGCGTTCCCCCGGTTGGGGATGATGCCGATGACGCCAACGCCGGTGGTTTCGGTGCGGGCATCGGCGTCATCGGCGGGGCTTTCGGCGCGGACGACGACGATCGGGGCCGCCGTGGTGGCCGCGGCGGTTCCGGCGACCGGCGCACGAACGGACGAGGCGTGAAGCGGCGTTCGCCGCGTCGCGGCGGTTTCGCCTCGCGCGGCGGTGCCGTTGCCGCGCTTGCAGGCGATGGAGGCGACGACGGCCCCGACGATCCGCGCGACGCCGACGCGTGCCGCGAGGCCGCGCTGACCCTGCTGGACGCCGCGCCGCGCTCCTCGGGTGCGCTGGCACAGCGGCTGCGGGACAAGGGCTACGCGCCGGACGTGGCCGATGCGGTGGTCGCGCGCCTTATCGAAGTGCGTCTGATCGACGACGAGGCCTATGCACAGTCGGTGCTGCGGGCCTGCGTTGGCAGGGATTTGGGCGCGCGCGGCGCCGTGCAGGAGCTGGCGCGCAAGGGCGTGGACCGTGATCTGGCCGCGCGCGCGGTGGCCGAGGCCTCCGAGCACGGCGTGTTCGAGGAGTGCGCATGGTCGCTGGGCCGTCAGGTCGCCGCCAAGACGGCCGGGTTGGAACGTGATGTGCGTCTGCGGCGCTTCTGGGCCGCCGGGGGCCGTAAGGGCCATAATCCCGAAACCCTGCGCGCCGTCGCCCGCGAGCTCTTCGCCTGAGCGCGGCGGCAACCCCGTCCGTGCCCAAATCGCCACCCATTCCCCACACGGATGCGATTTGGGACTCGGCGATGGGTCTGTGCGTCCCGGTTCGCATCCCATTTTGGAAGTGGATGCGATTTGGGACACAGGAACCTCGCTGTGTGTCTCGGATCGCATCCAATTGCGCTTGCCGATCGGCGTTGCGTGCCGACCGGCGGCAGCGGGCAGTATACCTGCCGGGCGTATGGATGACGGATGCGCGAACGCCGGCACGGGATGCCGTGCCGGGCTGCCGGCACGCGAACTCCGGATGCACGGGTGCGAGCGCCGGCACCCACGCCGATGCATACGCGTCGGGATCATGCGCGCCGAAGTCGCGGACGGGCGCGGGACAGTCGGAAATGAAAATATGAAAATGAAATGAGACCCCTTATACCCCGGGTTCTGTCACGCGCCGAAGCGCGCGGATGGCCATCCATCTCGACCTGACGTCGCCGCCAGGCTCTAGCAGCCTACCCGAGGACGCGGGCGAGCAACCCAATAGTCCTCTGCTTGGCCTTGCTCCCGATGAGGCTTGCCATGCGGCCGGCCGTTACCGGCGGCCCGGTGGTCTCTTACACCGCCGTTTCACCCTTACCGTCCGGCCGAAGCCGGAAGGCGGTCTGTTCTCTGCTGCGCTATCTCTCAGGTCGCCCTGGGCGGACGTTATCCGCCATCGTGCTCTGCGGAGCCCGGAAGTTCCTCAGCCCGTCCGAAAACGGGCCGCGGCCATCAAGGGGTCTCAAACAGTCCAGCATACCATCAGGCGTGCCTAAGCAAAATACCTTCATTTTTCAAGCAAAAAAGGGCGCGTTTTCCCAAGAAGAAACGTGTCGTCGACTACAATGGTCAACTACCCGGACGGCGAAGACGCCGATCCGGCACACATAGCGGGCAACCGCTTGAGCATTAGGAGGTCACCATGGAAATCGTCGTCACCGGCCGTCACACCCAGGTCAAGCAGAGGTTCCGTGATGTCGTCGAAAGCAAGATGAATCGTGTGACCACCATCGCCCCCGACGCCGAGCGCGCGCAGATCGTGCTCACCCATGAGGGCAACCCCAGCCAGGCCGACACCGCCAAGCGCGTGGAGATCACCGTGATCGCCGGCCGCACCGTGGTGCGCGCCGAGGCCTCGAGCGCCGACGAGTTCAGCGCGCTGGACATGGCGCTGGACAAGCTGACCCTGCGCCTGCGCCGCACCCGCGACCGCCGCAAGGACCACCGCCGCGGCTACACCAACCCGGTCCCGGTGGATCTGGGCGTCGTGACCCCGGAGCCGGAGGTCGAGGAGGCCGAGGAGGAGCCGAACAACAGCCCGGCCGCGGCCGTCGCGTCCGATCTGGGCCCCGGCGAGTCCGTGGAGGTTCAGGTGGGCGACACCCCGATCGTCATCCGCCGCAAGCTGCACATCGCCGAGCCCATGACCATTGACGAGGCGCTGTACGAGATGGAGCTCATCGGCCACGACTTCTTCCTGTTCGTCAACAAGGAGACCAACCGCCCGTCCGTCGTCTACCACCGCCACGGCTGGAGCTACGGCGTGTTCGAGATCGACACCCCGGAGAACGTCAAGAAGGCCGGGGAGTGAGTCGCACGGCGTAAGTCGCACATGACCCCGGCGGGCCGTGGAGGCCTGAAACCGTAGACGGCGATGGGCCGGGGGGAGTAAACGGCATCCCGCGTCGCGTTTCGCGCGGCGCGGGATTTTTCATGCCGTGAACCGGCGGGCGCGAAAATCCCAACGTTCGCGTAGTATGGTCGAAGTTTGTGCCTGTCGGACAGCAATGAGGAGCATAACGTGGTAAACATCCTGGACAAGGCCCTGCGCATGGGCGAAGGCCACCAGATCAAGAAGCTCGAGAACGTGGCGAAGGCGGTGAACGCCAAGGAGGAGGAGATCTCCGCGCTTTCCGACGAGGACCTCAAGGCGCAGACCGGCAAGTTCAAGCAGCGCATCGAAAACGGCGAGTCGCTCGACTCCCTGATGCCGGAGGCGTTCGCCACCGTGCGCGAGGTCTCCAAGCGCACCCTCGGCCAGCGCCACTTCGACGTGCAGCTCATGGGCGGCGCGGCGCTGCACTGGGGCAACATCGCCGAAATGAAGACCGGCGAGGGCAAGACCCTCGTCGCCACCCTGCCGAGCTACCTCAACGCGCTCGAGGGCAAGGGCGTGCACGTCGTCACCGTCAACGACTACCTCGCCAGCTACCAGAGCGAGCTCATGGGCCGCATCTACCGCTTCCTCGGCATGTCGGTCGGCTGCATCATCACCGACCAGAAGCCGCCGGAGCGCCGCAAGCAGTACAACGCGGACATCACCTACGGCACCAACAACGAGTTCGGCTTCGACTACCTGCGCGACAACATGGCGTGGGAGAAGGCCGATCTGGTCCAGCGCGGCCACCACTTCGCCATCGTGGACGAGGTCGACTCCATCCTCATCGACGAGGCCCGCACCCCGCTCATCATCTCCGGCCCGGCCGAGGGCGACGTGAGCCGCTGGTACCGCCAGTTCGCCCGCCTCGTCCTCAAGCTCACCCGCGACGAGGACTACGAGGTCGACGAGAAGAAGAAGGTCGTCGGCATCCTCGACCCGGGCATCTCCAAGGTGGAGGACTACCTCGGCATCGACAACCTGTACGAGCCGAGCAACACCGCCCTGATCGGCTACCTCAACAACGCCATCAAGGCCAAGGAGCTGTTCCTGAGGGACCGCGACTACGTGGTCACCGGCGGCGAGGTGCTCATCGTCGACGAGCACACCGGCCGCATCCTGCCGGGCCGCCGCTACAACGAGGGCCTGCATCAGGCCATCGAGGCCAAGGAGGGCGTGGAGGTCAAGGCCGAGAACCAGACCTTCGCCACCATCACCCTGCAGAACTACTTCCGCATGTACGACAAGCTCGCCGGCATGACCGGCACCGCCGAGACCGAGGCCGCCGAGTTCATGGGCACCTACAAGCTCGGCGTGCTGCCCATCCCGACGAACCGCCCGATGATCCGCAAGGATCAGGACGACCTGATCTACCGCACGAAGAAGGAGAAGCTCACCGCGATCGTGCGCGACGTGGCCAAGAGGCACGCCAAGGGCCAGCCGGTGCTGCTCGGCACCGCGTCCGTCGAGTCCTCCGAGGTCGTCTCCTCGCTGCTCGACGTGGCCGGCATCCCGCATCAGGTCCTCAACGCCAAGCAGCACGCCAAGGAGGCCGCGGTCGTCGCGGTCGCCGGCCGCAAGGGCGCCGTCACCGTGGCCACCAACATGGCCGGTCGTGGCACCGACATCATGCTCGGCGGCAACGTCGAGTTCCTCGCCGACGCCAAGCTCAAGGCGCAGGGCTACTCCCCGGAGGACACCCCGGAGGAGTACGAGCGCCTGTGGCCGGACACCCTCGCCGCCGTCAAGGCGCAGGTCAAGGACGAGCACGAGGAGGTCAAGAAGCTCGGCGGCCTGTACGTGCTCGGCACCGAACGCCACGAGTCCCGCCGCATCGACAATCAGCTGCGCGGCCGCTCCGGCCGTCAGGGCGACCCGGGCGAGTCCCGCTTCTACCTGTCCCTCGAGGACGACCTCATGCGCCTGTTCAACACGCAGCTCGTGGCCCGCGTGATGGCCAAGGGCATGCCGGAGGGCGAGCCGATCGAGTCGAAGAGCGTCTCCAAGGGCGTGCGCAACGCGCAGAAGGCCGTGGAGTCCCGCAACTTCGAGATCCGCAAGAACGTCCTCAAGTACGACGACGTGATGAACAAGCAGCGCACCGTCATCTACCAGGAGCGTCAGGCCGTGCTGCAGGGCGAGGACATCCACGACGACATCGAGCGCTTCATCGCCGACACCGTCGCCTCCTACGTGCGCGGCGCCAACAACGGCTCCGACAAGCCCGCCGACTGGGATTGGGATGGCCTGTTCAAGGCGCTCGGCACCGTGTTCCCCGTCAAGGTGGGCGTGGACGACGCCAAGGCCGCCGCCGAGGGCAAGAAGGGCGAGAAGGCCCAGGAGGCCGTCGCGGAGCTCATCGTGAAGGACGCCAAGGAGCAGTACGCGGCCCGCGAGGAGAAGCTCGGCGAGGAGGGCACCCGACAGCTCGAGCGCCGCGTCGTGCTCGCCGTGCTCGACCGCAAGTGGCGCGAGCACCTGTACGAGATGGACTACCTCAAGGACGGCATCGGCCTGCGCGGTATGGGCCAGCGCGACCCGCTGGTCGAGTACCAGCGCGAGGGCTACCAGATGTACAACTCCATGATCGAGGCGATCAAGGAGGAGAGCATCCAGCTGCTGTTCCACGTGGACATCGAGCAGATCGCCCGCACCGAGGACGTCGACTCCAACAAGGACGAGGACGCCGCGGTGGACGCCGCCGAGGCGACCGTGGGCATCGACGAGTCCGCCAAGGCCGCGGCCCCGGCAGCCGAGGAGCTCAGCGCCCCGGCCGAGCCGGACGAGGCCGACGAGGACAAGGACGAGGACGAAGCCGCGGAGGCCCGGGCCGAATCCGAGGCAGCGGACGAGATCAGGAAGTCCGAGCCGGAAACGATCGTCGGCCCCGCGCCGATGAGCCACGCCGAAGGCAAGGTGCCCGCCTCCAAGCGTCCCAAGAGCGAGGAGCTCAAGACGCCGTGGGCCGACGGCCGCACCTTCCCGGGCACGTCGAAGAACGCGCAGTGCCCGTGCGGCTCCGGTCGCAAGTACAAGATGTGCCACGGCCAGAACGAGCAGTGACGCGGAAGCGCAGGGGCGCATAACGCGCAGCGAAGCCGAGGGGCGGTCGCCGGGTCCGTGAAGGGCCGCGGCGGGCGCCCTTCGGCGTATCCGCCATGTGGAACCGCGGGTTGGACGAAACGACGGAACACTACAATGGGCCGCGTTACGTATCACAGCGCGTTTTCGCGCGCGAGGAGGAGGCATCATGGCCGAGTTCACTTGGAAATCGATTCTGACAAAGCTGGTCGGGGGCGACCACCTGTCCGCCGAGGAATCCGAGTGGTTCGTGGACGACCTCATGCAGGGCAACGCCAACCCGGCCGCCGTGGGCGCGGTGCTGGCCACCCAGCAGCAGCTGGGCCTGACCGCCGACGAGGTGCGCGGCGCCGCCAAGGCCATGGTCTCGCACGCCGTGCCGCTCAAGGTCGCCAAGGAGAGCACCGACATCGTGGGCACCGGCGGTGACGGCGCCGCCACCGTGAACCTGTCCACCATGGGCTCCGTCGTGGCCGCCGCGGCGGGCGTCACGATCGTCAAGCACGGCAACCGCGCCGCCTCGTCCAAGTGCGGCGCCGCCGACTGCCTCGAGGCGCTCGGCCTGCCGCTGGACCTCACCCCCGAGGCCGTGGGCAAGGTGGGCGACGAGGTGGGCATCACCTTCGCGTTCGCCAAGACCTTCCACCCGGCCATGCGCTTCGTCGGCCCCATCCGCGCCGCGCTCGGCGTGCCCTGCGTGTTCAACGTGCTCGGCCCCCTGACCAACCCGGCCAACCCGAAGCACGTGGCCATCGGCTGCGCCAAGCGCGAGATGAGCCCGATCATGGCGTCCGTGTACGCCGCCAACGGCCAGACCGGCATGGTCTACACCTCGCACGAGGGCCTCGACGAGATGGCGCCCACCGGCCCGGTGTCCGTGTGGGAGTTCCGCGGCGACGGCAAGGTCACGGAGACCGAATTCGACCCGACCGTCGAACTGGGCCTCGCCAAGGTGACCGTGGCCGACCTCAAGGGCGGCGAGCCGGAGGTCAACGCGCAGGCCATGCGCGACTTCCTCGCCGGCAAGGACGTACCGTTCCGCTCCACCGCGCTGCTCAACGCCGCCTCGGCCATCGTGGCCGACGCGCACCTGCTGCCCGACCCGGACGCTTCGCTTGCGCAGCGCTTCAAGGACGCCTACGCGCTGGCCGCCGACGCCGTGGACTCCGGCAGGGCCGCCGCTCTGCTCGACCGCTGGATCGCCGCCGCGAAGGCCGCCAAGCAGACCGAGTGAGCCGTAGCCCGCGTCAAACGGGATCGTTCACACGCGCGCGCCGTCGTCGAATTCGTCGGCGCGCGTTTGCGTATGCCCCTTGTGCAGCATGAGCAGGCCGGTGCCGCCGATGATGGTGAGCGCGCCGCCGACCGCGCCCAGCAGGCTCGACAGCGAGGGGAGCATCAGACATCCGGCCAGCGCCGCCACGCCCACGACCACCATCGCCCACAGGACGAGCTTCGACGTGCGCACGTGCCCGATCTCCGGGTTCGGCGGCACGAAGTCGGAGCCCTGATCCATCACGTCGTCCGCGTCCAGCCAGCTGCTGCCCGTGAAGTCGCGGGGCCCTGCGGCGCGGGGCATGCCTCCTCCGGCGAAGGCGCTCGGATCGAGGTCGTTCACGCTCAGCAGCGCCTCCTTCTCCCGGCGCTTCGCCTGCTTTTCGAACTTTTTGGCGGCGCGCGAACGCTCCACGGCGTTGAGGTCGTCGCTGTGCCCGGCGACGAAGTCCCTCCACGCCTCGTCGTCGGGGCTCGGGGTTGAATCGTCTCGGGACGCGTTGCTATCCTTGTGGTCGGTCATACCCTCAACTGTAGCCATAATGGGCGCCAAGGAGACGTAATGCTGTACTGGTTCTTTGTGAAACTGCTCGGACCGATCGCGCGCGTGTGGTTCAAGCCCACCGTGCACGGACTGGAGAACGTCCCGAAGCATGGCCCGGCGATCATCGCGGCCAACCACCTCGCCGTCATCGACGACGGCCTGCTGCCGCTCGTCAGCCCGCGCATGATCCACTTCATGGGCAAGGCCGAATACTTCGAGGGCAAGGGCTTCAAGGGCAAGTTCAAGAAGTGGTGGTTCACGTCCGTGGGCGTGTTCCCGGTGGACCGCTCCGGCGGCTCCAAGTCGCTTGGCGGCCTGCTCACAGCGCGCCACATCCTCGAGGAGGGCCACCTGTTCGGCATCCACCCGGAGGGCACGCGCAGCCCCGACGGACGCCTGTACCGCGGCCACACCGGCGTCGCCCGCCTGGCCCTCGAAACCGGCTCGCCCATCATCCCCACCGCCATCATCGGCACGCGCCAGATGCAGGTGCCCGGCCAGGTGATCCCCAAGAAGGGCAAGACCACGGTGATCTTCTGCGAACCCATCCCGGTCGAGAAGGTGCCGGAGGACGAGATCACGCACGAGCAGCTGCGCTCGCTCACCAACCGCATGATGAAGGCCATCGAGGCGCATTCCGGCCAGGAGTACGTGGACGTGTACGCGCAGGGCGTCAAGAAGGAGATGGAGGCCCGGAAGGCCAAGGAATCCAAGGAAACCGCCGCGCAGGCCTGACGCCGCATCGTGCGGCCTGTCTCCGTGCACATCCCAAACGTCCCCGCCGCCCGATCGATCCGGACGGCGGGGACGCGTCGCATCATGCCACGGTGAGGGTGATGACGGTGGCGACGCCGTTCTCGTCGCGCACGCGCACGGTGTCGCCCGCGTTGACGCTCTGCACGCGCACGGTGTGCGTCCAGTCGCCCAGCGGGGAGGACTTCTTCACGTCGAAGCCCAGCGCCTTGAGCGTCTTCTCCGCGTCGTCGTACTGCTGGCCCACCACGTTCGGCACGGTCGCCGTCTGCGGGCCCTTGGAGACGACCAGATCGACCGAGTCGTTCCACTTGAGCTGCGTTCCCGGCTGCACGGACGCGGAGACCACCGTGCCGGCGGGGATCTTGTCGTCGAACGCCTCGGTGACGTTGGCCGTGAGGTTGAGGTCGGACAGCGCCTGCTTCGCGGCCTCCTGCGAGAGCCCCGCCACCGTGGGCATCTCGACCGGCTTGAGGCCCTTCGACAGCACCACGGTGATCGCCTGGTTGTGCGCGTACGTGCGTCCCGGCTCGGCGGAGACGGAGATCGCGGCGCCCTCCGGCACGGTCAGGGAGTACTGGTCGTTCGACGCGTTGTGGGTCACGTTGTCGAAGCCCGCGTTCTTCAGCGCCGTGAGCGGGTCCTTGCCGTTGGTCGAGGACGCGTTCGTGATGTCGCTCGGCACGGTGGCCTGCCTGACGCCCTTGGAGACCACCACGCCGACCTGCTGGCCGTTGCGCTTGGAGACGCGCGAGCCGACCTCGGACGGGTCGGCGCTGATGATCGCGCCGGAGGGGACGGTGTCACTGTAGTCCTCGCTCTGCGTGTACGGGATGCCGGCCACGGTAAGCGTGCTCAGGTAGTTCTGCGCGTTGGCGCCGGCGATCGAGCACGGCTCGTTCTCCACGCACGTGACGTCGGCGGCCGCGGGCAGCGTCCAGTAGCTGCCGGGGCCGAGGTAGTACCACCACGCGTATCCGCCCGCCGCCGAGGCGAGGACCGCCGCGACGAGGCCGGCGATGATCGCGGTCCGCCGCCCGCCGTGGGCCGCCGTGGCCGTGGCGGACGTGGAGGCGTGGGCGGACGTGTGCTGTCCTGCACCGGTTTGGGGCGCGTCCGGTTCGTCGAAGTTCGCGTGCATCACGTCGGCGAAGCTTTGCGTCGGATTGGCGCCCACGCGCTCGGGCGGCATGGCGAAGCGCTGCGTGGCCTGTTCGCCGACCGGCGGCAGGGCGCGGGTTTCGCTGAGTCGCTCGGTCGGGTTGGGCCGTGCGGCGCCGTCGGGCAGTGGCGCCTCAGGTGCCTGTGGTCCGGGCTCGCCGCCGTCGGGCGAAGCGTCCGGCGCGGGCATGCGGAAGAGCAGCTGGTCGGGCGTGAGGGATGCGCGCAGCTCCTCGAGCATCGTGGCCGCGGCGATCGCGTCGGCCGGGCGGTCGGCCACGCCGCGAGCCACCAACCGGGCCACGAACGCGGCCACGCCGGGCGCGACGCCGGGGTAGGCCACGGCGAGCGATGGCACGTCCTCGTGCACGTGCTTGAACACCACGGTCACCGGGTTGTCCGACTCGAACGGCACGTGCCCCGTGAGCATCTCCCACGCGATGATGCCCACCGCGTACAGGTCGCCCTGCGCGGTGGCCTGGTTGTTCTCGATCATCTCCGGCGCCAGATACGCGGCCGTGCCGAGCAGCATGCCCGTGGACGACAGTGTGGCCTGCGAGGCGGCCTTGGCGAGGCCGAAGTCGGTGATCTGCACGTGCCCGCGCTCGTTGATGAGGATGTTCTCCGGCTTGATGTCCCGGTGCACCACGCCGGCCCGGTGCGCGGCGGACAGGCCGTCGAGGATCTCGCCGACGATCCGGAGCGTCTCGCGCACGGTGAACGTCCCCTCGGCGTTCATCTCATGGCGCAGGTTCACGCCGTGCACGTACTCCATGACCAGATAGTCGAGGCCGTTGAACTCGCCCGTGTCGTACACCTGCACGATGTGCGGGTTGGCGATGGCCGCGGCCGAGCGGGCCTCGCGGCGGAACCGCTCCTGGAACTGCTCGCGGTGGGGGCCCTGCGCCAGCTGGACGTGCATGATCTTGATGGCCACGGGACGCGACAGGCGCTCGTCCATCGCCTCGTACACGGTGGCCATGCCGCCTTCGGCGATTTTCCGCACGACGCGGTACCGTCCCTCGATTGCCTGCCCCACGGGCTGATTCGCCGCTTCACTCATGATGTCCATCGTAGGGTTCGCACGTCACAAAACGGTGAAACGCCGTGCGTTCCCGACGAAAAGTCCACGCGGCCCGGCTTGGCCCGGCTGCGGCTCAGCACCCGCGCAGGTCCTTGGGCAGGAAGCACTCGCACGCCCCGAGCAGCAGGTCGCGCGACGCCGGCGACAGCCCCAGCATGCCCGCCGCCTCGTCCAGCGCGGACGCCGCCGTGCGCCACAGCGTGGCGATGCGCCCGCGGGAGCGGTCGATGGCCCCGGTGGACTTGAACAGCGTGATGGCCCGCGCCACGTCGTCCGCGTCGCGCTCCGGCGCCTCGAACATGCGGATGAGCTCGGCGCGGTCGGCCTCGCCCGCCCCGGCGAGCGCGTCGGCGAGCAGCACGGTGCGTTTGCCCTCGCGGATGTCGCCGCCCACGGGCTTGCCGGTGGACGCGCTGGAGCCGATCACGTCGATGAGGTCGTCGGCCAGCTGGAACGCGAGGCCCAGCGGCGTGCCGATCGAGGCGGCGATGGCCTGCGCCTTGGCGGTTTTGGCGCCCGCGGCAAGCAGTCCGAGCTCGATGGGGGCGATGGTGGTGTAGCTGGCGGTCTTCCAGCGGAACACGCCCAGCGAGGAGGACGCCAGCGCCTCGGGCCTGTCCAGCGGCGCCTCCTCGACGGCCAGGTCGAGCACCTGCCCGATCTCCACCTCGCGGTGCATGCGCAGGAACGTGCGCATGATCGATTCGGTCTTCGGCAGCGCGGCGGCCGCGTCGTGCGCGATGGCGACGCTGGCGGTGGCGAGCAGGTCGCCGAGCATGATGCCGAGCCCGCGCCCTACGTGGTCGGCCTGCGGGTCGTCGCCGAGCGCCGCGGCGAGGGCGCGGTGGGCGGACGGCTTGCCCCGGCGCAGGTCGGAGTCGTCGATGATGTCGTCGTGCACGAGCGCGGCGGTCTGGAACACCTCGATGGCGCACGCCAGATCGGCCGCGGCGGCGCGATGGCCCCGCCACGCCTCGTCGTCCCCGTCCGGCTTCGGGCGCAGCGCGTCGAAGGCGGCCAGGGCGAGCCGGGCGCGCAGCCGCTTGCCTCCCTCGCTGGAGGTGACGCCCTGCGAGGCGACGGCGTCCATGACGGACGAACAGCTGCGGGGGACCGCCATCCCGTCCGGAATGCCGGCGTATTGGGCCACCAGTGCGGCGATGCGCGATTCGAGTGCGGGCAGTGCTTCGACGTTATCCATACCTACGAGGTTATCCACAATCCCGGCGGTCGAACGTGATTTCGCCCGAAATCGCGCCAAGGACACGCCGGGGAGCCGAACCGGGGGCCACGTTCGGCCACACCGCCCCGTGCGGCTGGACGGCCCGGACCCCGCCGTGGCATGGTGGAGGGAACCGGCGCGCGGGCAGGGCGCGGCGGCCGAAAACCAACGAAAACAGCCTTGGGGGAGGACGGGATGATGCAATGGAGCAGAGCCGTGAGCGGACGACGTACGTCTGCGAGGAACTGAACGACGATGACATGACGCAGGTGACGGAGCTGTTCCGCGAACAGCGGCGGCAGATGGGCGTGGAGGAATCGGACGCGGCGTGGTTCGCCGATCCCCTGGACGACTGGCTGGCGTGTCTGGAGCGGGGCGGCGACGGGCTGAGCCGCGAATCGGTGGCGTCGCTCGCCGCGGGCATGCGCGAGAAGCTGGCGTTCCGTGACGCGCTGATCGTCTCGCTGCTGTGCCGCGGCGTGGACCGGTCCCAGCTCATGGAGCTGGCGGCCCGGCCGCATCGGCCGGAGAGCGTGCGGTGCCTGTCCCGCGCGCTCAACGACGCGTTCCGCGACGCGGACGCCGCGCCCGACCGGAGGCGCTGCGAGCGCGGCCTCAAAATGCTCGCGCAGATCGCGCGGGCGGTGCCGCCCGGCTGGCGCGTGCAGCCCATGACGCTCGTCGCCTACGTGCTGTGGTGGATGGGCGACCCCCGGGCCGTGGTCTACGCGGTGCGCGTGCTGGCGGACGACGAGCGGTGCACGCTGGCCGGCATCGTATTGTCCGCCATGGAGCACGGGATCGCGCCCGCGTGGATGGGGGACGGCATGCCGGGGGAATAATCGTCCTTGGAACGTGGTTGACTCTATGAGTTGACGATTTGCCCTTGCCAGAAGTGTGCCCATATGCTATATGGGGGTTGGGCGGAAGAGCCAGGAGGATAAGTTGGCCACGAAGAGCACTGCTCAGAAAACCACCGCTGCCGCGAAGACTGCCAGGAAGTCCCGCAAGGCCGTCGACGCCGCGCAGGAGAACGAGGAGCAGGCCGCGGGCGTGCAGGAGGAAGGCACGAAGGCCAAGAAGACCACGCGCAGGCGCGCCACGGCGAAGAAGACCACCGCGAAGTCCCGCAAGGCGGACAAGGCCGAGGAGAAGGACCAGACGGCGCTGGAGTCCGAGGACGACGTGGAGGACGCCGACGATCTGGACGACGTTGACGCCAACCTCGACGCCGACGATCTGGACGACGTGGACGACGACCTCGACGACGTGGACGAAGACGACGATGAGGACGACGACTCGGAGGATGAGGACGTCGAGGACGAGGACGACGAGGAGTCCAAGCCCAAGCAGGAGGAGATCCCCCCGCAGGCCAAGGGCGCGTTCGTCGTGCGCGACGACGATGACGACGACAACCTCACGCCGTCCGGCAACCCCAAGCGCCGCGTGATCGCGGCCGGCGCCACCGCCGACCCGGTCAAGGACTACCTCAAGCAGATCGGCCGCGTGAGCCTGCTCAACGCCGAACAGGAGGTGGACCTCTCCGAGCGCATCGAGGCGGGCCTGTACGCCCAGCACCTGCTGGACACCGAGTCCGACAAGATGGACTTCAAGCGCAAGCGCGAGCTCAAGTGGGCCGCGTCCGACGGCAAGAAGGCCAAGGACCATCTGCTGGAGGCCAACCTGCGACTCGTCGTCTCGCTCGCCAAGCGCTACACCGGCCGCGGCATGCTGTTCCTCGATCTCATTCAGGAGGGCAACCTCGGCCTGATCCGCGCCGTCGAGAAGTTCGACTGGAAGAAGGGCTTCAAGTTCTCCACCTACGCCACGTGGTGGATCCGCCAGGCCATCACCCGCGCCATGGCCGATCAGGCGCGCACCATCCGCGTGCCCGTGCACATGGTCGAGGTGATCAACAAGCTGTCCCGCGTCCAGCGCCAGATGCTGCAGGACCTCGGCCGCGAGCCCACTCCGGACGAGCTGGCCCGCGAGCTCGACATGCCCGTCGAGAAGGTGCAGGAGGTGCAGAAGTACGGCCGCGAGCCGATCTCGCTGCACACCCCGCTCGGCGAGGACGGCGACTCTGAGTTCGGCGACCTTATCGAGGACACCGACGCCATCGCCCCGTCCGACGCCGTCGCGTTCTCGCTGCTGCAGGAGCAGTTCAAGCAGGTGCTCGAAACCCTGTCTCCGCGCGAGGCCGGCGTGATCAAGATGCGCTACGGCCTCGAGGACGGCCAGCCCAAGACCCTCGACGACATCGGCCGCGTGTACGGCGTGACCCGTGAGCGCATCCGCCAGATCGAATCGAAGACCATGTCGAAGCTGCGCCACCCGTCGCGCTCGCAGACCCTGCGCGACTTCCTCGATCAGTGACCGTCACCCGGTGACCGTCGCCGGCCCGCCGTCCTCACGCCGTTTCCGGGCGAAGGCGGCGGGCCGGGGCCGAAGGCTCCGCGGCGGCATACCCTGCCGGCGGGTCCTTCGGCTTTCATCGTTTTATGCAATCCCATGCAAGGAGAACCATGCCCGAATCCTACGGCGCCGACAGTTTGACCGTGCTCGAGGGCCTCGATGCCGTGCGCAAGCGCCCCGGCATGTACATCGGCACCACCGACAGCCAGGGCCTCATGCACTGCCTGTGGGAGATCATCGACAACTCCGTCGACGAGGCGCTGGCGGGGGCCTGCGACCACATCACCGTCACGCTGCACACGGACGGCTCCGTCGAGGTCGCGGACAACGGACGAGGCATCCCCGTGGACGTGGAGCCCAAGACCAAGCTCACCGGCGTGGAGGTGGTGCTCACCAAGCTGCACGCCGGCGCCAAGTTCGGCAACGCCTCCTACAACGCGGCCGGCGGCCTGCACGGCGTGGGCTCCTCCGTGGTCAACGCGCTGAGCTCCCGCCTGGACGTGGAGGTGGACCGCGACGGCAAGACGCACCACATGGCCTTCCACCAGGGCCATCCGGGCGTGTACTCGGACGCCGACCCGGCGCATCCCTCGCCCGACTCGCCGTTCAAGCGCACCCGCAAGAACAAGCCCACCGAACTGGAGATCATCGGCAAGGTGAGCCCCAGGACCACCGGCACGCGCATCCGCTACTGGGCCGACCCGGAGATCTTCAACGACACCGCCGAGTTCGGCTACCGGCAGCTCATCGACCGCGTGCGCCAGACCAGCTTCCTCGTGCCCGGCCTGAAGATCACGGTCGTGGACGAGAACATTCCGGAAACCGGCGACGCGGCGGTGGACGACCTGCGCGAGGTGGACTCGCCGGACGCCTCGGCCGCGCCGGACGCCGGCACCGAGTCCGCTGCCGGCATCGAACCCGCGGTGCTCGACGGCTTCGAGGCCACAGGGGAGACGCCCGCGAACGAATCCGCCCCCGCCGCCCCCGCCGTGCCCGTCATCGCGCAGGCTGCCGGCACCGTGGACTGCGGCCCGTTCGGCATGCAGCCCGCGCACGCCCGCGTGGAGGAGTTCCTGCACACCGGCGGCGTGAAGGACTTCGTCGACTATCTGTCCAAGGGCGCGCCCGTCTCGGACGTGTGGCGCATCCAGGGCGAGGGCACCTACAAGGAGGAGACGCAGGCCGTGGGCGCCGGCGGCGAGCTGCACGCCGAGCAGATCGAACGCAACTGCGCCGTGGACATCGCCCTGCGGTGGACCGACGGCTACGACACCACGCTGGTGAGCTTCGTCAACGTGGTGGAGACGCCCGGCGGGGGCATGCACGTGGACGGCTTTCTGAACGGCATCACCAGGCAGATCCGCAAGGCCGTGGAGGACAACGCGCGCAAGCTCAAGGTGAACCTCAAGGACAACGCCATGAAGGTGGAGCGCGACGACATCATGGCCGGCCTCGTGGCCGTGGTCACCGTGCGCATCGCCGAACCGCAGTTCCAGGGCCAGACCAAGGACGTGCTCGGCACCGCGCAGGTCAAGCCGATCGTCACCCGGCTCACCGACCGCCAGTTCGGCGAGATGATCACCGGCTCCAAGCGCGGCTACAAGGAGCAGTCCGGCCGCGTGCTGGAGAAGATCGTCGGCGAGATGCACGCCCGCATCCAGGCGCGCAAGACCAAGGAGGTCACCCGCCGCAAGAACGCGCTCGAATCCGCGTCCATGCCCGCCAAGCTGTCCGACTGCCAGCCGGGCAACGACGACGTGGCCGAACTGTTCATCGTGGAGGGCGACTCGGCCCTCGGCACCGCCAAGGCCGCGCGCAACGCCGGGTTCCAGGCGCTGCTGCCCATCCGCGGCAAGATCCTCAACGTGCAGAAGGCGTCGCTGAGCCAGATGCTCAACAACAAGGAATGCGCGGCGATCATCCAGGTGGTGGGCGCGGGCTCCGGCGCGAGCTTCGACATCGAGCAGTCGCGCTATCACAAGATCATCATGATGACCGATGCCGACGTGGACGGCGCGCACATCCGCATCCTGCTGCTCACCCTGTTCTACCGCTACATGCGCCCGCTCATCGAGCACGGCTACGTGTACGCCGCTGTGCCGCCGCTGCACCGCATCGCGCTCACCGGCCCGCACAAGGGCGAGTACATCTACACGTACTCCGACGACGAGCTCGCCGGCAAGCTCGCCGAACTGGACGGGAAGCACATCGGCTACGCGGACGACATCCAGCGCTACAAGGGTCTGGGCGAAATGGACGCCGACCAGCTCGCGGACACCACCATGGACCCGCGCACCCGCATGCTCAGGCGCATTCGCATGGAGGACGCCGCACAGGCCGCGGAGATCTTCAGCCTGCTCATGGGCGACGACGTGCCGCCGCGCAAGCAGTTCATCGTGGACAACGCCGACGACTTCGACCGCTCCAAGATCGACACCTGACCGGTGGTGGAACGGCCAAGCGGGGGCAGACGGATTCGATGAACCGCTTGTTATCCGCTTGTTATCCGCTTGTTATCCGCTTGTTATCCGCTTGCCTTTAATTGGAGGTTTTGGTGTAAAAGGTGGCGCGCGCCTGCCCATGCTGATCAAGCAGTCCCTTTTGCATCAATTTGCCGAGCAACGCCCGTACCCGTGGACGGGAAAGTCCCGTGGCTTGGGCGATATCCGCGGTCGTCAAAGAGGGGCGGTCCGCGAATAGCCCCATCACAGCCGCTTCCCTGCCCGTGAGCGCAGGGGCTTTCCCGATCCTATGCGGTTGCGCCGAAGAAGCGGTTATCGGCATGCTAAGCGTTACGCGATCGGGATGCAGCTCCTCCAGCAATGTCGGCTCGGACAGATTTTCCGATCTTGCACCCGCGCGTAAGGTATCGAATCCGCTTCCCGCGCGTTCGCCGATGCCGAGAAGGTTGAACATTTTCATGATGCCGGGATTTCGGGCGTCCGACAGTCCGCCACGTTCGATGAGGGATTGTTCCAGGCGGAGCGATCCCGGATTGCGAAAGTCGATGCGTTCGTTGCCGTATCGGAGAACGACTACGCCTGTTCCTCCGAAGTAATCCGCATGGCCCAGCGCGTTGGTGAATGCTTCGCGCACGGCTTTGCGCAGCGGAGTGTCGTCCAGACGCACAATGCCGTTCGGCAAGTTGAACGGCATCGGCAACCCATCCATCAGTTTGGGCGTGACGCGGGTCCAGAAACCGAAGACGTTGCCGGGCCATGTGCCGTCGGCGGACATGATACGATCATCCCATCGGCGTGCGGATGTGTCCGTGATTAGCCTGAAATCAAGCAGATAATGGGTAAACTCCCCGGTGATGTACCGTTCGTCGCCGAACATCAGCAATCCCGCCCGTGTGGGGTGCAGCTGTCGGCTGCCGGGCACACGTTGCGCGGCGCCAAGTTTCCATAGCAATTCGTCATCCGGCAATTCCAACCAGGGATGTCCGGGCCTTTGAGCCTTGAGCATGTTGCGGTAGGCGTTGAGCGTGGAGATATCTATGGATTCCAGTCCGATTTCCCCGATGACGGTCCCGTCGATTGGTTCGTCGCCTTGATCGCGAACCATGGCGCGGTATTCATCCTGTGAACAGTGGTAGTCACCCTCGCCGTTGCGACGGTACGTTCCGGTCAGCGGGTTGCGCCCGGCAAAGACGGGACGCATCTCACGCGGCGCGCGCGGAATGTCGATGATGATCACGTCCATGCCGCCATGTGATTCCACACGGACATTCTCGTCGACCAAAATGTTGGCACTGACGGTGTTGCCGTCATTCGCATTATTCCAGAACGTCGTCACCAATTCATGCGCATGGGGAACGCCGGTGATACGCAACTGATGGTCCGAGTCCTCCTCCACGCCGAGGACGATTGTGCCGCCGTTGGTGTTGGCGAATGCGCTGTATGTTTCCCACAGGCTATGCGGCAATTTGCCGCTTGCCGCTGACTTCGCCTCAAGGCGACCGTTCTCGAAGGCATTCCGTATGTCCGTCAATTCCATGGTTCACCACCGATCTGACCTTCGTCTCTATTATGCAAGACCTTACCGGTGCTATCTGTACGCCGTGCGCCGTCGGGTTTGCCGCCGGGTCACGCCTCCCGGTGCTCGCGACAGGTTTGACCGAGCCGGCGGGCCAGCGCGGTCGTGTCCAGCAGCGCGTCCAGCTGTTCGGCGGGCAGTCCGGTGCGCTCGCCGGCCACCTCGCGCACGGTCCGGCCGGATTCCGCGGCCTCCTTGGCGATGTCCGCCGCGTGCTCGTAGCCGATCAGCGGGTTGAGCGCCGCCGCGATGGACGGCGAGGAGGCGGCGTAGCGGCGTCCGACCGCCGCGTTGATCGTGATGCCGTCCACGCAGCGCTCGCGGAACATGCGCATCGCGTTGACGAGCAGGTTGATGCCCTTGAGCAGCTCGTGGATGATCACCGGGTCGAACGCGTTGAGCTGCAGCTGGCCCTCGGACGCCGCCCACGTGACGGTCGTGTCCATGCCGAACACGCGGAAGCACACCTGATCCACGCTCTCCGGAATCACCGGGTTCACCTTGCCGGGCATGATGCTGCTGCCGGCCTGGCGCGCCGGCACGTTGAGGTCGTTGAAGCCGTCGTGAGGGCCGGAATTGAGCAGGCGCAGGTCGTCCGCCGCCTTCTTCAAGTGGATGGCGAGGTTCTTGGCGGTCTGCGAGACGGCGATGTACGCGCTCATGTCCGTCATGGCGGCGATCGGATCCGGCGCGGCGGTGATCGGCAGGCCCGTGATGCGCGCCAGATGCTCGGTGGCGGCCTTGCGGAACCGCAGGTCGGCGCAGATGCCGGTGCCGATGGCCGTGGCGCCGAGGTTGAGGCTCGTGAGCTGCGGCACCACGCGCTCCAGCGCCGCGGTGTCGGCCTTGAGGAAGCTGGCGAACGCGTGGAATTCCTGCCCGTAGGTCATGGGCACGGCGTCCTGCAGCTGCGTGCGGCCGATGGTCACGTCGTCGGCGTGGCGGTCGGCGAGGTCGTGGAACGCGCGCGCGAGCTTCCTGGTCTCCTCGGCCAGCGGGCCGATCGCGTCGATGAGCGCGATCTTGCAGGCGGCGGGGTAGGTGTCGTTGGTGGACTGCGAGCGGTTCACGTCGTCGTTGGGATGGATGGTCTCGTAGTCGCCGCGCGGGCGTCCGAGGATCTCCAGCGCGCGGTTGGCGATCACCTCGTTGGCGTTCATGTTCGTGGAGGTGCCGGCGCCGCCCTGCAGCACGTCCACCGGGAATTGGTCGGCGAGCTTGCCGGCCTCGATCTCCTGGCAGGCGGCGATGATCGCGCGCGCCTTGTCGTGCGGGACGAGCCCCAGCTCCTCGTTGGCCTCGGCGCAGGCGCGCTTGACGGTCGCGTAGGCGCGCACAAGCTGCGGGTGCGAGGAGTCCGGCAGACCGGAGACGGTGAAGTTGCCGATCGCGCGCTGCGTGTGGATGCCCCAGTAGACGTCCGCGGGGACCTCGAGCTCGCCGATGCAGTCGTGCTCGAGCCGGGTGGCGGGCCGCGCGGCGGTGGCCGCGGTCGTCGCGGCCGCGTTCGTGGATGCGTTCATGGGTGCGTTCATGCTGTGCCTCGTTCCTCGTGGGAAGTTCAGTGATTGGTTCCTATCTTGTCGTGTTTGCCCGCGGCTCGCCATATTGCGCTCATCGCGAATCGGCGCGCCGGCGCGTTGCCGTGTCGGTGCGCCGGGGCCCGTCGCCGTTGTCGCCGTCGCCCGCTAGGTTGTGTACGTTCGTACGTGACAGGAATCGTATGCGATAGGGAAGGGGATGGCGCCGTGGCCAATCTGCTGCTCGCCGTAATCTACGTGGCCTTCGTCAGTCTGGGGCTGCCCGACGCGCTGCTCGGCGCCGCGTGGCCCACCATGAGCGGCGACCTCGGCGCGCCGGTCTCGTGGATGGGCGGCATCTCCATGACCATCTCCGCCGGCACGATCGTCTCCGCGCTCCTGAGCGACCGCATGACCCTGCGCTTCGGCCCGGGGCGCGTGACCGCCGTCTCCGTGGGGCTCACGGCGGCCGCGCTGTTCGGCTTCTCCGTGGCGCCCAACTACTGGGCGCTCATCGCCATCGCGGTGCCGTACGGCCTCGGCGCGGGCGGCGTGGACGCGGCGCTCAACAACTACGTGGCCGTCCACTACGAAAGCCGGCACATGAGCTGGCTGCACTGCATGTGGGGCGTCGGCGCGTCGCTCGGACCCTACGTGATGGGCTATGCGCTCACGGGCGGCCAGGGCTGGGGCTGGGGATACCGGTACATCGCCATCCTGCAGGTGGCGCTCACCGCGGTCCTCGTGTTCAGCCTGCCGCTGTGGAAGTCGCGCGCGGGGGCCGGCGGGGGCAAGGCCGTGGGCGAGCAGGGCGGGACGCCCGGTCGCAAGCCGCTGGGGCTCATGGGCGTGCTGGCGATCCGCGGCGCCAAGGAGATCCTCATCATGTTCTTCTGCTACTGCGCGATCGAATCGACCGCCGGCTTGTGGGCGAGCAGCTACATGGTGATGCACCACGGCGTGGACGCCACGGCCGCGGCCAGCCTCGCCAGCCTGTTCTACGTGGGCATCACCGTGGGACGCGCGCTGAGCGGATTCCTCACCATGCGCTTCGACGATCCGACCATGATCCGTCTGGGGCAGGCGGTGCTGCTCGCCGGCGTGGTGCTCGTCGCGCTGCCGTTCCCCGGCCAATGGGGCGCGGTGGCCGGACTGGTCACGATCGGCCTCGGCTGCGCGCCCATCTACCCGTGCGTCATCCATTCCACGCCGTCGTACTTCGGCGAGGAGCGCTCGCAGGCCATCGTCGGCGTGCAGATGGCCAGCGCCTACGTGGGCTCCCTCGCCATGCCGCCCGTGTTCGGCCTCGTCGCCCAATACGTGACGGTCTCCCTCTACCCGTTCTATCTGCTCGCCTTCCTCGCGCTCATGGTCTGGATGCACGAACGCCTGCGCGCCAAGCGCGGGTGACGCGAAGGAAAGCCCGACTTGTGGATGGAAGGCGGCGCGGCCTATACTGCATGTGGAGCCAGTCGCCTGCGGGTGGGCTGGAAGTGAGGACCGGTGCCCTGTGTCATGATAGGGCCCGGTCCTCGCGCTTTGAGATATCCGGCTTCGCAGTCAGCATGAGAAGACGTCCTCCAAGGTGATCCGTTCCAGAATGCCGGAAAAATCCGATTCGTGGGAGCGGGTGTCGCCGTAGGCCCCCAATATCTGATCCGGCAGCCAGAGGCATGGTTCGTCGGCGCCGATGGCGTGGCTGAGTTTGATTGCGTGCAGCGTGTGGTTGGTATGCAGATAGGCGACATACTGTCGGTCGCGCTTGTCTTGGATCGGCGTGCGGCTCTCCAATGTCAGCATGGTGATTCCTTGGGCTTCAAGCAGGCGCAGCAGACGTTCGAGGCATTTGCGCCGTGCACGCTCGTCGTTGACGCCGTCGGCTTGTTCGGCGACGATGATAAACGACAGCGTGTCAAGCGATGCGATCGCCTCCATGGAGGCGCTTTTGTCCCGTGTGGTCATTTGGCGCCAATGCAGTTTGCCCGCATTGCGGGGTTTGATGCGCATCAGTGTGTTTCGCGCCTGATCGGGGTCTTCGACGATGCATGCGCACAATAGATACGAGGGGAGGGGCATGCCCTTGTGCCGTATGCTTTCGTCTCCCCAAGCCGTGGATGCGTTCATGATGCCGTCCTTGCCGTCTGCCCGTCATCCCCGCCGGGCGTGTGCTGTTGAGCATAGCAGCGCCCTTGTCCGGGGCGGCGTGCATAATCGAACATATGTACGACTGCTTGGACTTGTTCGCGGAGCCCACGAGGGCATGGTTCAGGCATGCCTTCGGGGAGCCGACCGCGGCGCAGCGCGGGGCGTGGCCGGCGATCCGGTCGGGGAGGGACACGCTGGTGGTCGCGCCCACCGGTTCCGGCAAGACGCTGGCGGCGTTCCTGTCCGCGATCGACCGGCTCATGCGGCGGGGGACGGACGAGGACGGGGGCAACGCCAAGGCACCGCGCGGCGTCACGGTGCTGTACGTCTCGCCGCTCAAGGCGCTGGCGGTGGACGTGGCGAAGAACCTCGAACGTCCACTCGACGGCATCGGCGAGGCATGCCGGGAACGGGGGCTCGCCGCGCCGGACATCCGCGTGGCCACGCGCAGCGGGGACACCGATCCGCGGGCTCGCCGGGCCATCGCCTCCCATCCGCCGGACATCCTCGTCACCACGCCGGAGTCGCTGTACCTCATGCTCACGTCCAAGGCGCGGAGGGTCCTCAAAACCGTGGACACGGTGATCGTGGACGAGGTGCACGCGCTCGCGGGCGGCAAGCGCGGTGCGCATCTGGCGCTCAGCCTGGAACGCCTGGACGCATTGGCCGGCAAGCCGGCGCAGCGCATAGGCCTGTCCGCCACGGTCAACCCGCCGTCGGAGGCCGCGCGCTTCCTCGGCGGCGCGCGCCCGGTGACGGTCGTGGACGCCGGGGAGGGGCCGGCCATGGACCTCAAAGTGGTCGAACCGCTGGAGAACATGCGCGACCTCCAATCGGCAAACGCACCCCGCCGGGCGGGCGGCGCGGAAGGCACGACGGGCGGTTCGGCGCGGCCTCGCATCTCCGGTGTGACGCCCGCCATGCAGCGGCTCGCCGAGCGCAGGGGCCTCGTCCCGGAACGCGAGGATTCCACGGACCTCGTCGGCGCCGCGGGGGACCGGACCGGCGGATCGATCTGGCCGGTCGTGGAACGCAGCGTGCTCGACGAGGTCCTCGCCCACCGCACCACGCTGGTGTTCGTCAATTCGCGCGGACTTGCGGAAAGGCTCACCGCCCGTCTCAACGACCTGTACGCGGAGCGTCTCGGCCACGGCGCCGCCAAGGGCTCGCCGGAGGGCCGCGAGGGGTTCTCCGGCCATTACGACGCGGTGGTCGGCTCCACCACCATGCTCGTCGGCTCGCCCGCTCCCGAGGACGCCATCGCCATGGCCCACCACGGGTCGGTGTCCAAGGACCGGCGCAAGCAGATCGAGGAACGGCTCAAAAGCGGCCGGCTGCGCTGCGTGGTGGCCACGAGCAGCCTTGAACTCGGCATCGACATGGGCTCGGTGGATCTGGTCATCCAAATCGCGCCGCCGCTGTCCGTGGCGTCCGGCCTGCAGCGCGTGGGCCGCGCGGACCATCGGGTGGGAGGCGTTTCGCACGCGCTGTTCTACCCGCTCACGCGCGAGCAGATCATCGGCGTCGCGGCCGGCATCGAAGGCATGCGCGCGGGCGATCTGGAGCCGCTGGCCGTGCCGCGCAACCCGCTGGACATCCTCGCCCAGCAGACCGTGGCCGCCGCCGCGATGGACGACCTCAAGCCAGACGACTGGTACGCGACGGTCCGCCGCGCGGCGCCGTTCGCCGAACTCGACCGGGAGGCGTTCGACGCGGTCATGGGCATGATGACCGGCGTCTACAACACCGAGGAGTTCTCCGCGTTCCGCCCGCCGCTCGCATGGAACCGGGACGACGACGTGATCTCCGCAAGACCGGGGGCGCAGCGTTTGGCCGTCACCAGCGGCGGCACCATACCGGACCGCGGCCTGTACACGGTCGTGCTGCCCGAGGCGGACGCCGGGCGGGGACCCCGCCGCGTGGGCGAACTCGACGAGGAAATGGTCTACGAGTCGCGCGTCGGCGACGTGATCACGCTCGGCACGTCCACCTGGCAGATTCAGGAGATCACGCGCGACCGCGTGGTGGTCACGCCGGCCCCCGGCAGAACGGCCCGGCTGCCGTTCTGGCACGGCGAGGGCGCGGGGCGTGACGCCGGATTCGGACGCGCCCGCGGGCGGTTCGTGCGCGAGGTGGCGCGCGGGCTCGTGGTTGGCGGCGGAGGCGGCGGAGGCGGCGACGAGAACGGCGGCGGAACGGGCAAGCCACGGTTCGACGCCGCAACCGAACGGCGGCTCGCCGGCGACGGCCTAGACGCCAACGCCGTCGCCAATCTCGCCCGTCTGCTGGCCGAACAGCGGGCCTCTACCGGCGTCGTGCCGAACGACCGGGAGCTCGTCGTCGAACGCTGCCCGGACGAGGAGGGCGACTGGCGCGTCATCGTGCATTCGCCGTACGGCCGGCGCGTCCACGAGCCATGGGCCATGGCGATCAGCAACCGTATCAAACAACGTTACGGATTCGACGGGCAGGCGTACGCGGCGGACGACGGCATCGTGCTGCGGCTGCCTGAGGGGGAGAGCGGCATCCCCGTGCGGGACCTGCTGCTGTTCGACCCGGACGGGCTGCGGCGGGCGATCGAAACGCAGGTGGGCGAAAGCGTGCTCTTCGCCGCGCGGTTCCGCGAATGCGCCGCCCGTTCGCTGTTCCTGCCGCGCACCGACCCCGGCCGCCGCGTGCCCCTGTGGCAGCAGAGGCTCCGCGCGGCCCAGCTGCTCAACGCCGCCCGGCTCAAGCGCAACTTCCCGCTGCTGCTGGAAACCGCGCGCGAATGTCTGCAGGACGTCTACGACCTTCCCGCGCTCGATCGTCTCATGCGCGACCTCAACTCGGGTTCCGTCGGCCTGCACGACGTGGAGACGCAGACGCCCTCGCCCCTCGCGGAGAACCTGCTTTTCGGCTTCGTGGGCGCGGTGATGTACCAGTACGACGTGCCGCAGGCGGAGCGCAGTGCGCAGTTGCTGTCCGTGGACCCGGAAGTGCTGGAACGACTGCTCGGCGGCACCGACATGACCACGGTCCTCGACCCCGATGCGATCCGCGACGTGGAGGAGCGGCTTGCCGGACGCACGTTCTGGAACGATCTCGCCGCCGACGACGTGGCCGGGCGCGTCGCACGCTACGCCAAGACCCACGGGCCGTTCACCGCGGACCGGCTCATCGCGGATTTGGAACTGCCCGCGGACGACGCCGTGCACGCGCTGGACGAACTCGCCGCGCGCGGCGAACTCATGCGCGGCACGTTCGTCGCGGACCACGGGGACGGGGGCACCGGCGCGGAGGGTTCCGGCGCCGCGGACGCCCGGCAATGGCTGTACAGGGACGTGTTTGCGCGCATCCGGTCGCTTTCGCTGGCCAAGGCGCGCAAGGCCGTCAAGCCCGTGGAACCGGCCGCGTACCAGGCCTTCCTGCTGGACCGGCAGGGCGTGGGGCCGGTCGGCGGCGAACGGTATGAGGGCGCTGACGGGCTCATGCGCGTCATCGAGCAGCTCGAGGGCGTCGCGCTGCCGGCGGACGTCTGGGAGAACGCCGTTTTCCCGGCGCGCGTGGCCGATTACGCGCCGGCCATGCTCGACGAACTGCTTGCCGGGGGAGAGGCGGTGTGGGTCGGCTCCGACGGCACGGACGCGTCGACGAGGGACGACGAAGGATCCGCCCGTCGTTCCCGTTCCCATTCCCGTTCCCGCAGCGCGCAGGCCGCGGCGACCGGGCGCGTCGCGTTCTACCCCGCCGA
This sequence comes from Bifidobacterium avesanii, assembly GCF_009299475.1. GTDB lineage: Bacteria > Actinomycetota > Actinomycetes > Actinomycetales > Bifidobacteriaceae > Bifidobacterium > Bifidobacterium avesanii. The sequence goes on along the minus strand of NZ_WBSN01000019.1, from coordinate 10,478 downwards.
TTCGCCGCTGATCCCCGTCGAAGGCGCCGGCGCGCCGGACGATACGGAGGAGAGCGAGCTGACCATCCCCGACGCCATCGGCGCCGTGCTGGCCTCCGGCGGCGCCTACCACGCCGGCCAGCTGGAGACTCTGGCGCGCGAACGGTGGAAGGACGCGCCCGGCAACGAACTCGTGGATCCTGCCACCGGGGAAATCCAACCCCCGCAGGCATGGTCGCGCGACCAATTCGCGCAGGCCCTGTGGTCGTTGGTCTGGCGGGGCAAGGTCACCAACAGCTCCTTCGCGCCGGTGCGGGCCGCCTGCACTCCCACGCGAAGCGTCCGCGCCCCGGCCCGCGCCGCGCGCCGGCGCGTTCGGCTGCGTGGCGCCGAGCCCCTGCCCATGACGCTGACGGGCCTATGGTCGGCGGTCGGCCCCTCCTCCGATTCCGGTTCCGGCATGCCGGAGGCGAACGGGGACGATGCGCCCGAGCGGCTGCTCATCGCCCGCGCGGAAACGCTGCTGGACCGCTACGGCGTGATCGCCCAGCCGCTGGTGAACCGGGAGGACCTGCCCGGCGGCTTCTCCGCCCTGTACCCGGTGCTGCGCCGCATGGAGGAGCACGGCCTGCTGACGCGCGGCATGTTCGTGCGCGGCTTCGGCGCCGCCCAGTTCGCCGCCAAGGACACCGTGGACGCCCTGCGGGACGCCAAACAATGGCACAGCGAGTCCAACGTGGCGCTGGACGCCGTCGACCCGGCCAACCTCACCGGCGCGGCGGTGGCTTGGCCGCCGATCCATGGGACGGAAGATCACACAGCCGCCAAGCCGGCGAAACCCGTGCGCCGGGCCGGAACGATCGTCGTCCTCGCCCAAGGCGGTCCGGTGCTCTACGCCGCGCCGCGCAGCCACCGGCTGCTCGCGTTCGACCGCCGCGAGGACGCATTGCGCCCCGCCTGCGCGGAACTGGCCTACACCCTGCAGCGGCGGGGGGAGGGCGCAACCTTCGCGGACCTCAACGGCGAGCCGCTCACCCGCCGCGGCGACGCCACGCGCATCCTGCACGCCGCCGGATTCACCCCGTGCCCGCAGGGCATGAAGTTATACCGGTAGGAAAGCGCGCATAGCCGGAGGAGGCGTCGCGTCACGCCACGTAGGCGATCGGCGCGGCGAGATCCACGCCCGAACCGTCGCGGCGCATGTCCGGCTTCGGCAGCTCCACCGGCTTGCCGGCCGCGGTGGAGGCGTGCAGCGGGTAGGCGCCCACCCGCGCGGCGATGAGCGTGTTCTGGCCCTTGAGGAAGCGCTGCGAGCGCACGCCGCCCGTCGCGCGGCCCTTGGTCGGGTACATCTCCAGCGGCGTCACCTTCGCGGAACCGTTCTCGGTGCCGGGCAGCGCGTCCTCGTCGCCGGCCACGGTGAGCACCACGGCTCCGGAGGCCGAGCTCATGCCGTTGTCGCCCTCCTCGTACGTCCAGCCGACCTTGCCGGCCGGGACCACGTTGAACGACACCACGCGCGCGCCCTCGGCCAGACGGATGCCGGCCATGCCTCCGGCCGTGCGGCCCTGCGGGCGCACGTTGGACGCCTCGAACGTGAGCAGCGACGCGTCGGATGAGATGAACACCAGACGGTCCGCGTCGGACGCGGGGGCCGCGAACAGCGCCTCGTCGCCGTCCTTCAGGTCGATGACCGGCCACGAATCCATGGTCGTGGGCGCCTCGCGGTTCCAGCGCTTCACCACGCCCATCCGCGTGCCGATCGCCAGCGGGGCCTCGCCCTCCGCCATGGACACGGCCGCGATCACGTGCTCGCCGCGCACCGGGTCGGTGTTCTCCGTCGTCGTCACCAGCTCGTCGGCCTTCACGCCGCCCGCCACGGACAGCGCGTCGGACGCGGGCAGGGACGGCAGATCGGCCACGTGCGCGAGCACCAGACGGCCCGCGGAGGTGATCAGCGCATAGGACGCGCGCGTGGTCGTGGCGAAGATCGACGTGATCACGTCCTCGGCGGCGCGCTTGCCGGACGCCTGGCGCGAGCGCCACACGTCCATCGCGCCGGCGCCCGCGCGCGCGATCAGGCCGGTCGCCGTCATCATCACCGTGCACGGCTCGTCGGCCATCTGCAGGAGCGCGGACGCGGCCTCCTCCTCGCCGGCCTTCTTCGCGGCCGCCGCCGCGGCGGCGGCGTCGGCGGCGTCGGACACCGAGCTGACCGTCCTCGCGGCGTCCAGCGCGGACGCGGACACCCCGGATTCGCCGTGCGCCTGCACCGGGCGCAGCGTGCCGTCGGCGTCCTCGTCGAGGATCACCGTGCGCCGCGGCGTGCCCCACGTCTCCACGGCCTTGTCCATTTCCGCGACCACCACGCGGTCCAGCTCCTCGGCGGAGGCCAGAATGCGCGCCAGCTCGTCGATCTGGCGCTTCAAGTCGTCGCGCTCGGCCTCCAGCTCGATGCGGCTCATGCGCGTGAGCCTGCGCAGCCGCAGGTCGAGGATGTACTGCGCCTGGATCTCGTCGAGGTCGAACACGGCCATCAACCGGGTCTTGGCCTTGTCCGCGTCGTCCGAGGTGCGGATCACCTGAATCACCTCGTCGATGTCCACCATGGCGAGCAGCAGGCCCTCCACCAGGTGCAGGCGCTCCAACGCCTTCCTGCGGCGGAATTCGCTGCGGCGGCGCACCACCACGCGGCGGTGGTCGATCCACACCCTGAGCAGCTCCTTCAGGCCCATGGTGTGCGGTCGCCCGTCCACGAGCGCCACGTTGTTGATGGAGAAGTTGTCCTGCAGCGGCGTGTGGCGGAACAGCTGCGCGAGCACGGCGTTCGGGTCGAAGCCGGTCTTGATCTCGATCACCAGACGCGTGCCGTTGTGCCGGTCCGTCAGGTCGATCGCGCCGGAGATGCCCTCCAGCTTGCGGTTCTTGATGCCGTCGGAGATGCGCTCGAGCACGCGCTCGGGGCCCACCATGAACGGCAGCTCGGTGACCACGATCGCCTTCTTGCGCGCGGTCACGTTCTCGATGTGCGTGGCCGACCGGGTGGTGAACATGCCGCGGCCGGACTCGTACGCCTCGCGGATGCCGTCGCGGCCGATGATGATGCCGCCGGTGGGCAGGTCCGGGCCGGGCACGAACCGCATGAGTTCCTCGAGCGTGGCGCCCGGATGCGCCATGAGATGCTTGGCGGCGGCCACCACCTCGCCCAGATTGTGCGTGGGCATGTTGGTGGCCATGCCCACGGCGATGCCCGAGCCGCCGTTGACGAGCAGGTTCGGGATGGCGCTCGGCAGGACGGTCGGCTCCTTGAGCTTGTTGTCGTAGTTCGGCGTGAAGTCGACGGTGTCCTGATCGATGTCCGCGTTCATGCCGAGCGCGGCCGGGGCGAGACGGGCCTCGGTGTATCGGGAGGCCGCCGGTCCGTCGTCGAGCGAGCCGAAGTTGCCGTGGCCGTCCACGAGCGGCAGACGCATGGCGAACGGCTGGGCGAGGCGCACCATGGCCTCGTAGATCGCGGAGTCGCCGTGCGGGTGCAGCTTGCCCATGACCTCGCCCACCACGCGGGCGGACTTCATGTACGGGCGGTCGGGCGTCAGGTTCATCTGGCCCATCTGGTAGACGATGCGCCGCTGCACGGGCTTCAGGCCGTCGCGGGCGTCGGGCAGGGCGCGCGCGTAGATCACCGAATACGCGTATTCGAGGAATGACTTGCTCATCTCCTCGTTCAACGGCGTTTCGACGATATGCTCCTTGACCGTGCGCGGATCATAGCCCGGCGCGGCCGGCTTGCGGTGTGATGCCATGCGTGCGACTCCCTTTGCGTTCCAAACCGGTCCATTTTATCGTGTCGTGCGGCCAAGTGGGGCGGCGGAGGCCTGCGCAGGGCGCAAAACGGCACGCCCAGTGCTTCAATGGGACGCATGGGAATCGAAGTGCCGGATATGGAGGAGCTGCTGCGCATCACCGCGACCGCGCAGTACGGGGACCAAGCGCCCGCAACGTCAATGCAATCGGCAGCGTCGGCAACGTCGGCGGAGTCGGATGCGGGGGAGGGGCCGCACGCGCCCCGCGGCTACGCCCGTCACCTGTCCGCCGTGCTGCCCGCGCTCACCGCCGCGATCGGACAGCCGGTGCCCACCGCCGTGCACGCCGACCCGAAGCGGCTCCAGCGCGAACTCGGACTGCCGGACGCGTCCTCCGCGATCGTCGTACTCGTGGACGGCCTCGGCTTCTGGAACCTTGGCATGCGGCTCGGCCACGCCCCCTACCTGCGCTCGCTCATGAACGAGCCGATCAACCGGCGGCCCGTCTCCACCTGCGCGCCGAGCACCACCGTCGCGGCCATGGCCACGTTCGGCACCGGCACCTGCCCCGGGCTCACGGGCATGACCGGCTACACGCAGCGCAACACGCAAACCGGCGAGCTCGCCCAGCTCATCGCCTTCAAGAACGCCATCCCGCCGCTGGAGCTGCAGCGCCAGCCCACGATCTTCGAGACGCTCGCCGACCGCGGCGTGCGCATCACCAGCTCCGGCCTGCCCAAGTTCGCCGACTCGCCCCTGACCGTCGCGGCGTTCCGCGGCGCCCGCTACATCGGCAACGAGCGTCCGAACGACCGGGTCTTCGCCGCCGCCGAGGCCGCCCGCACGCCGGGGCTCACCTATCTGTACGTGCGCGACGCGGACAAGGTGGGGCACAACTACGGTTGGGATTCCGACCGATGGATCGGCACATTCGAGCGCATCGACGCGCAGCTCGCCCTGCTGCACCGCAGCGCGCCGAAGGGCACGCTGATCGTGATCGTGGCCGACCACGGCATGGTGAGCGTGGACCCGGACGAGCGGATCGACATCGCCGCAGAACCGGAGCTCGCCAAGGATGTGGCCATGGTGGGCGGGGAGCCGCGCTCGCTCATGCTGTACGCCGCCGACGGAGTGGTGGACCCGCGAGACATCGCCGACCGTTGGCGCAACCGGCTGGGCGGCAGGGCGCTGGTGCGGCTGTGCGACGACGCCGTGCGCGACGGCGTGTACGGGCCGGTGGACGAGCGCGTCCGCCCGATGATCGGCGACGTGCTCGTGCAGGCGGCCGGCGCGGTCACCATCGTGGATTCGCGCATTCAGACCGAGAAGGCCACGCACCTGCCGAGCGTGCACGGCTCGCAGACCCTCATGGAGATGGACATTCCGTTCCTCATCGACCTGATCTGAGGGCCCGACGCGATTTCTGACCTAACGCGCCCGCAAAGCGTGGATTTTCCCCGTTGCGGGCATGCTGCGCAATGGCGGAATTCCGCGGAAAAGCGCAGCGGCGCGCAAGGGAGGAACCCGTCTCTTACGGGCGCGTTAGGTCAGAAATCGGCGGGGTCACTCGCCGAAGAGGATTTCGTCCCAGCTGGGGACCGCGGAACGCGTGGATTTGCGCTTCGCCGGGGCCGCGGGCTGGGCGGCGGACGGCTCCTGCTGCCGCACCTGTGCCTGCGCATCCGGCTTGGCGGGGGACTGCGCGGGGTTCTGCGGCGCGGACTGGCCGGGTTGACCAGGCTGGCCGGATTGACCGGACTGCCTGGCGGATGCCGAAGCCGCGGTGGATTGCGCGGTGCCGTGGGAGCTTTCATGGCGCTTGCCGCCGTAGAGCCACGCGGTCATCGGATTGCCGGCGCGCGTGCGGGATTCGTCGGCGGAAGACGCGCCGTGCGTGCTGCGCGTGCCGGCGGCTGCGCCGGACGTTCCGGCCGCGCCGTCTTGAGCCGCTTCGGCGTGATCCGAGGAGCCGGCGGTCTCGGGGGAACCGGCGTCGTTTGAAGCGTCATGGCCGGACTCATTCACGGCCGATGCGGCCGAAGAAGTCGAATCGGCCGCCCGCTCCGCGGCGGCACTTGCGCCCGCACCGTCGCCGGCGCCCGAAGCGGCCTGGGCGGCGCCACCGTCATCCGCGGGAGCGTCCGCAACGTTCCGGGCCCCCGCAGTTTTCTCCGTTCCCGTCGGTTCCGCTGCCTGCGTCGCCCCCGTCGGCTCCGGCGCAACGGTCGCCGCGGCCGCGTCCGTCCAGAACGCCACCGGACGGCCGTCCATGGACGTGCCCCGCGCGGCGGGCCGGTCGTCCAGCACCCCGGGCGCGGGGGCCGCCGTCTCGCCGAGCAGGCGCTTGGCGATGCTGTTGAGCGAGACCACGGTGTTGTCGCGCATGTTCCACGACCAGTCGGCCCTGAGGGTGCGGCTCGCGGACTCGAACGTGGCCTCGATGCGCCACGGCTCGTGCCCGCGCCGGGTGGCCTTCCAATTGAGCGAATCCATGTCGATGCGCGCGGTCTCCAGCGCCTCGGCGATGAGGTCGGCGTTCGACTGCTGGTTGCGCGAGGCCTTCCCCGCGCCCATGGACAGGAACTGGTCGATCGCGTACTTCTTCTCCGTCTCCACGGGGGCCGCGAACCGGCGGACCAGCGCCTCCGACACGTTGAACTGCTGCGCCACCTGCGCGGTGGAGGATCCGGCGCGGATGAGCGACTGGATCTGCGAGATCGGCAGCGCGGCGGCCGCCTGCGGCTGCGGGGTGCCCTCAAGCTCGGCCTTGACCTGCTTGGCCTCCAGAATGCCGCGCTCCAGCGCGTCGGTCACGCGAACGGTGAAATGCCTGTTCAGCGCCTCGAACACCAGATCGCCCTGCTCGTTGACATGGTCGAAGCGGGCTTCCCTCAGCTGATCGTCAGGCATATCGCGCACCTATCCTTCAAAATCGTTCCGTGTCTCCATTGTGCCGCACGCTGCCCCATTTTACGAGCATTTTCGCCCATCGTTCCGCCCGTAAGCGAGTTGACACGCGGAATGGTGCGCGATCGTGTATCCTATGGCGCAGTGCAAGCCGTATCCGTTACTACAGGAGGAAGGAATACGATGGCTCAGGATTACGATTCGCCGCGTAACAAGGACGAGGACGAGGAGTCGCTGCAGGCGCTGGGGAAGTCCGCGCAGAACTCGTCGAGCGACATCGACGACGACGAGAACGCCATCGCCGAGGACTACGAGCTGCCCGGCGCGGATCTGAGCAACGAGGACGCGTCCGTGACCGTCATCCCGATGCAGGGCGACGAGTTCATCTGCTCGGAGTGCTACCTCGTCAAGCACCGCAGCCAGCTGGCGTACACCACGCCCGACGGCCAGCCCGTGTGCGAGGAGTGCGCTGCCTGACATGTCCTTCGACGAGACCTACAACGAACCGGAAAACACCGAGGTGCTGGTCAAGGCGCTGCGCGACGACGTGACGCCGGACCTGCACTACGCGCACGCCGGGGATGCGGGCGCCGACCTCAAAACCGCCGAGGACTTCGAGCTGAAGCCCTTCCAGCGTGCCCTCGTGCCCACCGGGCTCGCCATCGCGTTGCCCGCCGGCTACGTGGCGCTGGTCCACCCGCGCAGCGGACTCGCCGCCAAGCAGGGCGTCACCGTGCTCAACGCGCCGGGGACCATCGACGCCGGCTACCGCGGCGAGGTCAAGGTGCCGCTCATCAATCTGGACCCGGAGCGCACGGCCGTCTTCCACAAGGGCGACCGCATCGCCCAGATGGTCATCCAGCGCTACGTGGAGGCCCGGTTCGTCGAAGCTGACGAACTGCCCGGCTCGGACCGCGCCGAACGCGGATTCGGATCGACCGGAGTCGCCTCCTGACGGAGCCGGGCCGCGCGGAACAGCGGCATGACCGGCGCCGGCGAGGCGTTAGGATAGTAGGACCCACGAGCGAGGGAGGAGCGAGCGATGTCTGGCAAGACGACGGACGATGACATGGCGACCGAGGATTTCTCCGCCCGCACATTGGGCTGCGAGATCAGCGCCGACCCGCTCAACCCGTTGCTGCCCATCTGGCAGGTGTGCGAGTCCCACCATCCCGGCAAGGACCTGTCCATCCTCAGGCGCGCCTACGCCCGCGCGGTCAGGCAGCACGCCGTCCAGCGCCGCAAGTCCGGTGAGCCGTACATCATCCACCCGCTCGCCGTGGCGCAGATCCTCGCGGACCTCGGCATGGGGCCGATCGTGGTGGCGGCCGGCCTGCTGCACGACACGGTGGAGGACACCGACTACACGCTCGAGGAGTGCCGCGACGAGTTCGGCGACACCGTGGCCGGGCTTGTGGACGGCGTGACCAAGCTGTCCAAGATGGAGTACGGCGACTCCGCGCAGGCCGAGACGATCCGCAAGATGGTCGTGGCCATGAGCCGCGACGTGCGCGTGCTCGTGGTCAAGCTCGCCGACCGCGTGCACAACGCGCGCACGTGGCGCTACGTGAAGTCCTCGAATGCGCAGAAGAAGGCGCGCGAGACGCTGGACGTGTATGCGCCGCTCGCCAACCGCCTCGGCATGAACGCCATCAAGACCGAGCTGGAGGAGCTGAGCTTCAAGGTCCTCTACCCGAAGATCTACAACGAGATCGTGGTGCTCGTGGCCCGCCGCGCCGGCCAGCGCGACGTGTACCTGAAGCAGATTCTGGCCGAGATCAACGAGGATCTGGACGAGCAGGGCATCAAGGGGTACGTGACCGGGCGCCCGAAGGACTACTTCTCCATCTACCAGAAGATGATCGTGCGCGGGCACGATTTCGAGAACATCTACGATCTGGTCGGCGTGCGCATCATCGTCGACACGATTCAGGACTGCTACGCCGCGCTGGGCGCGGTGCACGCGCGGTGGAGCCCGGTGCCGGGGCGCTTCAAGGACTACATCGCCATGCCGAAGCTCAACATGTACCAGAGCCTGCACACCACGGTGGTGGGCCCCGGCGGCAAGCCCGTGGAGATTCAGATCCGCACGTGGGACATGCACCGCCGCGCCGAGTTCGGCATCGCCGCGCACTGGAAGTACAAGGAGAACGGGCAGGCCGGCCGCGCGCTGAGCTCCCCGGACAGCGCCGACCGCAAGCGCGAGGGCGGCGAGAACCAGGAGCTTTCCGAGGCGGACAACCTCAAGTGGATCCAGCAGCTCGCCGACTGGACGAGCGAGACCCCGGACTCCAACGAGTTCCTCGGCTCCCTGAAGGAGGACCTCGGCTCGGCGGAGGTGTACGTGTTCACGCCGAAGGGCAAGATCATCTCCCTGCCCGCCGCCGCCACCCCGATCGACTTCGCCTACGCCGTGCACACCGAAGTGGGCCACCGCACCATGGGCGCGCGCGTCAACGGGCGCCTCGTCCCGCTCGACACCAAGCTGGAGAACGGCGACACGGTCGAAGTGCTCACCTCCAAGTCGGACACCGCCGGCCCGTCGCGCGACTGGCTGAGCTTCGTCAAGAGCCCCAAGGCCCGCAACAAGATCCGCCAGTGGTTCAGCAAGGAGCGCCGCTCCGAGGCCATCGACGAGGGCCGCGACGAGCTGACCCGCGCCATGCGCAAGCGCGGCCTGCCGATCAGCACGCTGCTCACCCCCGAGGCGCTGGTGGGCGTGGCCGACGAGCTCAACTTCCCCAACGCGGAGGCCGTGTTCGCGGCGATCGGCGACGGGCAGATCTCCACGCAGAACGTCATCTCCCGACTGGTCAAGGACGCCGGCGCGGACGAGGTGGACGCCGAGGTGGAGCAGGAGGTCCTGCCGCTCAAGGAGGTCGAGCGCAAGAAGACCACCACCAGCTCGCTGGGCATCTCCGTCAAGGGCGTGGGCGACGTGTGGGTCAAGCTGGCCCGCTGCTGCACGCCGGTGCCGGGCGACCACATCATCGGCTTCATCACGCGCAATCAGGGCGTGTCCGTGCACCGCACCGACTGCCAGAACATGGTGGATCTGCAGAAGCACCACCCCGAGCGCGTGGTGGATGTGGCCTGGACCAACACCAAGGGCACGTTCATGGTCAAGATCCAGGTGGAGGCGCTCGACCGCCCGCACCTGCTCTCGGACGTGACGCGCGTGCTGTCGGACCACGGCGTGAACATCATCTCCGGCTCCATCGCCACCGGCCGCGACCGCGTGGCCACCAGCCAGTTCACCTTCGAGATGGCCGATCCGCAGCACCTCAACACGCTGCTCGCCGCCGTGCGCAAGATCGACGCCGTGTTCGACGTGTACCGCCTCACCGGCACCAAGGAGTCCGCCGAGCCGCGCCTGCGCCAGATGCGGTGAGGCGCGCTGCATCGTCGTGTTGAGTTGCGCTGAGGTGCGGCCGGAACGCGGCAGATGGCCGGACTGGGACGCGGCCGAATGCGGAGCAAGCGCGTGATGAACAGCCGGGTGACGCCATCGTACTGGATTCACTCACTCTGCGGTAACCGGTCCGCAGATTGAGCGGAGTAAGTGCGTGACGGGCGGTGTGGCATGGCCGGCGCACTGGATTCGCTCAATCCGTAAGCTTTTGGCAGCAAAGTGAGCGGAATCAATGCGCTGTGACTGTTATCGGGGGTGCGGACTTTTTCTTGGACGGCTACACCGCCAGCCCAAGGTGTCTGCGGTATTGCACCGGGCTCATCCAGCCCAGCGACTTCTTGATACGGGTCCCATTGTAATGGGACAGGTAGGCGGCC
>NZ_WBSN01000018.1 GCF_009299475.1 Bifidobacterium avesanii | reverse complement strand
CACCGGCAAAACCAACCCGCGCACCACCGAAGGAGGCGGGCCACCCTGCCGGGCAGCAAGAGATAAACATACACGACCCCGCCCACCCGCGCAACCCGCAGGGCGCGAAAGACCCCGGAACCCGCGACATCACGCGGTTCCCTCGGCGTGTCGAAAACACGCGAACCATCACACGCACCACCAGTCTAAACCCCAAAAACCCGACCGCATGTAACGCAGGACGACTCTTCATCGGCATGTCGCATACATTCAGCCGGACGTTCCATCACCGTTCACCCGTCATATACCTTCGCGGCCGCGCACGGGCATTTCGGCATACCATGGTCAGCATGACCAACAACATCAACACCGACGCTTCGCCGTCGCCTATCCCCGGCCGGCTGCAACCCGGGCAGGCCGCCCCCGGATTCTCTCTCCCCGCGGCCATGCCGGACGGCGGCGAATCCACGATCACGCTGGACGACGTGCTTTCCCAGGGCAGGCGCGTCGTGCTGTACTTCTATCCGGCCGCCATGACGCCCGGATGCACCACCGAGGCATGCGACTTCCGCGACAACCTCGCGCGTCTTGAGGGCATGGGACTGACCGTGCTGGGCGTCTCCAAGGATCCGATCGCGAAACTGCACCGATTCGCCGAGCGCGACCATCTGACGTTCCCGCTGCTGTCCGACGAGGACCTGACCGTGCACAAAAGCTACGGCGCATACGGCGAGAAGAAACTGTACGGCAAGACGCACATCGGCGTCATCCGGTCGACGTTCGTCATCGATCCGGACGGCACCATCGCCATCGCGCGCTACAACGTCCGCGCCAAGGGACACGTCGCCTCGCTGATGAAGGCGCTCTCGTAGCCGAAGGAACGCAGCCAAGCAAGGAGTTGAACAGTGACCATAGTGGTATCCACGGATGGGTCCGCCCTCGGCAACCCCAACGGCCCCATGGGCTGGGCCTGGGCCGACCACGCGCAGCACGCGGGCGACGGCGGCGAGCCCGGCCATGAACATGACGCGCACGGCTACGACGCCGGCGGCGCCACGAACGGCACCAACCAGATCGGCGAACTGTGCGCGGTGCTTCAGGCCCTGCGCACCCATCCCGGCCCGCAGCCGCTGACCATCGAAACCGATTCCCAGTACGCGATCAACTGCTCGACCAAATGGGTGCGGGGCTGGAAGAAGAACGGCTGGAAGAACGCGCAGAAGAAGCCGGTGAAGAACGCGGAGCTCATCAGGGCCATCGACGCCGAGATTTCCAGACGTCCGGGGCCCGTGAAATTCGTCTGGGTCAAGGGGCACGCCGGCAACGCGGGCAACGAGCTGGTGGACGAGCTGGCGCGCACGTACGCCGGGGACTGCCGGTCGGGCGCGCGGGACGGATACCTGCCGATCGAAGGCTGGCGGTCGCTGATCGCCTCCGAATACGCGCGCGGCCTCGACGTGCCGCCGGACGTGCAGCTGGTGCTCGACGGCAAGGCGGATCCGCGGACGCTGGCCAAACCGGACGATGCGATCGCGGCGCATGACATGACCCCGGCGCGCCGATCGGTCGCGGATCTGCTGACCGAGCCGGAAGGCGTGCCGGACATCGTCCCGGCGGCGAACCACGCGACCGAAACGCACGGACGCACGGAGAATGCAAAGGATGCGGACGCCACGCACGGCGCGACGCACGACGATATGGACGGCAGTGCAGATGGCGGGACGTCCGCATTCCGGAATCAGGCAGTCATTCCACAAACCGGAACGGGCCGGACCGCAGCGGCGGCGCAACCCGCACAGCCTGTCCAGCCAGCGCAACCCGCAGCCACGGGTCTGACCGCGTCCGGCACGATCCGCATCACGCCGCCGCCCTCGAACAGCCCGCGGTGGGCGGGCAAGGATCTGCGCGTCACCGGCACGATCACGATCGACGCCCCCATCGCCGCCGACGGCACGATCGACCTTGCGGCCGCCGCGTTCCGCCTCACCTCCGTCCGCGAGCGCTGACGGGCCGCGGACGGCCGCACGGGCACGGTCCAAAATCCGCGCGCGCACTACACTGGGAAGCATAGATTCACCGTATCTTTGAAGGAGATGCACATGGATAAGGCACAGCAGGATGCACTGAAGAAGGCGGCCGGCATCGAAGCCGCCAAGCTCGTGACCGACGGCATGATCGCCGGTCTTGGCACCGGCTCCACCGTCCGATTCCTGGTTGACGAGCTCGGCCGCCGCGTGCAGGAGGAAGGCCTGCAGTTCACGGGCGTGACCACCTCCCGCCGCACGCAGGAGCAGGCCGAGGGCTACGGCATCAAGATCGTCGACATCGACGACGTGGATCACATCGACGTGACCATCGACGGCGCCGACGAGGTGGACAAGAACTTCAACGGCATCAAGGGCGGCGGCGCGGCCCTGCTGTGGGAGAAGATCGTGGCCACCAACTCCAACAAGATCGTCTGGATCGTGGACGAGTCCAAAGTCGTGGACACCATCGGCGCGTTCCCGCTGCCCGTCGAGGTCATCCCGTTCGGCGCCGGACACGTGATCAAGCGCTTCGAGGCCAAGGGCTACAAGCCGGTGCTGCGCCTGACCGCTGAGGGCGAGCCGGTGCGCACCGACGAGAACAACTACGTGGTGGACCTGCACCTCGGCCGCATCGACCATCCGCAGGCGCTGGCCGACGACCTCATCAACACGGTGGGCGTCGTGGAGCACGGCCTGTTCCTCAACATGGTGGACAAGGTGATCGTGGGCGATCCGAACGGCCCGCGCGTGATGACCAACTCCAACAAGTGAGTCTCCGCCGCATGGGCGTGCGCGAATGAGCGTGCGCGCGGCGGGCCGGCGCAAGCCGGGGATTTCATCGATCCCCCGGTCTGCCCTTCCGGCGCGTCGTGCGCATGGCTTTACGCGACATGGACGCCGCCAAACCATGCGAAGAGATTGGCGCTTGGCATGCGAAAAGCCCCGCGATCCGAACGGATCCGCGGGGCTTCGTTTTACTCTCGCTGAATGTTCAGCGGCAAGACTACTTGCGCTGGTGACGAGTCTTACGCAGCAGTTTGCGGTGCTTCTTCTTGCTCATCCGCTTGCGGCGCTTCTTGATGACGGAACCCATCGTTCAGCCTCCGATCTCTACTAGTAGAAAAGTTGCAACTTTCCCAATAATACACACTTCCGCCGACTACGCCACCCGCGAGTCGATCACGGCGGCTCCGGACGCGCGGCGGGCCGGCATGGCACCGGCATGAAAAAAGGGATTCACGGTTTCCCGTGAATCCCTTGCCGGCGGAGTGAGAGGGATTCGAACCCTCGAACCGCTTAAACGCAGTTAACACCTTAGCAGGGTGCCCCTTTCGGCCACTCAGGCATCACTCCAGTCACGAATCTTCATGCGAAGAATGCGCAACGAGGGACCACTATAGCACCTATGCCGGATTAGAATCGCCGGAGAAGGTAATTATTACGGCGAAAATTACCAAAAGAATGCCCACGATGTCCCAAACCGTTGGAATTTCGCCGAAAACAAGTCCGATCATCGACGCCACGGCGGGGTTGACTGACTGCATGACGGAAAACGCGCCGGACGTGGTGCGCCGCATGATGAACTGGTCGACGATGTACGGCAGGAACGACGCGCACACGGCCACCACCAGCAGCAGGCCGACGAGCAGCCAGCCCCCGCCGGGCTGCGCGGCCCAAGTGGCCTCGGCCTTGGGATGCACGGTCTCGCGCACGGCGGGCACGGCGAGGAACAGCGACTGCACGGCCCAGCCGATGAGCATGCTCAGGCTCAGCCAGTCGAGCGGCGTGCCGCCGGCCGCCACCCTGCGTCCGAGCACGATGTACACGCCCCACATCGAGCCGCCGATCAGAATGGCGATCAAACCGACCAGGAACGTGCCGCCGCTCGGCTGGGCGAGCGACATGCCGGCCAGAGTGAGCACGCCGGCCGCCGCGACGACGATACCCACGCGCTCGCGCCATGAGCGTCCGGCGATCACCGCGACCGACAGCGGGCCGATGAACTCGATGGCCGTGGCCACGCCCACGTTCATGTTGCTGATGGCCACGTAGTACATGGTGTTCATCAGCGCCAGGGACAGGCCGCAGCCGACGACCACCGCCCATGCGGCGCGCCCGCGGGGCAGCCGGTTGCGCTTCGAGGCGAGCCACGGCCGGCGCCACAGCAGCATGAGCAGCGCGCAGAATCCGACGCGGTACCACACCGCGTACAGGGGGTCGAGCTGCGTGAACGCCTGCTTGGCGACCAGCGTGGCCGCGTACATCACCAGCGCTTCGCCGAGCACGAGCAGGAACACGGGGACCCGGCTGAGCACCATGACGACCAGCCGCTTCATTTCTCTCCACATGGCATCCCACGCTACTCCCCGGAACGGTCGAAAACGCGGCGGGCGGCGAGATCGCGGTCTACCATGGGAACATGAGCACCGCACCAAGACTTGCAGCCGCCAAACGGGATTGGGGTCACGACGAGACCGGCTGCACGGTGCTGCACATCGACATGGACGCGTTCTACGCTTCGCT
Organism: Bifidobacterium avesanii; assembly: GCF_009299475.1. Classification (GTDB taxonomy): domain Bacteria; phylum Actinomycetota; class Actinomycetes; order Actinomycetales; family Bifidobacteriaceae; genus Bifidobacterium; species Bifidobacterium avesanii. The sequence goes on along the minus strand of NZ_WBSN01000018.1, from coordinate 49,676 downwards.
GGAGGTGGCCCGCCACCCGGAGCTCAAGGGCAAGCCGGTGATCATCGGCACGGGCGCGCGGTCGGTCGTCTCCGCGGCGAGCTACGAGGCCCGGCGGTACGGCGTCAATTCGGCGATGGCCTCGGCCCGGGCGCGGCAGCTCTGCCCGAACGGCGTTTTCCTGCCGGTGGACATGCGTTACTACCGCGAGCAGTCGCACCGCATCTTCACCGAGGTGTTCGAGCGGGTGACAGACCGCATCGAGAAGGTGTCCGTGGACGAGGGCTACATGGACGTGTCCGCGGCGCTCACCCAGTGGCATTCCCCGAGCGCGATCGGCGCGTGGATTCGTGGCGAGGTGGCGCGGCGGTTCCACGTGACCTGTTCGGTGGGCGTGGCGGGCAACAAGCTCGTGGCGAAGATGGCCTCCACGAACGCCAAACCGGACGGCATGCTGGTGATTCCGCTGGCCAGACACGCCGAATTCGTGCAGATGATGCCGTTGCGCGGCATTCCCGGCATCGGACCGGCGCTGGAGAAGCGTCTCAACGGCTGGGGCATCAACTCGGTGGCGGACTTGGCCGCGACGGACGAAACCGCATTGGCGCGGGCATGCGGCTCCGCGACCCTGGCGCACGGGTTGTGGCTGGCGGCGCGGGGCGTTGACGACCGACCGGTCACGCCGTATACGCCGGAGAAGTCGGTCGGCGCCGAGCGCACGTTCAGCGAGGACACGAGATCGATGCGCAAGGTGCACGACCTGCTGCGCTGGGCATGCGACGACGTGGCGCGGACGCTGCGTGGAAAGGGTTTCATGGCCCGCACGCTCACGGTGAAGCTGCGCTTCGCGGACCTGAGCTATCAGACGCGCGCCTGCACGTTGGAGAAGCCGTTCGACACGGCCAGCGCCATGCTACCGGAGGCGATGCGGCTGCTGCGCGCCATGCTGGGCATGACGGGCACGGCGGACGGGACGCGGGGAACGGTCGGGACGTCTTACGACGAAACGCTGCCGAAGCTGGTGCGGTTGGCGGGCGTGAGCGCCAGCGGCCTGACGGAGGCGGACAAGACGGTGGTGCAGCCGTCGCTCGATGATCTGCTGGACGAGCACGCCCATGAAGGCGCCGGCGGCACCAAACCGGCGCGCATGAGCCAGGCCGAGCAGGCGCTCGACGCCGTGCGGCGCAAATTCGGCAGCAAGGCGGCGAGCCTCGGTCTCTAGACCGGCTACGTACCGCGTACTTTCGATTTGTGCGGTGGAAATCGCCGGCATCCCGCATATAGGCTCTTGCAATTCCGCGGAATCACGGTGACGATACCGAGGATGACGGAGAAATCCACCGCACAAATCGGAAATATGCAGCCCCGAGAACGCGACTCACACGACTTCCGGCACAATACGAAAACGTCAATCGTTTTATCTACGCAAACCTCGACGAGCACCATGTCAAAAGGCCGTATACATGGGCCTGAATGGTGCCACCAGCCCAGCAACATGAGAGCACATGAACCACGCCGACGCCGCGCATGCGCCGATTCAGGCAACAAACACCCCCGTATACTTGATGGTAGCGGCGGCGAGCGCCGTTCCGATGCAATGGTGGTCGGTTCCGCGGGGACAGCCCCCGTAGCATCGGTTTTCCAGCAACGGACGGGGGAAAGATGATGATGGCATTCTGCACGCAATGCGGCAACCGGATCACGGCCGATGCGAAATTCTGCCCATACTGCGGCGCACCGCAAACCCTGGCCGAGCCGAACCCCGCGCAACGCACGGACGTGCAGCCAGTCGCGACGCCCACACCGGCAACACCCATTCCCGCCACGCCCGCTCCCGCAACGGCATCAGCACCGTCTCCCAACACGCAGCCACTCACCGCGTCCTCATCATTCCCCGCCGCACCATCCGACCCATCACGTCAGGGCCCGCAGCCCGTTCCCGTACCCGCGCCGGCAAAGCGCCGCGGCAATCATACGGCCACCGTAGCGGTGGCTTCATGCGCCGCGGCGGCGCTCATCGCGTCGACCGTCTACGGCGGGCTGGCCTGGCGCAACCGATGGTGGCCGTTCCCCGCGCAGCAGCCGGTCGCGGTGGCGCAGGCCACGACGACCGCATCGGGCTCGCCAAGCTCGTCGGCCACGCAAGGCGGCGCATCCACTCCGTCGTCCGCCGCATCCGGCGCGTCCGCGTCCGATGCCATGAACCTGTCGGACGACGACCAGCTCGACGGCATGCCGGACGTGTCCGGCGACTTCAGCGGCGCCGGAAGCGCGTCAATGCAATACGCCGCCCAGTCATGGATATACGGGTTCACGTCGAAACGCCCGAACGCGCGCATAGCCTACAATCCCACCGGCACAGGCGCTGGCCTCGCATCGTTCTCCACAGGCGCCCTCACTTGGGCGACGACCGATCGCGCGCCGTCCGGCGAGCAGATGGACGGCGCACGATCGGTCTGTTCCGCCGGCGAACCGATCGCCGTGCCGGTGTCGGTCGATCCGATCCTCATCCCATACCGTCTCGACGCGCTGAACGGCGAGCCACTCAATCTGTCCGTCAAAACGCTCGCGGGCATTCTGTCGGGGACCATCACCACGTGGAACGACGCCGCCATCGCGGCGGACAATCCGCACGTGAATCTGCCGAGCACGCCGATCACCGTCGTGGCCCGCGCCGACAAGTCCAGCTCGACCCTGCTGCTCTCGCAGTACCTTGCCAAGGCGACCCCGGACGCATGGCCGTATCAGCCGTCCGAGTCATGGCCCGCCGCGACCGCGCATCAGCTCAAGGGCGCAAGCGGCGTGGTCAGCGCCGTCGACCAGCAGGACGGCGCGATCGGCTATGTGCAGCGGTCGTCGGCCCAAGGCTCGTCCATGTCCACCGTGCGGCTGATGCAGGGATCCACGGCCGTTCCCTATTCACCGCAGGCCGCCTCGCGCATGGCCGACATCTCCTTCGATGCGGCCAACAAGGGCAACGGCGGCAGCGCCGATCCGTCAAGCGCGTTCGACGTGGCGTTCGGCGTCACCGACGCCGCCGCATACCCGCTCATCACCATCGACTACATGGTGGGCTGCTCCGCCTATCAGGACTCCTCCACCGGCGAGTTCATGAAGCAGTGGCTGCTGTACGTCACCAGCGACGCCGGGCAGAAGGCGGCCGCCGGCGTGGGGCTCGCGCCACTGTCGTCCAAGGTGCGCAACGCCTACGCCGCGACGATCGACGGCATCCGCTGAGCGGGCGGCGACCAAGAGCGACCGGCAGCTGCGGGACCGAAGCCGCGCCCCGAGCCGGCAGAGCCAAGCTCAGCGCTCGGAGCCGGCCTGACGCAGTCGCTCGGCGGCGAGGTCGATGACGGCGTCGGTGGCGGTGGCGGCGAAGCGCAGATATTCCGGTGCGGCGTAGAATTCGCCCGGGCTCGGCACCACGCCAAGGCGGGCCAGGGACGCCATGTCCTTCCAGCAATCGCCGGACAGGGCACGCACCCACACATACAGGGCGCCTTCGGGCATGGCGGCGTCGTAGCCATAGGCGCGCAACGCCTCGACGAGCGTGGACAGCCTGCGGCGGTAGCACTCGTGCTGGGCGTGCACGGCGGACACGTCGCGCAGCCCGGCGGCCATGGCGGCCTGCACCGGGCCGGGGATGATCTGCCCGATCTGCTTGCGGTAGTCCGACATTTCCGCGACGAGTCCGGCATCGCCGGCGACGAGCGCGGTGCGGTAGCCGGCCATGTTGGACTGCTTGCTGAGCGAGTACAGCACGAGCACGCCGTCCGCGGATCCGCCGCACACCTGCGGGCTCAGCGCGCACGGCGTGGCAGTCAGGCAATAGGCCTGCGCCGCGACGGGTTCGTTGGATTCCACGGCCGTGGAGGCGTCCGTGCCGCGCCAGTCCATGAGCGCGTAGCATTCGTCGGACAGCACCACGGCCCCGATGCGGCGCGCGGCGGCCACGATGCCGGCCAGCTGCGCCGCGGACAGCACCTCGCCCGAGGGATTGCACGGCGAATTCACCCACACGGCCCTCACGCCGGGCTCATGCTCCCACGAGGAAACGTCGGCGACGTCGTCCACCTTGAGCACGCGCGCGCCGGCGATCTGCGTGCCGATTTCGTACGTCGGATAGGAGACGCGCGGCTGGACCACCACGTCGCCCTCCCCCAGGTGCAGCAGCGACGCCATGAGCGCCACGCCCTCCTTGGAGCCGACGGTGGGGACGGCCCGGGCGCCCACCGCATCGAGGTCCACGCCGCGCAGATGGCGGAACCAATACGCCATGGCGTCCTTGAGCTCCTTGGTGCCGGCCGTGACCGGGTAGCCGTGGGCGTTCGGCGCGTCGGCCGAGGCGACGAGCGCGTCGACGACCGACTGCGGCACGGGGTCGACGGGGGAACCGACGGACAAGTCGGCCATGCCGCCGGGCACGCGGGCGGCCGTGGCCTTGAATTCGGCGATGCGGCCCCAGTCATAGGGGGACGAAAAGGCGTGGAATCCCATATGCAATCAGTGCGGAAGAGTCAGAGAGCCGGGAATCAGGCCTGATTCTGCGGGGGAAGCTCCTCGACCTGCTTGGGGTCCTTGCCGATCGGACCGGCCGCGGAGGCGCCGCCCAGATCGCCGACCTCCTCGAAGAACTCGACGGCCGCGTCCTTGTACCAAGCCCACTCCTCCGGCAGGTCGTCCTCGTAGAAGATGGCCTCGGTGGGGCACACGGGCTCGCAGGCGCCGCAGTCCACGCACTCGTTCGGATTGATGTACAGCGAGCGTTTGCCCTCGTAGATGCAGTCCACGGGGCACTCGTCCACGCAGGCCTTGTCTCGGACGTCCACGCAGGGCTGTGCGACGACGTATGGCATGGTTTCCTCCTCAAATACGTTCCGGTGCGACGGGCCGGCGATGCGGCGCCGCCAATGCTGCATTCCAGAGTACGCCGGGGCGAGGATGGCCGCGCCGATTCCGCCGTCGGCTCCCCTCCCCGCCGCATTCCGCATCGTTCGCCCCGTCGTCCGTTCCGTCATTCGTTCCAACCCGCGCGCCCCGCGGAACAGGTTGGAACGAATGACGTGGAATCGCGCCCATAAAGAGCCCCAAAACGCGGCAAACGTTCCAACTTGCGCATTGGGGCGCGCAGATTGGAACGTTTGCGGATGCGAAAGGCGGAGGAAGCGGAGGGGAAGCGCGGGACGGAGGCGCGGGGAAGGCGCTACTCGGTCGGGCCGTCCTTGAAGATGGTCACGCCCTGCATCGCGTTGCGCTCGTTGTTGGCGCGGGCGCCGTTGACGGTCTCGAGGACGAGCTTGCGGAAGTCCTCGTCCACCGCGGCGGCGGGCTCGTCGAGCAGGCGGCCGGCGTTGAAGTCGATCCAGCGGTGCTTCTTGGTGGCGAGCGGCGTGTTCGTGGCGATCTTGAGGGTGGGCACGAAGCAACCGAACGGGGTGCCGCGGCCGGTGGTGAACAGGACGATCTGGCAGCCGGCGGAGGCCATGGCCGTGGTGGAGACCATGTCGTTGCCGGGGGTCTCCATGAGGCTCATGCCGTTGCGGCGCAGACGCTCGCCGTACCACAGGACGTCCTCGACCTCGCACTTGCCGCCCTTGCGGATGCAGCCGAGGGACTTGTCCTCGAGGGTGGTGATGCCGCCGGCCTTGTTGCCCGGGGAGGGGTTGTCGGAGATGATCTCGCCGTACTTGCGGAAGTGGTCCTTGAACTTGTTGATGAGGCGGACGACGTCGTGGAACACGCCCTCGTCGCGCGCCTGGGACATGAGGACGGTCTCCGCGCCGAACATCTCGGGCACTTCGGAGAGGATGACGGAGCCGCCCTGGGAGACGACCCACTCGGCGAAGCGGCCGACGAGCGGGTTGGCGGTGATGCCGCTCATGCCGTCGGAGCCGCCGCATTCCACGCCAACCTTGAGCTCGCTCATGGGGATGGGCTCGCGCACGTCGTTCGCGGCGGCGTCGTTGAGCTCCTCGAGCAGGTCGGCGGCGGTTTCGAACTCGTCCTCCATCTCCTGGCAGATCATGAAGCGGGTGCGCTCGGGCACATACTCGTGCATGCCCTCCTTCATGAGGGACATCTGGTTGTTCTCGCAGCCGAGGCCGACGAGCAGCACGCCGCCCGCGTTGGGGTGCTCGGCGATGCCGCGCAGGGTGTTCTGCGTCCAGACGAGGTCGCCGCCGAGCTGGGAGCAGCCGTAGGGGTGGCGGGCCACGATCACGGAGTCGAAGTTGCCGCAGTCGGGGTGCAGGGCGCGGAAGGCGCGGGCCATGGTGTCGCACAGGCCGTCGATGCAGCCGACGGTGGGCACGATGTACAGGTCGTTGCGGATGCCGACCTTGCCGTTGGCGCGGCGGTAGCCCATGAACGTGGTGGTGGGCCGGCCGGGCTTGACGGTGTCGTCGGTGGGCTCGTAGGTGTATTCGAGGTTCGCGCCGAGGTTGGTGCGGATGTTGTGGGTGTGGACCCACTCGCCCTTTTTGATGTCCTGCTTGGCGCGGCCGATGGCGAAGCCGTACTTGACGACGTTGGTGCCTTCGGGGATGTCCTCGAGGGCGATCTTGTGGCCGCGCGGCACGTCGTTGAGGACGGTGAGCGGCTCGTGGCCCTCGACGGTCACGGTCTCGCCGGCCTTGATCGGGCGGGCGGCCACGCACACCATATCGCCGGGGGCGAGGAAGATGGTGTCGAGGCCGGTCTTCTCCGGGATCTCCGCGATGTAGTCGTGCTTGGCGGCCACGCCGTTGTCGCCGCAGGTGGGGATGAACCCGGTGGTCGCGGCCACTCCGGGGCGGAGCTCCGCGCAGTTGTCGTTGACGGTGGTGTTCTGCTTCATTGCGCTCATAGCATCAATGGTAGGGACTGTCAAGACCCCCGCGGCCGTTTGTTGCCACGCATTGCAGAATGCGCGCGGAACGCGGCGCCGCGGCCGGGCCGGGGCACGCGGGGATGCACGCCGCGGCAACAATTATGGCAACGTTCAGGCGCGGCGCCTACGATGGACGGCGACCGCATCGTCCGATGAAGCACGCACAAGGAGCACCGCACATGAGCAACATCGCCGCCGACGTACACAGCGCCATTCTGGCCATCAGGGAGCCGGACATCCCGTCGCGCGAGGTCTCGATCTCCCGCTATCCGACGATTCAGGAGGCGGTGGACTACTGCGCGCAGCGCGGCGGCGGACGGGTCACGGTGCCCGAGGGGCACTGGCTTTCGGGCCCGATCCACCTGAGGAGCAACGTCGAGCTGCATGTGGAGGCGGGCGCGACGATCGAGTTCTCCCCCAAGCCGGCCGACTACCTGCCGGCGGTGTTCACGCGCTGGGAGGGCACGGAGTGCTGGAACTACTCGCCGCTCGTCTACGCGCGGGACTGCCACGACGTGGCGCTTACCGGATCCGGCACGCTCATGGGCAACGGCATGGAGTGGTGGGACTGGAAGCAGGCGCAGAAGGCCGGCTCCCAGCGCCTGTACGACCTCGCCGTGGCCGGGACTCCGGTGGACGAGCGCGTGTTCGGCACCGAGCAAGACGCGCTGCGCCCGTCGTTCGTGCAGTTCGTGAACTGCCGCAACGCGCTCGTCGAAGGCGTGACGCTGGAGGAGGGCCCGATGTGGACCATCCACCCGGTGTACTGCGAGGACCTGATCGTGCGCGGTGTGCGCATCAACTCGATCGGCCCGAACACGGACGGCTGCAACCCGGATTCGTGCCGCAACGTGCTCATCGAGGGATGCCGGTTCAACACCGGCGACGACTGCATCGCCATCGACGCCGGGCTCAACGAGGACGGATGGAGGGTGAACCGCCCGTGCGAGAACGTGGAGATCAGCCACTGCACCATGCTGGGCGGGCACGGCGGCATCTCGATCGGCTCGATGGTGTCCGGCGGGGTGAGGAACGTGTACGCGCACGACTGCTCGCTGGTGGCGGTGGAGCGCGGCATCCGCATCAAGTCGATGCGCGGGCGCGGCGGCTACGTCGAGGACGCGCTCTTCGAGAACCTCACGATCAAGGCCGTCAAGTACGAGGCGGTGAGCTTCAACATGTTCTACCCGTCGAGCACCGTGGAGCCGAAAAACGCGGCGCCGAGCGCCCTGCGCCGCGTGACGCTGCGGCACGTCACCGGCTCCGGCGCCGCGACCGCGCTGGAGTTCAGGGGCCTGCCGGAGGAGCCGCTGCGCGGCATCGCGCTCGATTCGGTGTACCTGACGGCCGGCGAGGCCATCCGGTCCTCCGACGTCGTGGATCTGACCATGCGCGACGTGCAGCTTGCGGCGGAGGCGTGACGACCGGAGGCACGACGATCCGGAAAACGCAATGAGCGGCCGGCCGCGGGTGACGATTCCGCGGCCGGCCGCCATTGTTTCATGGCCGTTCTTCAGGGCCTTCGCTACAGCGCCTTGAGGTTCTCGAAGCGGATGCCCTGCGCGCGCGAAAGCTCCACCGTGCCCGAGCCGTGTTCCACCCCGCCGAGCGTCACGTCACGGAACGTCACGTCGCGCACCTCGTGGCCGGGCTTGTCGAAGCCCTGGATCAGGATCGCGGGCACCGCGTGAAGCGGGTCGGCGTCGTGCTCGTCGCCCCAGAAGCGGCCGAGCGCATGCACGCGCTCGAAGGCGATCTTCTCGAACACCGGCTGGTCGGGGCCGGGCTCGCCGTCGTCGTTGTACGGCACGGCGCTGATGTTGATCGCGGCGACGTCGCAGTCGCGCACGGTCACGTCGCGCACGTAGCCGCCGCGCTTGGGCGTGCCCTTGATCTGGAAGCCGAACCGGGCGTGGGAGATGTCCACGTCCCACACCTTGACGTCCTCCACGCCGCCGCTCATCTCCGAACCGATGGCGATGCCGTGCCCGTGCGTGGACACGCAGTCGAAGACGCGCACGTGCCTGGTGGGGCGCGCGATGGCGTTGCCCTCGGGGTTCTTGCCCGACTTGATGGCGACCATGTCGTCGCCGGTGTCGAACCGGGAGTCGAACAGCCAGCAGTTCGTGGACGAGTCCGGGTCCCAGCCGTCGCCGTTCCACACGCCGGCGGACGTGAACGAGCAGCCGTACGTGGCGATGGTGTCCGAGTAGATGAGCTGCACGTTCCAGCTGGGCGACTGGCCCACCGTGAGCCCGGAGATCTCCACGTTCCGCGCGTTGGCCACGTTGATGAGGCGGCCGCGCACGCGCGCCGGGATGGTGTCCTCGTTCTCGCAGGTGGCGATGTAGTCGGCCATGGCGGCGAGCTCGTCCTTCATGAGCTCGCGCTGCAGGTCGATCGTGCGGCGCATGAGCTCCGCGCCGCCGCCGAGGATGGACCCCTCGCCGGTGATGGTCACGTTGCTCGTGGTGTAGCCGCCGTCGTGGTCGAGCGCGCCCACGTTGATCAGGCTCGCGTAGCATTCGCATTCCGTGCCCTCGAAGCGCGTCCACACGCGCGGCTCGTAGTCGGCCGGATCCGCGGACCCCTGGACCACGCCGCCTCGCAGCACCTTGAGCTCGCTGTCCGAGTGCATGTACAGCGCGCCGGTGAGGAACGTGCCGGCGGGGACGACCACGCGCTCGTCCGGCCCGCAGTCGTCGAGCGCCTGCTGGAGGGCCGAGGTGTTCATGGTCCTCCCGTCGCCGACCGCGTGGTAGGGCGCGGCGGTCACGTCGATCTCGCGCTTGGCGGGCAGCGTGCGGAACGTGCCGGCGAGCATCGGCTCGAAGTCGCCGTATTCGCCCTCCTCGCTCATGCACACGGCGAAGTCGTAGGAGGTGTCCGGCGTGAGGTCGAGGAAGGTGACGTGCGTGCGGTCCACCTTGGCGGCCTCGGAGCCGTCGAATCGGATGCGGTAGATGGACTGCGGCGTTTCGGCGTAGCCCTGATCCCAGAACAGGGTGATCTTGGTGTCCGAGACGCTGGCGTGCAGTCCGTTGTTGGTGACGATCATCGGTTTACTCCCCTTCGCTTGCGGTTGCGCGGCGCTCGTTGCGCAGCACTTCGACGTAGGCCAGCACCAGCGGGGCCACGCCCTTCGCGTCGTTGCGCACGATCGGCTCGCGCATGTAGTAGTCGAACGTGCCCTCCCGGTGCGTGGCGTTGCCCAGACCGGCCACGAGGCAGATGTTGCCGAGCGTCAGGCGTCCGTCCTCCTCGTTGAGCTGAGTGTCGCAGATCCCATGGTAGGCCTTCAGGCCGATGTCGAAGTAACGCGCCGGCAGCGCGCCGAGCCGGGCGCCCTTCATGATCGCGTACGCGAAGATCGCCGAGCCGGAGGTCTCCTGGTAGTTCGGCGCGATGTTCGGCAGGTTGATCACCTGGCGCCACATGCCGGTTTGGGCGTCCCGGTAGGGCAGCATCGCGTCGACGAGCTCGCGGAACATGCGGCGCAGCGCGTCGCGTTCGCCGCTCATGGACGCGGGCAGGATCTCCCACGTGTCGACGAGCGCCATGGCGAACCAGCCCTCCGCCCTGAGCCAGAAGCAGTTCGACAGGCCCGTGACCGGGTCGCACCAGAATTCGGAACGCGACGAGTCGTAGGCGTGGTAGTAGAGCCCGTTGCGTTCGTCCCGCATGTGCTCGCGCACGCTTTCGAACTGGTGGAGGCTGTCGGCGCAGCCCCTGCCGTCGCGGAAGTTCAGCTCGTACTGCATGTAGAACGGCTGGGCCATGTACAGGCCGTCGAGCCACACCTGGTTGGGGTAGATGAGCTTGTGCCAGAAATTGCCCTCGATGGTGCGCGGCTGGTGCTCGAGCTGGCCGCGGATGGTGTCCATGGCCCTGCGGTACTTGGGCTTTTCGGTGATGGCGTAGAGCTGGTAGAGGGTCTTGCCGGCGTTCACGTTGTCGAGGTTGTACTCGGCGGGGTCGTAGGAGGCGATGGAGCCGTCCTCACGCACGAAGTGGTCGATGAACCGGTCGGCGAAGTCGAGGTAGGCGTCGTTGCCGGTGATGTCGTTGAGGTCGAGCAGGGCCTTGATCATGCAGCCGTCGATGTAGTTCCACGTGTTCGGCTTGCCGGCGCGGATCTTCTCGATGTTCCAGGCGGGGGCTTCGGGCGTGCTGGTCTCGATGAGCTGGTGTACATACGTATCGATGATGCGGGAACTGCCCATGCGTCTGACTCCTTCGTGATACGCTGCGCCGCGGCGGTGCGGCCGGTCATGGTTCGGTACCATGATCGCACACCGCCGCGGCGAAACGCCCGCCTGTTGGCATGGGTTGCATCGCAGGGTCCGGGAAAACCCGGATCAGAACCCGAGCACGTGCCCCCTTGAGAGGCGGTCCCGTTCGGATTCGGGCAGGGTGTGCGTCCAGCGCGGCCACGCCATCGGCGCCGAGCCGGGGCCGGTCGGGTCCAGCGCCTCGAACCGGGAATGGCACCGCGCGGCCGCCTTGCCCCAGTCGTTCCACCCCTCCACGCGGATGTGCGCGCCGAGCTCGCAGTCCACGAGCGCCACCTGCGCCCAATCACGCCACGGACGGCCCAGGTACACCGAGTCGGGGGCCGCCGGGGCGGCCGGATCCGTGGTGAACCGGCAGCGGTCGAACACGTAGCCGTACGGCTCGCCCTCGGGCGTGGAAGCGGCGGTCGCGTAGCCGTTGATCTCCTCGCCGCGGTCGAGCGAGCGGATCTCGCACTCCTCGAAGTAGGCGCGCGCCGACCCGAAGATGAAGTCCACGTCGCCCGCGATCAGGCAGCGACGGTACAGCTGGCGGCCCACCGTGCGCGGGGCGAGCCGCTTGGGGCCGAGGAAGCCGAACGGTTCGATCTCCTTGGGCGGCAGCGGGCCGGTGAACAGCGTGTCCTGACGCCCGAGCAGCGCGCAGTCGTCCACGACGATCCGGTCGCCGTCCGCGTACAGGGCGATCGCCTGGCCGACCTCGCGCCCGTCGCCGGCATCGTTTTCGATCGCGAGGCCCCTCAGCGTCACGTCGTGCGCGTCCACGAGCACGGTGGCGGTGCGGAAGGTGCCGAGCTTGCCGCCCTGCCCGTCCGGGGACGGCATGCGTCCTCCGAGGCCGAAGACGATGCGCGCGGACCGGGGGCCGCCCGCCGCCGTGATGGTGAGGTTCGGGCGGCGGATGACGAGCCGCTCGCGGTACTCCCCCGGCGCGACGCGGATTTCGGCGGGGGCGAGCCCGTCGTCGAGGCTCATGAGATGGTCGATCGCCGCGCCGATCGTGGCGAACCCGGCGGAGCCGTCCTTGGCGACGGCGAGCACCGCCGGCGTGGTTTCCCCGCTCATTGGCGCACCACCCTGTCCACGTTGGTCAGCTGCAGCTCGTCGCCGTCCTGGCCCTCCACGCGCACGTCGTCGAGCACGAGCGTCCCCACGTTCTGCGCGATGATGCCCTGCCTCGCCATCGGCTCCACGTAGCAGGCCATGGCCGGCTCGCTCGGCTCGGCGTTCGGGGAGAACGTGACGTGGATGTTATGGAATTCAAGCCGTCCCACCTTGCTTTCCGGCAGACCGGTGATCCACGTGGCGGCGGCGTGGCAGTTCAGCGCCTCGATGTCGCGGAATTCGAGCGACTCCACCTTGGGCGTGCGGTCGTCCACCGGCAGCGGCTCGCGGCTCTGCACGTAGTCGGTCCTGCCGTCCGGGTCGCAGAAGTAGAACGAGTTGACCACGAACGGCGTGAGCACCTCGTCCATGCGGATGTGCTCGAAGCGGATGTTGCGGTACACGGAGTCCTTGCCGCGCCCGCGCCGGGACTTGATGCGCAGGCCGCGGTCGGTGCGCTCGAACAGGCAGTCGCGCACGGTGAGGTCCTCGATGCCGCCGGACGCCTCGGAGCCGAGGACCACCGAACCGTGGCCGTCGTGCATGTAGCACTGCTCGATGAGGATGTTGCGGCAGGCCGGGCGCAGGGAGCGCGGCATGGAGATCTTGCCGGACTTGATGGCGATGCAGTCGTCGCCCACGGAGAAGTGCGTGCCGACCACGCGCACGCCGTCGCAGGATTCGGGGTCGAAGCCGTCGGTGTTCGGCGAGACCTTGGGGCTTTCAATGGTCACGCAGGCCAGCGTGAAGTCGCGGCACAGCGTGGGGTGGAAGTTCCAGCTCGGCGAGTTGCGCACGGTCACGCCGGCGAACGTGGTGCGGTCGCAGTCCGTGAGGAACACCATGTGCGGTCGGGCGGCGATGCGGATGTCCTTGTGGTTGGGCCACCAGTTGCCCTCGTCCCAGCTCGCGCAGCCGTCGATCGTGCCGCGGCCGCACACCGTGGCGTTCTCGACGCCGATGCCGGTGATCACGCCGCAGAACATGGGGATGACCGACTCGCCCTCCCACGTGCCGAGCGGCAGCTGGCCGGTGCCCTGGTAGCCGTCGCCGGGCGCGCCCTGCTGGGTGACGGGCAGGTAGGCGAGGCTCTCGCGGTCGATGCGGGCCTTGAGCGTGGCGCCCTCGGCGATTTCGAGGGTGACGTCCGACTTGAGGAACACGTTCTTGATGCGCCAGTCGCCGGCGGGCACGAGCACGCGGGCGTCCTTGGGTGCGGCCATGATCGCAGCCATGATCGACTGGGTGTCGTCGTGGACGCCGTCGCCGATCGCGCCGAAGTCCCGCACGTTCAGGGTGAACGATTCGTGCGCGGTGGCGATGGCGAGCTCGACGGGCTCGGTGCACACGGGCGCCTCCGGGTCAGGGCTGCCCGGCTCGTCGTCCGCCGCGACTCCGCCGTCGATCGGCTCGTAGCGGATCACGTACTCGCAGTCCGGCTCCAGACCGTCGAGATACGTCACCACGCGGTCGGTCCGCGCCACCTCCTCGCCGTTGGCCAGCACCCGCCACCGGTTCGCGGTGCGCCAGATGCCCGCGTCCCTCATTTCGATGACCGCGAACCTCGCGCCCACCACAACCGCTTCCAGCTGCATGCTTCCTCCCTTGCCGTCACATGGTTCACTGCACTGTGTTCACCGCACTGTGGGTTGCAACCGCGGGCCGCACGGCGGCGCCTCATGCCGCACGCCGGCCCCGTTGCCTACGGCCAGACTAGGTTCGGGGCTCCCCGCACGGGCGTTCCGTTGCCATGGGTTGCCCAGCCGCCCATCCCGCCGGCGCTCGTCCTGTAACGGTTTTACAAAACGCGCGCCGAAAGCGCGTCCAAAGCGTCCGTTCTGTAAAAACGTTACAAAACTGGCGCCGAACGGGCATGCAAACCGCACGTTTTGTAGCGGATTTACAAAAGCGGCATCCCAGGGGCGGCTTCGGTGCATCTTCTGTAAATCCGTTACGGAACGGACTCCGGATGGGCCCTCCGGACGTCACTTTTGTAATTTTTTACAAAAGCGACGGGAGGCGGATTCGCCGCGCCAGCATCCGCGCCGTCGCAGCGGTCATACGACGGTCACACGCCTCACGACGACGGTCACGCACCTCGCAACAACGGCCATACGCCTCACCGCAACGGTCACGGAAAGAGAACAGTCGCCGAGGGAAAAACGGTCAGATCACAGGGGGAAGTTCTTGGTGAGGTCCTGCACGGCCTGCTTGGAGCCGGTGGCCTGGAACACGACGGTGTCGTTGCGCCACACGGAGACGGCCTTGTTCGAATCGGAGGCGTCCTCCTTGGTCACGTACGAGCCGGTGCTCGAGCCGGAGACCTTGATGTTGCCGGAGGCGAGCTCCTTGCCGGTGAGCGCGGAGGCCAGCGCGTCGTACTGAGTCTTGGCGTCGTCGGCCTTGGACCACTGGGCGGTCACGATGGTCACGTCGTCGGCGGCGTCGCCGGTGGAGTACGTGAGCGTGTACTCCTCGATCGGCTTGACCTTGGCGGACTGCCACGTGGAGGTGGCGCCGGCGCCGGTGCGCGCGAAGTTGAGCACGGTGTCCGGCATGGCCTTGAGCAGCTCGGTCGCGTCGCTCGGCAGCGCGGACGGCGAGATCGTGGGCGTGGCCGGGGCGGCCTGCGTGGTTTGGGTTTCGGTGCCCTGCGCGACCGCGCCGCCGTCCGAGGCGTTCTTCTTCAGGGCCCAGCCGGGCGCGATGAACGCGGTGACGAGCGCGATGATCACGACGATCGCGGCGGCCACCACGACGGCCACGGTACGGCCGTGGCCATGCGCGGACTGCGGGGTCTGGGCGGACTGGGAGGACGACGGAACGGCTTGCTTCTGATTCGGCATACGTCCGATTCTTGCACAGCAAGGCGACGCGGGAAACGCGGCGGCCACGCGCGGCGCGGTTTACAGCAGCGTGGGCAGCCAGGCGCACAGCCCGGCCATGATGACGAGCGAGATCAGGGCACTCACCGTGAGGCTGAATCCGGCGAGCTCGCCGCGGTCGAGCGTCTCGTCGGCGTATTTGGTGGAGAAGATCGAGATGGGCGCGAACGCGGTGACCGCCACCACCATGCGCACCTCGGGCGCGAGCGGCAGCAGGTACCATGCGGCGAGCGCGGCGCACACGGCCACGAGCAGGCGCCAGCCGAGCACCTTGGCCATGTCGAGGAAGTCGTCGCGGTCGCGCGGCACCTCCATCATCATGCCGACCATGATCATGGACAGGAACGTGTTGGCGTTGGCGAACGGCGTGATGAGCGTGACGACGGGCCCGGGGATGGCGATGCCGGCGAGCAGGAGCACGATCATGGTCAGGTACATGTCGAAGGGCACCGAGGAGTAGAAGTTGCGCGCGATCACGCGGGCCCTCTGCCCGCCGGTCATGGCGTCCCAGTTGGGGTCGAGGTGGAGCAGCAGGTTGGTGAGCACCAAGGCGCCCGCCGCGCACATCATGGCGTTGCCGATGTCGAACATGACCACCGCCACGCCCGCGCCGGCGCCGAGGAACGTGGTGATGGCGGGCAGGGCGAAGCTGCCGACGTTGAACGTGGTGCCGACGAGCATCTGGAAGCCGCGCGATCTGACCGGCGCGCGGCGGGCGGCGAAGTAGATGGCCAGCAGTGGGACGAACGCGGCGAGGAAGCCGAGGAGGATCACCCAGAACATCCTGAGGTCGTGGTCGTTCTTCGCGAAGGACAGGATGACCGCGGCCGGCAGGGTGACGTTGAAGATGATGGTCTGCAGCAGCTTGTAGTCCCTGCCGCCGAAGACGCCGATGCGCTTGCCCGCGTAGCCCATGAGGATGGCGAGCATGAGCGCGCCCGTCTGCAAAGCCAGATTCATGGCGATCCGTCCGTTTCCCGAAGATGCCCCTGCCGAGGATTACCGTGCCGAGGATTACCGTGCCGTCGTCGGCACGCATGCCACCTTAGCGGGCCGGCGCGGCGGACGGGCGCCTGTTTCCGGCACTTGCCGCGGACGCGGACAAAGCCGAGCGCCCTCGCACAAATCCGCACGAAACGAACCGCGGCTCAGCGCGCGGGACGGGCGCCGAGCTCCACGCTGATGCGGTCGGCGGCGGCGCGCACCACGGGCCCGAGGCTCTTCATGCGCCGGGGCGGCATCACCTGCGTCATGCCGGAGACGGAGATCGCGCCGGCCACCGCGCCGGTCGCGTCGTGGATGGGCGCGGCCACGCAGCGGATGCCCGGCTCGTTCTCCTCGAGGTCGTAGGCGAACCCCTGCTCGGCGTAGGTTCTCATGGCGTTCACGAACGCGTGCGTGGACGAGAAGTCGTGCTGCGGCTGGCGTTCCATGCGTTCGCGGTCGGCCCGGAACTGCGCCTCCCAGCGGTCGGGGCAGTCCAGCAGGAGCGCCTTGCCGATGCCCGTGTACGTGAGCGGCATGCGCACGCCGGGCCATGAACGGATCTCCACGTTGCGGCTGCCGTGGATCTTGTCGAGGTACAGGCATTCGCCGTTGTCCTCCACGGCCAGATGGATGGTGTCCTTGGCCTCCTCGGCGAGGTCGAGCATGACCGGGCGCGCCACGGCCCTCAGGGAGACCTGGTCGCGCGCCTGGAAGCCGAGCTCGATGAGCGCCGGGCCGAGCGCGAGCGTGCCCTCGAGGGTGTCGCGCAAATATCGTGCGGAGCGCAGCGCCTGAATGAGCCGGTGGGCCGTGGACCGAGTGAGCCCGGTGGCCTCCACCACGTCCGCGAGCGTGGCGGCCCCGTCGGCGACCGCCTGCAGCACGGCCAGCCCGTTCATGAGGGTCTGGGTGCCGGGAATGACGGGCGTCGTCGTGTTCATGGCGTTCATCGCTTGCTCCTTCGCGTCTTGGATCGTCGAGCGGACCCCGAACGGGCGGGCCGGCCTCCGGCATGAAACGCCACGAGGCCGGCCCGGGACCCGTCGGTTCCGATCCGCTCAGTCCTGATAGTGGGCGAGTTCGGCCTTGAGTCCGCGCACGTACACGTCGGTGTCGCCGGCGACGGCCACGAACGACGCGCCCCACTCGAAGTACTTCTTCGCGGTGGCGGGGTCGAACGCGAGCGAGCCGATGGCCTTGCCGTGCGCCTTGATGCGGTCGAACGCGTACTTGACCTGCTCCTGGATCGCGCCGGCGTCGTCCGGGTGGCCGAGCGAGGCGGACAGGTCGGCGGGGCCGATGAAGATCGCGTCCACGCCCTCCACGGAGGCGATCTCGTCGATGTTGTCGAGGCCCTCCTGCGATTCGACCTGCAGGATGAGGCACAGCTCCTTCTTGGCGTCGCGCATGTAGTCCGGGATGAGGCCCCAGCGTCCGGAGCGGGCGATCACGCCGCCCACGCCGCGGATGCCCTCGGGCGCGTAGTTGATGGCCTTGACCATCAGCTCGGCCTCCTCGCGGTTGTTGATCATCGGCAGCAGCAGCGTCTGGGCGCCCAGGTCGAGCACCTGCTTGACGAGCACCGGGTCGGCGTGCGGCGGGCGCACGATCGGCGTGGTCGGGTAGCCGTGCACGGCGCGCAGCTGGTCGAGGATCGTGGTCAGGTCGTTCGGACCGTGCTCGCCGTCGATGAGCAGCCAGTCGTATCCGATTTCGGCGGCGATCTCGATGGACGTGGCCGAGCCCATGGCGATCCACAGGCCCTTGAGCTGCTTGCCGGCCTTGAGGGCGGCCTTGAATTCGTTATGAGGCAAAGTGACGGATGTCATCCTTGACGGACCTTTCAGACAAAGGGATGGGACACGAAAAACGGCCGCCCGCCGTGCCGGCCGGCGTCGGTTGGGGCCGGCACGGGCGCGGGCATTGGCGGCCGTGTGGTGCGATCAGTGCTCGAACGGGCGCTCGAGCGGGCAGTCGCGGTTGAGTTCGACGCCGAAGCCGGGCTTGTCCAGCTCCTCGGCGGTGATGACGCCGTCGTGCGGCACCGGTTCGTCGATGAGGACGGGGTCGAACTGCGGGCGCACGTAGTCGGCGTGCGGGGAGGTCATGAGCATCTCGCTGAACGGCGTGTTGGTGAACGTGATCACCGCGTGGTGCGAGTACACGGAGGAGCCGTGGGGCACCACGAGCTGGCCGCGGGACTTGGCCACGGCCGCGATCTCGCACAGCGAGGTCACGCCGCCGCACCAGCCGACGTCGGGCTGCAGGATGTCCACGCCGGCCTCGGAGAGCTCCTTGAAGCCCTCGAGGGTGCCGGTGTGCTCGCCGGTGGTCATGAGCATGCCCTTGGGCATGTTCTTCTTGAGCTCGCGGTAGGACTCGATCTGCTGGGGCGGGAAGCACTCCTCGAGCCACTTGAGCTTGTACGGGGCGGCCGCGTGGGCGAGCTTGGTGGCGTAGTTGACGTCCTGGCTCATCCAGCAGTCGAACATCAGCCAGAAGTTGTCGCCGACGCGCTCGCGCATCTCCTTGAGGGTGGCGATGTCCTTGGCGATGCCCTCGTCGCCGTCCGCCGGGCCCCAGTGGGTCGGCATCTTGCCGCCGATGAAGCCCATCTTCTGGGCCAGGTCCGGGCGGGCGCCGGTGGCGTAGAAGTGGATCTCGTCGCGCACGGCGCCGCCGAGCAGCTTGTAGACCGGGAGCCCCACGACCTTGCCGTAGAGGTCCCACAGGGCCAGGTCGACGCAGGAGATGGTGTTGATCACCACGCCGCCGCCGCCCGAGTAGTACTGGGTGGCGTTGAGCATCTGGTCGTGGATGAGCTTGATCTGGTCGACGCGCTTGCCCTCGACGAAGCGGGACAGGTGGTGCTCGACGATGAAGCAGCCCACGGTGCCGGCGGTGGAGATCGCGAAGCCGGTCGTGCCGTCGGACGCCTCGACCTCGACGACGAGCGTGCCGAGCACGTTGATGCCGAAGGACTGGCGGGACTGCTTGTACTCGTCGTACTTGGACATCGGGGTGGCGATGTGGTCGTCGATCCAGTGGTCCTTGCCCTGATCGTGGTAGTCGCCGCCGCCCTGACCGTGGACCTTGGCCGCAGCGCCGCCCATCGAGTACGCGCGGATGTGCGTGATCGTGGGAAGCTTCAACGATGGTGCTAATGCCATAATTGATCCTCTTCGATGCAATGGAATGGAACGTCTTACAGCATACCAGACCTTGAAACCGCATCCCAATATTTGGCACGACCGGAGCCGCCGAAATGCAAAAAGAGCGGATCGGATGCCATGGGCCCGATTCGGGGCACCACGGCATCCGATCCGCTCAATCCTCGCGATAAGACGGCCGCCAGTCCGGCCTCGGCGCGATCAGGCGAACAGCGCCTTCGCGTTGTTGTAGCTCACGTCGGCGATGAGGGGCTTCAGGTAGTCGATGTCGTTCGGCACCTCGCCGCGCTCGGCCCACTCGCCCACCAGCTCGCACAGGATGCGGCGGAAGAACTCGTGGCGCGGGTAGCTCAGGAACGAGCGGGAGTCGGTCGTCATGCCCACGAAGTTGCCCAGCAGGGACTCCTCGGCCATCACCTCGAGCTGGCGGCGGATGCCGGTGCGGGTGTCGTTGAACCACCACGCGTTGCCCAGGGCCATGCGCTGCTTCTTGCCGCCGCCCTGGAAGCAGCCCATCACGGTGGCGATCGGCATGTAGTCGTCCGGGTTGAGCGAGTAAATGATCGTGCGCGGGACGGTGCCGCGGCGGGCGGCCGCGTCGAACAGCTGCGCGAGCGGCTCGGCGATGGAGCGGTCGTTGAGCGCGTCAAAGCCGGTGTCCGCGCCATGGTCGGCGAAGCCCACGGAGTTCACGTTGCGCAGGGCGTGGATGTGCAGCTGCATGGTCCAGTCGTGCGCGTCGTAGATCCGCATGAGCTCGAGGAACAGCGCGGTGCGGTACTTGGCCAGGTCGTCGAAGGAGAGCGGCTTGCCGGCGCGGGCGCGGGACAGGATGTCGTCGAGCTCGGCCTTGGTGGCCTCCTCGTAGACCATGAGGTCGGCCGCGTGGTCGGACAGGCGCGAGCCCATCTCGTGGAAGAAGTCGACGCGCTTGTTGATGCCGGCCATCATGTCGTCGAAGGAGTTCACCTTGTCGCCGGTGACCTGCTCGAGCTGGTCGACCCACTCGGCGAAGCCCGCCTTGTCCGGGTTGAGGGCCTTGTCCGGGCGCATGGCCGGGATCATGGCGAAGGTGTCGCCGCCCTCGTCGTTGAACTTCTGGTGGTACTCCAGCGAATCGACCGGGTCGTCGGTGGTGCAGATGGTGTCCAGGCCCATGCGGCGCAGCAGGGCGCGGCGGGTGAAGTCCTTGGTGGCGAGCATCTCGTTGGTGCGCTCGTAGATGGCCTTCGCGGTGCGCGTGGTGAGCGTGTCCGTGATGCCGAAGTAGCGGCGCAGCTCCATGTGCGTCCACAGGTAGACCGGCGAGCCGATGGCCTTCTCCATGGTGGCGGCGTAGGCCTGGAACTTCTCCCAGGGGTCGCCCTTGCCGGTGATGAGCTCCTCGGGGGTGCCGTTGGCGCGGATCAGGCGCCACTTGTAGTGGTCGCCGTAGTTGTTGCCGTCGGTGAGCCAGGCGGCCACGATGTCGGAGAAGTTCTCGTCCTCGTAGATCTCCTTGGGGCTCAGATGGCAGTGGTAGTCCACGATGGGCAGGCTTTCGGCCGTGCCGTGGAACAGTTCCTTGGCCACGTCGGTGGTCAGCAGGTAATCATCATCCAGGAAGCTCATGCTTCGACTCCTTTGCCGATACGTACATTCGCTTCTCCAGTATCCCGCGCGGGCCGCGGCGGGGCGGCACGGGTTGCCAGCCGTTGCAGGGCCGGCAACCCGTGCCCGCGAACCCGGCCCGCGGACCGCCGGCCGTCAGTCGTCCATGCCGTCGCGCTTCGGGAACCACGGGCGCGACTTGTAGCGGTCGATGCCGCGGCGGCGCCAGCGGCGGTTGTCCGTGTTCGCGTCGCAGGAGAGGTAGCCCTCCATAAAGTACCGGCAGAACGACTCGTAGTCGATGTCGCCGTGGCTCATGAACTGGTAGGCGCGCATGCAGGTGCTCGAGGCGTACGTCTGGACGAGCTTCGCGCAGCGCTCCTCGTGCGTAAGCCGCGGGTCGGACTCCACCATCCACTGGTCCACCGAGTAGACGCCCTGCACGTCGTCGCGGTCGATGAGCAGCATCATGGCCTCGATGATCTCGCGGCACGAGTCCCAGATGATGTCGCGCAGCATGTCCGGCCCCTCCTCGATGGCGGAGCCAGTCGCGTCGGCGGCCTCGATGAGGTCCTGCACTGCGCGCACCTCAAGCCACGAGAACCCGGCCGTGCGGTACGCGGCCAGCGCGAGCGAGAGACGCCACGCGTGCGTGTCCGGAAAGTCTCGGGCGATGTCCGCGGCGAGCATGCGGCGCGATTCTGGCAGTCCGGGCTCCTTGAACTCGGAGAGCTTCATGCGGCCCTTGCGCTGGAAGCTGCGGCTGGCCGGACGCTGGTGGCGGTTGACCGACGCCTCCGCGGTGCGGTGGCAGATCTTGGCGAACGAGCGCGGATCCAGGCTCGCGCCGCCCACCAGGAAGCCGTCGATGTCGTGCAGGCGGATGATCGACGCCGCATTGTCCGGCTTGACCGAGCCGCCGTACAGGATGCGCACGGCCGCCGCGATGTCCGCGCCGAACGACGCGTTGATGAAGTCGCGGATGTCCGCGAGCGCCGATTCGATGACGTTCAGGTCCGGCACGTTGCCGGTGCCGATGCTCCACACCGGCTCGTAGGCCACCACGACGCGCTTCATGTCCTCGCAGCCCATCTGGCTGACGGCCTCGCCGAGCTGGCGCAGCGCATAGTCGATGCCGATGCCGTGCTCGCGGCCCGACTGCGTCTCGCCGATGCACAGGATCGGCTGCATGCCGTTGTCGAGCACCACGCGCATCTTCGTGGCGAACGTGTCGTCGTCCTCGGGGTGGTAGCGGCGCTGCTCCGAGTGGCCGACGAGCACGTAGCGGCAGCCAAGCGTGGAGAGCATGTCCGCGCTGATGTCGCCGGTGTACGCGCCGGAGGCGATGTCGCTCACGGTCTGCGCGCCCACGTGCAGCTGCCCCCGCATGCCGCGCTCGTCCAGCGTCTCGATGAAGGACTGCAGCGAGGTGAACGGCGGCAGAATGCCGATTTCGGGACGGTCGAGCGGCTGGCCGGAGGCGGTCATGCGCCCCTCCCACGCGTCGTTCATGCCCGAGTAGTCGATCATCCACTGCGCCGCCTCGCGGTGGTTGAGGTTCATCTTCCAGTTGCCCACCACCAGGGGCTTGCGGCGTGGACGCGCAGGCATCACAGCCCCCAGTGCTGGATGACGGGCTGGCCCTTGTGCACGCCGAGCACCGAGAACTGCGCGGTGCCGAGTTCGAACGTGCGGCCGGCGATGGCGGGCAGGCCGCACCAGGCGACGGTCACCATGCGCAGGATGTGCGAATGGGCCACGAGCAGCACGTCCTCGCCGCGGTCGATGAACGGGCGGACCTGCGCGACCACGCGGCCGGCGCGCTCGTAGACCTCGTCCAGCGTCTCGCCGTCACCGCCGGCCACGGTGACCGGGGTGCCGTCGGGCAGGTTCTCGACGCGCTCGCCGCCGATCTCGCGCGGCAGCACCGCCGGGCCGTCCTCCCACAGGTCCCACTTGCCGCCCATGATCTCGGCGAGCTGCGCGCGCGTGCGGCCCTCCGCGCGGCCGTAGTCCCACTCGTGCAGGTCGTCGACCACTTCGGCGTCGAGCCCGGCCGCCTCGGCGGTCTGGCGGGCGCGCAGCATGGGCGAGACGTACGTGGCCGCGAAGTCGGCGGGGTGCATGGCCTTGAGGCGAATGCCGGCGTCGGACGCCTGCTCCACGCCCTTGGCGGTCAGCGGCACGTCGGCGAGGCCGGTGTGCTGCCCGGAAAGGGCCCAGTAGGTCTGGCCGTGGCGCAGCAGATAAAGTTGTCCTGTCATATTGGGTTGCATCTCCTTCGGTGCGTGTGTTCCGTATATCGCTCGGGTTTCGGGCGCCGCGCTCAGCGGGCGGTGACCGGGTCGAGCACGGAACGGTATTCGACGCTCTGGGCGTGGCCGGCGGAGCCCAGCAGCTCGGCGACCTCGACGACCTTCTCGGTCATCGACTTGCGGCCCGCGGCGTTCCAATGACGCGGGTCGAAGAACTTCTTGCCCTCGCGGTGCGAGCGCTGCACGCCGTCGGCCTCGACGAAGAATCCGTCCACGCCGGCCGTGTAGGCGTACTGGGTGTCGGTGTCCACGTTCATCTTGACGACGCCGTTGGCGACCGCCGCGCGCACGTCGTCGTCCGGGGAGCCGGAGCCGCCGTGGAACACGTACAGGTTGCGCTCGCCGGTCTTTTCGGCGATCTCGCTGAGCAGTTCGGGGTGCAGGTCCGGCACGACGGCGGTGCCGTGCGCGTTGCCGAACGCGACGGCGAGCAGGTAGTCGTCGGCGGTGAGACCGGCGTCCTCGAAGGTGCGCTGGATCTCCTTGACGTCCTCCGGGGTGGAGAACACGGCCTTGTCGGCCACGCCGTCCTCCATGCCGCCCCACTTGCCGCCGGCCTCGACCTCGAGCAGGCCGTCCACGTCCCTCACGAGCGGCAGCAGGCGGCGGATGGTCGCCACGTTGTCGTGGATCTCGTCGTGCGAGCCGTCGAACATGAACGAGTCGAAGATCTGCTCCTCGCCGGCATCCTTGAGGACCTTGAGCTCCTTGAGCAGCGGGACGAGCCACGTGTCCACCACGTCGGCGTGGCAGTGGTCGGTGTGGATGGCGATCGGCACATGCTGCGACTTGCGCAGGTCGCGCAGCACGCGGCCCAGCACGATCGAGCCCTCGACCGGGTCGTTGACCGGGCTGGCCTGCTTGGCGGCGCCGATGCTGATCTGGATGAATCCGGCGGACCTGGCCTGCTCGAGGCCGGCCATCGCGGCGATGCCCGTGTCCAGATTGCTCACGTTGATCGCCGGATAGGCGTACCCGTTCTCGTGCGCCTCCTTGAGCAGTCCCTTCAGCGTCTCGGTCGTCATCGTGAATGCCATCGTTCCCCTGCTTTCGCTTGATTGGCTGTGCAATGCGTGTTACATCGAACATCAACTGACAAGATTCAGCATAGCCCTCCGCAATGTCGGCGCAACACGCCAAGCCACGGTTTGCCAAGCATTCGCACGCATGCGCACACCGATGGTCGTTTCCGTGCGCATGCGCAACTCAACCGCACAAACGAACATGATTTTTGTTCGTTTTAAAGCATTGCTTTGCCCTACAGCCGTCGGATCACGATGAGCTCGCCGCCCACCGGATCCGCGGGATCGGCGTTGGCCGCGCTTTTGAGCGCGTAGTCAGCCTTGACGTCCCGGTTGAACGCGAGCGGATCCACGCTGCGGTTGGCCGCGAACGGCATGCCGGCCACCTCCCGGATCACGTCGCCGTCGATGGCGCCGCCGGGATCGCCAGCCTCCTCCGCGAACGGGTCGAACGCCAGCACGCGGCCGTCGCGCACGCCGGTGAGCAGCAGGTAATGCCCGTTGTCGCCGTGCCACACGCGGGCGATCACCGCCGCCGTGCCGCGCCTCCCCTCGCCGGCTCCGCGCTCCTCCAGCATGCGGAACGCTGCCGAACCGGGCGCGAGCGACGCCTCCGCGCCTCGGAGGATCGCCGCTTCGATCGGGAACCCCGTCGCCTTCCCGTACATGGTGAAGTACCGCGCGACGTGCCGCATCGCCTGATGCGACGTGCCCAGTTTGCCGAGCCCGCCGTCCTCGTCGAAGTCGTCCAGCGTGCGCGCGTACACGGCCCGCACCAGATCGGGGTCGATCTCCTCGCGCTCGTACAGGAACCGCAGCGCGTTGACCAGCGTGGTCGGCCCGCAGTCGTACCGGGTCATCTGATAGATCAGCGGCGTCCTCATGCGCGCCCCTCCCTTTCCTCCGTCGTCCCGTCCGTTCCATCGCGTGTGCGCGATACGACCGCATGGTACGCGCACGTTCCGCGCAACACGGCCGCGGCGCCATCGCCGTTGGCTATCGGTGGTTATCATGCCGTCGGAATCGTGACGGCGAGGGACCATTCGCCGCCGGTGCCGCCGTTCGGTTCTCCGCCGTTGACGCGCATTGAGCCGCCCATCCGCTCGATTCGGGTGCGGTAGCGGGCCAGACCGGTGCCGGAGGACAGTGCGTCCGGGGAACGGGCGGACGCGGTGTCCGCCAGCGCGACGTCCACGCCGGACGGCGACAGACGCACGGTGAGCACGTACCCGCCGGCGGGATCGGCGTGGCGGCCGATGTTGGCGTACAGTTCGCCGAGCAGGCCGTCGAGCAGCTCGCGCGTCTCACCGCCGATTTCCGCGCCGGGCTGCTCCACGATGATCGTCTGCCCCTCGAATCCCAGAGTCCGCAGACGACTCTCCCACGGCTCGCATTGCCGGCGGAGGGCCTCGCCCATGCCGGCCGGCCGATTCCCCGGCATGCGCTCATCCCCATCCGCAGCCTCATCCCCGTCCCCGCGCTCGATCAGCGCGATGACCTCATGCGTGTGGCCGAGCGCCTTGGCGGCCGCGGCGCGCAGCCCCCGCAGCTCGTCGGCGCCGACCGTCCGGCCGTCCGCAATGTCACGGTCCAGTCGAAGGATCACGTAGGCGAGGTCATTGGATACGTAGTCGTGGATGTCGCGCGCGGCACGTTCCCGCTGGCGGCGCAGACGCAGACCGGATTCCAGACGGTCGCGCTCGTGGCCCCACCGCGCGGCGACGCCGCCGATGAGGAATCCGGCGAACAGGGCCAGCACCGGAACGACGCCGTTCAGGGTGACCGCGCCGAGGATCGTGTGACCACCGGGTTGCGGCGACGGCTCCGGAGACGGTTCCAACGGTTGCGACGGCTCCGGCGGCTCGGACGGCGTCGCGGTATCGTACGCGCTGGTGGACGACCCGCCCTGGCCGAACAACAGCGCGCCCACGTCCAGCCCGCCGCGCGAGCACGCCCAGACCAGCACGGCGGCCGCCGCGGCAATCGCGCCCACGCCGCGGTGCGCGTAGCCGAGCACGCCCACCGCCAGCAGCGCGCCCAGCATCATGCCCGACGGCAGACCGACCGGAGCCACGCACAGCGCCATCCACCACACCAGCGCGGCCGCGGCGCCGGAAACCGGACGGAACGCGGCGAACGACAGCAAGCCCACGAACGCGAAGGCGCACAGGGCGTCGGCGAACGACAGCCCGCCGGCCACGCCCAGCTTCGCCACGGTTTCCGTCGCGCACGCGAGCGCCGTCAACGTATACGCCATGAACAGCCACGCGTTGCCGGCCTCCTCGTCGGCGCTCCGCAGACGCCGCGCCCACGCGCTCCCCCGTCGTTCCGCCGCCCGCCGCATCAGAACTCGTGCCTTCTCACGCAGATCGAGATGGCGTGCGCACGGGACCGCGCCCCGAGTTTGGCCAGCGCGCGACGTTCGAACGTGGCGACGGTGGGCACGCCCACGCCCATCGCCGCGGCGATCTCCTTGGTGGTTTCCCCGTCCGCGTACCGCCGCAGCGTTTCGCGCTCCTTGGCGGACAACGCGCCGACGCCCGTCCTCGCGCCCGTTCCGCCGGCCGCAAGCGCCGCATCCTCCAACAGCACATGCGCGTCGACCGCGTCCATGAACGCCGTCCCGCTCGCCAGCCCCGCCGCCGCGCCGCGGATCGCCAGCGCCAACCCTGCAAGATCGGTCTTGCCCACCAACGCCTGGGCGCCGCACCGCGCGGCCTCGTCGCGGAAGGCGTCCAGCGCGTACGACGTGATGCCTACGAGCCCCACGCGCGGCGTCTTGGTGCGGATCGCGCGGCACACCTCCGTGCCCGGCACGTCCCTGAGCGACATGTCCGTCACCAGCACGTCGGGACGCTTCGCCGGGCTCAGGCATCGGCTGATCGCCACCGCACCCAATTCCGTGACCCACGCAATCGCGAACGACGGATCCAGCCGCACGATCATCGACTCCAGCATTTTCAGGGCATAGGGGTCGTTGTCCAGCACGCCCACGCAAATCACGGCTCCGCGGGCATCAGTCCCGTCCATCGTCATCGCGCCTCCCTCGCCGTCCATGGTGGCATCCGCCCGGCCGCCCCGCCGGCGAACGTCATCGCCCTTATGACAACTCTAGCCGCCGCGCGCTCCGGCATGCCATCATGGGATTACCCGCACTCGACTCCACAGGGAGGTGGTCACGATGAAGCGGCGCACGGAACTTCACACGAGGCAACGGACTTGGACGCGCACCTATGCGATCGCCATGGCGGGGCTCTTCGCCTATCTGATCATCACGGGCGCGCTGACGGCGTGGAACGCGGTTCCCGAAGATGTGGGAGACGGCTCGTTCGCCCTGTTCTCCGCCGGGACCGTGCCGGTGTGGTGGCGCGCCACCATGCTGTTCGCCGGCGCAGGACTGGCGGCGGCGAATCTCATCGTCGGCGCGCTGCGCACCGGCACGCCGGTCACGCCGGCCACGAGCGTCCTCGCATTCTGGCTTGTGGTCCTCGGCGTGCAGACGTTCCGCGGTCTGCATGGTCTCACGCTGTCGGACAAATTCGCGAATGCGGCGGTCACGGCGCTGTGGTTCGCGGCCGCGGCGTTCCTGCCGTACGCGATCGGGCGGTACGGCCTGCGACGGCTGAACACCGACCGGAATCCCGCCACGCGCACCGGACGGCTGCTCATACGTCTTCGCCGCAACCCCACGCCGACCGGCTGTTGGATCGCGCTGGCGGGACTGTACGGCCTGCTGGTCTGGACCCGCTGCACCGATCCGTACGGTTGGGCGACGGTGCTGTATCTGGTCTTCGTCAACACGGTCGCGCTGGCGGTCATCATGGCCGTCGCGGCGTCGGCAAGCGCGAAGTCGTGGCGTCTGATCGTCGTGGCGCTGGTGGCGCAGGTGACGGTCACGATGTCTTTGACCAATCCGCTCCACGTCGGTGGATGCCCGGATTACTACGTCGGGAACGACTGCGTAACGCTGCCGAACGGCTGGGGACTGATCTGGAACGACCTCGGCATGATCGTCGCCTACAGCGGCATACCGCTGGCCTTCGCGCTGGCGGGATGGGGCATGGGCACGGTCATTCGCGCGGCCGGCGAGCGACGGCGGGCAGCCCGCGGCGTGCGGGGCGATGCCCAGGGCGTGGAGCGCGTGTAGACTGGTGGGCGGGAGGGGCTTGAGGGACCGCGTGAAAGCGAGTCCCCATGAACGACCATGCCCCTGAACGACTCTTTGAGACCAATTCCAATTCCGTTGCCAACGCGGCCGCGACAGTGCAGCCGATGCCGGCCATTGCGCGGGCTGACTTCCGTCCGCCCGCGCAAACGGTACCGGAACGACCGGGAGGCGGCGAGCCACAACCGCCCGCAGCGCGGGCCGCATACGCGCCGCAATCCGTCCCGGACCAAGCGACTTACGGCGAGCCACAACCGCATGCGGCGCAATCCGCATCCGTCCGCGTCCCCCCGACTCATGCCGCGGGGATGCCGCCGCACGCATCGCCATACGGTGGCATCCCCGGCGGAGGGTTCCCACCCTCGACTGGCATGCCGGGCTCCGCGCCCGCTCCCGTGCCGGCTCCGGTTTGGCTGCCACTGCCCCATTGCACGTTCCGCGAGGCAGTGAAGCGGTTCTTCACGGGATATGTGCGGTTCGACAGCCGTTCGAGCCGACGCGAATATTGGTATGCGGTGCTGTTCGTACTCCTCGTCGGCGTGGCGCTGTTCCCGCTGAGATTTGTCATACCGTCGCTTGACGTTCTGTGGGGAGGCGTGACCACGATTCCCCTGCTGGCGATCGGGTCGCGGCGATTGCACGACTCGGGCCGACGCGCCACCGCATGGGCGGTGAATGTCGTGATCAGCACCATTGCCGCGGGCGTTCTCACCGTAAGCGGCATCCTTTCCCTAGCCATCGCCATAACCTTCACCAAAGGTCCGGCGGCGTCGCCATTCGACGAACGGGTTTTCGGCGTGGTGATGGTCATCGCGTTCGCTGGCGCTCTGGTCCTCATCGCCATGTTCATCTGGTATCTGTGGCTCATGACCCGTCCCAGCGATCCCACCGCCACGCGCTGGGACCGTTAGCCGCGAAGCCACGCGCTCGGCGCGGGCGCTCCGGGCGGCGCGCACAGCACAATCAGGGGACGGGCCTCGACCGCCATATCGGCGGCATTGCGACCCGTTCCCGCCCCAGGTGTCATACGGACTCCCCTCGGCTCCCGTCATGCCGGCGTCTGCAACCTGTCCCGGCCCGCACATCACGGGATTCCTCCGGTGTTGTTCGCCCCCCAACTTGCCGGCCACTTGCCCTTCCCAGGGCGGATTGGCCGCCGCGCAAACATCTACTCGGCCTTCCGAGGGCACCTCGCCATGTACAACGCCGGGGCATCACGATTCAACGTCGCCGCATTTCCGCCATTTTGCAACCCTTCGCCATGGACGGGCATGGGTGCAATGCCGATCGCGCGTCGAGTAGATGCCCTCGGAAGGCGAAGTAGATGTTCGCATTATCAAAAATCCGCCCTCGGAAAGCCAAATAGCCTTCAGCAACAGTGCCGGCCCCACATCACCCCCGCACAAAGCCCCGCAGCGGGACGCATAGCCGCGCCGGTTCCAAGCGCACGCCCTGAAACCGGCCGGCGACGGATCCCAGACGAACATGCCGCGATTCGGAGGGGATAAGAAAAGGGTAACTGCATAGTGTGCGGCAAAGGAAAGGAACAGGAGAAAATAAGAGATGAAGCGAAGGCGAGGGGCATGCCGCTCCCGCCCATGGATCAACCCGCCAGCTCCGGCAACGCACGGACACCGCCCCGCCGGATCTGCCAACGCAAAAGCGGCGTGACGCGCAGGCACCGGACAGAGCGGCCGGCCAAAGACAGGCCAACCGGCACCCCCGGCGCACGCGCGTCACGCCGACACGCAAATCAAATCAATGGCGAATCCTCACGCGAAGACCTGCACCTTGACCGGCACGGTCTCAGCGGCCTTGCCGGCCTTACCACCCTCGCCCGCGGTGACGGCGTTCCTCGCGGCGCGCTCGTCGCGCTCCCGGCCGGCCACGGCCAGCGCCTGACCGAGGTCCTCCAGCAGGTCGGCGGCGTCCTCGATGCCCACCGCGAGGCGGATCAGCCCGTCGGTGATGCCGATCTTGAGACGCTCCTCACGCGGCAGCTCGAAGTGGGTCATGCGCGCCGGGAATTCGGCGAGGGATTCCACCGCGCCGAGCGAGACGGCCAGACGGAACACCTTGAAGTTGTTAAGCACGGTCCCCGCATCCACGCCGTCCTTGACCTCGAAGGACAGCACGCCGCCGGCGCCGTTGAGCTCACGCTCGGCGAGCGCGTGGCCGGGATCGGATTCCAGCCCCGGGTAGTGCACGGCGGACACGAGCGGGTGGCGCTTGAGGTAGCGCGCGAGCTTGAGCGCGTTCTCCTGCTGACGGTCCATGCGCAGAGCGAGGGTCTGGATGCCGCGGCGCACCGAATCGCATTCGGCCGGAGGCAGCACCGCACCGAGGCGGTTCTGCACGAAGTAGATCCTGCTCGCCAAGTCGGCGTTGCGCACCACCACGAGGCCCGCGACCACGTCGGAGTGGCCGGCCAGATACTTGGTGGCGGAGTGCAGCACCACGTCGGCGCCCAGATCGAGCGGCTGCTGCAGGTACGGCGTGACGAAGGTGTTGTCCACGATCGCGATCGCGCCGTGGGCGTGGGCCAGCGCGGCGAGCGACTGCACGTCGTTGACCTTGAGCAGCGGGTTGGTGAGCGTCTCGAAGTACACGGCCTTGGCGTCCGGTTTGGACAGCGCGCGGCTGACGGCCACCGGGTCCTGCGTGTCCACGCCGTCGACCACGAGGCCCCAGCGGCTGAAGTGCTCGTTGAGCTGGGAGTAGGTGCCGCCGTAGATGTCCTTGCTCACCACGATGCGGTCGCCCGGCTGGAAGATGGACAGCACCGCGTGGATGGCGGCGAGGCCGGATGCGAAGGCAAAGCCGCGTTCGCCGTGCTCGAGCTGCGCGATCTGGCTCTCCAGGAATTCGCGGGTCGGGTTGCCGCTGCGCGCGTAGTCCCAGCGGGGCATGGCGTCGACCGACTCGAACGTGTAGGTGGAAGAGTTGTAGATGGGCGGGTTGACGGCGCCGGTGTTGTTGTCGTTGACCGGCACGCCGTGGACCAGCTGCGTGTTGAACCTTGCCATGGCATCCCCCTTTCGGATTGCTGTGCGCTTTGCGGAACATCGTTGCGGCAAGCCGTGGAAAGCTTGCACGTCCGACGCTAACGCAGCGCCGCCGGCCATGCCAAGCCGCGAAGCATACATATAACTTATGAGGGGCTCAAAACCGTTGCGGCCATTGGGGTTCGCGCGCATCGAGACCCCGCGGCGCCCGGCCGGCGACCCGCCGCGACACGCCCGGACGAAACGGACGCGCGAAAAGTCCCGGAAAGGGTCCGGGCGCCGCGCTCCGCACCGTTCCGCCATTGCAGCGTTTACCCGCCGCCGCCCCGCGCCCCAGCTCCCCTCTCCCAATACGTCAATCGATTTACGTCAATCGTTTTTACTGCTATACTGAAACCACGTTCCCACCAAGGGCGAGGCATGGCGGCCAAGCCCCGGTACCACAACGCAACGCCGCAACGAACCGGTTCGACGCGCAGCGGCGCCGAGCCACGGAAAACAACAGACAAGGGGAAACAACAATGGCATCGCAGACCAAAACGTCACCGTGGAGGAACCCCTCCTACCTGCAAAGCTCCTTCGGCATCTTCATGTTCTTCTGCTCGTGGGGCATCTGGTGGTCGTTCTTCTCCCGCTTCCTCACCGACGGCACCCACGGCCTGGGCATGACCGCCGCCGAGCAGGGCCAGATCTACTCCATCAACTCTCTGGCCACGCTCGTCATCATGTTCGTCTACGGCGTGATCCAGGACCAGCTCGGCATCAAGCGCAAGCTCGTCATCTTCATCTCCGCCGTGGCCGCCTGCGTGGGCCCGTTCGTCCAGTTCGTCTACATGCCGCTGCTCACCGCGGGCGGCACCACGCGCTTCGTCGGCGTGCTCATCGGCTCCGTCGTGCTGTCCGCCGGCTTCATGTCCGGCTGCTCGCTGTTCGAGGCGATCACCGAGCGCTACAGCCGCAAGTTCGGCTTCGAGTACGGCCAGTCGCGCGCCTGGGGCTCCTTCGGCTACGCGGTGGTGGCCCTGTGCGCCGGCTTCCTGTTCAACGTCAACCCGCTCATCAACTTCTGGGTCGGCTCCGCGTGCGGCCTCGGCATGCTGCTCGTCTACGCGTTCTGGATCCCGGCCGAGCAGCGCGAGGAGCTGAGGAAGGAGGCCGAGCCGGCCGCCGAGCCCACCAACCCGTCGTTCAAGGAGATGCTCGGCGTCCTCAAAATGCCCACCCTGTGGATCCTCATCGTGTTCATGCTCCTGACCAACACGTTCTACACCGTGTTCGACCAGCAGATGTTCCCGAACTACTACGCGTCCCTGTTCCCGACCACCGAGATGGGCAACTCCACCTACGGCATCCTCAACTCCGTGCAGGTGTTCGTCGAGTCCGCCATGATGGGCGTCGTGCCGATCATCATGAAGAAGATCGGCGTGCGCAACTCCCTGCTGCTCGGCGCCACGGTGATGTTTCTGCGCATCGGCCTGTGCGGCGTGTTCCACGACCCGATCACCGTCTCGATCGTCAAGATGTTCCACTCCATCGAGGTGCCGCTGTTCTGCCTGCCGGCGTTCCGCTACTTCACCCTGCACTTCGACACGAAGCTGTCCGCCACGCTGTACATGGTGGGCTTCCAGATCGCCTCGCAGGTGGGTCAGGTCATCTTCTCCACCCCGCTCGGCGCGCTGCACGACCACATGGGCGATCGCCCGACGTTCTTCACCATCTCGGGCATCGTGCTCGCGGCGCTGGTCTACGGCTTCTTCGTGATCAAGAAGGACGACCAGGAGGTGGGCGGCGACCCGTTCTACACCGACCGCCAGCTGCGCCAGATGGAGGCCGCCAAGGCCTGACCGCCACCGTGCGGCGACCGCCCGCCGGCTCCACCCGCCGGCTCCGCCCGCCGCATGGCACACCGCTTGGCAGCCGGGGCGTTCGTCCCCTTGTCCGCCCCGGCTGCCATCTTCCCTTGGGGATTGAAGGGGACGCGCGCAACGTACAACGCGCACCACACAGAAAGGCTTTCACCATGACCGAACCCGTCTACACCCCCATCCGCGACCACGCGGAGGAGCTCGCCAAGGCCGAGGCCGGCGTCGCCAAGCTGCGCGCCGGGCGCAACGACCGCTGGTACCCGAAGTTCCACATCGCCTCCGACGGCGGCTGGATCAACGACCCGAACGGGCTCACGTTCTACAAGGGCCGCTGGCACGTCTTCTACCAGCTGCACCCCTACGGCACCCAGTGGGGCCCGATGCACTGGGGCCACGTCTCCAGCGAGGACATGCTCACATGGCGCCGCGAGCCGGTCATGTTCGCCCCGAGCCTCGAGCAGGAGAAGGACGGCGTGTTCTCCGGCTCCGCGATCGTGGGCGACGACGGCAGGCTGCGCTTCTACTACACCGGCCACCGCTGGGTCAACGGCCGCGACGGCTCCGACGGCGAATGGCAGGTCCAGATGCTCGCCGAGCCGGACGACGACGGGCTCACCTCCGCCACCAAGCGCGGCATGGTCGTCGACTGCCCGCGCGAGAAGGTGTGGTCGCATTTCCGCGATCCGAAGGTCTTCAAGGCGGACGGCACGTGGTACATGGTCTTCGGCGTCTCCTCGGCGCAGAAGCGCGGCCAGATGTGGCTGTACACCTCCGAGGACATGGTGGAGTGGACGTTCAAGCGCGTGCTCTTCCAGCACCCGGATCCGGACGTGTTCATGCTCGAGTGCCCGGACTTCTTCCCCGTCAGGGACGCCGACGGCAACGAGAAGTGGGTCATCGGCTTCTCCGCCATGGGTTCCAAGGCGCACGGCTTCATGAACCGCAACGTGAACAACGCCGGCTACATGATCGGCACGTGGGTGCCGGGCGGCGAGTTCCAGCCGGAGACCGAGTTCCGCCTGTGGGACTGCGGCCACAACTTCTACGCGCCGCAGTCGTTCACCGCGCCGGACGGCCGCCAGATCATGTACGGATGGCTGAGCCCGTTCGTCCAGCCCATCCCCATGGAGCGGGACGGCTGGTGCGGCAACCTCACCCTGCCGCGCGAGATCACGCTCGGCGCCGACGGCGACGTCCACACCGCGCCGGTGGCCGAGATGGCCGGCCTGCGCGCCGACACGTTCGACCACGGCGAGATCACGCTCGGGGTCAACGAGGAGCAGGTCGTCTCCGACGACGCGGAGGCCGTGGAGATCGAGATGACGATCGACCTCAAGGGCTCCACCGCCGAGCGGGCCGGCCTGCGCGTGCACGCCACTAACGACGGCGCGTACACGTCCATCGCGTACGACGACCAGATCGGCCGCGTGGTGATCGACCGCGGAGCCGCCGCGCAGGGCGACCGGGGATACCGCGCCGCGCCGCTCTCCGACGCCGAGCTGACGGCCGACGAACTCAAACTGCGCGTCTACGTGGACCGCGGCTGCGTGGAGGTGTACGTCAACGACGGGCATCAGGCGATGAGCTCCTACAGCTACCCGTCCGACGGCCCGCGCGCCGTGAAGCTCGTGGCCGAGTCCGGCACGCTGCACGTGACGAGCCTCAAGCTCCACCACCTGAAGTCCATCGGGCTGGAGTAGCCCGAGTCTTCCGAAGCTGAAAACGGCGGGGCTTTGCGAAATTCACGTTTCGCAAAGCCCCGCCGTTTTGGGTTAAGCCGCTACAGGCCGCGGTTTCAGGCCTTGGCTACCTTCACGTCGAGCTCGTCGCCGGGCACGATCGTCAGGGCCGCGGGATCGGCCACGAGCGTCTCGTGGGCGATGAGGTCCCTGAACTGCTCGGCCTTCGGGGCGTCGGCGGCCGGCACGGTGAGCGTGAGCTCGATGCGGTCGGCGATGTCGAGGCCGGCGGCCTTGCGGGCGTCCTGCACGGCGCGGATCACGTCGCGGGCGTAGCCTTCGGCCACCAGATCGTCCGTCAGGGCGGTGTCGAGGATCACGAAGCCGCCGGTCGGCAGGGCCGCGGACACGGAGACGGACTCCTCGGCCGCGTTCTCCTCCTCCACGCGGTTGATCAGCTCGTACTCGCCGTCGACCAGCGCAAGCTCGCCGGACGGGGTCTCGACGACCGGAGCGCCGTCGGCGCCCACATGCCATGCGCCGGACTTGGAGGCCTTGATGGCGAACTGCACCTGCTTGCCGAGGCGCGGGCCGGCCGCGCGGGCGTTCACGCGCAGCTCGTGCACGATCTTCAGACCGTGCTCGGAGGCGTCCTCGAGCGTGGAGAACGCGATGTCCTTCACATTGAGCTCGGACTTGAGGATCTCGGTGTACGCCTCCACGGCCGCGGTGTCCTCCACCACGACGGTGAGCTTGGACAGCGGCTGGCGCACGCGGATCTTGGCGGCCTTGCGCAGGGACAGGGTGCCGGAGACGACCTCGCGCACCTTCTCCATGGCGGCCACGAGCTTCGGGTCGTCCACGAGCACGCGGCCCAGCTCGGTCGCCGCGGCGTCGGGATCGCCCTGCTCGGTGAGGAACGGCCAGTCGGCCAGATGCACGGATTCGCCGCCCGTCAGACCGCGCCACACGGACTCGGCCTCCATCGGGGCGAGCGGGGCGAGCACGCGCATGAACGCCTCGAGCACGGTGTACAGCGTGTTGAACGCGTTGGCGTCCTCGTTCCAGAAGCGGTCGCGGTTGTTGCGGATGTACCAGTTGGTGAGCACGTCGATGAAGTCGGCGGCCTCGTCGCAGGCGTCGGAGATCGCGAACGTGTCGAGCGAGTGCTCCACGGAGGCGATCAGACGGCGGGTGCGGGCCAGCAGGTAGCGGTCCATCTCGGGAAGGCCGGCCACCTCCTCGGGCTTCAGGGCGCGGGCGTCGAAGCCCTTGCCGCCGTTAGCCGCGTTGGCGTACAGCGTGAAGAAGTAGTAGGAGCTCCACACCGGCAGCATGATCTGGCGGACCGTGTCGCGAATGCCCTCGGCGGTGACGATGAGGTTGCCGCCCCTGAGGATCGGCGAGCTCATGAGGAACCAGCGCATGGCGTCGGAGCCGTACTTGTCGAACACGCCGTTGACGTCCGGGTAGTTCCGCAGGTGCTTGGACATCTTCTGGCCGTCGGAGCCGAGCACGATGCCGTGGCAGATCACGTTCTTGAACGCCGGGCGGTCGAACAGCGCGGTGGCCATGACGTGCAGCAGGTAGAACCAGCCGCGGGTCTGGCCGATGTACTCCACGATGTAGTCGGCCGGGAAGTGCTGCTCGAACTTCTCCTTGTTCTCGAACGGGTAGTGGAACTGCGCGAACGACATGGAGCCGGACTCGAACCAGCAGTCGAGCACGTCGGTGATGCGGTGCATGTGGCTCTTGCCGGTCGGGTCGTCCGGGTTGACGCGGGTCAGGTTGTCGATCCACGGACGGTGCATGTTGACGTTGCCGTCCCTGTCGCGCGGATAGTCGCCGAAGTCGCGCTTGAGCTCCTCGAGGGAGCCGTACACGTCCACGCGCGGGTACTTCGGGTCGTCGGACACCCACACCGGGATCGGGGATCCCCAGAAGCGGTTGCGGGAGATGGACCAGTCGCGCGCGTTGGCGAGCCACTTGCCGAACTGGCCGTCCTTGACGTTCTCCGGGATCCAGTTGATCTGCTGGTTGAGCTCGAGCAGGCGCGGCTTGATCTTGGTCACGGACACGAACCAGGAGGAGACCGGCTTGTAGATGAGCGGCGTGGCGCAGCGCCAGCAGTGCGGGTAGGAGTGCACGTAGCTCTTCTCCTGGAAGAGGATCGCGCGCCTCTCCTCGGGGATGGACGCGAGCGGGCCGTCGCCGGCGCGCAGGTTGCGCAGGATCGGCAGGTTGGCGTCGAACACGAACAGGCCCTCGTAGTCCGGGCACTGCGCGGTGAAGCGGCAACCCTCGTCGAGCACGTCGGTGCTCTTGATGCCCTTGGCGTTGAGCGTGTTCATATCGTCCTCGCCGTAGGGGGCCTGATGCACGAGGCCGGTGCCCTCGACGGTGTCGACGTAGTCGGCGGTGAAGATCTGGTAGCCCTGCGGACCGGGGACGTGGCCCTCGGACTCGGCGGTCTCGCCCGCGAAGTACGGGAAGACCGGCCAGTAGCGCCAGCCCTCCATCTCGGAGCCCTTGAGCTCGCGCACGACCTCGTAGTTCTCGCCCAACTCCTTGGTGTAGTGCGGCAGCAGGTCCTTGCCGAGGTAGAACTTCTTGCCGGCGAACTTGCCCTCGATGGGCCTGACCTCGACGTAATCGATGTCCGCGCCGACGACGATCGCGAAGTTGGTCGGGACGGTCCACGGGGTGGTGGTCCAGAAGACGGCGTAGGCGTCCTCCTCGTCGCGCAGCTTGACGGCCACGGAGACGGTGGTGTCCTGACGGTCCTGGTACACGTCCGCGTCCATGCGCAGCTCGTGCGCGCTCAGCGGGGTGCGGTCCTTCGGGCAGTACGGCAGCACGCGGTAGCCCTGGTAGGCGAGGCCCTTGTCGTAGAGCTGCTTGAAGGCCCACATCACGGACTCCATGTACGGGATGTTCAGGGTCTTGTAGCCGTGCTCGAAGTCGACCCAGCGGGCCTGGCGGTGCACGTAGTCCTGCCATTCGTGCGTGTACTTGAGCACGGAGGCGCGGCAGGCGTCGTTGAACTTGTCGATGCCCATCTTCTCGATCTGGTCGACCGAGTCGATGCCGAGCTCCTTCTGCGCCTCGAGCTCGGCGGGCAGGCCGTGGGTGTCCCAGCCGAACACGCGGTTGACCTTGCGGCCCTT
Source organism: Bifidobacterium avesanii (assembly GCF_009299475.1). GTDB lineage: Bacteria > Actinomycetota > Actinomycetes > Actinomycetales > Bifidobacteriaceae > Bifidobacterium > Bifidobacterium avesanii. The sequence goes on along the minus strand of NZ_WBSN01000018.1, from coordinate 11,580 downwards.
CATGGTCTGGTAGCGCGGGATCACGTCCTTGGCGTAGCCCGTGAGCAGGTGGCCGTAGTGCGGCAGGCCGTTCGCGAAGGGCGGGCCGTCGAAGAACACGAACTCGTTCTGGCTGTGGTCGCCGGAGGGACGGCGCTCCACGGACTTGTTGAAGGTGTCGTCCCTGTCCCAGTAGTCAAGGACGGTTTCCTCCATATGGGGGAAGCTGGGATTCGGCGCAACGTGCGCGGTCTCGCCGCCCTCGTTCGCCTTGGGGTATACGTTTTCGCTCACCGCTCGTTCTCCTCGTGACGTGAGTCTTCCTTGTTCCACTCACGAGGACGACGGACGGGCTTTGCGCCCCGCCCACCGCGGTACCACCTCGCTTGCCATGCGCCGACATACGGCATGACCACTTGCGACCGGCTGTCTCGGGCCGGACCCGTCGGTTCTACTAAGCCTTTGCGGCCGTTCTTCCGAGAGCTCCCCGCTGATGACGGATCAATGCTCAACAAGTGCATATAGTACACCGTCTTGCGGATCGCGTGCGCGCGGGGCCCACGGAGAGGACGGCGTTCCGAAACCCGTCCGCGGCAGAAAGCGCGGCCGGCAAAGCGGCAACACCGGATAGCTATGAGCATAAAACCATCGAAAGTAGGAGAAACTACACGTGACAGGAGAGTCTCAACCGCCGAACCGGGTCGTAGCCATTTTGCATTTCCGATTTGTGCGGTCGATTGCGCGCTTTCGCCGAGTAGCCGCAGCGAAATACAGCCGAAACGCCAATGGCGCTATCGACGTCGCCCAGAAAATCGACCGCACAAATCGAAAGTACGTGTCGGAGGAACTCTACGTAGTCTTCCGCAAGGAACTTTCAAACCCAAAGCGGGACCTTCCAGCCCGCACAAGCGTCCATCTCCCGTCATGCGTCACAGCCCGACGACCCGCCGCATCGGAAAAACACACGCGCTAGCAGCGATTGCCGGTCAAAACGTGGCTCGGCTCCTTGGAGGACTGGGCGGTCCTTCATCAAACGGTTCCCGTGTGACAATTGGGGTCGTCTCTTGCCATTCCGATTGGGCAGTGGCAGGAGACGACCCCAAATTGTCACCGGTCGTCAGTGGTTCAACTGACGATCAGTGGCTAGCGCCACGCCGGCGCAGCAACACGGCGCCGATAATCATGCACACGGATGCCACGACCATCATGATCGCCACGCTCGCGCCAGTGGATGCAAGCGCCTTCTGCTGCGGCCTGGCGGATGCGTCAGCATTGGAGTTTGTCTTCTTCCCGGACTCGCCGTTGGCGTGATTGACGTCGTTCTGGGCGGGCTGGCCGGAGACGGCAGCGTTGCCCCCGGAATTGTCGTTCCCCTCACCGGCATTGGTGCCGCTCGGGGAACCATCATTCTGGCTGCCGCCACCCGGCAGAACGCCGTTGGAAGACGATCCCGTCTGCTGACCATTACCGTTGTTGTCCGTGTCGCCATTGTCATCGGTCTTGTCATTGCCCTGAGCCTCGTTATTGCCTTCGGGCTTGGGCTGGTCAGGCTGGGTACCTGGCTTGGACTGATCCGGCTTGTTGGCGTTGTCCTCCGAGTGGTTGCCTTCAGAGTTGGTTTCACCCGGCTTGGACTGATCAGGCTTGGACTGATCAGGCTGAGTGTCCCCAGGCTTTCCGTTTCCACCGGACTTGGCGGTCACGGTGACCTTGCGGCTCGCCACCGCCTGGTTGCCGGCCTTGTCGGACACGGTGTAAGTCACCGTGGTGACGCCGGGCTTGGAGGTATCCACCGAACCCTTCACCACAATCCGAGAGGTCACGTCGCCGTCCACGTCATCGGTGGCCTTCACGCCCGCAAGCGGGTCGAAGGAACTGCCTTGGGACACGGTCACGTCGGTGACACCGCTGAACGTCGGTGACACCTTGTCCGGATGCTGGGGCTGCTCGGTGCCGGCGGCGAGGAACAGACCGTACTGGGCGAGTCCTCCCTGATCGAGTCCGGCGTCGGCGTTCGAAGCGAACGACACGGCCTTCCACGCGTACACCTTGCCGGGGGTCAGGCCCTTCCACTCCACTTGGGCGGTCATGCCGGACTTCACGGTGGCCTGACCGATCACCGTACCGGTGGCGGTGGCGGCCAAGGCATCTGTGGAGAAACTCGTGGTACGGGTCTGCAGCTGCACCGGAACGGTATAGTCGTCGGCGCCGCGCCCGTAGCGATGGCGGGTGTCCCACTGCGCGGCGTTGAAGCTGTTGAGCAGCGGGGAGTACGCGTCAACGCTCATGGTGCTGTTCTTGGTGTTGAACTGCAACAAGCGCAGGAAGCTGGAGCCGAACTGCAGCGGCGCGGTGGAATCGACCTTGTTGAGTCCCAGGGTCTGCTGGTCCACTTCGTAGAACTGGTAGTCGGCCAGATATTCGATCACGTCGTTGCCGGCCTGCCCGACGTTCTTGTCCACGTTCACGGCCACGCCGTGCTCGTGTCCACCCATCGCCAAAAAGACGTTCGGATTGGCCTTGATGATGCTTTGCATGGCCGCGCCGTCGTGCGAATCGGTGCCATTGCGCCCGTCCGCTTGCGTGCTCGGGGCAAGCAGGGCATGCGTGGCGATGATCGCGTTGCGATCGGCGTACTGGTGGAGCACCTTGTTGGCCCATGCCACGTCATCCGGCGTGACGTCGTAGCCGAACTGCACATCGATGAAGTCGAGGCCGGCCACGGTGAACAGGTCGTAATGGTTCTCGTTGCTCACCGTGCCGTCGGGTCGTACGTAGGGATGGTACGACCAGTCGGTGGTGACGTAATCGGCCTTGTGCTTCTGCCAATTCTGGTTCACCGCCTCATAGCGGGACGGACCGAAGTACTTGTTGAAGTATTTGTCGTAGTCCTTGCCCTGCTCGGAGTCGTGGTTTCCGGCGAGCACGCCGTTCGGCATGCCCGCGTCGTCAAGTACCTTCTGGGCGTTGGATGCCACTTGCTCCTCATCTTCCAGATGTTGGCAGGTGTCGCCCTCCTTCCATTGGGGTCCGTCCCACTGCGTGCAGTTTTGCTCGTAGTAGCCGGGGTTCTCGAAGTCCTCGATGATGTCGCCGGTGTGCGTGGTGAACGCGATCTTGCGCTGCTTGGCGTTGTTGACGATCCACTTGGTCACGTCAAGATAGGCGTCACGGAACTTCTGAGCCTCCTGCGGGTTGTCCGGATGCTCGATCGCGCCCTGCGACAGGTACTGCGTGTCGGAGAAGTGCGCGATGGCGAAATCGTAGTCGGCCGGATCCTCGAACGTGTCATGGTTGGTGTCCTGCGGCAGATCGTCGGCGAACGGATCCTCGCCGGTCACCAGCACATGTACAGTGCCAGCATCGACGTAGGCGTCGGAGAATTCGCCGCGAATCGTCACCGCATTGCCGCTAGTGGAACCTGCGGCGGCGCCCACCACGTCCCATGCCTTGGTCTTCACGTTCCACAGTCGCATGACCGCTTCGCGGGAGGAGTCAAGCGTACCCTGCCAGACGACCGCGCGGCCGTCAGCGCCGAGCGTGGAAGCGTCCACGTCGAAGCGCTGGTACGGGATCTCCTGCAAGCCATCCTTGCCGACCGTCGCATGCGCGGATTCGACGCTCTGTCCGTCGCCGGGCTTGAGCGGGTCGGTAATGATCGAACCGGTACCCTCGTTCGCCGCGAAGTCAAGCGTAGTCGGAATGTCGCTGACCACGCCCTGCGTGGCGCCGTCCTTTGGCAGCACAGCGGCGGCACCGGAGAACGTGGTGGTCACGTCGCCGTAGTCGTCGCCGGATTTTCCTGCGGCAGCCTGCAGCAGCGCGGAACCGTCGCCCACCGTCTGGTCGGTGCCGTTGGCGGTCGGGATCGTGGCGCTGGTGAAGTGCACGGTCTGCTCCACGTGGAAGCCATAGGCGTCGTCATAGGAGAACACGGCGACGTGGTCGCCGGCATCCATGCCTTCGCCGATCACGTCGCCGGCGGTGTGGTCCTCGCCATCCACCCTGACGTGGACCTTGCCGTCCACGGCCTGGCTGTTCTCCACCACGGCGGTGAGCTCCACCGGGCCGTTGAGGTGCTGTCCTTCGGCGGGGATGGTGGAGGTGATCTTGGTGGGCGTGGCGGTGGGCAGACCTTCAAGCGCGTCGCCGGCGGCCTTGTGCGCCTGGTAACCGTCCAGCGCCACGTCCCAGATGCGGACGCGGCTCACGCTGGTCCTCGAGTAGAACTGCGTGCGGTCGTTGCTGGTGGCGTCGCCGCCAAGCACGATGTTGCGGGCGGTTTCCGCGCTGGCCAGCTGGATTGGGCCATCGGCGGCGACGCTGGCCTCCTGCTCACCGTTGAGGTACAGCGATGCGGTCTTGCCGTCCCAGATCACGATGACGTCGTACCAGACGCCCGTCTTGAGCTCAGTGGAGCTCAGCACGGACTTGTACGATCCGGCGATGTTGATCATGTAGCCGGCCTTGCCGTTGGACGTGTACACGGCGAGGCCGCCGGACTCCTTACCGGAGCAGATGTCCTCCTCGGAAGCGGTGGGCAACGTGCCGTTGTACTTGAACGTGCATTCGATGGTGGCGACGTTCTTGCGCGCGATATCGTCGTAGCCGTTCTTGAACTTGTAAAGCAGCGCGTCATCGCCATCAAAGGTGGCCACACCAGGAGCAAATTCGGATCGCTTGGCGATGGCCGGATCGTTGGTGACCATCGGGGTCTGTCCGGTGGCTTGATCCTTGCCGATGCCATCGGCGAAGTCCACGTCAAGCAGCGTGCTGTCGGGGACAACCACCTGATCGCTCAGGTTGTCGGTGGTGAAATGCACTTGTGCGGAACCCGCATAACCATAGACGTCACGCCACGAGACATCCATGACGTGGTTGCCTGCGCCGAGTCCCGGACCGAACTGGGCGCCCACGGTCTGTGGTACGCCATCGATCTTCACGCTCGGTACGCCATCCACTTTCGAGGGGTCGTTCAGCGCGACGGCGATGGTGCCTGCGGCGGCATAGTGCTGCCCCTCGGCCGGCATACTGGAGGCCAGCGTCAGGTTCAGCGGCGCCGGAAGGTTCTTCAGCGCATCGGCGGACAGAGTCGCTGCTTCGGCGGAGCTCACGGCGCGGGACCACACGCGGCCACGTGCGATGGTGGTCGCGGAGAAGAACTGCGCACCTCCCTTGCCGTCGGCGTCGCCGCCAAGCACCATGTTGCGCGAAGCTTCCACACCGAGCTTGATCTTACCGGCCGCGTCAACCTGTCCCTCTTGTTTGCCGTTAAGGTAGAGAGTGGCCTTGCTGCCGTCCCAGGAAGCGACCATGTCGTACCAGGTATCGGGTTGCAGGACGGTGGTACCGTCTGCTTCCTTGTACTTGCCTTCGACGTTGACCCAGAAGCGGGCCTTGCCATTGGAGGCGGTCATCGAAATGCCGCCGCCTTCCTTACCCGAGCAGATGTCGACGCCCTGACCGTCGTTGATCTGGGGAATGTCGCCGTTGAACTTGAACGTGCACTCCATGCTTACGGCATTGGTCTGCGCGATCTTGGCATATCCATCCGAGAACGGGAACATTACTGCATCGTCTCCATGGAATGTACCCACACCTTGCGTGTCGCCGTCCTGCGCCACGAAACGCGGGCTGCCCACCACTTTGGCAACAAGCTTGTTGGCGCTGGAATCCACCGGGGCGCCAGTGGCGAATCCCGCATCAAGCAACAGATTGCCGTCACCAGATGCACCATCCGCGTTGGCCGCAGTGGCTACGGCGGCGCCAAGGGGAACCGTCATGGCCACTGTGACCGCAGCAGCCATAAGGGCCCTGAACATTGAACGTGCGTGCATAGCCGCACCTTCTTTCTCTCTATTGTGCTTATCCGTCAACCCTTGATCACGCCGATGGGTCCGCACTCCAACGAAAGCCTGTGCAAACGTCAATCTGCAACGGCATTGTCCGTGACTGGTATCTGTTCACGCAGTCCCAAACCACGTGATGCGTCGGGCCTTATCGATGTGATTTTTGGATTTCCTGCGCGTCGCCAGTGACGAAAGCATGGCGCTATGTTACCGGCGACTTCGGCAAGGGATGAGATATTCCGCGGACTACAATGCATTGCGCCGCGTCATGCGGCATCCGGCGTTGCGGTCATCGGCCATCTCATCATTCGCCATGACTGATGGTCCACTCGCGAAGTGAACACACGCACGATGCCATGCAACGGCAACCTAAACAATGCATGAAAAAGCATGATGGCAACGTAGCATCCGGAAAAACTCCATTGCCTACGAAACCTCATCCGGTATGATCATACCGGACATCGACAGCAACGGCCTCAAGTCACACTGATCCGACCGATCCGCCAAACACGGCATACATCGAGGTTCGGACCCGAGCAATACCCATTATTCGTATTCCGAGGATCCGTCCGCGGATATGCAGATGGTCCGAAAGAACGCCCGTGCAGACGAGGTTCATCTGTCGGCCTTTCATCCATGGTCGGTCTCTCCTCCTCGGTCATTGCTCCCGCTTCCCAATCCAGACATTCGCCACGCTCCGACCGCTGGATGTCGTGGTGGGAATTCTTCTCAGTCGGAATGCATCCGCTAGTAACGACTGGATTTCTCGCTGCATGGTTCCATGCGTCCGAAACCGGTGGCGGTCGTATAGTCGGAGCGTCTTAACTGAGGAGAGCCCGTCCGAGGGCATTCCTCGGACTAAGTGCAGTCATTCAACTGACGCAGACGTTGCGTCTTATGATTAACCGCCACGAACGCGTTGGCCATGTTCACCATCCTGCTTGGCACAGGCTCATGGTAGATAATCATTGACTGGCACGCCGAGCGTGACTGATCCGGCCGCTGCGACCGCCACGGTCGTCAACGCTCAAACGGGTTCTTCCAACGGCCGGCGATGAAAACGCCTGCCACAGGTCTGGCGCAACGCTCCCGCGGCGAATAGGCTGTTCTATCAGGGTAGGAAGCAACGAAGCGACCTACATTCCCGAAAGGAGCACGCATGGGCAGGTTCGACGGCAAGGGCGTAGTGGTGACGGGCGCCAGCTCGGGCATGGGACACAGGATCGCGCTGGACTTCGCGGCCGAGGGCGCCACGGTGGTCGCGGTCGCGCGCCGCGCCGAGCGTCTGGCCCAGCTGGTCGAGGAGGCCAGGGATCTTCCCGGCGGCATCGTCGCCTACGCGGGCGACGTGACCGTCGCGGAGACCACGGACGGCATGATCGACAAGGCGGTCGAACTCGCCGGCCATCTGGACGTGCTGGTCAACAACGCCGGCATCATGGACGAGTTCAAGCCGGTGGCCGAAGTCACGGACGAGCTGTGGGACAAGGTCATGGACGTCAACCTCGTCGGCCCCATGAAGGCCATGCGCAAGGCCGTCCAGGTGATGCTCGGACAGGAGAACGGCGGCAACATCGTGAACGTGGCCTCCATCGGAGGCATCCGCGGCGCCCGCGCCGGCGCGGCCTACACGGCCTCCAAGCACGCCGTCGTGGGCCTGACCGAGAACACGGCGTTCATGTACGCGCCCAACCACATCCGCTGCAACGTGGTGTGCCCCGGCGGCGTCAACACCGAGGTCATGAACGGCCAGACCGAGATGAGCCAGCTGGGCGTCGGCCGCGTGATGGCGGGCCTGGACACCTCCATCCCGTCCGGCAAGGTCGAGGACATCTCCTCGGCCGTGCTCTACATCGCCAGCGACGACGCCAAGTTCATGACCGGCGCCACCGTCGTCATCGACGGCGGCGTGAGCTGCAACTAGGCATCCGCGGAGCCGGACTGCCGGCGGTACGGCACGCGGGTCGGACAGGCAATCAAACTCTTTGGGCCGTCGTCCACCGCCATGTTGGGCAGGGGACGACGGCTCTTTCCCCGTTGGACGCGAGATAGTTCGATCGGCGCATCCTGCACGAGGAACCTCAGCGTGGGTCGCGCATCGGGTCGCCCGTCGCGGGCCCGTCCGGCATTTCCATCTCGACGGCGATTGCGCATCCGCATGCGGCCGGCACCCACCGCTCGTCCTTGAGTCAATCCCCGAATCTCATTTTGCGAGCCCTCAGGCCGCATCCGTGATGGCGAAGGCCGCGTACAGCGGCAGACTGACGAGCGGCACATCGGTGCCGGCCACGACGTCTATGCCGAAATCCCGCTCGGACAGGCGGTATGCCTTGGGCGAGCGCGCCTCCCGCACGAACCGGCGCAGGCTCTTCGCCGTGACGTTGCGCGCGGACTTGACTTCGACGGGAACGACCCGGGCGGCCCGGTCCTGGAACACGAAGTCCAGCTCGCCCGTCTGCCCGCCGGACGGCGTCCAGTAGAACGTGCGGATCCCGTTGGCCCGGAGCGCCTGCATGACGCAGTTCTCCGCCAGCGCGCCGCGGAAGTCGGACGACAGGACGCGCGCCGTGTCCGGATTGAGGAACAGCCTCGCGTCGATGTTGAACTTGGAGAACATGACGCCGGTGTCCGCCACGTACACCTTGAAGAAACTGCCTTCGTCGTCGGAATATGGGGTGAGGGGCGCCGCGATGTCGTGCGTCATGTCGTTGCGGTTGACGATACCGGCTGCGGCGAGCCATTCCAACGGTTCGAGCAGCTTCTCGCGCCTTCCCCCCCCCCGCATCACGTCAGCGTATTTGAACTTCTTGGTGCTCGACCGCATCAGCTGGGCGGGCAGACTGTCCCAGATGCGCTTGGCGGCGACGCCGCTGATGCCGTTGTCAGGGGCCGTCATGTCGTTGACGTACGTCTCGTCAATCTCGCGCTGCTCACGCGCCACCTCCTCGAACGATCCCGTGTCGCGGTATGCGGCCACGGCCCTCGGCATGCCGCCGACGGTGAGGTAGCGGTGGTAGAGGTCGAGCGCGCGCTCGTGCAGGATGAACGACTCCGGCCGTTCGGTGCGCTCCCTGATTGCGTCGGCCAGGGAACGCTTTCCCAACGCCCAGAGGAACTCCTCGAAGTCCATGGGCCGCAGTTCGACCTGCCGAACGCCCGAGGGAAACGGCAACCTGCGTTTTTTCACGGTGACGCCGAGCAAACTGCCGGTGGCGATGACGCGCCATGGGGTGCCGGAGAAGAACCGCAGGGAGTTCAACGCCTTCTCGCTGAGCTGGATCTCGTCGAGAAACAGCACCGTCGAGCCGGCCTCGCACGGCCGCCCGGTGTATTCTCGGATGCGTCTGACGATCGCCTCGACGTCGTCCGTGGGCACGTCGAAGATACGCTCGATGGTGGCGAGGTCCGTCTGCAGGTCGAGTTTGACCATGTTGCCGAACAGACCGGGCGCGACGTGCTCGACGAGCGTGGTCTTGCCGGTGCGCCGCGCGCCGCGGATGAGCAGCGGATGGTCGTCCCCCGACTTGGCCCAATCGCGGATGGAGTCATCCAGCTTGCGTTGCATGTATGCCATGAATCCGCCTTCCCCTTCGTCGCAAAATCACAGGAATTTTTATTTTCCCGTACCAATCATACAGAAAAATAGGTAAAAACGTGTATTGATGGGTCGTTAATTCATCCGTTTTCATGCAACAATCGTGATGGCCATCAAGCGGGACACTCCAACGACGGAACTTTCACCCGTCTGATTTCGCGGGCAACGCCACGGCAGCCGGGTCGGCGCGGCCAGAGTCGGGATGCCTGAAACGACGGATATGGATGCGACATGGAGAAGCTGCAACTAGGCGTCTGCGGAGTCGGGCTGTCGGAGCGCGGCCGGCGTCTAGACTGGGAGACGGGAATGATTGGTCCGGGAAGGGAGCCCGATCATGGAACGAACACCCGTCGAATCCAGTCCGCGCGCCGGCAGGACCGGTTCCACCGCATTGCCAAGACGTCTGGGGGTTCTGCGAGCGGGCGTAGTGCTGCTGCGCGTGTTTTGGTGGACGACGCTCGCGGCGACCATCGGGCTGATTGCCGCCGCGTTCGTGATGTTCCCGGCCCACTGGGTCGCGTGGGTGGCCGCGCTGGCGTGCGTGGCCGCCTTGGAGACGCTCGTCTTCTGGATCGGCATCGTCGCCGTGTATCTGACCAGCGTCCAGCTTGGCTTGAGGATCCGCGTCATTGGCGTCGTGTGCGGGTGGATCCCGGTGCTGAACCTCGTGGCGCTCCGGCTGATCATCCGCACGTGCCGCGAGGAGGTCCGCTTCGAGTCGGACAAGGAGCGGCTCGACGCCTCGCGCTCCGCCGAACGCGTGTGCGCGACCCGCTATCCCATCCTTCTGGTGCACGGGGTGTTCTTCCGCGACTCCAAAGTCATCAACTATTGGGGTCGCATCCCGGGCGAACTGGAGCGCAACGGCGCGACCGTGTACTACGGCGACCACCAGTCCGCCGCGTCCGTGGCCGACGCCGGGCGCGAGCTCGCCGCCCGCATTCGCGCGATCGTCGAGGAAACGGGATGCGGGAAGGTGAACGTCATCGCGCATTCCAAGGGCGGGCTCGACATGCGCTGGGCGATCGCACGCGAGGGGATTGGCGGCCTGGTCGCCTCGCTGACCACCATCAACACGCCCCACCGGGGTTGCGGATTCGCCGACTACCTGCTCGCCAAGGTTCCGGCCGGCGCCCGACTGCGCATCGAAGCCGCGTACAACACGGCCGCCGCGAGACTCGGGGATCCGGATCCCGATTTCATGGCCGCGGTCCAAGACCTGACGCAGGCCGGATGCGCGCGCCTCAACCGGCAGATAGGCTTCGATTCGTTCCCCGGCATCGTCTGCCGGAGCGTCGGGTCACGCCTGTTGCACGCCACCACGGGCAGGTTCCCGTTGAACTTCACGTATTCGCTCGTCAAATGGTTCGACGGCCCCAACGACGGTCTCGTCTCGCAGACCTCGTTCCCGTGGGGCGACGACTTCACATGGCTGGAACCGTCCGGCAGCCGCGGCATCTCCCACGCGGACATGATCGATCTGAACCGCGAGAACATCCCTGGGTTCGATGTGCGCGAGTTCTACGTGGGGCTTGTCGCAGACCTGAAACGACGCGGGCTGTGAGGGCGGAGAGGCAAATACGGCTCGGAAAACCAGAACCATGAACCGATACGGGAACTCGCGGCCTTCACGCCGTTAGATTCGCCTCTGAAAGGGTTTGTGTGGAGTGATCCGTGCAGCTTGGGACGCGGGGCGACACTCCCGGACGGCAGGAACACCCGGGAGCACGGGGACGCCTCCAGAGGCACCGTCCCCGCCAAGGACCGTTCAACAGCAGGGGAATCATGTGGAGCCGATCCACGCGGGGACACAAGACAAACCCCGGTGGATTGACAACGGCCCGGAAGCCGAACCACCAAACCAAAACAACCACGGACCGCCGCGATCCCCACACACCGCCAGGTGGATGCGCGCGCCATCAAAACGAAAATGGCCCGGAGGGGGAATCCCTCCGGGCCAAACACGAATAATTTGCGGCGGCGTGCTACTCTCCCGCACCCTATCGAGTGCAGTACCATCACCGCGCCAAGCCTTAGCTACCGGGTTCGGAAAGTAAACCGGGCGTCACCCCTGGGCCATGACCACCGCAAAACCAAACACCACCAACCCCGAAGGATCAATGGGGGCGGCGGTCCGGGAACCGGAAAGCGGACGCG
>NZ_WBSN01000017.1 GCF_009299475.1 Bifidobacterium avesanii | reverse complement strand
TGATCTCGGGCGCGTTGATGCGGTCGTCGTAGAACAGGCCGACGACCATGCGCTTGACGTCCTTGCGGTACATTGCGGACTCCAATCCGGACGCCAAAGCGTCCAACTTTTCGTCCGCACCCCCATTCCATGGTGTTGCGCACTGGATGTGCTCAATGTGCGCTATGCGATCTGAGGATTGAGCGGATTCAGTGCGGGGCGCGGAGGTGTGGGACGCGAGGCGTGGAGATTTAGGATGCAGAGGTAGGAGGGTGGTGCGCGGTGCGGAGGTGTGGAATGCGCAGTGCGGAGATCTGGGACGTGCGGTGCGGCGCTGCCAGTCCCACACGCGAGAAAAAGTCCCAACATCTGGGATTCTTGTTCAAATTTTATCGGTTTTGACCGGAATCGCTCAGCGGGGGCACTACCATGGGAAGCGTTGGACGGTTCACCATGTCGGCGGGCCGCCCGCAGGTATGCACAGTAACCAGCTTAAAGGAGAGCGTTATGGTTTACAGGATGATTTTGAGGGAGACATAAGAAACCGCGAAATTCCAACGTTTTTGAGACTGCAAAAACCCCGAAATCGGGGTTTTTCTTTTTACCCGACGCTTTATCATGGAAGCATGAAAGACATCAGCCTAACGGCCTCGCGGGGCTTCGCTACGCTAACACCAAGCATTACAGTGGTCAACTCGCACGGCACAAGGAAGTACCGGGCCTACACCTGCTACCGCACAGCCTCGGGGGACTGGCGACAAGTAACGGGGAGCGCCCCCATGCCGGACGTGCCCGAAGAGGAGAACCCGGCCGTCCATGAGCTGGCCAAGTCGATGGCCGTGGACGCGATGAAGAAGAATATGCGCCGCAAGCTTGCCACCGGCAAGACCGGCACGCCGCGCACGCACAGGCTCAGCGATGCCATAGCGCTTTTCTGGGAGGACAAGGAGAAGCGGAACATCAATGGCAACACACGCTATACCTACGAGCAACAGATAGCGTCCGTGGGCAAGAAGCTACCCGACAAAAGCATCAACGCATACAGCACCGCTGAGCTACAGGCCGTCGTGGATGCGATACCCGAATCGGCTAAGGTGCTGAAGGGCATATACTACTTAGCCGTCCGCGAGGGATGGATACAAGCGACAGACGACCCCACACGATACCTACGCATTCCCACCGCACCGAAAGTGCGCAAGGCACAAACGAAGCACACTGAGGACTGGATTAGCAATGCGCCGGGCCTGCTTCTGTGGCTTGCCAAACCGGATGTGACCGACCCCATCACAGGGGAGCCGAAACCGAATCGATTCCATCGCTTCTATGCGCTCTACCTGATGGAGATGGGAATGGGTCTGCGCCGCGAGGAAGTACTGGGCTTGCAATGGAAGGACGTTGATTTCGACCACAAGCGTGTCAGCGTGGCCGAGCGCGTCATCATCGAGCTACGGGGGAAAGCGACGGTCAAGATGTCCGGCAAGACCGAATCAGCGGCAAGGCTCCTGCCGCTATCGAGAAGGATAGCCGACACGTTGCGTGCCAAGCGGGATGCCGAACGGGGCAAACCGGACGATTGGGTTTTCCGTACCGGCAGGGGCACATACTTCAAGCCATCGTATCTCACGAGCATCTGGCAAGAATTGCTTCTGGCCTATCACAACTGGGCTGTACAGGACGACATCGCCCGGAACCAACGGACAGGCAAACCGCGTCAATGGCCGGACGAGAAGGAAATGACGAAGAAGCAATGGAGCGCTACGGGATACGGCCCGTGGAAATGGAGGCAGCACGACAACAGGCACCTAGCCGAATCCATCATGGAAATGTACAGCGTCGATTGGGCCATACGAAAAGACATCCTCGGACATAAGACGGAGTCCGATGTAACCGCGAGGTATACGCACACAACGGAGCAGAAGCGTCGGGAGGCCATCGAGCTAATCGATAGCGAACTGACCCCAAAGGAACCGGAGGAAAGCTACCTCACAGCCGAACAGCTACAGGCCATCGAGGAGGAACCCGACTACAACTAACCAGCGTGGTACGAGCGCGGTACGCCCGCAACATCGCACCGCAACGCGCGGGCATCGTCGGCACATGCGGGGGCACCGCCGCCGTCCGGCACATCCCCGGCGTTCCGCCGCGCAAAGCACGACTCCACGGCGGGGGCACCGTTCGGCTTGCGGCACATCGTCCGCGCACCGCCGCCCCGTGCTTATGCGTCACTACCAGCACGACGTACCGCTACGGCCCCGTACCACGCCCTACGGGGTCAATCAATCGGGATACCATTCTCATCGACTGGGAACGGCAACGCTTTTGGGCTACTCATGTCTACGGGGTACACTTCATCATCCGTCACCGGCTGGGATACCTTAGTCGGGGCTGTTTCGGGCTTCTCGATGTACCCGTGGCCGTCTGCGCCTGAGGGGGCTACGCCGGTGGACTCGCTTATCATTGAGCGCAACGATTCATCCGCGAGCTTTTCCGGCCACTCGGGGCCTGCGACATGACGGAACTCGATGGTATCCCCATCCGAACCGAGCGACGCGCACACCGTACTAATACGCCGGTTTATCGGCCTCTGTTTCGGCTCAAACTCATCGTATCCATACCAGCCGCTCATGGGTCGGTTCGATGTAAAAATAACTGTGTCGTAGAGCGCCCTTTTGTTTGCGTACCGGGCCGTTAGCTCCACAGGATATCTATCAGTCCAACGCAGTACATCATCGAGCCGCATCCTACCGTCGAAGTCCTCGACGATAACCACCGACTCGCCTCTGTAAGCATCCCAAGGGTGTACGTAATCCGTCAATCGGTATACGTCCCTATCATGCCGCTTGCCGTAAAGCCAAGCCCACAGGGATTTTCCTACGCCAGCTTCACCGTACACATAGAGGCAATGCACATCCCGCATACCTTTTCCCTTCTCCTTCATCCAAATCTCATAGGCCCGGTCAAGGTATTTTGCAAAGGCCAACAACTTCGGGTCTTTCCTCATCAGCTCGTCAGGGTCAGCGCCCGCGAGAACCCTTTTCACCGCGTCATCACGGGTAGCCAAGTCCGTTCGCTTGCCTTGTTTGGGAAACTCAAAGCCGGGAGATTGCCAAGGGCCTTCTATGCGGGTTTCAAGCTTCGAGACATACCGAGCTGCCGCATCCGGCCGTCTGCAAACCTCGATGTCCGTTTGGTCTGGGAACAGCCGTGCGAAAGTACCGCCGTGCATCTGAGGGGTAGCGACGAAGAAGCAATAGTGTCGCATGCCGTTGTACTTGCCGCCGTCCCCGTATAGCCAGCCTCCATCGGGGGCCTTGGGCCGAGGCCCTTTTTCCCATGTCTTCTTTTCCGAATTCCAAATCGTGGAGCCGTCCCCCTCCTCCTTCTGGCCTATCCAAGACCACGACGGATGTCCCCTCAAAACGTCTGTGATGATACTCACGTCACCATGAACATATTTCGATGGAACCGTGATGAACCATGCCGACGAGTTCATCATGTGATTCAATTGCGAAATCTTTTTCTTTGATGGATAACGGATTTCACGCACGAAAGACAAGGCCATTCCAAGCACCTCCATTTTTGTAGGGAAGTTCCCGTCATGCTCGAAATGCCGGAGAAACGTACTCATCCAGACCAAGCACACGGTGCATTTCCATACATAATCTTTTTGTAGGGAAGTTCCCTGCATTTTGTAGAGAAGTTGCGAAGCCCCGCGAGGCCAATAATTCCAACGGTTTTCACCATTTTGTAGGGAAGTTCCCCGTAATGTTGCGCGCCCGGGCGGCAAAGCCGCCCGTCGCGTCTGCGCCCCCTACGGGGGCTTGACCCCCGCTGACGCGGGGGCCACGGGGAACTTCCCCCAGTGTCCACATTTGTGGACATCACTTCTGCCGGGACTTACGCCACGACAGCATGTCGGTGAGCCGATACCACGTCCGCCCGTTCAGCTTCTTGATGGAGTCGCGGAAAACGCCTTGCGCGGTAAGCCGCATAATCTGTGTGTCCGAGACCTCACCCAACACCGCTACATCGGATTGACTGACATAGACGTCACCGTCGATAATCCTCATCATCGTCCTCACCTCCTTTCTCGTCCCAGTAGGCCTTATAAGCCCGTTCCCGTTCCCGGCTATGACTCCATGCCTCGGCCAGCTCACGGACGAAAAGCCCAATAAAAAGAGCAAGAACCACCATCCATACCGGCACGCGCGTAGTGGTCAGCCATGCCAGTACCTCATGCGCCGTCATCGGCCCGCCTCCGAATCTTGCGAAGCCCGCGCCTCGGCCCGTTCGCGCCGCCATCGCTCGTAGCCGCCCTTAGAGACCTCGATACGCTCGCTATGCGGGGGTCTATCTCCGTCTCGTCTATCGATTCCAGCCGGTCGGGGCTCGTCACGTCGAGGGGTTTCTGTTGGGCTTGCAATCTCGCCAGCTCCCGGCGTACCGCCACCCCCACAAGTTTCGAGATGGTCATGCCCGGTATCGCTGCGGCCCACATCCGAAGGGCCGAGTACGCCGCCGGTTCCAGCCACGCTTTCACGGGCCGTTTTCGTCCGTCCATGATGAAAGTCCTTTCCGTCAATCCAAACCAACGCGACGAACAACGCCGCCGCCGTTATCAGCCCCAACAAAAAGCCGAGGACAAAAGACGCAAGAAGCTCAATCATGCGAAGCCTCCCATCGAAGCTCCTGGGCTTCCTCGCGTTTCTCATTCCGCCACTCGCGTTCAATCTGCTCAGCAAGCGTGTCGCGTATTTCGCCATCGCGCAGCATCTGCGATTGCATACGTCGAACATCAGTCATACCTTTACGCATCAGGCCCGCATTGAATGAAACCGCAAGCGGTTCAAACAGCACGCCATCGGCAATGCAGTCATCAAGGGGGCGAAGCCCCACCGGCCCCCACTGGCCTTCTACCGCTATGGGCTTATTCCCGAAGTAATGCCAAAGTTCCACGTACTCGGGCAAGCTCATGCCAGTTCCTTGCAATGCCTCAGTGAGAGGCACGACACCGTTAGGGATAGCCATAGAACACCTCCTTACGAGGGGCGGGGCCGAAGCCCCGCCAGTCGTACCAGTCGATTACTTGCCTTGCGCCGGTTCCGCCGGTTCGAGGTCGTCCACGATGACGCTATAACGCACCGAAGCGTATTTGCCGTTCACCGTTGCGTATGGGGTTACGATGACCCTTCCCCCAGCCGGGGCGAGCGGTATGTATTGCGGCCAGTCCTTAGCGACGCGGGCCTTGACGCTGATGCCCTCGGCCACGACCCACGCCCCGGCATCATTCTGAATCTGCACGACCACACCGCGAAGGGGATAGACCGGCTTGCCGTCAACCAGCTTCTGCGTAGTGGAGGGCTTGCCATCAGCTCCACGCTCCATCTGAGGCTCCGCATCCCTATAGCCCTGAAGGCATACAATGCGCATCAGCCAAGCGCTCGTAGGAAGAACGAGCCGAGAAATCCTACCGTCCATGATGACGTCCTTTCAACACCTACGTCGGCCTTTCCGACGTGTCACCGTGGATATATCGGACGCGTGATTTTTCAAAAACCCCGGTGGACTGGGGGTTTCCCGTGAAACGGGTAGTAGTTAACATATTTGTAACATAAGTTTTACAAATACGTAACATAACCTCAAAAAGCGGCTTGCGGAGGCCGTGAAAATGGGGCCTATGAGGGGCTTGGAGGTGATGAAAAGCCACAGTGGTAGATATTAACCTTGCGAGGCCGGAAAGACCGACCGAGGAAAGGCAAAACAATGGAGCCCAAAACGGCACGAGCCGCAATAGAAGCGGATGAGACGGGGGTCATCGCCGCCGCCATCGAGCAGCGCATCGCACGAGCAAGGGGATGGGAGACCAACAGCCCGGCGGAACTAGTCATTGAGGATTTGCCAGACCAGCCGCTAAGCGCAGAGGAACGAATCTGCCTCGCAAGAGCAATAACGGATAGCCTCGGCTTGCCAATCATGGCCGAAGAGAAGCTGCCGACAAAAGAAGACGAGCAATGCGTAAAGCGATTCTTGGATGGGTATGCTGGGGTCATCACCATGTACCTAAGCCGATTGCATTATTTCGACACCGCCCTGTTCAAACCAAATCAACAAAACCAACCAATGGAAGAATGGGAGTTCTATGCCCGCCCCAGCAAACGACTGCTGCGCCGGTTCATATCAACTATGTTCCTGAGACCGGAAGCGCTTGTCTACAGGCGGAGCGGAAAAGATATCTGGGCAGCGATAGCCCGGACGCTCAACGCAAGCAAGACATTTCGAGAGCAGTATGCGGGCATACTTCGTGACCCGCGAACGATGTTACTAATGGAGCTTGCAGACATACCCCAACGCTAATGCGCAGGGTGAGTTCGGAAAGACCGGCACGGAAAGGCAAAACAATGAAGACAATACGAATCGTGAGCGACCGGGGAATAGCCTTGCCCCAAGGCCTCAAAACCGTTTACGAAGAAAACGCGACCGTGGTCATCTCCGAAGGCATGCCGATGGAGATTGTCCGTGAAGACATCCAAGACAACGCAACTCGGATTGCGACGGCCGCGACAAGTTGTTTGGGACTGCCCCTCCTGAGCGAGGAAGAAATGCCCACAGAAAGAGACAAGCAGAGGCTTCTGGATGCCCTTAATGATTACCTCACCGTAGATGAGGAAGAACTGCTTGCGGCATACGACACCGCCGCCATCCAGCACACGGAAAAAAGGAAGCTATGCATTCACGCCCCCAGCGAATGGCTTCTGCGTCGATACATCACGGCATGGATACTTTGCCCTGAACGCATGACGTATTTTCCCACAGTTCAAGCAACGATAAGACAAACAGTGCAAATGTGTCCTAAGTTCCATCTGCCCGACATGGAAACAGAAAGGTACTGGACCATCGCTTCAATGCTTGAAGGAGCAGTACGCTGGATTTGGTTCGCGGCGACATTTCCCGACGACCGGCTGCGACGGGAGTTTGACCTCGACGTTCGCTAACACACAAAATGCGGGATGTCAGACCGTGCCGGTCTATAATCACTTGTGGAGGTGTCGTGTTCTTTTACCGGACTTTTTACCGGGGAGAATGCGACACCAACAAAACCCAATAGTTCCAATGCAAAGGAGCATAAAAATGGTCTACCGCATGATCTTCAACCAGACGGCGTACTTCGGCCGCGGCGCGATCAAGGAGATCCCCGAGGTGGCCAGGAAGCACGGCTTCAAGAAGGCGTTCATCGTCACCGACCCGGTCCTGCTGGAGACCGGCACCGCCAAGAAGGTCACCGACGTGCTCGACGCCGCCGGCCTGCCCTACGAGGTCTTCGACAACGTCAAGCCGAACCCGCCGGTCGAGTGCATCCAGGACGGCGTGCTGCGCTTCAAAGCCTCCGGCGCCGACTTCCTGATCGGCCTCGGCGGCGGCTCCCCGCAGGACACCTGCAAGGGCATCGGCATCATCACCGCCAACCCGGAGTTCGGCGACGTGCTCTCCCTCGAGGGCGTCGCGGACACCAAGAACCCGTCCGTCCCGATCTTCGGCGTGCCGACCACCGCCGGCACCGCGTCCGAGACCACCATCAACTACGTGATCACCGACACCAAGAACAAGCGCAAGTTCGTGGCCGTCGATCCGCACGACATCCCGATCGTCGCGTTCGTGGACCCGGACCTGACCGACTCCATGCCGCGCGGCCTGAAGGTCGCCACCGGCCTCGACGCCCTGACCCACGCCATCGAGGGCTACATCACCCCGGGCGCCTGGAGCCTGTCCGACTGCCTGTCCATGCAGACCATCCGCATGATCGCCAAGAACCTCGCCAAGTCCGCCGACGGCGACATCCCGGCCGGCGAGCAGATGGCCTACGCGTCCTACATCACCGGCATGGCCTACTCCAACGTCGGCCTCGGCCTGGTGCACGGCATGGCCCACCCGCTGGGCGGCCGTCTGGGCGTGGCCCACGGCGTCGCCAACGGCATCCTGCTGGCCCCGGTCATGGAGTACAACAAGGACTACACCGGCGAGAAGTACCGCGACATCGCCGACGCGTTCGGCGTTGAGGACGCCTATACCGGCGACCTCGAGAAGGTGCGCGAGGAGGCCGTGCAGGCCGTCCACAAGCTGACCGTGGACCTCAAGAACCCGACCAAGATCTCCGAGGTCGGTGCCACCGAGGCCGATCTGGCCCCGCTCGCCCACGACGCGTTCAACGACGTATGCACCCCGGGCAACCCGCGCAAGGCCACCGAGGAGGACATCCTCAAGATCTACACCTCGCTGATGTGATCTGACCCGACTGCGGTTCGGCCGGTCTGACCGGTCTGGTTGGTTTTGCCGGTTCGATCGGTTTGGCCGCCCTCCGGCATGACGACCGCTATGCTTCGGCCCCTTCTCCCGCGCGCATGCATGGAAGAAGGGACCGAAGCATTTGTGTTTGTAGTTGCTGGTGACATTGTGGGCACAGCGTGGGCCCATTGTGCCCACAATGTCACCAGCGAAGAAAAATATGATGGCGGTGTCCGCCGGGTTGGGTGGCCGGGCAGGTAGGATGGCCGGCCAGGTGGGTGGCCGGGCAAGTGGATGGCCGGACAAGTGAACAGGCGGACAGGTGAGCAGGCGGACATGGCGTACTCGCCGTTGCTCCGCACAAGTCGCGCGGCCGAGGGCGAGTCATCCCGAGCGGGGTCTATGAAACCGGAACCGAAGGCGGGATGACGGCGAGCGGACCGCCGAGGCACATGCGGCAGGCGGACATCCCAGGCAAAGGCCGAAAGGCCGGCGGACGGTAGCCGGACGGACCCCTCGACTCGTTGCGACCGCCCAGGATGACGTGGAAAGGGGAAGGACGAGGGGAATGACCGGGCATGTCGCCTATGTCGCCTATGCCGTATCCGTCCCCGCCCCGCGTCCGGCGCTCAGTGCCCGGCGCTCAGTGCGTGAGCTGGCTGGAACCCGCGAGAATCCGCTGCTGCTCGTCGCGCCACACCGCGGCGGCGCAGTCCACGTGCTCGCGCTCCATCCGCCGCTGGTAGATCGGGTAGAGGAAGTGGATGAACGGCCACATCACGCGCAGCAGGTACTCCGGGCGGAAGAAGCGCGTGTGGCGCGGATGGGCGTCGAACGTGTTGCGGAAGCGGTCCGTGTAGTGCTTGAACGAGACGAACCCGGAGGCCATGCGGCGGGCGCTCATGCCCACGATCATGCGCGGCGAGTACACGGTCTTGAAGTGCTTGCCTAGCAGGTGCAGCGAGATGTCCACGTCCTCGTGCATCACGTCCTCGTAGTCGCGGCACACCTCGCCGGCGATCGCGTGCCATGCGGTGGCGCGCAGGGCCATGTTCGAGCCGAACAGCATGGTCTTGTTGCCGTCGGCGCGGTAGATGAGCCGGCGCGTGCGGTTGTCGCCCCTCAAGCCCGTCTTCTTGAGCGGCATGTCGTAGTAGACCACCGGGCCGGAGGCGCCCATGGCCTTCGGGTCCTCGGTGAAGATGCCGGTGACGACCTCCACCCAGTCCGGCTTGAGCATGCAGTCGGCGTCCACGCGGCCCAGAATGTCGCCGGTGGCGGCGTTGAGGCCCGCGTTGCGCGTGGGGATGAGCCCCTGCTCGGCGTCCTGATGGATGAGGCGGACCGGCGTGCCGGGATGGTCGGCGATGAACCGCTCCACCACCTCGACGGTGCGGTCGGTGGACTTGTTGTCCACCACGATGACCTCGTGGGGCGCGCGGGTCTGGACGGTGGCGCAGGTGAGGCAGTCCTCGATGCGCTCCTCCTCGTTCCAGGCGGGGATGATGATCGAAACCTTGAGCATGCCTCAACCTTACCGTCCGGGCCGCCCATCGGTCGGGCCTGCGACGGCCGGCCCGCGCGCACCTGTCCGCGCACGACACAACAATGGTGCCCATGAGCATACAGGGCAACGACGGCAAGCAGTTCGATCTGGCTTCGGTGTTTCCGGCGAAGGGGGATCCGCGCCGGCCCCCGGAATGGTTCGGCAGGGGGCTGCTGTACATTGTGATCGCGGCGTTCGCGGCGATCTTCGTGTGGCGCTCGCTCGGCAAGCTCGAATACCTCGCGGTGGACCTCGTCATCTCCGTGTTCATCGCGCTGGCGGTGGAGCCGCTCGTGCTCATCATGGTCAAGCACGGCTGGAAGCGCGGGGCCGCGTCGGCCGTTACCCTGGTGGGGCTCGTGGTGGTGTGCATCGGCCTGCTCGCCATGTTCGGCAACATGTTCGTCCAGCAGGTGATCAGCCTGTTCCGCGGCCTGCCCGACGCCTACGAGCAGATCTCTGCGTACGTGGCCGCCAACACCACGTTCCGCATGCCGGCCATCCAGAACCTCGGCAGCGAGATCATCAACAACATCCAGACCTCGTGGGTGACCAACTTCGCCTCGCAGGCCGCCATGACGCTCGGCAGCATCGGCGGCGTGCTGCTCGACCTCATGACCGTCATGCTCGTCACCTACTACGTCTCCGCGGGCAGCCCGCGCATGCGCCGCAGCATGTGCCAGTGGCTCAGCCCGGACAGCCAGCGCCGCTTCGTGCTCGTGTGGCAGGTGCTGCAGGACCAGATCTCCAACTTCCTGTTCTCGCGCGGCATCCTCGCCATCATCAACGCGGTGTGCACCGCCGTCTTCCTCGAGATCCTCAACGTGCCGTACTGGCTGCCGCTCGCCCTGTTCTGCGGGCTGACGGCGCAGTTCGTGCCCACGGTCGGCACGTACATCGGCGGCGCGCTGCCCGTGCTGTTCGCGTGGATCAACGGCGGCCTGTGGTACGGCGTGGGCGTGCTCGTGTACATCATCGTCTACCAGCAGATCGAGAACCTCATCCTGAGCCCCAAGATCTCGCAGCGCACCATGGACCTGAACCCGGCGGTCGCCTTCCTCGTGGTGCTGGCGCTCGGCTCCCTGTTCGGCGCGCTCGGCGCGTTCCTCGCGCTGCCGGTCGCCGCCAGCTTCCAGGCTATCTTCTCCGTGTACACCAAGCGCTACGAGCTCATCGACTCGCCGCTGCTGGGCGACCCGAAGCCGCTGAAGAAGTCCAAGCTCGTCGAGGGCGCGGAGGCGTTCACCGAGCATGTGATCCACCCGATGACCGACCACATGCCGCGCGCCGCGCAGGGGTCCAGCAAGCGCGTGATGGTCGAGGAGGAGCTCGACGCCCTGAAGCGCAAGGCGTACAGCATGCCCACCGCCGAGGACCTCGACGCCTCGGAGACCGTGGCGATCCCGCAGCGCACGGACCGGGGCGCGGACGGCAAGGGCGTCAAGGGTCTCAGGGGCGCGGAGAACGGCGGCGGGGACGACGGCGGAGCCGATGAGGCGTCGGACGAAGCATCGGACAAGGCGTCGGACGCGGCCGACAATCCGCGCGGCGGGTGGCGCTGATGGCCATCCTCAACGTGCTCGACTGGCTCATCTTCGCGCTGGGCCTGTGCGTGGTCGTCTATCAGGCGGCCTACGTGGTCGTCTCCTTCTTCGCCAAGCCCGAGGCGTTCCCCGACGCCCCGATGGACAAGCGGTACGCGGTGCTCATCTCCGCGCGCAACGAGTCGGCCGTGATCGCGCACCTCATCGGCGACCTCCAGTCGCAGAGCTACCCGCAGCGGCTCATCGACATCTGGATCGTGGCGGACAACTGCACCGACGACACGGCGGACATCGCCCGCTCCATGGGATGCCACGTGGTGGAGCGCTTCAACAAGGAGCGGATCGGCAAGGGATACGCGCTGAGCTACCTGCTCGACGAAATGGGCCGGCAGGGCATGGCCGAACGCTACGACGCGTTCTTCGTGTTCGACGCGGACAACCGCCTCGACCCCCACTACGTGGAGGAGATGAACAAGGCGTTCCAGTCCGGCTTCAAGGTGCTCACCAGCTACCGCAACTCGGTGAACCTCAACGAGAACTGGGTGTCGAGCGGCACCGCGCTGTGGTTCCTGCGCGAGTCGCGCTTCGTGAACTCGTCGCGCATGGTGATCGGTTCCAGCTGCCACGTGGCCGGCACCGGGTTCATGTTCTCGCGCGAGATCATGGAGCGCAACAACGGGTGGAAGTTCCACCTGCTCACCGAGGACATGGAGTTCACCATGGACTGCGTGCTGCACGGCGACCGCATCGGCTACTGCGGCAGCGCGATCCTGTACGACGAGCAGCCCACGTCGTTCCGCCAGAGCTGGCGGCAGCGCGTGCGCTGGAGCAAGGGCTACCTGCAGGTGTTCCGCTACTACGGGGCGGCCATGCTGCGCCACGGCATCCAGGAGCGCGACTTCTCCTCGGTGGACCTGACGCTGCTGGTCTGCCCGTTCATGGTGATCACCCTGCTGCGCATGGTGCTGGGCGCGCTGTTCGCGGCGCTCGGGTTTGTCTCGTGGGCGAGCGTGCTCAGCGCGTTCAACGGGTGGGGGCTGGGCGTGCTCGTCTCCATGCTCACCATGATGCTGCTCGCCGCGCTCACGGTGATCGCCGAGCGCGACAAGATCCGCGCCACCAACAAGGAGCTGTTCGCCTACTGCCTGAGCTTCCCGATCTTCGCGCTGAGCTACGTGGTCATCTCCTTCCAGGCCATCTTCGCCAAGCCCGAATGGAAGCCGATCGTACATAAAGGCTGAGGTCACCAAGGAAGCCCGGTGGGCTTCCGACTGGCCTCGGCCTGAGCCGCCACCACGGCGGCGAAGGTCGGATTGAGTCTCGCCCGCAGGGCGAGTCGATAATTGCAGGGCCGGAGGCGAGCCACCAAGGAAGCCCGGTGGGCTTTCCGTAGTCTCGATCCGCGCCGCCTTACGCGAGCCGCGACCGTTGTGTCTTGGATCGCATCCGTTTTCCGTTTTGGTGGCGTTTTGAGACACAGATGGGGTCCGTTGTGTCTTGGATCGCATCCATTTTTCGTTGTGGTGGTGGTCCAAGACACGACAGGACCTTGCCGTGTCTCAATCCGCATCCATTCGCGTAATTGGGTGCGGATTAAGACACAAATGCCCCGCACTGTGTCTTGGATTACACCCATTTCCCAAGATGGCGGCATTTTGGGACACAGTGGCCGGCCGTCCCGCGCATAGGCACATGAACATCCGGTGAACGCCGTGCCGCTCCGGCGCGCCGCATGCGTTCGCCGGTAGGCTCGAATCATGACAGTCAACACCGAGCCCGCATCCGTCGGGTATGTTCCCGTCCCGCCCGATCCGTCCGCCGCCGTGTCCATCCGCGGCCTCGTCAAGGTGTTCGACCGCAAGGTTGCGGTCGACGGCCTCGCGCTGGACATCCCGGTCGGCTCGTTCTACGGTCTCGTCGGACCGAACGGCGCCGGCAAGACCACCACGCTCAACATGCTGACCGGCCTGCTGCGCCCCGACGCCGGCAGCGCGATGATCCTCGGCCGGGACGTGTGGAGCGACGTGAACGCCGCCAAGCGCGCGATCGGCGTGATGCCGCAGCCCGACCAGATCTTCGACCGCCTGACCGGCCTGCAGCTGCTCGTCTACGCCGGCATGCTGCGCGGCATGCGGCGCGACGAGGTGGTCCGGCGCGCGAACGACCTCCTCTCCGCGTTCGACCTCACGGACGCGGCCGGCAAGATGGTCACCGACTATTCGGCCGGCATGACCAAGAAGATCTGCCTCGCCACCGCGATGATCCACAGCCCGCGCATTCTGGTGCTCGACGAGCCGTTCGAGTCCGTGGACCCGGTCTCCAGCGCGAACCTCAAGGACATCCTGCTCGAATACGCGCGCACCGGCGGCACGGTGATCATCTCCTCGCACGTCATGGCGCTGGTGGAGAGAATGTGCACGCATGTGGCGATCGTGAACCACGGGCAGGTGTGCGCGGCCGGCACGGTGGACGAGGTCGCGGCCGGCGAGGATCTCGAGGACCGGTTCATGCAGCTGGTCGGCGGGCGCCACGCCGCCGCCCGGATCGACTGGCTCAACGGCGGGGCCGGCGAGGCGGACGGTTCCGCCGCCGGCACCGGGCCGACCGGGCCGACCGAGCCGACCGCTCCGACGGGATTCGCCCCAGCGCCGCAGCCCATGCAGCCGCCGCAAGCCGCGCAGCCCCCGCAGTTCCCGGAGAACGCGCGATGAGCGCCGTCGCCACCATCGTGCGCCTGCGCTGGGCCCTCACCATCGCGGCGATGCGCAAGTCCTCCGCCCAGACCGTCGGCTACGTGATCGGCATCGTCATGGGGCTCGGCGCCGTGGCGTTCGTGGCCGCCCTTGCGTTCGCCCTCGGCTCCCACCGCGCCGATCCCGGCCAGTTCCACGCGGCCACGGTGCTGACCGGCGGGTTCCTCATGATCTCGGTCATCATGGTGCAGGTCCTGTACTTGGGCCAGGGCTCCACGCTGAGCCCCGCCAAGTTCGCGCTCTACGGCATCCCCGACCGCGATCTGGGCCTCGGCCTGCTCGCCGCCGGTCTGGCCGGCCTGCCGTCGATCATGGGCACGGTCGCGCTGCTGCTCTGGTCCGCGGCGTTCCGCTCGTTCGGCCCCGCCGCCGTGATCGCGCAGCTCGTGGCCGCCCCGCTGGCGATCCTCACGGCCATGAGCCTGTCCAAGCTGGTGATCTCCGCGGCCACCACGCTGGTGCGCTCCACGCGCGGCCGCAACGCGTTCTACATCATCGCGGTGCTCGGCTTCGTGCTCATCTGCCAGATTCCGAGCCTCGTGGCCAACGGCACGATCGGCGCGACCAACATGGTCGGCTCGCCCGCGTACGGCGTGCACGGCGTCGCGGACATCGAATTCGGATCCCTGTCCGGCACGGCCGCCGTCTTCGCGTGGACCCCGTTCGGAGCGGCCTTCCAGCTGCCGTTCGACGTCATGACCGGCGCGTGGGGAGCCCTCGCCGCGCGCGTCGCGATCATCGCCGCCACCGTCGCGCTGTGCTTCCTGGGCGTCACGGCCTGCCTGCGCCGCGACCGCCTCACCGTGGGCGCCGCCGCGCAGACCGTCACCGTCAAGGGGCTCGGCGCGTTCGGCCACACTGCGGACTCGCCGTCCGGGGCGGTCTGCGCGCGCCTGTTCACGTACCTGAAGCGCGACCCCCGCCAGACCGTGCTGTTCGCCATGCCGATCCTCTTCGTGGCGCTCATGGCAATTCAGGCGCACGGCATGAACGACATCGTCTGGACCGGCCTGCTCATGAGCGGCTGGTTCATGTTCATCGCCGAGGGCAACGGGCTCTCCTACGACGGCCGCGGCTACGCCATGGAGGTGATCGCCGGCGCGAGCGGCTTCGACGACCGCCGGGGCCGCGTCCGCCTGCTCGCCGGGATCGCCACCGCGTACCTGCTGGTCCTCGCCGCCGCCATCCTCGCGTTCACCGGCGACTGGCGCGGCGGCACGGGACTGGCGGTCGGCCTGACCTTCACGCTCGGCTCGCTGGGCCTCGCCTACGCGGCGCTCGGCATGGCGGAGGTGGTCTCCGTGGTCCTCATGTACCCGGTGCCGTCGATCGACAAGCCGTTCTCCTCGCCGCAGGGGCGCGCGATGGCGCAGGGCTTCTTCCCGCTCGTGCAGATGCTCGGCACCCCGCTCCTGTTCCTGCCCGGCGGCGTGATCGTGGCCGTGCTGGGCTTCACGGGCGCGCTCGCGGACGGGCGCTTCTGGCTGATCGGGCCGGTCGCGCTGGCCAACGGTCTGGCCGCGCTGGCGCTCGGGACGTGGCTGGGCGGTAAGCTGTTGGATGCGCGCTCGCTGAGCGTGCTCCACACGTTGGACGGGTTCGCAAGCCTGCAGAAGTAGGCGGAACCCGCGGATAGAGGGAGATGATGGCCGGTGACCTCACGGCATACCAGACGCCATCGCCGGCCGTGGACGGTCGGCGCGAGCGTGGGCGCGACGATCGTCCTGTGCGCCGGAGCGATCGCCGGCGACCTCGTGGACGTGATCCCCGGCCCGCTGACCATCCACCCCGTCGCCGTCCGCACGTTCGACGACCCGCGCGGCTCCTACGCCTCCGGGCAGCTCGTGCGGGCGCTGGAGGAGGGGCCGGCCGTGGACGCCAACGCCGTCAACGCGCTCGCCGACGCGTTCGCCGCCTCGCAGGGCGTGGGCGCCGACTATTCGCTCATCGTGGCCGACGCGCAGGGCAACGCGATCGTGGACCGCAACGGCTCGGCCGTGCGCGAACCCGCCTCCACCATGAAGACGCTCACCGCGTTCGCCGCCACCCGCGCGCTCGACATGGACTCGACGCTCGACACGTCCACGCGGCTCGTCTACGACGCGGCCACGCAGAAGGCCACCGTCACGCTCACCGGCGAGGGCAACATGCTGCTCGGCACGGGGGCGAGCGACCTCGACCACGTCAACGGCCGCGCCGGACTCGGCACGCTGGCCGCGCAGACCGCCGACGCCCTGCGCGCACGAGGCATCACGCGCGTGAGCCTCGTCTACGACGACTCCCTGTTCGGCTCAGACCGCACGCCGCCCGGCATCGAGCAGAACAACGCCGAACACCGCTACGCCACGGACGTCTCCTCCATGGCCGTGGACTCCGGGCGCAACTGGACGGGCATGACCAAGCCGTCCGACCCGGATTCCGGGCACGTCTACCCGCCCATGTCCACCACCACCGCGCACGACGCGGCCTCCGTGTTCGCCGCGCGACTGCGCGAACAGGGCGTCACGGTGGACGGCGAACCGGTCTCCGGAGCCACGCCCGAGGGCGTCTCGCCGATCGCCACCGTGCATTCGGCCACGCTGGGCGAGATCATGACGTACATGCTGCGCAACTCGGACAACACCGAGGCCGAGCTGTTCGGCCGCCTCGTCGGGCTCAGGACCGGGGCGGAGAACTCCCCGGCCGGCGCCGCGTCCGCCGTGCGCGCCCAGCTCGAACAGGCCGACGTCCCGCTCGACGGGCTGCACATGGCCGACTGCTCCGGCCTGTCGCCGGGCTCGCAGCTCGCCGCGAACACGCTCATCCACGTGCAGGAGGCCATCATGGCGTCCCCGTCCTCCGCCGCCGCGAACGAGGGGCTGCCCGTGAGCGGGCTGACCGGCACCGCGCGCACCCGCTCGTTCACGTCCGACGCCAAGGGTCTGGTGCGCCTCAAGACCGGAAGCCTGACGGGCGTGCGGTCCATGGCCGGCAACATCTCGCGCGTCAAGGGCGGCATGCTGTACTTCGCGGTGATCGTGAACAACTCGCAGGACACGTACGCCGCCAACGAAGCGATCGACAAGCTCGTCTCCGGTCTGGTGAACCTGTAGCGGCCGGCGGCGCGAACGGCACCCACAACACGGCAGGAGATTCGCAATGGCATATTCCACGGCGCTGCGCAAGGCCATCGGCGACCTGCGCGCATGCCTGGGCCGGCACGGGCTCGAACGCCAGTCGGCGCGGTTCGCCGAACACGGCGAGCACGAGCCCGCGGCCGACGCCCCGCTCGTGCTCGCCGCCTGCTCGGGCGGGCGCGACTCCATGGCCCTCGCGGCCGTGGCGAGGACGGTGTGCGGCATGCTCGGCCTGCGCTGCGGCGCGGCGATCGTCGACCACGGCATGCAGCCCGGTTCCGCGGCGGTCGCGGCCGAGACGGCCGACCGCTGCCGCGCGCTTGGGCTCCGCCCGGTGGACGTGCGCCGCGTGCATGTGCCGCTCGGCCGGGGCGACGGCGCGGAGGCCGCGGCGCGCGACGCCCGGTACGCGGCACTGTGCGAGCTGGCCGCGGAGCGGGGCGCCGCGCTGGTGCTGCTGGCCCACACACGCGACGACCAGGCGGAGACCGTGCTCATCGGGCTGGCGCGCAGCGGGGGACTGGACGCGATCGTGGGCATGCCGGAGACGACCGTGCGCATGACGGGAACAGACGGCGGCGCAGTGGAGTTCGGCACCGGGAAGTTCGGTGCAGTGGAGTTCGGCTCCGGGACGCCCGGCACGGCGGTGCGGTTCGCGCGGCCGTGGCTGGACGTGACCCGCGCGCAGACCACCGCGATCTGCCGCGAACTGGGGCTCGACTGGTGGGACGACCCGACCAACGGCGACGCCGTGCCGGCCGGACAATCATTGGACGGCTCATACCCGCTGCGCTCGCGCATCCGCCACGATCTGGTGCCCGCCATGGCCCGCTGCTGGGGCGCCGACCCGTCCGCGCGTCTCGCCGCCGGCGCCGCGAGCGCCCGTCTGGACGCCGACTATCTGGACGGGCGGGCCGCCGAACTCGCCGAACGCGCGCTGACCGTCGTGCGGGAGGAGGAGCGTTCTGTCGCGCGCCTCGACGCCGCCGCGCTTGCGGCCGAACACCCCGCGCTGCGCCGCCGCGTGATCGTCCGGGCCCTGCGCGCGCTCGCCATCCCCGTCGCCGCAACGCACGTCGAGGCCGTCGACCGGCTCGTCACCGACTGGCACGGACAGCGTCCGCTGGCCCTTCCCAGCCAATGCTCAGCAAGCCGTAAGGGTCACGTCATTGAAGTGTGCGAAGATAGACGGCATGCGAATCGCTGACATTCAAGACGACATCGACCATGAACTGGTCTCCAAGGAACAGATCGAAGCCAAAATCAAGGACATCGCCGCACGCGTGAGCGACGACTACCGGGACAAGGACCCGCTGGTCATCGCCGTGCTTAAGGGCGCCGTGAACACGGTCGTCGCGTTCACGCAGGCGCTGAGCATCCCCGTGCAGATGGACTTCATGAGTCTGTCGAGCTACG
Source organism: Bifidobacterium avesanii (assembly GCF_009299475.1). Taxonomy (GTDB): domain Bacteria; phylum Actinomycetota; class Actinomycetes; order Actinomycetales; family Bifidobacteriaceae; genus Bifidobacterium; species Bifidobacterium avesanii. Next base: position 40,817 of record NZ_WBSN01000017.1, on the reverse strand, counting down.
GCTCCGGCACCGAGTCCAGCGGCACCATCACCGTGCGCCAGGACCTGTCCACGGATGTTCGCGGTCGGCACATCCTCATCGCCGAGGATATTGTGGATTCCGGCCGCACCCTCGCATGGCTGGTGGAGGAGCTCAAGCGCCGCGGGGCGGCCAGCGTTGAGATCTTCGCGCTGCTGGAGAAGCCGGCGAGGCGCGAAGTGGAAGTGGACGTGAAGTACAAGGGATTTGAAATCCCCGACGAATTCGTCGTCGGATTCGGCTTGGACTACGACGAGCGGTACCGCAACCTCGATTCGATCGCCGTGCTCAAGCCGAGCGTATACCAAGGAGATGAGGCATGAGTTTCCCCCAAGGGCCGCAGGGGCCCGGCAATAACGGCCCCAACAACGGCAACCCGTTCACCAACCCGAACCGCGGGAGCAACGGGAACGGCCAGCAGAACGGCAAGAAGCCGTTCTGGCAGTCGCCGTGGCTGTGGATCGTGGTGGTGGTGCTGCTCGCCATGAGCGCGTTCTCCATGTTCCAGATGAGCGGCACGCAGACCATCGACACCAAGGACGGCCTCGCGCTCATCCAGAACGGGCAGGCCACCTACGCGCAGATCACCGACAACACGCAGAAGGTGCGGCTCGAGCTCAAGAGCGACTTCACCAAGACCGACCCGACCACCGGGCGCGTGAAGAACTACGGCAAGGACGTGCAGTTCTACTACACGTTCGCGCAGGGCGCGCAGATCTCGCAGACCATCCAGGACGCCAACCTCACCAAGGGCTGGACGTCCAACATGCAGCAGACCAGCATGCTGAGCTATCTGGTCACCTCCATCCTGCCGTTCATCATCTTCTTCGGCCTGTTCTGGTTCCTCATGAGCCGCATGCAGGGCGCGTCCGGCATGTTCGGCTTCGGCGGCAAGAAGAACAACGGCAAGCTGCTCGAGGGCCAGACGCCCAAGACCAAGTTCGCGGACGTGGCCGGCGAGGACGAGGCGCTGCAGGAGGTCGAGGAGATCAAGGACTTCCTCAAGGACCCGGCCAAGTACAAGGCCCTCGGCGCCCGCATCCCGCGCGGCGTGCTGCTGTACGGTCCCCCCGGCACCGGCAAGACGCTGCTCGCGCGCGCCATCGCCGGCGAGGCGGGCGTGCCGTTCTACGCCATGGCGGGCTCCGACTTCGTGGAGATGTTCGTGGGCCTCGGCGCCTCCCGCGTGCGCGACCTGTTCGACGAGGCGAAGAAGAACGCCCCGGCCATCATCTTCATCGACGAGATCGACGCCGTGGGCCGCAAGCGCGGCTCCGGCATGGGCGGCGGCCACGACGAGCGCGAGCAGACCCTGAACCAGCTGCTCGTGGAGATGGACGGCTTCGACAACGACACCAACCTCATCATCATCGCCGCGACGAACCGCCCCGACGTGCTCGACCCGGCCCTGCTGCGCCCCGGCCGCTTCGACCGCCAGGTGGGCGTGGCCGCCCCGGACCTCGAGGGCCGTGAGGCGATCCTCAAGGTGCACGCCAAGGGCAAGCCGTTCGTGCCGGACGTGGACCTGCACACCGTGGCCGTGCGCACGCCGGGCTTCACCGGCGCCGATCTGGCCAACGTGCTCAACGAGGCCGCGCTGCTGTGCGCCCGCGCCGGAGCCCAGCTCATCGATAACCGCGCCATCGACGAGGCCATCGACCGCGTGCAGGCCGGCCCGCGCCGCAAGTCCAAGGGCATGGCCCTCGAGGAGCTGCGCAACACCGCGTACCACGAGGGCGGCCATGCGCTCGTCGCCGCTGCGCTGCACAACACGGACCCGGTCACCAAGGTCACCATCCTGCCGCGAGGCCGCGCGCTCGGCTACACGGCCGTCATGCCCACGTCCGACCGCTATTCGCAGTCGCGCAACGAGCTGCTCGACCAGATGGCCTACGCCATGGGCGGCCGCACCGCGGAGGAGATCGTCTTCCACGACCCGACCACCGGCGCCTCCAACGACATCGAGAAGGCCACCAAGATCGCCCGCACGATGGTCGTGGAGTACGGCTTCTCGTCCAAGCTCGGCGCCATCAAGTGGGCCGACGACGATGACCAGACCACGGTGATGGACGGCCTCGCGCCGCGCAAGTACTCCGACCGCACCGCCGAGATCATCGACGAGGAGGTCCTGAAGCTCGTGGAGACCGCGCACACCGAGGCGTGGAACATTATCAACGAGAACCGCGACGTGCTCGACGAGCTCGTGCGCCAGCTTCTCGTCAAGGAGACCCTCAACGAGAAGGAGCTCGCCGCCATCTTCGCCAACCTCAAGAAGGCGCCGGTGCGCGAGACCTGGCTGTCGAACGACCGCCGCCCCGACTCCGACCAGCCGCCGGTCCCGATCCCCGAGGACCTCAAGCGCTCGGCCGGCATCGCCACGGGTTCCAACGCGGGGGCCAACCAGTGAGCTCATCCATGACGGACCATGCAGTCGATTCCGCGGACGAGGGAGGGCTGCGCGCGCGGGTCACGCTGACCGTGCCCGCGGCCCTCGCCGCCAAGCTCGCGTCCGGCGCGCACGTGGACGTGGTCGTGCACGGCGCCGACGGATTCGCGGCGCTCGTGGCCGACGCGGATGTGGAGCTGACCACCCCGGACGGCACGCCGCTGGACGCCTCGGCCCCCGGTGCGGGCGCGTCCGGCTCCGCCGACGACACGCCGGCCACGCCGCGCAAGGCCATCATCTCCATGGAAAGCACGGACCCCCGCGCCGAGCGCATGTTCCGTGAGGCCGTGGTCACGCTCGACGGCATCCCCGGCGTGGAGATCACCGGCATCTCGCCGCTGTACAGCGTCACCAACTTCGACGGTCCCGACGCGTTCACCGCCGTGGCGACCGTGAGCGCCAAGCTCGGCCCCAAGGCGCTGCTCGGCGCGCTCCAGACCATCGAATCCGGGCACGACGGGCGTCTCGATCTGGACATCGTGGACTACGAGGGCGTCACCAGCGACGACCCCGAGCTCACTATCCCGTGGCCGTCCGCCATGCAGCGGGCCGCCATCCTCTCGCCGTTGCTCGACCTCGACGAGGACGCGCACATCGGCAAGGAGCCGGTCTCCTTCCTGCTCGCCATGGCCAACGACGCACCACGCGTGGGCGCGCTGTCCGCGAACTGGATCCTCGGGGGAGGCGTATGAGCGCCCGCCGCACGCCGTGGTGGCACTACGCCGTGGGCATCGTGCTCGGACTGGTCTTCGGCGGCGGCGTCGCGCTGATCGGCGAGGCCAACGACCTGGCCGTGGTCGGCGCGCCGTGGATCGTGCCGATCGTGCTGGGCATCCTCGGCGTGGTGGTGTTCGCCATGGCCTGGCAGGTGCGACAGTACGTCAAGGGCAAGCGCAAGTACCTCAACCCGGCCGTCTCCGTGTACGCGCTCGTGCTCTCCAAGGCGCTGGGGCTCGCCGCCGCCGCGCTGCTCGGCTGGTATGCGGGCCAGCTGCTCGTGAGCCTCGGCCACGCGGACGCGCCCTTCTACGCCAATGCGATGGTGGAGTGCGGCGTGAGCGCCGTGGTGTGCATCGCCGATTTGGCGGTGGGCATCGTGGGGGAGTGGTTCTGCCAGCTGCCCCCGAACGAGGGCCCCGAGCATCCCAAGGCCAAGGCCGCCGAGCGCCAGCGCAAGCTGGCCGCCGCATCCCCGGCCCCGGCCGAATCGGTCGCCTCGCGGCCGGAACGCAAATAGCGGGCGGATAACGGGCCGGCGGCGCGCGGACGATCATCCGGCTGCGAACCATGAATCCGGCACAACAACAAATCAGGCTCCCCGAACGGGGAGCCTGATTGCGTATGGCGGGTCCTTGGGCGGAATCGCCTCGCCGCTCTCACTCCTTCGGCGGGTTCGGCACGCGAACCATGGCCTCCTGCGCCATGGCGGCCACGAGCTCGCCGTCGCGCGAATACACCTTCGCGGTGGCCAGCCCCCGCCCGTGCGCGGCGGTGGGCGTGTCCTGCACGTAGAGGTGCCACTCGCTCACGTCGATGTCGCGGTACCACCACATGGAGTGGTCGATCGTGGCGTACGAGATGCCCTGCGTCATGAAGCTCAGGCCGGCGCGGCGCACGATCGGTTCCATCATGATCTGATCGCAGCCGAGCGCCAGAATCGCGCGGTTCATGGTCTGCGACACGTCCACCGTGCCGTCCGTGCGCATCCACACCATCTGCTTGCCGGAGCGGTGCTCCGGGTCGGCGGCGGTCTTGTCGGAACCGAGCATCACCGTGGAGGTGACGTGGCGGATGTCGAACGGCGACTGCTTGGCGTAGTAGTTGGCGAACGGCGACTTGTCAGCGAACGGCGTCATGAGGTCCTTCGCGCTTTTGAGCGACTCGGGGTCCGGCACGTCGGCGGGCATCGGGTCGGCGAACTCCACGCCGGTCTGGCCCTTGGCCTGGAAGCTGGCGATGGCGGTGAGGATCGCGCCCTCCGACTGCGTGGCGTTGACGCGGCGCGCGGAGAACGAACGGCCGTCGCGCAGGGTCTCCACGTCGAACAGCACGTCCTGATGGATGTCGCCCGCGGCGATGAAATAGCCGTGGATGGAGTGCGGCAGACGGCCCGACGGCACGGTCTTGGCGGCGGCGATGACGCTCTGCGCGATCACCTGACCGCCGTACACGCGGCCGGTGGGGAAGTACAGGCTCTCGCCGTTGATGTACGTGTGGCTGCGGTATTGGGACGGCTCGCCGAGTTCCAGCACCTTCACCAGATGCTCCAGCGGGGTGACGGTCTTCGTCTGCGCCATGGTCCTAATCCTCGTTTCCTCGGCTGTTCGCCGGCTCGTTTGTAGTTCCGCATTGCAGTCTAGCGGCCCGGCGTAAAGAACGGCTAACGACGTGTAACGAGTTCGTGAGCAAGATGAACGGCGGGTAAGGGAATGTCGGGTTTGGCTTGCCGGCCCGCCGGTTCGATGTTGTCCCCGTTTGCCGCGGAAAATTATGAATCGATTCACATTTATCGTGTTCTTCGGCTTTTTGCGTCTTTGGTCGTGCTATTTTCTCCTGTGGGTTAACGTTAACTTAACCGCATACCAGGAGGGAACACATGACCAACCAAACCGTGTCCGCCGAGGCGGACGAGCTGGAACAGGACGAGGCGATGGCCGCCGAATCCGAATCTGAATCCAAGTCCAGCGTCACCAACGAGCAGCAGCCGAAGCTGCCGTACGTTCTGTGCGCGGGCCTGTTTCTGGGTCCGCTGACGTGGATGGGTCCGGTGGGCGGCGGCCGCAACGTCCTCACCCCGCAGATCTTCAGCGACATCGACCCGGCCGGCAAGGTCGCCGCGGTCGCGCTGCTGTCGTCCTTCGTCTCGCTCGCGGGCCTGATCGCCAACTTCGTGTTCGGCGCCCTGTCCGACGTGACCCGCACCCGCTGGGGCAAGCGCAAGCCGTACATCGTCGGCGGCCTGATCATCCAGGCGCTGCTGTTCGTGTTCATCGCCAACGCCGGCTCCATCCCCGCGATCATCGGCGGATGGGTGCTCGTCGCCATCGCCGAGAACGCGGTCGCCGCCTCCATGGTGGCCCAGCAGTCCGACCGCATCGCACCGCGCTGGCGCGGCACCGCCTCCATGTGCTGGGGCGTGGGCTGGACCTGCTGCCAGGTCATCACCATCATCGCCTCGCAGTTCCTCGACCGTCCGCAGCTCGGCATGTACGTGCTCGCCGGCATCTCGCTGGTGCTCGGTCTGGGCCACGTCCTGCTCATGAACGAGAAGTCCAACCTCGACGAGCCTCGTATGAAGTTCGACTCCGGCTCCCTGCTCAGCCACTTCTTCCTGCCCATCCACGGCGCGCGCGACTACTATCTGGCGCTCGGCGGCAAGCTGCTCATGGTCATCGGCGGCACCTGCGTGGGCCTGTACCAGCTGTACATCTTCACCGACTACATCCACCTGGACATCAACGCCACCAAGCTCGCCATGTCCACCATGACGACCATCTCCCTGATCACCGGCATCATCTTCGGCATCATCGCGGGTCCGCTCGCGGACAAGTTCGGCCGCCTCAAGGCCCCGGTCGCCATCTCCGTGATCTTCATCGGCATCGCCGCGGTCTTCCCGTTCTTCTTTCCGTACGCGTGGGCCATGTACGTGTTCGGCATCATCTCCGGCATCGCCAACGGCGTGTACAACTCGGTCGACGGCGCGCTGAACCTCGCCGTGCTGCCGAACAAGGAGACGGCCGGCAAGGACCTCGGCATCATCAACTTCGCCAACACGCTCTCGCAGATCATCGGCACGGCCATCGCCGGCGGCATCATCACCGTGTTCGGCTCCTACCGCGCGGTCTTCCCGGCGGCGTTCGTCATCGCGCTGCTCGGCGCCTGCCTGTTCTTCATGATCAAGAAAGTCAAGTAGCGCAGGTTCGCATTTTCGATTCGTGTGGTGGTTTCCGGGGAAGTCCGGAGATGGCGATCACGCCGTTCGGCGGTTTTCCGTCGGCGATATTCCGGATGATCGCGAAAAACCACCACATGAATCGAAAATATGCGGCCGCCGCCGTGGAGTGCGTGGCGTGTTAGAGCAGGTACAACGTTAAACTAACCTTTATATGACGATGTTCGCCCGAACATCCGTGATTGCATTCCATTCAAGGGGGAATATTATGACGGCTTCCCGCAACCCCGTCGCACATACTTCCGCGCCCAAGGCATGGCGTCCGCCGATGGGCTGGAACAGCTGGGATTCGTACGGCACCACCGTCACCGAGGACGAGGTGCTCGCCAATGCGCGCGCCATGGCCGCCGAACTCAAGCCGGCCGGCTGGGACACCCTCGTGGTGGACATCGCCTGGTACGACCCGACCGCCCGCGCGCACGGCTACAACGAGAACGCGCCGCTCGTGCTCGACGCGTACGGCCGGCAGATGCCCGACCCGGTGCGTTTCCCGTCCGCGGCCGGCGGCAGGGGCTTCGGCCCGCTCGCCGCGGCCGTTCACGAGCTCGGCCTCAAGTTCGGCATCCACGTGATGCGGGGCATTCCGCGCATCGCCGTGGAGAAGGACCTTCCCGTGTACGGCACCGACTACACCGCCCGTCAGGTCGCGGACCTGAAGCACGTGTGCCGCTGGAACCCGGACAACTACGGCCTTGATCAGTCCCATCCCGGCGCGCAGGCCTGGTACGACGCGCAGCTCGACCAGTTCGCGCAGTGGGGCGTCGACTACCTCAAGGTGGACGACATGCAGACGCCGTTCTACTCCGAGGAGATCCACGCCTACCACAAGGCCATCGAGAAGGCCGAGCGCAAGCACGGCCGCCCGATGGTCCTCTCCTTGTCCCCGGGCGGCTGGGTGCCCACCACGCATGTGGACTTCCTGCGCGGCAACGCCGAACTGTGGCGCATCTCCGACGACCTGTGGGACAAGTGGAGCGACGTCGAGGCCCAGTTCGCACGCCTCGCCCGCTGGGCGCCGCTGCAGACCAACGGGCACTGGGCCGACGCCGACATGCTGCCGCTCGGGCACATCGGCCTGCGGGCCGAGCGCGGCGACGACCGCCAGAGCAAACTCACCTACGACGAGCAGCGAACCATCCTCACCCTGTGGTGCATGGGACGCTCGCCGCTCATGGTCGGCGGCGACCTGCCGACCAGCGACCGCGAAACCATGCGGCTGCTCGCCAACCCCGTTCTGCGCGAGGTGACCGCCGGCAGCGCGAACAACGGCGAAATCGTCCGCGAGCCGATCCGACGCCACTGGTGGGAGGACGACAGCTATCTGGGCGACTACATCGTGTGGAAGGCCGACGCCGCCGACTGGGCGGACGGCACCGCTTCCGCGCATGCGGGAGGGCATTACGCGGCTCTGTTCTGGACCGGCGACGAGCCGCGCGAGTGCGAGCTGGCGCTTCAGAGCGTGGTCGGGATCGGGGCGCGTAACGAGCCGTGGACGGTCACGGACCTGTGGGGCGGTGCCGATCTTCGCGTCGAGGACGAGGGCGCCGATCGCGTGGTCAAGGCCACCGTGCCGGCGCACGGCGTGGTCTGGTTCGCGCTCGATCCGCGCTGACGACGACGGAATGCGACCAACGAAAGCGAGAAGCGTCATGAACGACCTCATCACCGTGCGCGAGCCGGAATCGCCGGCGTGCCCGCAATTCCACCTGACCAACGGCAAGGTGAGCATGATCCTCGCCGTGGCGGCCGGCAAGCTCGTCAACCTGCACACCGGCGCGCCCATGCCGGACCGCGGCGACTTCGGCTATCTGCTCGAGGACCGCTTCCGCGTGCTCGCCACCGTGCGGCAGGACGGCGACAGCCGCTACGTGGAGTTCCTGCGCCAGGAGTTCCCCGAATACGGACGCGGCGACTTCCGGCTTCCCGCCGTCTCCGTCGCGCAGCCGAACGGTTCGCGCCTGACGGACTTGAAGTACGCCGGCTACCGGATCGAGGCCGGCAAGCCGCGGCTCGCCGGGCTGCCCGCCACGCGCGTGGATGACGGCGACGAGGACGCCGCGCGGACCCTGTTCGTGGACCTGCGCGACGACCTGACCGGACTGACGGTCACGCTCGCCTACACCATCTTCCGCGACGAGCCGGTGATCGCCCGCAGCGCGGTGGCGCGCAACGACGGCGACGGCCCGCTGGACCTCGAGCGGATCATGAGCCTGAGCCTCGACCTGCCCGACCGCGACTGGACCATGACCGAGTTCATGGGCGCGTGGGCGCGCGAACGCCGGCCGTTCACCCAGCCGCTGCACCCCGGCGTGCAGGGCGTCGGGTCCCTGAGGGGCGCGAGCGGCCCGTTCGCCAACCCCACGGCCGTGTTCGCCCGGCCGCACGCGGACGAGGACTAGGGCGAGGCGTTCGGCGTCGCGTTCGTCTATTCCGGCAACTTCGACCTGCACGCCGAAGTGGACACCTTCGACGCCACGCGCATCCAGCTCGGCATCAACGACTTCAACTTCCGCTGGCGGCTTGAACCGGGCGAGGCGTTCCAGGCGCCCGAGGCCCTGCTCGCCTACTCCGACCACGGCCTCAACGCGCTGAGCCACGCCTTCCACAACACGGTGCGCGACCGGCTGGCCCGCGAGCCGTGGCGGCACCGCGAACGCCCGGTGCTCATCAACAACTGGGAGGCCACGTACTTCGACTTCACCGAGGACCGGCTGCTGGAGCTCGCCCGCACGGCCAAACGCGCCGGCATCGAGCTGTTCGTGCTCGACGACGGCTGGTTCGGCCGCGGCGGCCACGCGCGCACGTCGGACAGCGCGGGGCTCGGCGACTGGACGCCCAACCCGGACCGCCTGCCGGACGGCATCGCCGGCATCGCGCGGAAGATCAACGATCTGGGCATGAAGTTCGGCCTGTGGTTCGAGCCGGAGATGATCAACGAGGCGTCCGACCTGTTCGAGGCGCATCCCGACTGGGTGCTCTCCACCCCGGGGCGCGACCGGTCCGTCTACCGCCATCAGTACGTGCTCAACTTCGCGAACCCGGCCGTGGTGGACCACATTTTCGACCGGCTGCACGCGCTGCTCGCCGGCGCGAACGTGGCGTACGTCAAGTGGGACATGAACCGCTTCGTCACCGAGGCGTACGACGCCACGCGCGGCGCCGAGCGGCAGGGCGAGGTGATGCACCGGTACATTCTGGGGGTCTACGACCTGTATGAGCGCCTGCTCGCCGCATTCCCGGAGCTCATCATCGAGGGCTGCGCGTCCGGCGGCGCGCGCTTCGACCTGGGCATCCTCGCGTATTCGCCGCAGATCTGGACCAGCGACGACACCGACGCCGTGGAGCGTCTCGGCATCCAGTGGGGCACGAGCTACGTGTACCCGGTCGAGGCCATGGGCGCGCACGTGTCCATCACGCCGAACCACCAGACCGGCCGTTCGGAGCCGTTGAACACGCGCGCGAACGTGGCCCTGTTCGGCACGTTCGGCTACGAGATGGATCTGACCCGCGCGTCCGCGGAGGATCTGGAGGCGATCCGCTCGCAGGTCGCGTTCTTCAAGCGCTTCGGGCCGCTCGTGCATTGGGGCGACTTCCACCGCCTGCGCTCGCCGTTCGCGCCCGACCGCCGGTCCGCCGCATGGATGGTCGTCGCCATGGACGGCTCCGAGGCGCTGGTGGCCGACTATGCGATCCTGTGCCAGCCGAACCGGCCGAACACGCGGCTTCGCCTGCGCGGACTGGAGCCGGAGGCGCTGTACCGCGTGCGGACGGTGGACCCGAGCGCGTGGGACTGGCCAGGTGCCAATGCCGGGAACGCCGGGAATGCCGGGGACGAAGGCCGGACGGAGGAGGACCGGTCGTTCGTTCGCTCCGGCGCCGAGCTCATGCACATCGGCATCAACGACACCGACCTCGGCGGACGTGACTTCGCGTCCCGGCTGTATCTGGTCACGCGGCTGTAGCATCCGGGTCCCGCGCGGGGCCGACGCTGGTGGGCCCGGGAATGGTTCGGGGAGGGTCCGGGAAGCACGCCGGACCATCCCCGAACCTTTTATCGTGAAGGTTCCACACCGGGAACATGAGGGGCGTTCCGCGCCACGCCGAAATTGTAACGCTATAATTATAGCGCTACAATAAAGCCCTGTCAGGCCAGGGACACCAACAGGGCAAAGGAGCGACATGGTCCAGCAGACACAAAGCCAGACATCCAATGACGTGAGCGTGGAAAGCGCGGGCGCCGAGGCCGCGGGCGGGGACATCGCCGCGCAGGTCTTCCGGGCGGATCCGGACGGCATGGCAATCGAATGGACCACGGCGGGGGAGTACGTCCGCGTCGAGGCGTGGGGCGCCAACAGCCTGCGCGTGCGCGCCCGACTCATGGAGCGTCCGCTGGACGCCGATTGGGCCCTGCTGCCCCGTGACGAGGTCGCCGCGAACAACGCGGACAAGGCGAACGGCGGGGATGGCCGTCCCGCCGCGAAACCCTCCGTGTCCATCGACCACGACGCCGTCTTCGCCGTCATCTCCAACGGGGGGATCGCCGCGCGCCTCGACGTGTACGGCTGGAACAAGGACCGCATGCGCATCACGTTCCTCAACGCCCGCGGCGAGGTGCTGCTGCGCGAATCCACGGACGGCGGCGCCCTGCGTCTGCGCGCCCGCGACCATCATCCGCTGCCGTCCGGCGGCGAGGCCCCCGTGGCGAGCTTCGAGCCCCCGGCCGGCGAGCATCTGTACGGCATGGGCGAGTACCAGCAGCCCGTGCTGGACCTCAAGGGCTCCACGCTCGAACTCGCCCACCGCAACTCGCAGGTGTCCGTGCCGTTCGTGGTCTCCTCGAAGGGCTACGGGTTCCTGTGGCACAACCCGTCCGTGGGGCAGGTCACCTTCGGCCTCAACGAAACCCGCTGGCAATCCGACTTCAGCGACCAGATCGACTACTGGATCACCGCCGGGGACACCCCCGCCCAGATCGAACGCCAGTACGCGGACGCGACCGGCCACGCGCCCGTGATGCCCGAGTGGGGCATGGGCTTCTGGCAGTGCAAGCTGCGCTACTGGAATCAGGAGCAGCTGCTCGGCGTGGCCCGCGAGTTCAAGCGCCGCAACATTCCGATCGACGTGATCGTGATCGACTTCTTCCACTGGCCGCTCATGGGCGACTTCCGATTCGACGAGGAGTTCTGGCCCGACGTGAAGGCCATGACCGACGAGCTGCACTCCCTCGGCATCAGGCTCATGGTCTCCGTGTGGCCGCAGGTCGACCTCAAGTCCGAGAACTACGACGAGATGCGCCGGCGCAACTTCCTCGCCAAAACCCGCACCGGCAAGGACGTGGGCATGTGGTGGCCCCGCGACAGCCAGTTCTTCGACGCCACGAACCCCGAGGCCCGCGCATGGGTGTGGGCGAAGATCAAGCGCAACTACACCGACTTGGGCGTGGACGCCTTCTGGCTGGACGAGGCCGAGCCGGAGTGGGGCGGCGACTACGACTACACGCACTACCTGTTCCACATCGGGCCGGTCGGCAAGGTCGGCAACGTGTACCCGTCCCTGTACAACAAGACGTTCTACGACGGCCAGGTCTCGATCGGGCGCGAGAACGACGCCGTGAACCTCTCGCGCGCCGCGTGGGCCGGCTCCCAGCGCTACGGCACGCTCGTATGGTCGGGCGACGTGCACTCCACGTTCGAGGACCTCAGGGCCCAGATCACCTGCGCGATCCACATGGGCGCGGCCGGCATCCCGTGGTTCACCACGGACATGGGCGGCTTCGCGGGCGGCGACATCACCACCCCCGAGTTCAGGGAGCTGTTCGTGCGCTGGTGCCAGTTCGCGTGCTTCTGCCCGGTCATGCGCAACCACGGCGACCGCGGCCCGAACCCGCGGCAGATCACGGACAAGCGCGGCAACGAGGTGACGCACGTGCACACCGGCAACGACAACGAGCCGTGGAGCTTCGGGCCGGACGTGGAGCGCGTGATGGTCAGGTACATCCGTCTGCGCGAGGCCATGCGCCCGTACGTGCGCGAGCTGTTCCGCGGGGCCCACGAGGACGGCCAGCCGCTGGTGCGCGGCCTGTTCTACGAGTTCCCCGGCGACGAGGCGGCGGCGAACGTGGCCGACGAGTACCTGTTCGGCCCCGACCTGCTGGTCGCCCCGGTGACCGAGGCGGGCGCGGAGGGGCGCGACGTGTACCTGCCCGGCGACGGGTCGGTGACGTGGACGAACCTGCACGACGGCCGCGCATACCCGGGCGGGCGCACGATCCACGCGGACGCGCCCCTCGACGTGATCCCCGTCTTCGCCCGCGACGGCCGCGACCACGGTCTGGCCGGCCTGATCTGATTGCCTCCGGTTCCGGTTGCGCCGGCCGTCGGAGGTCGACCGTGGCGGACCTGCGATAATGGGCATCATGATCACCCTTGACGATGTCGCGGCGCGGGCGGGCGTGTCGCGCATGACCGCGTCGAACGCCCTGCACGGCAAAAGCGTCGTGCGCCCCGCCACGGCCGCCCGCGTGCTGGCCGCCGCCCGCGAGCTCGGCTACCAGCCCAATCTGGCCGCGCGCCAGCTGACCCGCAGCCGCACCCACGTGATCGGCCTGACGCTGGCGGACATCGACCTCGGGTTCCCCGCCGATCTGGCCGCGCAGGTCTCCGACCTCGCCTACGGGCGCGGATACCAGACGCTCGTGCAGCAGACCCGCTACTCCGCCGGCCATGAGCGGACGCTGCTGGCCAGCGCCAGCGCGCAGGTGTGCGACGGCATGGTCGTTTGCTGGCCGCGCATCGCCCCGGAGGAGATGACGGCGTTCGCCGCGGTCCGTCCCGTCGTGGCGTTCGACGGCTTCGGCATGGAGGGGCTCGTGGACTGCGTGTTCACGCCGTGCGAGGACGGCTCCGCGGCGGCGGTCCGGCATCTGGCCGCCGCCGGATGCCGCAGGATCCTCGTGGTCGGCGCCGCATGGCGGGCTCCGGACGACCTGGCGCGGAACGCCGGCGACTCGGCCTCGCGCCGACTGCTGGGCGCCGCCCGCGCGCTCGACGAACTCGGCCTGTCCTACGCGCCGGACACCGTGCTGCCGTGCGGCTGGGGGCGCGGCGACGAGGCATACGCGCTGGGCAGGCGCCTCGCGGAACGGCTCGGGGCCGACCCCGGGGCGTTCGACGGCGTGTTCTGCCTCAACGATCCGATTGCCCTCGGCGTGCTCAAGGCGCTGACGGACGGCGGCGTGCGCGTGCCCGACGACGTGGCGGTGATCGGCTTCGACGGTTCGGTCGAGGGGACGTGGACCACGCCCGGGCTGACCAGCGTGCGCGTCGATCCGCGCGATGTGGCGGACGCGTGCCTCGGCATGCTGGTCGGGCGCATCGAGTCCACGCCCGTCACGCGCGCGAAACCCGCGGTTGGGACGGCGCCGGGCGGTCAGCTGCCGCCGCGCGCGGAAACGGCCGGATTCACAATCGAGACGCGGGGGAGCGCCGAACGGTAGGCGGCCGGTACTGCTCCACCACCAGATCGTCCGGGGCGCTGAACCGCTCGCGGAAATCGCGCGGGCTCATGCCCATGATCCGCTTGAAGCTCTTGGAGAACGCGAACGGCGTGGCGTAGCCGTAGCGTTCGGCGAGCTGCGCGATCGGCACGGGGGAGTGCCTGATGTCCTCGGCGGCCTGGAATATCTTGGCCTTCATGATGAAGATCTTCGGCGTGATCTTGAGGTTGGTCTGGAACACCGTGCACAGGTAGGCGCGGCTGATGTACAGCGCCGCGGCCACGTCGGCCACCTGCAGCGGCTCGTTGATGTGCTCGTGGATGTAGTTGACCGCCGCGTCCAGATAGCGGTTGTCGCGCGGGTCCAGATCCTCGGCCACGGACGTGACCGAGCCGATGAGCGTGGACAGAAACGCGAGCAGCAGGCCCTGCAGCATCATGCCGTTGGAGTAGGAGCGGTCCGAGTAGGCGAGCATGTGCCCCACGATCTCGTCGAACGGCGTGACGTCCTCGAGGTTGAGCACCGGCTTGAGGACGGTGAAGCCGCAGCGCTGCAGCACGTCGCCCGCGTCCGGGCCGTCGAAGTTCACCCAGCACAGGCTCCACGGCTGCGGCGCGTGGAAGTCGGTGTGGTAGAAGGTCGGCACGTCCTTGGGGATGGCAAAGGCCTGACCCGCGCGGACGTGGTGGTTCACGCCGTCGAGCATGAACTCCCCCCGCCCGGAGAGCACGACGCGCACCGAGACGTCGTCACGCACGTTCGGTCCCCACGAGGAGCGGGTCACGCCCTCCTCGCGCGCGGCTCCTCGGAAGAGGATGCGCGGCGGCTTCACGTCGTGCGTGACGGTGACGGTCAGCATGGGGTCGTCGGGCATGGCCGTCACCTGGTGGATTCGCGTTCCGTGAGGGAGAAGCCCACGATCGTCCGGGTGGGCGGCAACGGGTCGCCGGTGTGCTCGATCTGCCGTGCGAGCGTCATCACCGCCAGCTGGGCGAGCTGGTCCATGTCCACGGTGATCGTGGTCAGGGACGGGATGGTGAATCCCCCCTCGCGCACGCCGTCGAAGCCGATCACGCGCACGTCCTCCGGCACGCGCACGCCGCGGTCGGCGAGCCCCCTGATCAGGCCGATGGCCGAGGAATCGTTGAAACAGAACAGGCCGTCGAACCGCAGCCCGTCGTCCGCGAGCCGATGCCCGGACTCCAGTGCGTATTCCTCGGACATGCCCCTCAAGGGGATGACCGTCGACTCGTTGTACGGCAGGCCCAGCTCGATGAGCGCCGACTTGGCGCCCCTCAGGCGCAGTTTCCTCGGCGTCGGGTCGCTCATGAACGCGAGCTTGTCCATGTACGGCGGACCGACGATGCCGATGCGCCGGCATCCGCGGTCGGCGAGGTGCCGGACCGCGGCCCGCGCGCCCTCCTCGTTGGGAAAGGTGATGGAGGAGACCAGCGGATGCTCGTCGCACGAGTCGATGAGCACGGCCGGCTTGCCTTTGCGGATGGAGCTCACCAGCTCGCCGGTGAGGCTCGAGGCGTGGATGATCACGCCGTCGGCCAGCGCGCCGGCGATCCGGGTGTTGGTCAGCGCCGACTCGGCCTGCGCGGGGGAGTAGCCGGTCTGCTGGAGGAACGGGATCATGCCCCTGTCGGCGATGGCGCGGGACAGCGACTGGATGAGCCTCGAATAGAACGGGATGTCGTATTCGTTGACGATGACCTGCACGATATTGCTGCGGCCGGTCTTGAGGATGGAGGCCGAGGTGTTGCCCTCGTAGCCGAGCCGTGCGGCCACGTCGCGGATCATGTCGCGGGTCGCGTCGCTGACGCCGGGCTTGTCCCGCAGCGCCTTGGAGACGGTCATCATCGAGACCCCGGCTTCGGCGGCGACGTCCTTGAGCGTTACCGAATTGCGATTCATTGGTGGTTCCTTGTATGGGTGTTCTGCTGCGCCGTTGGGTTAGCAAACCGTATGCGTAACCTTCGGTAAGCAGATTAGCGTTAACTTGACGTTTGGCGTAATCGCCGGAGTGTTGGGCCGGCAAGCGCTTGCTGATGAAGGGGAAACCCTTTGAAAATACACGTTTGTAGCGCTATAACAATGTATGGTGCGAGGAGTTTACAAATGGATATGTTTTGTTGACGATTGGGAGCGAAACCCCGGTGGGGGCCGTATCCTCCGGCTTTATGATCATTATCGTTAACCTTGAAAACAAGGTGAACGCCACGGAGCGAGTCCGCGGCGGGGATGCCGAAGCGGACAGGACGTCGACGTCGGTCAACGCATCCCGTGCATGAAGGAACATGCGAGAAAGGAACAACGATGACAAAGGACCTGAAGAAGAAGGCCGTGACCGCCATCGCCGGCGTGAGCGCGCTGACCATGGCGCTGTCCGCCTGCGGAGGCAGCGGCGATGCGGCCGCGCAGCAGCTCGACAAGGACGGCAAGCCCCTGGTGAAGGTGATGTTCCAGTCCGCCTCCAACCAGTCGATCGCCACCATGGGCACCTGGATCAACGGCCTGCAGGAGGCCTGCGGCTGCACCATCGAGTGGTCCGAGGTACAGGACTCCCAGTGGACCCAGCAGAAGGCCGCCACCCTGACCGGCGGCAACCCGGCCGACCTGTCCATCCGCGCCTACCACCCGTCCGACGCCCAGAAGTACCCGTTCTTCGAGGACCTCTCCCAGCACCTCGACCAGATGCCGAACGTGCAGGCGTTCTTCGCGCAGCAGCCCGTCGCCAAGGCCATGGTCACCACCCCGGACGGCAAGATGTACACCCTGCCGCGCTACCAGGGCAAGATCTCCAAGGCCTCCGGCCAGCACCTGTTCATCAATAAGACCTGGCTGGACAAGCTGGGCCTCCAGGTCCCGCAGACCTGGGACGAGCTCCTGAAGGTCATGGAGGCCTTCAAGACCCAGGATCCGAACGGCAACGGCAAGGCCGACGAGATCCCGTACGCCATGCGCAACATCAGCACCACCGACGTCGGCTGGTGGAGCCCGTTCCTGTTCCTCAACTCCACCGGCATCTCCACGCAGTTCAACAACAGCCCGTCGCGCTTCGGCGGCTACGTGGACAACGGCACGGTCAAGAACTACCTGGTGTCCGACCAGTTCCGCGAGGTCGTCGAGTTCCTGCACACCATGATCGAGAAGGGCTACAGCCCCAAGGACTCCCTGACCCAGGAATCCTCCAAGTACTACGCCTCCCTGCAGGGCGCCGACGACAACAAGACCGCCACCGTGGGCCTCGCGATCACCAACACCACCGACGCCTTCGGCACCGGCCTCATGGACCAGTACGAGGCCATCCCGTGGCCCTCCTCCGCACCCGGCGTCACCGCCGTGGCCGACCACTCGCAGGACGAGGGCGCGTTCGACGACTACGCCGTGGCCGTGCGCGCGGGCGCCCCGAACATGGACACCATCATCAAGCTCATCAACGCCATGTACGGCGAGGACCTGTCCGTCCAGCAGCGCTACGGCACCCTCGGCGACTGGGTGACCAAGAACGGCGACCACACCTACACCGTGAGCGACAAGTTCTTCAAGCTGACCGCCAATGACAAGAACCCGGCCTTCGCCGACCGCTTCGCCGGCTGGATCTCCGACGACTGGACCATCAAGGGCGACGCCAGCACCGAGCGCCTGCTCGCCACCGACGAGGTCTACAAGGACCAGATCGCCGCCGTGGGCGACGACTACTTCCCGGTCTCCATCGTCCCGAGCGACGAGGACGCCACCACGCTGTCCAACAACTCCGCCACCTACCTGTCCACCGCGCTGCCGAAGGCCGCCGACTGGATGCAGAACGGCGGTCTGGACGACGCCTCCTGGAAGGCCTACGTCGACGGCATCACGCCGATGGGCATCGAGGAGAACAACCAGATCTGGCAGAAGTGGCTGGACGAGGCCAAGAAGAAGGCCTGACCGGCCGGCCGCGGCCATTGCGGGCGCGGCCGGGGAACGCCTCGGCCGCACCCGGAACGGCGGCACTTGGACCACACATCCGAATTCGATAAGGAAGAAAGCAATGGAAAGCGTTAAGGAGCAGGGGGGCGCCCCCGCCGTGGTGGACAACGTCGAGGCCGCCCGCCGCGCGCCGCTGCCGGTCCGATTGGGGCGGCACTTCAGGAAGTATTGGCAGCTGTGGACCTTCGCGCTGCCCGCGATGATCTTCGTGGTCATCTTCGCCTACGTGCCCATGTACGGCTTGGGGCTGGCGTTCAAGAACTACGATCCGCGCAAGGGCATCACCGGCGGCAAGTTCGTGGGATTCAAGTACTTCCAGCAGTTCTTCCAGAACCCGCAGTTCTGGCCCATCATGCGCAACACGATCAACATCGCCGTGCAGACCGTGGCCTTCGGATTCATCTTCCCGATCATCCTGGCGCTGCTCATCAACCAGATCCACTCCATGAAGGTGAAGAGCTTCGTGCAGACCATCACCTACATGCCGCACTTCATCTCCGTGGTGGTCATGGTCTCCATGATCAACATCTTCCTCACCCCGGATTCCGGCATCCTCGGCCGCTTCTTCGGCGAGCAGAGCCTGCTGGCGTACCCGAGCTGGTTCGCCCCGATCTACTGGATCACCGAAGTCTGGCAGCACTGCGGCTGGAACTGCATCATCTACCTCGCCGCGCTGTCCGCCGTCGACGTGTCCCTGTACGAGGCCGCCAAGATCGACGGCGCCGGCCGACTGCGCCTCATCTGGTCCGTCGACCTGCCGACCATCCTGCCCACCTGCGTGATCATGCTGATCCTCAACCTCGGCGGCATCCTGAACGTCGGCTTCGACAAGACCTACCTGCTCCAGAACGCCCTGAACCAGCCCGGTTCCGAGGTCATCTCCACATACGTCTACAAGATGGGTATTCTCAACGGCCAGATCTCGCTGTCCACGGCGGTCGGCCTGTTCAACACCCTCATCAACTTCTTCTTCCTGGTGGCGGCCAACTTCATCTCGAAGAAGGTCTCCGACACCAGCATCTTCTAAGGACGGGTGAATCGACATGTCACAATCAACCGCGAACGTTCCCGCGCCCGCTCCCCGCGCCTCCTCCGAGGACATCCCCCTCAATCCCAAGGTCCACCAGCACCGCACCTTCGGCGACTGGGTGATCGACGTCGCCATCTGGGTGATCCTCGCCCTTGTGGTGTTCGTGGTGCTCTACCCGCTGTGGTTCATCGTCATCGCGTCCTTCTCCGACCAGACCTACGTGGCCCAGGGGCAGGTGCTCCTGTGGCCCAAGGGCTTCAACGTCAAGGGCTACGAGATGGTGTTCGCCGACGGGCGCATCTGGCAGGGCTACTGGAACACGATCGTCTACTCCGTGGTGGGCACCGTGCTCAACATCGCCGTGACCATCCCGGCCGCGTTCGCCCTGTCCCGCAGGGAGTTCAAGCCGCGCCGCGTGATCATGTTCCTGTTCACGTTCACCATGTTCTTCGCCGGCGGCATGATCCCGAACTACCTGTTGTACAAGGAGCTCGGGCTGCTCAACTCCATGTGGGTGTTCATCCTGCCTCAGGCCGTGAACGTGTTCAACCTGATCGTGGCCCGCTCGTTCTTCGAGTCCTCGATCCCGAACGAGCTGTTCGAGGCCGCCCAGCTGGACGGCGAGAGCTACTACGGCTTCTTCTTCAAGATCGTCATCCCGCTGTCCGCCGCCATCATGGCCGTGATCATGCTGTACTACTTCGTGCAGCACTGGAACGACTTCTCCACAGGCCTCATCTACATCAACAAGGCCGACAAGCAGTCGTTGCAGAACGTCCTGCGCGACATCCTGCTCGCCAACACGTCCCAGACCGGCAGTGCGATGATGAACGCCGCGCAGCAGCAGCTGTTCGCCGACCAGATCAAGTACGGCATCATCCTCGTCTCCACCCTGCCCCTGCTGATCCTCTACCCCTTCCTGCAGAAGTACTTCAACAAGGGCGTCATGATCGGAGCGGTCAAGGGCTGAGCCTCCATCGGCCCGCGCCCGTGTTCGCGCCGCGCCGCGCCCGTGTCCATGTCCGATGGTGCCCGCGCCCGTCATTCGTTCCAACCCGCGCCCCAAACGATTCAAACTGGAACGTTTGACGTCGAAATGCCCCGTTCGGAGGCCCGATTCGAGGTCATTTGTTCCAAGCTGCGCCGGAGGGGGGTGCAGGTTGGAACAAATGACGGGTTGCGAATCGAGCTGCGGACGAGTTGCAGACGGGCTGCGGGGCGGACCGAGGGCCGGACCATGGGTCGGGCTGCGGGTCAAGGCGCGAGGTCGAGCTGCGAATCGAGCCGCGGGTCGGGCTTCCGTCCATCGCGCAATGCAGGACATGCGGCGTCCGGGCCGGTCCCTCACCCTCTCCGGCTCGGCCGCCGCACACATACTTACCCCCGAACACCTTCCTATTCCGCCGCCCGCGTCGTCTCCTTTCTTCCTGCGGCGCGGGCGGCTTTCCCCTTTTCGACGCGGATCGCGACCGTCGTCGCGCCGGTTGCGTACCGGTGGTCGCATACAATAAAAACAACGTTGTACCAGAGTGGTCGGCGGACGGGTCACAACCGCGTTCCGCCGCCGTTCCCATGCCAAGGAGCCCATTCCATGTCCCAATCGTCAACCGTCCATGCGATCGTTCCCCAGCCGCAGGCTCCGGACGACCCGTACGGCTACCTGCTCGTCCACTTCATCGAGGACCCGGAGCACTACGCCGAGCGCATCTACCTCGACCGCTCCGACGGCGACGACCCCGAGCGCTGGATCCCGCTCAACGGCGGCAAACCGGTCCTCACTTCGCCGCTCGGCACCAAGGGCGTGCGCGACCCGTACCTCACGCGCAACCCCGAAACCGGCCGCGTGTACATCATCGCCACCGACCTGCAGGTGTTCGCCGGCGGCCACGGCTCCGACTCGCACTCCGACTGGTGGGGCTTCTCGCACCACGGCAGCACGAACCTCATCATCTGGGAGACCGACGATCTGGTCCACTTCAGCGAGCCGCGCGCGCTCGACGTCTCCGCCCTGCCCGGCGGCGGCCACGCCCCGCTCGGCATGGCATGGGCGCCCGAGGCCCTGTGGGTGGCCGACTACTACCCGGAGGACACGCCCGGCGGCCGCGGCGCGTTCGTGCTCTACTGGTCCAGCAAGCTGTTCGCGCAGGACGACCCGGAGCACAAGGCCGACTCCTACGACCGCGTGATGTGGGGCGCCACCCGCGACTTCACCAACGAGACCTTCGAGTTCGGCGGCACGTTCATCGACCGCGGACACTCCACCATCGACACCACCATGCTCCAGCGCCGCGCGGCCGACGGCCATGTCCGCACCTACCGCGCCACCAAGGACAACGGCTCCTCCGGGTCGGACGGCCACTCCGGCACCGCGGGCATCTGGCTGGACGCCACCGACGCGCCGCGCTGGTGGGAGCCGGAAGCCGAGTGGACCGTCGTGCAGGAGGGCATCGGCGCCGAATGGGTCCCGGACGGCCGCGCCGCGGGTCTTGAGGGGCCGGCTCTGTTCGCCTCGCATTCCGACAGCCGCACGTACCTGTACGTGGATGTGATCCCCTCGATCGGCTACCGCCCGATGGTCACCGACGACCCCGACCGCGGCTTCGACTACCTCAGGAACGACCGCTTCTTCATGACCCCGCACACCAAGCACGGCGGCGTGATGAGCCTGTCCCGCGCCGAATACGACCGCATCGTCGCCGCCGACGCCGCCGGCCTCTACGCCGAGCGGTAATGGCGGCGCGGGTCGCGACCGCGCGGAACGCAAACTTGTGAAAAAGCGCCTCCGGGCAGCCGAAATCGGAGGAAATCGGTTGCCCGGAGGCGCTTTGTTGCGCTTCAGCTCAATGCCTTCAGCCCAGTGCCGCGAGAAGGCGGTCGCGCTCGGCGGCGGTGATGGGGATCACCGTGCCATGGCGGGGGCGGCCGCCGTCCGCGTTGGTGGGCATCCGCGACTCGGGCATGAGATCGCCCACGCATCGCCAGCCGCGCGGATCGGCGATGTCCCGCGTGGCGAACGGCACATAGTGGTTCGGGCCGTGGTGGTAGCGCGGCTGGTCGATGAACAGGTACCACGCGAATCCGGTCTCGTCTCCGGGGTTCGCGGGGAAGATCGACGGGCCCTCGCCGCCGTCGAACACGCCGCCGTAGCCGTTCGGGGAGCCGTCGCCGATTTTGTCACCGACTAGCGTCCACGCGTCCGCGGGCCCCTCGGCGCCCGGATAGGAGCCTTCGACCGTGGCCATGAACCGCGTGGAGCGCTCCTCGCGGATGGTCATGGTGGCCTCGTCCTTGACGAACCGGTAGTAGACGCCGGCATGCTTCGTCACGGTCGCGTCGATCGTGCCGAAGCCGGAGCCGTCCGGATCGCGCCGGACGTCCACCCACACCTGCGGTTCGCCGAACGTGCGGAAGTCGGCGGTCGTGGCGACCATGAGCCGGTTGTAGGTGGCGTCCGGACGGGCGTCGGGGCCGTCGGAAGGCGAATCGTACAGGTTCGACGACCAGTAGACGGCGTAGGCGCCGAGCTCGTCGATCCAGTGTGCCTCGGGCGCCCACGTGTTGCCGGCCAGATTGGTGTTGACCTTCACGTGCCGCTGGTCGGACCAGTGCACCAGATCGTCCGACTCCCAGATCTCCACGTACCGCGAGCCGCGGATCTGCGCCTCGTGGAACCTGCCGGGCAGGTCATGCACGTTGAGGTCGGTGGCGATCATCCAGAAGCGGGTTTCGCCGTCCGGCACGTTCGGGTCGTCCGGATGCGACCGCAGGATGAACGGGTCGCGCAGCCCCCGCGTGCCGAGCCGCGACTCGAACAGCGGACGGCCGTGGTTGAGCGTGATCCAGTCGAGCGCGGTGTTGCCGCGGGAGACGGCGAGACTCAGGCGCTCGCCGCCGAGCCCCTCGCCGGTGAAGTAGACCCACAGGTAGGCCTCATACGGTTCGCGTGCGTCGGTCATGAGTCCTCCCTAGCGCTTGAAGGCGGCGATGACCGCGCGGTACTCGGCTTCGGTGATGGGCAGGATGGTGCCGTGGCGCTTCTTGAGCGGGCCGAAGTCCACGTCGTCCGCGGGCTGCCAGTCGGCCGGGTCGGCGCTGGCGAGGTCTGCGCAGCGGAACGGCAGGTAGCCCCTCGACTCGTGGTACTGGTCGGCCATGAGCCCGTAGGCCATGCGCCGGCTGTTGACGGTCCTGACGTCGGCGTCGTTGTAGCGGAACAGTTCGGGGCCCTCAAGGTAGCGGGCGGAGTAATGATCATTGCCGAAGATCGACTGCAGCGAGCCCACGAGGCTCCACTGCCGCGGATCGTCGCGCACCTCGATCGACTCGGTCACGGCGTACGGGTTGCGGGTGCGCTCGATCACGATCCGGTCGTCCTTGGAGGCGCGGTACCACCAGCCGTCGTCGGCCCTGAGCATGGTGGTGTCGATGATGCTGTGCTCCACGTCGATCCAGCGCACCGGGTCGGAGAACACGGAAAAATCGGTGGTGGTGGCGTAGTACACGTTGGTGGTGCTGCCCTTCACGTTGCTCAGGGGGCTGCCGAACTCGCCGTTGGCCGCGGTGGACCAGAACACGATGTACTGGCCCCGGTCCTCGTCCCACACGGCCTCCGGCGCCCACGCCATGCCGGCGCCCGGGATCCGCGAGGCCACGTCCACCAGGCGCGCATTCGACCAGTGGACCAGATCGGCGGACTCCCACACGATCAGCCCGGTGCTCCCGTTGACCGTGGAGTAGGAGTGCCCCCAGCCGCCGCGCGCGTGGATGCTCAGGTCGGTGGCGATGAGTACGAAGCCGGAGTCGTCGTGCCTGCGCAGCAGGTACGGGTCGCGCACGCCCTTCTCGCCGATGCGCGATTCGAGCACGGGATGGCCGTCGGCGGTGAGATCCTCCCAGTGGGCGCCGTCGCGGCTGACGGCGAAGTAGATCTGCTCGTCGGAATGCCGCTGCTCCTGACCGGTGAAGTAGGCGAACAGATAGGCGGTGGTGGGGGCGCCGTTGGTTGTGTTGGCAGTGTTGACGGCGTTTTCGAGTGGCGAACCGCTCATGGGATGGCTCCTTGCGTTGATGAATCGACTCTGATAGGGTTAACGTTAAGTACAAGGTTGTATTGTACACCACGCCGCACGGGAACGGCAGTGCCCGCGCATATGTGTGTCGCCGCCGACCTCCGCGCCGGCGCATGCGTGCGAGTGTGCGCAACCCCAAGGAATCCGCAGAAGGAACCGATATGACTACGTCGTCAACACCATGCAACCCCGCCGTCCTCCGCGTCACCCCGAAGCCGTCCGACGCCCGTGCGATCAGCACCGACCTGTGGGGCGTCTTCTTCGAGGACATCAGCTCCTCGGCGGACGGGGGACTGGCCAGCGAGCTCGTGCGCAACGGGTCCTTCGAATTCTCACGCCGCGACGGCGACTCATGGGGACCGTTCACCGGCTGGACCAAAACCGTGCCGGACGGGTCCGCGGCGGCCTTCGCGATCAGCCTGCGCAACCCGGTGGCCGTGGAGAATCCGCATCACGTGGTGGCGGAGATCGCCAAGGCGCCTGCGTACCTCGACAACGCCGGCTACGACGGCGTGACGTTCGCTGCGGGGGAGCGCTACGCGTTCTCCGTATGGACCCGTGTTCAGACCGGTCTGAACGGCGAGGCGGCGCGGCCCATGACCATCGAAATCGCGCTGCTTGACGACGACGGCAACGAGGCCGGCAAGGCCACGGTCACTGCCGAGCCGGTAGACGCCGCGCCCGATCCGGCGGTCTGGGAGGGACAGACCGACAGCGCCGTGCCGGACGCCCCCGGCTGGCGGAAGCTGACCGCCGAGCTCACCGCCACGGCATCCGCCAGAGCCGGTCGCATCCGCCTCGCGTTCCCCGAACCCGGCGTGGTCGCGCTCGACTTCGTCTCCCTCGAACCCGTTCGCACCAGCCACGGACTCAAGCACATGCGCGCCGATCTGGTGGACGTGCTCGCGGACTTGAAACCCCGGTTCATGCGCTTCCCCGGCGGATGCGTCGCCCACGGCGGCATCCCGGACAACACCTACCAATGGAAGGATTCGGTCGGTCCGGTCGAGCACCGCCGCCAGGACTACAACCTGTGGGGCTACCACCAGTCCAAGCGCATCGGCTACATGGAATACCTCGAATTGTGCGAGGCGCTCGGCATGGAACCGCTGCCGGTGCTCGCCGCCGGCGTGTGCTGCCAGAACGCGGACGGCGGGCCCATCCCCGTCGCCGCCGCCGAACTGGACGACTACATCCGCGATGTGCTCGACCTCATCGACTTCTGCAACGGAGACGGGACCACCGCGTGGGGCGCGCGCCGCATCGCGTGGGGCCACCCGAAGCCGTTCGGGCTCAGATACCTCGGCATCGGCAACGAGGACAGGATCGACGCCGTGTTCGAAAGCCGGTTCGGCCGCATCTTCGACGCCGTGCGCCGCGAGCATCCGGAGATCACCGTCGTCGGCACGGTCGGTCCCGCCCCGTTCGGCGCCGACTACGACGAAGGCTGGCGCTACGCCGCCGAAATCGGCGTGCCGATCGTGGACGAGCACTCGTATCAGGCTCCCTCGTGGTGGTTCAAGCACCTCGACCACTACGACCACGCGAACCGCAAAGGCCCCAAGGTGTACTTGGGCGAATACGGCTCGTGGGGCACCACGCTGCTCAACGCGCTGAGCGAGGCGGCGATCATGGGCCGCATGGAGCTCAACGGCGACGTGGTGCACATGGCCTCCTACGCGCCCCTGTTCTGCAAGAACGGTCACAACGGCTGGGATCCGAACCTCATCTACTTCGACAACGAGCGCATCTACCGCACCTACAGCTACTGGGTGCAGCGCATGTTCGCCACCACGCCGGCCGACCATGCGCTGCCGGTGGACGTGGAGGGCGACGCGGCGTTCGACCGGCCGGCGGCCGACCGTGCCGGCATCGCGTTCGGCGGATCGTCCCACGCGCGCTTCCGCGACATCGTGCTCACGGACGCCGAGGGCGTGGAACATCCGGTCGCGGACGTGACGGTCGGCAACGGCACGGGCGCGAACTGGGCGGACTGCGGCGTGCGCGTGGATTCCGCCCGGTACGACCTGCGCTTCACCGTCGACTATGCCGGCTCCGAAGGCTACTGGGACAACTGCTCCGTGAAGTTCGGCGACGTGACGGGCGCCGACCACTTCGAATTCCGCATCGGCCAGCGCAATACGAACCTCGTGGCGGTCCGTGACGGCTTCGCCTCGGGGTACGCCGACCCGAGGCCCTATCCGTCCGGACGGCCGCTCAAGCCGGGCGATGCGCTGACCGTCGACCTGCACGTGGAACGCGAGGGCGGCCATGTGACCGCGCGCGTGAACGGTGTAGCGGTGGCCGACGCCCGCGAGGACGGCATCCGCGAGGTGCGTCGCACGGTCACCGTGGCCCGCAACGAGGCCGAGGGCGTGACGTATGTGCGCGTGGTCAACGCCATGGACGAGCCGGCGGACGTGGATCTGAGCGCCGTGCTGGAGGCGTTGCCCGGTGATGCGGCGCTGCCCGCGGCCGATCGTTCCCTCGCGCGGATCGAAGCCACCATGCTGACCGGCGAACCGCACGCCGGCGTCAAGGGCGAGGCCGCGCCCACCGAGCCGCAGAGCGTCGCCGTCGATCTGACCGGCGGCACGTACACGGCCCCCGCATGGTCGTTCACCGTGCTTCGGGTGCACTGAGGTACGCTGAATGATGTCGTCCGTTTCCGAAGCGTGTCAGGGAGGACCGCGATGAAGCGCTTTGCCGTCGGCTACGAATACGTATGCCGCATCATTCTCATGATCCTCGTGGTCAACGTGGCGTTCATCGTCCACACGCTGCTCGGTCTGGTGGTCGGAGGCCTGTTCCCGTCCATCGCGGCCGCCTACGCCACCTACCGGTCGTGGCTCATCGACGTGCAGGATCGTTCGTGGAGCGTGAAGCGGTCGTGGCTCACGTTCCACCGGGCGTGGTGGCAGGAACTCGGGCCCGCCAACCTGTTCGGCTGGCCGCAGTTTCTCGTGTGGGCGCTGCTGGTGTGGGAGTACTGGTTCGTGCAGCACAACGACCTCGGGCGCGTGGGGTACGGCGTGTCCGGGGCGCTGCTTGTGCTCAACCTGA
Source organism: Bifidobacterium avesanii (assembly GCF_009299475.1). GTDB lineage: Bacteria > Actinomycetota > Actinomycetes > Actinomycetales > Bifidobacteriaceae > Bifidobacterium > Bifidobacterium avesanii. The sequence goes on along the minus strand of NZ_WBSN01000017.1, from coordinate 13,769 downwards.
TCTACGGGCTGTTCGTGTTCGTCAGCTGGGCCGTGCACGTCAACTTCGACGAGGGGCCCGTGTGGGTGCTGCGCACCTCGCTCGCCATGGTGATCGCCCGCCCGATGTGCAGCCTCATGGTGCTGTGCCTGTTCGTCATCACCGTATGGGCGTACGTCCAATGGCCCGGCCTGTTCGTGGCGCTCGGCGCGGGCGTGCCCACGTTCGCCACCATGATGGCCGTGTACTCGTGGGGCCGCCTGCCCGGCATGGACGTGCACGTGCTCGAACCGCAGGAGAAGGACGCGCGCGGCGCCGGGCGGTCCTGACCGTTCCCGCGCGCGGCAAGCCGCCGTTTTCTACATGCCGAGGCGCAGCACGTGGATCGCGTGGGGCGGCAGTGGATAATCGAAGCCGTTGACGGTGGCGTCGCCGGCTTCGGCGCCGTCAACGGTCAGCCGCTGAGAGGCGGGAACGACGCGGGTCGGATTGCCGAAGTCGTTGCGCGCGTCCAACGCGAATCCGTCCATACGCTCCGCCTCCGCGGTCGTCTTCACCGGATGGTCGAAGTCCAGCCGTACGTCCACGGGTATGTCGGTCACGTTGACCAGCTTGACCACGATCGTGCCGTCGGCGTCGCGGACCACCGAATAGTACAGGTCGTCCGGATTGTAGGGGGTAAGCCGCTGGCTGAATGCCTCGCGCCCGTCGAGCCGGAAGGTCACATGCCCGTGATCCGCCTCCAGCACAGCGTGATGGCGTTCCCCGGGCAGACACTTCATATGGTCCATGACGTACGGGGACTCCTTGCCGTGTTCGACCGTGCTCAGAGTCAGCATGCGTCCCCACACTCCGTTGATCGTGACGGCCGCGTAGTCCTTGTCGCTCGTGCCGGCGAAGCGGATGACGATATCCGTGTCACCGGGGCCGGGATTGGCGGGCAGCCGGGGCACGGTGAAGTTGAACTCCAGATGGAAGCCGTCGCCGTCGCCGGTATCGAGGGGCAGCAGACGCTCCCCGTCCGGACGCAGTTCGGCATGGTCGATATTCGTCAGCACAGTTGGGTCGTCCGCATCGAGGGTGCGGATTGTCAGATCGTCGATCGTCATGTAGGCGACCTGCACGCGAATCGACGCCGCGCCGCGCATGGGCCATGCGTCGGTTTCCCTGTGTGCCACGTCGTCCGATGTGCTCAGCAGCTCCTCGCCCTGATTGCGCATGAACAGCCATTGCGCCCAGTAGGATGGCGTGCCGTAGGACGCGTCGCCGTCGAACTGAATGAGATCGGGCTTCCAATTCGTGTACTTCACGTTGTTGAACAGCGGCGCGTAGCAGGCCATCGCCACGGCGGGCGTGCGCTCCAATCCGGTCATGAAGGCCGCCTCGGCCAGGGCGTTGAACCATGTGTCGTCGAGCGAGGCGTACTCGCCGATGAACGCCTTGGCGCGGTAGGGATGGTCCCCGTAGCGCCGCGCGTTCATGACGAGCCATTCGGGCGATTGATAGTAGTGCTCGTCCATGAGCGGCACGCCGAGCCGGTCCGCCTGCGCGTAGGAGGGACCGTACGTGTCAGCATGCGGGCTCACGCCTGCGCTGCCCGCGATGACGATTTCCGGATGCCGCTCGTGGATTTGCCGCACGGCCTCCTTGAAGCGTTCATAGAACTCGGGGTATTCCTCCTCGTTGCCGAGTCAGATACTTCAGGCCGAACGGCTCCGGGTGGCCCATGTCCGCGCGCACGCGGCCCCATGCGCTGTCCGTCGGGCCATTGGCGAACTCGATGAGGTCGAGCGCGTCGTCGATCCACTCCTGCATCGCGTCCATGGGCACGGCGGCGTCGATGTGCGAGTTGCAGCCGAGCGAGAGCACGGGCACGGGTTCCGCGCCGATCATCTCGCACAGGCGGAAGTACTCGTAGAAGCCGAGGCCGAACGTCTGGTTGTACTTCCAGCGGTTGCGTTTGCTGGGGCGCCGCTCAACCGGCCCGACGGTGAATTTCCACCGGTAGGCGGCGTCCCGGTCGGAGGCGTTGAACGAACCGTCGTGGATGAGGCAGCCGCCGGGAAAGCGCAGGAAGCGCGGATGCATGTCGGCGATCTTCTCGGTCAGGTCGCGGCGGAACACGTGTTCGTCGTCGAAGGTGTCGTGCGGGATCAGGGAGATCATGTCAAGGTCGAGCGTGGCCCGTTCGTCGCAGTGCACGACCAGCACGGCCGCGGGGTCGGAGGAGTCCGGAACGAGCACGGCCTCATATTTGTGCCAGTCGCCGGGCATGAGATCAAACGATGCGGCGGCGCGGACCACGGAGAGATCCGCCGAGCGCAGTTCGACGCGCAGCGTGGCCATGGCCGCGGCCGACTGCCCGTCGATGCGCGCGAAGCAGGAGAAGCCGTACTCCGCTCCGGCGGCGATCGGAATGCCGTCGTTGAAGCCCGCGTTGGATACACCGGCGAGATCGGCGTCGGACGGGCCGAGAATGAGGTAGTGGGGGTTGGCGTCGTTGAGTGGGTGCGTGGCGCTCACCCGTGCGAGCGCCGGACTCGGCGCGGTTGGAACGTCGGGAACGCCGTCTCCGGCCGCGGCGGTCTCATCGTCGCTGTCGGGGCGTTCGTCGCCCAGCACGGTCCAGCCGGTCATCGCCGTGTAGTCGGGATTGTCGATCGGGGAGAACTCAAACGAGCGGTTTTGGATGAGTTCGGCGTACAGTCCGCCGTCGGCGGCGTGGTTGAGATCCTCGAAGAACAGGCCGAACAGGGGCCCCTGACGTTTGACGGGGGCGTCGGTGCATACGGCGATGCGGTGACGGACGGGTGCGGGCGATTGGCTGGTCATGGAAATTCCTTGGTGTTGATGCTGGTCCGTTTGCGCAGCGGGCGGGTGTATGGGCAAGGCCCCGGGCATCCTTGTTGGATTTTCTCGGGGCCTTGCCAAGGTGAAAGGAAGAATTGCAGTTGTGCGTATCGTCTAGGCATCACCTCCCCGCGTGGCTATCCGAGCTGTTTGGTGTCGGCCGAGGCCTTGGCGAGCGCCGCGTCCACGGAACCGGTTTCGGTCATGATCGTGGAGTGCGCGATCTTGAGGTTGCCCTGAATCTCGTTGGTTTTCGCGGTGACCGGGTTCTCCGGCTTGACCGTGTGCTTGGACCACGTGGTACGGGACAGCTCGTCCTGCGGCACGCCCTCGGCGGCGAAGTACGTGTCGATCACCTTCTGCGAGAAGTACGATGGGGTGGAGTGAGTCTGGGCGAGCAGTGCCGAGGCCTCCTCGCCGGCTGCCCACTTGACGAACTCCATGGCCGCCGCGCGCTTCTGACCGCTGGAGTTTTCGAACACCGCGAAGCCGGTCGGGTCGCCGTACGTCACCGGTGTGCCGGAGGTGTTGGAGGCGTTCTGCGGCAGCGGGGCGATGCCCCATTCGAACTTATCGCCGTTGCCGGTCTGCGCGTCGGTGATCACGCCCCCGACCTGCCAGGTGTCCATGAGCATCATGGCGGCCTTCTCGGTGTCGAATTGGGCGGCGTACTGCACCTTGGTGGCGTTCGCGGTGTTGTAGCTGATCGTCAGTCCCTCATCCTGCGCGGGCAGGAAGACGTTGTTGTAGTAGTCCTTCATGTAGTCGAAGTCGCCGGCTTGGAACTTGTCGGCGTCGCCGGCCTGCGCGGTGGCGATCGCCTGCCCGTAGGCCTGCCATGTGGAGTGGTGGTAGGTGGGGTAGACCGAGGCGGGGTCGTATCCGGCCGCGGGCAGCTTCTGCTTGAGTTCGCGCGCGGTCCTCATGTAGTCGTCCCACGTCCAAGTGCCGTCGGGGACGGCCACGCCGGCCTTGTCGAACATGGTCTTGTTGTAGAAGAGCACCGACAGGTCCTGACGGTAGGGCAGCGCGTAGTACGTGCCGTCGATGTTGTACTGGGAGATGTCGATGTTCTTGTCGTCCCTGTAGGTCGCGGCGACGGAGTTGAGATCGGCCAGCGCGCCGGATTCCTTGGCGTACAGGTAGTACTTCTGGAGATTCTTGATGGGGAAGGCGTCGGGCATGTTGCCGCCGGACAGGTCGGTGGTCATCTGCTTGTCGAAGTCGTCGGCCGAGTATTCCTTGAGTGTGACGGTGACGTTTGGATACTTCTTCATGAAGCCGTCCGCAAGGGTCTTGAACTCGTTGTTCGCCGTGGACAGCGACCAGCCGCCCAAGGTGATCTCCGTTTTGGCGTTCGGATCGAAAGTTTCCGCGGAGGATGCTCCACCCTGTCCGGAGCCGCATCCGGCGAGGGCGAGCAGCGCCGCCGTAATGGCCGCCGTTGCTGTGATTCTGATATTGTTGGGCATGGTTTCTCCTTTGCATGGGCGCTGCGTTGCGCCGGACCGATGGGACGTTCGCGCTGTTTGGCGCGGCTGATTGTTCGGTGGCTCGTTGGATGGTGTCGTGGCGTTCCAACTGCTGTCATCATATGGGCGGCGGTGCGGACCGGGCGATGGATGTTGGTCGAATATGGTGCCGAAAGGTTAGATGATTGGGAATTCAAGACCTTGGGAATTCATGACGGATCGACTATGGTGAAGTCATGCTCGGATACTCGATCGACGTGACTGCGCCGGTGCGCTACGACTACACCGGCAAGTTCGAGGCGCCCTCGCCGCTGTGGAGGCACGAGGACATGGGGCTCGGGGACTGGGAGCTTATCGTCATGACCGAGGGCACGCTGTACCTGAGCTATCTGGGCGAGGACCACACGGTGGGGGAGGGGGAGTACCTGCTGCTGCCGCCCAGCGCGGACGGCCGGCGCGTGGGGTTCCGCGAGTCGCGGTGCAGCTTCTACTGGATGCACTTCCAGTCGTCGGACCGCGAGGTGCGCGAAATGGACCTTGCCGGACCTCTGCCCGCCGCGCCCACGCCGCCGATCTCCCCCGAGCGGCCGGTCGGGAGGCTCCCCGACGAGAATCCGGCCGTGCTGTATCTGCCGCAGGCCGGCGCGATGCCCGACGCCGAGCGCCTCTTGGTGATGCTCCGGCAGCTGCAGGACGCCGTGCGGTCCGGCTACGAACGGTTCGCGCTGGGGTACCTCGCCACCGGCGTGCTGTGCGAGCTATACCATCAGGTCTTTCAGGAGAAGACCTCGGCGGACATCGCCGACCATGCGCGGCGGCAGCTGTACTACGACATCGTGGATTACGTGAACCTCAACCTCGCGCGCAACCTCAAGGTGCAGGACGTGGCGCGGCACTTCGGGTACAACCCCAAGTACCTCTCCCAGCTGTTCCGCGCGCTCGCCGGCGAATCGTTGCGCGCGTTCATCGTGGGCAAGCGCATGGAACGGGCGAACTGGCTCCTCACCGACACCAACGACACCGTGGGGCAGGTGGCGGCCGCGCTCGGGTTCCGCGACGCCCACCATTTCATGCGCGCGTACAAGGACGCCACCGGCATGACGCCCACCCAGTACCGCAACGCCTACGCCAAGCGCATGCTGTTCCATCGATGAGTTTTGTGAGTTTTGCCGGTAAGGTTGCGCCGGCGGGTTTGCCGGTGCGTTGCATTGGCTGTGTCGTCGAGCCTATCGGTGGGCAGTTTGCATGATGAAACCGTGCGTGGCAGGTGCGTGACCGGTGTGACTGATTGTGGCTGTGACAGTGCCCGTGACACTGACCGGTTGTGACATTGGCCGTGACCGTGACCGGGCGGTCTCGGTCACGGTCCTGCGGAAATGGCGGAACTCCAAGCATCCCGTTGAAGGATGGTCCGGCGAGGGCGGTCTGTGTCACGGGCATTGTCACGGAACGGGCATTGTCACGGAGTCGTTCTTGCCGCGTCCGCGCCGAGGATGCGCGCTTCTCCGGGAATCCGTCCCCGCCTCCGGACGCAGGCCCGTGCTCCCGGTCGGGTCGGCCGGACGTGCGGGCGTCGATGGCCGATTGCCGCTATCACATCGAATGCCCGACTTTTTGGCACCAAATCGCTCCTCCGTCCATCGCGCGGCGGATCGTTGTGCAATATCCTGTGAGTTATCGTTAATCACCCATATACAAGGACGTGTAACGCATATGGACAACGCACGCTTCAGCAGGCCGCTCGACCTGCACGACGTCACCATCACCGACGCATTCTGGCACCGCGAGCAGGAGCTCGTGCGCACCGAGGTCATACCCTACCAGTGGGAGGCCCTCAATGACCGCGTGCCCGGCGCGGATCCGAGCTACTGCATGCACAACTTCAAGGCCGCCGTGCGCCAAAAGCACCGCAAGGGCGAGCAGGGCAAGGCGTTCGAGGCGCCCTCGTACTCGTACCGCGGCTTCAACGCGCTGCCCGAGGATCCGGCCCACCCCGACCCGGACAAGTTCTACGGCTACGTGTTCCAGGACACCGACTTCGCCAAGTGGGTCGAGGCGGTCGGCTATTCGCTGGTCAACCATCCGGACCCCGAACTCGAGCGGATCGCCGACGGGGCCATCGACATCGTGTGCGACGCCCAGCTCGACAACGGCTACCTCGACACCTACTACATCCTCAACGGCATGGACCGAGCGTTCCACTGCCTGCGCTGGCACCACGAGCTGTACTGCCTCGGCCACCTCATCGAAGGTGCGATCGCCTACTGGCAGGGCACCGGCAAAGACAAGCTGCTCAAGGCCGCCGAGCGCTTCGCCGACTACGTGGCCGACTACTTCGGCCCGGACCCCGGCCAGTGCAAGGGCTACCCGGGCCACGAGATCGCCGAAATGGCGCTCGTCCGCCTCTACGAGGCCACCGGCTGCGAGAAGTACCTCAAACTCGCCAAGTTCTTCATCGACGAGCGCGGCACCGAGCCCAACTACTTCGACTACGAGGGCGAACGCGACCGCCGCGACCACTACACCGACACCAACTGGACGTTCGAGAAGCCCTACGCGCAGGCCCACAAGCCCGTGCGCGAGCAGCGCGAGGCCGTCGGCCATGCGGTGCGCGCCGGCTACCTGTACTCCGGCATGGCCGACGTGGCGCGCGAAACCGACGACGCCACGCTGTACGACGCATGCCGCAACCTGTGGCGCAACATCGTGGACAAGAAGCTGTACATCACCGGCGGCATCGGCGGCACGCACGAGGGCGAGGCGTTCTCCTACAACTACGATCTGCCCAACGACACCGCCTACTCGGAGACCTGCGCGGCCATCTCGCTCGCGTTCTTCGCCCGCCGCATGCTTCAGATCGAGGCGAGGTCCGAATACGGCGACGTGATGGAGCAGGCCTTGTACAACACCGTGCTCGCTGGCATGGCGCTGGACGGCAAGAGTTTCTTCTACGTGAACCCTCTGGAGGTGAACCCGGAGGCGTGCGCCAAGGACAAGCGCATCGGGCACGTCAAGCCCGTGCGCCAGAAGTGGTTCGGGTGCGCCTGCTGCCCGCCGAACATCGCGCGCATCGTCAGCTCGATCGGCGAATACGCGTTCACCGCGAACGACGACACGCTGTTCGTGCACCTGTACGCCGGGGGTCGCGCCACCGCGACGTTCTCCGATGAGTCAGGCGACGCCCGCCGCACGCTCACCCTCGAAGGCACGAGCGAAATCCCGTGGGGCGGCAAGGCGCGCTACGTGGTGCACGTCGACGGTCTGGGACAATCGGGCGACGATCCGGTCCACGCCTCGCTCGCGTTCCGCATTCCCGGATGGACCATACCGGGCGACGTCAGGGTGACCGTGGACGGCGTCACCGCGTCCGGAGTGGCCGCCGCCGAACTGGCCGGCACGTTCGGGGCCGCGGGCAAGAGCGCCGAGGTGCGCGACGGATACCTGTATTTGTCCGGCGGGTGGCGCGACGGCGAGGTCGTGGCGTTCGACTTCCCGATGCCGGTGCGCGCCAAGCGGGCCAACCCGCAGGTGCGTGAGGATCTGGACAAGGTCGCCTTCGTGCGCGGCCCGATCACGTTCTGCGCCGAGCAGACGGACAACGGCGCCGGACTGCAGCTCAACCGCGTGGACTTCGCCCGCGCCGGGTACGACATGTCCGGCGTGGAAGTGCGGCGCGTGGACGACGTGTTCGACTTCCCGATCGTAGAACTCGGCGTGCCGGCGCTGCGCCTGACGGACGACGGCCTCAAGCCCGGCGAGGGCCTGTACGCCGACTACGCGCCGGCCGTGGAGAAGGCCTCCGAACTCACCCTGATCCCGTACTTCGTCTGGGCCAACCGCGGTCTGGGGGAGATGACGGTGTGGCTGCGCCGATAAGCGAAAAGCCCTGCGGGCTTTTCGCCGGCGCAGCCTGAGCCGCCACCACGGCGGCGAAGGCCGGATTGAGCCCCGTCCTTTATGGGCGGGTCCCCAATTGCAGGGCCGGGGGTGAGGCGTTAGGTGTTCTATATGGAGAGGACGGTCAGAAATCGCAGCCCCTCGCGAACAAACCGCATGATTGCAACGTTCCGCGCCGAGGCACTGCGATTTCTGACCTAACCCCTCCGGTATACGCAAAACGGCGGATGCGCCGCTTCCGCATATTGACTATGCAGGGCGGCGCATCCGCCGTTTTTGTATTCGTGCATGTGCACACACCCGCCGTTCGCTTAACGGGTCAGCCTTCGGCACTGCAACCATGGACCGGTCTTGCGACCGGTCTCATCGTCTCCTCACGACTGTCATCGTTCGGCCGACCCTACCAACGGCACACCGTGCCGTCGGCTTAACGGGTCAGCTTCCTGTGCAGGCGGTGCGGGCGGGCGGCGTCCTCGCCGAGGCGGGCGACGCGGTTCTCCTGATACGCCTGGAAGTTGCCCTCGAACCAGTACCACTTGGCCGGGTTCTCGTCATCGCCCTCCCACGCGAGGATGTGCGTGGCGACGCGGTCGAGGAACCAGCGATCGTGGGAGATCACCACGGCGCAGCCGGGGAAGCCGAGCAACGCGTTCTCCAGCGATTCGAGGGTCTCCACGTCCAGATCGTTCGTGGGCTCGTCGAGCAGCAGCAGGTTGCCGCCCTGCTTCAGGGTCAGGGCGAGGTTCAGGCGGTTGCGCTCGCCGCCGGAGAGCATGCTGGTGAGCTTCTGCTGGTCGGAGCCCTTGAAGCCGAAGCTGGCCACGTAGGCGCGGGTCGGCACCTCGACGCCCGCCACCTCGATGAAGTCGAGGCCGCCGGAGACCGCCTCCCACAGGTTCTTGTTCGGGTCGAGGCCGGCGCGGTTCTGGTCCACGTAGCTGATCTTCACGGTGTCGCCGATCTTGAGCGTGCCGGAGGTGAGCGGCTCAAGGCCCACGATCGTCTTGAACAGCGTGGACTTGCCGACGCCGTTCGGGCCGATCACGCCGACGATGCCGTTGCGCGGCAGCGTGAAGGACAGGTCGTCGATGAGCACGCGGTCGCCGAACGCCTTGTGGATGTGCTCGGCCTCGAGGACGAGCGAGCCCAGGCGCGGGCCGGCCGGGATCTGGATCTCGGAGAAGTCGAGCTTCTTGTTGTTGCGCGCCTCCTGCTCCATCTGGTCGTAGCGCTCCAGACGGGCCTTGTTCTTGGCCTGACGGGCCTTGGGGGAGGAGCGCACCCAGTCGAGCTCGTTCTTGAGGCGGCGGGCGAGCTTGGCGTCCTTGGCGCCCTGGATCTCCAGACGCTTCGCCTTGGTCTCGAGGTACGTGGAGTAGTTGCCCTTGTACGGGTACAGCTGGCCGCGGTCCACCTCGCAGATCCACTCGGCCACGTTGTCCATGAAGTAGCGGTCGTGGGTGACGGCGATCACGGCGCCCTTGTACTGGTGCAGGAACTGCTCCAGCCACAGGATCGACTCGGCGTCGAGGTGGTTGGTGGGCTCGTCGAGCAGCAGCAGGTCGGGGGCTTCGAGCAGCAGCTTGCACAGGGCCACGCGGCGGCGCTCGCCGCCGGAGCACACGTTCACCGGGGTGTCCGGGTCGGGGCACTGCAGTGCGTCCATGGCCTGCTCGAGCTGCGAGTCGAGGTCCCAGCCGTTGGCCGCGTCGATCTCGGTCTGCAGCTTGCCCATCTCGTCCATGAGGGCGTCGAAGTCGGCGTCCGGGTTCGCCATCTCCTCGCCGATCTCGTTGTAGCGGGCCACCTTGTCCGCGATGGGGCCGAACGCCATCTTGATGTTCTCGCCCACGGTCTTGGTGTCGTCCAGCGGCGGCTCCTGCTGCAGGATGCCGACCGTGTAACCCGGCGTCAAGGTCGCCTCGCCGTTGGACACGGTCTCGATGCCGGCCATGATCTTGAGCAGCGTGGACTTGCCCATGCCGTTGGGGCCCACCACGCCGATCTTCGCGCCGGGCAGGAAGCTCAGCGTCACGTCGTCGAGGATCACGCGGTCGCCGTAGGCCTTGCGCGCCTTGATCATCTGATAGATAAACTCTGCCATTGGTTGCAGCTTCTCCTTAAGAGGGGTTGGAATTCCGCCGTTGCCAGTCTGTCTGTATGTTTGGCCCGTTTGTCCGCATGCTGGTCGGATTCGGGTCAAACCACCGCCCACCATGGTAACGGAAGGGCTGGAATGACCTAATAATTGATCATTTCCAGCTCGGGACCCATGTCTTCGGTCTGCGTGCGGCCGGTCTCCCGAAAGCCGACGTGCCGGTAGAACCCCTGCGCGTCGGCGTTGAATCCCGCGACCCACAGCGCCAGACGGTCGTTGCCGACGGCCCGCATGCCGGCTTCCACTAGCATCCGGCCGACTCCCCGCCGATGACGGTCGGCAAGCACGTACAGGGACGCGAGTTCGGCGGCTTCCGGCCGGTCGATCGGCGGCCTCGGCGTGCGCAGCAGCTCCGCGAATCCGATCACATGACCGTCGTCGAGCGCCACCAGAACGACCTGATTCGGGTCTTCGGCGTGGGCTTGCGTGAGCTTGAACGCGAACCTCGGGGTGATCGCGTCCACGATCTCCTGCGGGATGTTCCCCTGATTGAGCTCGCGCCACGCGCGGGACTGCACCCGCGCCTTCTCCTCGAACCACCGCGGTTCTATCGGCGCTATGCGAACGGCCATGTATCACCTCCGGATCTGCGGAACGCTCCATCCCACATTATCGCTTCCGGCGTGCCCGGTCCGGCGGTGTCGGCTGTGCGATCGCGCCGCGTGGTATGGCTCGGCCGCCACGCTCCGGTTCCGTTCGGGAGCGGAATCCTGGCCATTCGATGAGGGTATTTGCATAGTCAGGGGCTGTTTTCCGCCCATGCGGGCAGATATCCGCATAGTCAGGGGCCCTTTGGGGCGTCGCCTCCGGGTAACGTTGTTGAAAAACCGCGGAATTCCGTCATCGCCTACTCATGATGCGCCGTTCAATGGCCCTGACTCCGCAGATATCTGCCCGCAGCTCGTCGAATCCGCCCCTGACTCTGGAGATACGTCATTGCCGCTGTCGCATGCCGGTCTTCGGGCGGGCGGCGCGAACGCGGCAGAATCTTACGTATCCCTTCTTCTGCTGCCGGCACTGTGTGATCCGTGCCGTCGAACGACATGGATGGATGCCCTTGGTGGTCACCCGTCATGACGCGGCGGAGTCGGCGCCTCACGCGGCGGGCGCTGCGGATACCATGGCGGTGATGGCATGCCGCGGAAAGCAAGGAGGATGCGCATGACGCCGATCGAGCTGGCCACGCGCCGCAGGGTCACCGGACTGACGTCCGGCGAATTCGCCAAGCTGTTCGTCACGCTGGAGCGCAAGGTGGGCGGCGAGTCCGCGCACTGGGACGCCGCGGACGTGGAGTCGTGGGAGATCGTCGGACCGCCGGTGACCGCCGAGGACCATCTCAACGAGACGTTCGCCGCGGCCAACGAGTTCGTGGCCACGCTGGCCCGCCGCCTGTATCGCACGGTCATGCCGGCCGGGGGATCGGCGCCGGAGGAGGGCACGGCCCTCACCGCCTTCCCGGACGACCTGACCTTCTGGTCGGCCCAGCCGGACTTCGGCGGCATCCCGCACGCGCTGTGGAACATCGCCGCGCTGCAGGCCGCCGAATGGGTGCGCCAGAAGACCGGCGTCGTCTGCGAGCTGCACGCCCGCGAACCGCTGGTGTAGGCGGCGGCCGGCGGTGTAGGCGGCGGGCCGGCGGTGGGGCGCCTCCGCGGGAAGACGGCGGACCGCGAATCGGGCATGCGGCAGCGACGGCGAACCTACAGTGCCATGCTGGTACAACACCGAGGAGCGTACGGGACGGTATGCGGCAAGACGGGAGGCATGCGGTGCGAACGAGGGACAACGGCGGCGCGGCGGCGGGCGGCGGGCTCATGACGCGGGACGTTGTGATCGTCATGGCGGCCGGCTTCTTCTACATGGCGGGTACCATGATGGGCACCACGATGATCGTCGGGTATGCGCACGAACTGGGCGCCGGAGGGGAGCTCGCCGGCATGATCGCGGGAACCATGAACGTCGTCTCCCTGTTCTGCCGGCCTTGGGGCGGACGGCTGAGCGACCGCGTGCCGTTGCGCCGGCTCGCCGTAGCTTCGCTGGCGTTCATGATCGTCGCGAACGCCGGGTACGCCGTCGCCCCCTCCGCGGGCGTGGTCATGGCGGCCCGCGTCGTCAACGGCGTCGGGTTCTCCTGCCTGTCGGTGTGCCTCGCGGCATGGCTGACCGCGCTGATCCCGTTGGACCGCATCGGCAAGGGCATGGGGTACTACGGGCTGGCCAACGCGCTGGCCATGGCGCTGGGGCCGGCGACCGGCATTCGGTTGGAGTCGGCGTTCGGATACCGGGCCGCGTTCGGCGTGGCGTTCGCGGGCATGGTTGCGGCCCTCGTGATGGTGCTGACCGTGCGCGACGACGGGGCGAAACGCCGGACGCCGCCGCGCCGCCCGGAACCACGGGGGTCGGAGCTGCGGCGGGCGGCGCCGGGCAATCCGCTCGAACGCGTGGTGTCCGTGCGCGTGATCCCGGTGGCGCTCGTGTTCATGCTCTTTGCCATCCCGTACTGCGCCACGCAGTCATACATCGTCACCTACGTGGGCGCGCGCTGGCTGGGCGTGGACGTCGGTCTCTTCTTCCCGTCGTACGCGGTCGCGCTGCTGGTGCTGCGCGTGGTGATGCGCAACATGTTCGACCGTTGGCCGTTCCGCCGGTTCCTGTGGCTGTGCTCGGCGTGCATGATCGTCACGCTCGGCATGCTCGCCGTGATGCGCGACGACGCCGGGCTGCTGGTCGGCGCGGTGCTCATGGCGGCCTCGTACGGCCTGATGAGCTCCGTCAGCCAGTCCGCCGCGGTCCGTCTCGCGGGCGAAGGGCACGGCGGGCGCGGCAACGCCACGTACTGCATCGGGCTCGACTTAGGCATGGCACTGGGGCCGATCATCGGCGGCCAACTGTACGCGAACCTGGATCCGGCGTGGTTCTACCCGGCGCTCATGCTCGCCGTGCCGCTCGCCGTGGGCGTGTACCTGCTGGCGGGAAGGCGCATCGAACGGCGGTGAGTGCATTGCGTACTGGACGGCGCTTGGGGATGCCCGTCCTGACAGGGTTCGGTGTCCGCCATTTTGCACTTTGAGGGCGGATTCCGGGTCTCGCGCAATGCCATTCACGCAAGTGGGGGCGTCCACGGCGGCCTATCGTCCGTGCCGTCCTCCGGAAAACCGCGGATTTGCAAGGACATGCGGGAATGAATATCCGGTTTCTCGCACATCGGACGCCCTCACTAGTGCGAATGGCATTCCGCAAAGTCCGAAATCCGCCCTTAAGTACGCGGTTATACCGAACTACGTGGTGTCTAGTCTCAGCGGATGGTTGACGCATGTCTCGGGGCATGGTTGACGGTGTCTCCTGGGACATGGTTTACATGTGTCCTGGGGCATGGTTGACGGACCGTCGGTTGTTGACCGTGTATGAGTACA
>NZ_WBSN01000016.1 GCF_009299475.1 Bifidobacterium avesanii | reverse complement strand
GGCCGCCTACCTGTCCCATTACAATGGGACCCGTATCAAGAAGTCGCTGGGCTGGATGAGCCCGGTGCAATACCGCAGACACCTTGGGCTGGCGGTGTAGCCGTCCAAGAAAAAGTCCGCACCCCCGCCGGCGACATTACGGGCTCAAAACGACGAAATTGGCGATTCTAAGCGCCAAACGGACGCTGTGGCGGGGGTTTGGCACTTAGAATCACAGATTTCGTCGTTTTGAGCCCGCAAATCAGATGCGTTGCGGCATGTATGCGCGGAGCCTAAGTCACACAAGTCGCACAAGCCGCACAGTACGGTGCTACGGATTCATTTAACGATAGCCATACGGCGAACGTCGCATGGGCGTGCATTGCAGGGATGGATTCGGGGCCAGCAGACCTAACGGTTGACTGTCAAGTGTTGCATGTCGTGCGGATGAGCACGAGCGTCGGCAGGCTGATGTCAGTCTTGCCCGTTCGCTGTCGCATCCGGCATATGATGCCTATTCGCGTCCTGACAAACCACCGGGGTTTCATGATGGTCAGTTGGCATATGGATCGTTCAACTCATTGAGACGGTGCGGTCGATGATGCTCCGGTTAATCGTCTCAGGTGTGCCCCTTACGGTGGATCGATTCAAGTGGGGGTATGGGTGTTATGTCATTTGCGCGCAGAAAGCGATGAAATGGTTGAAACATGTAAGGTGTCGCATTCGAAAATTACGCCCATTGATGTGAGTGAATACAAGGGGAATGGGCTGTGAATTCATGATGAATAGATGCTTTGACGAGAAATTGCGCGATCAAAAACGACGGATTTGCGGTCAAAAAGTCTTGGGGGGAGTGCAACGCTGGATCAGGAAGGGCCTCGTAGTGAAAGGATCTGCTTATGCGAGGTAAGAAGAAGGAAATGGTGCGGGTGGCGCTGGGCGCATTCGCCGGTTCAGTGGTGCTGCTTGGGGGATTGACTGTGCCCGCTCAGGCGGATAGCTACACGGGCCAGTTCGTCGCGCCCGCGCAAACCGCGCAGGTTTGGGTTGACGTGGCGTCTCCCAGTCAGCCCGGTACCGTTAACGGAGCTCTTGACGGAACGGCATTGAACTTCAAGGATTCGTTCCTCGGGTACACTGCGGTGACGGGTGCGGATGCGGGCAATAAGACGCTGACGCTGTCGTATTCGGTCGCGGGGGTCTCGGCCCATGTATCGGTTACCTTTGTGGATGGCAATGGTGTGCTGCTGTCGGAACAGTCGGCTGACGTCACCTTGCCCAAGACAAGCGAATCTGGTGGCGGCGATCAGCCCGGCGGGAACGAGCAACCCGGCGGCGGCAATAATCAGCCTGGAGGTAACACCAACCCAGGGGGCAACGATCAGCCTGGAGGGAATGAACAGCCGGGAGGCAATACCAATCCCGGTGGCGGCAACGGCGGTCAGCCCGGCGGGAATGAGCAGCCCGGCGGCGGCCAGTCCAATAATGGCGGCAACGGCGGGACCAACGGCAACGGTTCCGGCCAGTCCAACGGCGGCAACGGCGGCGGTGCCACTGGTTCCAATGGAGGAACGGAACAGCAACCCGGTTCCAATGGGAATCAGAACAACAATGGCGGCGCAGGTTCCGGCAACGGTGTTCAGAACCAGAATGGTTCCGGTCAGGATACGGGCAATAACGGTGGCACCGGCAATGCCGGTAACAGCGGGAATGACGGTAACACCGGCAATGGCGACAATGCCGCGCAGCAGCCCAATGACAACACCAACATGCAGAACGGCAAAATCGAGCCGAAGAGCGGCGGTGCCAACGGTACGAACAATGCCGGTGCTCAGCAGCAGTTCAAGCTCGGCCGCACTGGCGTGAGCGTGGCAGCGGTCGCCGCGGTCGCCGTCGCTCTCGCGGTGACCGGCACGGTATCCAAGGTTGTACGTACTTGCAAGAGCGCTGGCGACAACCGCACGGAATGGGGGAAGTGACGATGACCAGGATGAATTGGCTCGGCAGAACCATCGCGACGCTGGGAGCCGCGGCCATGATGATCGGCTTCGCGCCCGCGACGACTGCGAATGCTGCGGACGGTTCGGAACAGGGGACGCCGCAACTGGCCTCCACCACGCCGGCGATCGGCTATGACGCCCGTATCCGCGTGCCCGTGGTGGAAAGTGAGATCGGGATGGGCGCTCTGTCCACCGACGACGCGAGCGCGGATTTGACGCTGCCCGGTCTGGATGCCGCCACGTCGGCGCTGCTGCGCATCAGCGTGATCGGCGCCAAGCAGGACACCACCGTGAATGTGGAGGGATCGCCGGCGCTGTTCGTGGCCAAGGGACATGATGCGTCGCAGACGGTGTTCGCGCCGGTGCGGGCCGGAAAGGTCAAGGTGTCCTCCAACGCCGCCGCGGATGCGCGCGTGGAGGTCGTGGCCGCGTTCCAGACGCCCGCCGACGCCCAAACCACCGCTCCCGGCTCGTTCAATGCGGTGGACAAGCCGGTCACCCGTGCGGACACCGCCGCGAAGTTGGGCGGCGACGAACTGACCCGGAACCCGCTGAGCATTGGCGTGGTCGGCGAGGGCGGCGTTCCCGTCGAACAGGTGCGCGCCGCCGCCGTGACCGCGACGTTCGACGCCAAGGACGCCGGCAACGTGACGCTTGCCGGCCAGACCTTCGCGGTTCCGGCGGGACGCAGTGTGGTTTCCACCGTCGCCGTTCCGGATGACAAGGGCGCGCTTGAGATCAGCGCGGACAAGGATCTGGGCGAAGTCCGACTGGACGTGCGCGGCTGGGTCGCCGGTTCGGCGCAGGACGCCGCGACGGCCAACGTGGAGGGCGGCTATGTGCCCTCCTCCGGTTCCCAATGGGTGAAGACCCAAGGCGCGGCGGCCTATGCGCCGCAGCCGGTGGAGCTGGCGAACCGCTCCGCCGACGGCACGTTCGCTCTGGCTCTGGTAAGCGCGGACAAGCCCGCGGACGCGTCCGCCGCCCATGTCTTCACCGAGTATGGCTCGGCGGTGAAGGGACGTGCGCGTGGCGCCGTGGTGGATAAGACCGACGGCGCGCTCGCACAGCTCGACGTGGTTGATACCGCAGCCAAGGATGGCGCGTCGGTCACTTCCAATGCTGCCGGAATCTCGTCACAGGCGTTGCTGTTGGGAGACGTGATCGGTCAGGTGCCGGATGGCGCCGCCAAAGACGTTGCCACCACACTGGATTCCCCGGCGCAGGGCGTGGACGTCAATCTGGCCACCGAAGGCAAACTGACGCTTGAAGGCACGGTCAAGTCGGCCGTTGCCGTGGATCGCGTGGAGGTGTATGCGGATGGCAACCTCATTGGCGACGCGGCGGTGACCTACGCCGCGGATGGTGCGCACTGGAAGTACCAGACCGCCGTGCCATCCACCAAGCAGTATGCATTCAGCGCCAAGGCGGTGACCCGCGCCGGTGACGCGGCGCAGGCTGACCGTGCGATCAACGTGGCGCTGCCCGCCCCGGACGATACGGTCATCAACCCGCAGGCCACCACGGTGGTGTCGGACGACCAGTCCGCGCCGATCGCCAAAGTGGAGGCCAACACCGTCCTGTTCAAGGGCGATCCGAACCTGACGCCCGGCCAGATCATGAGCGCGACGCCCGGTGCGGCCGCGCCCAAGGGATTCCTGCGCAAGGTGCTCGGCGTGCAGAAGACCGCCGACGGCTGGCTCGTCACCACCGAGGACGCACAGCTCACGGATGTGATCTATCAGGCCAACATTGATCAGGACCAGCCGGCGTTCCCCTCGACGGGCAGCACGGTTGACGAATCCTCCGCGAAGCTGGATCCGTCCTACACCTCGCTTGGCGACGACAATGCGCCCACGGTGAAGCTGACCGAAACCGGCGATGCTCCGTCCTCCGGCGATGGCGGCCAGGACCCCGCGCCCACCGAGGACCTGCCGGCGACCTCCGGCAGCAGGGCCATGACCCCGTCCTCCGCGATGCTGAGCGCAAGTGCCGCCGCCCGTTCCGGCACGTGGGAACCGGACAAGGACCTCAAGTTCGCCCAGATCGACGTCTCCTGCTACGGCGCCTATGCCAAGACCTCGGAGAACGGCAAGGAGCAGGTGGAGAAGAAGGCGTCCTGCGGTCAGAGCGACAAGATCGAGAAGGAGAAGATCAAGGCGAAGATGGAGGCCGAGCGCACCTTGGGCGCCTCGCTGCAGGCGAGCTTCAAGGGCAAGTACGGCGTGCGCTTCCAGATGCAGATCGCCTATCCGAACCACTTTTACGAGATCTTCCTTCCGTACGTCTACAAGTTCAAGGTGTGGACCTACGGCGACAGCCACGCCGAGATGGATCTCAAGGCGTGGGGCGCCATCCACGAGTCCTTCAACAACACGCTGGCGACGATCAAGGGCAAGCCGGTCACGTTCGTCGTGGGCGGGGTGACGATCACGCTGACGGCGGAGATGCAAATGGGCTTCGAAGGCAATCTGGACGCCAAGTTCAACGCCTCGTACAACCCGAAGTGGGACAACCACTACGAGTACGGCGTCGTCTACGTGCACGCCGGGCGGTGGAACCCCATCGACATCAACGAAAGCAAGTCGTCGGACGATCATTCCTCCAACTGCTCGTACCTCAATGACCTGCAGGCCGATGGCACGCTGAACGCCGCCGCCGGACCGTGGATCAAGCCGGCGCTGTACCTGTACGATTCGGCCGGCGTGAACATCACGGCCAAGGTCAAGGGTCAGGTGGACGCCTCGTTCAAGACGAACAAGGCGGACGCCGACCACGCCGCGGACGCCAAGGTGAAGCTGTCCCTCGCCGGTTCCCTGCAGTCGGGCGTGAACTTCAAGCTGCCGCTGGGCAACAAGGAGCTCCTCAAGCATGACTTCAAGGAGGAGAAGCTGGGCCCGGTCACGGTCTACAGCAAGGACTGGCAGATCGGCCAGTGCGCGCCGGACAAGGACGTGCTCGTCAACGTGACGTTCACCGACCCGCGCTATGGCGACTCCAAGACCGTCGAATACAAGCTCGGCGAGAAAATCAAGCTCACGCAGGACTACGTCGAAAAGCAGCTCGGCGTCGCATCCGGCACGCTTGACGGCATCGACGGCTTCACCACCACGGCGGACGGCTCCGGCGCCAGGATCGCGCTCGGCAGCGAGTACACCGTGCCGGACAAGGCCGTGACGCTTTACGTCCACTACAGCAAGGAACCCGCTCCGCCCGCCGACCTGCCCGCCAACGAGCAGTCGGTGGTTATCGGCAAGGAAACCGCGTTCCTGGTGAGGAATGACGGCACCGTGCTCTCGTGGGGCACCGGTTCGTATGAGCTCGGTCAGGGCAATCCGAGCGGATGGCCCGAAGGCTTTGACTCGATGCGTCCGAATCCGATTCTCGGACTCGACCATGTGCGCAAGGTCGTGACGGATCAGGATGGCGCCGTGCTGGCCCTCAAGGACGACGGCACCGTGTGGGCATGGGGTGACGACGCCGTGCTCATGGGATCCGGACTGGCGAGCGGTGCCGGCAGTTACACGCCGCGGCAGGTGCCCGGTCTGACCGGCGTCAGGGACATCGTCATGAGCCCGAATGGATGGGGCTTTGCTCAGGTCTATGCGGTGAAGGACGATAACACCGTGTGGGCATGGGGCTATCAGGGTTTCTCCAGCCTGGGCGTGGGCAACACCGACCAGTTCATCAATGTGCCGACGCAATTGCCCGGTCTGACGGATGTGGATCATCTGTACATGGCGAGCATGGATAATGCCTATAGTGACCGTGGTGCGCGGTTCGCCATCCGCAAGGATGGCAGCGTGTGGGCATGGGGCCGTAACTATTACGGCACCGTCGGCGTCGGTTCCGATGATGAGTCCGTTACCACGGCGCGCCCGGTTCCCGGTCTGAGCAATGTCAGACAGTTCGCTGTGCGTAATGTTTCCTATGGCGGTCCTACCTATGTAGCCTTGCTCAACGATGGCAGCGTCAAGGTGTGGGGCGATGTCGACGACCTTAGCTGCGACGGCTCGCACGATAATTGCCGTGCCAACGCTCCGGTGACGGCCAAGGGATTGGTGAACGTCCGCCAGATCGAGGTGGCTGGAAATGCCATCTATGCGCTGGCGAACGATGGCACGGTGAAGGTGTGGGGCTCCGCAAGCTACGATGGCACCGGCTCCAACACCACGTCGGCCATTCATCAGGATCCGGTCAAGGTGGAGACCCTGTCGCAGGTCAAGCAGCTCGTCAATGCCGGTCGAGCTGACGGGTCAGCCGGGACCATGTTCGCCGTGCTCAACAACGGCACGGTGAAGGCGTGGGGCCCGAACTCTGCCGGTCTGCTCGGCGTGGGCGACGACGAACCGAGTCACGCGGTGAACACGCCGCTCCAGGTGACCGGGCTGTCCGGCGTGACGCGGCTGACTGTCGGCGGCGCCTACTACGACGGTTCGCCCGCAGCCAGCATGTTCGCGCTGACCACATCCGGCAAGGTGTTCGCATGGGGCAGCAACACTACGCGGGACGGAAGTGCAGATGCCAGTCTTCTGGGCATTGGCGTAACGGCGCGCGACAAGCCGTTCGTGTCCACGCCGGCACAGGTGAAGAACATTGCAAACTTGACCGGGCTCAGTGAAAGGCGCGATTGGGTATATTCCACCCAGGTCAATTACGCCATTGACAAGACCGGTCAGGTATGGAGCTGGGGTTACTCGGGTGAGGGACTCCTGGGCTTTGGTACCGGAAAGTACGCCACCGCGGTCCCGGTCAAGATAGCCACGAAGTAGCACGCTGCATCGTCACCTCGGGTGCAGGTTGAACGGATCCAGTGCGGTATGGGGCCTCCGGCCTCGTCGCCGCACTGGATCCGCTCATTGTGTTTCGGATGGGCTGCGGATTGAGCGAATCCAGTGCCGCGCGGCGCCGAAGCGGCCGGTACGCACTGGAACTGCTCAATGTGCACAAGCGTCGGTCCGCAAATTGAGCGGATCCAGTGCCGCAAGCAGTGCGCAGGGCAACATTGCGGGCTCAAAACGACGAAATCGGCAATTCTAAGCGCCAAACCCCCGCCACAGCGTCCGTTTGGCGCTTAGAACCCGGAATTTCGTCGTTTTGAGCCCGCAATTTGGTGCAGGGCCCGCTACTGCATCTGGCACATGACGCTGATGCTCAGGGCGGGCACGGTCCACAGCCCGGCGAGTTCGTCGGCGGTGGCCTGCTGCTGGGCGGCGGCTTCGGTGGCGATGCCGTCGTGGTCCATCGTCTCGGCGGAGCGGGAGATGGCCTCGGCGTCGCTGGAACCGTCGCGCGCGTCGTCCATGGCGTCGGTGACGGCGGTGATCGCGTCGTCGGTGGCGTTGCCGCCGGGCTTGCGCCGCGTGGCGTAGGTGAGCACGTGCGGGTCGTCGGTGGCGTTGGCCCCGCCCCCGGTCGAGCCGTTGCCGGCCGAACCGCCGTCCGCATACCGCTCGCCCAACGCCGGCGAAACGTCGAACTTCGCATAGTCCAGCTTCCGCTGCGCCGCCAGCTGCGCCTGCACCTGCTTGACCAGCGACGTGATGGCGTCCGATTCGTCCACGACGCTCGTCCAGTTGACGTCGCCGTCGACGTGCTCGTTGACGCGCCGTACCGCGAACCCCGGCGCCGGCGCAAATCCGACCGCCTCGGCGGAGCTCCATTCGCACTGCCACTCATAGTCGTTCGGCAGACGGAACGCCGCATCCTGATCGACGCCGTTGATCACGATGAGGATGTCCCGCGCGTCGTCGTTGGCCTGCGAGCGCAGCCGCATCACGAAGCTGCGTCGGCTCGTGTCGAACCAGTCGCCGTCCATGGGCGTGGTGCCGTCGGGCAGGTACCACTGCACGCGGCTCGACGGGCGGAACAGGCCCAGCTGCGTCAGGCGCGTGAAGAACTCCTCGTGGTGGTACAGGCCGAGCGCCTTGCGGATGGCGATCAGGCGCGAGACGCGTTCCAGCCGCCGCATCTGCGGGGTTTTGCGGGTCTGGTACAGCCAGTCCCAGTCGAGCCACGTGGTGTCGTTGTCCTGCGCGTACGGGTTGTTGTTGCCGCCCTGCGTGTTGCCGAATTCGTCGCCGGCGAGGATCATGGGCGTGCCGAGCGAAAGCATGAGCGTGCCGAGCATGTTCATGGCCGCGCGTTCGCGCTTGCGCAGGATCGCGGGGTTCTTGCTCGGTCCCTCCACGCCGAAGTTGGCGGAGTGGTTGTTGGTCGTGCCGTCGTTGTTGTTCTCGCCGTTGGCCTCGTTGTGCTTGTTGGCGTAGCTGGTCATGTCGGTGATGGTGAAGCCGTCGTGGCTGGCCACGTAGTTGATCGACGAGACGCAGCCGCGGCCCGGTTCGGTGGCGAACAGGTCGGCCGACCCGCACAGGCGCGTGGCCATCTCCTGCATGCCGATGGCGGGCGTGGATCCCGGCTGCGTGTCGGTGAGCCAGAAGCGGCGCGTGGAGTCGCGGAACCGGTCGTTCCATTCGCTGAACGGCATGCCGAACCCGCCGGTCAGCCAACCGTTCGGGCCCAAATCCCACGGTTCCATGATGAGCTTCAGGTTGCCGAGCAGCAGGTCCGCGCGCAGGGCGTACAGGAACGGGTGATGCTTGGTGAAGTTGCCCTCGAGCCGGCCCAGCGTGGCCGCGAGGTCGAAGCGGAAGCCGTCGATGCCGATGCGCTTGGCCCAGTAGCGCAGCGAGTCGACGGCGAACGTGACCACGTGCGTGTTGGTGAAGTCGAACGTGTTGCCGCATCCGGTGGTGTCGATGAGCCGCCCCTCGTTGGCGGGCTCCCGGCGGTAGTAGGGCACCGCGTCGAGTCCCCGCCAGCAGGTGGTGGGCCCCTCCACGCCGCCCTCGCATGTGTGGTTGTACACCACGTCCATGATCACCTCGAAGCCGGCCTCGTGCATGGCCCTCACCATGTTGATGACCTCGTCGCGCACGGCTCCGGCGCCCTTCTCCTGCGCCGCCTTGGTGGCGTAGCTCGGCTCGGGGGAGAAGTAGCTCAGCGTGGAGTATCCCCAGTAGTTGTGGCGGCCGTGCTCCTGCAGGAACAGCTCGTCCTGCTTGGCCTGGATGGGCAGCAGTTCGATCGACGTGACGCCGAGCCCCTGCAGATACGCCAGCGTGATCGGGTGCGCGAGCCCGGCGTAGGTGCCGCGCAGCTCCTTGGGCAGCCACGGCGCCTTGGCGGTGAAGCCCTTGACGTGCAGCTCGTAGAGCACGGTCTTGCTCCACGGCACGTGCGGGTGCGACGGGTCGGCGTCGTGCTTGGTGACGTCGCGGTCGTCGATCGCCACGGAGACGGGCATCTTGCCCAGCGCGTCCACGGTGCTCATCGGGCCGAACGCGGAGCCGATCACCTTGCGGTCCTTGACCTCGCACTGGTAGGAGAACGCCGCCGGATCGAGCTGCATGTGCCCGTCGATGCCCTTGCCGTACGGGTCGAGCAGCAGCTTGTACGGGTTGAACCGCAGCCCCTTCGCCGGGTTCCACGCCCCGTCCGCGCGGTAGGCGTAGCGCATGCCGTCCCACGCCTTGGGCAGGTGCACGTACCACAGGCCGTAATTGGGGCCCTCCATGCGGAACAGCGTCTCGCGCACGTACATCGACTCGATGATGCGCGTGCACACCGGGTGGCTGTGGATGTCCTTCAGAAACGGCGTGGGCGCGCCCTCGAAGATGCGCACCGCGTCGTTGAAGAAGGCGGTGGGCTGGTCGACGGGCTCGTACACGCACAGCCACACCTGATCGGCGGTTTCGGAACGCACCACAGCGTCCGCGCCCCCGTCCTCGGTGAAGTAGAAGCCCGGTCTGGTCGCGTAACGATGCGGTATCGCATACCGCTGGGGTATTGCGTTCTTCATACTTTCATTGTAGACGGGGGTGTTGGATCCGCCGGATTGGGGCTTGCTTCCCCGGTTGCTCCCTCAAGGTCGGCCATCGCGGCCCGCACGAACGGCAGCGCCGCGCCGACCGTCGTCCCGTGCTCGATCCGGGCCGCCGCGCGCAGGCGGAAACCGCCGTCCGCTCCGCCGTTGCCCGCCACGCGTTCGCGCAATGCGGCCAGATCGCGCTCGTCCAGGTACCCGGCCGCCTCGCCGCCCACGATCACGTCGCCGGGCACGACCGAGCGCGCGTTGCCGATGGCCAGCGCCAGCGAGTCCAGCCACTGGGACATGCGCTCGCGGTGGTGCGTCTCGCCCTGTTCGAGCACGCTGAAGAAGCCCGGGATGCTCTCGTAGTCCTCGGGCAGCGTTTCGAGCGAGCAGTAGGCGTCCATGCAGCCTCGCCGCCCGCAGCGGCATTCGCGTCCGCCGGGCACGAGCGTCATGTGCTCGATCCTCCCGCCGGTCGGGTGCACGCGGCCGTCCACGATCAGCGCGCCGGAGGGCCTGCGGTCCAAGTAGACGCACAGCGCGTCCGTGAGCGTGCGGTCGCGCCACAGCTCGGCCTCGGCGTCGGCGATCGGCGCGCGCACGGCGTTGGCGGGACGGCGTTGGCGCAGGGCCTGCACGAGCGCGGCGGGCATGATCGGGGCGGGGGAGGCGTCCATGACCGTTGCGGGGACGGCCACGCCCACTCCGGCGACGGGCCTGCGCAGCGCGTCCGCGAAGTCGCCGATCGCGTCCGCCGCGCGCTGGGCGTATGCCGCGTCGTCGCGCAGCCGCATCACCCGCGAACGCGCGTCCGTCACGTCTCCGTTCATGTCCACCGCGACCATGGTCAGGGCGGTGGCGCCGAGCTCCGCGCCGATCGCCGTGCGGCAGCGCGGGTCGAACGCGTAGGTGCCGGCTCTGCGCCCGCCGGTGGAGGCCAGTTCCCCGTCCCGGCGGACGACGCCGTCCGCGGCGAGGTCGCGCAGGTTCTGGGTGACGGTGGGCAGGCTCAGCCCGAGCGCCTGGGCCAGATCCCGCTTGGTGGCGGGCCCCTCGGCGTTGAGTCGGCGGATGATCGCGGCGCGGTTGTGCCGTTTGACGTCGTCCGGCGTGAGCGCCCGCGCGGTGGTTGGTTTGGTGTGCGCGGTGAATGCGGTGCCGTCGTCCATGACCGTTCCCTTCCGCGTTGCCTTGGCGTTCCGGTTCCGGTACACCGGCATCCCGTAGCCGATGCCCTGTATCCGGCGTCGCGGCAACTTTTGAAAAGTGACTTTTCTAAAAGTCTACGTTGCTGAGCGGATATGGAAAATCAATTATCAAAAGTGTGTCGGGCCAAAGGGTGGCGATGGTGTGCGGTAGGGGCAAAAAGCGAACAGAATGCATCAAAACACGATATTTCCGCCGGTTGATGTTCATGTAACCGCTATCAGATAACAAAAAAGCATCAAAATCAAACATGAAGCGCACGACACGTGACCCCGGTGCGAAAGCTTGCGGGCTTCGGTACATTGTGAGCTAGGTCACACCTGATGTGACGGCGTCGCCATGAGGCGAGCAACGAAGCCCATAACTCAAGATGAAACCAAGCCATGCGGTTTGCGAGGCAAGCCGTTCACCCTACGAGGAGGATACCGTGGCGGAAGCGAAGAAGAACACCGAGCCGGTCGAGCCCACCAAGCCGGCTCCCGAGGACAAGCAGGCGGCCGCCGAGGCCGAGGTCGACGCGCTGGTCAGGAAGGCCCTCGTCGCCCTCGACGAATTCGAGAAGCTCGATCAGGAGCAGGTCGACCACATCGTCGCCAAGGCGTCCGTCGCCGCGCTGAACAAGCACCTGGTGCTTGCCAAGATGGCCGTCGAGGAGACCGGCCGCGGCCTCGTCGAGGACAAGGCCACGAAGAACATCTTCGCGTGCGAGCACGTCACCCACTACATGGCCGGCCAGAAGACCGTCGGCATCATCCGCGAGGACGACATCATGGGCATCGACGAGGTCGCCGAGCCCGTGGGCGTGGTCGCCGGCGTCACCCCGGTCACCAACCCGACCTCCACCGCCATCTTCAAGTCCCTCATCGCCCTGAAGACCCGCTGCCCGATCGTCTTCGGCTTCCACCCCGGCGCGCAGAACTCCTCCGTGGCCGCCGCGAAGATCGTGCGCGACGCGGCCGTCGAGGCCGGCGCCCCGGCGAACTGCATCCAGTGGATCGAGCACCCGTCCATCGAGGCCACCGGCGCCCTGATGAAGCACCCCGGCGTCGCCACCATCCTCGCGACCGGCGGCCCCGGCATGGTCAAGGCCGCCTACTCCTCCGGCAAGCCGGCCCTCGGCGTCGGCGCCGGCAACGCCCCGGCCTACGTCGACTCCGACGTGGACATCGAGCGCGCCGCGAACGACCTCATCCTGTCCAAGCACTTCGACTACGGCATGATCTGCGCCACCGAGCAGGCCATCATCGCCCACAAGGACGTCTATGCCCCGCTCGTCAAGGAGCTCAAGCGCCGCAAGGCCTACTTCGTGAACGCGGAGGAGAAGGCCAAGCTCGAGCAGTACATGTTCGGCTGCACCGCCGGAAGCGGCCAGACCCCGAAGCTCAACTCCGTGGTGCCGGGCAAGTCCCCGCAGTTCATCGCCAAGGCCGCCGGCTTCACCATCCCGGACGACGCCACGATCCTCGCCGCCGAGTGCCGCGAGGTCTCCGACGACGAGCCGCTGACCCACGAGAAGCTCGCCCCGGTGCAGGCCGTCCTCAAGGCCGATTCCAAGGAGCAGGCCTTCGAGATGTGCGAGAAGATGCTCAAGCTCGGCGCCGGCCACACCGCCGCCATCCACACCAACAACCAGGAGCTCGTGCGCGAGTACGGCCTCAGGATGCACGCCTGCCGCATCATCTGGAACCAGCCCTCCTCCCTGGGCGGCGTGGGCGACATCTACAACGCCATCGCCCCGTCCCTGACCCTGGGCTGCGGCTCCTACGGCGGCAACTCGGTGTCCGGCAACGTGCAGGCCGTGAACCTGATCAACATCAAGCGCATCGCTCGGAGGAACAACAACATGCAGTGGTTCAAGATCCCGGCCAAGACGTACTTCGAGCCGAACGCGATCAAGTACCTGCGCGACATGTACGGCATCGAGAAGGCCGTGATCGTGTGCGACAAGGTCATGGAGCAGCTCGGCATCATCGACAAGGTCATCGACCAGCTGCGCGCCCGCTCCAACCGCGTCACCTTCCGCATCATCGACTACGTCGAGCCGGAGCCCTCCGTCGAGACCGTCGAGCGCGGCGCCGAGATGATGCGCGAGGAGTTCGAGCCGGACACCATCATCGCCGTCGGCGGCGGCTCCCCGATGGACGCGGCCAAGATCATGTGGCTGCTCTACGAGCACCCGGAAATCTCCTTCTCCGACGTGCGCGAGAAGTTCTTCGACATCCGCAAGCGCGCCTTCAAGATCCCGCCGCTGGGCAAGAAGGCCAAGCTCGTGTGCGTGCCGACCTCCTCCGGCACCGGCTCCGAGGTGACCCCGTTCGCCGTGATCACCGACCACAAGACCGGCTACAAGTACCCGATCACCGACTACGCGCTGACCCCGTCCGTGGCCATCGTGGACCCGGTGCTCGCCCGCACCCAGCCGCGCAAGCTGGCCTCCGACGCCGGCTTCGACGCCCTGACCCATTCCATGGAGGCCTACGTCTCCGTGTACGCCAACGACTTCACCGACGGCATGGCCCTGCACGCGGCCAAGCTCATCTGGGACAACCTGGCGGAGTCCGTCAACGGCGAGCCCGGCCTGGCCAAGACCAACGCGCAGGAGAAGATGCACAACGCCGCCACCATGGCCGGCATGGCGTTCGGCTCCGCGTTCCTGGGCATGTGCCACGGCATGGCGCACACCATCGGCGCCCTGTGCCACATCGCGCACGGCCGCACCAACTCCATCCTGCTGCCGTACGTGATCCGCTACAACGGCGAGATCCCGGAGGAGCCCACCAGCTGGCCGAAGTACAACAAGTACGTCGCCGCCGAGCGCTATCAGGACATCGCCCGCAACCTCGGCATCGACCCGGGCAAGACCCCGGCCGAGGGCGTGGAGAACCTGGCCCGCGCCGTGGAGGACTACCGCGACAACAAGCTCGGCATGAACAAGTCCTTCCAGGACGCCGGCGTGGACGAGGACTACTTCTGGAGCGTGCTCGACCAGATCGGCATGCGCGCCTACGAGGACCAGTGCACCCCCGCCAACCCGCGCATCCCGATGATCGAGGACATGAAGGACATCGCCGTGGCCGCCTACTACGGCGTGCCGCAGGCCGAGGGCCACAAGATCCGCGTCGAGCGCGAGGGCGAGGCCGCCACCGAGGAAGCCTCCCAGCGCGTCTGAGCGGGCGCCCGGCCGTCTGACCGGTCGGCATTGACCGGGGGCCGGCGGATAGGCGGATAACGCAAAGGGCCGCTCCCGAAGCACACATGCGATATGCGACGCTTCGGGAGCGGCCCTTTGCGTGGCTCCGCTCCGTGGTTCCGTGTCATTCGTCCCCGCGCCGGTCGCCCTCCGCATTGCTGATCGCCTCGGCGATGTTGTCGTGCGAGAAGTCATGGTTGCGGTACTCCGGATTGTCCACCGGCAGATGCTGCACCAGCGTGTCGAACACCTGCGTGTGGATCTCGCCGCGCTCGAGCACCGCGTCGAGCACATGCCCGCCGATCGAATGGTCGTCGGCGAGGAAGTGCTCGTGGAATCCGGCCACCGCGGCACCGTGGAACATGATCGGCGAAAAATACCCGAGCATCGTGCCCCGCACGTCCTGGCCGAGGAAGATCGCCTGACGGTCGGCCACCTCCTCGAGCGTGGGGTAGGGCGCCTGCTGCTTGATCACCGCGCGCGTCTTCATGAAGCTGAATGTGCCGCGCACGATCACCGCGAAGAACGTGTTCGCGCGCCCGTTGGCCTCCACGATGCGCCGGTTGAGCTCCTCGAGGCCGATGTCGGCGCGCTCGCACTGGTATTGGAACGCCGCCTGATGCATGGTGGCGAACGGCATGGTGAAGTCGTCGGGCACGGCCTCCACCTTGCCGCTGCGGCCCACGCGCCAGGGCCTGCCGTCGAGCACGATGATCTCGCCGTCGAGGCCCTCGCCGGTGCCGATGCCCGTGTCGCCGTGCGTGAGCAGTTCGCCCATCGTGGTGGTGCCTTCGAGCAGCCCCGGCACCAGCAGGGCCAGCGTGCCGTGTTGGTACAGCACGTTCGCCCGGTGTTCGCGGATCGGCTCGATGTTCTTCGCGATTGATGCGCTCATGCCTTCACCATACGGCACCCCGCCGGGCGTTCGCCAGACCCGTCTTCCGCGTCGAACCCGCCGGATGGCGAACGTCCGTCGAAAACTACATGCATAAATCCGATTTGTGCGGTGGTTTTTGCGGGTCTGCCCGTCTATCGGCGGCGCAAAACGGCGGAATGGCGGTGGCTGTTTCCCGGCATATTGCGGAAATCGACCGCACAAATCGGAAGTATTATTGCGGCAGGGCCTGAGCGGGGCATAGTTTGCCTTAAAGCAACGTAGTAACCGCGGAATTGGCAAGCGGCGGAAGACTGCGCATCGCAATTCGGGGGATCACGGGCGTGACTGCGGCGGATGGCCTCGCGCTGCACGGCGTTAGGATGGGCGGCATGGGCAATGAACAGCATGCGGCGGACGTCACCGTCGTCATCACGGGATTCAATCAGGGGGACATGCTCGCCGACGCGGTGGAATCCGCCTTGCGCCAGAGCATCGGACCGGCGAGCGTCATCGTGGTGGACGACGGCTCGACGGACGAGGATTCGATTGCCGTGCTGGATGCCTTGGGACGGCGTGGCGACGAGGGCGTGCGCGTCATCCGCCAGCGCAACGCCGGGGTGTCCGCCGCGCGCAATGCGGGCATAGCGACCGCGGACACCACATATATATCTGTATTGGACGGCGACGATCTGCTGCTTCCGGATTTTTTGAACCGCACCTTGGCCGCACTGCGCGCGGCCCCGTCCGTGGTCGCGGCGTCCGGTTGGCTCAAGTGCTTCGGCATTCTGGATTGCGTGGTGCGGCCCAGCGGCGGCACGCTTGCGGATTTCCTGCCGCGCAACTGCTGCCCCTCGGCGTGCACGTTCCGCCGGGAGACCTGGGAGCGCTGCGGCGGCTACGACGAGTCCATGCGCGAGGGCTTCGAGGATTGGGAGTTCTGCCTGAGCCTGCTGGAGACCGGCGGGGAAGGGTCCCGCGTCGAGGTGGTCGGCGAACCGCTGGTCAACTACCGCACGGCCCCGGTGAGCTCGAACGTGAAGAGCATGGAGCGGCGCACACGCCTGCTGGGGCACATCATCGAACGGCATCGCGCCTCCTACGCCGCGCACGTCGAACAGACGGTATTGGCGCTGGATGCGCTGGCCGGCGAGCGGCTGCACCTGTGGGAGGACGCGGTGCAGGTCCATCCCGAGCTGCGACAGCACTCCATGCTCACTCGTGGTTTCCTCGATCACCCCACCTACGGCGACGGCGGCATGGCCGCGGCCGTGCGCATCAACCGCGCCCGCTGCTCCGCGCCGCAATACCCGCCCGAGCCCCGCTGACCGTCCGACGTCCCCATTGCCGGATCCGGACGGGGCGGCACACCTCGCGCGGAACCTGCATGTCCGGAGACGGCGCGCTCCCCAGATGGCGTCCTGACCGTCGGTACCTTGCCGGGCCCACTGCATAACTGCGCATCAGGTGCTTGCTTGCGCTCCGTTCCTTGCCTGTGTCACGTTCCTGCCCAATCTGTGCCCGCAAATTGCAATATTGGGCAGAAGCGGAAGATTAGAGTGTTGGCTGGTGCCCTAATCCTATGTTTCTGCCCAATATTGCAATTTCCCCGCGCAAATTAGGCAGGATCGGCATAGGGGCTTCCGGGAATGCGCGGAGGATCGTGTCTTGGAACGCCCGCGAGCGCCAACTTGGCCTGCACTTTGCCGGGGTTCATTAGCACGTCGCGGTATGACGTGCGCAGAATGGTGACGTTGCCGAGAAGCTGTAGATCGTCCTCGCGCTCCTTCTCCGCCAGTACCGCGCCGACGGAGTCCGAGCCGTTCATCGCCGGGTTCTCGTATTTTTCACGGCCGTCCAGTTCCAATACGATGATGCGTCCGTCATCCAACCGCCACAGAAAATCGACGCGATATGCCCGCCCGCCCATGGGACTGCGGAACCATTGCTGCAGGTCCGGCACGGCGAAGCCCCAGATGATGATCCATGCCCGGACGATCGACTCTCCGCCGTTCTCGCTGCGTCCGTCTGCGTGCGCGACGACGAACCGTGCCCGTTGCGCTCCGGCGCACCCTCTTTGCTGTTGCACGAAGGATTCCAGCTGCCCTTTGGTGAAGTGATGCTCGCGCAGTGCGGCATCGCAGACCGCCAGGGCTTCGGGGAACGGTAGCGTCCTCGCGCAGTCGAACGCGGTCTGCATGAGCCCGGTGACGCGCAATCCGTTGATGACGACGGTTTGCGGATTGGGAATGTAATGGAACTTGAGATAGCGTCGGTCCCGGGAATGGGTGCTTGCCGTGACGGCCAGATGGATTTGGCCGTGCATGGTGTAGGTCCGATTAAGTCCCCAGACGGCCGCGGCGCTGATCGCGCAGAAGATCCACCGTGGGTGTTTGGCGGCCAATGCGCGGAGCATATGAAGAATGCGCTCCGCATATGGCAGTGCGTTCCAGTATTGCGGCCGCGCGTACAGATCGCATCGCACACGAAGCAGCTCCCCGGATTGCACGCGCGGACGGATGATGGCTCGCTCGGCGTCGTTGCCCGCCATCAGACACATGCCCGATCGCTCCGCGTCGCCGATGAGGCGTTCCAGCTTGTCATTGCGCTTCATAAGGGCACGGTACATGGGCATGGGCTGGCGGGGGAAGCCTAATGGGACCATGTGCGCGGACGTGCCCCACCTTTGGGGCTTTCGGGAGTGTCGCGCACCAGGTTATGCACAGGTGCGCGAATGTGCGGCGTTCGGTTTCCTTGGCATTGTGATCTGTTGGGGTTCTCTGGGGTGTGCGACGGCTTGCGATCTCGTGGATGATCTCACCGAATCCGCCCGGGGCATTCATGCGATGCAATGGGGATTGTGACTCCGACCACTGAACGTGATTCGGTAAGTATGACCGGTGAGCGTGCCCGCTGACCGTGCTCATGCGCGTGCATCCGGTGAATGTGCTCGGCGATGTGACCGAGCGGCCGTATTCAGCACTGTTGCCGTCGTACGCCCGTATGCCCCGCACCCGTTCCTGCCCAATCTGTGCCCAGAGATTGCAGGATTGGGCAGAAACCTGAGATTAGGACTCGTATTTGAGCTGTAATCCGCAGTCTTTGCCCAATATTGCAATGTACGCCCGCGGATTGGGCAGGAATGAAGTTATTCGTGACATGCGTCGCGCGAGTGCGACTCGTCCACGGCGCCGTGAAGCCGGCAATCCGGTGGATTGCCGGTAGGCGACGCCGAGCTGCCGAGCCGTGAAGCGTAGCCCTGTGGGCTGCGCATAGGCGAGGTGAGCGGGCCGTTTGGCCGCGAAGGCCGGGTGCAACCCGGCACGGAGGCGAGGCAGGAATACGGCATCCGCGGCGTGGCGCTAACGTGACTCGTCCACGGCGCCGTGAAGCCGGCAATCCGGTGGATTGCCGGTAGGCGACGCCGAGCCGACACCGCGGAGGCGAGGTAAAAAAACGGCATCCGCGGCGTGGCGCTAACGCGACACGCCCGGATTCTTCTAGGGCCATCCCCCGTGCTTTAATAGTCAAGTTGCCTGTTTTGGGCTCGCAAATTGGAATTCAAAAAGCGAGCGTGAGGCGGCCGCGCGTGGCAAGCGTGCGGGCGGGTTCACGCACTGATGTGGTTAAGACCGCCGGGTTCGCCCGCGTGCGTCGAACTGCCGGTGCCCTTGGAACAGGTTGGTAATAGTAACGAATCGCTAGAAAGGGCGGACGGCAATGGCGGGACAGAAAATCCGCATCAGGCTTAAGTCCTATGACCACGAGGTCATCGACCAATCGGCGAAGAAGATCGTCGAAACGGTGACGAACGCGGGCGCAACTGTTGTTGGCCCCGTTCCGCTGCCGACCGAGAAGAACGTTTTCTGTGTTATCCGTTCTCCTCACAAGTACAAGGATTCTCGCGAGCACTTCGAGATGCGCACTCACAAGCGCCTCATCGACATCGTGGACCCCACTCCGAAGGCTGTGGACTCCCTGATGCACATTGATCTGCCCGCGGACGTCAACATCGAGATCAAGCTGTAAGGGAGGAGGGAACCATTATGACTTCGCAGCGTGGCAGCCACAAGGCTATGCTCGGCAAGAAGCTCGGTATGTCTCAGGTTTGGGACGAGAATGGCTTCTTCGTCCCCGTCACCCTGGTGGAGGTTTCCACCAACGTGGTGACCGCCGTCAAGTCCGAGGAGACCGACGGCTACAAGGCCATCCAGATCGGCTACGGCCAGATCGACCCCACCAAGGTGACCAAGCCGCTCGCTGGCCACTTCGCCAAGGCCGGCGTCACCCCGCGTCGCCACCTCGTTGAGGTGCGCACCGCGGACGCCGAGACCTACGAGCCCGGCCAGGAGATCACCGCCGAGGTGTTCGCCGAGGGTTCCGAGGTCGACGTGACCGGCACCACCAAGGGCAAGGGCTTCGCCGGCACCATCAAGCGCTGGGGCTTCAAGTCCTACCGTCGTTCCCACGGTTCTCACAAGAACGAGCGTCGTCCGGGTTCCGTCGGCGCATGCGCCACCCCGAGCCGCATCCTCAAGGGCAAGCGCATGGCCGGCCGCATGGGCCACGTCACCTCGACCGTGCAGAACCTGACCGTCGTCTCCTCTGATGTGGAGAACGGCGTGCTCGCCATCAAGGGCGCCATCCCGGGCCCGAAGGGCAGCATCGTCCTCGTCCGCACCGCAGTGAAGGGAGCCTGATAAATCATGGCTAACATCGCTCTGAACCTTACGGACGCCCAGGGCCAGGCCGCCGGCACCGTCGACGCCCCCGCCGAGATCTTCGGCTTCTCCGCCGAGGAAGTGGAGTCCCGCATTCCGCTGATCCACCAGGTCGTCATCGCCCAGCTCGCCGCTGCCCGTCAGGGCACCCACGCCACCAAGACCCGTGGCATGGTCTCCGGCGGCGGCAAGAAGCCGTGGAAGCAGAAGGGCACCGGTCGTGCCCGCCAGGGCTCCATCCGCGCTCCGCAGTGGTACCACGGCGGCGTCGTCCACGGCCCGCAGCCGCGCGACTACTCCCAGCGCACCCCCAAGAAGATGAAGGCTGCAGCCCTGCGCTACATCCTTTCCGATCGCGCCAACAACGGCCGCGTCCACGTGGTTGACTTCGGTGTCACCGACACCCCGTCCACCAAGGCCGCCGTCGCCGCCCTGGCCGTGACCGAGAACCGTTTCACCACGGTCGTCCTCTCCCGCGAAAACGTGAACGAGTGGCTGTCCGTTCGCAACATCCCCACCGTGCACCCGATTTTCGCCGATCAGCTCAACACGTACGATGTGGTCACCGCCGAGGACGTCGTCTTCTCGAAGGAAGGCTTCGAAGCCTTCGTCGCCGCGAAGACCGCCCAGGCTGAGACCAAGGAGGCCTGATCCCCATGGCAGCTATCCACAACCCCGCGCACGACGTGATCATCAAGCCCGTCGTCTCCGAGAAGAGCTACGCCAACTCTGACCGCGGCCAGTACACCTTCGTGGTGGCCGGCGACGCCAACAAGGTCCAGATCAAGCAGGCTGTCGAGCAGATCTTCAAGGTGAAGGTGACGAACGTCAACACCCTCAACCGCGCTGGCAAGGTCAAGCGCACCCGCTTCGGTTTCGGCCAGCGCGTTTCCCAGAAGCGCGCCATCGTGACCGTGGCCGAGGGCCAGACGATCGACATCTTCGGCAACTGAAGGCTAGCCGAGAAAAGTTAAAGGAAGAACTACATTATGGCTATCCGCGTTTACAAGCCGACGACCGCAGGCCGTCGCAACGCGTCCGTTTCGGATTTCTCCGAGATCACGCGTTCCACGCCTGAGAAGTCGCTGGTTCGCAAGCTCACCAAGACCGGCGGTCGCAACTCTTACGGCCGTATGACCTCCCGCCACCGCGGCGGCGGTCACAAGCGCGCCTACCGTCTCATCGACTTCAAGCGTTGGGACAAGGACGGCGTGCCGGCCAAGGTCGCTCACATCGAGTACGACCCGAACCGCACCGCCCGCATCGCGCTGCTGCACTACGCAGACGGCGAGAAGCGCTACATCATCGCCCCCAAGGGCATCAAGCAGGGCGACGTCATCGAGACCGGCGAGGCCGCTGACATCAAGCCCGGCAACAACCTGCCGCTGAAGAACATCCCCACCGGTACCGTGGTGCACGCCATCGAGCTCCGTCCGCTGGGCGGCGCGAAGATCGCCCGCTCCGCCGGCGCCGCCGTGCAGCTCGTCGCCAAGGACGGCGCCTACGCCCAGCTGCGTATGCCGTCCGGCGAAATCCGTAACGTGGACGCCCGCTGCCGCGCCACCGTCGGTGAGGTCGGCAACGAGGACCACGCCAACATTCAGCTCGGCAAGGCCGGCCGCGCCCGCTGGATCGGCAAGCGTCCGTGGACTCGCGGTGAGTCCATGAACCCGGTCGATCACCCGCACGGTGGTCGTACCCGCGGTGGCAAGCCGCCGGTGTCGCCTTGGGGCAAGGGCGAGGTTCGTACTCGTCGTCCTAAGAAGGCTTCGAACAAGATGATCGTTCGTCGCCGCCCGAATGGTAAGAACCGCAAGTAAGGGAGTAACGAGAAGATGACTCGTAGCATCAAGAAGGGCCCCTTCGTCGACGCCCACTTGCAGAAGAAAGTCGACGAGCAGAACGAGAAGGGCACGAAGAACGTCATCAAGACGTGGTCGCGCCGTTCGATGATCACCCCTGATTTCATCGGACACACCTTCGCCGTTCACGATGGCCGCAAGCACGTCCCGGTGTTCGTCACCGAGGCCATGGTTGGCCACAAGCTCGGAGAGTTCGCCCCGACCAAGACCTTCAAGGGTCATGTGAAGGACGACAAGAAGGCACGCCGCTAAGGAGTAAGGACACATGGAAGCTAAAGCAATCGCTCGTCACGTCCGCGTGACGCCGCGCAAGGCTCGCCGCATGGTCGACCTCATCCGAGGCAAGCAGGCGACCGAAGCCATCACCATTCTCAAGTTCGCTCCCCAGGACGCGTCCCTCCCGGTTCGCAAGGTCCTCGAGAGCGCCATCGCGAACGCCCGTGTGAAGGCCGACAAGGCCAACGAGCCGTTCCGCGAGAACGACCTGGTCATCAAGGAGACCTACGTTGACGAAGGTGTGACCCTCAAGCGCTTCCGCGCTCGTGCCCAGGGCCGCGCCGCTCGCATCAACAAGCGCACCTCCCACATCACCGTCGTCGTCGCTACCAAGGAAGGAGCCCGCTAAAGATGGGTCAGAAGATTAATCCCTTTGGCTACCGTCTGGGCATCACCGAAAACCACCGTTCCAAGTGGTTCTCCGATTCCGCCAAGGTCGGCGAGCGCTACCGTGATTTCGTCCTTGAGGACGACCAGATCCGCAAGGCCATGAGCAAGGATCTCGAGCGCGCGGGCGTGTCCCGCATCGTCATCGAGCGCACCCGCGACCGCGTGCGTGTGGACATCCACACCGCCCGCCCGGGCATCGTCATCGGTCGCCGCGGCGCCGAGGCCGAGCGCGTTCGTGCCAAGCTCGAGAAGATGACCGGCAAGCAGGTTCAGCTCAACATCTTCGAGGTCAAGAACGCCGCGCTGGACGCCCAGCTCGTCGCTCAGGGCATCGCCGAGCAGCTGACCAACCGCGTCACCTTCCGCCGCGCGATGCGCAAGGCTCAGCAGGACGCTATGCGTGCTGGCGCCAAGGGCATCCGCATCAAGCTCTCCGGCCGTCTCGGCGGCGCGGAAATGAGCCGTTCCGAGTTCTACCGCGAGGGTCGTGTTCCGCTGCAGACCCTGCGCGCCCTGATTGATTACGGCTTCTTCGAGGCCAAGACCACCTACGGCCGCATCGGCGTCAAGGTGTGGATCTACAAGGGCGATATGACCGAGCGTGAGTTCGAAGAGCAGCAGGCTCAGCAGAACAACCGCCCCGGCCGTCGTGGCGACCGTGATCGTCGTCCGCGCCGTGGCAACCGTTCCGCCGAGGCCCAGCAGCAGACCGCCGCCGCAGCGCCGGCCGCCGCCGAGGCTCCTGCCGCCACGGAAACGAAGGAGTGAGCTGATGCTTATCCCAAAGAGGACCAAGTACCGTAAGCAGCACCGTCCGGACCGCCATGGCATGACCAAGGGCGGCGCCAACGTCGCCTTCGGCGATTACGGCATCCAGGCGCTGGCTCCGGCCTACATCACCAACCGTCAGATCGAGGCCGCTCGTATCGCCATGACCCGCTACATCAAGCGTGGCGGTCGTGTGTGGATCGACGTCTTCCCGGACCGTCCGCTGACCAAGCACGCCCTGGGCGCCCGAATGGGTTCCGGTAAGGGCGCGCCCGAGTTCTGGGTTGCCAACATCCACCCCGGTCGCGTGCTGTTCGAGATCGGCGGTGTGTCCGAGGACGTCGCTCGCGAGGCCCTGCGCCGCGCCATCGACAAGCTCCCCATGAAGTGCCGTGTGATTGCGCGTGAAGGCGGTGACATCTGATGGCAGTCGGAACCAAGGAATATTCCATCAAGAACCTGACCGAGAAGACCAACGCTGAGATCGAGGACTTCCTCAAGAAGTCCAAGGAGGAGCTCTTCAACCTCCGCTTCCAGCTTGCCACCGGTCAGCTCGACAACACCTCCCGTCTGAAGGCTGTCAAGCGCGACATCGCACGCATGTACACCGTGCTTCGCGAGCGCGAGCTGGGCATCGTCCCGACGCCGGCCGAGGAATCCACCGAGACTAAGGCTGAGGAGAAGTAAGCATGGCTGAGGAAAAGCAGGAGCGCAATTCCCGCAAGGTTCGTCGTGGTTACGTCGTGTCCGACAAGATGGACAAGACGATCACCGTCGAGCTCGAGCACCGCACGACCCACCCGCTGTACGGCAAGGTCGTCCGTACCACCAGCAAGGTCAAGGCCCATGATGAGCAAAACGCCGCACACGTTGGCGATTTAGTGAGTATTATGGAGACTCGGCCTTTGAGCAAGACCAAGCGCTGGCGTCTCGAATCCATCATCGAGCGCGCCAAGTAAACAAGTTCGGCCAGGCTCCGCGTACACCGAGCGGAGCGGAGGCGCGAAACCCCGGGCAACCGGGGGATTGCGCCCTCGCTCCGCTCCGGTGTGCGGGGAGGACCAGCACGGCTAAGGAGAATCAATGATTCAGCAGGAAACGCGGCTTCATGTCGCCGACAACACGGGTGCCAAGGAACTCCTTGCCATCCGCGTGCTCGGTGGTTCGAAGCGACGCTATGCCGGCCTCGGCGACGTGATCGTCGCCTCCGTCAAGGACGCGATCCCTGGCGGGTCGGTCAAGAAGGGTGACGTGGTCAAGGCCGTCGTCGTCCGCACCGTCAAGGAGCACCGTCGCGTGGACGGCTCCTACATCAAGTTCGATGAGAACGCCGCCGTCATTCTCGGCTCCGGCCGCGAACCGAAGGGCACGCGTATCTTTGGACCGATCGCTCGTGAGCTGCGCGACAAGCGCTTCATGCGCATCGTGTCCCTCGCCCCGGAGGTGATCTGATTATGGTAGCCAAGATCAAGAGCGGCGACCAGGTGAAGGTCATCCGCGGCAAGGATCGCGGTAAGGAGGGCAAGGTCCTCCGCGTGCTCAAGGACGATCGTCTGATCGTCGAGGGCGTGCAGATCGTCAAGAAGCACGTTCGCGCCACCCAGCAGGGCCAGCAGGCCGGCATCGTCTCCACCGAGGCGCCGATCCATCGCTCCAACGTGATGCTGGTCGACCCGGAGACCGGCAAGCCCACCCGCGTCGGCGTGATCGTCAAGGAAGAGGCCCGTGACGGCAAGGTGAAGACCGTGCGCGTCCGCGTGGCCAAGAAGTCAGGCAAGGAGCTGGCATGAGCGAAACTACCACCGCAGTTGAAGCGCCTGCAGTCCCGCGCTTGAAGCAGCAGTACAAGGACGTCATCATCCCCGAGCTCGAGAAGGAGTTCCACTACTCCAACCCGATGCAGGTGGCGCGTCTCCAGAAGGTCGTCGTCTCCATGGGCGTCGGTGCCGCGGCTCGCGACTCCAAGCTCATCGAGGGCGCCGTCAAGGACCTCGCCCTGATCACCGGCCAGAAGCCGAAGATCACCAAGGCCAAGAAGTCCGTCGCGCAGTTCCACCTGCGTGAGGGCCAGGCCATCGGCGCGTACGTCACCCTGCGTGGCGACCGCATGTGGGAGTTCCTCGATCGTCTCCTGACGCTGGCCCTGCCGCGCATCCGCGACTTCCGCGGCATCAACGGCAACCAGTTCGACGGCCAGGGCAACTACAACTTTGGTCTCACCGAGCAGTCCATGTTCCACGAGATCGATCCGGATTCGATCGATCACCAGCGCGGCATGGACATCACCGTGGTGACCAGCACCAAGGACGACAAGGAAGCCCGCGTGCTCCTCAAGCACCTCGGCTTCCCCTTCAAGGAGAACTGATATGGCAAAAACCGCTCTTAAGCAGAAGGCGGCCGCCAAGCCGAAGTTCAAGGTGCGCGCCTACACGCGTTGCCAGGTGTGCGGTCGTCCCCATTCCGTGTACCGCAAGTTCGGCCTGTGCCGCATCTGCCTTCGCGAGAAGGCCCACCGCGGCGAGCTGCCCGGCGTGACGAAGTCCAGTTGGTAAACATCGACGTTGAAGGTCCGCGGCCTTAGCCGATCCCGGCGGGCGGCGGAAACCACGACGAGAAAGGGCATAAGCCCACAATGACAATGACAGATCCGATCGCAGACATGCTCACGCGTCTGCGTAACGCGAGCGCGGCTAAGCACACGACCGTTGACATGCCGTACTCCAAGTTCAAGGCCAACATCGCGCAGATCCTCAAGCGCGAAGGCTACATCGCCGACTTCACCGCCAAAGAGGCGAAGGTCGGCCAGACCCTTGAGGTCACCCTCAAGTACGGTCCGAACGGCGAGCGCTCCATCCAGGGCATCAAGCGCATCTCCAAGCCGGGCCTGCGTCGCTACGCGAAGTCCGATTCCCTGCCCATGCCTTTGGGCGGCCTCGGCATCGCCATCATCTCGACTAGCTCGGGACTGCTGACCCAGAAGGAATGCCTGGACAAGGGCATTGGCGGCGAGATCGTCGCCTACGTGTGGTGAGAAAGGAGAGCTGAATCATGGCATCGCATATTGGTAAGCTCCCCGTCGCCATTCCCGCCGGCGTTGAAGTGACGATCGATGGTCAGAACTTCTCCGCCAAGGGCGCGAAGGGCTCCGACTCCTACGTGATCCCCGAGGGCATCACCGCCGCCGTCGAAGGCAACGAGATCATCCTGACCGCGGCCGACGACCTGCGTCCGACCCGTGCCAAGCACGGTCTGGCCCGCTCGATCGTCGCCTCCATGGTCAAGGGCGTGCACGACGGCTTCGAGAAGCACCTGCTCATCGTCGGCACCGGTTACCGCGCCGCGATGAAGGGCAAGGGCATCGAGTTCTCCCTGGGCTACTCCCACACCATCACGGTCGAGGCCCCCGAAGGCATCACCTTCGAGCTGCCGAACCCGAACGAGGTCGTGGTGAAGGGCACCGACAAGCAGCAGGTCGGCCAGGTTGCGGCCAACATCCGCAAGCTGCGTGCTCCGGAACCGTACAAGGGCAAGGGCATCAAGTACGCCGACGAGCACATCCTGCGCAAGGCTGGAAAGGCTGGTAAGTAATATGACCGTCCAGATTTTCGGTAAGGGCAAGTATGTCGCGCGTCTGCGTCGTCACGCACGCATTCGCAAGAAGGTCGTGGGCACCCCCGAGCGCCCGCGTCTGGTCGTCTCCCGCTCCACC
Organism: Bifidobacterium avesanii; assembly: GCF_009299475.1. Classification (GTDB taxonomy): domain Bacteria; phylum Actinomycetota; class Actinomycetes; order Actinomycetales; family Bifidobacteriaceae; genus Bifidobacterium; species Bifidobacterium avesanii. Next base: position 33,222 of record NZ_WBSN01000016.1, on the reverse strand, counting down.
CGCCACATGGTCGCGCAGATCATCGACGACACCAAGGGCATGACCCTGGTGTCCGAGTCCACCCTGCACAACGACTTCAAGGGCTTCGAAGGCACCAAGACCGAGGCCGCCAAGCAGGTCGGCGTGCTCATCGCGAAGAAGGCCCTCGAGGCCGGCATCACCAAGGTGGTGTTCGACCGCGGTGGCAACAAGTACACCGGTCGCGTCGCGGCTGTGGCCGATGGCGCCCGTGAGGGAGGTCTGGCACTGTGAGCGACAACGAGAAGGAAACTCAAGTGGCTGAAGAAACCCAGAACACTGCGGCTGCCGAAGAGACCAAGAACAACGGCGAGGACCGTCGCGGCCGTCGTGGCCAGCGCGGCGAAGGCCGTCGTGGCGAGCGCCGCAACCGTCGCGAAGAGAACAAGGGCGATGAGCTCCTTGATCGCGTCGTGACCATCAACCGCGTGTCCAAGACCCACAAGGGTGGCCGTACGTTCAGCTTCGCCGCCCTCGTGGTGGTCGGCGACGGCAACGGCACCGTGGGTGTCGGCTACGGCAAGTCCCGTGAGGTCCCGGCGGCCATCGCCAAGGGCCAGCTGGACGCCAAGAAGCACATGTTCTCCGTCCCGCGCGTTCGCGGCACCGTCACCCACCCGGTGATCGGCCACGACGCGGCCGGCACAGTCCTGCTGCGTCCCGCCGCCCCCGGTACCGGCGTTATCGCCGGTGGCCCGGTCCGCGCCGTCATGGAGTGCGCCGGCATCACCGACATCCTGACGAAGTCCATGGGCTCCGCCACCGCCGTGAACATGGTTCGCGCCACCGTGGACGCCCTCAAGCAGCTCGAGGAGCCGGAGGAGATCGCCGCCCGTCGTGGCCTTTCCCTTGAGGAAGTCGCCCCGGACGCCCTGCTCCGCGCTCGCGCCGCCGGCATCGCCGAGGCCCGCAAGGCTCGTGAAGAGGCTCAGGCCAAGGCCGCCGCTGAAGCAAAGGATGGTGAGTGAGCATGGCTAACATCAACATCACCCTGCACCACGGTCTGGTGAACTCCACCCCGAAGCAGCGCGCCGCTGCCCAGACCCTGGGCCTCAACAAGATCGGTAAGACCGTGACCCGCGAGGACACCAAGGCCGTGCGCGGTCAGGTGGCCGTCCTGCGTCACCTGGTCACTGTCGAGGAGGTCGACTGATCATGGCAAACGAAGAAGAGCGCACCATCATTCAGATGCACCACCTCCAGCCGGCTGCCGGCGCCAACAAGGCGCGCACCCGCGTTGGCCGTGGTGAGGGCTCCAAGGGTAAGACCTCGGGCCGTGGCACCAAGGGCACTTCCGCCCGTTACCAGGTCCGTCCGGGCTTCGAGGGCGGTCAGCTCCCGCTGTACATGCGCCTGCCGAAGCTCCGCGGCTTCAAGAACCCGTTCAAGACCACCTTCGAGGTCGTGAACATCGCCAAACTGGTCGAGTTCTTCCCGGCCGGCGGCGAGGTCTCCGTGGCGGATCTGGTCGCCAGGGGCCTGGTTCGCAAGAACGCCCCGGTCAAGATCCTCGGCAACGGCGACGTGACCGTGGCCTACACGCTCAAGGGCGTGAAGGTCTCCGCGTCCGCCAAGGCCAAGATCGAGGCCGCCGGCGGCTCCGTCGAGGAGTGAGCCCAAAGCTGAGCGAACGCTGAGTTCGTATTGACCCTTTCCCGCGTCATTGCGACGCGGGGGAGGGTCTTTTTGTTGCACGGCGGTGTTGCATGCCGGTGTTGCATGCCGTGCAGTCGGTGTTGCATGTTGAGCGCATCTGTGAGCCCGGCGTTCGCATCATCCGGCCCGCTGCGCGTCAAATGTGCGCAAAACCGACCCGTCCGGTGGGATTTGGGACCGGAAGAGAGTACACTGGCTGACAGTCTGTGTTTTTATCTAGGAGGATCATTCAGGTGAGGACGTTAATCCAGGCCTTTAAAACGAAGGAACTGAGGAAGAAGATCCTCTTTGTCTTCTTTATCATCATCATCTACCGCATCGGCTCGTTCATCCCGACCCCGGGCGTCGACTACAAGGTCGTGCAGCAGTGCGTGGCCAGCTCCAGCAGCGAGGACTTCGTCGGACTGGTCAACCTGTTCTCCGGCGGCGCATTGCTCCAGCTGTCCATCTTCGCGCTGGGCGTCATGCCGTACATCACCGCGTCCATCGTGGTGCAGCTGCTGCGTGTGGTGATCCCGCGCTTCGAGGCCCTGCACAAGGAGGGCCAGTCCGGCGAGGCGAAGCTCACGCAGTACACCCGTTACCTCACCATCGGCCTGGCGCTGCTGCAGTCCACCACCATCCTCGTCACCGCCCGCTCCGGCGCGCTGTTCAACTACTCCTGCTCCCAGGTCATTCCGGACGGCTCCGTGTGGAACCTCGTCGTCATGGTGCTCATCATGACCGGCGGCACCGGCCTGATCATGTGGATGGCCGAGCTCATCACCGACAAGGGCATCGGCCAGGGCATGTCCATCCTCATCTTCATGTCCATCTGCTCCGGCTTCCTGCCGCAGCTGTGGACCATCGGCTGGGGCACCAACGGCACCGACGGCAACTGGCTCAAGTTCGGCATCGTCGTGGGCGTCCTGCTCGTCATCTTCGTGTTCGTGGACTTCGTCGAGCTGTGCCAGCGCCGCATCCCGGTGCAGTACACCCGCCGCATGATCGGCCGCAAGATGTACGGCGGCTCCTCCACCTACCTGCCGCTCAAGATCAACATGTCCGGCGTCATCCCGCCCATCTTCGCGTCCTCCATCCTCGCCATCCCGACGCTGCTCGCGCAGTTCGGCAACTCCGAGCAGAGCTGGGTCGTGTGGATCGAGAACAACCTCGCGTCCACCACCTCCGTGTGGTACATCGGCCTGTACGCCCTCATGATCGTGTTCTTCTGCTTCTTCTACACCTCGATCACGTTCAACCCGGACGAGACCGCGGACAACATGAAGCAGTACGGCGGCTTCATCCCCGGCATCCGCGCCGGCCGCGCCACCAGCGCCTACCTGAGCTACGTGATGAACCGACTCAACACCGTCGGCGCCGTCTACCTGCTGTTCGTGGCGCTCATCCCGACCGTGCTCATCATGGCCCTGCAGATCAACTCGCAGCTGCCCTTCGGCGGCACCACGATCCTGATCATCGCGGGCGTCGGCCTCGACACCCTGCGTCAGGCCAAGGCCCAGACCGAGCAGTTCCAGTACGCCGGCTTCCTCTTCGAGGACAACGCCAAGGCGTCCGAGAAGTAAGATCATGAAGTAGACAATCGGGAAGTCCCGCCGCATCCAAGCGACGGGATTTCCCGTTTCAGCCGGCGGCAATTCCATCCGGCGGCAATTCCATCCGGCAAGATTTCAACCAGCAACCACAGAACAGAAAGAGAGACGATTATGCGTCTGCTGATCATGGGCCCGCAGGGCGTCGGCAAGGGCACCCAGGCCGCCCTGCTCGCCGAGCACTACAACATCCCCGCCATCTCCACCGGCGACATCTTCCGCTACAACATCAAGAACAAGACCCCGCTCGGCCTTGAGGCGCTCAAGTACACCGACAAGGGCGAGCTGGTCCCCGACGAGCTGACCAACAAGATCGTCAAGGACCGCCTGGCCCAGGACGACGCCAAGAACGGCTGGATCCTCGACGGCTATCCGCGCAACGCCGCGCAGGTCGAGGCGCTCGACGCGATCCTCGCTGAGCTGGGCACCCCGCTCGACAAGGTCGTCGCGCTGGACGCCGACCACGACGTGCTCATGGAGCGCATCGCCAAGCGCGCAAAGATCGAGGGCCGCTCCGACGACACCCCGGAGGCCATCGCCAAGCGCCTCGAGACCTACGCCAAGGAGACCGCCCCGCTGCTGGGCATCTACCGCGACCGCGGCCAGCTCGTCGAGGTCGACGGCGTGGGCGAGATCAAGGAGATCTCCGCGAATATCATCGCCAAGCTCGACGCCTGAGTTCGGGCCTGATCGTTCGGTCGTCACGATTTTGGGGCTCCCCGCCGGGGGAGCCCTTTGTCGTATTCGGACCGGCGGGCCTGACGGCGTTGGACGCGGCGCGGGACTCGCCGTGTCGCAAGGTAAGTCAAGAAGCGGAATGCATCTTTGACAAGCCATGACCCCTTGCGTATGCTGAAGGTAATCCATTACCTGCCTACTGTCGAAGAGGAGAGTCATGGCAGCAAAACGAGTCACCATGGCGGAGGTCGCCAAGGAAGCCGGCGTCTCCATCAAAACCGTCTCCAACGCCATCAACGGCGTGGGCAACGTGCTGCCCAAAACCCAGAAGAAGGTCGACGCCGCCGTCGCCAAGCTCGGCTACCGCATCGACACCGCGGCCCGCTACCTCAAGACGCGCAAGCACCAGAACATCGGGCTCGCCATCGGCGGCTTCGACAGCCCGTTCTACACGCAGCTGCTCGAAGGCGTGATCGAGGAGTCCACGGCCAAAGGCTACACGGTGACCATCAGCACCTACAACCAGCTCGAGGGCGGCGTGGAGGAGCTCATCCGCGAGGCGCCGTACTCCAACGCGGACGGGTGGATCGTGTACGCGAGCCATCCGCTGGCCGACGAGGGCAAGGTGCTCGAAGGCGAGTATCCGATCGTGCAGTGCGGCAACTACACCGCGTTCGGCAAGGCCGACCTCATCACGCTGGACAACCGCGGCTCGTTCCGCGAGACCACGCAGCTGCTCCTCGACCGCGGCTGCACGCGCATCGCCGCCCTGTGCGCCCCGGAGGGCATCACGCGCGACACCTATCACCGCAAGGACGCCGTGCGCGGCGCCGCCGTGATCGACCGACTCGAAGGCTACATCGACGCCCTGCGCGACAACGGCGTGGACGTGGACTGGTCGCTCATCCCGGACGGCCGGCGCTGGACCATGGCGGGCGGCGCCTCGGCCGTGGACGACTTGCTCGGCGGCGCGGGGGACGGAGGTGCGGGCGGCTCGGGCGACGGTGCTCGGCCCGATGCGATCCTGTGTTACAACGACTCGGCGGCGCTCGGTGCGCTGTACGAGCTCCAGCTGCGCGGCGTGTCCGTTCCCGGCGACGTGCAGGTGATCGGCTTCGACAACATCGCCGAAAGCCAGTACTCGTCCCCGTCGCTCACCACCGTGGACCCCATGTGGAAGGACTACGCGCGGATGTGCGTCACACGCCTCATCGCGCGCATCAACGGCGACGACTCGCCCTACGCCACCATCGCCCTGCACCCGCGGCTCGTGGAGCGCGATTCCACCAAGCGGTAGCGCGCGTGATGGCTGGCCGACGGAATGCGGGCGGCGAGCGGCGCAGCGTGTGTGGCGCGAGTGCGCGGCGCGTGACTGGGGCGGCATGGCATGCTTGGATGTGACGTGCCCGGCGCGAGTGCGCGGTGTCGCTGACCGGGACATGCGAGAACACGATGCGTGTGGCTGTGCGCCATAAGTTGCGGGCTCAAAACGACGAAATCGGCTTTTCCAAGCGTCAAACCCCCACCAAAAGGCCGTTCTCCGTCGGTTCGGGCCCGTATTTCATATGCGATCACCACTTTGCGGGCTCAAAACGACGAAATCCGCGATTCTAAGCGCGAATGCGACGCCTGGGCGTCGGTTTGGGCCCGTAACTCATGCTTGGGCGGCGCTTTAAGCGCAAGCTGGGCGGCTTCTCAGCATTACGGTCGCGCTTGGAATTCCCGATTCCGCTGCGCCGAGCCCGCTTTTTCACGTCTTCACATCCGAAGGGCGGCATGAGGCTGCCCGTTCGTGCATGGCGCAGGCACCTGGGGGCGGTGAAGTGCGGCGCCGGCAACGCCGTCCTGTGTGGGGACCCGTCGGGCGCGGCGCATCATGCGTCGCGAACATGTCTGCGCGTGGCGGCGTAAGTTGCGCAATGCGTGATGCGCCGCGAATCGCGGCCTGTGAACATGCCCATGGCCTTTATTACAACGATGTAATACACTGGTGGGCAGGGATTCCGTTCAACGAAGACGCACAAACCACACGAAGGTGCATACGCATGAGCAACACATTGGAACTTGATCCGCTGTTCCGCGACGGTGCGGTATTGCAACGCAACCGGGCCGTCGCCGTCTGGGGGATCGCGCGCCCGTCGGCCCGCATAGCGGCCACCCTCACGCGTGCGGGCGCATGCGGCGGTGCCGGCACCAGTAACGGGGATTGCGCGTCCTCCTACGCCGACGCGTCCGGCAGTTGGCGCGTCACGCTGCCCGCGCACCCGGCCGGCGGGCCGTACGAGCTGCGCGTCGAATCCGACGGGGAGTCCGTCGAGACGCACGACCTCCTGTTCGGCGACGTCTGGCTGCTCGGCGGCCAATCGAACATGTGGCTGTGGATGGACCGCGTGGCCGCGCGCTACCCCGGCGAGCTCGACCGGGCGAGGGACGGGTCGATTCGTTTCTTCCTCGTGCCGCAGGAGGCGGACTTCACCGGTCCGCGCACGCGCACGGCCGGCGGGACGTGGCTGGTGGAGGGCCGCGACGACGTGTCCGGCGTTTCGGCGGCGGGATTCTTCTTCGCCAAGCATCTGCGCGAGGACGCCGGCGTGGACGTGCCGCTCGGATTCGTGCAGGCGGCGATCGGCGGCACGCCCATCGAACCGTGGATCGCCGAGCCGTGGCTCAGGCGCCTTGACTTGATCCCCGACGATTTCGACCGTTGGCGCGAACCCGGATACGCCGGGCGGCTGGAATCGGAGGCCGACGACCGGTTCGGGCAATTCGTGCGCGACGCCGATTCCGCGGACCTTGGACTTGCGGAGCATTGGGAGGATCCGCGCTACGACCCGTCCGCCTCCGCCGGATGGAAGAGCGCGGACCTTGCCAAGGCGGACTGCATGCACGAGGCGGACCTTGGCAAGCCGGGCGTGTTCTGGTTCCGCAAGACCGTCGAGCTGCCGGACGCCGTGGTGGGCAAGCCCGCGAGCATGCGCTTCGGCACGCTGGTCGACGCCGACGACTGCTATGTGAACGGCGAACCCGTCGGCTCGACCGGTTACCGTTACCCGCCGCGCAACTACGCCATCGCCGCGCTGCCGAAGCGCATGACCATCGCGTTCCGCCTGCGCGTGAACAACGGCGTGGACGGCGGCTTCACGCCGGGCAAGTGGCACATGATCGTCATCGACCCGACCGTGCCCACCGACGGCTCCGGCAACCCCCTGCCGCGGGCGGACGGCAGCATCGCGCGGGTGTGGCCCGAAAACGGGCGGGGCGCCGCCCCGAAAGCCCCCATCGACGTGATCGACGTGGGCGCGCTCGGCCCGTGGCGCTGGCGGCGCTCGGCGTCCTTCGCGCCCGCGCCGGCCAAGGTGTTCCCCACACGCATGCCCGCCGGCTGCTACAACGCCATGATCGCGCCGCTCAGGGGCCTCGCGCTCACCGGCGTGCTGTGGTACCAAGGCGAAACCAGCGCGTCGCGCGGCCCGGCCGGGTATGCGGCCAAGATGATGGCGCTCATCCAATGCTGGCGTGCACTGTTCGGCCGTCCCGACCTGCCGTTCATCTACGCGCAGCTGCCGAACCTGACCATCCAGGCTCACGGGTACGCCCGTCTGCGCGACGAACAGCGCAGGGCGCTGGCGCTGGACGGCACCGCCATGATCGTCACGCTCGATGCCGGCGAGGACAACGACCTGCACCCGATCGACAAGGAAACCATCGGCAGGCGGTTCGCCGTCGCGGCCGACGCGCTGGTCTACGGGGGCGGCGTCGAATCCATGGGGCCGTTGGTCTCCCGCGCCGAAGTGCGGCGCGGCGCCGGGGAGATCGTGGTGCGGTTCACGCACTGCGGCGGCGGGCTGCGCACGGCGGGCGGCCCGGGCGCCGGCGTGATTCCGTTCGAGCTGATCGACCCGGCGGGGGAGAGCCCGGCGCTCGCGGTCAGGGGAAGCGTGTCGTCGCCGCACACGGTGACCATTCCGCTGCCGTGGGGCGTGGAGCCGGGTGAGGACGCCATGCTGCGCTACGCGTGGGGAGAGTCGCCGGAACCGGTGCTGCGCAACGCCGACGGACTGCTCGCCAGCCCCTTCGAGGTGCCGCTCGGCTGAGAGTCCGGGGCTTGGTTCGCGGATTGGGCGGGCGCCGATTCCACGGACGGGGGCTCTGTTTGCTGTGCCGGCCGTTTCGGCATGGACGGCCGGCCGCGATGATCGGGTTGGACCGCGCCTGAAAGGCGAGTCCATAATTGCAGGGGCCGAAGGCGAGCCGATGAGCCGGCCGTCCACCGGGCTGCGGGCCGCGTCAGCCTGAATGGCCCGCGCTGGTCTGAGCGGCCTGCACTGGCCTTCATACTTCTCAACTTACGGGCCCAAAACGATGAAATCGGCTCTTCCAAGCGTCAAGCCCCCGCTGGAAGGCCGGTTTTCGTCGGTTCGGGCCCGTAACTCATGCGTGGGCGGTATTTTGCGGGCACAAAATGACGCGGACTGCAGCGGGGACTGCGCCGGTGGCATGCGTGGGCGTCACTTTGCGGGCTCAAAACGACGAAATCCGCGATTCCAAGTATCAAACCGACGCTCTGGCGTCCCATTCGCGCTTAGAATTGCGGATTTCGTCGTATTGGGCCCGTATTTCATCCCCGGACGGCATTGCGCGTTTTCAGTTCGCGGGATGACGTGGGATGACATGGAATGACGCGGAATGACGTGGAATGACGCGGGATGACCGGCATGTGATTATGCGAACCGGAGGCGCGCGGGGAATGGAATACAACGAAAGTAATAAATCTCCGTTTGACAATCTGAGAAACATCAGTATATAGTTCAGGTAAACGGTTACCTCACGAGGTGTGAGCCGATATGAGGACGACGTGGTCGCGGGCGCGTGGAAGGGTCCGCGCGCCGCAACAGGCCACGGCAATCCACAGCCAAGGCAACGACCAAGGAATCGGAGTGACGATGACAGCCCTGTATTTCCACCACGGATGGAAGTTCCAGCTCGCGGACGCGTTCCCCATGCGCGAGGCGGTCGAGCGGTGGAGGGACGCCGAAGGGCGCGCGTTCACCGACCCGGCGTACGACGACGGCGCATGGGAGCGCGTCGCCCTGCCGCACACGTTCAACGATGCGGACATCTTCCGCGACCGCATCCTGGACGGCGGCAGTCGCCAGAAGCGCTGCGCCGCGTTCTACCGCAACTGGCTCACCGTGCCCGCCGAACACCGCGGCGAGAAGGTCATCCTCGAATTCGAGGGCATCCGTCAGACCTGCTACCTGTACGTCAGCGGCACGCTCGCCGGCTACGTGGAGAACGGCGTGGCGCCCTTCGGCATCGACGTGACCGACCTCGTCGACCCGGACGCGCCGAACCTCATCGCCATCGCCACCGACAACACCAGCTCGCGCAACCTGCCGTTCTACGGCGCGGAAACCCCGAACGAACCCGGCGTGGAGCCGGGAAGCTACGTGGCGCGCGGCGACGGCGACGTGCCGGCCGGCCACCCCGAGGGCGTCCCGTTCTTCTGGAACACCAACGACTTCAACCCCACGCTCGGCGGCATCACCCGCCCGATGAAGGTGCACTTCAAACCGAGGACGTACCTCACGCTTCCGCTGTACTCGAACCTGAAAACCAAGGGCACCTACGTGTACGGCGCCGACTTCGACCTCGCGGACCACGCCGCGCCCAAAGCCAACGTGCACGTGGAGTCCGAGGTGCGCAACGAGACCGACCACGTCGTGCGGGCGAGCCTGCACGTCTCGGTGCGCACGCTGGACGGCGTGGAGGCGGCCGCCTTCTCGTCCGAGCCGGTGACGGTCCAGCCGTCCGGGCGCGTGGTGCAGCCGCTCTCCATCACGCCCGCCGACGCCTACGAGTGGGACGACGGCAAAGGGCGGTACGTCGCCGTGGAGGACGAGGACGCCGTCGCGCCCACCGAGACCGCATCCCTCGACGTGACCGTGCTCAAGGCCGCCACCGCGGCGCCCGTCCCGCTGCGCCTGTGGAGCCTCGCGGACCCGTACCTGTACCGCGTGACCGTCACGCTCGTGGTGGACGGCGAGCCGGTCGACGAGACGACCGTGGAGACCGGCTTCCGGGCGATCGGCTACGACAACGCCAAGGGCGTCACCATCAACGGCGTGCCCGTCTGGCTGCGCGGCTACGCCCAGCGCGCCACCAACGAATGGTCCGCCACGGGCATCGCCACCGAATGGATGAAGGACGAGGACGCCAAGCTCATCCGCGCGTCGAACGCCAACCACGTGCGCTGGATGCACGTGGCCGCGTCCCCCGCGGACATCGCCGCCTACGACCGCCACGGCGTGGTGTGCACGCAGTCCGCCGGCGACAAGGAGAAGGAGACCTTCGGACGCCAGTGGGACCAGCGCGTGGAGCTCATGCGCGACGTGATCATCGCGTTCCGCAACAACCCGAGCATCGTGTTCTGGGAGGCCGGCAACAACTCGCTGCACGCCAACCACATGCACGAGATGCTCGCGCTCAAGCGTCTGCTCGACCCGCACGGCGGCCGCTTCATGGGCTGCCGCACGCTCAACACCGAGGACACGGTGGCCGAATCCGAATACGTGGGCACCATGCTCAACCGCCACGCCGCCCGCTTCATCGCCGAGCACGGGCCGATCACCGAAACCGAGTACGCGCGCGAGGAGGCGCCGGGCCGCGTCTGGGACGACTACACCGGCCCGGACTACGACTACCGCAACAAGTGGATCGGCGTGGGCGGGCGCAAGGGCCCGGGCGTGGATTTCTACGATCTGACCGCGGAGGGGCTGGCGCTCGCCGATGCGCGGGGGTACGCCGAATTCTTCAACGACCGCCTGTCCGGCGCCTCCGGGCGCGATCTGTACTCGGCCGCGGCGGCCCTGTGCTGGACGGACTCCGCGCAGCACGGCCGCCAGTCCTACTCGGAGAACGCGCGCATGTCCGGCCGCGTGCGCCCCGACCGCATCGCCAAGCAGAACTTCGACGTGTTCCGCGTGATGCAGTCCGAGGCGCCGGCCGTGAAGATCCTGGGCCATTGGAACTACGAGCCCGCGAACACCGCCAAAACCGGCCCGGTCTACCGCTACGAGAGGAAGCGCTTCAACGGCCGGTTCTGGGAGGGCACCGGCGAATTCGACTACCGCGACCCCACGCGCAAGACCGTCTACGCGATCGCGAGCTACCCGGTGGCCCGCGTGGAGCTGCTCGTCAACGGCGAGCGGGCGGGGGAGTGCACCGAGCCGCAGGACACGTTCGTCTTCGCCTTCCCGAACGTGGACGTGACCCGCTCCGGCACGGTGGAGGCCGTGGCCTACGGATACGACGGCAACGAGGTGGCCCGCGACCGCATCGAGACCGTGGGCGAGCCGGCCAAGCTCGTGCTCGCCGCTCATGCGGGGCCGGGCGGTTGGCGCGCGGATGGCGAGGATCTGGCCTACGTGGACGTGAGCGTGGTGGACGCGCGGGGGCGCGTGTGTCCGCTGGCGTCCGACCGCATCGACTTCTCGGTGGAGGGCCCGGCCTCGTTCCTGGGCGGCTACAACGAGGGACGGTTCGACGACCGCGTGGACGGCAGGCCGGACGACAGCGTGATCCACACGGACCATGTGTTCGCCGACTGCGGGCTCAACCGCGTGTTCCTGCGCGCCACGGAAACGCCCGGCGTGGTGCGGCTCACGGCCCGCGCCGAGGGATTGCCCCCGGCCGTGGCGGAACTGCGTGCCGAGCGTGCGGAGGTGAATACCCTGAGCGAGACGCCCGCGGCCCGCGAATACGCGGCGTATGCGCCGGAAGCCCCGTGGTCCGCGCGCGAGTTTCCGCCGATCCCCGCCGCGGACAAGGCCAAGTACGTGCCGCCGAGCGAGGACTTCTGCAAGATCCTCATCGATGGGCAGGAGCCGGACTCCCGCATGGTGCCCACCGTCAACAAAAACGGCGCCGTGTGGGGCAACGTGATGGTGGTGCTCGAACGCATGGCCATGCAGTGCGGCGACCGGTTCTCCTATTCGTGGGATCCTGCGGCCAGGACGCTCACGCTGCGCTCCGGCGGCCATGTGGTGCAGGCGGAGGTCGGGCGCACGCACCTTCTGGTGGATGGGCGCGAGAACCTCATGGACGGCGAGCCGTACCTGTCCCCGCGCGGCGACGTGGTCATGGAGGTGGCCGCGCTGGTGAGCTGGGTCAAGGACGTGACCGTGCAGTACGACGACCGCGTGCACGTGCTGCGCGTGGAGACCGGGGCGCTCGACGGCGGCGACGCCTTTACCCCGGCGGCCGCATCCGTGCCCGCCCCGTCGGCCTCGGCGCCGGGCGGTCTGCCGCCGATGGTCGCCGTGCCGCGGTAGGGGCGGCGATGGGGCGGCGATGGGGGCGATCTGGATGGGCGGGCCTTTCCGGCGAAGCCGATGCGACGGGCGACGGCCCGCGACCGTGGCGGCGAATGCAATGGCCACGGCCGCGGGCCGCCGCGTCGTTGCGGGCGTGTTGCCCAAGCGTGCGCAAGAACGGATAGCTTTTTGCCGTCAACGCACAACAACGACCCATGCCGAACGGGCATCGCGCGGAATCGGCGCGGCGATGCCGATATCGATGTTGATGTAAAAAATTTACAAACGTTGTAATAGTATAAAAACCCAGTATTTGCAACAAAAATAGATATCCGACGCGCAAATCCTATACGATTCGAGCTTGACAGGAATTCCAACGTTGTAATACACTGATTCCAACAGTTCGGCAACGGACTGCACAGCGTAGGGGAACCGGGAACACCGCGCATGGAGGCGCGACGGCAACCCACCAATTTCGGCACCGAAGCCGAGAAGGAGAGAATCATGAAATCCACCAAACTCACCGGAGCGGTAGCCTTCGTCGCCGCGGCCACCATGATGCTCGGCGCCTGCGGATCGAACAACGCCGCCGGCGACGGCGCGTCCATCCCGGCCTTCGACCCGAACGCCAAGACCACCATCACCTTCGGCGCGTGGGCCCTGTCGCAGTCCCCGGAGTTCACGTACCTGAAGGAGGGCTTCATGAAGAAGTACCCCAACGTGACCGTGGAGATCAAGGAATACTCCAACGACAACTACGAGAAGCAGCTCACCGCCGACCTCTCCGCCGGCAAGCCCACCGACGTCATCCCGCTCAAGTCGATGAACAGCTACTACACCTACGCCGTGGAGTCCAAGGGCCTCGCGGACCTGACGGACATCGCCAAGTCGTTCGACTCCAAGAACCTCGACTCCTCCACCCACGAGCTGGACGGCAAGTACTACGGCATCCCGTACCGCCGCGACTTCTGGGTCATGTACTACAACAAGGACATCTTCGAGAAGACCGGCGTCGCCGCCCCGGACGGCACCTGGACCTGGGACGACTACGTCAAGACCGCCGAGGAGATGAAGACCGCCCTCAAGAAGGCCGGCTACGGCGACGACGTCTACCCGACCTTCACGTGGAACAAGAAGTCCTTCGTGCAGGACTTCGCCAACAACCAGTCCCAGAAGGACCCGAAGGCCTCCATGCTCTCCGGCGACTACAACTACTTCAAGCCCTACTACGAGCGCGCGCTGAAGCTGCAGGACGAGAAGCTCGCCCTCGACTTCAACACCCTGACCTCCACCAAGGTCACCTACCAGGGCCTGTTCGGCTCCCAGAAGATCGCCTTCTTCCCGGTCGGCAACTGGTACACCTCCGCGCTGGTGAGCTCCCAGAAGAACGGTGACGCCGAGAAGTTCAACTGGGGCATCGCGCCGGTTCCGCAGAACCCGGACAAGTCCACCAACACCCAGACCGACAAGCCCGTCACCGTGGCCGGCGCCATGGGCCTGGCCGTCTCCAAGTACGCCACCGGTCAGAAGGGCGCCGCGGCCCGCGAGTTCGTCAAGTGGGCCGCCGGCGAGGAGGGCGCGCTCGAGCTCGCCAAGAACGGCGTGAGCCCCGCCTACCTGTCCGACAAGGTCACCGAGGCCTACCTCGGCGCCGAGGGCATGCCCACCGACGAGCTGAGCAAGAAGACGATCACCGACTTCGACACCAAGGTGTCCGCCCCGGTCGTCACCGGCAAGGAGATCTCCAAGATCACCACCCTGCTCAACGACGCGCACTCCGCGATCATGACCGAGACCACGCCGATCGACCAGGCGCTCGCCGACGCCGGCCAGAAGGCCAAGGACGCCGGGGTCGTCAAGTAAGGCGCACCGCCCCATCGCGCGAAGTCCGGCGGCCCCTCTCGCCCGGGTCGGCCCGCCGGACTTCGCGCGCCCGGAACCGTCAACCATATTCATGTGAAAGGAGTTGCGCCATGTCCCACAGCGCAACAAGCGTGGCCGGCCGCAAGCCCACCAACGGCGGCGCGAAGGTCATCGGCTCGGACAATTCGAAGGAGCTCAACAGGGCCTTCCAGACCGTGCACCGGCGCAACATCCGCAACGGCCTGATCTTCATCGCGCCGAATTTCGTCGGCTTCGCGGTGCTGATCCTCGCCCCGGTGTGCAGCATGTTCTACATCGCGTTCTCGGAGTGGAGCGCGTTCGGCGACCCGACCTTCAACGGTCTGGCCAACTGGAAGCGCCTCGCCAAGGACGACCTGTTCTGGGCCTCGTTCTGGCAGACCCTGTACTACGCCGTGGTGCACATCCCGCTCACCCTCGCCATCGCGTTCGGCCTCGCGGTGCTGCTCAACACCAAGCTCAAGGGCCGTGCGTTCTTCCGCACCGCCGCCTACTTCCCGTACATCACCTCGATCGTCGCCGCCGCGCAGGTGTGGAACATGATGTTCGACCCGAACTCCGGCCCGATCAACCAGTTCATCCGCGTGTTCACCGGCGGCGCCGCCCCCGGGTGGCTCTCCACCACGCAGTGGGCCATGCCCGCCGTGATCGTGGTAGGCACCTGGCGCGAGGTGGGTTACTTCATGATCCTCCTGCTCGCCGGCCTGCAGACCATTCCCACCGAGCTGTACGAGGCCGCCCGCGTGGACGGCGCCAACGGCTGGCAGCAGTTCTGGAAGATCACCGTGCCCATGATGCGGCCCACGCTGTTCTTCGTGCTCGTGACCATGACCATCGGCTCGTTCCGCGTCCTCGACCTGACGCTCGTCATGACCGCCGGCGGCCCCGGCACCTCCACCATGGTGATCGCGCAGTACGCCTACCGCGTCGCCTTCGAGGAGCAGGAGTTCGGCTATTCGAGCTCCGTCTCGCTGGTCCTGTTCGCCATGTGCATGATCGTGACCATCATCCAGTTCGTCTACAACAACATCAAGGAGAAGTAAGATGAGCGCTGCGGTTCCTTACACTCCGGCCGGCACGATCCACTCGGCCAACATCCCGTTCAACAGGAAGCGGGTCTCGCCGCTGAGGATCGTCGGCACGGTCGTCGGCTATGCGGTCATGATCGCCGTCGCCGCGTTCACGCTCCTGCCGTTCGTGTGGATGGTCCTGTCGTCCGTCAAGAACAACAACGAGATCTTCACCGTCCCGATCAAGTGGTTCCCCGAAGTGTGGCACTGGGAGAACTACGCGACCATCTGGTCCAAGGCCAATCTGGTCGTGTGGACCAAGAACACGGTGGTCATCGCCGTGGCCGTGACCCTCCTGCAGGTGTTCACCGGCTCGTTCGCCGCCTACGGCTTCTCCAAGATCAAGTTCGCCGGCCGCGACCTGCTGTTCCTGTGCTACATCGCCACGATCGCCGTGCCGTGGCAGGCCTACATGATCCCGCAGTTCAAGATGCTCTCCAGCTGGGGGCTGTCCGATTCGCTGCCGTCGATCATCCTCATGCAGTCGTTCTCCGCGTTCGGCGTGTTCATGATGAAGCAGTTCTACGACACCATCCCCGAGTCCCTCTCCGAGGCGGCGCGCATCGACGGCCTGTCGGAGTTCGGCATCTATGGGCGGATCATTTTGCCGTTGTCCGGTCCGTCCATCGCCGCGCTGGGCATCATCACGTTCACCAACGCGTGGAACGAGTACATGCAGCCGCTGCTCTACCTGCGCTCCCCGGAGCTGTGGACCATCCAGATCGGCCTGAAGTCCTTCGTGGGCGAGTACTCCGCCGCGTACGACCTGATCATGACCGGCTCTGTCCTGTCCGTTCTGCCCATCCTCGTGGTCTTCCTCTTCGGACAGAAGTACTTCATCGAGGGCATCGCGACGAGTGGCATGAAGGGCTGAGCCCTGGCGGGAGTCCGGTGGACTCCCGCCAGGGCTCAGCCTGAGCGGCCTCCGCCGGCCGCGAAGGTCGGATTGAGCCTCGCCCGTCAGGGCGAGTCCGTAATTGCAGGGCTAGCGCGAAAAGTTGGCAGTCCGGTGGACTGCCAACCGCGCTGGCCTGAGCGGCCCGCGCTGGCCGCGAAGGTCAGATTGAGTCTCGCCTGAAAGGCGAGTCCATAATTGCAGGGGCCGAAGGCGAGCCAATGAGCCGGCCGTTCGCCGGGCTGCTGGCCGCGCTGGTCTGAGCAACCTGCGCTGGCCTGAGCGTCTTGCGCTGGCCTGAGCGGCCCGCACTGGCCTTCAGGTCTCCCAACTGCCCAACTTACGGGCCCAAACCGATGAAATCGCCTTTTCCAAGCGCCAAATCCCCGCTGGGAGGCCGGTTTCCGTCGGTTCGGGCCCGTAACTCATGCGTGGGTGGTACTTTGTGGGCTCAAAACAACGCTAGGCCGGTCATGTACTTGGCGCTGGACATGCGTGGACGTCACTTTGCGGGCTCAAAACGACGAAATCCGCGATTCCAAGTATCAAACCGACGCCCTGGCGTCCCATTCGCGCTTAGAATTGCGGATTTCGTCGTATTGAGCCCGTATTTTCATGCCCCGGACGGTCGAATGCACCGCACCGCCCGTCACCCGTGCTATAGTGTTGCCCGTATTCACACCCGGTCGGCATGCACACGAGCCGCAGGGCGCGACACGCCGTTGTGTCGAGGGCCATCTTCTGTTATACTCGCGGTTTGGCGTGTCTTTTGGCATGCTGTAATAGTAATCAGCCAACGAACGGAAACTGAGGCTCATGGCAAAAGACGGTGTGATTGAAGTCGAAGGTCGGGTAGTGGAGGCACTGCCGAACGCGATGTTCCGCGTCGAACTTGAGAACAAGCACATCGTGCTCGCCACCATCTCCGGCAAGATGCGGAAGAACTACATCCGCATCCTCCCGCAGGATCGCGTGGTGCTTGAGATGAGCCCCTACGATCTGAACCGCGGTCGCATTACGTACCGTTACAAGTAATAGGTACACAAGCAAAAGGAAAACCATGAAGGTCAGCCCTAGCGTGAAGAGGATCTGCGAGAACTGCCGCGTGATCCGCCGTCACGGCCGCGTCATGGTGATCTGCGTCAACCCCCGCCACAAGCAGCGTCAGGGCTGAGAGCAGATTCCAGCGGCAATACCATCAGGCGCTGAGTCACAGCGAAAGCTGAACCCCGGGTACGCAGGCCCGGGCCGGGAGACCGGACGACTCGGTGCACGACCTGCGTAGAAACAGAAGGAATCGCAATGGCACGTCTTGCCGGAGTCGACATCCCCAATGAGAAGCGCATTGAAATCGCCCTCACCTATATTTTCGGTGTTGGT
This sequence comes from Bifidobacterium avesanii, assembly GCF_009299475.1. GTDB lineage: Bacteria > Actinomycetota > Actinomycetes > Actinomycetales > Bifidobacteriaceae > Bifidobacterium > Bifidobacterium avesanii. Next base: position 15,716 of record NZ_WBSN01000016.1, on the reverse strand, counting down.
CGTACCCGCGCGAAGGAGACCCTCGCCGCGACCGGTGTGAACCCGGATACCCGCGTCAAGGACCTCACCGATGAGCAGCTGATCACGCTGCGTGACTATCTGGAAGCGAACTACAAGATCGAGGGCGATCTGCGTCGTGAAATCGACGCCGACATCCGCCGCAAGATCCAGATCAACTGCTACCAGGGTCAGCGTCATCGCCGTGGCCTGCCTGTCCGCGGTCAGCGCACCAAGACCAACGCTCGCACCCGCAAGGGCCCGAAGCGTACCGTCGCCGGAAAGAAGAAGGCCACCAAGTAAGGTCGGCCCGCCCGGACCACGGGGCCGTAGCCCCATCGCCCGGACAAGCAAACAATTCGTTATATAGGAAACGAGGATCTCAATGGCAGCTCCCAAGCAAGCCGCGCGCAAGCCTCGTCGTCGTGATCGCAAGTCGATCCCGGTCGGGCAGGCGCATATCAAGTCCACTTTCAACAACACCATCATCTCCATCACGGATCCGTCCGGCGCGGTTGTGTCCTGGGCGTCCGGTGGCGACGTCGGTTTCAAGGGCTCCCGTAAGTCCACTCCTTACGCCGCCGGCATGGCCGCCGAGTCCGCCGCTCGCAAGGCGATGGAGCACGGCCTCAAGAAGGTCGACGTCTTCGTGAAGGGCCCGGGCTCCGGTCGCGAAACCGCGATCCGTTCCCTGCAGTCCGCCGGTCTCGAGGTCGGTTCCATCACCGACGTCACTCCGCAAGCCCACAACGGCGTTCGTCCCCCGAAGCGTCGTCGCGTCTGAGCACTGACAGAACCCATTCGTCCACCCGCTTCGCCGTCGGCAAGGTGCACAGCCGACGGAAGCTGAAAGGATAACCAAAGTGCTGATTGCACAGCGTCCGACACTCACTGAGGAAGTAGTCAACTCTCAGCGTTCCCGTTTCGTGATCGAGCCTCTCGAGCCCGGTTTCGGCTACACGCTTGGCAACTCGCTGCGCCGTACCCTCCTGAGCTCCATCCCGGGAGCCGCGGTGACGTCGGTCCGCATCTCCGGTGCCCTGCACGAGTTCACCACTCTGCCGGGCGTCGTCGAGGACGTGACCGAGATCCTGCTCAACATCAAGGGGATCGTGCTCACCAGCGAGTACGACGAGCCGGTCGCCATGTATCTGCGCAAGAACGGTAAGGGCGAAGCCACCGCCGGGGACATCACCCCGCCCGCCGGCATCACCATCGCCAACCCCGACCTCCACATCGCCACCCTCGATGAGGACGGCGAGCTGGAGATCGAGTTCACCGTCGAGCGCGGCCGTGGTTATGTCCCGGCCCAGCTGAACAAGCAGGACAACGGCGAGATCGGTCGGATCCCGGTGGATTCGATCTACTCTCCGGTGCTCAAGGTGAGCTACAAGGTCGAGGCCACGCGCGTTGAGCAGCGTACCGACTTCGACAAGCTCATTCTGGACGTCGAAACCAAGCCCGCCATCTCCCCGCGCGACGCCGTGGCGTCCGCCGGCTCCACTCTGGTGGAGCTCTTCGGCCTGTGCCGCGAGCTCAACACCCAGGCGGAGGGCGTGGAGGTCGGCCCGGCCCCGGTGGTCGAGGAGACCAGCCCGGAAATGGCCGTCCCGATCGAGGACCTCAACCTCACGCAGCGCAGCTACAACTGCCTCAAGCGCGAGGGCATCCACACCATCGGCGAACTGGTTTCACACACCGAGCAGGATCTGCTCGACATCCGCAATTTCGGTATGAAGTCGATCGACGAGGTCAAGGAGAAGCTGCAGTCCCTCGGCCTGTCGCTCAAGAGCTCGCCGCTCGGTTTCGATACCACCAACCTCGAAGGCGGCACCTTCTTCTCGCCGGAAGACGAGTGAGATCAAGCCGTCGTTGTTGATCAAACCCATGCGGGCGGACGTTCGGGCGTCTGCCCACCTGCCCGCATGGCCATAAGGAGATAACATGCCTACACCCAAGAAGGGCCCGCGTCTGGCTTCCAGCCCCGCCCACGAGCGCCTGATGCTCGCGAACATGGCCACCAGCCTGTTCCAGCACGGCCGCATCACCACCACGCTGCCGAAGGCCAAGCGCCTCCGTCCGCTGGCCGAGCGCCTGATCACCTTCGCCAAGCGCGGTGACCTGCACTCCCGTCGTCGCGTGATGCGCGTCATCCGCAACAAGTCCGTGGTGCACGTCCTGTTCACCGAGATCGCCGAGCAGATGGAGCAGCGCGAGGGCGGCTACACCCGCATCGTGAAGATCGCCCCGCGTCAGGGCGACAACGCCCCCGCCGCGATCATCGAGCTCGTCACCGAGCCGGTGTCCGCCAAGCAGGCCGTGGTGAAGGAAGCCGAGGCCGCCACCAAGGTCGCCGCTCCGGCTGAGGAAGCCCCGGCCACCGAGGCTCCGGCTGAGACCGCCGCCCCCGCTGAGGCTGAGGCCGAGAAGGCTGAGTGAGTCGCGGTGCCCGGTCGGGCCATGTGATGGTCTGATTCGAGCATGACTCGCGCCTAGCTCGCGCGTGACTTACGGCAAGGGCCGTTGGATCCGATTTTCCGGAATCGTCCGGAACGGGTTCAACGGCCCTTTCGCATACTTCTTTGGCATATTCGCAGATCCGCACATCCGCGTGTTTGCCTCTCAGACAACGTTCGCGCCTGTGACGCGGCGGGCACGGCTGATGTAATGGGCGCGATGGATGGGCGGATGCGGATTGAGACACCGAGCGGCCGGTTTGTGTCCGGATTCGCATCCACCGGCGGGAATGGAGGCGAATCGGGACGCAGGTAGACCGGTTGGCGTCTACATTCGCGCCCAATCCCGTATGGGCCGATATTATTTCTGCCACGTAGGTGGCTCCGGCGTCCGATCCCGTATCGGATCGATATTATTTCGGATACTGACAGGCGGTATCTGTCCGTTTTCATATCACCCGGATATGATTTGCGCCGTCTATGGGGCCTTCGTGTACGTTTTTGTACTGGCTGATATTATTTCCGCCGCTTGGATGGCCTGGCACCCACTGTTATGGCATCCCGGCGTTTGACGTCATCAAAGTCCGCAATGGATGCGGATTGAGACACGGAGAGGCCTATTGATATCCCGACTCGCATCCACTTGCGGGAATGGATGCGAATCGGGACATAGGAAGACCGGTTTGCGTCTTGATCCGCATCCAATTCCGGAATCGGATGCGAATCGGGACACAACGGCCGTCGAGCCGCCGGTATGCGACAATGGGGGGCGTGATACGACTGCGGATTGATTTGGCATATGACGGCGGCGGGTTCTACGGCTGGGCGAAGCAGCCGACGCTCAGGACCGTGCAGGGGGAGATCGAAGGCGCGCTGGCGAAGATCCTGCGCGCCCCGGCCGACGGGCCGCAGCCGAGGCTCGTGGTGGCCGGGCGCACGGACACGGGCGTGCACGCGGCGCATCAGGTCTGCCATCTGGACGTGGAGGAATCCGCGCTCGATGCGTGCGTGGGCTATATGGACGTGCCCGCGGAGACCGCGTTGCAGCGCCGGATCGACCGCATGTTGCCGGATGACATCGTGATCCATCGCGTCAGCCGCGCGCCGGAGGGGTTCGACGCCCGATTTTCCGCGCTTGAGCGCACCTACGTGTACCGCGTGTGCGACGCGGACGACCCGGCCACCGCGCCCATGGATCCGCGGCTGCGCGGCTTCGTGTTGCGCGTGGACGGCGGCCCGCTCGACGTGGACGCCATGAACGAGGCCCTCGCCGCGACGATCGGCCTGCATGACTTCGGCTCGTTCGCCACGCCCAATCCGGGCGGCACCACCATCCGCGAGGTCAAATACGCGCGCTGGGACCGCGTGCCCGTCCGGCCGCTCGTGCCGTCGGCGTGGAATCAGAATCAGAACCGGGAACGGACGACGGGGGAAGACCGGTCCGACGGAATCCGTCTGTCCGCGCCCGGTCTCGTCGTGCCGACATCGGAACCGGTCGGTCAACACGCAGAGGGGAGCATGGACGCTTCCGGCCTCACCGCGTCGGTGTCGGCGGAACCGGTCGGTCAGCCCGCGTCTCGTCTCGTCGCCGGTGCCGACGTTGCCCCATCGCCCGCCTACGTCACGCCGACCGCGGAATCCGGCCTGCTGGCACTGACGATCGTGGCTGACGCATTCGCGCGCAACATGGTCCGCTCGCTGGTGGGCGCGTCGATCAAGGTGGGGCTCGGCAAGCGGAGCGTCGATTGGTTCCGCGGCAAGGTCGCCGTGCCGAAGCGCGAGGGGGAGACCGGGCCGATCGCGCCGCAGGGTCTCACGCTCGAACATGTGGCGTACCCGCCGGACGACCAGCTCGCCGCCCGCGCCGAAGCCATCCGCGCCAAGCGCACGCTGTGACCGCGCCCATTGCGACCGCGCTCGCCGCCCGATTAGCACGGCCGTAACATAACCGCGCGTCTTCGGTAACGCCGCGCGCCTAGCGTAGCAGTCATGCAGCAGACGGGCCGCGGTCCAAACGCGGCCTTGCGGAACCCCGAACCTCCGCCTACGCGCGTGGCGCGGGCGGGGAGGGCGTCCGGGTTGAAGAGCCGGACCAGGGGACGGGACAGCCGAATTACGGGGGAACCGGATCCGGAGCCCCGGAACGCCCGGTTCCCTAACCGGCCCGGAAGTTGGACGGTCCCGCATGCAGGGACGGGAACGACAGACAAGGAGCGCGTGAGATGGCCGAGACAAGTGCACAGAAGCTGGCCGCCGAACTGGTCAACCGACGGGAGGCCATCAACCGCGAGCTGAGCCGCAACGGCGTGCGGTTCGGCATCTACAAGAACGGCACGTACCACGACCAGCTGTTCCCGTACGACCCGGTGCCGCGCGTGATCGCCTCCGACGAGTTCGACGAGCTCGAGCGCGGCTTGAAGCAGCGCGTCAACGCCCTGAACGCGTACCTCAAGGACATCTACTCCGACAAGCGGATCATCCACGACGGCATCATCCCCGAGGAATACGTGTACACGTCCGCCGGCTACTTTCCGCAGGTCAACGGCGTGACCCCGCCCGGCGGCATCTTCGCGCACATCGCCGGCGAGGATCTGGTGCAGGGCGAGGACGGCCAGTGGTGGGTGCTCGAGGACAACCTGCGCATCCCGTCCGGCGCGAGCTACCCGCTGTTCGTGCGCGACATCGAGCGCCGCATCTGCCCCACGCTGTTCCGAGACGTGCACATCCGCGACAATCGCGCCTACCCGACGCTGCTGCGCAAGTCCATGGACTTCGTCTCCACCGAGGGCATCGCCGTGGTGCTCACGCCCGGCCGCTACAATTCGGCGTTCTTCGAGCATGCGTATCTGGCGGAGAAGACCGGCGCGGTGCTGGCCTTCCCGGAGGACCTCGAGGTGGAGGGCAACAAGCTGTGGTTCGTGGACTACTCCGGCGCCAAGCACCGCGTGGGCGTGGTCTACCGCAGGCTGTCGGACGAATACCTCGACCCGTTCGCGTTCAACCCGGACTCCGTGATCGGCGTGCCGGGCCTGCTGTCCGCGTACCGCGCCGGCAACGTGGCGATCATGAACGCGCCGGGCAACGGCGCCGCGGACGACAAGGCGATCTACTACTTCGTGCCCGCCATGATCCAGTACTACCTGCACGAGGACCCGATCCTCAAGAACGCTCCCACGTACATGCCCATGTTCGAGTCCGACCGCAAGGAGGTGCTCGACCGTCTGGGCGAGCTCGTGATCAAGGACGTGGCGGAGGCCGGCGGTTACGGCGTGGTCTTCGGCTCGTCGCTGGACGCGGCCCGCCGCGAGGAATTGGCCGACCGCATCAAGGCCGAGCCGAGGCGCTTCATCGCGCAGGAGGTCATCCAGTTCAGGGACCTCACCGTGATCGATCCGGCCACCGGCGAGCCCGTGCCGCGCAAGGCCGACCTGCGCGCCTTCGTGGTGACCGGCAAGGACACGCACGTGTGGTACTCCGGCCTGACGCGCTACTCGTCCATCCCGGGGCAGATGATCGTCAACTCCTCGCAGGGCGGCGGCTTCAAGGACACGTGGATCATGGCCCCGGACGCGCAGTCGGGCGTGCAGGAGGACGCCGACCAGTCGCGCGACCGGGAGAAGATCGCGCTCGCCGCCGAGGCCGCCCGCCATTCGCTGGCGCTCGTCACCTCGTCCAAGACCGACACGCTCTACTGGCTCGGCCGCTACACCGAGCGCGTGTTCACCACGATCAAGCGCTTCTTCCCGTTCTACGACCAGGTAATGGACACGGACGTGGACGCGTTCCGCCCGTTCGCCCGCGCGCTCGACCTGCCCGAGGACTTCGCCGACTTCGACACGTTCATCAAGAACTTCCTGTACGACGCCGGCAACCCCGACTCCGTGCACGCCGCGATCAAGGCCGCGTTCAACAACGCGGTGATCCTGCGCCCCGAACTCGGCTCCGACCTGCTGCAGTACGTGGAGCTCGCGCTGACGAACATCGTGGACGCCTCCAAGCACGCCGCCAACGCGGACGACCTGTACAAGCAGCGCGACATCACCGACGACCTGCTCGCCTTCTGGGGCGGCATCGAGAACTCCACCGTGGATCCGACGCTCAAGGCGTTCATCTTCATCGGCAAGTACGTGGAGCGCATCGACCTGTACACCCGCTTCGGCCTGCCCAAGGAGCAGCTGCTGCCGCCCCTGAGGAAGCTCGCCTCCTACGCCATGACGCTCGACGGCATGCCGCTGCCGCAGTGCTTCGCGAACGGCGTGCGCTGGCTCATCGGCCAGATGCCGGTGCGCGGCTACGGCGAGCTCGCGGACACGCTGAAGACGTTCCTCAACGGGTTCGGCGACCGCATCAGCGCCAGCCGCCTGAGGGACATCGGCATGATCAGCGCCATGAACATGGACGCCATGAAGCCGTGAGGGCCGGATCGTCTACAATAGGCTATGCTTATGTGACCGCGTGTGACCGAGTGCGACCACGCAAGATGACCGTGCATAATGACCGCGCAGTTGGGTCATTGCCCGAGACGAGAGGCTGGAACCGTTGAAAAAACTGGTGTTCGACTATCGGATGAAGCTGTCGTTCAGCGCGCCGGTCACTGACCACCGGTTCCAGTTGCGGTGCATCCCCGCCACCGGCCCGCGCCAGCAGGTCGTGGACGTGGAGGTGTCGATCGATCCGGACGTGGAGCTGGAGACCACCATCGACTCGTTCGACTCGGTGGTGAAGACCGGCTACATCGCCGAGGAGCACGACCACTTCAACTACGTGGTCACCGGCATCGCCTTCGTGGACAACGAGCACATCAAGCCGGAGATCTACAAGCCGCTCTACCGCTTCGACTCGGCGCTCACCGTGCCGGGGCCCACCGTCACCGCGCTGACCGAGCGCTGCAAGGAGCGCCTGCGCCACGAGCCCAACACCGGCTCGCCGGTCGCCGTGGCCCAAGTGGTCATGGACGAGGTCTACAAGTCGTTCGTCTACACGCCGCTGTCCACCACGATCCGCACCACCGCCGAGCAGGCGCTCGCGCGGGGCAAGGGCGTGTGCCAGGACTACGCGCACGTGATGCTCGCCGTGTGCCGCCACGTGGGCCTGACCGCCCGCTACATCGCCGGCCTGCTGGGCGGGGAGGGCGCCACGCACGCGTGGGTGGAGGTCTACCACAAGAACCGCTGGATCGGCCTCGACCCCACGCACAACCGCATGGTGGACGACAACTACATCACCATCGCCCACGGGCGCGACTACCGCGACTGCATGCTCGACATCGGCATCTTCTCCGGCGTGAACGTCAAGCAGACGCAGTGGGTCAACGCCTCCGTGCACGAGCCGCGCATCTGAAGCCCGACGGCCGCGCATCTTTTGCGGCCAGCCATCTTGCGACCAGTCATTCCGCAGTCAGTCATCCTGCAGTCAATCATTCCGCAGCCAAGCATCTGAAAGGATTCACGTCATGACCACCGTAGCCGTCATCGGGGCGCTCAACGAGGAAGTCGCGCTCATCGCGCAGTCGCTGGAGGGCGTGGAGCACGACCGGGGCGCCAGCCTCGACGTTTTCCGCGGCACGCTCGTCACGAACGCCGGCCCGACCGTCAACGTGGCCGCCACCGTGGGCGGCATGGGGCTCGTCAACGCCGCCGCCACCGCGCAGCGCCTCATCGACGCCTACCATCCCGACGCCGTGATCTTCTCCGGCATCGCCGGCAACCTCAACCGCGACCTGCACGTCAACGACGTGGTGCTCGGTGGCACGCTGCGCTACCTCGACACTGACATGCGCCTCGTGGGCCAGTGGAAGCCCGGCACCGAGGATGCGCCCGTGGAGGAGTTCCACTCCGACCCGCATCTGCTCGCGCTCGCCGACGCGGCGTTGAACGACGCCGGCATCCACCACATCACCGGCATCATCGCCTCGGGCAACTACTTCGTGGACACGCCCGAGAAGGTCAGCGAGGTCACGCTCGCCACCGGTGCCGACGCCGTGGAGATGGAGGGCGCCGCCGTGGCCCACGTGGCCGCGCGCAACGACGTGCCCGCGCTGGTGATCCGCGCCCTGTCCGACAACGCGGATACCGACTACGAGGTTTTCAAGGAGTTCGACATCTCCGAATACGCGAACACTGCCGCCCGTCTGGTGACGGACATCCTGCGCCGCATGTGAGACGGCGTGCGTGAGACGGATGGAACGCGACGTGGATGACGGGGACGCGAAAGCTCATGAGACCGCCCGGGAGGCCAGTGAGCCCCGGCGCGGCAGCGGCCGTGTGACCCTGCGCGAGGTGGCGGCCGCGGCGCACGTGTCCGTGGCGACCGTGTCGAACTACCTGAGCGGCTACCCGTACATGCGCGCGACGACCAAGGAGCGCATCGAGCGGGCGATCGGCGAGCTCGGCTACGTGGCGAACACCGCCGCGCGCACGCTCAAGACCGGGCGCACCGGCCTGCTCACGCTGTCCGTGTCCGATTTGCGTCAGGCATACTTCGCGGAGCTGTCGGAGCGGATCATCGCCGCCGCGCGCGACCGTGGCTACGGCGTGCTCATCGAATCCACCGGCCTCGACCGCGCCCGCGAACTCGCCAGCCCCACCAACGTGCTCAACCACGCCACCGACGGCCTGATCGTGAGCCCCGCCATGCTCACCGCGCGGGACACCGACGTGTTCGCCGGCGACTACCCGCTCGTCATGCTCGGCGTGCAGCCGTTCACGCCGCCGTGCCCGTACTTCGTGGTGGACAACGTGCGGGCGGCGTACGACGCCACCACGCATCTCATCCAGGCCGGGTGCCGTCGCATCGCCATCATCGGCGGCGAGCTGAGCGGTCCGCCGTCGTCGCGCACCACGCGGGCTCTTGGATACCGCCGGGCCCTTGAAGCGCACGGTATCGCGTTCGACCAGCGGCTGGTGCGTCCGGTGAAGGACTGGAACGGTTTGGCCGGCGCCCGCGCCGTGACCGCGCTGCTGGACGACGGACTCAGGCCGGACGGCATTCTGGCCTGCAACGACCATCTGGCGTTCGGCGCCATGCGTCAGGTCAGGGATCTGGGCATGAACATCCCCGAGGACGTGCGCGTGGTGGGCTTTGACAACATCGACGAGGCCCGCTTCTCCATCCCGTCGCTCACCACCGTCGACCAGAGCGCCGACGCCGTGGCCGCCAAGGCCGTCGGCTCGGTCATCGCCCAGATCGAGGCTGGGCGGCGCGCGCCGGCCATGCTCGAGCACGTGCCGCACCGCTTGGTGTACCGGGCCTCCTCGCCCGAGGCGTAGGGCCGATCGCGGGACTGTGGGCGGCGGATGGCGTCCGGTGGGCGGCGGTTAGTGGCCGGCTGGGCGGCGGTCGGCTGGGTGAAACCGTCGGTCAGCGGCCGGCGGCCTGCGGGCCGGGCTTGGCTGCGCGGCCGACGGGCAGGCTTAGGCCGGACGTGTCGGGGTGCCGCCGATAGTTTGAGCTTGGCCGGCGTGTTTGCGGCGACCACGGAATGCTGTCTTTTTCGCCCGGTTTGGCGCTATTCCGCCAAAAGCGTCGGAAATGTGCGTCTTCCGTGGTCAACGTAGACCGGTTTGGTCGGACATGGATCGGCGCTGGTTAGTTTGACTGATCTGCCCGGTTTGATTGGCAAAGTCAACCGGGAGCAGCCGTATCAGCCGGAGCCGACCGGGGCCGGTTGGGGCTGGTTGGCATATTCCCGCGTGGGTTCTCTCTCCGCTGACAAGGAAAGGCCGACTTTTTCGGCCGGATTGGCTTCATACCGGCGATTCACTCGAAAAGTCGGCATTCCGTTGTCGGGCCTTGACAAATAAACGCGGGTATTTTTGATCGGAATGGCGGAATGCCAATGCGCGGGCCAGAAAAATCGGCATTCCGTTGTCGGGATGGGTTCCCGGGGTGCTGCGGGCGGGGCGCCGGGCGTCTTGGTTGGCGTCCGTGCCTCCGGCTCGGTTTGGGCGCTCAAACGATTCGATGAGCTGAGCTCGGTCGGCGTGCCGGGTGCCGAGCGGATGCCGGGGTGCCGTCGATGGTTTGATGAGCTCGGCCAGCGTACTTCCGGCGACCATGGAACGCCGGTTTTCTTGACCGATGTGGCGGCATTCCGCCAAAGTCGTCGGGAAGGCGTGCCTTCCGTGGTCGGAAGTATGCGGAAATGCGCGATATATCGTGATATGATCGTGGGTGAACGGACAAGGCGACGGAAGGAGTCGTGATGACCGAGGATCGGAGCGAGGCGCAGTCCGGGGATGCGACTGAGGATGCAACCGAGGGCGCAAGCGCAGTTGAGGATGCGAACGCGACTCGGGCGGCTGAGACCAGGCCAAACAAGACCACGGCAAACGAAGCCGAGACAAGCGAAGCTGGAAGAGAGGGAATCGCGACGGGCATCATCGAATCGTGGACGGTCGAACCCGGCGAAGGCAAGGTGGTCGAGCTGGACGACGTCGCCACGCTCAAGGTGAGTCTGGTGCGCGGGCGCGTGGACGTGATCGGGGCGGACGAACCGGTCACGCGCGTGGAGGTCTCGAACGTGACGGGCAGGCCGGTGACCGTCGCCCTCGACGCGGACGGCAGGCTGACGGTCCGCCATCCCCAGGACTCCACCAAGATCGAGGTCAGGAGCTTCGGTGAGGGGATGCGCATGCTGCGTTCGATCTTCGGTGGCAAGGGCAACGGCAACGGCCAGAACCACAACGGCCGGAACAAGGACGACGGCGAGCCCATCCCCGGCGTTGCGGGCAGCCGCACCCCGAGCGCGGACGTGAGCATCGTGCTGCCGCGCGCGGTCAGGGCGAAGATCAACGTGATCCGCGGCGACGCACTCGTCAGTGGGCTCACGGGCGGGGCGAAGCTGGACACCGTGTCCGGCACGGTGCTGTCCGACGCGCTGACCGGCCCGCTCAAGCTGGACACGGTGTCCGGTCGCGTGGAGGCGCGCAATCATCGCGGCCCGATCACGGTGAATTCCGTGAGCGGCGAGGTCGTGCTTTCCGGCGCGTGCGAGAGCGTGAAGGTCAACTCGGTGAGTGGCGATGCGTACCTCGACCTGACCGGCGCGCCGTCCGAAGTGAGGATCAACGCGGTGGGCGGCGGCGCCGTGGTACGCGTGGACGACGACGTGCTGACCACCTACAACGTGAACACGCTCTCCGGCAAGGTGACGGTCGACGGCAACCAGTTCAAGGTGCCGCGGAAGGGCTTCGCGTACGAGGACGGCCCCGAGGACGGTCCTCGCGTGGACGTGCGCTTCAACGCGGTGTCCGGCGGGCTCACGGTGGTGCATCGCGCGCCCGAAGCCGCGTCCGAAGCCGCGCCCGAACCCGAGGCGGGGGAGGCACGCTAGTGGCCGCCAACAACACGTTCGCGCACGGGCAGATCCGCCTGTACATGCTCGCGCTGCTGGCCGAGGGGCCGAAGCACGGCTACGAGCTCATGCAGGCGATCGAGGAGCGCTGCCATGGGGCCTACGTGCCCAGCGCCGGCACGGTCTACCCGCGTCTGGCCAAGATGGTCGAGGACGGGCTGATCACCAAAACCGTGGTCGGCCGACGGACCATCTACGCGATCACGGACGCCGGGCGTGCGGAGGCGGAGGCGCGTCGCGGCGAGACCGAGCGGCTGGAGCGCGAGATCGACGAGTCCACGCGCGAGCTGGCGGACGGACTGCGCGCGGACGTGCATTCGTCGATGGGCTCGCTCAGGGACGAGCTCGCCGCGGCGGCCGGACGCGCGCATGCAGCCGGGCGGTCGGCCGGATCAACGGACGGACAGGCGCCCGAATGGACCGAACGTGCCATCCTGCGGCCATTGCGTCCGCTGGGATCGAGGAAACCCCGCAATCCCGGCAGCGCAGTCGGCGACGACGAACAGGTGCGCGCGGCCGAGCGGCTGGTCTACGACTTCGGGCTGGAGGTGCGCGACGTGCTGCGGTCGGCCGATGCCGCGGGGCTGCTGGACGACCGGGCCGTCAAGGCGATCGGCGCCGAGCTGGACCGCGCGCGCGACGCCATCCGGAAGGCTATCTAGGCGGGAGAAACGGGCCTGAGAGCCGGTGGACGCGGGCCGGCGCTAGGCGATGGTGGCGACGGATCCCCGGTCCACCAGCGTCGGGTCCACGAAGATGTGGCGCGTGGCGGCCTCCGGGTCGGCGATGCGCTGCATGAGCGTGCGCACGCAGATCTCGCCCAGCTCCTTGCTGTTGGAGCGCAGCACGGTGAGCGGACGGGAACTCGGCGTGGCGTAGCCGTCGATGGAGATGAGCGAGACGTCGTCCGGCACGCGCTTGCCGCGGCGTTCGAGCACCTGCGCGATGGCGATGGCCAGATAGTCGGAGTGCACGAGCATGGCGGTGACGCCCGTGTCGATGATCTTGTCCACGATGCCGTCCACGCCGGAGGTGTCGTACGGCTGGATGCCGTCGAGGATGAACGGGCAGTCGATGCGGTCGGAGTCGTTGAGGATGTGCTTCCAGCCGTTCTCGATCACGCCGGAGGTGGGGGTGTCGGAGAACGCGGCGCCGATGCGCGTGTGGCCGTGCTGCAGGAAGTGCACGGCGGCTTTGCGCACGCCGAAGTGGTGGTTGGTGCGCACGGAGTCCACGTAGCAGGTGCCGAACACGGGCTGGTCGCGCTCCACGACCACCACGGGCACGGGGGAGTGCGCGATCCAGTCCCACGTGCGCTCGGCGATCTCCGGGCGGCCGGAGGGGGACAGGATGATGCCGCACAGCGACGGCTCCTTGGCGATCCAGTCGAGGATCTCCGTCTCGTCGATCTTGTCGTAGGAGCTCTCGCGCGAGACGACGCGGGCGCCGAGCTCGCCGGCGGTGTCGCGGATCGATTCGATGACGTTGGGCCAGAAGAAGCTCGGCTCGGGCAGCATGACGCCGATCACGGGCTTGGCGCCGTTCGGGTCGTCGATGCCGGCGGGCAGCGGGATGTCGCTGATGCCGTCCGGCGCGGGGACGGGGGCGGCGAACGACGGGGCGAGCGAGCCGGCGCGCGTGGTGGTGCCGGACAGGGACATGGCTCCGCCGCGCACACGCTTGAGCAGGCCGGCGTTGGCGAGGATGGTCAGGTCGCGGCGGACGGTGATCTCGGTGGTGTTGAGCAGCGAGGCGAGCTCCGTGACGGTCACGACGCTTTGCCGCGTGAGCAGGCTCAGGATCATGTCCTGTCGCTCGGCGGGCAGCAAATCACGCCCAGTTTGATCGTTTTTGTTCTCAGCCATTGTCGCTTCCTCGCGTGTTGGACCTATCATGGTCCGTTGGTCGTTCATTTTTAATCATATTGTAGCGCATTGCATCGCCAAATGATCATTTTTGATAACATCCGCGCGTTGAAACGGCGGCGGCGGGGTGATCGTTTGTGATCGAACTTGATTGTATTTGAAATTTGCGCTACACTGTCTGCTGTCAGGAAAGACAAGCCGGCCACGCCGCCGTGGCCGCAGGACAAGGAGCAAGGGAACACACCATGCCGAACACCTTCGCCAATGAATTCTGGACGGTCACCTCCGGCGACCTCAAGCAGCGCCGCGAAGCCATTCCAACCCCGGCCGTCGAGGCCGAGTCCGGCGACGCCGCCCGCATCGTCATCGACACCGCCGACCGCAAGCAGCCGTGGATCGGCGCCGGCGCGGCCATCACCGACGCCGCCGCCAGCCTGATCTGGGGCTCCATGAACGCCGAGCAGCGCCACGCCTTCCTCGACGACGCCTTCAACCCCGCCAAGGGCGGCTTCTCCGTGATCCGCATCCCGCTCGGCTCCTGCGAGCCCAGCTCCCAGCCGTACTACACCTACGACGACCTGCCCTTCGGCGAGCACGACAACACGCTGTCCAAGTTCTCCCTCGGCACCGGCGAGCCCGGCGCCCCGGACGCCACCAAGGACTTCAAGTACATCATCCCCGTGGTGCTCGAGATCCTCAAGATCAACCCGGCCGTCAAGATCATCGCCTCCCCGTGGAGCGCCCCGGCCTGGATGAAGAACACCGGCCACCTGTGCCAGGGCGGCCACCTGCGCTTCGGCGAGTGGACCGGCAACGGCTTCGACCCGATGCACGACTCCTTCGAGGGCTGCTACGCCCGTTACTTCGTCAAGTACGTTGAGGAGATGGCCAAGATCGGCATCCCGATCTGGGGCGTGACCGTGCAGAACGAGCCGTCCAACGCACCGAAGTGGCCCGCCATGATGTGGACCCTCAAGCAGCAGGCCGCGTTCGCCCACGACTTCCTGCGCCCGGCCATGAACGAGAAGTTCCCGGAGATGCGCATCTTCATCAACGACGACTCCACGCACAACCTGCTGTGGCCGGTGCGCGACCTCGTCACCCCCGACCAGGCCAGCGCCATCGACGGACTCACGGTGCACACCTACGAGGGCCCGTACTCCAACTTCTTCAACGCATCCCGCGCCTACCCGCACTGGATGCTCGGCATGACCGAGCGCCGCTGCATGATCGACGAGACCGTCGAGGACGCCGCGCACATCATGTCCGGCATCATCGGCAACTGGCTTGTGCGCAACGGCGAGAGCTTCATCGCCCTGTGGAACATGGCTCTCGACGAGCGGGGCCTGCCGAACCAGGTGGGCGCCACCGGCCGCCGCGGCGTCGTGACCATCCAGCACGAGACCGGCCAGGTGATCCGCAACCTCGAGTACTTCATGCTGCGCGCCTTCGGCCAGGACGTCAAGCCCGGCTCCGTGGTCGTGCGCTCCTCCAACTACACCCCGGACGGCTGGTCCGGCGGCCTCGGCTCCGTGGCCTTCCTCGCGCCGGACGGCGACGTGGCGGCCCACATCTACAACCCGACCGGCGAGCCGATCGAGGCGGCCGTGACGATCAACGGCGAGGGCGCGGCCTGGCAGAAGGTCACCGTCCCGGCGTGGGGCACCGTGACCGTGCACAAGTCCAACTTCGCCATCAACGAGTCCTCCGTGCCTGAGGACGACGAGTTCGAGCTCAACCCGGCGCCGAAGCACCTCCTCGGCGACGTGGCCCCGGGCAAGGTCCGCGTCTGGGGCTCCGACGACTGATCGTCGGCTGGGCTGGTTGGTTGGACTGATCGGCGCGAGTGGCTGGGCCGGCCCGATTTTGACGGCTTGAATCCGGCAAATTGAGCGAATCCGATGCCGCGCATCCCACGGGGGTGCGGACTTTTTCTTGGACGGCTACACCGCCAGCCCAAGGTGTCTGCGGTATTGCACCGGGCTCATCCAGCCCAGCGACTTCTTGATACGGGTCCCATTGTAATGGGACAGGTAGGCGGCC
>NZ_WBSN01000015.1 GCF_009299475.1 Bifidobacterium avesanii | reverse complement strand
TGTACTCATACACGGTCAACAACCGACGGTCCGTCAACCATGCCCCAGGACACATGTAAACCATGTCCCAGGAGACACCGTCAACCATGCCCCGAGACATGCGTCAACCATCCGCTGAGACTAGACATCCGGGAATGCGCGCTACTTGATGATCGGCTTTTTGGGCGAGGTGACGTCAACCTGGTGCTTGTCGCCGATGACGGCGGGGTCGTTGAGGATCTTGTCCACCTCGGCCTTCTTGAGCGCGAGCTGCGAGGCGTCGCCCCACACGACGGTGTAGTTGCCGCCGTCGAGCACGGTGGTGACCGAGTCCTGCGTCTTCGCGGTGACCGAGCTGATGCGCTGGCGCATCGATTCGGGCAGGGACGCGAGGATCTGCAGGGCCTGCTGCACGGCGCGGCTGTCGAGCCCGTCGGACACGTTGTCCACATCGATCACCGGAATGCCAGCCACGGAGGCGCCGACCGCGTTGAGCACGCGCGCCTGACTGTCCACGGCGGTCAGCGAGCCGTCGGCGGCCTTGAGCACGGCGGCGGGCTTCTGCGCGGCCACGGTGACGGTCAGGCCGTGCGGCCACTGCTTGGACACGTCCGCGGAGGTTACGCCGGGCATGGCCTTGAGGCGGTCCGCAATCGACCCGGTGGACACGACGAGCAGCGACCGGCCGGTCTGCTCGGACGCGATAGACGAGACTTGTTCGGCGGTGACCCATTCGTTGGCGCCGTGGACGCTGATCCGGTCGGCCTGCAACTTGAGCGCGGGCGAGAAGAACAGCAGCCAGACCAGCGCGCTCACCACGGCCACGACGGCCAAAGCGACGCCCGCGCGGATGAGGGCGGTCACGGCCTTGGCGCGGCGCTCCTCCTTGGCGCGAGCCGTGAACCCGATGACCTTGGGACGACGGAACGGGCCGGCGCCCTCGTCGGAACGCAGGCGCTCCCCCACCGGCCGGTCGGTGCCGAGGCCGCGCGCGTCTACGAAGCCGCCCGGCTGCGAACGCGTGGGACGGCGGCCGGCGTCGGTCGCCCACGGCGTCGATTCGACCGGACGGGACGAGGACGCGGACGCGACGGCGGACGACGACGCGGAGCGGGACGACCGAAGCGTGCGCGAGGCCTTGAGCGAACGCGGCTTGCGAACGCGGCTTGCACCGGAGCCAGCTCCGGACGCGGAGGCCACCGCAGCGGATCCGCCGGTCCTGCCGGAGCCGCTCACCTTGGCGAATCCGCCCGTGCGCGGCGCCTTCGCCGTGCCCGCGGACCGGGCCGCCCGGAAGGCACGGGCGGTGCCGGCCTTCGACAGGCCCGACGCCGCGCCGGAAACGCCGGAGGAACCGGAAACGGAGCGCGCGGAACGACCGGACCCCGAGACGGACTTCGAGGAGGCCTTCGCGGCGGGTTTCGCCGCCGCCTCGGACCGGGCGCGCCGGCCTTCGGACTCGCCGGAGGAGACGACGCGTCCGGTCATTGCCGCTCCGCGTTCGAGGAGGAGTCGTGGACCTGGTGCATTTCGCGGTGCGCCTCGAGCACGCGCAGCATGACGGTGGCCATCTGGGTCACGTCGCCGGCGCCGACGGTGAACAGCACGTCGCCGCGGTGGGCGCGCATGCACAGCATCTTGGCCGCCTGGCACATGTCCGGCACGGCGCGGATCCAGTCGCCGGCGGGCTCGTGAGCGATGCCGGCCGCGGCGTCCACCACGGTCTGCCCGCCGATGCCCGGGAAGTCCTCGGCCTTTTCACGGGCCGGGAAGATGCAGGTGACGATCACGTCATCCGCCTTGGCGAGGGCCTCGGCGAATTCGCGCGCGAAGAACTTGGTACGGGAGAACAGGTGCGGCTGGAACAGCACGCGCAGCGTGGAGTCCGGGTAGCGGCGGCGGGCGGCGTCGAGCAGGGCCGCGATCTCGGTGGGGTGGTGCGCGTAGTCGTCCACCACGGTCACGCCCTCCACGCTGCCGCGGATCTGGAAGCGGCGCGCGGCGCCCTTGAAGTCGGCGGCGGCCTTGGCGGCGGCGTCCGGGTCCATGCCGAGCAGCGCGGCCGCGAGGATGGCGGCGGTGGCGTTGCGCGCGTTGTGCACGCCCGGGATGACAAGGGACACCGGCACGTCGCGCGCGGGGGCGTCTGCAGCCAGCAGGCCCGCGGGAATGTGGACGGTGAAGCGCTCCGCACCGGATTCGGCGGCCTCGCGCTCGTGCTCGATCGTCACGACCGCCTCCACGGCGCCGCGCACGGCTTCGGGCAGCGCGTCCGGACCGGCGGTGGTGTACACGACGGTGCGCGCGGCCACGTCGGCCGGCAGCTGGGCGAGCACGTCGAGCGCGCCGGCGTCGTCGCCGCAGATGACCACATGGCCCTGCGCGTGGCCGGCGTGCTCCACGAACGCGGCATGGTAGTGCGCGGCATCGCCGTAGTGGTCCAGATGGTCCGGTTCGGCATTGGTGATGATGGCGACGGCGGGACGGTACTTTTCAAAGCTGCCGTCGGATTCGTCCGCCTCGGCCACGAGCACGTCGCCGCGGCCCGCATGGCCGCCGTCGCGGGTGCCGCCGTCCGGGGTCTGGATGGAGCCGCCGATCGCGTAGCTCGGATCGGCCAGCGCGCCGGCGCCGGCGTTGACGAGGATGTGGGCCAGCAGGGCGCTGGTGGTGGTCTTGCCGTGGGCGCCGGCCACGGTCACGCCGCGCTTGGCGGCGAGCAGCAGGGCGAGGATGTCGCTGCGGTGTACGATGCGCGCCCCGGCCTCGTGGGCGGCCACGATCTCCGGGTTGTCCGGCTTGATGGCGCTGGAGAAGACCACGGTCTTCGCGCCGGCCACGTTTTCCGCCTTCTGGCCGATGTGCACGGTGATGCCGAGCTCCTTCAGGCGGTCGGTCTTGGCGCTCTCCTCGCGGTCCGAACCGGCGACGGCCACGCCCTCCTCGTGGAGCATCTCGGCGAGCACGCTCATGCCGGCGCCGCCGATGCCGATGAAATGCGTGGGGCCCAGATCCGCCACGGTTTCGCCGGGGGCGAAGGACGCATGGGTGGGATCAAGCACAATGGTGGATTCGGTCACGGGACAACTCTCCTTGCACGTTTCGACTGGGCCGCGGCAACCGGGCCGCGGCCCCAAACAGGCCGACTTTCATTATGGCCGCGCCACGCGACCGATTCCAACGTTTCCCTTCGCCGGCCATCGGCCGGGAACGGGCCGTGGCCGGAAGTGGGCTAACGGATCAGGCTAGCGGATCAGGCCCAGCACGCGCTCGGCCATGACGGCGGCGGCGTCGCGGATGCCGTAGCCCCACGCGGCCTTGCCCATGGCGGCGAGGCGCTCGTGGTCGGCCAGCAGCGCGGGCACGTGCCCGGTCACCCACTGCGCGGTGAACTCGTCGTCGGCCACCATGAGGCCGCCGCCCGCCTCCACGACCGGCTGTGCGTTGAAACGCTGCTCGCCGTTGCCGATCGGCAGCGGGACGTACACGGCGGGCAGGCCCAGCGCGGCGATCTCGCTGACGGATCCGGCGCCGGAGCGGCAGATCACCAGATCGGCGCACGCGAACGCGAGGTCGATGCGCTCCAGATATTCGACGGCGTGGTAGTCGCCCTGCCCGACCGTGTCGATGCCGAGCCCGTTGAGCACGTCCGCGCCGGCGGACCGCGTGACGAGCCGCTTGACCTCGTCGAGCTTGCCGCGGCCGGTCAGGTGGACCACCTGCGCGTGGGCGAGCAGCTCGCGGGCGGATCCGGCGACGGCCTCGTTGAGGCTCTGCGCGCCGAGCGAGCCGCCGGTGACGAGCACGAGCGGTCGGGTCGGGTCGACGCCCAGCTTGGAGGCGGCCTCCACGCGGGCGAGCTGCGGGTCCTTGTCGAGGCGCGCGGCGAGCGAGGCGATGGCGGGTCGCAGCGGCAGGCCCACGCGCTCCACGACCGTGCCCTTGCCCGGCTTCAGGCCCGTGTTCTCGTAGGCGGTGCCGATGAAGTCCGCCCAGCGGGCGCCGAGCTTGTTGGCCATGCCGGCGCGCGCGTTCTGCTCGTGGATGGCCACGGGAAGGCCCATCTTCTTCGCCGCGCGGTAGACCGGTGCGGAGATGTAGCCGCCGAAGCCGCACACCACGTCCGCCTCGCGGGCCCTGAGGATGGCCTTGACCCTGCGCACCTCGCGCGTCCAGCGGAACGGGAACTTGAACGCCGCCGCGTTGATCGAACGCGGGAACGGCACCTTGTCGATGGTGTCCATCTCGTAGCCCGCGGCGGGCACGAGCTGATTCTCGAGACCGGTGGTGCCGCCCAGCACGGTGACGACGGCGTCGGGGCGGACGGCCTTGATCGCATTGGCGACGCTCAGCAGCGGATTGACGTGGCCGGCCGTGCCGCCGCCGGCCAGCACCACATGAACCTTCTTTTCACTCATGCAAGACAGCATAATCCCCGCGGGCCCGTTTGTGGGGCAGGTCGCCCAACTTTGCCGGCCGGGTCGGATGCGCGGGCCAAACGCCGCGGCCTACGCCCTGACGAGCGCCGCCTTGATGTCCTGCTGCGCTCGCATCATGCGCACGGCCACGCCGGACGCGCCCAGACACATGACGAGCGCGGATCCGCCGGCGGACACGAACGGCATGGGCAGGCCCATGACCGGCAGGAGGCCGAGCACGACGGCGATGTTGATGAGCGCCTGGCCGACGATCCACCCGGCGATGCACACCATGACCATGCGCGCGTAGGCGTCGCGGCACTGCAGGGCCACGCAGATCAGGCACCAGCCCATGACCACGAAGCCGATGACGAGCAGGCTCGCCCCCACGAAGCCGAGCTCCTCGCCGATGATGGCGAAGATGAAGTCGTTGTGCGCCTCGGGCAGGTAGTTCCACTTTTCGCGCGAGTTGCCGAGCCCCACGCCGAACAGGCCGCCGGAGCCCATGGCGAAGGTGCCGTGGATGGACTGGAAGCACACGCTCTGCGCGTCCTCCGCCGAGCAGGTGCCGTACGTGGCGAGGATGCGGGACATGCGGTTGCCGCTGCCGAGCACGAAGAGGCCCACGATGGCCGCAAAGCCCAAAAGACACGCCCCGCCGAGCCATTTGAGCGGGAAGCCGCCGATGAGGAAGGCGAGCATGCAGATGAGCACGATGATCATGGCGGTGCCGAGGTCCTTGCCCGCCATGACGAGCAGGAAGCTGCCGCCCGCCACGATGAACGGCAGCAGGTACGCCTTGTAGAAGGGCATGGAGCGCATGCGCCGCTGGGCGAGGAGCATGCCGCTCGGCAGCCAGATGCACAGGGCGAGCTTGAGCATCTCGGCGGGCTGGAAGGTGAAGCCGAACACGCGGATCCAGCCGCTGTTGCCGCCCGCGCCGGTGCCGAGCGGCGTCATGGTGAGGGCCTGCACGAACCACGAGACGCCGACGATCCACAGCCCGAACCTCTGATAGAACGCGCGGGGCAGGTGCATGGTCGCGAACGCGAAGCCGCATCCGATCGCGCAGAAGATGGCCTGGTCGCGCAGTTCGTTCCACGGCGACTGCTTGTTGGAGACCGCATCCACCGTGGAGCTGGAAAACACCATGAGCAGGCCGAAGATCGTGACGACGGCCACGGCGGCCATGAAGCCCCAGTAGCACCACAGCGGGTTGAGCAGGGTGCGCAGGCCGGTGTAGCGGCTTTCGCCGCGACGGGCCGTGGACGCGGCGGGGCCGGCGGAGGACTTCGCCGCCGACGTGCGGACGGGCTTAGCGCTCTTCGGCATGCTCACGCACCCAACGGGTCGCAGCGGCGGCGAAGCGGTCACCTCGATCCGCGTACGACTTGAACTGGTCGAACGACGCGCAGGCGGGGGCCATGAGCACCACGCTGCCGGGCTTGGCGTACGCGCCGGCCGCGTCCACGGCCCGTTCCATGACGGTGGCGTCGTCCCCGTCCGGGTCGATGACCGTCAGGGGGATGTCCGGGGCGCTGGCGGCGAACGCGTCGAGCATGGGCCGCTGGTCCTTGCCGATGATCACGGCTGCGGCGATGGTATGCGCCTGGTCGGCCACGAGGTCCTCGAAGCGGCTTCCCTTGGCCAGCCCCCCGGCGATCCACACCACGGACTTGGGGCCGAAGCTGGACAGGGAGGCGTGCGCGGCGTGCGCGTTGGTGGCCTTGGAGTCGTCCACGAAGCGGATCGACTCGGCCGGCGTGGCGCCCTTGAGCGCGGCGACGGTGACGATGCGATGGCCGCCGGGGGCGAACTCCTGCAGCGCGCGGACGGCCGGCTCGACGGGCGCGCCGTAGCCGAGAGCGAGCGCGAGGGCGGTCAGGCCGTCGGCGAGCAGATGCGGGTAGACGGTGCCGTCCGGCTCCGTCAGGTGGCGGAACGAGGAGACGGGCGCGAGACGGTTCGCCTCGCCGGCGGGCTTGCCGGCCACACCGCTCATGTCGACCACCCAGCCGTCCTCAACGCCGATCTGGCCGGCCTCGGGGGCATGCAGGGTGAAGCCGATGCGACGGCATCCGGGCGCGGGTTCTGCGGCGCGGGCGATGGCCGTCACGCGCCCGTCGTCCGCGTTGTAGACCAGCGCGCGCTTGACGCCGCGGTACACCTTGGACTTGTCGTGTGCGTAGTTGTCGAAGCCGCCGTGCCAGTCGAGGTGGTCGTCGGCGAGGTTGGTGATGACCGCGCAGTCGAGTTCGAGCGAGTCGGTGAAGTGCAGCTGGAAGGAGCTCAGCTCCACACACAGCACGTCGTGCGACGGGTCCACGGCGGCGTGCGAGACGGCCTTGCCGATGTTGCCCACGGCGGGCGCGTTGAGGCCCGCGGCGGTGAGCATGGCGGAGGTCATCTCGGTGGTGGAGGTCTTGCCGTTGGTGCCGGTGATGCCGATCCATCCGGCGGGCCGTCCGGTCCTCGCGTTGTCCGCGCGCAGCATCCACGCGAGCTCCACCTCGCTGACCACGGGGATGCCGCGGCGCTGGGCCTCGAGGATGAACGGGGTGCGCGGGTTGAAGACCGGCGAGGTCATGACGAGGTCCACGTCGTCCCACGGGATCCGGTCGAAGGACTTCAGGTCGGCGTCGTCGCGGCGCTCGTCCACGCCGATCACGCGCCTGGCCCGTCCGGCCAGCACCTCGCGCACGCTTCGTCCGGACACGCCGAGCCCGGCGACCAGCACGGTCTTGTCGCTCATATCGATCATCGTCACATCACTCCCCTGCACTCAGGCATCGTTCAGCACTGGTCTAGCACAATTTTGCCGGCGATTTCCCGGCGCGGCCCCCGCACGGCTCACAGCAGGCCGGAGCGCGCGGCCCAGTCCCAGTAGAAGAGCACCAGGGCGAGCAGCACGAAGATGATCTCGATCATCCAGAAGCGCACCACCACGCGCGTCTCGGGCCAGCCGCACAGCTCGAAGTGGTGGTGGATGGGCGCCATCTTGAACACGCGCCTGTGCGTGAGGTGGAACGAGGTGATCTGGATGACGTCCGAGCACACCTCGATGACGAACAGACCGCCCAGGATGATGGCGAGGAACTCGGTGTGCGTGGCGATGGACAGGGCCGCGAACAGGCCGCCCAGGGCCAGCGAGCCGGTGTCGCCCATGAAGATCTCGGCCGGGTTGGCGTTGTACCACAGGAAGCCGAAGCAGGCGACGGCCGCGCACACAGCGATGATGGTGAGGTCCAGCGGGTCGGACACGGCGTAGGAGAAGCCCTCGTGCGTGCCGCCCTTGATGTGGTAGCTCTCCCAGAACGCGATGATGGCGAAGCCGACGAACGCGATCATGGAGCTGCCCGCCGCGAGTCCGTCGAGGCCGTCGGTGAGGTTCACGGCGTTGGTCCACGCGGTCATGAGCAGGTTCACCCAGATGACGAACAGCACGATGGCCACCGCGCGCCCGGCGAAGTCGAAGGTGAGGAACGGCGTCTCGATGAAGCTCATGCCCGGCTGCGCGCTCGGCATGCCGGACTTGGTGGGCACGAGCAGCGCCAGCACGGCGTACGCGGTGGCGAAGACGAACTGGCCGATGAACTTGCCGTGGATCGTCAGGCCCTCGTTCTGCTTCTTGCGCACCTTGGCGAAGTCGTCGATGAAGCCGAGCAGGCCCATGGACAGCATGGCGAACAGCACGAGCACCGCGGACCACGAAGGCACGTCGCCGGAGCGCGCGTAGCGGTACAGCGCCGAGGCGCCCCAGCCGAGCAGGATGGCGAGGTTGATGACCACGCCGCCGAGGGTGGGGGTGCCACGCTTGACCTGATGCGACTTCGGGCCGTCCTGGCGGATGTACTGACCGTAGTGCAGCTTGTGCACCAGCCGGATCAGCAACGGCGTGCACACCAGCGTCACGATGAGCGACACCAGCATTCCGATGATGAGCGCAATCACTGTTCTTTCCCTCTCGCTTGTCGGTTTTCGAAGCTTTCCTACGCCGCTTTCCTACGCCCAGCGCTCGGCCAGGGCGCTCAGGCCCGAGGCGTGCGATCCCTTGAGCAGCACGACCGGATCGGCCGCCGCGGAGGCGAAGTCCGCCACGGCGCGGTCGGCGGCGTCCACGTCGTGCACCAGTTCCACCTTCGCGCATCCGGCCTCGCGGGCCCCGTCGGCGATGTCCGCCGCGAGCGCGTCCAGCTCGGGGTCGGCCGCGGAGCCGACGGCGATGACGGCGTCGAGCCCCAGTCCGGCCGCGTACGCGCCGACGCCGCGGTGCAGGCGGGCCGAATCCGCGCCGAGCTCGAGCATCGCGCCGAGCACGGCCGCGCGGGCCGGCTGCGGGTCGCGGGAGGCGCCCCACGCGGCGAGCCCGTCGAGGCCGGCGCGCATGGAGTCGGGGTTCGCGTTGAACGAGTCGTCGATGAGCGTGAACGCCGCGCCGCCGCGCTCCACGCGGCTGACGGCCATGCGGTGCGGGCTGATGTGCCTCTGGTCCTCGAGCACGCGTGCGATGCGCTCGAGCGGCAGGCCGAGCCGGTGCGCCACGGTGGCGGCGGCCAGCGCGTTGGTCACGTTGTGGTCGCCGCAGATCGCGAGGTGGACGGGCACGGCGGCCTTGCCGTCGCTCAGCGTGAAGAAGGGGTGGTCGAGCTCATCGTGGCGCACGTCGCGGGCCTCGAGGTCGAGCGGACGGCCGTCATGCTCCGCCTCGCGGCCGAACCACGTCACGTCGCCGGGGGCGATGGACGCCATGGCGGCCACGTGCGCGTCGTCCGCGTTGAGCACAGTCGAGCCGCCGGCGACCTCGCCGCGCACGATCTCGCTCTTGGCCTGCGCGATGCGCTCCACCGAGCCGAACTCGCCCAGATGGGCCACGCCCACCTTGAGGACCACGGCCACGTCGGGCGGGGCGATGGTGGTCAGGTACGCGATCTCCCCCACGTGGTTCGCGCCCATCTCCGCCACGAAGTAGCGCGTGGCCGCGTTGACCTTGAGCGAGGTGAGCGGCAGGCCGATCTCGTTGTTGAACGAGCCGACTGGCGCCACGGTGGGGCCGAGCTCGGCGAGCATGGCCCTCAAAAGGTCCTTGGTGGTGGTCTTGCCCACGGAGCCGGTGATGCCGACGATGGTGAACGGCTCGCCGGACGCGCGGCGGCGTTCGATGTTGTGCCGGGCCAGCGCGCCCAGCGCCTTGACGCTGTCGTCCACGACGATCTGCGCGACCGGGGCGTCCACCTCGTGCTCGACGACCGCGGCCGCCGCTCCCTTGGCGGCCACGGAGGCCACGTAGTCGTGGCCGTCCACGCGCTCGCCTCGGATGGCGAAGAACACCGAGCCCTCGCCGGCCTGGCGGGAGTCGCTCACCGCGCCCGTCGCCACGGGGCCGGCGGCCCCGGCGGGACGCGCGCCCTCCCCGGTAGCGGGCATGACCAGCCGGCCTCCCACCGCCTCGGCCACTTCGGCGAGGGACATGGACATCATCTTGGGTTCGCACACGGTCGGTACAGCCTTTCGGGAATCTTGGTTTGTTTGGGTGTCGGTTTGGGATTTCGCGCTCGTCATGACAGCTCCCGGGACACGCGCAGGGCGTTCTTGATGTTGCTGCGGCGCACGCCGGCCCCCATCACCATGGCGATGCTCGTGGACAGCCGCGCGACGTCCGCCCGGTCGTCCGTGCCGCTCGCCTGCATGGCCAGCATGTCGGAGTCGCTGGTGCGCCACGTCAGGTGCGTGTCCTCGCCGATCTCGAAGCCGTAGTCGCCGGCCGCGGCCTCCATGAGGCGCCGCTGCGTGTCCACGGTCAGCCGTTCGGAGGCGGCCACGGCGACCACGTCCATGCTGACCGAGCTCAGCGCGCCCGGGTGCAGGGTCTCGGCGTCCACCGCCACCACCACGGCCGCGGCGCCGTCCTCCGCGCACACGGCGAGCGAGTGCTGCACCTCGAACGTGTTGAGGGGGCAGCGCTGGTCGAGCTCGCGGTCCAGCGAGTAGGAGCCCTTGGCGCTGATGCGGCCCACGGGGTTGCCGAGCACGTGCAGGAATTCGGACAGCACGCGGATCGTCTCGTCCGCGTTGGGCCCGACCACGCCGAACATGGCGAGCGCGTCGGAGGGCTTGCCGGCGAGTTCGGCCGCGAGCTGGCCGAGCCGGCGCGCGTCGAGGTCGCCGTAGAGGACCGGCAGGTCGGCGTCCGCCAGACGGGCCCGTGCGGCGATGGGCGCGAGCACCGCGTAGGCGCCGCGGTTGAGCGCCCGGCGCAGCAGCTCCGGGGTCGGGTCCACGCCGAGCGGCACGTACAGGGCGCCCGGGCGGACGGACTCGAGGTCGTCGGCGAGCGAGGTGATGGTCGTCGGCGAGGCGAAGTCCGGCTGGAGGACCAGCCCGTACCGGCTGCACAGCGTCCCCAGCGTCATGCGCTGCATCAGCGATTCGTTCACCGCACCCATGTCGTCCGCCTTTCTGCCGCGACGTTCCCGTTGCCTTCCATTGTCATCGTCTCCTCGGACCGCCTCACCAGTCGGTCGGAATCGCGTCCGTGCGCGGCGAGGAGGGCGCCACCTCGTACTTCTGCATGAGGAACTGGGCGATCTGCGCGAACACGGGGCCCGCGGTCACGCCGCCGTAGGTGCCGGTCGGGTCCTTGAGCACCACGGTGATCACGAACTGCGGGTTGTCCGCCGGGATGACGCCCAGCCAGTCGGCCACGATGGAGGTGAGCGCCCCGGAATCGCCCGCGACTTCGGCGGTGCCGGTCTTGGCGGCCACGCGGTAGCCGGGCACGGAGACGGTCTTCGAGTAGTCCTCCGCCACGGATTCCATGGCGTTGAGCACGTCGGCGGCCACCTTTTCGTCCACCACGCGCTCGCCGTTGCCGGTCTTGGTCTCCGTCTCCTTGCCGTTGGCGTCGACGACCGACTTGATGAGCCGCTGCTGCGGCTTGACGCCCTTGTTCGCCAGCGTCTCGCCGATGCTGTTGAGCTGCAGGGCGGTCACGGAGTAGCCCTGGCCGAACAGCACGGTGTTGCGCGTGCGGCGGTCCCACTGGTCGGCGGAGGTGAGCGCGCCCGGGGATTCGCCGGGCAGGCCGAGGCCGGAGGTCTTGCCCACGCCGAACTTGGCGAGGTACTGGTAGCGCAGGTCGTCGGAGTAGTTCTTCGAGGCCATGATCATGCCCACGTTGGAGGAGTTCTGCAGGATGCCGGCGAGCGTCCACTTGGACGTGCCGTGCTCGTGCGAGTCCTTGTAGGTCTGCCCGTCCTCGGTGAGCGTGGACGGCACCGAGAACTGGTCGGACGCCTGGTGCAGGCCCTCCTGCAGCAGGCCGGCCATGGTGATCACCTTGCCGGTGGAGCCCGGGTCGAACAGCTCGGTGCCCACGCGCGAGGTGTGCATCTTGGCCTCGGAGCTGCCGGCCTCGTACTGATCGGAGTCCGCCAGGGCGAGGATGTCGCCGTTCACCCGGGACACCACGGCCATGGCCCACTTGGCGTTGTACTTGGCCTTCGCCTGCTTGACCGCGTCCTCCACGTACCACTGCACGTCGCGGTCCACGGTGAGCTTGACGGTCGATCCGTTGACGGGGTCGACCGACTGGGTCTCCGTGCCGGGGATCTTCTGGCCGAGGTTGCCGCGCTGGTAGATCTGGTAGCCGTCGGTGCCGGTGAGCGTGGAGTCCTCCATCTGCTCCAGGCCGGAGACGCCGGAGCCGTCGTCGTTCACGCCGCCCAGGACCGTGCCGAGCAGGCTGCCGTTCGGGTACGTGCGCTGGCTCGAGTTCTGCGCGCTGATCACGCTGCTGATGTGCAGCGCGTCGATCTGGCGCTTGACGGCGGGCTCCACGTCCTTGGCGATCACCACGTAGCGGCTGGTGCCGGTGAGCTTGGCGCCGAGCTCCATGGCGCTCACGCCGAGCACCGGGGCGAGCAGGCGGGCCACGGCCGCCGGGCCGGTCTCCCCCACGTTCTGCCCGTCGATGCTGTGGCAGTAGCCGTACGCCTTGGCCGTCGAGGTGCCGCAGTCCACGGGCTCGAAGGTGCTGGCGACGAGCGGGTCGCCGATGATGGTGTAGCGCTCCACGCTTTGGGCGAGCACGTTGCCGTTGACGTCCACGATCGACCCGCGCTGCGCGGACAGCGTCGCCTTGACCGTGCGGCTGTTCGTGGCGGCCTGCGCGGTGGACGATCCCTCGAGCAGCTGGATGTAGGCGAGCTTGCCCAGCGAGACGCACGCGATGACGGCGAACACCAGGGAGACCGCCATCACGCGGTTGAAGAACGGCGTGTGCCTGGCGAGGATGCGCTTGAACGTTCCGCCCATCACTGTCCTTCCGTGGTTTGCTGCTGGTTCTGGGACTGGGTCTGCTGGCCTTGGTTCTGCGTCTGCGCGGCCTGCGCGGAGGCGTCGTCGGCCGGCGGCTGGTAGCCCTGCAGGTCGATGGACAGCGTGCCCTGCTGCGGCACCATGCCCATCTCGGTCGCCTTCTGCGGCAGCTGGGCCTCAAGGCGGTCCAGCTCGCTCTGGTAGGTCTGCGAGTCCTGGGTGAGCATGGCGATCGACTTGTTCACGCGAGCCGCCTCGAAGGAGTACTCGACCATCTGCGTGCGCAGGGCGAGCGTGCCGAGCAGCGTGCCCATGAGGAACACCGCGGCGACCACCGTGGTGAGGAACGGCGA
The DNA here is from genome assembly GCF_009299475.1 of Bifidobacterium avesanii. Classification (GTDB taxonomy): domain Bacteria; phylum Actinomycetota; class Actinomycetes; order Actinomycetales; family Bifidobacteriaceae; genus Bifidobacterium; species Bifidobacterium avesanii. The sequence continues at coordinate 56,323 of NZ_WBSN01000015.1, read as the reverse complement.
GCGGCGGCCCACCACCCACGCGATCAGGCGCTGGAAGCCGTCGGTGACGGCCTCGGCGTCGATCCGGCGCTTGCCGCGGCCCTGTACCACGTGCAGCTCGGGCCGGCGGGTGGCGGCGGTCTCGGCGTGCGGGCGGCTCTTGGTCCGCGCGACGGACGATCCGGGCGCGGAGGAGGCGATGCGCGCGCTTTCGCCGGTGTTCGGCGCGGACGCGACTGCGAACGCGGACCGCGCGGCGCGCGGCGCGGACGACGAGGCCGTGCGGGCCTTGCGCAATGCTGCGGGCATCATCTCCTCCTTTCGTATGACGATGCGGACGACTTGGACGACTTGCGGGACGGTCTGCGGCCACGGGACGAGCCGGCCGCTCCGGAGCCGCCGGCGGACTCTCCGGCCGCGTCGCGGGCGAACTGCCTGCGCCAGCGGTCGGGCAGCGGGCGGACGAGCTCCACGGCCCTCAGGCGCACGGACGCCGAACGCGGATTGGCGGCGATCTCGGCCTCGTCGGCCTTGACCGCGCCGCGCGTCAGGTCCCTGAAGAACGGCTGCGCGTCCTCGGGGATGACCGGCAGGCCGGCCGGCACGTCCGCGGTCAGCCCCTGCGCCATGAAGCGCTTGACCGTGCGGTCCTCGAGGGAGTGGTACGACTCGACGACGATGCGGCCACCCACGGCGAGGTGCAGGGCCGCCTCGGGCAGCGTGCGCGCGAGCTTGTCCAGCTCGCCGTTGACCTCGATGCGCAGCGCTTGGAACACGCGCTTGGCGGGGTTGCCGGCCGGGCGGTGGGCCTGCGGCACCACGTCGTCCACGAGCCGGTTGAGCTGGCCCGAGGTGGTCAGGATCTCGCCGTGCTCGCGGTCGCGCACGATGCGCGCGGCGATCTGGCGGGCGAAGCGCTCCTCGCCGTATTCGCGGAAGATGCGCGCGAGGTCCTGCGCCGTGTAGCGGGCGAGCACGTCCGCGGCGGTGAGCGGCTGCGAGGGGTCCATGCGCATGTCGAGCGGGGCGTCGTGCGAATAGGAGAAGCCGCGGTCGGTCTCGTCGATCTGCAGGCTGGACAGGCCAAGGTCCATGAACACGGCGTCCACTTCGGCGATGCCGCGGTCGTCCAGCACGTCGCCGATCGCGTCGAACGCGGCGTGCACGGGCGTGAAGCGGCCGGCGCACCCGGCGTCGCCGATGCGGCGCGTGGCCAGCGCCAGCGCCTCGGCGTCGCGGTCGATGCCGATCAGACGCGCCTCGGGGGCGGCCTTGAGGAAGGCGGTGGAGTGTCCGGCCAGCCCCAACGTGCAGTCGACCACGGTCGCGCCGGGACGGCGGGTCAGCGCCGGGGCGACGAGGGACACGCAGTCGTCGAGCAGGACGGGTCGGTGGATGCGCGCGATGGCGTCGGCGTCGCTCGCCGGGGCGCCGGCGGCCTCGGCGGCCTGCTGGGCGTCAATGCGGAAATCGGTCATACGGGCATCGGTCATCAGAAATCCACCACCGGCAGTACGTCATCGGCGATATCGGAGTACGCCGCTTCCTTTTCGTTGAGATAGGACTCCCACGCGGCGCGGTTCCACACCTCGGCGCGGGTGCCCACGCCGATCACCACGACGTCGTCGCCCAGATCGGCGTAGTCGCGCAGCATCTGGGGCACGAGCACGCGGCCCTGCTTGTCCGGCACCTCGTCGGTGGCTCCGGAGAGGAACACGCGCAGGTACTCGCGGGCGGCCTTGTTGCCGAGCGACGTGCGCTGGATCTGCGCGGCCACGCGGCGGAACTCGCTGATGGGCAGCAGGTAGACGCAGCGCTCCTGGCCGCGGGCCATCACCAGGCCGGCGCCCAGCTGGGAGCGGAACTTCGCGGGCAGCGCCATGCGTCCCTTGGCGTCGATCTTCGGCGTGTACGTGCCGAGCAGGAGCGGGGGCAGCGCGTCGAATGCTTCGTTGGATTCGTCGGCCATGTTCCCCACCTCCTTGGATTTATCAACATTTGGGCCATGCATCAGGGGTATGCGCGGCACGGGAAAAACGATCTGTGCACACCGAATGCGGGCACACTGCTCACAACGTTCCCCACTCTACCCCACTTATCCCCAAGTTGCCCCACTCCGTGGCGAAAATCATCCTCAATTCTGCACAACAGGCGTGGATGGCCTGTTTGAGCGCCGGGTTATGCACCGCGGGGTACGGCGGAGAAAGCGGGGCGAACACGACATGGGTACGGCGGGGAACGCGGGATGCAGCTCGGGACGCGCACCGGGACGCCGGGACGCGCCGGGAATTCACGCAAAGTTCAATTCGGACGCGTTCGCCCGGAGCCGGTCCGTAGGGAGGTCGGAGTACATTGGTTTACCTAGTTTTTGCCGGGGCGCGGCATCATGCGCGTTCGGGCGCGATCAGGTGCGGTCCCGGTTGGGGATCCATTGCGAGGGAGAGGGAACGAAGTCTATGTCCGGTTACGCGTCCCAGTTGAGCGAGGAGCAGCAGTCCGTCGACCGAGCCTACGGCAGGCTCGACGATCTGCGCGCCCAGGCCCGCGAACGTCTGAGCACGGTCCGCGCGGCCGGCTCGCACGGCTCCCCCACCCAGCGCACGGAACGCGACTCCTTCGCCACCATGTACGAGGACCGCCTCTCCCAGCTGCGCGCCGTGGAGGACCGTCTGGTGTTCGGCCGCCTCGACACGTCCTCCGGCGAACGCCGCTACATCGGGCGCATCGGCCTGTCCAACGAACGCCACGAGCCGATCCTGACGGACTGGCGAGCCGAGGCCGCCCGGCCGTTCTACGAGGCCACGCCGTCGAGCCACGGCGACATCGTGATGCGCCGGCACATCACGCTGAGCTTCCGCAAGGTGGTCAGCGTGGAGGACGAGGTGCTGGACGTGCATTCCGACCAGGTGGGCGCCGCCTCCTCCGCGGGCACGCTGACCGGCGAGGGGGCGCTGCTCGCCTCGCTGAGCTCCCGCCGCACCGGCAAGATGACGGACATCGTCGCCACCATCCAGGCCGAGCAGGACCGGATCATCCGCACGCGGCTCAACCGCGCCGTGGTGGTGCAGGGAGGCCCGGGCACCGGCAAGACCGCCGTGGCGCTGCACCGCGCCGCCTACCTGCTGTACACGCACCGCCGCGCGCTGGAGCGCTCGGGCGTGCTCGTGGTGGGACCGTCCTCCGCGTTCCTGCACTACATCGACCAGGTGCTGCCCTCGCTCGGCGAGACCGGCGTGGTGAGCCGCACGATCGCCGACCTCATCCCGGGCGTGGAGGCGAAGGCCACCGACTCGCCCCGCGCCGCGCAGCTCAAGGGCGACCGCCGCATGGCGTCGGCCGTGGCCAACGCTGTGGCGGCGCGCGTGCGCGTGCCCAAGGACCTGCCCACCGTGCCGGTCAACGGCTTCCCCGTGCCCATGACGGCGACGGACATCGAACAGGCGCAGATGGACGCCCGCCGCACGCGCCAGCAGCACAACAAGGCGCGCGAGACGTTCGTCAAAAGCATGCTGCGCGCCATGACGGCCCGCTACGCCGAACAGCTCGACTACACGCCGGAGCAATCGGAGCTGAGCCGCGTCACGTCGCTGCTGCGCATGAACGACAAGGTGCGCACCACGCTCAACCTCGCGTGGCTGCCCATGAACCCGGAGTGGCTCATCGACAACATGTTCTCCAAGCCCAAGCGGCTCAAGCGCTTCGCCCCGTGGCTCACGGACGACGACGTGGAGGCGCTGACCCGCGAGAAGGGCTCGCCGCTGACCCGCTCGGACATCCCGCTGCTCGACGAGGCGTACGAGCTGCTCGGCCCCGACCCGAAGCTCGCGAACCGGAACGCCGCGGCCGACGCGCAGCGCGCCGCCGAGGAGCAGTACGCTCGCGACACGCTCGCGCAGGCCGGCATCGGTTCGGGCATCGTCACCTCCTCCATGCTCGTGGACCAGATGAACGGCGTGGACGACGAGACCGCCGCCCAGCGCGCGGCCTCCGACCGCGAGTGGACGTACGGCCACATCGTGGTCGACGAGGCGCAGGAGCTCACCGCGATGGACTGGCGCATGCTCATCCGCCGCTGCCCGTCGCGCTCGTTCACCATCGTGGGCGACGTGGCACAGACCTCGGCGCTGGGCGGCACCCGCCACTGGGCGAAGACGCTGGACCCGCTGTTCGGCGCGGACAACTGGGATCTGAACGAGCTGACGATCAATTACCGCAACCCGCAGGAGGTCTCCGACATGGCGGCGGCGTTCGCCACGGCGGAGGGCCTGTACATCTCCACGGTGAACGCGGTGCGCCAGGTGCCCGGCTCGGTGCAGCGCCTGCTGGCCGAGGACGACGACGATCTGGTGCGCCGCGCCGCCAAGACCGCCGCGAGGCTCGCGCAGGAGTTCGTGTCCGCGGACGGCACGGGCCGCGTGGCGCTCATCGCGCCGGCCGCGCGTCTGGGCGCGCTGCGCAAGGCCGTGTCCAAGGCCGTGGCGAAGACGCTGGGCGAGGCGAACGCGAAGCGGCTCGAATCGCAGGGCGCGTGGGACCGTCAGGTGGTGGTGTGCGACACCGAGGAGGTCAAGGGCCTCGAATACGACGCGGTCGTGGTGGTGCAGCCGGGCGAGATCGAAAACGAGGCGGCGTCCCGTCTGGTGGCGGCCTCCGACCTGTACGTGGCCATGACGCGACCGACCCAGCGCCTGACCATAGTGCGGACCGAACGCGACGCGGACGACCTCCCCCTCTAAAGTAGGTGCCATGCCTAAAGCTTTATTGTTGGAGAACATCCATCCCTTCGCCGCCGAGAGCCTGCGCAACCATGGTTTTGAAGTCGAGACCATGAAGGGCGCCCTCAGCGAGGACGAGCTCATCGACGCGCTGGACGGCGTGGATCTGCTGGGCGTGCGCTCGAAGACCAACGTCACCGCCAAGGTGGTGGCCGCCCGCCCGAACCTCACGGCCGTGGGATGCTTCTGCATCGGCACCAACCAGGTGGATCTGACCGCCGCCGGCAAGCAGGGCATCGCCGTATTCAACGCGCCCTACTCCAACACCCGCTCGGTGGTGGAGCTGGTGATCTGCGACATCATCTGCCTGATGCGCCGCATCCCGGCCCACACGCACCACATCAAGCAGGGCATGTGGGACAAGTCCGCGTCCGGCTCGCACGAGGTGCGCGGCAAGACGCTGGGCATCATCGGCTACGGCAACATCGGCTCTCAACTGTCCGTGCTGGCCGAGGCGCTCGGCATGCGCGTGGTGTTCTACGACCTCGAGGAGAAGCTGGCGCTCGGCAACGCCGCGCGCTGCAACACCCTCAACGAGCTGCTCGAACAGTCGGACGCCGTCACGCTGCACGTGGACGGCCGCAAGTCCAACACCGGCTTCTTCGGGGAGGACCAGTTCGCCCACATGAAGCAGGGCGCCATCTTCATCAACCTGTCGCGCGGCTTCGTGGCCGACCTCGACGCCCTGAAGCGCCACCTCGACTCCGGCCACCTCGCCGGCGCGGCGGTGGACGTGTTCCCGGTCGAGCCGAAGAAGAGCGGCGACCCGTTCCACACCCCGCTGGCCGGTGAGGACAACATGATCCTCACCCCGCACATCGGCGGCTCCACGCTGGAGGCCCAGGAGGCCATCGGCCACTTCGTCGCGCAGCGCCTCGAGGACTACGTGGAGAAGGGCTCCACATCCCTGTCCGTGAATGTGCCCCAGCTCAATCTGGGACCGCACACCGGCGTGGCTCGCATCGCCCACCTGCACGAGAACCTGCCCGGCGTGCTCGCCCGCGTGAACCACGTGCTCGGCGACGAGAACATCAACATCTCCGCGCAGTCGCTGGCCACCGAAGGCGAGTTGGGCTACGTGGTCACCGACGTGGCCACCATGCCGAGCGACGCCACACTCGACAAGCTGGCGCACCTCGACGGCACGATCCGCATGCGCATCGTCCGCTGACCGCGCGTCATCGCCACTGCGTTTCTTGCAATCCGGAGGGAACCGCTACCGGTTTCTTCCGGATTTTTCGTTTCAAACAGCGCCAATGGCATTCGCCGACATTCGGCCTTCGCACGTCGCCATGCGAAGGCCGTCGGCTTATCCGCTTCCATCGCGGCATCGGCCAAATGGCGGTGGTGTCAGCGCTCCTTGAGCTCCTCGATGGCCTTTTCGAAGTCCTTGAGGTTGCTGAAGTTCTGATACACGCTGGCGAACCGCAGGTAGGCGACCTCGTCCAGATCGCGCAGGGGCTTCAAAATGGCCCGACCCACCTCGTCCGACTCGATCTGCGCCAGACCGCGCGAACGAAGATCCTCCTCCACGCGCTGGCCCAGCATCTTAAGATCCTCCTCGCGGATGGGACGTCCCTGACACGCCTTGCGCACGCCGGAGATGACCTTGTCCCTGCTGAAGGGCTCCACGTTGCCGGACCGCTTCACGACGAGCAGCGTGGACGTCTCCATGGTGGTGAAGCGCTTGCCGCACTTCGGGCATTCGCGGCGCCGGCGGATCGCGTGGCCATCATCGCTGATGCGCGTGTCGACGACTTTGGTGTCGGGGTTCTGACAAAAAGGACAATGCATGTACCTACAGTAACCCGTCAACCCTTTCACACGCCACCGGCGGGTTGCACGGCGACCCGTCTCCCCCATCTCGGCCGCGATCCGTGCGCTCCCCACGTTCCCCTTCGACGCATGCGGCGCATGCTTCACGAACGTCACAGCGTCATGCCTCCTCGCTCCGGCCATAACCATCCCGCCGAACGCGGCCGATTCAGGCCCACTCATCGCCGGGCTCCGGCACCATGATGCGCTGCCCCACCGAGAGCTGCGCCGAGTCGAGATGGTTGAGACGCATCAGTTCGTCCAACGTGTCGTTCACGTCCCCGCCCGCCGGTGTGGCGTTGGCCGCGAACGACCACAGCGTATCCCCCGGGCGAACCGTGTAACTGACCACGGCGCCCGATGCCTGCGACGGCCGCGCGGCATGCATGGCCACCGCACCGCCGGACATCGTCAGCAGAACGACCATCAGCAGGGCCGTCAGCCGTTCCCGCAACGCCGCCCCTGGCTTTGATGCCAACAAGACCATTCTGTGTTCCCGTATCATCACACCACTCCTTTCGAACGCCTGTGCTATAGAACACATGTTTGATTATGGCACAGTTGTTCTACGACACGCCCGACACGCTTCGAACAGATGTTTGATCTTTTTGGAAACGCACGCTACACTGTTGCCAAGCCCAGATGAAAGGAACTCCAGTGAGCACGATCCCGTTCGACACTTCACGCACAGGCGCCCGCAAGGACGAGCGGGTGCTCACCGACCGCCAGCGCCAGGTACTGGACGCCATTCGCGTGCACATGGACCGTCACGGCTTCGTACCGTCGTTCCGCGAGATCGGAGAGGCCGCGGGGCTGAAGAGCCCCTCCTCCGTCAAGCACCAACTTCAGGCGTTGGAGGAAAAGGGCTATATCCGCATGAACGCCAACAAGGGGCGCGCGATCGAACTCATCGACCAGCCAGGCGACGAACCGCGCGAAGCCACAAGGACGGCGACGATCGTGCCGTTCCCGACCAACCCGGGCAAGGATGAACCCGAATCGATCGCGCAGTCGCGCGACGTGCCCCTGGTCGGCCGCATCGCGGCCGGCGTGCCCATCACGGCTGAACAGCACGTGGAGGACGTGATGCGTCTGCCCGAACGGCTCACCGGCACCGGCAACCTGTTCATGCTGGAAGTGCACGGCGACTCCATGATCGACGCCGCGATCTGCGACGGCGACTTCGTGGTCGTCCGCGAACAGCACTCGGCCGTGAACGGCGAGATCGTTGCCGCGCTGCTGGACGGCGAAGCCACCGTAAAGACCTTCCACAAGGAGAACGGGCACGTCTGGCTCATGCCCCACAACCCGGCATATCCCCCCATCGACGGCACCCACGCCGAAATCATGGGCAAGGTCGTCACCGTCCTGCGCAAAATCTGATGATCTCGGGCTCGCCGTCTGACGGTTCCGCCGCCCGCACCCCGTTTCCGGCATACACGTCAATAGGTGCGGTGGACCACGCGTAGGCCCACCGCACCTAGGCCTACAAGCCACTCGCAAGGTGACCAAATGCGTAACGGGTCAACGTTAAGCATCATCGGGCCCACCGTCCGTGGTTTCACGCGTAGTATTGTGCCTGTGCGTGCCAGAGCTCGTAGTACTTGCCCGACCGGTCCGCGACCAGTTCCCCGTGCGTTCCCGTCTGCACGATCCGCCCATGGTCGAACACCGCGACCTCGTCGCAGAACCGGCACGACGACAGCCGGTGGCTGATGTACACCGCCGTCCGGTCCAGGGCGATCCGGTCGAACCGCTCGTAGATCTCCGCCTCCGCGACCGGGTCCAGCGCCGCGGTCGGCTCGTCGAGCACGATGAACGGCGCGTCCCGGTACAACGCGCGGGCGATCGCGATCTTCTGCGCCTCCCCGCCGCTCACCTCCACCCCGTCCGGGTCGAGCTCCCGGTACAGGAACGTGTCCAGCCCGCGCGGGAGCGAGGCGAGCCGCTCCCCGAAGTCCGCGTCCCCGAGGCACCGGGCGGCCCTCGCGGGGTCGTAATGCGCGCTTCCGGCGACGTTCTGGCCCAACGGGAGGGCGAGGAGCCGGAAGTCCTGGAACACGACGGCGAAGATGCGCATGTACTCGTCGTACCGGTACTTGCGCACGTCGATCCCGTTGAGCAGGATTTGCCCCTCGGTCGGGTCGTATAGGCGGCACAGGAGCTTGATGAACGTGGTCTTGCCGCTCCCGTTCTCGCCGACCACCGCGAGCCTGGAGCCGACGCGGAACTTCACGTTCGCGTGCCTCAGGGCCCAGACGCCTTCGGGGGCTCCGGGGTAGCGGAAGGACACGTCGCGGAACTCCACGTCGTACTGGCGGTCCGTGCGCTTCTCGGTGGTCAGCGTGCCTTGGTACATCGCGTTCGGGGTGTCGAGGAAGGCGAACAGACGACGCAGGAACGGGCCGTTGGCCCAGATTTGCACGCCCATCTCGAACAGCTTCGACACGCCGGCGAACATGGTGGTGATGGCTCCCACGTATTGGGTGACCGCGCCCACGCCGAACGCCCCTCCCAGCGCCTTGAGACACACGTACGCGTACGCCAAGCCGGTGATGAGCGATGTGAGCGCCGCGCCCGCGCCAAGCAGCGGGGCCATGCGCCGGTACAGGAGGCGGCCGAACGGCCCGTCGATGTTCCATGGTTCGTTGGCCTTCTGGAACGGCAGGGCCACCCGTTCGTATTGCCGGTACATGCGCAGGTCCGCCGCACGTTTGGCGTCTCGGAACAGGTAGCCGAAAAACCGGAACACGCGGTTGCCGAACCTGCCTTCCTCGTCCAGCACGTCCCAATAGGCCTCGCCGCGGGCGGAGACGACCGTGGACACCCATACGATCGCCAGCATGACGCCGACGACGCCCACGCCCAGCCACGGGCTATTGAGCGCCGTCAGCCATCCGGCGCCCGCCGGCACGGGGGCGGCGAACAGCGTCGCCGACAGTCCGATGCCGCCGAGCACCTGGAACACCGCCGGCATGGAGGCCTGATAGGCCCATGCCGCCGTACGCTGCCCGCGGCCGCTGAAGTGGTCGGACTGCTGGATGCGCGAGGTGGCGTCGATCGTGCGCTCGTCGTCCACGAGCGGGTAGTCCATGGTGAGCAGCTTGTCCGGAATCGTCTGGGATCCCGCTGGCTCAACGGTGTCGCTTTCCGCGTTCGCCCAGTGCTTGGCGGCCGCGGCCGCCAGCCCGAGCACGGCGCCGACCGCGAGGATGAGGATCACCCACATGCGCAGCCGTGCCGGGTCGCGCGCGCCGGCGAGCTCGTCGATGAGACGCGCGGAAAACCAGATCGTGGCGTAGGGAAGCGCCGCGGCGAGCAAGGCGCTGACGGTCGTGGCCGCGAACCATGCCGGACGGTAGCGCCAATAGAGGCCCAGCGCCCGCAGGTTGAGCCGCCACGCCTCGTGCATCGGCATGTCCCACGGCTTGGCGTTGTCCGTCATAGCGTCCCTCCTTCGGCCGCGTCGGTGCCGTCGGCGTCGCCACCTGTGTCGCCGGCCACGCCGTCCCGGTAATACTTGCTCTGCACCGCGAACAGCCTGGCGTACCCGCCGCCTGCGGCCAGCAACGACTCGTGCGTGCCCTGCTCGGCGATCCGGCCGTCGGACAGGAAGATGATCCGGTCGCAGAAGCGCGTGGAGGCGAGCCGGTGCGAGATGAACACCGACGTGCGTCCCGCGGTCATGCGGTTGTAGTGCAGGTAGATGTCGTTCTCCGCAATCGGGTCCAACGCCGCGGTCGGCTCGTCGAGCAGCAGGATCGGCGCGTCCTTGTACAGGGCGCGGGCCAGCATGAGCCGCTGCGTCTGCCCGCCGGACAGTTCCACGCCATCCTCGTAGACCGCACGGCCGATGTGCGCGTCCGGCCCGCCGGGCAGCGCGTCCACCGCGTCGGCGAGCCCGGCCTCGTGCAGGCATGCGCGCACGCGCTCGCGGTCGATGCCGTCGAACCGCTGTGCCACGTTCTGCGCGATCGTGGAGTCCAGCACGGAGAAGTCCTGAAACACGGCGGCGAACAGCTCGTAGTAGTCGCGTCGGTCGTACCGCCGGATGTCCTCGCCGTCCAGCAGCACCCGGCCGGCTGTGGGGTCCAGAAATCCGCACACGAGCTTGATGAGCGTGGTTTTGCCGGCCCCGTTGAGGCCGACCACCGCGAGGCGTTCGCCGGCGTGGATGTCCAGATTCACGTCCGTGAGCGTGTCCACGCCCGCGCCCGGGTAGCGGAACGAGACATGGTCCAGAGTGATTTGGTAGGCGTGGCCGATCCGGCGTTGCAGCGGTTCGCCGTCTTCGAACGCGAACGGTTCCGGCCAGTCGAGGAACTCGCGAATCTGGGAGAGTTCCAAGCTTTCCTTGTTCAGTTCCGCGAACTGGTCGAGGATGCCGGTCACCCACATGCCGAATCCGCTGATCGCCGTGAAGTACAGCAGGAACTGCGAGGCGGACAGTTCCTGCGCGAGTGTGATCCAGATGAGGTACGCGTAGGCCACTCCGTTGCGCGCGAAGGTGAGCGCCACATCGATCACGTTCGCCCACATGGTGGTCCGTTCGCGCCTGGCATGGAACGCTGCCAGCGTGCGCAGTGCCCCGGCGCGCAGTTCCAGAATCCACGGGCGAAGGCCGAAGATGCGGATATCCTTCGCGTATTCGCGCTTGGCGCCCAGATCATTGAGATAGTCGAACCGTTTGAGGGCGGTCTGCCCCTCCTCGCGGTGCCGGTAGCCCCACTCGTTGATGCGCCTGCCGGACAGATAGCTTGCCGCCGCGGTCGCGATCACCACCGCGATCAGCCGCGGGTCCAGTCCGGACAGCACCGCCAGATAGACCGCGAAACCGATCACGTTGGTGAGGATTTCCGTCCACGTGCTCCAGAACCGTTCCGTGGGCGCCCAGTTGCTGTTGCATGCGTCGCTGCATTTGCGTTCCGCCGCACGGAAGGCGGGATCCAGCGTGTTGATGTACGACGTGCCCGCCGTCTTGCGACCGATGCTCCACAGCAGGTTGTCACGCACCTCGGTGCGGTCGAACACCTTGCACGTGTCGAGGTACTCGTGCGCGCCGTTCAACGCCATGAGCACGGCCGTGAACGCGGCGATCGCGAGCATGGTGCCGGACGCCGAGGCATGCGATTCGATCCGCCCCAGAATCACCGGGGCGATGAACAGCTCCGTGATCGCGGCGCCCGACGCGCACACCGCCATGGCCGTGACGGCGAACGGCACATTGCGCGACACCCGCCATGCGATGGACAGCATGAACCCGGTGTTGCTCCACATGCCGTAGCGAGGCTTGGCGCTTCTTGCTTCCGCTTCCATGCTGTCTCCCATCCGCGATGCCTTGCGTCCAGTCCTACCGCGGAATCGTGGGGCGCGTGGGCGTGCGGGGACGAAACGCGCAAATTCGGGGACGAATTGCACGTCGAGCGACGCTCTTCGGCGTGTCGCGTGCGGCGCGGTCAGGAGTGCATGGCCTCTTCCGGATTCCTCGCCTCGTAGCCGTCAGGCTCAAGCTGGAACGTGGTGTGTTCGATCGCCACGGGGAAATGCTCGCGCAGGCAGTCCTGCAACTGGTGGAGCACGTCGGCGGCCTGTTCCATGGTCATGCCGCGCTCGACCACCACGTGCGCGGTGAGGCGCGGCAGGCCGGTCGCCACGGTGCTCGCGTGCAGGTCGTGCACGGCCACCACATGCGGCACGCCCTCCAAGTGCCGCCGCACGGCGTCGAGGTCGAGGCCCTGCGGCGTCTCCTCGAGCAGCACCTGCATGGCGCCGTGCAGCAGCTTGATCGCGCGCGGGATCATGAGGATCGCGATCACGCCGCCCGCCACCGCGTCGAACCCGTCCCATCCGGTGGATATCATGACCACGGCGGAGACCACCACGGCGACCGAGCCGAGCGCGTCGTTCATCACCTCGAGGAACGCGGCGCGCATGTTCATGTTGTCGGCGTGCTGCGAGGCGAGGATGCCGATCGACCCGAGGTTGGCGGCGAGGCCGAGAATGCCGAAGAACAGCAGCAGGTTCACGTCGCGCACGCCGTCCGCGCGCCCGCCGAACAGGCGCATGCCGGCCTCCGCGAGCGCGTACACGCCCACGATGAACAGCACGATCGCCCCGCCGGCCGCGGTGAGCACCTCGAGCCTCGCCCAGCCCCACGTCCGGCTGCTGTTCGGCTTGCGCCGCATGAGGATCGCGGTGATCGTGGACGCGACGAGCACGGACATGTCCGTGAGCATGTGGCCGGCGTCCACCAGCAGCGCCAGCGACCCGGTGACGGCCGCGCCCGCGACCTCCGCCACGAACACGGTGGCGGTGAGCGCCAGCGTCATCAGCAACCGGCGCTGATGCCCGCCGTCGTCCGCTCCCCCGTTGCCGGCCACGCCCGCGTGCGCGGAATGATCATGCGCCATGATTCCTCGGTTCCCATGCCGCACCCGCGCCATGTTCTCAATAACAAAACTTTATTGAGAATAGACCCGTTCGCGGCGACGCGCAAGACACCACCGAAGCATCGGAGCGGGCCAATCGTATATGCGCCACAAACAGCGACCACGGAAGCGCCGCATTCCATTCCGCAATCCCGCATTTCCGCCGGCCGCGCGCGCAATGCCCCGCTTCCGTGGTCAAGCACCGATGCCCGCGCACCGACCGATGCATCCGCTCCGCACGCGCCGCGCACAATCGGCAACACGCAAGGACGCCGCCGGCCCGACGCCCATGTCAAACAGTGCGCCACGCCGCATGAAACGCGGTTTGTAACCGGTTACATAATGCTGTATGGTACACATGTCAGCAATGGAAAAGGAGGTTGCAATGAGGCATGAAATCGCTTCTGCCATATACAGAATGGCAGCTTTGCAGCAGCGAAGCCGAGCCTCATTGCGCTGATCAACGATCAAGAAACCGCTTACACACCCGCGAGCTTCACCGTCGAATATTCATCGCAGAACCGATCGCGGGACATGCCGAAGCGGACCAACGGATCGCCGCCGATCATCCACAGCAAAGGAGCCACCGCCCACATGAACATCAACGTCACCAACGCCGCCGTCACCGACGCGCAGCAGCCCAACTTCCCGTGGAGGCCGTCCATCGCGCAGTTCTTCGCGACCATCGGCTTCTACGCCCCGTTCTTCGGCATCAGCGCCGTGCTGCTGCCCGCGAAGATCGCCATGATCGCCCCGGACGACAAGGTCGCCATGACGGCCAGCGCCACCACCATCACGCTGCTCATCTCCGTGTTCGCCGGCTTCATCTGCGGCGCCCTGTGCGACATGACCCGTTCCCGCTTCGGCGCGCGCACGCCGTGGATCGTGGGCGGCGGCGTCCTCGCCACGATCTGCCTGATCGTCTTCGCCACCGCCTCGGACACCACGCTCGCGCTGGGCGCCTGGTACGTGTACGTGGTGTGGTACAACGCAGTCATGGCCGCCGCCATGGCGTGGATGCCGGACCTCATCGCCCCGAAGCACCGCGGCACCGCGTCCTCCATGTTCGGCGTCGCCACGCAGATCGGCCTCAACGGCGCCCAGTCGCTCGCCTCCCTGTACATCACCAACGTGTCCACCGGCGTGTTCGTCCTGCTCATCGTCGCGGACATCGCCCTCATCCTCGCCGTCGTGATCTGTCAGGAGAAGTCCAACAGGGACGTACCCCGCGCGAAGTTCTCGGTCGAGGCCGCCAAAGAGAGCTTCCTGCCGCCGCGCCACGCCGGCCGCGACTACTGGTTCGCCGCCATCGCGCGCCTCATGTACATGATGCCCGGCGGCATCGGCACCTACCGCCTGTACACGCTGACCGACTACATGCACACCCCGGAGGAGGCCGCCGCGAAGTGGATGAGCCTCATGGCTGCGCTGAGCCTCGTCATGGCCATCGTCGCCGCCGTGATCTCCGGCCCGCTCGCCGACCGCATCAAGACCATCAAGGTGCCGGTCGCCGTGGCCGTGTTCCTGGTGGGCGTGCCCTGCTGGCTGCCGTTCTTCATCCCCACCCCGCTCATGTACACCATCTACGTGGCGCTCTCCGGCCTCGGCGGCGGCATCTTCGTGGCCCTCGATCAGGCGCTCATGACCTCCGTGCTGCCCAACCAGAAGACCGCAGCCAAGGATCTCGCCTTCCTCAACGTGGCCGGCACCATCGGCCAGATGCTCGCCCCGCTGCTGGCCGCCGCCGTGATCGGCATGTTCGGCTACGCCGGCCTGTTCCCCATGGGCTTCATCGTGCTCACGATCGCCGCGGTCTCCGTGTTCGGCATCAAGAACGTGAAGTGACGACGCCGAACCCGGCATACGAAAGCGGATCCTCCCAGCACGGAGAGGACCCGCTTTCAGTGAAAAGGAAAAACCGAAACCGGAAGATCGAGGATCAGAAGCCGAACTTGGCGGCGGTTTCCTTCAGGGTCTCGGCGGAGCGCTTCAGGGCGGCCAGCTCGTGGTCGGACAGCGGCGTGTTGATGTGGGTGTTGACGCCGGAGCGGTTGAGCACGGACGGCACGGACATGCACACGTCGGAGATGCCGTGGAAGTCCTGCAGCAGGGAGCTCACCGGCAGGATGCGGTTGGTGTCGTGCAGGATGGCCTCGATGATGTCCACGCCGGACATGGCGATGGCGTAGTTGGTCGCGCCTTTGCCCTCGATGATCTTGTAGGCGGCGTTCTTGACCTCCTGGTGGATCTCCTCGCGCTTGGCGGCGTCCAGCGGATCGTGGCCGGGCAGGGCGGTCCAGTCGCACATCGGCACGCCGCCGATGGTGGCGGAGGCCCACAGCGGGACTTCGGAGTCGCCGTGCTCGCCGGCGATGTAGGCGTGCACGTTCTTGACGTTGACGCCGGTCTGCTGCGCGATCAGGAAGCGCAGGCGGGCGGAGTCGAGGTTGGTGCCGGAGCCGAAGATCTGGTTGGCCGGCAGGCCGGAGAGCTTCATGGACACGTGGGTGACGACGTCCACCGGGTTGGTGACCAGCATGTAGATGGCGTTCGGGGCCACCTTCACGAGGTTCGGGATGATGGACTTCATGATGTTGATGGTCGCGCCGGCGAGGTCGAGGCGGGACTGGCCGGGCTTCTGGCGGGCGCCGGCGGTGATGACGACCATGTCGGCGTCGCGGCAGATCTCCGGGTCGTCGGAGCCGTCGATGGACACGGTCGGGTAGAAGCTGGAGCCGTGCTGCATGTCGAGCACCTCGGCCTCCACACGCTCCTTGGCGATATCCTCGAGGACGATCTCACGGGCGACGCCGCGCTGGGCGGCCGCGAAGGCCATGGTCGAACCGACGGCGCCGGCGCCGATGATGGCGAGCTTCGTGGGCTTGATAGGCGAATTGGACATAGTTACCTCTCCTTGAAACGACCCGCCAGAGCGCGGGCATGCATTTCACTCGATACACACAATAACCGGGGCGGCTGACGAAAGCCAACTCACGGCAACACGCACATTGCGAGTGTTCGCAAAGGGTGTTATCGCTCACAATTTCATCGATTACCCGAACAGGCGGGCCAACGATCCGAACGCCTACCCGATCGACTGCTCCACCACGCGCGCGGCCAGACGGTCGCTCACGTCCGCCTCCACGCGCACGCCCTCGGCGAGGTACTCCACCGCGTCCACCTTGCCGTATTCGCGGATCTGCGAGACGAGCGAACCGGCGGAATACGGCAGCAGCGCCTCCACGTGCACGTTCGGCGTGGGCAGCAGCGACTCGATCGCGTCGCGCAGCGCGTCGATCCCCTCCCCCGAATACGCGGAGACCACATGCGCCTCCGGGTCCAGCTCGCCCAGACGTGCGCGGGTCGCCCCGTCGATGCGGTCGGCCTTGTTGAACGCGACGACGCGCGGGATGGATTCGGTGCCGGGGATGTCCGCGAGCACGGCGTTGACCGCGTCGATCTGCGAGAACGGGTCGGGGTGCGAGCCGTCGACCACGTGCAGGATCACGTCGGCCTCGGCGACCTCCTCCAGCGTGGACTTGAACGCCTCGACGAGCTGCGTGGGCAGCCGGCGCACAAAGCCGACCGTGTCCACGTAGGCGTAGAAGCGGCCGTCGCGCGAGGTGGCGCGGCGCACGGCGGTGTCCAGCGTGGCGAACAGCGCGTTCTCCACGAGTTCCGCCGAGCCGGTGAGCCGGTTGGTGAGCGACGACTTGCCGGCGTTGGTGTACCCCACCACCGCCACCGTGGGCAGGCCGTAGCGACGGCGCGACCCGCGCTTGACCTCGCGGGCCGGGGCCATCTCGCGGATCTGGCGCTTGAGGCGCGCGATGCGGCTGCGGATGACGCGGCGGTCCATTTCGATCTTCGTCTCGCCCGGGCCTCGGGAGCCGATGCCCGCGTCGGCGCCGGCGGCGCGTCCGCCGGCCTGGCGGGACAAAGAGCCGCCCCAGCCGCGCAGTCGGGGCAGCATGTACTCGAGCTGGGCGAGCTCCACCTGCGCCTTGCCCTCGCGGCTCGTGGCATGCTGGGCGAAGATGTCCAGAATGACGGCGGTGCGGTCCACCACCTTGACCTTGGCCACGTCCTCCAGGGCGCGGCGCTGCGAGGGGGCCAGATCGTCGTCCACGATGATCGTGTCGGCCTCGTCCACGGCCACGATGTCCGCGATCTCGCGCGCCTTGCCGGAGCCCACGTAGGTGGCCGCGTCCGGCTTGAAGCGATGCTGGAGCAGACCGTCGCACACCACGGCGCCCGCGGTCTCGGCCAGTGCGGCCAGCTCACGCAGGGATTCCTCCGCCTTCGCGGCCGTGGTGACGGCGCTCGACCACACGCCCACGAGCACCACGCGCTCGAGCCTGACCTTGCGGTATTCGACCTCGGTGACGTCCTTGAGCTCACCCAGACCCGCCACGCGCTTCAGCTGGTTGCGCTGCTCGCGCTCCTCCCACGCCAGATCGTGGGATTCCGCGCCCGGGTCCAGCGGACGCTCCAGCAGCACGTCGGACTGGCTCGACAGCACGCCGTCGGACGCGGACGGGTCGTCGTTCGGATTGGTTTCGAAGTCTTCGGGCTGGGTCAATGGCACCTCTGCTGGTCGCTGTTCGTTTCGCTGCCATTATGGGCATTTTGCCCGACAATCCGCCCCGCACGGGACCGGGCGCAACGTCCCACCCGCCGGACGCCGGACCGGGAGCGGGGGCGGGGACGGCCCGGGAGCAGGTGGGCGGACGGACAGGGAGCGCCCGCTCCCCGTCCGGCGCGGCGAAAAACCTTGGAAAACGGCCGTTTTTCAATCCCATGGACAGGGAGTGAGCGCTCCCTGTCCGAAGAAACGCTCCCTGTCCGCGAAGAAACGCACCCCGTCCGGCAAAGCGCGCCTCGTCCGGGCAAACGGCAAATGATCCGAACGCCGCCGGCGAACGCGTTGGAACACCCTATTACTATCATGGTTCCGTACACGAGAGCGCCGGCCAAGAGAACGCCGGCAGGTTGGAACGGATGGGTTGACGCCGATGAGCAGGCAGGACAGGCAGAGCACGGGCACTGGCAGGAACGACGCACGCGGGAGCCGCGGCGCGCGGAACGATCGAAACGCGCGAGGCGGGCAGGACGATCGGAGCGGCCGACGCGCGCAAAGCGCGAAGAACGCGAAGAACGCGCGGAACGACCAAAACACACGGAACAGACGGAGCGACCGCAACACGACGCAGCCCGCGCAAGCCGCGATGGCTCCCAAGGCCGCGCGGAAGGCCAAGCAGCCGGTGGCCAACGAGCAGTACTTCTCCGCCGAGCCCTCGTCCGAGGACGTGCGCCGCACGCTCACGGTGACGCTGCGCGGCGTGGAAAGGCAGGTGGAGGTGTCCAACGGCGTCTTCTCCGGCGGCCGCGTGGACCTGGGCACGTCGGTGCTGCTCAGGCAGGCGCCCGAGCCGCCGGCCGAAGGCACGTTCCTGGACATCGGCTGCGGATGGGGGCCGATCGCCATCGCCATGGCGCAGGAGAGCCCCGCCGCCCGCGTGGTCGCGATCGACGTCAACGAGCGCGCGCTGGAGCTCACGGCCAAGAACGCCAAAAACGCCGGTCTCGCCAACGTGGAGGCCATGACGGCCGATCAGGTGCCGGCGGACCTCACGTTCGACCTCATCTGGTCGAACCCGCCGATCCGCATCGGCAAGGACGCGCTGCACGAACTGCTCATGGCGTGGCTGCCGCGCCTCAACCCGGGCGGGGCCGCCTATCTGGTGGTGCAGAAGAACCTCGGCGCCGACTCGCTCATCCCGTGGCTTGCCGGGGCGCTGGGCGACGGGTTCGCGGTGGGCAAATACCACTCCGCCAAGGGCTACCGCGTGATCGAGGTCGCGAGGGACGCGGCCTGAACATACTGACAGGGAACGAACAGGACAAGCAGGGTAGATGAAGTTCGAGTATCCTTCCGAGCTGCCGGTTTCGGCGGCGCGCGACGAGATCGCCGCGGCCGTGCGCGAATCGCAGGTGGTGATCGTCTCCGGACAGACCGGTTCCGGCAAGACCACGCAGATTCCGAAGATTCTGCTGGAGATGGGCCGCGGCACGCACGGCCGGCAGATCGTGCACACGCAGCCCCGGCGCATCGCCGCGCGCACGGTGGCCGAGCGCATCGCGGCCGAACTGGGCGTGAGGCTCGGCGACGAGGTGGGCTTTCAGGTGCGCTTCACCGACGAAAGCTCGCCGAAGACCCGCCTGCGCGTGGTCACCGACGGCATCCTGCTCGCGCAGATCCAGCGCGACCCGAAGCTCAGTCAGTACGACACGATCGTGATCGACGAGGCGCACGAGCGCAGCCTCAACATCGACTTCCTGCTGGGCTACTTCACCGCCCTGCTGCCGCGCCGCCGCGATCTGAAGCTCATCATCACGTCCGCCACCATCGACTCGGTGAAGTTCAAGGAGCACTTCGAGGAGGCGCTGCACGCCAAGGTGCCGGTGATCGAGGTGTCCGGGCGCACGTACCCGGTGCAGGTGGTCTACGAGCCGCTCGGCACCGCGCCGGCGCTCATGCGCGAGGTGCCCGGGTTCGCGGTGGGCGCCCGGCCCGGCGACGCCGACTACGAGGAGCTCGCCACCGCGATCGCCGGCGAGGACGACGGTCGTCCCTCCCGCTCGAGCGGCGGCGCGGGCGGCCGCAACGCGCACGCGGACGACGACGGCATCACGGACATGCCCACGGCCGTGGCCCGCGCCTGCGCCGAGCTCGTCATCCATTCGAGCCACGAGCGCGGCGCCCGCGACATTCTGGTGTTCGCGTCCGGCGAGCGCGACATCCACGACTTCGAGAACGCGCTGCGCCGCCACTACGGCCCCCGCGCGGACGACATGCGCCGGCCCGACGCCATCGAGATCATGCCGCTGTTCGCGCGTCTTTCCGCCAAGGACCAGCACCGCGTGTTCGAGCCGCACACCCACCAGCGCATCGTCATCGCCACCAACGTGGCGGAGACGTCCCTGACCGTGCCGGGCATCCGCTACGTGGTGGACCCGGGCACCGCGCGCATCTCCCGCTACTCCAAGACCGCGAAGGTGCAGCGCCTGCCCATCGAGCCGATCAGCCAGGCGAGCGCCGACCAGCGGTCCGGCCGATGCGGCCGCATCGCCGACGGCATCGCCATCCGCCTCTACTCGCGCGAGGACTACGAGACCCGCCCGCGCTTCACCGAGCCGGAGATCCTGCGCACGTCGCTGGGCGCGGTGGTGCTGCACATGCTCTCCGTGGGCGTGGCGCGCACCGCGGAGGACGTGACACACTTCGGCTTCATCGACCCGCCGGACATGAAGGCCGTGTCCGACGGCTTCAACGAGCTCACCGAGCTCAAGGCGATCGGACGCCGGCGCGGCGAGGTGACGCTCACGCACATCGGCCGCCAGCTCGCGCGCATCCCGATCGACGTGAGGCTCGGCCGCATGGTGATCGAGGCGGCCAAGTCCACGCCGGACACGCTGGCCGCCGTGCTGGTGATCGTGGCGTTCCTGAGCCTGCAGGACCCGCGCGAGCGCCCGGACGAGAACCGCGACGAGGCCGACCGCATCCACAACCGGTACGCCGACGCCTCCAGCGACTTCCTCACGGCCCTCAACCTGTGGGACCGCGTGTTCCAGGCGGACGGCGAGCCGAGCAACTCGGCCCTGAGGCGCATCTGCAAGACCGAGTACCTGAGCTGGCTCAGGATGCGCCAGTGGAGGGACCTCGTCCACCAGCTCACGGAGATGTGCCGCGAGCTCAAGTTCAACGTGGGCGTCCCCCAGCCGGCGTCGCGCCCGGACCTCACCGTCAGGCAGCTGCCCCTGAACCAGCAGCCGGCGCACAGCATGGTCTGCTCGTGGGACGACCGCGGCATCCACACCGCCATGCTCGCGGGACTGCTGTCCAACATGGGCATGCAGGTGGTGCGCGAGCCCAAGGCGTCAGACTTCGCCGGGCTCACCGGGGCGGCGCGCGCACGTGCGATCAAGCGCGCCCAGAAGAAGTCGAAGAACGAGTATCAGGGCGCGCGCGGCACGCGGTTCGCTCTGTTTCCGGCGTCCGCGGTGGCCAAGTCCACGCCGCCGTGGGTCATGAGCACCGAGCTCGTGGAGACGAGCCGCCTGTGGGCGCGATATTCCGCGGCGATCGACCCGGCGTGGGCCGAACCGCTGGCCGGCGCCCTGACCCGCACCACGTACGCGGAGCCGCACTGGTCCGGTTCGCGCGGGTCCGCGGTGGCGAGCGCGCGCGTGCTGCTCTACGGCCTGCCGATCGTGCAGGACCGCACCGTGCAGTGGGGCCGCATCAACCCGGCCGAGGCGCGCGACTTCCTGCTGCGCCAGGGCCTCGTGGAGGGCGACATCCAGCAGCGCTTCAGCTACGACGAGTTCGTGGCCCGCAACCGCGACATCCTCGAGGACGCCGCCGAGGACGCGAACCGCACGCGCCAGATGGCCGAGACGGTGAGCGACGAGGACCTGTTCGACTTCTACAACGCCGTGATCCCCGTGGACGTGACGAGCGTGGCGGACTTGGCGAAGTGGTGGAAGACCGAGCACGGCGAGCATCCGGATCTGCTCGACTTCGACCCGGACAAGGTGGAGCGCCTCGCGGACGCGGACGGCGTGAGCCTCGACGACTACCCGGACCACTGGCATACGACGGGCACGGACGGCACGCCGATCGACTTGAGGCTCAGCTACGTATACGACCCGCACGACCCGTCCGACGGCGTGACCGTGCACGCGCCCCTGAAGGTGCTCTCGCGCCTCACACCCGACCAGTTCACGTGGAACGTGCCGGGTCTGCTGGACGAGCTGATCCTGGGGCTCATCAAGGCGCTGCCCAAGCAGCTGCGCGTGCAGTTCGTGCCCGCGCCGGACGCGGCCAGAAAGATCCGCGCGTGGATCGACGACCAGTATCCGTCGCTGCCCGGTTCCAAGGACATGCGCGACGCGGCCGGCGAGCCCGTGCCGGACTTCACGCATCTGTTCACGCAGGCCGCCATCGCGACGGTCGGCGCGCAGATCCACCCCGAGGTGCTGAACGCCGAGCTGTGGGGCAAGCTCGCCCCGTACCTGCGCATGACCTTCGCCGTGGAGCAGCAGCTGCCGCAGCCGAGGAACCGCCGCGGACGCGGGCGCGCGCCGGTCAAGACACTCGGCACGGGCAAGGACCTCAAGGCGCTGCAGCGCAAGTTCGCCGAGCAGGCCGAGGCGTCCGCGCGCAAAATGGTCGAGCGCAAGGCCGCAGCCGCGGGCGATCAGGGCAAGCTGGTGGAGCGGGCGAACCTATTGCACAAGGCCGGCGCCACGACCGTCTCGCGCGCCGAGATGCTGTGGAAGGGCGCGCTGGACGCGCTGCGCCTGCCCTCGGAGCGCGTCTCGTCCCGCTGGCTCGGCGCCGAGGCGCTCATGCTGGCGTCCGCGCCCTACAAGACCACCAAGGCGCTCGTGGAGGACCTGCAGCTCGCCGCGGTCAAACGGCTGCTGCCCAACGTGGACAAGCTGCCGAACGACGACGCGCTGGCCGACGCGGTGCTCGGCATGACCGAGGTGTTCGAGGACACGGTGTACGCGGTGGCGCACGACGTGATCACGATCCTCAAGCGCTACGCGGAGGTGGACAAGGCCGTCTCGGGACCGGCCGACCTGCCGATGCTCTCGGTGCTGCAGTCGATCCGCGACCACATCGCCACGTTGGTGTACCCTGGATTCGTGGGCCGCACTCCCCCGGACGCACTGCCCCGCATCGAACGCTATCTGCGCGCGGACCTGACGCGCCTGGCCAAGGCCAAGGCGGACAAGAACCGCGACGTGCGCTGGGCGTGGGAGGCCGACGAAGCCAAGCAGCTCGTGGACAAGGCGGAGGCGGCCGCGAAGCGCGAGCCGGCCGGTCCGCGTCACGAGGCGCTGGAACGGAAGGCCGAGGAAGCCCGCTGGACGCTCGAGGAGTTCTACGTGTCCCTGTGGGCGCAGGAGCTCGGCACCGCCAAGCCGGTGAGCATGCAGCGGCTCCGGAAGATGCTGGCCTGACCGGACTGCCGTTCGGACCGGGCGGCATTCGCAGACTGGCATTCAGACGGAGCCGCTACAATGGCGGCCGGTATGAGCAACAGGAACAAAAGGGGCGCCCGCCCCACAAAACGACGGGACGGTATCGTCTCCCTGCGCGCGGCGGATTTTCTGCACTGGCAGCGCTCGTGGGGCAGGGCCGGCCTGGCCAAGCGCGTCGCCATGGCCGGCACCACGATGGTCGCCGCCGTGATGGTGGTGGCGCTGGTGCTGGCCATGGTGCGCGTGGTGCAGTACCAGCGGCTGGTGGCGTCCACGCGCGAGCAGCAGCGCGAATACACCGTGCAGTACGACTTCGACCCGGGCGACATCATCTCCGACGCGCAGTTCTTCAACGCGGACGCCATGAGCGCGGACGACGTGCAGGCGTTCCTCGACGACAAGGGCGCCAAGTGCTCCGGCGACCAGTGCCTCAAGTCCAAGACCTTCGACGTGGACGCGCGCGACGCCGACGACCTGTGCGGGGCCGTCGCCGCGGCCGCCGGACGGATCGCCGCGCAGGTGATCGACACCGCGGCCCGCGCGTGCGGCATCAGTCAGAAGGTGCTGCTCACCCTCATGCAGAAGGAGCAGCACCTCGTCACGGCCGCGCCGCCGAGCGACTGGAACTATCAGGCGGCGATGGGCCTGAGCTGCCCCGACGACGCGAGCTGCGACCCCCAGTACGCCGGGTTCGTCAACCAGGTGATCGGCTCGGCCCGGCGGTTCAGGTACTATCTGGCCAACGAAAAGCGCTACAAGTTCCGCACCGGCAAGGTGAACGCCATCCAATACCACCCGAACGTGGTGTGCGGCACCGGCAACGTGTTCATCGAGAACGACGCCACCACGCTGCTGTACATCTACACGCCCTACCAGCCCAACGCCGCCGCCCTCGCCGCGGGAACCGGCACCGGCGACGCCTGCTCGAGCTACGGCAACCGCAACTTCGCCATTATCTACTCCAGCTGGTTCGGTGACCCGCGCGCCTGATCCGGACGGATCGTTGCCAGCCGACACCGCATTCCACTCCATGCCTCTTCGGGAAACACATCGACATTTCGCAGCGGTTTGAGGAAGGATATATGGTGTTTTTCCCAGCTGGTGACAATGTGGGCACATTGTGCCCACGCTGTACCCACATTGTCACCAGCTACTAAAACCCTCCCCAGTTCCCGCCGTCATCAGACCAAACGTCATCAGGCCAAACTGCAAATCCAATCCCAAACCCAAGCCAAGCCGATATCGAGATCAATACAGATGCCAATTCCGGAACCATACGGCACAGGAGCGAAGCACCCGCGTTAAAAATCTTTCCCCGTCATCTCGGACGCAGAGGCGGCCGACGTCGAAAACCCACTCTCCGGATCCCCGTCACCAAGTCAAGCTCCAGCCACCGCCGACCGCATAAAGAGCATCATCACCGTCATCCTGAGCGAAGGCGCAACCGAAGCCGAAGGATCACCCCCGTGCCTCAACAGACCGCCCCGGTCCAACGGCGAGCAACCGGCATCCGATGCAAATGGCGGCGTCCGCCTCATCCATCGGGGATGAAGCGGACGCCGCCGCTGCTGCCTGTTTGTCGGGAGTCCGGAGCCTTGCCGCCGGCCTCACTGCTGGGTGAGGTCGTAGATGGTCACGCCGTCCACGGTCTGGGCCTCGAAGTTCTCCGCGACCCAGGAGGCGATCTCGCTGGCGGCGCTGGAGCCGCCGAGCTGGTTGCCGCCCATGCCGCCGCCACCGATGTAGTAGTGGATGCGACCCTCGGCCACGTACTGTTTGAACTGCTCGAGCGTGGGGCTCGGGTCGGAACCGTTGAAACCGCCGATCGGCATGACCGCCTGTTCGCTGGCCAGCTGGTAGCTCGCCGCGTTCTGCGAGCCGGTGGTCGCCGCCGCCCACGTGTATTGGTCGGCGTCCTGCTTGAGCATTTCGACGATCGTCTCGCTGGCCGAGCCGCCGCCGAGCAGACCGCCGCCCATGCCGCCGCGGTTGCCACGGCCGTCGGAGGACTGGGCGCCGGAGGAGCCATCCGTAGCGGAACCGTCGCCGTCCGTCGACTGGCCGGACTGAGCGGACTGACCGCCCATTGACTGGCCATCGGAGGACTGTCCATCGGCAGTCTGACCGCCGGGCTGACCGTTCATCTGGCCGCCGCCGGACATCTGGCCGGATTGGCCGTCAGTCGCGTTCTGACCGTCGCTCGAATTCTGGCCGTCACTCTGCGAGGAGCCGTCCTGTCCGAAGCCGCCGGGGAATCCACCCTGGCCTCCCGGACCGCCCTGCCCGCCGGGACCGCCGTTGCCTCCACCGGGGCCGCCGCCCATGCCGGTGGAACTGGTCACGTTCGGACCGGCGGTGACGATCGAACCCTGATGCCCGGTGGACACCGTGTAGGCCGTCCACGCCGCGGGTCCGGCGTAGAGGGCGACGGCGGCGAGGACCAGCGCGGCCAGCGTGACGCCGAACATCATGCCGGACGCCCCGGCGCCGCGCAGGGCCCGCATGCCGCGCATCGGCACGGCGGCGAGCGCGAGCACCGCGAACAGCAGCGTGGCGATCAGTCCGAAAACGAGCACGAGGGCCTTGAGGGCGGGCAGCCACGTGGAGCGGCCGAGCAGCTCGTACGACCACAGGGTGCCCGCGAGCACGGTCAGCGCGGCCACGGCGCGCGCCCAGAACGTGTCCCGGCGCTCCCACAGCGCGGCCGCGGCGATGCCGACGAGCGCGGCGAGGGCCGGGGCGAGGGCGACCGTGTAGTACTGGTGGAAGATGCCGGCCATGTGGCTGAACGTGATCCACGTGACGAGCAGCCAACCGCCCCATGCGATCACGGAGGCGCGGCGGACGTCGGTGCGGCGGGCGCGGCGGGAGACGATGAGCCCTGCAAGGATGCCGACCGCGGCGACGGGCGCGAGCCATGCGATCTGGCCGCCGTACTCGCCGTCGAACAGTCGGGTGATGCCGGTCTGGCCCCACATGCCGCCGCCGTTGCCGCCCATGCCGCCGCCCACGACGGCACCGGTCTCGTTGCCGGTGAGACGGCCGAAGCCGTTGTAGCCGAACGTGAGCTCAAGGAAGGAGTCGGTCTGCGAGCCACCGATGTACGGGCGGGATCCGGACGGCACGACCACGGTGAGCAGCACCCACCATCCGGCGGCCACGACCATGGACGCGACGGCGACGAGGCCGTCCACGATGCGCCGGAGGAACTTGGTCGGCGAGGCCACAAGGAACGCGGCCGCGAAGCCGGGCAGCACGAGGAACATCTGCATCTGCTTGGTGAGGAAGCCGAATCCGATGAGCACGCCGGCGAGCGCCATCCACGCCGTGCGCCTGCGGTTCGCGCGGCGTTCGGCGGGGTATTCAAGCGACCGGAGCACGGCGTACGTGGCGCCGGCCATGAGCGTGACGAGCAGCGCGTCCGGATTGTTGAAGCGGAACATGAGCGCGGCCACCGGCGTGGTGGCGAGCGTGAATCCCGCGACGACGCCCGCCCAGTTGCCCCAGTAGCGGCGCACGCACGCGTAGACGAGCCACACGCTGATCATGCCGCAGATCGCCTCGGGCAGGAGGATGGCGAAGGAGCTCAGGCCGAAGACGCGCACCGACAGGGCCATGAGCCAGATCGCCGCCGGCGGCTTGTCCACGGTGATGGAGTTGCCGGCGTCGGAGGAGCCCCACAGGAAGGCCCACCAGTCCACGGATCCGGCCTGCGCGGCGGCCGAGTAGAACTCGTTGGCGTATCCGGATGCGGTGAGGTTGACGAACATGACGATGAGGCTGAAGCCCATCATCGCGCCGAATCCGATCCAGTCGGCGGCGGTGCGCTTGGCGGCGATCGAGGCGCGCACGGTGGAGGGTCCGGCGGGACGGACGAACCGGCCGCCGTTCACGCCGGCGAAGGACGGCCAGCGGAAGCGCCGGGAGCGGGAGGAGGTCGTTGATGCGGTCGCGCTGCTCATGGCGTCCCCTTACAGCGCGGCCGGGGCCACGGTCGGCGCGGACGGCGCGGCGACGGGCTTTGCGGGCATTGCGGGCTTGGGATTCGCCGCCGCGGACGCCGCAGCCGCCTCACGCTCGCGGCGCAGGGCCCTGAGCGTGCGGCGCATGCGCCACATGCCCTTGAGGTCCTTGCTCACCGTGTCCGGAATGTTGACGGTGGTGCCGGCGTCCTCGATCCAGTGCACGGGGAACTCGTAGATGTTGAGGCCGAGGTTCTGCGCGAGGAGCAGCAGCTCCGTGTCGAAGAACCACTCGTCGTCCTCGATCAGCGGCAGCAGGGTGCGCGCGGCGGAGGCGGTCACGCCCTTGAATCCGCACTGCGCGTCGTGGAAGGCCGCGTCGAGGCCGACCCGCAGCATCGTGTTGTACGTGCGGGAGATGACCTCGCGCTTGAGCGAGCGCTCCACGTCGGACTCGTCGAACAGACGGCATCCGATGGACACGTCCGCGCCGCCGTAGAGCAGCGAGCCGACGAGCGTGCCGGTCAGACGGATATCGGTGGACAGGTCCACGTCCATGTAGGCGCGCACGCGGGCGACGGACTCGCCCCACGCGAGCTTGAGCGCTCGCCCGCGGCCCTTGGCGGCGATGCGCACGGCGCGCACGCGGTCGGGATACTGCAGGGCGAGCTGCGCGGCGATGGGCCATGTGGCGTCGGTGCTCGCGTTGTCCGCGATGACGATGTTCCACGTGTACGCCCAGCCTTCGCGCTGGCTCGCGGCCAGATGGTTCATGAGGGTGACGACCGAGCCGGCGAGCTGCTCCTGCTCGTTGTAGACGGGAATGACGATGTCGGCGTCCACCGGGCGCGGGGAGCCCACGCGCTCGGCGATCACCGATGCGGCCGGCGCTTCGGCCGGCG
Organism: Bifidobacterium avesanii; assembly: GCF_009299475.1. Lineage (GTDB taxonomy): Bacteria > Actinomycetota > Actinomycetes > Actinomycetales > Bifidobacteriaceae > Bifidobacterium > Bifidobacterium avesanii. The sequence goes on along the minus strand of NZ_WBSN01000015.1, from coordinate 28,406 downwards.
GCGCGGATGGCGTTGTCAATGGTGTTGCTGTGTTCATGCCTCCCATGGAACCGCCCGTTCCCGAAGGGCCACTGGGGCGATCATCCACGTCTCCGGGCAATCCCGGCAAAGATTCCCGGACGATTCCTGAACGTCCGCTGGGAGCGATGCGGCTTCTTTGGACCGGGGGCGCCCGCTCCCCGTCCGACATGGCCATCATCCTTGCGATGCGGCCGTTTCCAACGCCCATGGACGGGGAGCGGGCGCTCCCGGTCCGGACCATTGCGGCGCTATTGCAGCGTGAAGACGTGCGTCACCTTCGAATCGTCGCCGACCGAGAGGAACGCACTCACGTCGACGGTCACCGGCGAATCGTCCTTGAGCACGTAACCCACGGTCACCGCGGCGGTCGCATTGGGCTGGACCTCGGTCATGGACGAACCGGCGTCGTAGCCGGCCGGCGCGTCCGTGTAGACCGCAGTGTCGAGCGCGGAGCCGTTCTGGAACACCTGCGCGTGGGCGAGGGCCATGAACGAGTTGTTCTTCGAGGTCTTGTTCGTCCACTCGTAGGAGACCATCACCGTGGGCTTGCCCTCGTAGTCGTTGCCGGCCTTGGCCGCGGAGACGATCTTCACGTGGAGGCCCTCGACGTCGCCCTCGGCGTCCTGCTCCTTGGCCGCGGGCGCGGATCCGACCTGGGACGTGGAGATGCCCTTGGACTCCTTGACGGAGTCGTCGATCGCCTTGCTGGCGGCGGACTGCATCATCAGCGTGACCACGATGGCCAGCACGGACAGCGCGGCCGCGACCACGGACAGCGCCTTGCCGCGCTTTTTGCCGCGGAACGTGCCGACCAGCGCGATGAGCGCAAGCACCGCGCCCACGGCGCCCAGAATGGCCGCCAGATTGTTGATGATCGGAATGAAGCTCAGCACGAGGGCCAGCGCGCCGAACACCACGGCGACCACGCCGCATACGGTCAGGTGTGCGGGCTCGGATTTGGCGGCGGGCCGGACGGGCGGCTGCTGGGGTGCGGGATTGGTCATGGTTCCTTCTTTCTCCGGGATGCTTCTCCTCTTGAGGAGGTTTCTCTGGGATGCCGTCGCCGGGGCGGCACGCTTCCACGCTAGGAAACGCGGGACGCCGCCGCCATTGGCCGACATGCCCTTTCCGTTCGCCCGATCGGGCAGACCGCCGCCGCCCCGCATGCCCCGACGTCCCATGGCGAAGCGGGACGCGCGGCAATACAGTGGAGGCATGAGCAGAGAAGACCAGAACACGACCATGCGGCCCGTCATGCAGCCCGGCGGACGTTCCGACGGGCGATCCGCCGACGGGGCTCAGCCCGCCGACGAGGTGCCGGTGCGCACGAAGCGCTGGCTCGCGGCCGTCATGATTCCCGTGGCCGCGTTCTTCTGCCTCGCGCAGGCCTCGTTCATGGGCGGCCCGTCCTTCGACGCGATGTCCGGCGGTATGAAGGCGTGGACGTCCGTCAGCGTGCTGTTCGCGCTTGCGCTGCCGTTCGCGCTGCTGTGGCGTGACGCGCGTCCCGAGCCGGTGTTCTGGTGCTGCGCGGCAGCCGTGGCCGTATTCCCCTACGCCCCGATGCCCATGCTCATGGCGCTCACGGGCGTGCTCGCGCGGCGAAGCGATCCGCGGTGCACGGTCCGCGTCTCGTTGGCCGGCTTGGCGGCGTCTCTCTACGCCGAGCTGCGCGACGCCGTCAGACCGACGGGTTTTTCTTTCTGGCATCAGCTGTTCGCGGAACCGGGCACGGGCTCGAACGGCGTGCCGGCCGTGGTGAATGCAAGCAACGCGACGGTCATCGCAACCGCGGCCGTGGTGGCCCTGATCGAAACGGCCGCGGCGGTGCTGCTCGGACTTCACATCCGCTCCCGGGCCCGTCTCCATGAGGCCGATGCGCGCGCCCAAGCCGCCCAGCACCATGCGGAGAACCTGCAATCGGACCTGACCAGCCAGCAGCTGGCCGACGCGATCGCCGCCGAAGCGCACGACACGCTAGCCCATTCGCTGTCGCTGATCGCACTGAACGCGAGCGCGCTGAGGACCGAGGCGTCCCGGCTGGAGGACTCCCCCGAAACGCGCGAGCTGGCGCACAAGGCGGAGGACATTCGCCGGCAGGCGGCGGGCGCGCTGGACGAGGCGCATTCGATCATCAACATGCTGCGCGACCCGGCGCAGGCATGGGAGCAGCTCGCCCCGTCCGCGGACACGTCGCTCACGCGGGAGTCGCTGGACGGGCTGATCGCCGACGCGCGCAACGGCGGCATGCGGCTCAACACGTGGATCGACGTCAGGCAATTGAGCGATTTGGACGACGGCGTCGCCAAGATCGCCTACCGGGCCGTTCAGGAGGGGCTGACCAACGCGCGGCGGCACGCGCCGGGGCAACCGGTGTCGCTGGAGGTCGGCGTCGGTCCGGACCAAGGCGTGCACCTGCACATCAGCAATCCCGTGGAGGCTTCGGATGCCGGGAGTTCCGAGGATTCCGCGACTGCCGAGGCCCGCAACGGCGCCGGTCTGCCGGGACTCGCGGCGCGCGTGAAGTCGGCGGGCGGCGCATGCCGGTTCGGCGAGGACGACCGCCACGTCTTCCATCTGGACGTGACGCTGCCGTGGCGCGGCTAAGATGGCGAACGTGACTGAAGGCAAGGGCACCCGAACGGTGAAGGTGAGCGTCATCGACGACGATCCGATGATCTGCCAGGCGATGAGCCTCATCCTGACCGACTACTCCGCGGGCCGCATCACGGTGGTCTCCACGTCCACGGACGGCGAGACCTGCGTGGCACGCGCACGCGAGGAGCATCCGGACGTGGTGCTCATGGACATCGCCATGCCCGGCGTGGACGGCATCGAGGCCACGCGGCGTCTGCGTGCCCTCTCCCCCGCGCCGCACGTGCTGATCCTCACGTCGCTCAGTCCGTCCGGCACGGTGGAGCGCGCGGTGGAGGCCGGCGCGGAGGGGTTCGTCTCCAAAACCGACGCGCCGGACGAGATCATCCGCCGCGTGCTGGGCGTGTGCGAGGGCGATCCGCAGTTCAATCCGGCGAGCCAGCGGCAGCTCATCAGCGACCTGCACGCGTCCAAGCCCCGCTCCCGCCGTGACGAGGCCCGGGCCATGCTCGACGCGCTGCCCGAGCGGGAGCGCGAAGCCGTGCTGCTCGCCGCCGAGGGATGCACCAACGCGGAGATCGCCGCGCGCATGTTCATCTCCGAGCGCACGGCGAAGGCGCACCTGTCCTCCGCCGCGGACAAGCTTTGCATGGGCCGGGTGCAGATGGCCCGTCTGGTGGAGCGCGCCGACCTGCCTACGCGGGCGTAGGGTCGCCCAATCGCGCGGCGATGTCCTCCGGACGCATGCACAGTTCGGGGAAATGCCTGATGAGCTGTTTGTCATACGTGGCCATATAGCGCACGCCGGCGCGCTGCGCCGCGGCTACGAGGAGATTGTCCTCGAAATCGGGATGCCTGCCATACAGTCCTTCCGCGGCGGCGCATTCATCGTCGCCCACGGGCAGCACTGCCATCATCTTCCGCAATTGGGAAACGGATGTCCGGGCCACGCGCGGCAGCATGTTGCTCGCAAACGACTTCACCAGCTCCGATTCATCTTCCATATACCGGTCCCTGAACCGTCCCGGCGTGATGTAAAACACGTCCTTAAGGGACAGCGCGGTGCAGACCATGCGAATATTTTGCTGCGCGCACAGATTGAACAGGTCAAACACGCGAAGGAAAAAGGGCGGCGTGCACAGCATGTAGTAGATAAGCACATTCGTGTCGCACATCACGGAACAGCGGAATTCTTCGTTGCGCATCACGCGGCCTCCCAGTTCCCGTTCCTGTTCATATACCGCTCATACGCCAACTGACGACGGTAGTCTTTGAGCTCCGCATCATCCATACCGTCCAGCAGGTCCTCGTCCTCGCCGATGAGCCCGGCTTCGACGAACGCGCGGTGGACCATGCCGGCGGATTCGCGCACCAGCTTGAGCCGGCGTTGGCGCTCGGCCTCGCGGGCGGCCTCGTCCGCGGTGGTGCTCATGTCCGGCAGCGCGCGCCGATCCGCGAGATACGTCCACAGCGCCCGGATCGCATCGCTGGCGGACACGCCCAATTCGCGCAGCACCGCATCGCCCTCGTCCTTCAGCGCCTCGTCGATGCGCACGTTCATCTGCACGGCGGCCATGGCGACTCCCTTCATCATCGCGACCATATTGCTATACAGTATAGCCGCGCTGTGGTGGCGGAACGGGCACGGGCATTCCGCCTCCGTGATTACATTGTGTCTCTGCGATTCCGCCTCCGTGAGCACCGGACGGGGAGCGCATTCTCGGACCGGGAGCGGGCGCTCCCCGTCCGGCGGCGTCAAAAACGGCGTCATTCCGCGGATTGCGAAGTTGCCGGACCGGGAGCGGGCGCTCCCCGTCCGGAAAGCCGCTCCCGGTCCGGCGAAATCCCGTGTCATGGCACGCATGACGGCCGTTGCGGGCCACGGAACCCGGACCATACCATGGAATCAACGCAATGAAGCGAGGTGAGGGCCATGACGACCAATCAGCCGAACAACCAGCCCATCCGGCCGGACCGGGCAACGCAGCCGGTTCAAACCGCTCAGCCGAATCGGACAACGCAGCCGACCCCAATCACACAGTCGGTTCAGGCCGCAGGACAGGACCGGGCGGCCCAACCGGCCCAATCAACGAGGCTCCAAAGCAATCCGGCCGGCCCGACCAGTCCGACCGCCCACGCGATTGGCGCGTCCGTGACCCGGCGCATGCCAGCCAAAACCCGCAATCGTCTGGTCGCCGCATGCGCGCTGCTGGCGATCACGGCATTGGCGCTGGCCGCGTTTTACGGCGTCGGGGCCATCCGATCCTCCGACCCGACGACGCCCGAGCGGAGCTGGTCCGCCAACGCCACGCCGATCCGCTACCGCGAGGAGTCGTCCGACGCGCGCGAGGACCTGCAGCCGACCGAGCGGCTCGCGGACGAAAGCCGCGTGGCCTGGTACCACTACGCGCCCACGTCGGACGGCGGCGTGCGCGTGTTCTTCCCGGCGTCGGATTCCTGCCTGTACCGGCTCGTGGTGCGGGAAACGTCGCAGTATGTGGGCGTGACCGTGGTCGCGGGCAGCGCCGGCACGGCCGGATACTGCCAGCCCTCGGGCGATTCCGGCGCCGCGACCGGGCGATACGCGTCCATGAGCGCCAAGCTGCGCAATCCGCTGGGCAACCGCAAGGCCGTCGAGTTGACCGATCTGGTCTCCTCCGCGGCGTTCCCCGACCAAATCGGCGACGGACCGCATTTCACCGGGCTCAGCACGGACGCGTCCGCCATTCCCGAGGTCGTGTGGGCCAGGCAGCCCGGCGCCGACCTGATTCTCGTGGGGGACGCGGCCTACATCCGCGCCGACGCCTCGGTCATGTCGGCGGACGACATGGCCAAGGTGCGGCGCATCGGCGCGGTCGGGCGCATCGTCGGAAGCACGGACACCCCGCTGCGTGACTGGGACGCCACGCAGCTGCCGGCCGGCACCGATCTGTATGCCACGACCGAATACGACCCGTACGCCATCTGCGCCGGCAGCTCCTGCGCCCGCGTCTACCAGCGTCTCGCGGAGGGCTGATCGCCGGTACGTCTATGTTCGCGCCCATATGTTCACCCACATATGGTGGCGGTTTGAGACACACAGACGCCCCTCCATGTCTCAATCCGCCACCGATTTCACTTTTGGATGCAGATCGAGACACAAGAGCCATGCTTCGTGTCTCATTCCGCAGCCAATTCTCGAAATGGATGCGGATTGAGACGCAAAAACCGCCCCGTGTGTCCCGGATTGCCCCCAATTCGGAAAACGGATGCAATCCGGGACACAGCGGAGCGGCATACACGGACGGTCGAACGGGCCCGGCAGACCGGGCAGACCGGACGCGCTACTTCATGAGGTTCCGCAGCACGTACTGCAGGATGCCGCCGTTGCGGTAGTAGTCGGCCTCGCCGGGGGTGTCGATGCGCACCACGGCGTCGAACTCGGTGACCGAGCCGTCCGCGTGCGTGGCGGTGACGTGCACGGTCTTCGGCGTGACGCCCTCGTTCAGCGCCTCCACGCCGGAGATGTCGTATGTTTCGGTGCCGTCGAGCCCCAGCGACTCGTAGGACTCGCCCTCGGGGAACTGCAGCGGCAGCACACCCATGCCGATGAGGTTGGAGCGGTGGATGCGCTCGAAGCTCTGCGTGATCACCGCGCGCACGCCCAGCATGACCGTGCCCTTGGCGGCCCAGTCGCGCGAGGAGCCGGTGCCGTACTCCTTGCCGGCGAGCACCACGAGCGGCACCTTGTGGGCGAGATAGTCCTCGGACGCCTCGAAGATCGTGGTTGGCTTCTTGGCGAGGAAGTCGTACGTGAAGCCGCCGGGCGTCACCTCCTCGCCCACGGAGGCGAGCAGCTGGTTCCTGAGGCGGATGTTGCCGAACGTGCCACGGACCATGATCTCGTGGTTGCCGCGCCTCGAGCCGTACGAGTTGAAGTTCTTCGGCTCCACGCCGCGCTCGGTCAGGTAGCGGCCGGCGGGGCTGGACGCCTTGAACGCGCCGGCCGGGGAGATGTGGTCGGTGGTCACCGAGTCGCCGAGCAGCGCGAGCACGCGGGCGCCGTGGATGTCCCTGACGGGCTCCGGCTCGGCGCTCATGCCGTCGAAGAAGGTCTGGCGGCGCACGTACGTGGACTTCGGATCCCACGCGAAACGCTCGCCCTCGGGCACGTCGAGGCCCTTCCAGCGCGCGTCGCCGTCGAACACGGAGGCGTAGTCGCGCACGAACATCTCGCGGCTGATCGTCTCGGAGACCACCTTCTCGATCTCCTCGTTGGACGGCCAGATGTCCTTGAGATACACGTCGTTGCCGTCCCGGTCCACGCCGAGCGGCTGGGTTTCGAAGTCGAAGTCCATGGTGCCGGCGAGCGCGTAGGCGATCACGAGCGGCGGCGAGGCGAGGTAGTTCATCTTGACGTCGGGGCTGATGCGGCCCTCGAAGTTGCGGTTGCCGCTCAGCACGGCGGTGACGGTGAGGTCGTTGTCGTTGATGGCCTTGGAGATCTCCGGCAGCAGCGGGCCGGAGTTGCCGATGCACGTGGCGCAGCCGAAGCCGACGAGCTCGTAGCCCAGCGCGTCGAGGTCGTCCTGCAGGCCGGCCTTGGCGAGGTAGTCGGCCACGACCTGCGAGCCGGGGGCCAGCGAGGTCTTCACCCACGGCTTGGGCTTGAGGCCCTTGGCGTGCGCGTTGCGGGCGATGAGGCCGGCGGCGACCATGACGGACGGGTTGGACGTGTTGGTGCAGGAGGTGATGGACGCGATCGCCACGTCGCCGTTGTTCAGGTCGAAGTCGCCGCGGAAGTCGGTGGACACCGCCACGGGCTCCTTGACGGTCCTTTCGGTCTCGTAGGCCGGCAGGGTCCTCTCGAACGCCGGCTTGGACTCGGCGAGCACGATGCGGTCCTGCGGGCGCTTCGGGCCGGCGATGGACGGGACCACGTCGCCGAGGTCGAGCTCCAGATACTCGGAGTACCTGGGCTCCACGTATCCGGGCGCGGAGGCGTCTCCCCACAGTTTGTTGGCCTTGGCGTAGGCCTCGACGAGCGCGACCTGCTCCTCGGAGCGGCCGGTCAGGCGCAGGTAGTCGAGCGTCACGTCGTCGATCGGGAAGATGCCGCAGGTGGAGCCGAACTCCGGGCCCATGTTGCCGATGGTGGCGCGGTTGGCCAGCGGCACGGACGCGATGCCCTCGCCGTAGAACTCCACGAACTTGCCGACCACGCCGTGGCGGCGCAGCATGTCGGTGATGGTGAGGACCACGTCGGTGGCGGTGACGCCCTCCGGGATGGAGCCGGTGAGCTTGAAGCCGACCACGCGCGGCACGAGCATGGAGATGGGCTGGCCGAGCATGGCCGCCTCCGCCTCGATGCCGCCGACGCCCCAGCCGAGCACGCCGAGGCCGTTGACGGTGGTGGTGTGCGAGTCGGTGCCCACGCAGGAGTCGAGGTACGCGAGGTCGCGCCCGTCGTCCAGGCCGGTGGCCCCGGCCGCCTTGGTCATGACGACCTTGGCGAGGTACTCGATGTTGACCTGGTGGATGATGCCGGTTCCCGGCGGCACCACGCGGAAGTTGCGGAACGCCTGCTGGCCCCAGCGCAGGAACTGGTAGCGTTCGCCGTTGCGCTGGTACTCGATGTCCATGTTCTGCTTCAGTGCGTCCGGGGTGCCGTACTTGTCGATCTGCACGGAGTGGTCGATGACCATGTCGGACTGGACCTGCGGGTTGATGACCTCCGGGTCGCCGCCGAGGTCCGCCACCGCGTCGCGCATGGTGGCTAGGTCCACCACGCAGGGCACGCCGGTGAAGTCCTGCATGACCACGCGCGAGGGGGTGAACTGGATTTCGTGGCTCGGCTGCGCGTCCGGGTCCCAGTCGAGCAGCGCCCTCACATGCTCGTCGGTGATGTTGGCGCCGTCGACGTTGCGCACCAGGTTCTCCACCAGCACCTTGAGCGAGTAGGGCAGGTGGTCGATTCCCGGCAGGTCGTCGATGCGGTAGTAGTCGAAGTCCTTGTCCCCCACCCTGAGGGTGGCGAGCTGGTCATCGCGAACGGACATGCTTCCTCCGTGCTTCAAACGAATGCGTTGGTACGATTATCCGGCTCAATTGGGTCGGGTACGTAACGCAGAACTCTAGCGTGTCGCGAGCGCGCGTGCGATAATCCGCCAAATCATGGGCACGATCCACAGGCACAGGAAGAACACGGCCACCGATCCGCCCATGGCGATGAGCGTGGCGGGGATGAGCCGGCCCTGCGGCACCACGAGGGCGAAGAAGTTCCGCACGAACGGGATGAACAGGCCGATCACGCCGGCCGCCGCGAAGCACGCCACGAGCACGCCACGCCAGCCGTTGAGGGGCCTCGCCACGCGGCCGAGCACGAACACGCCCATGACGAACAGCACGATCGCGCACGTGGCCCTCAGGTCCGCGAGGTCGGCGTCGGAGGCGTCCACGTCCCAGCCCATCGTCGAGGGCAGGAACCACGCGGCCATGAGCACCGAGGCGGCCGTGGCCACGCCGCCGGGCAGGGCGAAGTGCACCACGCGCTTCAGGAACCCGGGCATGTAGCGGCGGGTGTTGGGCGCGAGCGCGAGGATGAACGCCGGCATGCCAATGGTGAGCGCGCCGATGTACGTGATGTGCCGCGGCAGGTACGGGTACGGGATGCGCGTCAGGACCACGGCGAGGGAGATGAGCGCCGAGTAGACGGTCTTGACGAGGAACAGGCTCGCCACGCGCTCCATGTTGGCCATGACCTGGCGGCCCCGGGCCACCACGTCGGGCAGGTGGGAGAACTTCGAGTCGACGAGCACCACCTGCGCCACGGCCTTGGTGGCGGACGCGGCGTTGCCCATGGCCACGCCCAGATCCGCCTCCTTGAGGGCCAGCGCGTCGTTCACGCCGTCGCCGGTCATCGCCACCACGTGCCCCTGCGTGTGCAGGGCCCGCACGATGGCCTTCTTCTGGTCGGGCAGCACGCGGCCGAGCACGTCCACGCCCTCGAGCACGCGGGCCAGCTCGTTGACGTCGTCCGGCAGCTCGCGCGCGTCCATGGCCACCGGCGCACGGTCGCCGGTCAGGTGCACCTTGCGGGCGATCGCGCCCACGGTGACCGGGTTGTCGCCGGAGATCACGCGGCAGCGCACGCCCTGCTCGCGGAACCACGCGAGCGTCTCCTCGGCGTCCGGGCGGATGCGCTCGGCGCACAGCACGAGGGCGACGGGACGGGCGTGCGGGTCGAGGTGGGGGTCGTCGGCGAAGGCGGACGGGTCGGCCATATCCGCGCGGGCGATGAGCAGCACGCGGTTGCCGTCGTTCGCGTACGCGTTTACCATGTCCAGCACGTCGGTGTGGTCGCCGTCGAACGCCGAGCACAGCACCTCCGGCGCGCCCATGTACCACAGGGTTTCGCGGCCCTTCTCCCCCGCTGGCCCCGCGGATCCCTCGACCACCGCGCTCCACTTGCGCGCGGACGAGAACGGCACGCGGGCCGCGATCGGGCCGGCGCCCACGCCCTCGGCCTTGAGCCCCGCGAGCACGGCCTGCCCGGTGCCGTTGGGCTGCTCCTCGTTGGCGAGGTCGTACAGCGCCTGCCGGACCCGCCGGACCGCGTCGGCGTTCGACGTCCCCTCCGAGCCGCCGTCCAGCATGACGAGCCGGCTGAAGGCGATGCCGCCGTCGGTGATCGTGCCGGTCTTGTCGAGGTTGAGGCAGTCCACGCGCGCGAGCGTCTCCACGGATTCGAGCTCCTGCACCAGCGTGTTCCTACGCGCGAGCCTCATGGCCGCGAGCGCGAAGTTGAGCGAGGTGAGCAGCACCAGCCCCTCGGGGATCATGCCCACCACGCCGGCCACCGCGGAGATCACCGCCGTGCGCCATTCGCCGGTGGCGAGCGCGTGGTTCCAGCCACCCACCGCGGAGATCTGCGACCAGATGAGCAGCACGCACAGCGGCACCACGAGGAACGTCATGAACTTGAGGATCGTGTTGATGCCGCGCGTCAGGTCGGACACCGTCTTCTTGTAGACCTTCGCCTGCGCGGTGAGCGTGGCCGCATAGCTGTGCTCGCCCACGGCGTTGACGCGCACGAGCGCGAGCCCGGACACGGCGGTGGAGCCGGAGTAGACCTGTTCGCCGGCCTTCCTGCGCACGGTCCGGGACTCGCCGGTGAGCATGGACTCGTCGAGTTCGAGGCCCCACGTCTCCACGACGGCCGCGTCGGCGGGCACCTGGTCGCCCGCGCGGATCCACAGCAGGTCGTCCACCACGATCTGGTCGTGCTTGACCTCCACGTTCCGCCCGTCGCGGCGCACCACGTAGTCGGATGCGACGAGAATGGACAGCCGGTCGAGCGTGCGCTTGGCCCTCAGCTCGGTGACGACGCCGATGCCGGTGTTGATGATGATCACGAAGCCGAACACCGCGTCCCTCCACGAGCCGGTGATGAGCACCATGACCATGGCGGCGAGGATGATCCCGTTGAACAGCGTGAACACGTTGGCGCGCACGATCTGTCCCACGGAACGCGACGACTGCGTCTTGACCCGGTTGGTCTGGCCGTTCTGCTCGCGGTTGGCCACTTCGGCCGCCGTGAGCCCCCGCTCGGCGGTTTCGGGCATGCTGGGCGCGGTGGACATGCTGCTGGCGTTCGAACTCATGTCTCTAGCCTAACCCGTCCCGGACGGACCGCCCTCCCCGGTCCACGCGCGCGGACGCGGCATCGTGCGCGGCATTGCGGGCCGAAAACGACGAAATCCGCGATTGTAAGCGCCAAACCCCCGCCGGGGCGTCGGTTTCGGCCCGTATTTCAGCCCGGGACGGCCCGTGGCCCGTGGCCAGTCAGCTCAGGACAGCCGCACGTCGATGGTCTTGTCGTGCGCGTGGTCGTCGATGACCAGGATGGACGCGTCGAAGATGGTGGCGGCGGAGGCGTCGTCGGTCACGTGGAAGATCGCGGCGTACAGGGTCTCGTCGATGGTGACGGGCGCGGTGGGGTCCACGAGGATGACCGGGTAGCCGGCCTCGCGCGCGACCCTGAGGCCGTCCGCCCACTGGTTCACGTCGTTGGGGCCGACCATCACGGCGGACAGGTTGCGGTTCGTCGCGTCGATGATCGCGCGGTTGCCCGCGGATTCGTCCACGCCCTCCATGGACATGTACGCCGTGTCGAGGCCGGCGCGCTGCAGCGCGTCCACGATCGGCTTGTCCGCGGAGGAGTCCTGCGAGCCGATGTAGATGATGATCGCGTCGGACACGTCCACGCCGTCGTGCTGGATGGCCGGTTCGGTGGCCTGGGTGTCGCCGACCGCCACGCCGCGCGGCACGCAGCCGGAGGCGAGGGTCGTGAGCGCCGCCGCGCAGGCGAGCGCGGCCATCAGGCGGGTGCGGGTCCTTCCAGTCATCGTCATGGCATGTGATTGTAACCGGGACGGCGTATCAGGCCGAACCGGCGTCAGGCCCGGGTCCGGCGGAACAGCGCGACCGTCTCGACGTGGTGGGTCATGGGATAGATGTCGAAGGCGCGCACCGAGGCAAGCCCGTAGCCGAGCGAGACGAACGTGGCGGTGTCTCGCGCGAGGCTCGTCGGGTCGCAGGCCACGTAGACCACGGCGGCGGGATTCGCGGCGGCGACGCGGCGGCACACCTTGGCGCGGGCGCCGGCGCGCGGCGGGTCGAGCACCACCACGTCAGGGCTTTCCAGATCGTGCGGCACATGCTGCAGCGTGGCGTGCACGTCGCCGCAGCGGGCGTCCACGGCGTCGAATCCGGCGGCGCGCAGGTTGCGGCGGGCGTGGTGCACGGCCTCGGGCGCGCCCTCCACGGTGAGCATGCGCGTGCGCGGCGCGGCGAGCGCGGCCATGGGCAGCGAGAACAGGCCGGAACCGGAGTACAGGTCCCACAGCACGGCGGATTCGGCGCCGTCGAGCGATGCGCGCACCAGAGACATCACGTAGGCGGGCAGGCGCATGGGGGCCTCGCGGTGGATCTGCCAGAAGCCGGAGGACGCCACCTCGTAGCGGAAGTCGTGGCCGTCCACGCTCATGCGCTCCTCCACGTCCGCCGAGCCGGCCGCGATCTCGCCGCCGACGAGCACCGCGAAGTTGCCGTCCCGCCCCGTCGCCGCGTCCCCGCGCGGTTCGGGCGCGACGAGGCGGATCTGCGCGCCCGGCGTGAAGCCGCCGTCCCACACGTGCTCGCGTTCGGCGATCTCCAGCAGGCGCTTGGTGGCGAGCGGCATGCCGTCGAGGCGCACGCGGGTGTGCGAGCCGCGGCGGCGCATGGAGGCGTAGCCGTCCTCGTCGGCGATGAGTTCGATGCGCGTGCGCCAGTTGAGGCCGCCCAGCTCCTCGTCGCCGGACATGCGCTCCACGGTCACGCCGCCGACCGACTCCGGGTCCACGTGCCCGAGCCGGCGCAGCTGCTCGCCGATCGTCGCGGCCTTCCATTTCAGCTGGCCTTCGAGCGAGACGTGCACCAAGTCGGCGCCGCCCACGCCGCCGCCCATGGCGAGCGGGCCGGCCAGCGGCCATGCGGGATCCACGCGGTCGGGGCTCGGCTCGACCACCTCGGCCACCTCGCCGGTCCAGAAGCGGTCGTCGCGGTCGTGCGGCTCGTCCAGCGTGATGCGCACCAGCTCGCCGGGCAGCGCGAAGCGGACGAACACCACGCGCCCGTCGATGTGCGCCACGCAGCGGCCCTGATCGGCGTACCGTTCGATGCGGACTTGGGCGTCCATGGAATGCGTTCCTTTCGTTGTGCGGCTTGGGAGTGCCGGCGGGAGATTACGCGGCCTGCTCGCCGGCCTGTTCTTCCGTGTGCTCGTCTTCCGTGCGCTCGCCGGCCCGCTTGTGGCGCGCGAGCGGCGTGGCGATGATGAGGTAGGACACCCAGATCGCGAGCGCCCAGAACGGGATGCCCATGATCAGGCGCGCGATGCCGAGCGCCGCCACGTTGTTGGTGAGGTACAGCGGCACCTGCACGGCGAGGCGCAGCGCGAACAGCGCGGTCCACAGGCCGGTGACGATCATGTACGCCTTGAGGAGCGCCCTGTCCCCGCGCCAGTCGGCCAGCCACGCGCCGAGGCGTTCCGTGGGCAGGGTGCGCAGGAATTCCACCATGAGCCCGATGCCGGGCACGCGCGCCAGCATGGAGACGGACAGCAGCACGAAGTACACGGCGTTGCTGATGAACCCGAACGTGTAGTAGTTGCGCGCCTCGTGGCTCTTCCACGCCCACACGAGGCAGATGGCCACGGCGACGAGGCCGCTCAGCGCGCCGACGATCGACTGCCGCTGCGCCAGACGCGCGAGCACCTGCACGCCGGCGAGCGCCGCGGAGACGATGACCGTGAGCTGCAGGTTCGAGGTGACGATGAACATCACCACGAACACGAGCCCGGGCAGCATCGACTCGACCACGCCGCGCAGGCCGCCGATCGCCTCGATGACGGAGAACTCGTCCTCCCCCTCGGCGTCCGCGAGCGCGGCGAGGCCGGTGCGCTTCCTTGATGCGCGCGGTTCCTTCAACGGGCCGTCGATCAACGGACTTCGGAGAACATCGGGCCGCGGGACAGGGTGGTCTTCACCTCGGTCTCGTGGTCGGAGCTGAGCGGGCCCTTCGGCTTGCCCGGGATCTCGGCGGCCTTGCCGGCGTCGTCCCCGGCTTCCTCGGCGGCCTCCATCGCGCGGCGCTGGGCCGGGGTGATGGGCGCGTGCATGGGGATCATGTCGCGCGGGGCGAGCGGCTCCTCGCCGCGAGCCACCACGATGCGGGTGAAGTACTCGTCGAGCGCCTCGCGCTGGTCGTTGCCGTCCTCGGCGGCCTTGCCGGCGAAGATGCCGCGCAGCATCCAGCGCGGGCCGTCCACGCCCACGATGCGGGTCATCACGGTGCCGCCCTTCAGGTGCACGGGCAGGTGCAGCTCCTTGCCGAACGTGCCGTCCACCTCGACGGCCTCCTGGTTGGCGTCGAGCAGGTCGGCGCGCACGTCGTCCCACAGGCCCATGGTCTTGGGGGCGGCGTAGGCCTCGAGCTCAAGGCTGGAGTTGCCCACGGTGATCACGGCGCCGACCACCGCGTTCGTGGCGCGGTCGGCCTTGAGGCGCAGGCCGGCGTTGTCGAACTGCATGGGGATCATCGGCAGCAGCAGGGAGCCGATGTCGAGGTACTCGTCGTAGTCGGGGATGTTCTCGTCGTCCAGGTCCCACGGGCCGTTGTCCTCGCCGCGGGCGCCGAACACGCCGCCGTTCTCCTTGGCGTCACCGTCCTTGGCGGCCTCGGCTGCCTCGTCCTCGGTCTCCTCGGCGGCCTCGGCCTTGGTCTCCTCGTCCTTGGCCGGCTCGGCGACGTCCTCGTCCCGATGCTTCTTCTTGCCGAATCCAAACAGTCCCATGGGTTCCTCGTTTCGTACTGTCGTACCGTTTCGGTGCTGGTTGCAACTCCACCACAGCCTAGCACGCGCACATTCGCAAAGCGGCGATTGTGCGTCCCGCGCGGCCCAAAATGGCCCGCGGGACGCGCGGACGCCGCGTCACACGTCGTAGGTGACGGTCAGGGGCGCGTGGTCGGACCAGCGGGCGTCGTAGCTCGGCGCCTTGTCGATCACGAAGCCGCGGGCCGTTTCGGCGAGCTCCGGGGTGGCGAACTGGTAGTCGATGCGCCAGCCGACGTTGTTGTCGAAGGCGCGGCCGCGCTGGCTCCACCACGTGTACGGTCCCTGCATCTCGCCGGCCAGGTCGCGCAGCACGTCCACGAACTCGTAGTCGTCGATCCACCGGTCCACGTAGGCGCGCTCGGCGGGCAGGAAGCCGGCGTGCTTCACGTTGCCCTTGGCGTTCTTGATGTCCAGCGGGGTGTGGGCGATGTTGAAGTCGCCGCACAGCACCGCCTGCCTGCCGCCGCGGGCCGCCTCGTCGCGCAGCTGTTCGAGCCGCGGGCCCATGGCGTCGAGGAAGCGGAACTTCTGCGCCATCTTGGTCTCGTCCTCCGCCATGCCGGCGTGCACGTACACGCACGCGACGGTGATGGTGTAGCCCTGCGGCGTGACCACGTCGGTCTCGATCCAGCGGCCGGAGTCCACGTCCTCCGTGAGCCCCGGCAGCCCGAAGCGGCGGTCGGTCACCTCGAGGTCCGTGACGAGCCCCACGCCGGCGCGGCCCTTGACGCGGCACACCTCGTTCATGCGGGCGAGCCCGGACGTATCGGAGAGCCTGCCCGCGTCCACGTAGTCGCGCGCGAAGCCGTCGAGGATCGGGTCGAGTTCGACCTGCGGGGCGCGGACCTCCTGCATGCACCACACGTCGGGCGCGTTGTCGCGCGCCCACGCGTCGATGCCCTTGCGCTTGGCCGCGCGGATGCCGTTGAGGTTGGAAGTGGCGATGGTGATGGTCATACGAACAACCCTACCGTGCGACCGGCAGGACGAGCCGCAGCGCGCCGAGGTCCACGTCGAAGCCGGACTCGGGCACCTTGGCGAGGCGGGTCGTGTTGTTCGCGATCTGCAGGGCGATCCGGTGCCCGGCGCGCACGGTCCAGTCGGTGGCGAGCATGGGGATCTCCACGTCGAACCACTCCCCCACGGGCGTGGGCGCGTACGCGTCGAAGCCGGCCGCGTGCGCGGTGGCGATCCAGCCGCGCGTGACCACGTGCTGCACCTCGGTCGAGCGCCGCGGCACGCACACCGGGTAGGTCGGCTTGTCGTCCGGCGACGACTGGCCGCAGGTGCGCGTCTCCTTGAGCTCCACGATCGCGTGCAGGTCGGGGTTGACCTGCACGTAGTTGCCCTCGCCGTATTCGATGAGCTGCACGGTGAGGTTGGTGTCCGGCGCGGTGGCCCGGACCCTGAGGCGCACGCGCGGGGTGCCGGAGACGTGCGCGTCGGCGGCGAGCGGCGCGCTCACGTAGAGCAGGCGGTCCTCGTGCGGATTGAAGGCTTGGGCGAGCGGGGTGAGCTCCTTGATGCGGCCCGCGGCGAAGTGCGCGACGGCGGCGGAACCTTCGTCCCCGGAACCGGAAGCGTCTCCGCCCTCGGCATCGGAGGCGCCCTCGGCCAGCACGCCCTCGCCGGACACGCCCCACACATGGTCGGCCGCCCCGGGCACGGGCCAGCTCGCGTAGTCGCGCCACACGCCGTCGGACCCTTCCACGGAGGCGACCGGCTCGTCCATGATCCCGTTGTCCACGCCGAGCAGCCAGTAGTCGAACCAGCGGTTGAGCGTCCTCACCCACGCGTCGTGGCGCACGTCGAACGGGTCGTCGTGGCCGTACTGGTGCAGCCAGATCTTGCGCGGCACGCCCGCCTCGCCGAGCGCCGCCCAGTAGCGGTCCACCTGGTTCATCATCACGTTGAGGTCGTTGACGCCGTGGACCAGGAACACGCTGGCCTTGAATTCGCCCGCGTGCGCCCGGTAGTTGCGCTCGCCCCAGAACGGCTCGTTGTAGGAGCGGCGCTCCTTGTCCGAGCCGTCCTTGAGCGCCTTGTAGCCGTCGGGCGCGGTGGTGAAGCGCTGCAGCTTGCCGTGCGCGGTGGACTGGAGGTATTCGGCGAAGTTGTACGGCTCGTACCAGCCGCCATCCGCGTCATCGCCGTCGAGCAGGCAGCCGAACGGATGGTACCAGTCGTACTGGCTGGATATGGCGGAGATCGGCACGATGGTCTTCAAACCCTCGACGCCGGTGGCGGCCATGCCGTTGGCGAGCGAGCCGTCGTACGACTTGCCGATCGCGGCCACGGCACCCGTGCACCAGTCGGCATACGCGCGGTTGGCCTCGCTGCGGTCGTCGCGCGTCCAGTACGCCTTGGCCCGGCCGTTCACCCAGTCGACCACGGCGTTGCACGAGGCGATGTCGCGCCGGCCGCCGATGTCGCAGAACCCGTCGGACAGCGCGGTGCCGGAGGTGTCCGGCATGACGACCGCGTAGCCGCGCGGCACGAAGTAGTTGTCGTAGAAGAACGGGAAGACGGTCAGCGGGCTGTCCCACTTGTCGTCCGGATGCAGGTACTTCTTCTGGTCGTTGTGGCGGTCGAGGCGCTCGTAGTACGGGCTCGGGTCCATGATCACCGGCACCTTCGCCACGCCGTCCAGCTCGCGCGGGCGGATGATGTCCGCGCGGATCAGGTCGTTGCGCCCGTCGTCGTCGCCGTCGAACGGCAGCTCGATGTACACGAACTGGCGGATCGCCTCCTCATAGGAGAACAGTTCCTCGGTCGTGCCGTCCGCTCCCACACGGAACGCCCCGGATGTGCCTTGCTCGGTCATGCGCGTATCCTCTCCAGACGTCGTCGGACCGGCGCCGCCATGAATCAGGGCGGCGCCGCATGCCTGAGAAATGGTAGCCGCCCAAAATGAACAATGCGGGATGCGGTCCACCCGGCGTTGCGAACGGCGTTGCGAACGGCGTCCCCGGGGCCGCGGCGTGCGCGCGCCACGCAGTTCACGCGCGGCGGGTAGACTCCTTCGAGGAATGGGCCACGACGGCCCGCAACCACAGGCATTGCCAAGAAAGGAAGCAACCCCATGTCTCAGGCCCAGCCTGAAGCCCTGGCCATCACGCCGGAGCAGCTCAAGCAGTACTCCGAGGCGTTCAACGCGGACCGCGCCAATCTGGTCGCCGCCAACGCGTCCGTCTCCAACGGCATCCTCGAGGCCGCCACCGCCTACCGCGGCGTGCGCGCGCTGCCCCGCACGTTCTCCGTGGAGCTCAAGCAGGGTTCGATCACCAACCAGCGCCACTCCGGCCGCTGCTGGATGTTCGCCTCGCTGAACACCCTGCGCTACGAGCTCATGCACAAGTGGAACCTCGAGGACTTCGAGTTCTCCGAGACCTACCTGTTCTTCTACGACAAGATCGAGAAGGCCAACCACTACCTCGAGAACATCCTCAAGACCCTCGACGAGCCGACCGACAGCCGCCTGTTCCAGGAGGTCAACGGCTACCCGGTGGGTGACGGCGGCTGGTGGCAGATGTTCGTCAACCTCGTGAAGAAGTACGGCCTCGTTCCCAAGGACGCCTACCCGGAGAGCGCGAACTCCAAGGATTCCGGCGCGTTCGAGCAGTACCTGACCACCAAGGTGCGCGAGTTCGCCGCCGAGCTGCGCGACGCCCACAAGGCCGGCAAGTCCGAGGACGAGCTGCGCGCCATGAAGACCGAGATGATGGGCACGGTCTACCGCATCTGCGCGATCGCGCTGGGCGAGCCGCCGGCCGCGTTCGACGTGCTGCTGCGCGTCAAGGACGGCGACGACGACAAGAAGGACACGGACGCGGCCAAGGACTCCGACAAGAAGGACGCGGCGCACTCCGGCATCGACGCGCGCAGGCAGATCGTGGAGCACGGCATCACCCCGCAGGAGTTCTACGCCAAGTACGTGGGCCAGGATCTGGACGACTTCGTCTCCCTGACGAACGCCCCGCTCGCGAACCGCCCGTACTACCGCCGCTACGCCCTCAAGTGGGAGGGCAATGTGGCCGAGGCCGGCTCGATGGAGTTCGTCAACGTGCCGCTCGACGTGTTCCGCAAGGCCGCCGTGGACCAGCTCAGCGCCGGCCATCCGATCTGGTTCGCCTGCGACTGCATGCAGTTCTCGCTGCGCAAGGCCGGCATCTTCGACAAGGCCACCGTGCGCGTGGACGAGTTGTTCGGCACCGAGTTCACGTTCGACAAGGCGCAGGGCCTCGAATACCAGGACAGCCCGTCGAACCACGCCATGACCCTCACCGGCGTGAACCTCGACGGGGCCGGCGAGCCCGACCGCTGGAAGGTGGAGAACTCCTGGGGCAAGGAGAACGGCGTGGACGGCTACTACGTGGCGTCCGGCGAGTGGTTCGACCGCTTCGTGCAGGAGATCATCATCCGCAAGGAGTATCTGGACGCGGACACCCTGAAGGCGCTCGAGACCGAGCCCGTCGAGCTTGAGCCGTGGGAGCCGATCTCCCGCATCTGCCGCTGAGCCCGACCCGGTAATCGGCGACCCGCCCTTACGCACGCAAAACGGGGTCTTCCCTTCCCGCGATGGAAGGGAAGACCCCGTTTTTATGTGGTTTTTATGTGGTTTTTATGTGGTTTTTCACGCGCGCATAAAGCAACATTAAAGCAACGGCCCCGCGGAAATCAATCCGCGGGGCCGTTGCCGGCAAACCGACCGAAACCGGTGGTCAGGAGGTCAAGCCGCTAGGCTCACTTCTCCCAGCCGATGTTCTCGGTGTGGTTCGGGATGCCCATGGTCAGGTTGGACGCGTAGCCGGCGGGGCCGTAGTTGGCGAGGCCCTTCTTGCACGCGAACATCATGTAGCCGTTCTCGAACGGGATCTGGGCGTAGTTCTCCATGTACTTCTTCTCGGCCTCGTTGAACATCTTGATGGCCTCGGTGGAGTCCTCGGTCTGCACGACCTTCTTCAGGATGTCGTCGACCTCGGAGGAACCGACGAAGCCGTAGTTGGACTCGGAGTCGGAGCCGTACAGCTGGTAGGAGCTGGAGGAGTAGACGAACGGATCGGAGGCGGACCAGCCAAGGCCGATCATGTCCCAGTTGCCGGAGCCGACGGTCTTGGAGAACTCGGAGCTCGCCTTGATGTCGATGTCGATCTTGATGCCGGCGTCCTTGGCCATCTTCTGGATGGCCTGGGCCTTCGCCTTGGTCTGGGCGGCGTCGGAGAAGGTGGTGTAGGTGAAGCCGGCGGTCTTGCCATCCTTGGTGTAGTAGCCATCGGAGCCCATGGTGTAGCCGGCGGCCTCGAGGGTCTTCTTCGCGTTGTCGGTGGAGAAGGCGGAGTCGGCGGGCATGTTGTCCTCATAGCCGGCCTGGAACTGCGGCAGGATCACGGAGCCCGGAACCTTCTCGGTCCAATCCATGCCGTTGTAGTCGATGGCGGCGAGCTGGGAGCGGTCCACGGCCTGGACGAACGCCTTGCGCAGGTTCACGTCGGAGGTGTTGGCGGACTTGGCGTTGATGGTCAGCGTGGACACGCCGGTGTCGTAGGAGCGACGCAGGTAGGCGCCCTCGACGGTCTTGGCGGTGGCCAGACGATCGGCGGTGCCGACGCCGGAGCCGTCGATCTCACCGTTCTTGAAGGCGTTGATGGAGGCGGAGGGCTCCATCTGCTTGTACTGGACGGAGTCCAGCAGCGGCTTGTCGCCCCACCACTTCGGGTTCGGCACGAAGGTGATCTGGGTGTCGTCGAAGGACTGGATGGTGTACGGGCCGGCGCCCCACTCATCGGCGTGCGGGTTCTTGGACCAGCCGTTGGTATAGGTGTCGGCGGTCTTGTCCAGGTTGCTCTCGTCGTACGCCATGGACGGGTACAGCTGCTGGAAGACGGACTGGTACGGGTAGAACTTGTTCTTGAAGGTGACGACAACTTCCTTGTCGTTGGCGCCGGCCTTCACGGAGTCGATGGAGTCGTAGCCGGTGGTGATGGCCGGGGTGAACTTGTCGGACTCGCCGTTGGAGACCTTCCACGTCGCGTAGAAGTCCTTCCAGGTGATCGGGGTGCCGTCGTTCCAGGAGGCCTTGTCGTTGATGGTGAACTTGATGGTCTCCGGGTCGGTGGAGGTCTCCTCGACCTTGGTCACGTAGTTGGTGTTCGGCTCGGCCTTGGAGCCGTCCACGGAGTAGTCCCAGATGGACGGCATGTAGAACTTCCAGATGCCGGACATGTAGGAGGTGTTGCCGTTGACGGACAGGGCGTTGAAGTCGGGGCCGATCTCGGTGATGGCCAAGGTCAGGGTGCCGCCCTGCTTCAGGGCGGAGCGATCCTTCGGGTTGTTGTAGGCCGAGGTCGGATCAGGCATCGGGTAGGAGTCCTGGTTGATCGGGGTGCCCTCGGACGGCTCGGCGGTCGTCGTGTCGTTCTTCACGGCGGCGTTGGTGTTGCCGTTGCCACCGCACGCGGCGAGGGAGACGAGCGCCGCCACGGAAGCGAGCAGGGCCGTCGCCTTACGCATAGATGCAAACTTCATGAGTGTTGCATTCCTCTCTTCGCACGGCATGAGTTGCGCACGCCGTGCTCTCCATTTCACATCTTGCAACTAGAACCGTGAGCATACACCAAGTTATGTGTCTTGTATATTTCAGCTTGATGTGGTATAAGGGGCCCTCATTCGTTGGAATGACACGGAAAACGGGCGCATCCCACAGAGTCGTGGAATGCGCCCGTAACGCCCATTATGTGGACATCTTCACGGTTTCCTTGCAAGACCACCGCGGAAGACCGCTGTGGAAACCACCGCGGAAACCACCGCGGAAACCGCCGCGGGGACGGACCGGTTCCGACGTCACGCCGTCCAGCCGATGTCCTCGGTGTGGAACAGCGGGATGCCGTAGGAGCTGGTGGCGTAGCCGGCGGGGCCGAAGTTCGCCAGCCCCTTCTTGACCGCCATGGTGATGGGCGGCGCGGAGTACGGGATCTGCGCGTAGAGCTTCTGGGCCTCCTTCTCGGCCTCGTTGAAGTTCTTCAGCGCCTCGGCGCCGTCCTCGGTGCCGGTGATGGACTGCATCTTGGAGTCGACGTCGTCGTTGCCGGTGAACGAGTAGTTGGACTCGGAGGTGGAGCAGTAGATCTGGCAGCCGTACACGTAGTTGAACGGGTCGGAAGAGCCCCAGCCGAGGCCGAGGATCTGGAAGTCGCCGGAGGACAGCGTGGTGGAGAAGTCGGCGGACGCCTTGATGTCGCCCTCGATCTTGATGCCCGCGTCCTTGCCCATCTTGATGATGGCGTTGGTCACGGCCTTGGTGGTGGCGCTGTCGGAGAAGGTGGTGTACTTGAGGTCGAGCGTCTGGCCGTCCTTGGCGTAGTAGCCGTCGGAGCCGAGCGTGTAGCCGGCGGCCTCGAGGGTCTTCTTCGCGTTGTCGGCGGAGAAGGCGGCGTCCGCGGGCATGTTGTCCTCATAGCCCTTCTGGAAGGTCGGGATCAGCACGGAGCCGGGCAGCGCGTCCGGGGTCCACTCGGTGCCGGCGTAGCCGATGGAGGCGAGGGACGCGCGGTCGATGGCCTGCACGAGGGCCTTGCGCACGTTGACGTCCGGCACGTTCTTGGTGTTGATGGTGTAGGTGGAGACCGAGGTGCCGTAGGCGCGGCGGATCTGCACGTTGTCCATGGACTTCACGGTCTTGAGCTTGTCCGCGGTGCCGACGAGCGCGGCGTCGATCTCGCCGTTCTTGAAGGCGTTGATCTCGGCGGAGTCCTCCATCTGGCGGAACGTGACCTTGTCGAGCTTGGCCTTGTTGCCCCACCACTTCTCGTTCGGGGTGAACACGACCTCGGTGTCGGAGAAGGACTCGACCTTGTACGGGCCGGCGCCCCATTCGGAGTGCGGGTTCTTCTGCCAGCCGTTGACAAACGTGTCGGCGCTGGCGGACTGCGGGGGCAGGAGCTTGGCGAACAGCGTCTGGTACGGGTAGAACGGCGTCTTGAAGGTGACCTTGACCTCCTTGTCGGTGGAGCCGCGCTCCACGGAGGCGATGTCGCGGTAGCCGTCGGTGGAGGCCGGCGTGTAGTTGGAGTCCTCGCCGTTCATGGCCTTCCACGTCGCCACGAAGGCGGTGTAGTCGATCGGCGTGCCGTCGTTCCACGTGGCCTTGTCGTTGAGCGTGTAGACGATGGTCTCCGGGCTGTCGCTGGTTTGCTCGACCTTGGTCAGGTAGTCGGTGTTGGGCTCCACGGTGCCGCCGTCGGCGGAGTACGTGTACAGCTGCGGCATGTAGAACGCCCACAGGTCGGACATGTCCACGGAGTTGCCGTTGACGGACTGCATGTTCCAGTCGGGGCCGATCTCGCCGATGCCCAGCGTCAGCGTGCCGCCGTCCTTGACCTTGTCGCGGTCGGTCGGGTTGTTGTAGGCCTTGCCCTGCGCGGGCTTCGGGAAGGTGCCGGTGTAGTTCGACTCGACGCCCGCCTGCGGCTCCTCGGTGACGGCGGTGCCGGACGTGGCGGTGTTGCCGCCGTTGCCGCCGCACGCGGCGAGGGCCACGACGGCCGCCATGGACGCGACGAGCGCCATGGCCTTGGTGGCCTGTGACTTGAATCCCATGGGAGTTCCTTTCTCTGCCGGGCCGCGGAGAGAAGCGACGATCGTATGGCGATGCGGCCGCCCGCGTCCGCGGATGTGTCTCGGAGTATGGGATGGGATCGTCAGCCGTATGTTACGGGACGGTGAACCGCAGGGCGTCCTTGCGGAGAAACCCCAGTGTTTTCTAAGGGAATGCCACTATTCGCACTTCTGTCCGCATAGCGGAACGCGGAACGCTCCCCTCCCCCGCGCGAGTCCGGCGCGGCAAACCACGCAATGCCGCCCGCCATGTTCGGCGCAATGAAAAAGGCTCCCCTTTCGGGGAGCCTTGACGCCGTGCCGCGACGGTTCTGACGCTTAGAACGGATTGGAGTCGGCGGTCACGTCCAGCGGGAAGTGGCACGCGAACTCGGACGGGTTCTTGGAGTCGGCGCGCAGCGTCGGGCGGGTGCCCTCGCACACCTTCTGCTGCTCGGGCGTGAGCGTGAGCTTCACGGGGCAGCGGGAGGCGAAGCGGCAGCCCGGGTGCTTTTCGGCCGGGCTGGGCAGGTCGCCCTTGAGGATGATGCGGCTGCGGGTGCGCTCCACCACCGGATCCGGCACCGGGATGGCGCTCAGCAGCGCCTGGGTGTACGGATGACGCGGGTGGGTGAACACGTCCTCAGTCTCGCCGAGCTCCACCACCTGGCCGAGGTACATCACGGCCACGCGGTCGGAGATATGGCGGATGACCGCCAGATCGTGCGCGACGAACAGGTACGAGATCTTGAGCTTGGCCTGCAGGTCCTCGAGCAGGTTGATCACGCCGGCCTGGATCGACACGTCCAGCGAGGCGATCGGCTCGTCGAGCAGCAGCACCTTCGGGTCCGTGGCCAGAGCGCGGGCGATGGAGATGCGCTGGCGCTGGCCGCCGGAGAACTGGGACGGGAAGCGGTCCACGTAGTCCGGGTTGAGGCCCACGAGCTCCATGAGCTCGCCGATGCGCTCGTTGATGCGCTCCTTGCTCCACTTGTGCACCTTGAGCGGCTCGGCCAGCACGTCGTAGATGGTCATGCGCGGGTCGAGGGAACTCATCGGGTCCTGGAAGATGATCTGCAGGTCCTTGCGCAGCGCCTTGCGCTCGGCGCGGCCCTTGATCGAGGCGAGGTCGTGGCCGAGCACGACGATCTTGCCGTCCTCCGGCTTCATGAGGTTCATGATCTCCATGAGCGTGGTGGACTTGCCGGAGCCGGACTCGCCCACGAGGGCCAGCGTCTCGCCCTGGCGGATCTTGAACGTCACGTCGTCCACGGCGGCCACGCGGCCGATCGTGCGGCGGAACATGCCGCCGCCGGTGAGCGGGAACGTCTTGACGAGGTGCTCCACCTCGAGGGTGACCGGGCGCTGGTCGCGCGGCACCTCGGCCCATTCGGCGGGCAGCAGGTCCGGCACGGGGAACACGTCCGTGTACTTCATGTGCTTGGAGACGATCTCGTCGAGGCGGCGGCAGGAGGCCAGATGGCCGTTGGCCGCGTCCACGACCTCGAGGTTCGGCTCGGACTGCGAGCACTCCGGGGTGGCGAGCGGGCAGCGCGGGGAGAACGGGCAGCCGGCGGGGATGTCGACCAGCGACGGCGGGTTGCCCTGAATCGGCACGAGGCGCTGGGAGGCGGCCACATGCGGCTTCGGCACGGCGCCCAGCAGGCCCATGGTGTACGGCATGGACGGCTTGGCGAAGATGTCGTCGATGCTGGCGCGCTCCACCGGGCGGCCCGCGTACATGACGAGGATGTCGTCGGCGGCGCCGGCCACCACGCCCAGATCGTGCGTGATGAGCACGACGGCCGCGCCGGTCTCCTTCTGCGCCTTGGCGAGCACGTCGAGGATCTGCGCCTGGATGGTCACGTCGAGGGCCGTGGTCGGCTCGTCGGCGATGATCACGTCCGGGTTGTTCGCGATGGCGATGGCGATCATCACGCGCTGGCGCATGCCGCCGGAGAACTGGTGCGGGAAGCTGTTGAGGCGCTCCTCCGGCTGCGGGATGCCCACGAGGTCGAGCAGCTCGACGCAACGGTCGTGGATCGCCTGCTTCGACATGTCCGGGTGATGGGTGATCAGGCCCTCGGCGATCTGGTCGCCGATGGTGAACATCGGGGTCAGGGCGGACAGCGGGTCCTGGAAGACCATGGCGATGTGCTCGCCGCGGATGACGCTCATCTCCTCGTCGGTCTTGCCCACGAGCTCGACGCCGTTCATCTTGATGGAGCCGGTGACCTTGGCGTTGTCGTCGAGCAGGCCGATCAGGCTCAGCGCCGTCACGGACTTGCCGGAGCCGGACTCGCCCACGATGCCGAGGGTGCGGCCGCGCCACAGGTCGAAGTTCACGCCGCGCACGGCACGGCACACGCCGGCCTCGGTGGCGAACGAGACGTGCAGGTCGCGCACCTGCATGATCGGGTCGCCCTTGGGCGCGCCCTTGGGGCCGTTGCCCTCGAGGAGCTCGTAGCTCAGGATGTCGTCGCGCAGGATCTCGCCGTTGCCGGCCTTCATGATGTCCGCAAGCGGGCTTGCGGCCTTCTTCGTTTTGCGGAACATCGTCACGCACCAACCTTTCCACCGGCTGCGGAGTTCGGATCAAGGGCATCGCGCAGGCCGTCGCCGATGAGCTGCATGCTGAACGTGAGCAGGATCAGCGCGACGGACGGCACCAGCAGAATCCACGGCGCGGTCTGGATGGTGGACTGGCCGGTCTGCAGGATGGCGCCGAGCGAGGTGTCCGGCGGCTTGATGCCGACGCTCAGGAACGACAGGGCGGTCTCGGAGTTGACCGCGCCGACCACGCCGAGCACGGTGTTGATGATGATCATGGACGCCAGGTTCGGCACGAGGTGGCGCAGGATGATCTTGAACGAGCCGACGCCCATGAAGCGGGCGGCCTTGATGTAGTCGCGCTCGCGCAGGGACAGGGTCATGGTGCGGATGATTCGCGCGTAGCCCACCCAGCCGAAGGCGGTCAGGCCGACGACCAGCCAGATCCAGCCGGCCTTGGCGTTCGCGGCGCGCACGAGCATGGCGATGAGCAGGAAGGACGGGATCACGAGCAGGCAGTCGAGGATCCACATGCCCACGCGCTCCACCCAGCCGCCGAAGAAGGCGATGGCTGTGCCGTAGATGGACGCGATGGCCATGGTGGCCACGGAGGTGATCACGCCGATGAGCAGGGACTTGCCGAGGCCGTGCACCACGAGGGCGTACAGGTCGGAGCCGCCCGGGTCGGTGCCCAGCCAGTGCGAGGAGCTGGGCGGGGCGGCGAGGGCCATGAAGTCGGGCTCGTCGTAGCCCCACTGGCCCACGTAGGAGCCGAAGAGGGCGAAGAAGATGAGGACGGCCAGAATCACGACGCCCACGACGGCGGACGGCTGGCGGAAGAAGCGGCGGGCGATGAGCGCGCCGTAGCTCAGGTGCTTGACTTCCTTCTTCTTGCCGTCCTTGGACTCGGCCTTGCCGGCTTTGACGGATGATGCGGTTGCTTCAGTCATGGTTGGTTTCTCTCCCCCTGCGTCAGCTCATCTTGATGCGCGGATCGAGCCACGCCGAGAAGATATCGGCCAGCAGCGCGCCGGTCAGGGTGCACACGCCGCCGAACGCGGCGATGGCGACCGAGGCGTTGATGTCATTGTTGTTGATGGCGGTGATGAAGTAGCGGCCCAGACCGTTGATCGCGAAGATCGACTCGGTGATGACGGCGCCGGTGAACACGGAGGCAATGGAGAAGGCCACGTTCACGGCGGTCGGGATCAGGGAGGCGCGCAGGGCGTGGCGGCGCACGGCCTGACGGCGGGTGAGGCCCTTCATGCGGGCGGTGCGCACGTAGTCGGCGTGCAGCTCGTCGAGCAGGTAGGTGCGCTGGGTCAGGTGGTAGCCCACCATGCCGAGCAGGGTCAGCGAGATGGTCGGCAGGATGATGTGCTGCAGGAAGTCGGTTATTCTCAGACCCCAGTTGTCGCCCGTGTAACTGGACAGGCCGGTCACGTAGAACAGGCGGAAGCCGGCGGTGTCGTTCACGGCGATGGCCATGAGCACGATGAGCAGCGCGAGCACGGCGGACGGGATGACCATGAAGAACGTGCCGGTGATGGTGAACACGCGGTCCTGCCACTTGTACTGGCGCTGGGCGGTGTAGATGCCGAGGGCCACGCCGAGCACGATGGACAGCACGGTGGACAGGGTCACCAGCTCGGTGGAGGCGAGGATTCGCGGGGCGATCGCGCCGTTCACCGACTCCAGCGTCGGGGACTTGCCCCAATCCCAGCGGGTGACGATGGCGGTGAGCCAGTTCCAGTAGCGCTCGAGGACCGGCGTGTGGTCGTTCACATTCGCCAGATCAAGCGTGCGCTCGATGGAGTCCTGAGGCGGGCGGGGGGTGCGCGCTTCGTAGTTCGAGCGCGGATGCATGAAGGCGGACGCCATGAAGTAGGTAAAAGACACCGCCACAAACAGCATGACGACGTAATTGGCGAGGCGCTTGGCGATGAATTTCAGCATGACGCTGGTGCCATCCTTCCTCCTTATATAGAGACCTAAGTGCTGCGACTATCGTTTTCGAGCCGTTCACATAATAGCCACCCAATGTAAACAGACGCGACGAGATTATGGCAAAACGTCAAGATAACCGCGTCACATCTTCACATTTCCGACACAAGTAGTCCGATTGGTGGACCGCGGGCGTGGCTGGCGGATGCGGTTCGCGGTCGAGATTGCGGGCGGCGATCCGGCCGCGCCCATCCGTTTATGCTTACCCGCCCCCGCCCGCATCCCC
>NZ_WBSN01000014.1 GCF_009299475.1 Bifidobacterium avesanii | reverse complement strand
GGATGATCTCGGGCGCGTTGATGCGGTCGTCGTAGAACAGGCCGACGACCATGCGCTTGACGTCCTTGCGGTACATTGCGGACTCCAATCCGGACGCCAAAGCGTCCAACTTTTCGTCCGCACCCCCTTGGGAGCCGTAGCGCATTGGATTTGCTCAATCCGCGAAAGGCGATGGCCGGATTGAGCGAATCGAGTTCCGCATGGGCCTTCCACTATTCCGGTGCGGCCATCAGACTGCCGGACCACGGTCGCCGCATAGTCGCCGCATACAAAAACCGGCCGCCGCACGCATCATCCGCGTACGACGGCCGGTCGAAAGAAAACCGAAAGGCGGAAAACCGCTGCGATCACCGCCACCACATGGTCATGAGGAAGCCGACCATGAGGATGGCGAACGCGATGGCCAGATTCCAGGCGCCGATGCCGGGAATCGGGTAGTCGGTGGTCAGGTAGTAGGTCACGGCCCAGATCAGGCCGATGATCATGAGCGCGCAGAACAGCGGCACGAACCAGCCCGGGTTCGCCTTGGTGCCCTTGATGGATTCCTCGACGCGCTTGGTGTTCTCCGCCTGACGCTGCATCATGCGCTGCATCTGCGGGTTCAGAGCGGCCTTGTCCGCAGTGGCGTTGAGGATCGCCTCGACCTTGTCCATCGAGACGCCGTACTCCTCGTCGTTGGCCGCGTTGTCCTCGGCATCCGCATTTTCGCCCTTGGCTTCATCGGCGACGTCCGCTTCCCAGTCTTTCTGCGCCTTCGCCTCGGTTTCATGCAGTTCTTGCTCTGCCATGTGCTTGTCTCCTTTAGTAGGCTAGTAGTCATAGTAGTGGCTAGACTCGAACAGGCGGAACACGGCCGCACACGGCGGCAGGACGGGGACAGGGGCTCATGGCACGCAGAAAGACCGGTCGGCACGGCGTAAGGCGCTCGTGGCTCACGTCCGTGGCCGTCGTGCTCATTCTGGCCATGACCGGCTATCTGCTGGTGATCAACGTGCGCGCCAACCGCACCACATACTATGCGTCGGACACCGCCGGGCTGGTGGAGGAGCAGGCCAACCGCATGCAGCAGCTGAGCGGCGAGGTGAACGACCTGAGCAACCAGATCGACACGCTGCAGGGGCTGATCTCCGACGGTTCGTCCGATTCCGCGTCATCGTCCCCGTCGTCCCCGTCGTCTTCCTCGTCGGATTCCTCCTCATCGCTGGACGACGCCGGCGCGGGCGCCACGCTCAAGGCGGTCACCGGCCCCGGCATCACCGTCACGCTTGACGACTCCCCGCTGAGGGAGCAGGCGGCGAACGATCCGAAGAACGTGGACGCCTACGTGATCCACCAGCAGGACATCGAGGCCGTGGTGAACGCGCTGTGGAACGGCGGCGCCGAGGCGATGATGATCATGGACCAGCGCGTGCTGGCCAGCACCGCCGTGCGCTGCGTGGGCAACACCCTGCTGTTGGAGGACAAGAAGTATGCGCCTCCGTACACCGTGTCGGCGATCGGCCCCTCCGCCGGCATGCTCAAGGCCCTCAACGACTCCGAGGCCATCAAGATCTACAAGGACTACGTGAGGGTGTACGGCCTGGGCTGGAAGGTCCAAACCGTCGACCAGCTTGATTTTCCCAAGACCTCCTCGCAGCTGCAGCAGCTCAAGTACGCGACGGCCGTGCCATCCGCCAGCCCGAGCGCCAGCGCTAGCCCCAGCGCGAGTGCATCCGCGGGAACGACCGCGGGAACCGACGACGCCCAGAGCGGCGAGACGGGAGCGAAGCAATAATGGCTCGACATGGCGTTCTTCCCACGCGGCAGCGCAGCGTGGGATTCTCGATCCTCGGCGTGATAGGCGAAATTCTGCTCACGCTGGCCGCGGTGTGCGCGCTGTACATCGCATGGCAGCTGTGGTGGACCGGCGTGGTGGCGGAGCGCACGCAGATGGAGACCCGCCAGACGGTCTCCTGGTCCGATCCCGCCTCGTCGGGCAGCGGTACCCAAGTGGCCCAGCCGCAGCAGGGCGACCCGCCCGTGCAGCCCAGCGTGGTCACCGACGGCAGTCTCGTCGCGCAGCTGTACATCCCGCGCTTCGGCCTCAACTGGCAGCGCAACATCGTCGAGGGCATCAGCGCCGAGCAGCTCGCCAAGCACGGCCTCGGGCATTACCCCACCTCGCAGCTGCCCGGGCAGATCGGCAACTTCGCCATCGCCGGCCACCGCGGCGGCTACGGCGAACCGCTGGCCTATGTGGACCAGCTGCAGGAGGGCGACCCGATCATCATCCGCACGCAGGACTACTGGTACGTCTACCGCTATACCAAGTACAAGATCACCGTGCCGGAGGACGTGGCCGTGGTGTCGCCCGACCCGTTCAACGTGGGCGCGACGCCCACCCACCGGTACATCACGCTGACCACCTGCGAGCCGCGCTACAGCCCGACGCCGGCCACCCACCGCTGGATCAGCTGGGGTGAGCTTGACTACTGGGCCAAGGTGTCCGACGGGGTGCCGAAGGAGCTCGCCGCCACCGACTCGTCCGGTCAGGTGAAGTTCGCCGTGCAGGAGACCCCGTCCGTGTTCGCGCGCGTCAGCTCCCTGACGGACGTGCTCATGTGGGTCATGATCGCCTACGTGGTGATCTACCTCGCCGCGCTCGTGGCGTGGCGCTACCCGGCCCTGCGCAGCATCCGCGAGGGCGAGCGGCCGCGCCCGGACGCCAGCCTGTACGGTTGGCTGCTGCGGCGCCAGCCCGGGCCGGTCGTGATCCAGCTGCTGCTCGTGGCCATACTGGCGTTCGCCGGAGCCGTGGCGCTCTTCCAGTGGGCGTTCCCGTGGCTGGCCAGCAACGTGCCCATGTTCCAGCTCATGAGCGCCTACGTGTCCGTGGAGTGACGGCGGCGGGAAACGGGTAACGCCGGTGCGGTAAGGTGTGCGGTATGACTGATTCCGCGCGCATTCTCGTCATCGACAATTACGATTCGTTCGTCTACACGATCGTCGGGTATCTGAAGACCCTCGGCGCCACCGTGGACGTGGTGCGCAACGACGCCATCGACCCGGCCAAGCCCGGCGTGATCGACGGTTACGACGGCGTGCTCATAAGCCCCGGCCCCGGCGCCCCGGCCGAATCCGGCGCCAGCGAGGACATGATCCGCCTGTGCGCCAAGACCGGCAAGCCCATGTTCGGCGTGTGCCTGGGCATGCAGGCGCTCGCGGAGGTGTACGGCGCCACCGTGAGCCACGCGCCCACCATCATGCATGGCAAGACCAGTCCGGTGGAGCATGTGGACGACGAGATCTTCGCCGGCGTGGCCAACCCTATGACCGCCACCCGATACCATTCGCTCGCCGTGGAACCGGACTCCATTCCGGACACGCTCGAGCTCACCGCGTGGACGCAGGGCGACCATATTGTGCAGGGCCTCCGTGTGAAGGGCAAACCCATGTACGCCGTGCAGTTCCACCCCGAATCCGTGATGACGCAGGACGGCTACCGCCTGCTCGCCAACTGGCTCGCCGTGTGCGGCCAGACCAACGCGGTGGCCAAGTCCATCGGCCTGCAGCCGAACGTGGCGAAGTAGGCGGCGTGGCGGCGCAACGCAGAACCGGCAGGGTCACCCTGCATGATGTGGCGCGGGAGGCCGGCGTTTCCATCGCCACCGTGTCCTACTGCCTGAGCGGCAAACCGTATGTCAAGGACGTCACCCGGGCGCGTGTGCAGGCTGCGATCGACAAGCTCGGGTACGTGGCCAATTCCACCGCCCGCACCCTGAAGACCGGGCGCACCGGCATGATCACGCTGACGGTGCAGAGCCTTGAGCAGCCATACTATGCGGAGCTCGCCGAGCATGTGATCGACGTCGCGTACCGGCGCGGATACCGGGTGATGGTGGAATCGGCGGGATTCCGGCGCGGCCGTGTGGCCGGCATTGAAACCGTGCGCTGTGGCATGTCGGACGGTCTGATCATGACGCCCACGGCGATGAAGGCCGGCGAAGAGGGCCAGCTCGACGGCGATTACCCGCTGGTGCTGGTCGGCCATCACCCGTTTGACCCAATCTGCCCCGAATTCGCTGTGAACGACGTGCGGGCGGCGTTCGACGCGACCATGCATCTGGTGCATTCCGGATGCCGTCGTATCGCGTTCATCGGGGCGCAGTCGGGATTGACGGGCTACGGGCGACCCGTGGGCGTGCGACGTCTGGAAGGATATCGCCGCGCGTTGGAGGCGGCCGGCATTGCGTTCGACGATCGGCTGGTGCGCAATGCGTTCATGTGGGACGAGGACGAAGGTGCCAACGCCGTCAGCGGCCTGTTGGGCATGCACGCCGATCCCGACGGAATCGTCGTCGGCAACGACGCCATGGCGTTCGGCGTGATCCGCCGGCTGGCCAACTACGGGCTGCGGGTGCCGGATGACGTGCGCGTGATCGGCTTCGACAACGTTCGACAGTGCCGGTGCACCATTCCGTCGCTGGCGACGGTGGACGTGGGACGCCGCGAGGTGGCGGAGCGGGCCGTGGATTCGCTGATCGTTCAGATCGAGGAGGGCCGCAGGGCCACGCCCGTGCAGGTGACGGTGGGACATCGCATCGTGTGCCGGGAATCCGCCCCCGCCGTGGCGGAGGGCCGCAGGGCGGTTTGATCATTACTGGTCAAACACGACCGAATTTGCCTTTACTGTTCTAAACGTTTAATATAAAAGTCGAATGCAGGCCGATAACGTCCGGCATTCAGAAGCAGAGAACTGATAACGGGAAGGCCGTAGCGCTCCACGGCTTTTAAACGTTTCGAGAGATGAGGGCAGCGACATATGGGGTGCGATGTCCGCGATGCCACAATGCCGTCGGCAACTCCGGGCGATCCATGAAGAAGATTCCTCCAAGAGAAGCAGGATGAAATGACACAAGCACAAGGGCAATCCGGCGGTGGCCACAGGCTCCCGCAGAAGCTCACGATGGCGTTGGCGGCCGTGGCCATGTTCACGCCGTTCGTCACCGCGGGCACCGCGGCCGTGGCGGCGCCTACCGATCCGGTGAACGTAACGGTCAAGGGCGCGGACGTGGAAGCCGCGGCCAGGAACCGCAACGGCCTGACCTACAAAGGATTCGGAGCGCTGAGCGGCAACGCCACCAGTTCGTTGCTCATGGACTACAAGGCGCAGCACCCGGACAAGTATTGGGAGCTCATCCAACTCCTGTTCGGCGGCGAGCACCCGATCATGAACGCCGTCAAGGTGGAGATGGGCAACGATCGCAACAATTCCACCGGCCCGAACGTCGCCACCATGCGCACCGCGGACGAGTACCCGGACGTCGCACGCGAGCCCGGCTTCCAGCTGGCCGCCGACGCCAAGAAGGTCAACCCCAACGTCAACGTGAGCCTGTTGCGCTGGAGTTCCCCGGCTTGGGTGGGGGACAACGAGGCCGGTGACAAGGCCAGCCAGGACAACATCTACAAGTGGTACAAGAACACCATTCTGGCCGTCTACCGCCAATACGGGTACATGGTCGACGTGGTTAACCCGGCCGTGAACGAGCGGTACAAGCAGTACGACGAGGTCGCCCCGTGGATCAAGGACTTCGCCGAGCGCGTGCAGAACGACGCCGACGGCTTCATCGGCACCGGCGAGGATGACCCGAACGCCGGTTTCAAGTCCGACGAGGAAAGGAAGGCCTTCAACGCCATTCGCATCATCATGGGCGACGAGGCGTACCTGTGGAGCAGCCAGCAGTGGATGTACTCCGATCCGCAGCTCATGAAGGACGTGGACGTCGTCGGCTACCACTACGGCACCGGCGACGATACGGCCGACACCTTCAAGCGCCTTGCCGACGAAGCCGACAAGGAAGTGT
Organism: Bifidobacterium avesanii; assembly: GCF_009299475.1. Taxonomy (GTDB): domain Bacteria; phylum Actinomycetota; class Actinomycetes; order Actinomycetales; family Bifidobacteriaceae; genus Bifidobacterium; species Bifidobacterium avesanii. Next base: position 63,990 of record NZ_WBSN01000014.1, on the reverse strand, counting down.
GGAACTCCGAGGCGCAGTCCACGTTCTCCGCCTCCGCGGACCGTCCGAACAACACCATGAACTCGGACTCCGGCGAGCCTTCGCCCGGCGACGGCACGGACTTCGGCGGCATCTACAGCGCCTTGGAAATGGCCAACTGGATCAGCACCGGGTTCAACCACTCCCGCCGTACGCTGAGCATTTGGCAGCCCGCCATCGGCTCCTTCTACGAAGGCTTCCAGTACTCCTCCAAGGAGGTCGTGAACGCACGCGACCCGTGGAGCGGCTGGATCTACTACGACGGCGGCGTGGCGGTGCTTCAGCATTTCACCGAATTCGCCAAGACCGGCTGGGAGACCGACCCCGCGAACCCGACCGCCAACGGTATCTGGCGCGGTATCCCGCAGGCTTCCGGCAGCGATCTGACCGACGGCAATCCCCCGGGGAAGGGGTCGGACGCGAACTCCTCCCGTGGCGGCGCCAATTCGTACACCACGCTGGCCTCCCCGGACAAGAAGGACTTCTCCACCGTCATCGTCAACGACAGCAAGTACGCCAAGACCTACAACATCAAGGCCGAGGACCTCGACCTGGGCGCCGACAAGACGATGGAGCTGTGGGAGACCCGGTCCGCGGACAAGGGCTCGGGCGAGTCCTACGCGGCCAACTACCTCAAGCTGCGTGAGGAACTCCAGCCCAACGCGGACGGCACCTACACGGTGACCGTCAAGCCGTGGTCCATCCTCACCGCCACCACGCTCAACTCCGGCAAGGTGGGCGATTCGTTGAGCAAGGCCAAGGCCTCGCCCGAATACACCTCGGAGAACGGCGGACGCGACGTGCTCGACACCGACTCCACCGGCGCCAAGCAGGGCGTGACCAACGACGACTATCTATACGCGGACGACTTCGAGTACAAGGGCTATGGCAACGTGCTCACCCTCGATCCGAAGAGCGGCAAGCTCGTCGACTCCGGCGAAGGGTACCTCGAATCCCGCGGCGGCGATACCGGCGCCACGGCCCGCTACACCACTGATACCAACGGCGCGTTCGAGATCGTCAAACAGTCCGACGGCGGCCATGTGATGCGCCAGCAGATCGGGCCGGACCAGAAGGGCGGCGCCTGGGTGGACAGCGACCCGCGCACCACCATCGGCGACAACCGCTGGATGAACTACACCGCCTCCGTCAAGGTTCGCTTCGAGACGGACGCCGCCGGACAGTACGCCAGCATCGGCGTGCGCCAGCAGGGCGGCAACGCCGGCGGCACCGACATGTCCTCCGGCGAGCTCAAGGTTCGGCCGGACGGCACCTGGTCGTTCCAGCGCATGAACTGGGTGATCTCCCAAGGCAATCTGAACGATGTGGCGGGCGTCAACTGGAAGGCCGGCGCCGGCCAGTGGAACACCATCGCGGTCAAGGCCGCGGGCAACGTGTACACAGTGCTCGTCAACGGCGTGGAGGTCACCTCCTACACCGATACGTCCGCGCAGGCCGCGGGCCGCATCCAACTCGGCTCCAGCTTCAACAACGTGCAGTTCGACGATCTAGCCGTCACCACCGTGCCCGGCTACACCCCGTACGCCACGGCCCTCATTGACGACATGCACCAGACCAGCTGGGACAACGTGGACACCCCGGTCCTCAAGTTCAACGACAAGTGGAACCACTTCAACGCCCAGGGCATGTTCGTCTACCTGCGCACCATCTCCAACAGCACCGGCCAGGGCGCCGCCATGGAGTATGAGTTCACCGGCACGGGCCTTGACCTCAACGGCTCCAACTCCGGCGGAAAGGCGAAGCTCAATGTGTACGTCGACGGACAGCTGATCGCCGCGAACGCCCCGACGCAATGGTCCAGCGACACCGCGCCGACCGCGTTCACCCTGCGCGGTCTGAAGAACGGCAAGCACACCGTGCGCATCGAGACCGCCACCGCCGACCAGTTCAACATCGACACCGTGAGCGTGATCACCGCCAACGCGGACTCCTCCAAGGTGGACGTGACGGCCCTCAAGGCTGGTGTGGACGCCGCGAAGGACCTGTCGGAAGCCGACTACAAGCCCGAGGGCTGGGCTGCGTTCGCCGCGGTCCGTGCCGACGCCGAGGCCGCGATCGCCGACCCGTCCGCCTACGGTCTGGACGCGGAGGGCGCCGTCGCGCTGGCCGCCCGTCTGACCGCCGCGCAGAACGCGCTCGTCAACGTGCACGTGAGCGAGGACGTCAAGGATCTGGGCACCGTCACCCTCGCCGGTCCGGACGCCAAGCTGCCCGGGACGCTGAAGATCGACGGCGTTGACCACGCCGTCAAGTGGGACGATCCGGAAGCCGCCTCCAAGGTGGCCGCCGCCGACCCGAAGGCGTTCGGCACGACCACTCTGACCGGCCTGACCGCCGACAAGATCGGCGACGTGTACCAGCGCTTCACCGTCAACGTGATGGTGGTGCCGACCGACCTCGTCTACTTCGTGGACTCCGGTTCGACCGGTTCCGCCGCGGACTCCGCGTACGGGAACGTCAAGGGCCTGTTCCCCGACCTGCGCAACGGTCAGGCCGACCAGACTTGGAACGGCACGGACGAGGGCAAGGACTGGGGCTACTCCAGCGACGCGAACATCGTCGCCGCCGGCGACGCCAAGGACTGGGGCTCCTCCTACGTGGGCGCCAACTACAACCAGCCCGTCACCTACCATCTGACCCTGCCCAAGGGCAGCTACGAGATCGTCACCGTGCAGGCGCCGCGCGCAGGCCAGCAGACCAACGTCTACTCGCAGGTCACCGCCGCCGACGGCAGCACGCTGAGCGCCCGCCAAAACGTGACGTCCAACGGCGAGGCCACGGCCATCACCCACACCGTCAAGGTGAAGGACGAGTCCGTAGTGAACGTCGAGTTCGGCACCAACGGCACCTCCGGCTACAATGCGCGTCTCGCCATGGTGTACGTGCGCGCCGTTCCGGAGGCCTTGGGTCTGCAGGGTGCGATCTCCGCCAAGGGCGCACTGCCCACCACCGTCAAGATTGACGGCGTGGACACCCCGGTCACCTGGGGCGCCGCACCCACCGGTCTCAAGGCCTACGACACGGTCCACCTCACCGGTGACGCCAACAGCACCGCCGTGACCGCCGACTACGAGGTGATCCCGGACGGATTGACCTACTACATCGATTCCGGCACCAACGGCGCCGACTCCCCGCAGTACCTTGCGGTGAAGAACGCCGTGGCATTGAAGAACGACAAGGTCGACCAGGCCTCCGAGTCCGACGATCAGTGGGGTTACGTGGCGGAAGGCACGAACACCTACGCCGACGGCGCCGCGCAGTTGGGCGACAAGTACGCGACCGGTCTGTGGCAGGCAACCACCAAGCAGATCTACCGTCTGCCGCTGGACGCCGGCACCTACACGCTCACCGCCGGATTCAAGGAATTCTGGCCGAGCGTCACCGCACGCACCATGAACCACACCGTGAACGCCAACGGCAAGGAGCTCTCCAAGGGCTCCGTGCCGCTGACCGCCGCCGATTCGCCCATGGACGCCTCGCTCACCTTCACCCTGAGCGAGCCGGCCACCGTCGAATACGTGCTGACCAACGAGGGCGCCGGTGCCGAGAAGCCGGTGATCTCTTGGCTGGCCGTGGCGAAGAAGACCGATAAGACCGTGCTGCAGTCCGCTGTGGACGCGGCCGGCAAGTTGGCCGAAGCGGATTACACGGCCGCGACGTGGGCTCCGTTCGCCAAGGCTTTGGCTGATGCGAAGACCGTGCTCGCCAATGACGATGCCACTTCGGCGGACGTGAATGCCGCCGTGCTGGCGCTGCTCAAGGCGCAGAACGATCTGGTCACGGCCCCGGCTCCGGAACCCGAGCCGACGCCGGTGAACAAGACCGTGCTGCAGTCCGTGGTCGATGCCGCCGGCAAGCTGGTCGAAGCGGGTTACACGGCTGATTCGTGGAAGCCGTTCGCCAAGGCGCTGGCCGATGCGAAGACCGTGCTTTCCGACGCGAATGCCACGCAGGACGCGGTGAACGCCGCGGCCAAGGCTCTGGCTGATGCGCAGGGAGCGCTTGCCGAGGCTCCCGCTCCGTCCCCCGAGCCCGAGCCGACGCCGGTCGACAAGACCGCGCTCACCGCGGTGGTGGCCGATGCGAAGGCCGTCAAGACCGACGGGTACACCGCCGAAACGGTCAAGGCATTCAACGACGCGATCAAGGCCGCCGAGGCCGTGCTCGCCGACAAGAACGCCACGCAGAAGGACGTGTCCAAGGCGCTGACCGGTCTGGTCTCCGCGTGGACCGGCCTCAAGGCCGAATCCGCCACGCCCGAGCCCACGCCGCAGCCGGAAGCCGACCGCACCGCGCTCAATGCCGCCATCGCGGCCGCCGGCAAGCTGACCGAGTCCGGTTACACCGCCGACTCGTGGAAGCCGTTCGCCGAAGCTTTGGCCACCGCGAAGTCGGTTGCCGCCGATGCGAAGGCCGATCAGGCCAAGGTGAACGCCGCAACCGCGAAGCTTGTCGAGACGCAGGGAGCGCTTGTCGCCGTGTTGAAGACCGATGCGCTTTCCGCGGTGGTCAAGGGTGCCGAGACGCTCAAGCAGTCCGGCTACACGGTCGAGACGTGGAGCCCGTTCGCCAAGGCGCTCAAGGCCGCGAAGGATGTGCTCGCCCGCACCCAGCAGGGTGGCTCCGCCGCTCCGACGCAGTCTGAGGTGGATGCCGCCGCTACGGCGCTGGCCTCCGCCCAGAACGCGCTGAAGACGGTCAAGCCGGCTCCGGAACCGCAGCCCAACCCGCAGCCCCAGCCCGAGCAGCCGGCCGCCGTGGACAAGACGGCGCTCAAGGCCGCCGTCGAGCAAGGCGCCAAGCTGACCGAGTCCGACTACACCGCCGACTCGTGGAAGGCATTCGCCGCGGCCCTCAAGACCGCGCAGGACGTGCTTGCCAACGGGGACGCCACGCAGCAGGACGTCGCCGATGCCGCTGCCGGTCTGGTGCAGGCCGCCGGCGCGCTGGTCAGGGCCAACGCGGAGGGCAACAATCCGCAGCAGCCTGATCAGCCTGCCGATCAGCCCTCCAAGGATCAGCGGCCTTCCGCGGACGACCAGTCCGGAGAGGCGCCGTCCAAGGATCAGAACAACGCTGCGCAGCCGGCCGCCAAGGATCAGAACAAGAACCGGAACGCCGGCACCCAGCAGCAGCCCACTCAGTTGAGCAGGACCGGCGCCTCGGTGCTGGGCCTTGCCGCAGCGGCCGCCGTGATGATCGCTGCCGGTGCCGTTCTCACGCTGGCACGTCGCAGCAGGAAGGAGTAGCCATAGCCAGATAACTCCACGACTTCTGTTTCCTGGGACGGCGGTTCGGCCATGCATGCAGCGTGACCGAACCGCCGTCCTTTTCCTTTTCGTTGCGTTCCGTTGCATTGGCCGGTCTCCGATCGGCGCGTTCCGCACTTGTTATGGCGAGGAACAAAGGCATCACGCGGCCGACGCTCGGAACGGTGTGTTTGCCAACTGGCTCGCCGTGTGCGGCCAGACCAACGCGGTGGCCAAGTCCGTCGGTTTGCAGCCGAACGTGGCCCGCTGAACGGGCGTTCTTTCCGCGGATTGGCCGGCTGCGGATTGAGCAGGATCAGTGCGTGGCAAGCCAACAAGCCGGTTCGGCGCACTGAATTCGCTCACTCTGCGGTTTGGAAGGGACAGATTGAGCAGGATCAATTGGTGACCGTGCGCGCAATCCGGCTCCTATGCACTGCATCCGCTCAATCCGCAGTGCAGATGTTGCGGATTGAGCGGATGCAGTGCCGGAGTCCCGTCCTGCCGTCTCTCAGACACTGGATTCGCTCAATCTGACGCACGTTTGCCACGGATTGAGCGAATCCAGTGCGGTAGAGGGCGGAAAGAGCGATAAAACACTGGATCCGCTCAATCCCCACCACGAACAGCGAGGATTGAGCGGATCCAGTGTCACGCATGGTTTCAATGCCGTACGAGTCGTCGGTCCGGCGGTCGCACGGCCGGCAGACCGACCCGCACAGGCAGACTCAGTTCGAATTCGAGCCGCCCGTGGAGCTGCCGGACCCGGAGCCCGAGGTGGACGAGCCGGACCCGGACGTGGAACCGCTGCCGGAACCGGACGTGGAGGACGAGCTGGGCGCCTTGGTGGTCACGGTGACCGTGGAGCCGGCGTCCACGCTGCCCGTGGGGCTCACGGCCGTCACGATGGCGTTGGCGTCCGAAGAGCCGCTCACCTTGATCTTCAGGCCCGCGTCCTGCAGCATCGCCTCGTACTCCGAGAGCGTGGTCTTGCCGGACGTGAACGACGGCACGGCGGTCTTCGCGGCCTGCGTGGTGAGCGTGACCGCGGAGCCCTTCTCCACGGTGGAGCCGGCGGACGGGTTCTGGCCGGTCACCTTGGCGTTGGAGTCGGAAGCACCGGAGATGGTGATCTGGAAGCCGTTGAGCTCCTGCTGCGCCTCGGCGACGGTCTTGCCCACCACGTTCGGCATGCTCATCTGCTCCTTGCCGGTGGACACGTAGACGGTGATGTTCTCGTCCTGCGCCACGTGCGTGCCGGCGGCGGGCGAGGTGCGTGTGACCGAACCGGACGCCACGGTGTCGGACGCCTCCTGCTGGATGGACACGTTGAACTTCGGGTAGTTGGTGCGCAGGTCGTTGGTGATGTCGGTCTGCGACTTGCCGGTCCAGTCGGGCACGGTCGTCATGCCGTTGGAGATGTACAGCGTGATCGCGGAGCCCTTGGTCGCGCTTTCGCCGGCGGCGGGCGAGGTGCGGGTCACTTTGTCCTTCTCGACGGTGGCGCTGTCCTCGGTCTTGTTGGACGGGCTCACCGTGAATCCGGCGGCCCTCAGCTTCGCGGCCGCCTCGTCCTGGTCGAGCCCCTCGAGTCCGGACGGCACCTGCTGGCTGGCCGGGCCGGCGGAGAACCAGACCTTCACGGAGCTGCCCTCGGCCACCTGCGTGCCGGCTGCCGGATCCTGCTTGGTGAGCGTGCCGGCCGGCTTGGAGGAGTCGGTGTCCTCCTGCTTGTCGAGCTTGAGGTTCACCGCGGCCAGCGCGTTGCGCACCTGCGCCTCGGTCATGGATTCGGTCAGCTGCGGCACGGCCACGTACTTCGTGGTGTCGCGGGTCATGTACCACCATGCGCCCGCCACGATGCCGGCGAGCACCAGCAGGCCCACGATGATCCCGATCACCGTGTTGCGCTTGCCCTTCTTCTTGGACGCGGCGCGCTGTGCCGCGCGGGTCTGCGGCAGTGTGCCGGTCTGCGCGTTGGCCGGTCCGGGCACGGTCTCGAACTGGCCGGTCATCGGGTTGAACGTCTGCGTGGCCTGCATGGGCGCGCCGAGCGCCTGCGTGGTGGCGGCGGTGTCCGCGGCGGGCGGCATGGCCATGGTCGCGGTGCCGGTGGCCTGCGTCTCCGCGGCGGTCTCCTCGGCCTTGCGCGCCTTGATGTTGCTCAGGTCCGTGAGCGGGTTGAACGCGGCCGCCACGGGCATGCCGCCGTTCATGAAGGTCAGGATGTCGTTCTTGAACTCCGCGGCGGTGGCGTAGCGGTTCATGCGGTCCTTGGCCATGGCCTTGGCGCAGATCGAATCCCACATGGTCGGCAGGCCCGGCACGAGCGTGCTCGGCGGCGTGGCCACCTCGGAGACGTGCTGGTAGGCGATCGCCACGGCGGAGTCGCCGGTGAACGGCGGCCGGCCGGTGAGCATCTCGTACAGCACGCAGCCGGCGGAGTACAGGTCGGAGCGGGCGTCCACGCTTTCGCCGCGCGCCTGCTCGGGGGAGAGGTACTGCGCGGTGCCCACCACGCCCTGCGACTGGGTCATGGTGGCGGCGGAGTCGTCTAGCGCGCGGGCGATGCCGAAGTCCATCACCTTGACCATGCCCTGGTCGGAGATCATGATGTTGCCCGGCTTGATGTCGCGGTGGATGATGCCCATGCGGTGCGAGTAGTCGAGCGCGTTGAGCACGCCCAGCATCACCTGCTCGGCGTCGCGCTGGCTCAGGGGGCCGTTGGCCTTGATGATGTCGCGCAGCGTCTGGCCCTGCACGTACTCCATCACGAGGTACGGCACGCGCTCGCTCTGGCCGTTGTCGGTGGCGAACAGCTCGTCGCCCGAATCGTAGATGGACACGATGTTCGGATTGTTCATCTTGGCGACGGACTGCGCCTCGCGGCTGAAGCGGGCGAGGAAGATGGAGTCGTTGGCCAGATCGGAACGCATGATCTTCACGGCCACCGTGCGGTTGAGGCGCGTGTCCAGCGCCATGTAGACCTCGGCCATCCCTCCGTGGCCGATCACGTGGTCGAGACGGTATCGGCCGTTCGCCAGCGTGTTGGGAGTGAGTGCGCTCATCGCGATACCTCCTGAGTGATGTTTGCCCCGGCGGCGTTCAGCAGCCGCGCGCTGTGCGGCGCGCTGACCACCATACGGGGAAGCTTCTTGCCCGCGCCGAGGATCATCTCGGTGTTGGGCGTTTCCTGATCCAGCAGGCGACGTTCGATCTTCGCCAGCGTGCGCGCGACCATGAGCGCGTCGGTGGGCCGGTCCTTCGGGTCCTTTTCGAGCATGGCCATGACGAAGTGGGCGAGCTGGGTGTCCACGCCGTCCGGCAGCGGCGGCACGGGCTCGTTCACGTGCGCGGCGGCGATGTCCACGGCCGTGGCGCCGGTGAACGGGCGGTGTCCGGCGAGGCCCTCGTACGCCACCACGCCGAGCGAGTAGATGTCCGACTGCGGCGTGGCGGTCAGGCCCTGCGCCTGCTCGGGGGAGATGTACTGCGCGGTGCCCACGACCATGCCGTCCTGCGTGATCTGCACCTGGTTGGTGGAGTAGGAGACGCCGAAGTCGGTGATCTTCACCTCGCCGTTGTCCGAGACCATGATGTTCGCCGGCTTCACGTCGCGGTGGATCACGCCGTGGCTGTGCGCCACGAACAGGCCGCGCGCGGTCTGGATGAGGATCGGCAGCAGTTCGAGCGCCGGCATGGCCCCGCGCTCGTGGTAGATGTCCGCCAGCGACTTGCTCGGCACGTATTCCATGATGAGGAAGCCGATGCCGTCGTGCTCGTAGTACTCGAACAGCGCGGCGATGTTCGGATGCGCCAGATTGGCGGAATTGTGGGCCTCCGCGCGCAGGCGCTTGAGCTTGGCCTCGGTGTCCTGCGTGTCGCGCCGCAGCGCCTTGATGGCCACCGGACGGTCGAGCTGGATGTCGTAGCCCTTCCACACTTCGCCCATGCCGCCCTGCGCCAGACGCCTGTCCAGACGGTAGCGCCGGTGGATGAGCTGACCTTCGACAAGTCTCATTTCAGCGCCTCCTGCATCACTCTCTTCATCACAGGGCCGGCCGTGCTCACGCCGAAGCCCCTCACGTTGTGGATCACCACGGCCACCGCGATCTTCGGGTTGTCCGCGGGCGCGAAGCCGATGGTCCAGCCGTCGATCCGGTCGCCGTTGCCGATCTGCGCGGTGCCCGTCTTCGCGGCCACGCCCTGGCTCAGCTGCAGGCTGGGCGCGTCCTGACTCACCACCGAAGACATCATATCCTTGAGCGCGTTCGCGGTGTTTTGCGAGAACGCCTGGCTCATCACCGTCGGCTTGGTCTCCGAGATGACGCTCAGGTCCGCCCCGCGCACGCGGTCGACCAGCGTGGGCTTCATAAGCTTGCCGCCGTTGGCCACCGCCGCGGCCACGAGGGCGTTCTGCAGCGGCGTGATCACTGTGTCGCCCTGCCCGATGGACGCCAGCGCGAGCTTGTCGTCGCTGCTGGTGTTCGGGAACTGCGAGGCGGTGGCGGTGATCGCGGTGTCGCCGGAGCCGGAGTCGTCCACGGTGATCGGCTTGTCGAAGCCGAGCTTCTCCGCCTGCTCGCCGATCGTCGCGTTGCCGAGCTTGACGCCGAGCTGCGCGAACGCGGTGTTGCTGGACCACGTGAGCGCGTCCTTGAGGCTGATCTGCCCGTTCGAGCCGGCCGCCTGCGACGTGGTGTTCGTCAGGTTGGTCACCGTGCCGGGCAGCGTGTAGCTCGAGCCGGCCGGGATCATGGTGTCCGACTGGTATTGGCCGGACTCCAGCGCCGCGGCGGCCACGATCACCTTGAACGTGGAGCCGGGCGGGTAGTGCTCGCTGATCGTGCGGTTGAGCATGGGGTTGCCCTGCGCGTTCACGGCGGTCTGGTAGGCGCTAATGGCCGACGTGCCGTCGTGCGCGGCGAGCGGGTTCGGGTCGTAGCTCGGGGTGCTCGCCATGGCGAGGATGCGGCCGGTGCTCGGCTCGATGGCCACCACCGCGCCCTCGTTGTCGCCGAGCGCCTCCATGGCGGCCTTCTGCAGCGCCGGGCTGATCGACGTCTCGATGCTGGCGCCCTTGGTCTCCGAACCGGTGAACAGCGACTTGATGCGGTCGAGCCACAGGCTGTCCGACTGGCCGGACAGCAGCGAGTTGCGCGAGGCCTCAAGGCCGCGGTCGGAGCGGCTGGTGATCGAATAGTAGCCGGTGACGGCCGCGTACGTGGCGCCGTCCGCGTAGACGCGCTGGTACTTGAACGAGTCGCTGACCGGGTCGGACTGGGCGATGACCGTGCCGTCCGAGGCGAGGATCGAGCCGCGCGGCGTGCCGTATTCGGCGTACAGTCCGCGGCGGTTGCGCGCGTCGGCGTTGAGGGTGTCGGCCCGGAAGGCCATGATCACCGTGCTGGAAAGGCCCAGCACCACGAACAGCGTGATGACGGCGGTGAAGAGCTGGCGAAGCGACTTGTTCATTGCCCGTTCCTCCCGTCTTTGTCCTCTATGCGCGGCTGCTCATGCGTGTCGCCGATCGGGTCGTCGTACCCGTCGTCCGTGCCGTAGTCCGCGTCGTACCCGTCGTCGCGGATTTCTCCGTCCCGCGGCGCGGGCGGGCGCACGGCGATCACCTGCGTGGCCAGCGAGTTCTGCTCCTGCTGCTTCTTCACCTGCTCGGCGCGCTCCTTGACCTCCTGCTCGCGCAGCACCGCCAGCGCCTCGTACTGGAAGGCGTCGGACGTGGTGTCCGGCTGGGGCTTGTTCGCCGCGTTGGAGATGACCACGAGCAGCGACAGCAGCAGCATGTTGGCCAGCAGGCTCGAACCGCCGGCGGCCATGTACGGCAGGGTCAGGCCCGTGAGCGGGATGACCAGCGTGACGCCGCCCACCACGGTGAACACCTGGAACGCCATGGTGAACACCAGACCGGAGGCGAGCAGCTTGCCGAAGCCGTCCTTGATCTTCATGGCGGTCACCATGCCCGTGGCGATGATGATGAGGTAGAGCATGAGCACCGCGAGCACGCCCGCCAGTCCGAGCTCCTCGCCCACGGAGGCGTAGATGAAGTCGGAGAAGCTCAGCGGCGTGATGTACGGGTGGCCCTGCCCGAGGCCGGTGCCCACGAGCCCGCCGGCGGCCAGACCGAACACGCCCTTGGCGATCTGCTCGGAGCCGCCCACGGCGTTGTACACGTCCGGGTCGAACGGGTGCAGCCATGCGGTGATGCGGTTGCCCACGTGGCTGAACACGGTGGACGCCACGAACGCGCCCGCCACGAACGCGCCCAGACCGAGCACGATCCAGCTCTTGCGGCCCGTGGCCACGTACAGCATGGAGACGAACATGGCGAAGAACATGAGCGAGGTGCCGAGGTCGCGCTGCAGGACGAGCACGCCCATGGACACGGCCCACACGATGATGATCGGCCCCAGGTCCTTGATGCGCGGCAGGCGGAAGCCCAGCACCTTTTTGCCGCCCACAGCCAGCTGGTCGCGGTGGTCGAACAGATACGCGGCGAAGAAGAACGCGAGGAACAGCTTGGCGAACTCGGCCGGCTGCATGGTGTAGGAGCCGATCTTGATCCAGATGCGCGAGCCGCCCTCCTCGTGCCCGAGCACGGGCAGCATGGGGGCGAGCAGCAGCACAAGGCCCACGACCATGCTCACGTACGAGAACCGGCGCAGCACGCGGTAGTCCCTGAGGCACACCACGAGCACGCAGCCCAGGGCCAGCGCGACCATGAGCCATAGCAGCTGGCGGGAGGCGACGGACGTGTTCTGCGCCACGTCGATGCGCGCGATGACCATCGCGCCGATGCCGGTGAGCAGGATCACGCACGGGATGAGCGTCTGGCTGCCGTACGGCTGGAAGCGGGCGAGCAGGGCCCACATGACCACGAACAGCGCGGCCACGATGAGCAGGCGCACGGTGAAGTCCGCGGGCATGCCGCCCTCGGTGCGCTGGAACATCTGGAAGAAGCCCAGCCCGACGATCGCAAACGAAAACAGCAGGAGCGCGAGCTGGCGAAGACGAGTGCCGGTCATTGCTGGCTCACCTGCCCGGTGGAGGAGGGCGACGCCGTGGGGGACGCGGCGTCCGACGGCGTCGCGGAGGCGCCCGTGCTCGCGGTTGCGTCCGCCGATGCGGACGTGGACGTGGAGGCGGAGGCGGTCGGCGAGGCGGACGCCTGCTGCATGCTGAGGTTCTCCTCGGCAACGTACCGGGCGCGCTCGCGGGCCGCGTCGAGGCTGTCCACGGCGATGCCCTGGCGCAGCTGGTCGCGCCAGTTCTGCGGCAGATCGTCCAGCGGCACGTGCGTGGTCTCCACCACGTGCGAAAGCTGCCAGCCGAAGATGTTCGTGGGCACGCCCTGATAGATCGCCACCATGCCCGAGTCCTCGCCCAGGTAGTAGCGGGTCTGGCTCCAGCGGTACGTGCCGTATGCGCCGCCGCCGAGCGCGACCGCGACGAGCACGAGCAGGAAGGTCACGAACGCGCGCCCGCGGCGCCTGCGGTTGTGCTTGAGCCGGGCGCGGGTCCGGTGGTCGTGCTGGATTGCGTCCACCACGTCGGGGTCGAACGGGTCGTCGGTCATGCGGCCGTCGCGCTTCATGATCACGGGGATTTCGCCGGTGTCCGGCACCTGCATCTCGCCGGTCTCCGCGCGGGTCTCCGCCGGCTGCGCCACGCGCTGCACGTCGGCGCTCGCCTGTCCGGCGTCGGCGCCCGCGGCGGGCTGTCCGCCGTTCTCCGGCGTCTTGTGCTCGGCCGCCTGCACGAGCGCGGCGGCGCGGCTGGCCGGCGAGCTGCCCGACTCCTTGAGCTTGGGCGCGGCGGCGACCGGCTTGTCGATGATGTCCGCGATCGGCTCGAGGCTCGCGCTCGCGGCCCCGCCGATCAGCGGCGTCTGGTGCGGCAGGTCGAAGGCGTTCGCGTCCAGCGCGAGCGTCGCGTCGGCCACCACGGCGGTCACGTTGTCGGTGCTGCCGGCCTTGAGCGCCATCTGCACGAGCTGCTGGGCGCATTCGTTCTGGTCGGCCACGGAGGCGAGCGTCTGCGCGATCGTCGAATCGGCGAGCACGCCGCACAGGCCGTCGGAGCACAGCAACCAACGGTCGGCCGGCTTGGCCGCGTGGATCATGATGTCCGGGCGCGGGTCGATGTCGAAGTCGCCCAGCACGCGCATCACCACGTTGCGCTGCGGGTGGTTCTTGGCCTCGGCCGGGGTGATGTGGCCCGTGTCGATGAGATGCTGCACGTAGCTGTGGTCCTGCGTCATGTGCATGAGGTTGCCGTCGCGCAGCAGGTAGGCGCGCGAGTCGCCGATGTGCGACATCACCCAGTAGCCGCCCACCAGCGCCACGGCGGTCACGGTCGTGCCCATGCCGGAGAGCTTGCGCTCGCGGCGGGCCTTGCCCACGATCGCGTCGTGCGCGGCCAGCACGGACGCCTCGAGCATGTCCGCCACGGCCTTCACGTCGTTCGTGGTGTCGTCGTGCTCGATGTGCGCGAGGGACCGGATGGCGATCGTGGACGCCGTGTCGCCGCCCGCATGGCCTCCCATACCGTCGCAGATGGCGATCAGGTGCTCGCCGGCGAACGACGAGTCCTGATTGTTGCTGCGCACGTAGCCCACGTCCGAAACGGTGGTGGAGTACAGGAAAAGCTGTGAGGAATCCGGCATGGGCGACTACCTCAATTCCAGCGTGGTTGCGCCGATGCGCACGGGCACGCGGGCGGGGAGGATGGTGGGGGCGCCGATGCGCTGGCCGGCGACGACGGTGCCGTTCATGGAGCCGAGGTCCTCGATGGCCCACTGGCCGCTGGTCGGGTCCACGTAGACGCGTGCATGATGGCCGGAGACGAACTCGTCGTTGAGCACCACGGTGTTGGAGGCCGCGCGGCCGATGGTGATGGCTTCGCCGCTCAGGGGCACGGTGGCGCCGGCGAGCGGGCCGTCGATCACCACGAGCAGAGCCGGTGCGCCCTTGGCGTCGGCGTCGGCGGCGGAACCCGCGTTGCGCGCGGACACGTGGCTGCGGGGCGCGGGGGCGGATGCCTGCGCTTCGGGGACGGGGGCCTCCGCGGCGCGACGGGCCGCACGCTCGCGCTTGCGGCGCGAACGGGAGGGCTTGGGGCTGAACGCGGCGATGTCCTGATGCAGGGAGTGCACCGCCAGCCACACGAACGCCCACAGCAGCACGAGGAACCCGTACTTGAGGAGCGCGAACGTCAACTCGGTCATGATGGGACCTTACGAACGCCCTGAGGGCTTACTCCTGCTCCTGAGCCGAGGCCCAGTAGAGGATCCGCGTGCGGCCGATGGTGATGGTGTTGCCGTCCAGCAGCGTGGCGGCGGGCACCTGATGGCCCTCCACGTACGTGCCGTTGGTCGAGCCGAGGTCGCGCGCGATCACGCCCTTGTCGGTGATGTCGATTTCCAGATGCTTGCGGGAGATTCCCGGGTCGTCGATCACGATGTCGCAGTTGGAGCCGCGGCCCAGCGTGGTCTGCTGCGCGGTGAGCAGGTACTGGCGGCCGTTGATCTCCAGCACCGGGCAGTCCTTGGTCTCGCTCGGCGTGGTGACGGGCGCGGCGTTGCCCTGCACGGATTCGGAGGACAGGTGGAAGTCGCCCTTGGCGAGGTCCAGATCCTCCTCGAAGATCACCACCACCGGGCCGATGAACGCGTAGTGCTGGCTCTCCGCGTACTTGGTGAGGTTGTCGGCCAGCTCGTTGGCCATGGCCTCGCTGCCCCAGGACTCGATGCGGTCGAAGTCGGGGGTGCTCAGCTTGAAGCGGTACTCGTTCGGGGCCACGGTGCGGTCGCGGCCCACGGGCATGGCCTGAGCGTCGATCTCGCGCTCGAGGGCGCTTGAGAGGTCGACCGGCTGCAGGTCCTTCGAGCCGAACTTCGCGAAGACGCCGTTGACAGTTCCTTCGACTTTCTTCTCAAAACGATCGAGAAAGCTCATGGTACTCCCTTTCTTCATACTGCATTCAATGGTACGCGGGTTGGCGGTCGGGTGGCATTCGTCTTGTGAAACACTTGCAAGTATTCGGGGCAATCCGCCTATTTTCGCCCCGTTTTCGGCACGCCACGCCGGGCGAATGGGCGCCCGGTGGGGAACGCGGCCGGATTTCACCCCCGAATTTGTCCGGATTCGCCTGTCCGCCGCCTTCCGGCACTGGATTCGCTCAATCCACGGGAGCCGGTGCGCAAAGTGAGCGGAATGAGTGCGGCACGGTGCTAGCGTGGGCCGTATCCATGTTCGAGGCCCGTCCGAGGCCAGCGAGACGAAGGAGCGGCATCCATGAGCGGTGCGATCGATGAGGCAATCCGGCAATTCCCCCGAAAGCGTGCGCGCACCCTGCGGTTCCAAGGCGCCGCGCCGCGCTCCGCGAAGCTGCTGGGTGACGGCGAACGCGCGCTGTTCCTGCGCTCCGACGGTCAGGAGGATCTGGTCACCAGCCTGTGGCTGAGCTGGTTCGACGCGTCCGGCGAGCATCATGAAACCAAGCTGGCGGACCCGCGCGATCTGCTCGCCGACGCGGACAACGAGGACGTGCCGGCCGAGGAGAAGGCCCGCCGCGAGCGTGCGCGCGAGGGCGGCGCCGGTATCGTGGGCTATTCCGTGGACGCGGCCGGCGATCGCGTGGTCTTCACCATCAACGGCCAGCTGTTCCTCACCGAAATCTCGGGCGGAAGCGGGGAGACCGGCGAGCCCGAACCGTCCGCCCGCACCCGGCAGCTGTGCGCGGTGGACGGCGAAACCGGCCCGGTCCTGAACCCGCGCATCAGCCCCGACGGCCGGCGCGTGCTGTACACCACCGGCGAGCACCTCATGCTCGTGGAGATCGCCGACTGGGACGACGCGGTGCCCGTCGAGTCCGAAGAGCCCGCCGGCGACCAATCCGACGGCGTGTTCGTGGAAGATGACGCCATGGAGGCCGCCCTGTCCGAGGGCCTGTACGGCGGGGACAGCGGCGAGGGCGAGGAGCCCGCCGACCGCATCGTCACGCTCTACGGCGTGTGCCCCGAGGACGACGAGGCCGAGAACACATGGAAGATCGGCCTTGCGGAGTTCGTGGCCGGCGAGGAGATGAACCGCTACGACGGCTTCTGGTGGGGCCCTGACTCGCGTCACATCCTGTTCGAGATGTTCGACACCCAGTACGAGCCGATGTGGTACATCAGCGACCCGACCCACCCCGACCGTCCCGCCGAGGGCCGCCGCTACCCGCGCGCGCTGACCCGCAACGCCGACGTGTCCCTCTCGATCGGCGAGCTGGTGCTCGACGGGGACGGCTCCTGCGCCGGCTTCTCCACCGCCGAGGTGCGCTGGGACTCCGACGCCTACGAGTACGTGGCCGCCGTGAGCTGGCCCAAGGGACGCGGGCCGATCGTACTCGTGCAGGACCGCTGCCAGCGCAACGACCGCGTGCTCGCCGTCAACGCCGATCTGGACGCCGACGAGGCCGGCGAGACCACCGTGCTCGAATCCCACCACAACGACCAGTGGATCGACCTCGTGCCCGGCACGCCCGCCATGACGCCGGACGGCCGTCTGGTCTGCCCGCTCAACGACATGGCCGCGGACGCCAACCGCCTTACGGTGGACGGCGAGCCGTTTACGCCCGCCGGTTGGAACGTGCGCGAGGTCTTGGCGGTGACCGACCGCGACGTGCTCGCCGTGGTGCAGCGCGAGCCCGACCTGACCGGCCCGATCGCCGACGCCGCCGACGCCGCGGACGGCAAGGACGGCTGGGATGACCCGGACGACCACGACGCCCGCAGCTTCGACGTGGTCTCGCTCGGCTACGACGGCGCGGTCACGCCCGTCACGCGCAGGCCCGGCGTCTGGCACGTGTCCCGCGGCGCGCGCGGATCGGTCGTCTCCGGCCGCGGCATGGGCGACGCCAGGGGCGAGATGGTCCACGTGCTCACCGACGCGGACGGCCGCGAAACCGCCCGCGCGCAGGTCGCCAACGACGCCGCCGTGCCCGGATTCACGCCCAACACCACGTTCGTGCGCTTGGGCGAGCACCGCCTGTACACCGCCATCACCCGCCCGTCCGAAGGCTGCGAGATGGCCGAGCGGATCAAGGCGGCCAACGGCGGCAGGCTGCCCGTGCTCCTCAAGCCCTACGGCGGTCCCGGATTCCAGCAGGTCGTGCTCCAGCAGGGCTACTACTGGGAGTCGCAGTGGTGGGCCGACCAGGGCTTCATCGTGGTCACCGCGGACGGCCGCGGCACCACCGGCCGGGGCCCGAAGTGGGACCGTGCGATCTTCGAGAACATGAAGGACGTCACGCTCGCCGACCAGGTGGAGGCCGTGCGCGCGCTCACCGGCGTGTCCGAGGCCGCGGACGCCGATCTGGACAAGGTGTGCATGATCGGCTGGTCCTACGGCGGCTTCCTCTCCGCGCTGGCCGTGCTCGACGCTCCGGACGTGGTCAAGGCCGGCTGCGCGGGTGCCCCGCCCACCGACTGGACGCTGTACGACACGCACTACACCGAGCGCTATCTGGGCCTCGACCCGAAGGTGTACGAGCGCAACGGCATCGTGCAGGACGCCCCGAAGCTCACCCGCCCGCTCATGCTCATCCACGGCTTCGCGGACGACAACGTGACCATCGCGCATTCGCTGAAGCTCTCGCAGGCGCTCATGGCCGCCGGTCGCCCGCACACCTACCTGCCGCTCACGGGCATCACGCATATGACCAACGACGAGACGGTGGCGGAGAACCTGCTCACGCTCCAGCGCGACTTCCTGTACGACGCGTTCGGCCTGCGCTGAGCGCGCCGCGCCCCAACGGCCCTGCGCTACGCTGGAGGCATGCAGATCACGCTCATCGACGAGAACGACTACCGCCACGAGATGGAGACCAAGGTGCTGCCGGCGCTCGAGGCATGCCGCGACGAAGGCTGGTTCGAGCCGCCGGAGCCCAAGGGCCTCGGCCCGGCGCCCACAAGCGGCAGACTGCACTACGTGTGCTACGACGCCGCCCGCTTCGACGCAATCAAGGTGGCCGGCGCGGACGCCACGTTCCGCGGCGCGATCGTGATCAGCCACGGCTTCACCGAATTCGCCGCCAAATACGCCGAGATGGTGTGGTACTTCCTGCTCGCCGGCTACTCGGTGTGCGTGCTCGAGCACCGCGGCCACGGCCGGTCCGTGCGCGACCTCGACGACAAGTCCCTCGTGTGGATCGACGACTGGCGGCGCTACGTCTCCGATCTGGCCGCCTTCGCGGGAACCATCGGCCAGCAGTACGCCGGCGGCAGCCCGCTCAACCTGTACGCGCATTCCATGGGCGGCGGGATCGGCGCGGCGGTGCTCGAGCAGTACCCCACGCTGTTCGACCGGGCCGTGCTGTCCGCGCCCATGATCGCCCCCGCCACCGGCATGCCGAACGGGGTGGCGCGCGTGCTCGCGGAGGGCATGTGCGCGTTCGGCCTGAGCCGGCACGTGGTGTTCGGGCAGGGGCCGTTCGACCCGAACAACCTCGACATGAGCGAGCACAGGGGCGCCTCCGAGGCCCGCGTGCGCTGGTTCCACCACCTGCGCTGCGAGGACGAGCACCGCCAGACCAACGCGGCCACGTTCGAATGGGTGCGCCAGGCGCTGCGGCTCTCGCACGCGGTGAGCCGGCCCGAGGCGTGCGCCAACGTGGAGACGCCGATCCTGCTGTTCCAGGCCGACCACGACATCTGGGTGCTCAACCAGCCGCAGGACCGCTTCGCCTCGCTGGTGCGCGACGGCGGCTGCGAGGTGGAGCTCGTCCGCGTGCCCGATTCGCTGCACGAGCTGTTCAGCATGCCCAACGCCGTGCTGGGCCCCTACCTCGACCGCATCCTCGACTTCTTCGACGACCCCGTCACCGCCGCGCTGTAGTTCCACAACGTCTGTCAATCGATCGACGACGTATCCAGCTCCAGAGGTTCAGCCGCTGTTCACCTGACGTTCACCAGCGCGCCCCCTCGCGGAAGCAACGGTGGCCCACAATGGGGCTATGAACACCATGGGAAAGCGTATCCTCAGGGCGGTGGCCGCGCTCGCGGCCGGGGCGATGATGCTCGCGGGAGCAGGCTGCTCGTCCGGCGTCAACGGCACCGGTGACGGCGACGGCTCGAACGGCTCGGGCGCGCAGAACAACGACAAGGTCCAGACCTTCACCCCGGCCGGCGGCAAGGCGTCCGCCACGCTCAACATCGCGTCCGGCTCGGAGAACAAGGAGGTCGCGGCCGCCGTGCAGAAGGCCGCCGACGAATCCGGCGTGGCCGTCACGCTCAACTACATGGGTTCGCTGGACATCATGAGCGCCCTCGAAAACGGCGGCGAAAACTACGACGCCGTCTGGCCCGCATCCTCCATGTGGATCTCCATGGGCGACACCAAGCACCTCGTCAAGGACGCGGCCAGCACCTCCACCACGCCCGTCGTCTTCGGCATCGAAAAGGCCAAGGCCGTGGACCTCGGCTGGGCGGACGCCTCCGGCAAGACCAAGGCCGTCTCCACCACGGACATCATCGACGCGGTGACCGCCGGCAAGCTCAAGTTCTCCATGACCTCCGCCACGCAGTCCAACTCCGGCGCCTCCGCGTACCTCGCCTTCGCCGCCGCGCTGTCCGGCAAGACCGACCCGCTCACCGCCGCCGACTTCCAGAACGCGGACCTCCAGCAGAAGGTCGTCTCGCTGCTCAAGGGCGTGGACCGCTCGTCCGGCTCCTCCGACTGGCTCAAGGACATGGTCGTGGCCAACCCGGACCGCTTCGACGCGATGGTCAACTACGAATCCCTCGTCATTCAGGCGGACAAGCAGCTCACGCAGAACGGCAAGGACCCGTTGCTCGCCGTCTACCCGGCCGACGGCATCGCCATCTCCGACTCCCCGCTCGGCTACGTGGACCGCGGGCAGAACCTCTCCGACGCGTTCTCCAAGTTCCAGCAGGCGCTGGGCTCCAAGGACTCCAAGCTCGAATTCGAGCGCGCGGGCCGGCGCACCGGGCTCGGCGGCACACTCACCTACGCCTCCGACCCGCAGGTGCAGCAGTCGTTCAAGGCTGACTGGGGGCTTAACACCGACGCCAGCACGCTCAAGACCATCCCCATGCCCGCCGCGGACGTGATCGACCAGGCGCTCGACATCTACCAGACCGCGCTGCGCAAGCCCAGCTACACCATCTGGGTGGTGGACTACTCCGGCTCCATGGAAGGCGCCGGCAAACGCGGCGTGGTCGCCGGCCTCAACGCCGCGCTCGACCCGGACGAGGCCAAGAACGCGCGCATCCAGCCGTCCGACAAGGACGTGAACGTGTTCATCCCGTTCTCCTCCAAGCCCTCCCAGCCGTTCTCCGCCAAGGGCACGGACACCAAGGCGCTGCTCACCAACGCGGAGAACCGCAACCCGGTGGGCGGCACGAACATCTACTCGGCGCTCGACACGGCCCTCGACCAGCTGCCGGGCGACCTGACCGACTACACCGTGGCCGTGGTGCTCATGACCGACGGCCAGTCCGAGACCGACGATCAGGACACGTTCCGGGCCACCTACCGCCAGAAGGGCAACGACGTGCCGATCTTCTCGATCATGTTCGGCACCGCCGACCCCACGCAGCTCGACGAGATCGCCACGCTCTCCAACGCCAAGGTGTTCGACGGCCGCTCCGGCGACCTCGCCTCCGTGTTCCGCCAGGTCAAGGGATACAACTGATGCTCGGCGTGGTTCTTGGATTCGCGGCCGGCTTGGTGCTGGGCGCGGCCGGCTTCGTCATCGCCGGCGGGGGAGTGCCGGGCATCGTGGTCGCCTTGGTCGCCGCGGCCGGCGGCTACGTGGGCGTGAGCACGCTCGCCACGCCCGAGCGCAAAATCGGCAAGACCCTCGCCTCCGCGCTGCCGAACGGGCAGAAGGCCGCCGACGCGATCGACGCGGCCAACGCCCGGCTGAAGCTCATCGAGGGCACGTTGCGCGAAGTGCGGGATCCCACCGTACGCGCGGAGGCCAACGACTTCATCGTGGCCACGCGCGATCTGGTGCGCTACGTGGACACCGATCCGGGCGCATGGAACACCCTGCGCCACTACATCACCGTGTACGGCGAGCAGACGTCCAAGCTGCTCGAATCGTACGTGGACGTGGAGCGCTCCGGGGCCGGCGACCAGCTCGCCAGCGCCCGCCGGGAGACCATCGAGGCGCTGCAGGTGCTGGAGAAGACGGCGGCCGGCGAACTGTCCCGGGCCGTTTCGTCCAAGACGCTCGGCATCGCGGCCGACTCCGAGGCGATCGAGCGGCTCGCGCGCATGGACGGCTACAGCGTGGACGACGCGCCCGACGAAGATGAGGCGGGCACGACGGCGAAGACGCGGACGGAGGAGAAGCAGCAGTGAAAATCACCAAATCGAAGATCATCGGCCTCGTGGCCCTGCTCGTGGTAATCGCCGTGCTCGGGGGCGCGGCGGTCTGGCAGCAGACCCGGCCCAAGCCGGCGGCGCCCGTGGAGGCCACGCAGGTCAACGGCTATCTGGGCGGCGAGAAGATCGGCCTGTTCGACGACCCGCAGTTCGCGCAGATCGCCGCCGCGCAGGGCCTCAAGGTGGACTACCGCAAGGCCGGGTCCCTGGCCATGATGGACGCCGACCGCACCGGCATGGACTACCTGTTCCCGTCCTCGCGCGCGGCCGTCGAATACGGCAAGGCCAAGGGCGTGAACGCCTCCAGCTCGGACATCGTCTTCAACTCGCCGATCGTGCTGTACACGCACAAGGCCGTGGTGGACGGCCTCGTGGCCGGCGGGCTCGTCACCAAGAACGGCGACGTGTACCACATGGACATGGCCAAGGCCGTGGACGCCATGGAGAACAACAAGACGTGGGCGGACGTGGGCTACAGCGCCGGCTACGGCCAGTTCCGCATCGACTCCACCGACCCGGTCCAGTCCAACTCCGGCAATGAATACGCGGCCCTCGTGGCCACCGTGCTCAACGGCGGTCAGCCCGCCACCGTCGATTCGGTCAAGCGCGACGCGGGCAAGATCAAGGCGATCTTCTCCAAGTCCGGCTGGATGGAGACCAGCTCGGAGGACAGCTTCAACCAGTTCCTCACGCTCGGCGTCGGCTCCAAGCCCATGATGGTCGGCTACGAGTCGCAGATCCTCGATCTGGCGGTCAACCAGCCGGACGCCTACGCGCAGATCAAGGACGACGTGGTGATCGTGTACCCCACGCCCACCGTGTGGAGCACGCACACGCTCATCGCCCTCGACGACAACGGCCGCAAGCTCATGGACGTGCTCAAATCCCCGGACGTGCAGAAGCTCGCGTGGGAGCGCCACGGCTTCCGCGCCTCCAACTTCGTGGGCACCGACTCGATCAGCCGATTCGGCGTCCCGTCCGCCACCGACCAGCTCAACGCCGTGAGCGAGCTGCCCAACAACGACGCCATGCAGGCCATCATCGCCGCGCTGTCCTAAATCGCGCTGTCCTAAATCCGCCCATTTCAACCCGTCTTTCCAGAAAGGAACCCATCCCATGCCCCAGCAGATCACCCTCGCCGACCTCACCGCCGGCAGCACGCAGAACGCCGTCACAGCACCCGCCGTCGCCGACCCGAACGCCGGCGCGCTCGTCCCCACCGCCGAGCAGGCCGCGGCCGTCGCCAAGCTCACGCCCGACCAGCAGATCGCACAGCTGCCGGAGGCGGACCAGCAGCAGGTCGCCCAGATGGCCCAGGCCATCAACCTGACGCAGCAGGGCATCGAATCGTCGTACGGCAAGGACGTGCAGCGCGCCACCAGCACCTTCGCCGACGAAATCCTCTCCGACACCCGCTCCAAGGACACCGGCGAGGCCGGCGAACTGCTGAGCACCATGCTCGTCACCATCGACGAGGCCGAGCTCGGCGGATTCCGCAAGCTGCCGATCATCGGGCAGGTGGCCGTCTCGATCGACAAGCTGCGCCGCCGCTACCAGAAGGTCGACTCGCAGATCGACGACATCATCACCAAGCTGGAAACCGCGCAGTCCCGCCTCGTCGCGGACATCGCCATGTACAACACCATGTACGACCAGAACGCCCAGCAGTACCGCGACCTCAAGCTCACCGTGCTCGCCGGCAAGAAGGCGCTCGCCGACTTCAACGCCACGCAGCTGCCCGCGCTCGAGGCCGAGGCCGCCAAGTCCGGCGACCCGATGCAGGCGCAGGTGCTCAAGGACTTCAAGTCCAAGCTCGACCGCTTCGCCAAGCGCCTCGACGATCTGGACCGCATCAGCGTGGTCACCCTGCAGACCGCCCCGCAGATCAAGATCATCCAGAACGCCGACCAGACCATCGTGGACAAGATCGACACCACCATCTCCACCACCATCCCGGTGTGGAAGAGCCAGATGGTCATCGCGCTCGGCCTGTCCAACCAGCGCAAGGCGCTCGACCTGCAGAACAAGGCCGACGACGTGACCAACAAGCTCCTGCAGAAGAACGCGTCCGCGCTGCATCAGGGCGCGGTGGACGCCGAGAAGGCCAACCAGCGTTCGGTGGTGGAGATCGAGACGCTGGAGAAGATCAACTCCGAGCTCATCGCCACGCTCAAGGAGACCGTGCAGATCCAGAAGCAGGGCAAGGCCAACCGCCAGGCCGCCGAAGGCAAGATGCGCCAGCTCGAGTCCGACCTGAAGCAGGCCCTCATCGACAACGCCCGCGCCCTCTGAGCGCCGCTCTACTCCTCCAGCCGCGGAATGAGGTCGCCGTAGCCCTCCTCGGCCATGCGGCTC
The DNA here is from genome assembly GCF_009299475.1 of Bifidobacterium avesanii. GTDB lineage: Bacteria > Actinomycetota > Actinomycetes > Actinomycetales > Bifidobacteriaceae > Bifidobacterium > Bifidobacterium avesanii. The sequence goes on along the minus strand of NZ_WBSN01000014.1, from coordinate 39,935 downwards.
TTCGGCACGAACCGGAGGGCCGCCGAGTTCATGCAGTACCGCAGTCCGCCGCGGTCGGCCGGTCCGTCCGCGAAGACGTGCCCCAGATGAATCTGCGTGTCCGCCGTGCGCACCTCGATGCGCGGGCGGCCCGGCACGCGGTCGTCCTCGTGCTCGGTGAGCAGGTCGGCGCTGATCGGCTTGGAGAACGCCGGCCAGCCGCACCCGGAGTCGAACTTGTCGGTGGACAGGAACAGCGGCTCGCCGCTCACCACGTCCACGTAGACGCCCGGCTCGAACGTTCGATCGTACGCGTTGGTGAACGGCCGCTCGGTGGCCGCGCGCTGCGTGACCGCGAACTGTTCGAGCGTGAGGTCCCAGATGCGCTCCACGTACTTCTGACGGTTGCGCACGTTGGCGATCTTCGCCATGGGGATGTGGCAATAGCCGCCCGGATTCTTCTCGAGGTAATCCTGATGATGCTCCTCGGCCGGGTAGAAGTTGCGCAGCGGCTCCACCAGCACGGCGGGCCGGCGCGGGTCGCGGTCGATGAGCTGTTCGAGCGCGGCCACGTACACGTCGCGCTGCTCGTTGCCGGTGGCGTGCGCGGCGATGCTGCGGGCTGCCAGCCCATCGCCCGCCAGTCCGTCATCTGCCAGTCCGGCCGGAGCGCTTGCCTCGGCGCCGGCTTCGGTCATGCCGGCTGCTGCGCTGCCCGCCGCGTCACCTGTCGCGTCGGCGTCGTTCCCCGCGTCGCCCTCTATGTAGAACATGCCCGTGCGGTACTGCCGTCCATGGTCCGGCCCCTGCGCGTCCACGCTGAACGGGTCGATCGCCTCCAAAAACAGCAGCGACAGCGTGCGCAGGCTCACCCGAGCCGGATCGAACTCCACCTTCACGGTCTCCGCCGCGTCGGTCTCGCCCGAGCACACCTGCTCGTACGTCGGATTCTCCACCTTTGACTGCGCATACCCTACGGTCGTCCCGGTCACGCCGTCCACGGCCTGAAAGTAGCGTTCCATGCCCCAAAAGCATCCACCCGCAAAATATGCGGTCTCATGCGTTCGCCGCTCATCGTTGCCATTCACTGCATTTTCGCTCATGCTGCCCAGTATGCCACCGGCGCCCGTCCCATGCGCGGCCTGTCCGCTCCGAGCTGGCGGGGTGACCATCCTGCCCTTCGCTCGTCCCCGCGCCCGTTCCATGCGCGCCTCGACGGTTCCGCCCATGTTGACTCCGCTGGCCCCATGGGCATTGGCACAATGACGCTGTTGTGGCATTATGCCGCCGTGCTGCCCGACCTACTTGGTCTTCCTAGGGCAGATTTTCCGTCGTGCGCACATCTACTCTGCTTTCCGAGGGCACCTCTGCGGCTGACATTCCGGTTGTCGCGCCCCGTCCGGGCCCGCCATTCGGGGGAATTCCGCGGAACGCGATGTGAGAGCGGCGGCGTTGCCGGTCATCGTCTGCCCTCGGAAGGCCAAGTAGGTGTGCGCGAGGCCGGAAATCCGCCCTAGGAAAGGCGAGTAGTCCCGAAATCAGCTTCATGCACCTTCAACGGGCCCAGCGTCCGTCCATTCGTTCCAGCTGGCACACCCCCGCAGCGCAAATTCCGCAGCGCAAATTGGGCCAAAAGACCTCGAATTGCGAGCATTTGTTCCAACCTGTGCCCTCCGCAGCGCAAATTGGAACGAATGACTTCGAATCGTGCCTTCGGAAGGGCCGATTTGCGCCCATTCGTTCCAACCCGCATCGCAGTGGGCGCAGATTGGAACGAATGCGTCGGGCAAATGGACGGCTGGGCGGCCGGACAGCCGGATGACCGGAAGAGTGAACAGTCGGACGGTCTGGGACAATGGAATGAGCAGCGGATGCGAGCGCCCGAGCGGCATCCGGGAAGGAGACGTCATGGCCAATCACGCAGCGAACGGCAAGTCCCGGTCCAGCGGGCCCCGCGCCGACAGGTCCGACAATGCCCGCCGGCCGCGGAACTCCCGCGATGCGGGCAGGCCGCGTCAGTCCCGGTCCCGTCAGTCGGGCGGCTCTCCCACCGTGCTCGCGATGGCCGGCGACGCCGTGGCAGCAACCGGCGAAGTCGCCGCGACCGTCACCGCCGCCACCACGGCCACCGCGACGTCCGCCGCGCGCAGGATCGCCGCGCTCACCGACGTCGGCCCGTTCGGCGGCTTCAAGAAGTTCATCTCCCGCGGCTCCATGATCGACATGGCGGTTGGCGTGGTCATGGGCTCGGCGGTCACCGGCGTGGTCAACTCGATCGTCGCGAACCTCATCAACCCGCTCATCGCGGCCATCGGCGGGCAGCCGGACATGTCCGGCATCCTCAACATCACGCTGCCGCACAACGCCGTCATCTCGTTCGGCTCCATCCTCAACGCGATCCTCAACTTCCTGCTCATCGGCGTGGCCGTGTATTTCTGCGTGATCCTGCCGATCAACAAGCTGCGCGACATGACCGCGTCCGTGCTCGACGAGGACGCCGCCGCGGATGCCGCCGCCGACGCCGAGGCGGAAGCCGCCAAGGCCGACGTCTCCGCGCAGACCCTCGCCGTCCTCGAGGAGATCCGCGACGAGCTCAAGAGCGCCAACGCCAATGCCAAGGATGCCGCCGACGCCTGATTTCACCCACGGTAAAATCCCGGAATGCCCTCCGCCCCGGAATGTTGGGGGAAGTGACAAGGATAACGATGGAGCCCCGGGAGGGGTTCCGGGAACGGCAACGATAGGTCGGCGCCCGCGAGGACGCCGGCCAAGCCAAACCGCTTCAGCTCCTGACTAGGGAGTATGGATTATGGCAATGTTTCCGGCTTTGATGAATGACACGATGTTCTCCGATCTGTTCGACGACCCGTTCTTCGAGGGTTGGCGCGACAACGGCAACGGCTCCGCGGCCGCCGCGCTTGCGAACAACATGATGAGCACCGATGTGCGCGAGACCAAGGATGGTTACGACGTGGACATCGACATGCCCGGCTTCAAGAAGGACGACATCAGCCTTGAGCTGCAGAACGGCTATCTGACCGTGTCGGCGCATCGCGACAGCGAGCACGACGACAAGGGCGAGGACGGCAAGTGGCTGCGTCGCGAGCGCTACGCTGGCTCCTGCTCTCGTAGCTTCTACGTGGGCGAGGACGTGAAGGAATCCGACATCCACGCCAGCTACAAGAACGGCACGCTGTGCCTGCAGGTTCCGAAGATGCAGGCCCAGCCGCAGGTCGAGGCCAAGCACCAGATCGCCATTGAGGGCTGATCGTTCGTCGGTCAAGCTGATTGATTGTCCGGCCGCTTGTTCCCGCCGTCGCCCGTCCTACGTTTCCTACGTTGACTAGTCAGACGGGCGGCGAAGGAAACAAAGCCAATCACCGAATGCCGGGCGGAATGCCGATCACATTCCGCCCGGCATTTTGTGTTCCGGGGGAGGATTTGGCCGTGCGCACAAGCGCCGTGTGTACAAGCCGCAATCCTCCCCACGAGCGCAGATGCGATGAGATCTCGAGCGCGTCGCCCCCGCCGGCCACACTTGGGCCATGCGGTATTCGCGGTATTCGCGTGACGTGATTTGACGGCGAGGAGGAGCGGCATGGCGGACGGATCGGGAATCGGCGGCGCTGCCGGCATGGGGCACGTGGTTTCCGCGCGCGCCACGTCCGTGGGCCTGCTGGCGATCGCGGTGTGGAGCCTCATGACCGGTCTGGTCCGCGTGGTGGCGGACTCCTTCGGGGCCACGCTCGGCTCGGCCATGATCTACACCGTCGGCGTCGTGATGCTGATGGTGTTCCACCGTCCCGCGCCGCTGCGCGAGTACCCCCGCAAATATCTTCTGATCGGCGGATCCCTGTTCGTGTTCTACGAGTCGGCGATCTCCCTGTCGATCGGCATGGCGACCACCGCCGCGTCGTCCGTGGAGGTCAGCTTGGTGAACTACCTGTGGCCTACCATGATGGTCCTGCTCACGGCGGCGGTCTTCGGCGCGTCCCATGCCGGCGGAACCGGCAAGACCAGCGGGCGGGCGCGTGCGGTGCTGCGCGTGCTGCCGGGCGCGATCGTCGCCACCGCGGGCGTGGTGCTGGCGGTCGGCGGCAACAACGGGCTAGACTGGGCGCTCGCCGCCGGCCACATCGCCGAGAACCCCCTGCCATATGTGCTCACGTTCGCCGGCGCGTTCGCATGGTCGGTCTACGCCGTGTTCACGCCCGCCATGGCCAAGGGCAAGGACGGCACCTCCGTGTTCTTCCCGCTGGTGGCGGTCGTGCTGTGGGCCATCCATTTCGCGTCCGGTCAGGGCTGGCCCGCCGCCGTGCCGCCCGTCCACGCATGGCTGGCCCTGATCGGCGCCGCGGCGTCCATCGCCGGCGGATACGCCTGCTGGGGCTACGGCATTCTCCACGGCAGCATGACCACCCTCGCCATGGCGTCCTACGCAGCCCCGGTGCTGTCCACCGTGGCCAGTGCCGTGCTGCTCGGTCTCGCGCTCTCGCTGCCCTTCTGGTGCGGCGCGCTCCTCGTGGCGGCCGGATCGCTGCTCAACTGGTGGATCGGCCGCCGGAAGCGGTAGAAGCGGTAAATGGCCGGCGCTCAGCGACGCATCATGATCAGCATCATCTTGGAGGCCTCCTCGGCGTAGACCGCGTGCGGCAGCCGCGTCGGGAAGTGCAGGATGCCGCCCGGCACGAGATCAACGGTCTTCCCGCCGCCGGTGACCTTGAGCCGGCCTTCGAGGCACTGCACGAGCACGGGCATGGCCGCCGTGTGCTCGCTGAGCTCCTGACCCTTGTCGAAGGAGAAGAGCACCACGTTGGCGCCCTCCACCTGCATCACCGTGCGCGAGACCGTGGCCTCGGGCTGGACCTCGACCAGCGGCTTGAGGTCGTCGATGAACTCCATCACCATCGGCTGATCGTCGCGCGCTGCGCCGGCTGCGGTTTCGTTGCTCATATTGGTGCTCCTTGATTCCGTTGGCTCCTGCTGTTTCCGACGTCCGGCCGCAATGCCAGACATGTACGTATCAGCTTAACCATGCATCAGATTAACCGTGCGGAACGGACGGGGCGCGCCGTGCGCTCCACGAGTGCGTTTCGCTGATGCGTCGGCGTGCCGATTTTTGCTTCAGTCCTTGCGCCGCACCACGAACGCGATGCCCGTGAGTGCGTCTCCATACGTGTTGAACACGCGGCGCATCTGCAATACACGCGTCCGCAGATCCGCGTGCGTCAGCACATTGCGCGCGATGCACAGCACGCCGCCCACGCCCTCGTCTGCCAGATTGCGCCGCATCTTCAGCAGCGCCATCGGCTCGACTCCGCTCCACACCACCTCGAAGCCCTCGGATTCCAGCAGTTCCCGCCACTCGACGGCGGTCAGCGGACGCGCGTTGACCTTGATGGCCCGGGCGAGGTCCTTGCGAATCGCGTCCTTGACGGAATCGTCCAGATCGTCCGGCGCAAGTCCCATCTCATGGATCGCATACAGTCCACCCGGCCGCAGAATGCGATGCGCCTCGCCGATGATCGCGCGTTTGCCGCGCTCCGACTGCATGGTCAGCATCGCTTCGCCGATCACCATATTCGTCGATCCGTCCGGCAACCCCGTCTGCGACGCATCGGCCCTGATACATGTGCCCCCGACGGAAGCCGCCAACGGTCCAATGATTTTCACGACCTGCTCGTCCCGATCGACACCGGTGTACGCGACCGGGCCGGCATTCAGAATCAGCCGTGTGGTGCGTCCCAGCCCCGGCGCGAACTCCACCACGCGTTTGCCCGCGAGCGGCGTATGCGCCAGCATGCGCTTGGTGAGTTTCTCCCCGCCCGGCCTGAGCACGCGCTTGCCAAGTCTGGCCAGCACCCAATGCCCCTGCATGTGCTCGGCGTCGCGTCCGGCCTGCGGCAACTGGGATTCCGTGATGGTCGTGTCTACCTTGCTGCGCTCATTCATGCGATCGTTCATGCCCTTCAGCATACGGAGCCAATCCCGTCCGCAACAGACTGGTTTTTCGGGGACGAGTGTGGTATGAGCGCGGCCGGATGCCTCACGCATGGAGCGTCCAAAGGTAACGCCCTCGAGAGTGGTGCGCCGAAAACAAAAAACCTCGGAAATCAATGATTCCCGAGGTGTGTGGCGGAGGATACGAGATTCGCAACTTCAGGCCGTAAGACTGGCGGAATCGCAATGGAAACCGGCGTACCGCTCAACTGCCTTGCCGCTTAACTTGCCGCTCTTCTTCGGCGTGTCGCGAGATGAAGCATGAGAATAGTCGAACACTTTAAAAGTATCCGATGTCAAGAACGTCGCCCTCGATTAGTGATTCATTGTTGATTTGATCGAATATATGATTAACAAAGCGTTGGAATACTTCAGCTGAGTATGGATGATCGTCAAGATGGTACACGTATTCGTCTCTGTGTGCTTGTCGCCCTGCGAAGGTGTTAAAGTTTTTTCGAATGTTTGAGCTCATTCGCTTGGCTTTTCTTAAAATGAGGATTTCCTCAATATCGGTTGTAGATGTACTGATAGGTGTCATGTCCAGGAAATCGCAAAGCAGATAGTATTTTGCTCCGGTAACAGCTAGCTTGACATCATGTGCGGTTGCAGATGCTTCCTGAAACATTGTCTTATCAAGATTTGTCTTAATTTCGGCGAGCACATAGCCTAGATATGTTGTCTTTTCGCGTGTTTCGGTCGAAGAAAACAGCCCGGAATATGAAGACCGAAGATGTATTTCTCTACTGATAGAGAAATCTTGATCCTTGGTCTTGATTTCAAGTCCTCCGCCTATCTCTGGCGTTGATAGGCTGCTGTTGAAATAAGCAGATGAAAAAATTGGCTTCTGCGAATCGACAATATAATCGCATGCGCCATACTCAAGTTCTATGCAACGACGTACAAGAATAGGGAGAAATTCCTCGACAATCGTATTGTCGAGTTTCATTTGCCCTTTCTGCCGATAAAGAAAATCTTCTTGCGAATCGAAGATTAAATCAACATCTATGTAGTACTTATAATTTGTCAAGCACTGTACGAGCGATGTGATTAATGAATCTACACTGTTCTCAGTATGTGTATTAATCTCGGAAATCCATAAATCGTACTTGTCTAATGCTTTTTGAAGACGCTCTTTGTCCGTTGCTGGTACTTTGGGACTGTTAATCGCCGCAACTAGCTTTTCACCGTGAACACCGCGGGTCATTTTCTTGCCTTTCGCTTATTGGTGGATGCTTCTATTTGTTCGGATTTGCTAATGGCTTCAAGGAGTAGTGGAAGATTCTTGTTTTTCTTTTCATCTGGAATGTCCTGCAGTGAGGCGTCACGTAAAGCGTCTCTTGCAATGACTCGTGCCATTGCTACTATATTCTCGTAACTGCAATTGAAATCTCTTTTGCTGCACTGGAAGTGCAGGATATCCTCGAAGATTTTTTTCCCATACCTATTCGTGAAACAGCGTTGCTGCTTCATTAAGAATGGTTGATGGAAAATTTCGGTGAAAATACGATATATTAGTTCGCTGTTGCAGAATTTATATCCCAATACCGTTGACTCTTTGCCTACTACATAAATAAGTCGGGATCCATTTTTGCAGATGCGCAAGGTTTCCTTGATTGAAATGGCCATATCAATAACGTATTGAACCACTGTATAAAAACGATTGCCACGATGTTTGCGGTTGGCTCCAAACTCGTTCTGCGCAATGTTGAGCACATCAAATCCCAGAGATTCGACTGAGCGTCGATACTGCTGATGATAATTAATCACGTTAATGTATGGAGGTGACGTCAGGACGCAATCAACTACATCTGATTCAATATCGACTTTGCGAGAATCGCAATTGAACGTTGTTACGTTTGCTTGGGAAAATGGTAGTTGGCAAATCAGAGTTTTAAGATGCTGCCACTTCGAGTCTATAAGCTCAATTGTTGGCGCATTTTTGTATAAATCACATATAATAGCCAACAGCGAGAAAATGCCTTGTAGATTTTTGGCTTCTAATGAAGCAATCCAAGTAGATAAATCGCCATTATTGGCTTTTTCATGGAAGGTAATTATCTGAGAAGAAGCCACCTTAATAAGCTCATGACGTTCTTGCATCGTTTTATTGCAGATGTGGTTCACCCATGTCATATAATATGCTGCTGGGTTGAGTTCCACGCCAATGCAAGGCAGTTTTTTTCTAGCTGATTCGGTGAGGACTGTTCCTGAACCGGCAAAAGGGTCGTAAATCATATCGCCGGGGGTGGTAAAGGTACTTAGCATTGCTTCTACAAATTGTGGTGAAAATTGACCTTTCCACGAAAAAATACTAGTACGGTCACGTTGGTCAATATTTAAAACGGATTCCGGGATGACTTCTGTATCAGCCAGTATGCTGCTATAAGGCCGCGGAACTTCGCGGTCGTTATGCTCGCTCGTCGCTTGTTTCATTTGGCTGATTAGTGTCATGAAGCTCCTCTATGCGGTACGGGAATCTCTAGTTTACTATTCAGTTCCTATAATGTGAGGTTGCTGTGACCAATGTTATGCTGAGGAAAAAATCGGGGGAGAGGGAGGCGATATGCCTCGGGGTGCGCCCGGGCATGAGGATAGGGACTCTCCCCCTATTCGATCGTCAAGTGTTGTCGGCGATTGCAGTAACGGCGACGGATGCGGCCATGGCGTTGTCCTTCATACGGTGATTCCTCGCTTGTTGAGTTCGTCGGTGGTTTTGTTGAGCCATAGGCCGGTGCCTTTCACCGTGCGGATGGCAAACAGCTGGGCGACGGACAACGTCGTCCAGTCGGGGATGTCAGCGGTGGTATCGAGTGTCGCCGCCCAGCGTTTCAGTTCCGGTGTGGCCGCGGAAGTGTCCGACGTGTCCGAGCCGTCCGAAGCGTCCGGCGTCGGTGGAGCCAACTTCAGCGAATCCCAGACCTTCAGTGTCCGCCATGCCTGCGCGAACGCGCCGAACCGGTATCCACGCTTGGTGCGCTCGCGGTTACGGCACGCCTCCACGCCGGCCTTCTTCAGCATCGACGCCAGTCGCTTGGTCGTCAGCCGCCCGAAGTTACCGGTCTGCTGGTCGCCCCACTGCGTCGGATTGTCGTAGGCCAGCGCGTCACACATCTGCTGCGAGCCGACGAACGGGCTTGTCCGCCATTGCGTCGCCCACAATTCGGCGATGTCCTTGAGCAGCACGATGTGCGGTGAGTCGTTGGCTAGTCCCATGTCGGCGTCCGTCTTGGCCTGCTCCACGAACTCCGCGGACAGCCGGCGCACGGTGTCCAGCCATCCGCCGCTCTGCGTCTGGGCGATGCGGGCCAACGGCAGCCATACCTCGCGGTATCGGCCCTTGACCGGTTCCGGCAGCGTGGGGCGCGGTTTGATGGAGGCCGTGGCACTTTCCGCCCACAGGGGCAGGTCGTGCCGCAGGTCCAGGAACTCCGAGTCATCCTCCTCGATCATCTCCCAATCAGACTCCTCTACTTCGTCGGACGGGTAGAGGAACACGGGGATACAGCGCTGCCGGGTGTCGGCCGGCAGGTCGGGGTTGTTGCCCGCGAACACGGCCGGCGCGTGCGTGGACTTGCGCACCACTTTCCAGCCGTGCTTCTTGTCCGGTTCCTGAATCGTGCGGCTGCCGCCCTTCTTGTACCCGGTGTTTACCACGGCGATGAAGTCGGCGGACAACGGGTTGTCCTTGCGTAGACTCCGGTCGGCCTCGTCCACCAGCAGCGTGTACCCCTGATCGGCCAGATTGGCGAGCAGCGACGCCGAACTGATGGCGCTCAGCATCTCCGACCTTGCGCCCAAATGCCCAATCCACTCCAGCAGCGTGGTCTTGCCCGCGCCCGGCATGATGGATGTCACAAGCAGACGCGGCGTCGTATACAGGGCGTCGAACACCCACGTGTGCATAATCCACAGCGTGAGCATACGCAGGTCGTCGTCCGTCGCGCCGATATAGCGCTTCAGCAAGCGGAAGATGCGGTTGGCCAGCTCACTCGGGTCGAAACCGTAGCCGGCATCGCGGTCGTCCAGCTCCAATGAAGGTGTGTCGTTGATGAATGGGTCCTTTCCCATGTCCATGTCGATGATGTTCGCCCGTTCGATCACGCGGCCACCTTCCACTCGCCGGCGAGCGCCGCGGCGGTCGCACGCCATGGTTCGCCAGCCTGTTCGACGATGAGCGCCAGTACGTCATTACTGCCGTGGTGACGGCCTGCGCCGTCATAGGCTCGTCCGAGTAGCGCGGCGCTCGCCGACATTCGCTGCTTCATCGCGTGAAGGTCGCCGCGCGCACGGGTTGGCAGCAGTCCGCGTTCCAATAAATCGCCGATGGCAGTGTCCACCTTGCCGGTGCGGATGATGATGTGGCCGGTCATCGGGAATGGTCCGGTGGTGAGCGTCGCGCGGGCGTCGGCGCACAGCAGCAGCGCGGCCAGTAGCATCCGCAGGGCCGGCAGGTCACTGTTGGCAGCGCTGAACGCGATGGAGACCGGGCGGATGTGTGTCGCATAGGCGCACAACGCTAGGCATCGGGCCGTGTGTTCGGCGTCACGGGTGACGGTCAGACGGTGCAGCCCGTAAGCCGTTTCGATCAGATAGCCGGTCGTCGCCTGAAGCACGTATCCGGGTTCGTTCGGGTCGAAGCGTTCGCCCAACACGGTGATGGCGTCGGGGACGGCGACGACGTTGTCGATGTCCCGCATCGTTCACTCCTCTCCCGCGAACCTGCGCACGCTGGTGAGGTTCACCAGATAGGTGTTGCCCACCTTGCGCGCCCGGATTTTGCCGGAACGGATGAGCCCGTACACGGTCTTTGTGTCCGAGTAGCCGAGCATTTCCGCCACTTGAGCGGGCTTGGCGGTCAGTTGTACGTAGTCGTTTCGCATAGGATGAAATCCTTCGCAGGTCGTACCGAGGAGAAGGCGTAGCCGACGTGGATACCCTGCTCCCAAGGTGATGGTTCTTCTGTGTGATTGCCGGCGACCGCCGCGCATGAACCCGGTTTTACCGACTCCGGGGAGGTCGTGATGTCGCCGTCTTCGGTGGATTTCCCATTTCCATAGAAATTCGCGACAATATCATTTTTGCTGCGGTTAGCGTTTTCCGCCACGGGGGGAAACGGACTAGATACGGTTCAAAACGGAAGAGCGTTGGAACGCCAAGGCAAACGGCATATACGGTGCTGAATTTCTTGAGCGTGTCGCATGAGTGGATGCCGGGTCGGCGTATCGACCGCAACCAATGTCCGCCCCGGCATCGTCCTCGCCATCACGCCACTGCCTTGATGAGCCCCTGAATAGTGTCCACCTGCACCGTGGAGGGGAGCAGGGTGAGTATCCTGCCGCGCTTGTCGTCATCCAATCCCTTCAGTACGGCAAGACGCTGCTGGAGTTCCAGCGCGGCCAGCACGTCGGCGAGCGTCTTCATCTCGGCATCGGCAGCGGTATCCGGCGTCGCGCTCGCGGACGGTTCGGACGGTTGGTCAGCATCGGACGGATTACCAGGGGAGTGCCGTTGCGGGTCGTTTTCGGCCGTTACCGTCCCGCCCATGCTCGCCTCCACCTTCGCCAGCAAGCGTTTGTCCGCATCAGCGCTGGACTGCTGGTAGGTCGCCACGGTCTTGATGTTCGTGTGCCCGCCCAGACGCATGAGCTGGCCGACCGTCGCGCCCTGCTCGGCGTAATGCGTCAGCCCGGTGTGTCGCAGGTCATGGAAGTCCATCCCCTTGAGCGCCGGGTCTCCCGTCGCCTCGATGGCTTTGGCGAAGACGTTGCGCAATGATTGGGCGCGTACGATGCCGCGCGTGCGTACGCCGGTGAACAGCAGATCGGTCGGTTTGCCGCCCACGTACGTATCGAGATGACGCTTGATTTCCTCGGCCAGAGGGGCGGGTACCTCGATGTCGCGCTTGCTGCTGGGCGTCTTCGTCTCGCCGAGCACCGCCACCTTGTGTCCGTTCTCGCTGACTTCCTTGGCACTGCGGCGCACATGCAGCATCACCGGCGACGTATCCAGCTCGATGTCCCGGCGTTGCAGCCCCAGCACCTCGCCCTGACGCAATCCCAGCGTGCCGGCCAGCAGCACGCCCAACGCGAGATTCGGCGTCATGGCGTCGGCGAGCGCCTTGACCTGTTCACGTGTGGCGATGACATACGCGTGCTTCGTGGCGGGGCGCGGCACCTTGAACTGGACCGGATTCACCTTGATGAGCGTCGTGCCCTGATCGTCCAACGGTGTGTTCGCCGCCTCGGCCATGATGGCGTTCAGCAGCTCGAATACGTGCCGGCGGATGCTTTCGCCGCGGCCGTCCTTCGTGACCTTCATGCTGTCGTACCAGTCACAGATGTGCGCCGGCTTGATCTCGGCCATCGGTAGGTCGCCGAGTATCGGATTGAGATAGTCACGCACGTACTGGCGGTACTTGTCCTTCGTGGTCTCGCGAATCGGTTGGTTGTCGCCTTTGCGGCGGTTTTCCACGAACCGTTCGGCGTATTCGTGGAACGTCACCGTATTGCCGGCGTTCCGGTTCTCCGTCACCTCCGGCGGTTCCCATGCTCCCAGATCGATGAGCCTTTTCGCCTCGCTCAGCCATGCGTCGGCCTGAAGCTCATAGCCTTCGTCGAAGTTCCGGTGGATACGCGACGGCAGATGCGGATAGCGCTCGCGGGCTTCCACGGGCGGGATGTACGAGGCGTCGTAGTAGATCTGCCCATGCCGGTTCGTCTTCATCTCCACCTTGCCGAACCTGCGGCGGCGGTTCCGTGTGGTTGTCCGTGTGGTCCTTGCCATATGAAGCGCCTTCCTGATTGTCTGATGCCCGTATCGTCGTTGATGTCCCCAAGAGCGGTGAGCGGTAAGCCTTAAGCGGTACCGACTAACTTACCGACCATCGTACCCTGAAAAACGGGTCGGAACGGGTCGTAACGGAAAGCACGAGAATCGGCGGAACCGGGCAAAAACGTTGAAATATCGCCGTTTTGGCAATGAAAAAGCCCTTTTCCTTTGGGTGGGAAAAGGGCGATGGCGGAGGATACGAGATTCGAACTCGTGAGGCTGTTACACCAACACGCTTTCCAAGCGTGCGCCATAGACCACTAGGCGAATCCTCCATTGCGTTTGAGCAGAAGCTCAGGCAACCTCTTTAAGATAACATGCATTTGCAAACCTGCCAAATGGGCGTGTCGCGCCTTCGGCTCTTCGGATGCATACCAAACCAGATACGCCTAATCCTGCGGAGTATCGGAACCGGAGTCAGAACCAGAACCGGCCCCAGCCCCCGCGGCCTCCTCCCGAATCCACGGCACCGCAATGATCATCGCCACGCCGAAGGTCAGCGTCCACGTATAGCGCGTCTGATGCCCCGGCAGCACGAGCAGCGAGCCGATCGTGAGCAGCCACGGCGTCAGATACACCAGATTGCGCCACCGTCGCCCACCGATCACAAAGCAGCAGGCCATGGCGAACAGCGGCACCCACACCGTGTAGAGGTTCTCCCGCATCAGGAGCGAAACGCCCGGCAAGCCCTCGAACAGCTCATACAGCGGAGCGCCGATCTTCTGCGGCTCGCTCACGTCCGCGGCCGTCCATGTGCTCTTGTATTCGGGCATGATCATGTTGCTGCCCATTTCCTCCCAGCCCCAGCGCACGTACCAGCCCTCGTCGTACACCGGGCCCATCACGAACGGGTCGCGCAGCCACGGGGTGGCGGCCAGCGCGGTGATGGGATCGCCCGCGGACAGCCGTGCCCACAGGCCCAGGAAGCTCAGAATGTCGCCGCTGGTGGCGTCTCGGTTGAAGCAGCGGTCCTTGATCGCGTCCGCGCCGCCGATCTCCTTGCCGTCCCACGGATTCCACGTCAGGTAATTGTCCAGATCGGCCGTGGAGCAGGCGATCACCCGGTCGAACGTGGCATGGTCCGATGCGCTGAACCGATCGGGATGCGCCACCATGAACGCGGAGGTCTGCTGCAGCGGGATGGCGATCATCTCCTGCTTGCCGCCCGGGGCCACATGCAGCGCCGGCATCGCGACCGCAGAGATGATCATGCCGATCACCACGGGCGCCACCGCCACGGCGAGCGACGTCAGCCGCCGCTTGGCGAGCACCACCGCCAGGATGATGAACGTGCCGAGCAGAATCTCCGTGGAGATCTTGCGCATCTGCGCGCACAGCACGCTCAACACGATCAATCCGATCACCAGCCACGGCCCGAGCCTGACGCCCGCCCGCACGCGGCGGATGTACTCCATGACCAGCACCATGAGCACGAGGAAGAACGGCATCACGGTCGAATCCTTGACCACGGACATCATGAGCCGGCCGTAGATGGGCACGAGCGCCATGAACGCCGTCGCGCCCGCGCAGAACCGCCAGCCAAGGCGCATCACGCCGCCAAGGTAATTGAGGACCAATCCCAGTGCCAGCGCGCACAGCACGGTCTGCAGGAACGCAAGCAGCCACAGCCCCCATGCCTCGGAGCCCATCCACAGGCCGAGCTGGTCGAACGCGCCGTAGATGAGCGAGTCCAGCCACGGGTGCTGGTCGCTCAGCGCGTAGTCGGGCAGATAGTCGTGCGTCGACGGATCCCACGCCTGACCGGTGCGCATCCACACCAGCTGCGCCACGGTGTCCGCCGCGATGTTCGCCGGCCACACGAGGATCGTCCACGGCAGCCAGCACACGAAGATGATCGCGCCGATCGTCAACGCGTGCGCGGCGGAGAGCTCGCCGAAGAGCCGGCGACACCGCTGCCGCCATATTCCGTGGCCTTCATGACCTGCTTCGTCACCGCTCGCCGTCGTCGCCGTAGCCGCCGCAGGCCCGGCGGCCACCCGTCCAGCCATCCGCAGCGCCCCGCGCAGCGCCAACGCCGCCACTGCGGTCAGCAACAGCGCGAATCCGGCGTACCGCAGCCCGTAGTACAGCCAATACCATACGGTTTGGTACTCGGACGCCACCGCCGGCGGAGCGCCCGCGGATGCCAATTGGGACGTCGCCTCATGCGTCACACTGTGCGGCGGAATGGTGAGCGTGAGCGCCAGAACCAGTCCCATCGTCACGGACCATCCGCGTGCCGCCCGCCCGTGGCCGCCGTCTTCTCTTTCTTCGTCTCCGCCGGCCGCATTACCGTTCCGCCACCGCCCGAATACCACGAAACCGCAGTATTCCAACGTGAGCACGGTCAGGCACAGCAGCATGCCGGCCGTCGGTCCGTTGGCGCCCAAGTACGGGAAGATGCCGGCCTTCACATGATCGATGTCGATGAACGCCGTCTCATCCGTATAGGAGGCAGTCAGCGCAAAGCACCCCAGAACCGCACCGAGCGCGGCCAGAGCCGCCGCCGCGCGATGCCGCCCGGGCCGCCAATCGCACCGCTGAATCCGTGTGCGTGCGTCGATCGCCATGCTTCCTCCCATGCCATGTGCCACTGGAGCGACAGTCTACAGTCAGCGTGCGGCAACGCAGTGGACAATCCAAGGCGGCAGATTTTCCGCGCGGTCAACCAACACCGCCCAACACCAGTCAATACAACCAAAAGGAAGCAAAAAGGGCGGTCCGCCGCACGCGCATAACTAACGCACGCGGCAGACCGCCCTATGCCGACAGAGACCGGCAAACCGGCAAGCCGGCAAAGATCAGTACGCCCCGGAGCCGTGCACAATCGCGCCGGCCGTCTTGAGCATGATCGCGATGTCCGTCGTCACCGACCAGTTCTCCACGTAGGAGACGTCCAGATACTCGGCCTCCTCCTGCGAAAGGTCGGAACGGCCGGAGATCTGCCACGGGCCGGTGATGCCGGGCTTGACGAGCAGACGCGACGAGTACAGCGTGCCGTACTGGTCCACTTCGTACTGCTGCTGCGGGCGCGGGCCCACGATGCTCATGTCGCCCTTGAGCACGTTGAGGAACTGCGGCAGCTCGTCGATCGACGTCTTGCGGATGAAGTGCCCGATTTTCGTGATGCGCGGATCGTCCTTCTGCTTGAACAGAATGCCGTGCTCCACGCCGGCCTGCTGCGCGAGCGCCACGTCCATCTTGTCCGCGTCCACGCGCATGGAGCGGATCTTGTACACCTTGAACGGCACGCCGTACTGTCCGATGCGGTTCTGCTTGTAGATCACCGGGCCGCCGTCCTCCAGTTTGACCAGCGCGGCCACGATCGCCAGCGGAATCGCCGCCACGATGAGTGCGAGGCAGGAGAAGAAGATGTCCAGCGTGCGCTTGACGAAGCGCGTGGGCCACGAATACTGGGGGAGTGACGCGGTGAGGATAGGCATGGCGCTGTTGTTGCGCAGCTGCATGCGCCCGCCGCTGATGTCCGCCACGGAGGCGGCGATGGCCAGCTCGATGCCCATGGACTCCACCGCGAGCGACAGCGTGCGCAGCGTCTCGGAGTCGCGCGTCATCACGTCCGTCACCAGCACCGCGTTCGCGCCGAGCTTCTTCGCCATCTGCGGCATGCGCGAGTTGAGCGGCAGCACCTTGAGCTTGGCCTCCTGCTCGTCCAGCGGCTCGAACGGCACCGGCGCCAAATGCTGGGGCGCATCAGGATCGGCCTCCAGCGTGATGGACGTGATCGGGCACACTGCGATCGGCAGGTATCCCATCGCGTTGCCGGGCTCGGTGGTGAGGTTGTGGATGGCCTTGCGAATGCCCGCGGGGGAACCCACGATCACGGTGGGATACGTGTTCTCGCCGTGCATGCGGTTCTTGTGCAGCATGCGGCGCATGAGCCAGCGTTCGATCATGGTGAAGATCCACCCGAAGAAGGTGGCCATGATCGAGAACAGACGCGGGAAGTCGATCTCGAAGAGATAGCCGATGGTGCACAGCGACACGAAGAAGATCAGCGCCGCGTTCAGGATCTTGGTGTAGAGGCCGTATCCCTCGCCCATGGTGTGGATGCGGTAGCTCTGGGCGATCCACAGGGACAGCACCCACACGGCCGCGAAGATCAGCGGGACGATCAGCGAGCCGTGGCGTTCGAACTCGCCGTTGATCGCATTGCCGATGCCGGGCTGCAGGAACAGGCTCAGCAGACAGGCGAGCAGCATCATGGCGACGTCCAGCATGATCAGCGCCGCGTTGAACATGTAGCGCCAATGGATGATCTGCGGTCGGTCGGCGGGGCGGTAGGAGCGGATGCGCGCATTCTTCGCGGAATCGCCCTTGCCGTCGGTCCACGAGCCGTCAAAGAATGTGGGCGGTGGGACGAACGGCGGCGCCGGAGGCGTATTCGCCGCGGTACGAGGTTTGCTTTGCGGCATGGCGACGGTGGGCATCTCCTCGGATGCCTCCACCGTTTGCTGAGCGGTGCTGCTCTCCCCGGTCACTTGTGGGTCCCTTCGTTGCTCTTCATACACATATATGACCGAGTATATCGCGCACTCCTGCGGATTGCCCCGGTTCGAGGGGGGGGAGTTCCCTAAAGCTCACAAATCAGGTGTGCATTTCGCCGGGTGGATGTTCCCCCGAAAGGGAATCGGGCCTCTTCCCGGTTAGGGGGAGAAGCCCGATTCCTAGATGAAGTCCGGATGGACTATGCGGTCACGTGAGCGATCAGCGGCGAGCCGAACGCTTGCGCGCGGCCACAAGGCCGGCGCCCGCGGCGACGAGCACGAGCGCGATCACCACGAAGATCGCCACGCTGGCGCCGGTGGAGGCCAGGGTCTTCTTGGCCTGCTGCTGGTTGGCGTTCTTGGTGGTCTTCGGGGTTTCGACCTTCACCGTCGCGTTGTTCTTGGCGGAGTCATCCTTGGCGGAATCGTTCTGCTTGGCGGTGTTGTCCGTGGTGTTGTTCGCAGCCGGGGCGCTCGGGGCGGGCTGCGCCGGAGTCGACGGCTGGGCTTCCGGCGTGGCCGGGGTCTGCGGGGTGGCCGGCTGCTCGGGGGTGGTCGGGGTCTCCGGCGTGGTGGGCGTGGTCGGCGTCGTGGTCGCGCCCGGCTTGACGTCCTTCTTCTCGAAGTAGCGCGTGGCGGTCAGGGACTTGTTGCCCTTGTAGACCACGGTGAGCGTGTAGCCGTACTTGTCGGACTGGATGTTGACCTCGTAGTCGTTGGCGGTGAGATCCTTGAAGCCCTGACCGTCGGTGTAGAGCTCGAGCTTGAGGTTGCTGGCCACGGGCTTGCCGTCCTTGTCGAGGCTCAGCGTCGGGTTCTCGGCGAAAAAGATCCAGCTGCTTGGCGCGTAATCGCCGGCGGTCGGGGCCTTGGTGGCAGTGCTGAAGGTGATCTGCACCGGCAGCTTCTTGCCGCCGCCCAGATCGTACTGGTAGCTCACCACGGAGCCATTGACCAGACCGGTCAGGGTGGTGCCGTTGAGCTTGGCGCCGGAGAGTCCCCGCGCCTTGGCGCCGTCGAAGCCGGAGGCCACCTTGGCCAGATCAACGCTGGCGCCGGTGTACGGCAGCTTCAGCGTGAGGTTGAGATTGGTGGTTACCCCGCCGATTGCACTCTGCTGGCTCTTGGGCAGGTTCAATGCGATAAGCGGGTTGTCGCTGAGGCTCAGGTACTCGAGCTTCGGGCTGTTGGAGGCGTTCAGCGAAGTCAGCGTGTTGTCGCGGACATACAGGTACTTCAATGCGTCGGCGTGCGAAACGTCCAGCGTGGTGAGCTTGTTGCCGGCTGCGTCAAGGGACGTCAGCTTGGTGTTCTTGGTGACGTCCAGCGTGGTCAAGGCGTTGTTGGAAACGCTCAGGTTGGTCAGTCCAGCGGCATTGGACACGTTCAGGGCGGTGAGCTTGTTGCCCGTCACATACAGGTTGGTCAGCTTCGTGTTCTTGGACAGATCCAGCGTGGTCAGCTTGTTCTTGTACGCGGAGAAACGCTCGAGCTTGGTGTTCTTGGACAGGTCGATGCCGGTCAGGGCGTTGTTGTCCACAGTGAGACTGACCAGTTCGGGGTTCTTGGTGACGTCCAGCGTGGTGAGCTTGTTGTCGCCAACATACAGGCTCTCGAGTTTGGTGTTCTTGGACACGTCAACGCTGGTCAGTCCGGTGTTGTTGAGGGACAGGGATTCCAGCGTGGGCAGCAGTTCCAGACCCTTGGCGCTCTTCACCGGGGCGTCGTACACGCTCACGGAAAGGCCGTACTTGGCCTCCCTCGCCTCGAGCACATTGTCATTGTCCCAATCGTTCTTCGCCACGGCCTTGCGCAGGTTCTCGTCCGGGAAGTTGGCGGCGTTGATGGCCACGTCCTTGAGTCCGGCCGTGTCGTCCGTGCCGGCTGCGTTCGCGGCCTGCGCGCCGATGCCGACGGTCAGAATGGTGGCCGCTGCGGCGACGATGGCCGCGAAGCGTTTGCTGAGCGTTGTCTGCTTCATATGCGGATTCCCCTCTCTTTATTCTGTTCTCTTCGTTGCGAATATGACTCCGCACGGCTCCCCAGACAACTCACTTGTTGAACCGCGCGTAGGGCCCACTCTACGCCGGCGGCCCATGCCCGTCGAGAGGAAAATCGCCTTTCAGTCGATCTTCACAAATCGTTCATCTTCCGTCAAGATTGGCGAGATAACGGGGGAGAAGGAGAACGGGGACAGAACGTCGGCGGGGTTATTGCCGTATGCGAGCCCGGATGCCCCCGATTATTCGCGGAACGCTTCCATGATGTTCACGAAAAGGGTGCACGGCGGAACCCGCACGCCGTAGAATGGTGCCCATGGCAGAAGAAGTATTCACCCCCCATAACATCATCGTGACCGGCGGCTGCGGTTTCATCGGCTCGAATTTCGTGCATTACGTCTACAACAACCATCCGGACGTGCACATCACCGTGCTGGACGCGCTCACCTACGCGGGCAATCTGGAGAACATCCGCCCGATTCTGGGCGACCGCGTGGAGTTCGTGCACGGCAACATCTGCGACGCCGAGCTGCTGGACAAGCTGGTCCCGGGCCACGACGCGATCGTGCACTACGCGGCCGAGTCCCACAACGACAACTCGATCGCCAACCCCGAACCGTTCCTCAAGACCAACGTCGAGGGCACGTTCCGCCTGCTCGAGGCCGCGCGCAAGTACGACGTGCGCTACCACCACGTCTCCACCGACGAGGTGTACGGCGACCTCGCGCTGGATGACCCGCACAAGTTCACCGAGGAGACCCCCTACCACCCGTCCTCCCCGTACAGCTCCACCAAGGCCAGCTCCGACCTGCTCGTGCGCGCGTGGCACCGCACCTTCGGCGTGCGCATGACCATCTCGAACTGCTCCAACAACTACGGTCCGTACCAGCACGTGGAGAAGTTCATCCCGCGCCAGATCACCAACATCCTCGACGGCCTCAAGCCGAAGCTGTACGGCAACGGCCTCAACGTGCGCGACTGGATCCACACCGAGGACCACTCCTCCGCCGTGTGGGACATCCTCACCAAGGGCCGCATCGGCGAAACGTATCTGATCGGCGCGAACGGCGAGCGCAACAACCTGACCGTGCTGCGCGACATCCTCACCGTGATGGGCAAGGACCCCGACGACTTCGAGTGGGTCAAGGACCGCCCGGGCCACGACCGCCGCTACGCGATCGACTCCACCAAGCTCCAGACCGAGCTCGGCTGGAAGCCCACGCACACCGACTTCCAGAAGGGTCTCGAAAAGACCATCGCCTGGTACACCGAGAACCGCGCGTGGTGGGAGCCGGCCAAGGCCGCGACCGAGGCCCGCTACAAGGCCCAGGGCCAGTGATCGAATAGCAACGGGACAAGGGGAACCACGGGAACGCTCCGCGGTTCCCCTTGTGTGACTTTTGTCAGGAACAACAGAAGGTAACAATATGGATTTCGAAAAGGAACTCAAGGTCACGGAAACGAACATCCCGGGCCTGCTCGTCTTCGACCTGTCGGTGCACGGCGACAACCGCGGCTGGTTCAAGGAGAACTGGCAGCGCGCCAAGATGACCGCGCTGGGTCTGCCGGACTTCGGGCCGGTGCAGAACAACATCAGCTTCAACGCCGTCAAGGGCGTGACGCGCGGCATCCACGCCGAGCCGTGGGACAAGTACATCTCCATCGCGGCCGGCTCCATCTTCGGCGCGTGGGTCGATCTGCGCCCGGGCGAGACCCTCGGCCAGGTGTTCACCACCCGTCTGGACCCGTCCAAGGCCATCTACGTGCCGCGCGGCGTGGGCAACAGCTTCCAGGCCCTCGAGGACGGCACGGTCTACACGTATCTGGTGAACGCGCACTGGTCGCTCGAACAGAAGAAGACCTACACGTTCGTGAACCTCGCCGACCCGGAGCTCAACATCCAGTGGCCCATCCCGCTGGAGGAGTCCGAGCGCTCCGAGGCCGACCTGCACCACCCCATGCTCAAGGACGCCAAGCCGATGGCCCCGCGCCGCACGCTGGTGACCGGCTGCAACGGCCAGCTCGGTCACGCCATCCGCGCCTACGCCGAGGCCCACAACCTCGAGGGCTTCGAGTACACGGACATCGACGAGTTCGACTTCTCCGACCCGGCCGCCTACGACAAGTACGACTGGTCGCTGTACGGCACCATCATCAACGCCGGCGCCTTCACCGCCGTGGACAAGGCCGAAACCGCCGAGGGCCGCCCGATCGCGTGGAAGGCCAACGCGCAGGGCCCGGCGCTGCTCGCCAAGGTGGCCAAGGAGCACAACCTCACGCTCGTGCACGTCAGCTCCGACTACGTGTTCGACGGCACCGCCGAGGAGCACACCGAGGACGAGGCGTTCGCGCCGCTGGGCGTCTACGGCCAGACCAAGGCCGCGGGCGACATCGCCGTGGCCAACGCGCCGAAGCACTACATCCTGCGCTCCAGCTGGGTGATCGGCGAGGGCCACAACTTCGTCAAGACCATGATGGCCCTGTCCAACCGCGTGGCCGATCCGGCCGACAAGCTCGACCACGTGACCGTGGTGGACGACCAGTTCGGTCGCCTGACCTTCACGCGCGACATGGCCGAGGCCATCTTCCACCTGCTCGACTCCAACGCGCCCTACGGCACCTACAATCTGACCGGCTCCGGCGCGGTCAAGTCCTGGGCCGAGATCGCCGCCGCGGTGTTCGAGCGCACCAACGGCAACGGCGACAAGGTCGAGCCCATCTCCACCGAGCAGTACTTCGCCAACGCGAAGAACCCGGTCTCCCCGCGTCCGGTGCACTCCGCGCTGAACCTCGGCAAGATCGAGGCCGCCGGCTACACGCCCGCCGACTGGGAGGAATCCCTCGCCGCGTACGTGGACAAGGAACTCGGCAAGTAGGAAAACAAGTAAAAGGCTTAAGAGTTAAGGACAACACCATGAAAGGCATCATTCTCGCGGGCGGCTCCGGCACCCGCCTGTACCCGCTGACCACCGTCACCTCGAAGCAGCTGCTGCCGGTGTACGACAAGCCGATGATCTACTACCCGCTGAGCGTGCTCATGATGGCCGGCATCCGCGACATCCTGATCATCTCCACGCCCAAGGACCTGCCGAACTTCGAGAAGCTGCTCGGCGACGGCTCCCAGTACGGCGTGCACTTCAGCTACAAGGTGCAGCCCTCCCCGGACGGCCTCGCGCAGGCGTTCATCCTCGGCGAGGAGTTCATCGGCGGCGAGCCGTGTGCGCTGGTCCTTGGAGACAACATCTTCTACGGCAACGGCCTGGGCAAGCAGCTCAAGGATGCCGTGAACAAGGCGGAGAACGGCGTGGGCGCCACCGTGTTCGGCTACTACGTGGACGACCCGGAGCGCTACGGCGTGGTTGAGTTCGACGAGAACAAGCGCGCGGTGAGCATTGTGGAGAAGCCGGCGCATCCGGCGTCCAACTACGCGGTCACCGGCCTGTACTTCTACGACAACCGCGTGGTGGACTTCGCCAAGCAGGTCAAGCCCTCCGCCCGCGGCGAACTGGAGATCACCGACCTCAACCGCATGTACCTCGAGGACGGTTCCCTGCATGTGCAGACGCTCGGCCGCGGCTACGCGTGGCTGGACACCGGCACCATGGACTCCCTGTACGAGGCCGGCGAGTTCGTGCGCACCGTGCAGCGCGCACAGGGCCTGCCGATCGCCGTCGCCGAGGAGATCGCGTACGAGAACGGCTGGATCAGCAAGGACATGCTGCTCGAGGCCGCCACCAAGTACGGCAAGAGCCCGTACGGCCAGCACCTCAAGGACGTGGCCGACAACCGCATCATCAAGAAGTAGCGCCATCGCCCTGGTCGGGCGAGGTGCTCCCTACCGTCATCCTGAGCGAATGAAGACTTTCCGCCCGCTCGGGGTGGCGGTTTTGCATTTTCATACCCGTATTTGCGATTCGTGTGGTGGTTTTTGCGGCCATCCATGAGTAGGCGCATTGCGGTTCGGCCGGAATTGCGGCACCCTTACCGAGCAGGGCGATCAAAAACCACCACACGAATCGCAAATATGAAGCGAAGAAGCACGATTGCCGGCGGAGAAATGCGCCCGCGTGCGCTATGCTTGGCGCTCACATGGGGTTCGCTTGCCGGCAAGGAGTGCGCAATGACCGAGTATCAGTTCGATTTTCAGCGCAAACGCGCCGAGCAGGAGCATGCCCAGCAAGAGCACTCGCAACAAGCTGGGGCGCGGGACGACGTGGCCGCCACGCGGGCCATGTCTCCAATCGACGACGAGCTCAACGGCGTGTGGCAGACGCGCCCGATGCCCACCGAGCGCGTGCTGCCGGACCAGCCCACGGTGCCGATCGTCCATGACTTCGCGCAGACGCAGTCGATGCCGGCCATCGCGGGGCAGGAACCGCAGCGGCCGCAAGCCCGCCTTGAGGAGCCCACGCAGGTATTGTTCCCTCAGCCAGCCACCGCAAATGAGGTCTCTACCGGCGGTGATGACGACGAAGCTACGCAAGTGATGCCGTCTGCGGGGCCGCAGGCGTCTCCGTCCGCCGAAGTCACGCAGGTTATGCCCGCCACGGCACAGACTCGGCCGGGTCCCGCCGAGGAAGCCACCCAAATTTTGCCGACGCAATCCGCCGCAGACGCTGCCTATGCCGCCATGCCCACTCGTCCCATTGCGCGTCCCATCGCGCAGTCTCCGGCGGCGGGTCGAACCCGGCCCATGCCGCAGCGGCCGCAATATGCCCCGCAGCCGGCACCGCAACAGCCGCAATCATCCGCCGTCGCACAGCCATTCCCCAATGCCATGAACACCGGTGATGAATCCATGCCTCCGTCCTCCGCCTCCGCCGCAGCCCCCGCTCGTCCCCGCCGCCGCAACTGGTTCCTGCGCGGCGGCAAGCACGGCTTCCTCTCGTTCTGGCTGTGGCTGGTGACGTTCGCCCTGATGGCGCTCATGTCCATCCGATTCATCCCCGGTCTGGACATGGACGGCCGGGCGCTGCCGGAGCTCATCGCCTTCCTGCCGGTGGCGGGCGTGATCTCCGCCGGCATCGCCGTGCTGGCGTTCTGGTGGCGGCGCTGGTTGCTCACCGCCGTGTCCGTGGCGTGCGTGGTGCTGCAGTTCTCGTGGCACATGGGCTATTTCATCCCCGCCGCACAGCTGTCCAGCGAGGCGCGCGCCGCCGTGGCCGCCGAGCCCGTCGCCACGGATGACGCCTATGCGCGCATCATGACCCTGAACGCGCGCGAGGGCAAGGCGGATGCGGCGTCGATCGTCCAACTGGTCACCGACGAGCATGTGGAGGTGTTGGCGCTGCAGGAGGTGAACGATGACCTGCTCCAGCGCCTCAGCGACGCCGGCATTGCCAAGGTGTTGCCTCACCGCGTGGTGGGGGAGTCCGGAAACAGCGACAACGGCGGCGTGAACGTGCTGTACACCAAGGCGTCCATGTCCCGCCCGAGCTCCAACCTGCTGCGGATCGAGACCTCCGCCATGTCCGCCGGCACGGTCACCATGGGCGGGCATCAGGTCCGCTTCGTCTCCGCGCACCCGAATTCGCCCACCCGCGGCAAGCAGGGCCTGTGGGGCGCGGGCCTCGGCACGATCGGCGACCTCAAGGATTACGACTGGACCTACGTGATCATGGGTGACTTCAACTCCACATGGGACCACCCGCGCTTCCGCGAGCTGTTGGGCGACCGGTTCGTGGACGCCTCCGAGCAGGCCGGCCGCGGCTACCACTTCACGTACCCCTCCAACGTGGAGGTCCACGGCGTGACCGTCCCCTCGGTGATCGAGATCGACCACATCATCCACGACAAGGGCGTCACCATGGGCGACCTCACAACCGTGACCGTCCCCGGCAGCGACCACAAGGCCCTCCTCGCCACCATGCAGGTGGATTGACGTCCGCTCCGCGAAGCGCTTATTGCATCGTGATACATTGCATCGTAAACCATTGCATCGTGATGCAATAAAGTCAATGCAACGCCATACTATGGCGGCATGGTTTTCATCGGACGCGAAAACGATCTCAGGCAACTCGAAGACTGCTACAGGGCGAACAAGGCGCAGCTGGTATTCGTCTATGGTCGTCGCCGCGTCGGCAAAACCGAGACGCTCACGCAATTCTCCCGGGGCAAAAGCACGCTGTTCTTTGCCGCGCAAAGCGCAACCGCGGAGGAGCAGTTGGCCTCGTTCTCCCGTCTTATGTTCGAGGCAGGTGCGCCGGCCAAGGACTATTTGCGTCAGTATCCGAACTGGGAGAGTGCGTTGACCGAACTGACCCGGTTGCCAGAACCACCGGATGGCGGGCGCAGACTGATCGTGTTCGATGAGTTTCCCTATCTGGTCAAATCCGACCCGTCCCTGCCTTCCGTGCTGCAAAATTTGTGGGATCATACGTTGCGCCATGCGAACCTGATGATCGTGATCTGCGGAAGCGCCATGAGCTTCATCGAGAAGGATCTTTTGTCGGAGAAATCCCCATTGTATGGGCGGGCCACCGGCATTTTGAAGATGACCCCGATGCCGTATTGGGACGCGGTGAAGTTCTTTCCCGACTATTCGGCTGAAGATAAGGCGCTGGCGTATGCGATCCTCGGCGGTATCCCGCGTTATCTGGAGGAGTTCGATCCGGACGAGTCGATTGGCGACAACATCAAGCGTCACATTCTGCGCCGTATCGCGCCGCTGTACAGCGAGGTGGAATTCCTCATGCACGAGGAGCTGCGGGAGACGGCGAAGTACAACAGCGTGGTCCGAGCCATTGCGCTCGGGGGTACATCGCTTAATGAGATTTCCACGCACACGATGATTCCGAACGCCACGGTTGCGTCGTACCTGACGAACCTCATGGAGCTGGGAATTGTGAAACGAGAATTCCCCGTGACGGCGAAAATCAAGGAACGGGCGAAGGGAACGCGTGGACTGTACCGGATTGACGACAATTTCTTCCGCTTCTGGTATTCGTTTGTTTTCCCCTATCGCTCCGAGCTGGAGCGGGGCGATGAAGATGGCGTGTACAACCGGCACATAGCTTCTGTCCTTCATGACTTCGCGGGATCGCCGTTTGAGGCGATGTGCCGCGAATGGATGTGGCGCGAGAGCATGGCTGGACGATTGCCGTTCCATGCCGCTGAGATCGGCCGCTGGTGGGACCGCACCCGAGAGATTGATGTGATGGCGGTGGACGGTTCCGGCAAACAGGCGGTCATGGGCGAATGCAAGTTCCGCTCCACACCCATGAACGCATCAATGCTGAATCTGTTGCGTGACCGAGCCTCCCACACCGGCATCGAACACCGGTCGTATGTTTTGTTCTCGCTCAGCGGCTTTGAGAGGTCGCTGGAGGAACTGGGCGAACACGACCCGGACTTGCGGCTGGTGGGCATCGATCAACTGTTCTCGGAGATCTGACGCCGAGGTCTCCCGGTTCCGGGCGAAATTGTGGAGAATCCCGGAATTCCCCCTAAGCGGTCTTCCCGCCCGCGGACAATGGATAAGTTGGACTGAAACGGTTCGTACTGCCGGGAGAGGAACGTATGGCTGCACACGTGGGACGAGGAACGAGGTCTGGGGCGCATAGCAGGTATGGGGCCCATGCGCGCATCCCGGCCAATTCGCCGGTGCTCAAGAAGCATCATCCCATCCGCAACACGCTGCTGGTGCTGCTGCTCCTGATCCTGTGCGCCGCCGGTGCAGCCGCCTATACCGGCTACCGGTTCTACCAGCAGGCCATGCAGGTGAAGGACCACGAGATGCAGGCCGTATCGCTGCTCAAGAACGTGCAGAACATGAAGGACCTGCAGTCCGCGGACGCGCTCGACCAGCTCATCCCGCAGGTCAAGGCCCACACCGCCGCCGCCAAGGAGATCGCGCACGGAGATCTGTGGCAACGCGCGGCCCAGCTGCCCAAGTACGGCACGGACATCCAGACCGTGCAGGGCATGACTGACGTGGTGGACTCCGTGGTGACGGACACGCTGCCCAAACTGTCCGGCGTGATGAAGACCCTGCTCGGTACGTCCCTAAGCAACGGTGACGGCCAGGTGAACCTCCAGCCCATTGTGGACGCGCAGTCCGGCTTCAACGACACGAGCACCCTGCTCCAGCAGCAGCTCGAACAGCTGGAGGCCCTTCCGCAGCCGACGGTCCCGCAGGTCAAGAGCGCGTACGACCAGAGCGTGGAGCAGTTCACGCAGATTACGCAGACGATCAAGGACGTGAACGACACTCTGCAGGTGCTGCCGCAGTTCCTGGGCGTCAACGGTGCCCGCACCTACGTGGTGGTGGCCCAGACCACCTCAGAGTCCCGCTCGAGCGGTGGTCTGGTGGGCTCGCTCGGCACCATGACCGCGGACAACGGCAAGATCGAGGTGGGGGATTTCCACCCGAACGCTCGGTTCCTCAATACGTATTACGGCGGTTCCACCGATGAACAGAACGTGTTCGACGGCCCGCTCGTATTCCGCTTCGACGTGCGCGACACCACCGCCAACCCGGACTTCGACAAGGTGGCGGAGCGCATCCGCACCATCTGGAACTATTCGGCCTATTCCAGCACCAAGGTTGACGGCGTGATGATGATCGACCCGGTCTTCATTCAGGAAATGGTGAAGCTCAGCGGCAACATCACGCTGGACAACGGCGTGACCCTCACCGGCGACAATACGGCCGAATACCTGCTCAACACCATCTATAAGACTGTGGCGATCTCCAAGCAGGACTACTATTTCGAATACGTGGCCAAGACCGCCATGAACAACATGTTCAAGGGCATGAAGATCGACACCATGATGAAGATGGTGCAGTCCCTGGGTTCTCTGGCCGAACAGCGCCACCTGTACATGTACACGTTCCACGAGGACGAGGCCCAGAACTTCCAGAACGCCGGCTTCGCCAAGAGTTCCCCCTCCAGCGAGGAGAACCCGGAAGTGGGCATCTACTTGAACCAGCAGAACGCCTCCAAGCTCGACTGGTACATCAAGCGCAAGACCGTCGTCACCCATACCGGCACCAACGCCGACGGCTCCCAGAACTACCATGTGAGCTTCACCATGACCAATACCATTCCGGAAAACGACGTCAGCAAGTACTCGTGGTACTTGGTAGGCGGCAACAACGGTGTTGGCGGCGCCGGCACCGCCGTGGAGAAGATGCTCTTCTACGGTCCCGTCGGCGGCTCCATCTCCAATCTCAAGGCGTCCGGCACCGGAAAAGTGACCGACAACGCCCAGAAGGCCAAGCTCAACGGCAAGAGCCTGCTCACCAGCGTGGTCTACTTGGCTTCCGGCGCCTCGGTTACGTACGACTTCGACGTGACCACATCGGCGAAGGCCACCGCCCAGTTGGGTGTGGACCAGACGCCGATGGGGTGGCTGGATACGGGCGTTACATATAACCGGTGATGATAGGTGAGAATGCGGAAATTATCGCGCACTCTCACGTTTGGCTGCCGCAGTGCCGGCACGATTGCCCAGCAGTCGTGCCGCGCAGTCGCCCACGAACCAGAACAGTTCGCCGAACGCATGCTGTTTTATTAGGCCGGACATCACATTTTTCACCAGCGACGCGCCTTCCCCGGCTACCTTCGCATTGCGAAGCAGGCTTTGGTGCTTGGTGATTTCACGTCCCATCGCATAGTTGCGCTTGTACTGCTGCTTCCATGTGAAGTTATGGGAGTGAATCACTTGCGCGTCCGCGTCATATGCGATTGAGTACCCTGCATACAGGAACGCCGCCGCAATGAACATGTCTTCATTCGTGGTGATCGGGTGTTCGAACCCTCCGACCTCAAGATATGCCGAACGCCGGTATGCGGAACACACATCAGTGGCAAAGAACGCCTTGATGCCGTATGCGGGAATGTCTTTGGCGCTGCGCACATGCGACTGGGCCGGATAATTGAACTGGCGGACAAGCCGCTCGGACGGCCGTGCATCGGGTCGCGGGATCTGACGACCGGAGACCATGGCAATATGTTCGTCCGCAAATGGCTTGAGGATATTCTCGATATAGTGAGCATCAGCCGGCAGCGCATCCTGCGTAAGGAACAACACGAAGTCGCCCTTGGACTCGCGTAATGCCATGTCGCGGGTCGCGCCGTGGTCGAAGTCCTGACGTTGGATCGGGATGAACCGGATGGTCGTTGTCGGATCTTTGGCGTGCTTGTCGATGAACCGTTGCACACGCTCCGCCGTACCGTCATTGGACGCCGAATCCACTACGATGATCTCATCCGGGCGACGAGTCTGCTCAAGGCAACGCTCAAGTGAAGTGATGATCTGCTCACCGGGATTCAGCGTGGGGATGATCACTGATACAACGGCTTGGCTCATATCTGACGTATTTGTTTCCATAACTACTTATTATGCATGAAGAGCAGTAAGAGTAGTGATCTAACGCTTGGATTAAATGGGTTTTCGTTACTGTTTATCCAAAGTGCTACTGACCATAGTTAATAGAGCAAATTTTCTGCATGATTTGCTCCGAGCTCTTCTTTCGTATATGGGGACCTGTAATACAGTTATGAGTGTTTCGTATGGCACAGGGTGCTATACGGCTAATAATTGTATATTTTAGACTCTGCTAATTCATAATGAGGAGCAGTGTGCGCATAACGATCATAGATTTTGCTATCTCACAAGTCCAAATGACAATATTAAAATAGAATATATGACAAAAGCATCGACTGTCTCTGTTCTGTCCGAGTCAATCTTATCAAATGGGAAGAATGACTGATGACAGAGCAATTATAGTATGGCATGCCATATGATTTATCTGATATAATTTAATAGTTTGTTGAAGCGGAGTTAGTCATGAAAAAAAAGATCTTGTTTAGTGTTGATAATTTGCAGGTAGGAGGGGTGCAGCATGTGACATTGGATGCTGCTAATCTTCTGCAAAATGCTGGTTATGAAACACATGTTTTAAATTATGATTGTAAGAATAACTTTTATCATACATCTGTTCCTCTCGTGCAGCAGCCAATGACGCCTTTAAAAATTTCAGGAAAGATATTAAGGAAATTACTGCATTTAATCTTTCCTAAATATGTAAAAGATAATGTAGAATATTTCTTTTATAAAGAATTGAAACGTAATCACTATGACATAGTTATTCTTAACCCGCCTTTCTTCCTTTATTTAAATCACCTTAAAGCTATTTTTCCTGCAACGCGTTTTTATATGTGGATGCATAATAATTTTGATATATATCAAAATGATGTTAGTTACTTTGGGAACCGTTTTGATGAATTAATTAAAAATGTCTCTTCAGCTGATGGTATTATTTGCTTAGAGCCATATACAGCTTCAAAATGGAGAAAATATAATGATAATGTGACTGTAATTCATAATCCAGCGACCATTGCCAATGCAAATAAAATTGCTAATTTAGATTTGAAGATTATATGTTTTACCGGGCGTCTTTCGCTACGTCAGAAAGGTTTGGATTACCTAGTTGACATTGCTGCTGCGTTACCTGAAACTTGGAAAATTAGTATCGCTGGCTCAGGTCCGGATGAAAAAAGATTTTTAGATCTAATTGCAGAAAAGGGATTAGAAAATAAGTTTATTATGTGTGGGCCATTAACTGGAGAGAATCTTATAAATCACTATCTCAACTCAAGTATTTTTATACTGCCTAGCCGATGGGAGGGAATGCCGCTTGTGTCTATTGAGGCAATGAGCGTGGGACTACCGGTGATCTCATTTGATATTCCAGCCATGCAAGAGGTTACAGCTCATGGTATGTATGGTTTAATGGCCAAAGGTGATGACGTTCAAGATTTTAGAAACAAATTGTGCCAATTAATTCATAGTCGAGATCTACGTGAGCAGTATTCTGCCCTATCGTTAGAACGAGTGAAGATGTTTTCGCCTGAAGTAATTGCAAAAGATTGGGAGAATTTGATTAATAATTAATAAAATTATTATCGTATATAATTATGCTTATTTATGAATAGGACCGGAATAGTTAAGTCGGAATATATGAAACATAATAATATTAGTTTTTTTAAGGCAGCAGTAATTCAGTTTTCGTCTCGATATATGAATGTATTGATTCAGTTGATATTGACAGCTGTGTTAGCTCGTTTGTTGTCCCCGGAAGAATATGGTGTAATGGCGGGCTTGACGGTATTTACAAGTCTATTTGCAATTCTTGCGGATATGGGTTTTGGTGCTGGTATTATCCAATATAAGCAGCTTGACCGTTATGATTTTGGTGGCTTGCTTATATTCTCTTTCATTCTCGCTGCAGTCTTGACCATATGTTTCATATTTATGGGATTCCCTATTTCTTGGTTTTATCAAGAAACAGAATATATACCATTATGTGCGTTGTCTTCAGTATCGGTATTTTTTAATACTGTTAATATGGTGCCTAATGGTATTTTGCTACGTGATAAACGTTTTGATGTGATTGGAGTGCGTTTAATTGCCACTACTGTCTTTGGTGGTGTAATTGCAGTAGTTATGGCGCTAAACGGTTTTGGTACTTATTCGTTAGTCTGGAATGTAAATATAACTGCGATTTCCATTTTCTTATGGAACATAATTACTGTACGGCAGCAGATTAGTATACAAAAATTAGATATTCTTAAGTCGGTACGGCTTATTGCTCGATATTCGGCGTATCAGGCTGGATTTAGTATTATTAATTATTTTTCTCGTAATACAGATCATCTCATTATTGGTCGATTTTTTGGCTCAATTCCATTAGGGCTGTATGATAAGGCGTATAAATTAACAACTTATCCTATTCAATTTATTCCCGGTGTTCTTGGCTCCATACTTCAGCCTTATTTATCTGCATATCAGGATGATAAAGAACGACTTCACAATTATCAGATGCTTATGGTTAGAGCGCTTGCAATTGCTGGTGCTTATATAGCAGGGATATTTGGTTTATGTGGGCATGAGATTGTGCTTATTTTTTATGGTGATCAATGGAGTGCTTGTGTGCCTCTATTTGTGATTTTATCTCTCAGTATCATTTTTCAGATGGTCATGAATGTTACAGGCGGTATTTTACAAAGTGCTGGTCGTACTGATCTTCTCTTTCGTCAGGGGCTGGCTGCGACAACCGTGATGCTTGTGCTTTTGTCATTAGGATCTATTACAGGTAATGTTGTTATCCTTACGGTTTTTGTTACATGTGCGTTTATTTTACAAACTTTTACTGTAGCTTATTACACTACTTATAAAGCATTCGGTCATACTATTTGTGAATTCCTTAAACCTGTTGCTATTGTAATTGTTTTGGGAATCGTGGCAATTTCTTTGCCATATATCACTAAGTTTATACTTTATTGGCAAACAGGTAATGTTATTATTGATTTTATAATTTATATTTTTTTCTATAGTCTTTCCTTCCTAGCTGTTTTTTATCTTCATGGTGATATTAAACAATTTATTTCATTGTTAAAAAAGAAAAAATAGGTATCTTCTGTAAGATTTAATAATCTCTTTTGCACACTTTAAAAATATAACTATGAAAATGAATATTCTCTTTAGAGATTGCTGCTATTTGTATCATGTTATTGTTTAGTTGGTAGATGCATAGGTGGCACTGTACTCAGTGCAAAGACATTTACTTTTGCTAATATCATTTATTCTTTTAGCTAAAATTATAATGATATTAGCGTTTTATGTTTTAAGAAGTCATTTTAAAAAATTTACCCAAATATTTTAGTGAGTGCTGATGACTTATGGATACAAATTGCTACTACGCTTGAAGCGGCTGAAACAGTTAAGAATCCACCGACTGTGGCATTCCCCATTTGTTTTAAGAGCATAAAGAATAATGGGTGAATAAAGATGATTGGCAGGCCGAGTGATGCAAACCATGTGAACCAAGTAAGTTTTTTACCTGAGAGTATTAACTCAATCAACAAAGTTGCGCCAACACATAATAAACATGAACACACAATACTAAGAATTGGTGTGCCAAAATTTGCATTTTTAATATCAAATGGTTTGGCTCCCAGTATGAAGCCAATGCAACCAATGAAAGTACAGAAACATGCAATAATAGTTTTACACGTTTTACTAATTATAGCAGATCACGAAAAACGGCCACCAATAATTCCTGCAACTATGAACACAGTACATGGAAGAGCCAATCCTAATGATAGCCACATAATTTTAAGATAATAAGGTATAAGCCAAGCGCTAACTATTCCAGCTAAAGAAACTACCACTATTCCTATAGTTCCAGCTATACGTTCTATTAGGACTAAATAGATTCTGGCAAATAATAAAGCGGTAATAAACCAAAATACTGTGAATGGTGTTGTTGCATACTGGCCACCTCGCAAAGCATTCCAAGCTACCCTGAGTATTCCGTTAATGTTATTAGAATGAATATAAAGAATTGTTTCTAAGGTTAAGAGTAAAATTAGCCATGAACAATAGGGGATAAGTAATGCTGTGCAACGGCTTTTAATCTCAGAAGATGGAGATTTTTTTGATTTCCAGAACCATCCGCTTAGCACAAAGAATATAGGCACTTGCCATGGATACAGTAATGTTCGTGTTATTGGATAAGAGGAGAATGCATGAGTTGCTACGATTGCGATAATACCAATAGTGCGAATCAGATCGATTGAACCATTGCGTATTGTATTTTTTACCATAATTATCTTCGCCGTTTATTAATCACAATTAGCATTTTTGTAGATGCGTTAATTATTCACTAGCCTCGATGAGGTTTTCAGTGAGGCTAGATGCTATTCATGATCAGGATTGCTTATCATATGAAATTGAATACCGATTATGAATAGCTCATATGTTAGTGTTCATACACATTTATGTCAATTTTAATTCAAGTGAGCGGTTATCTTTAATGTGTTTCCATAATCTTTCAGTCATCATGTGTGTGCGCAGGATCGTCGGCTGGGCGGTCGCCTCCACGATGTGCACCGGAAGCTGCCGTTGCGGGTACTGGGCCAGGCGGTCATGGGATGGATGCCATGGTGGCGCGGACGGGTGCGTGCACCATTCCAACCACGGCCGTAGTACATCAGCCTCGTGTACTCTATGCATGTGGCCGAAGCGAGCATGCTCCTCTCGGCAGAAATGATCGGCGACTTATACAACAACGCGCTAGCCGAGCGCGCGATTAACTGTACAAGCGCGAGCTGATCCGGGCCAACAAACCCTACCGGAGTGTGATTGAGCTGAAGTGCGCGACGATGCGCTGGGTCTCGTGGCACAACTCGAAGCGTCCGCACGCCTCCTTTGACTATAGGGCACCAGAACAGGTTGAGAACGGGTATTACGACAGCAGACGACACAAGTCGTCACATAACAGAGTCGGAACAAAAATCAGGCCACTTCATGGTGTCTAATCGATGCGATGATTCCCCCCCCATTTGCTTTTCGCATAGGGTGGTCTTTAGCATCGCAGGTAGTTGGTGATTGGCTGACTAATACGTTGGGATCAATCAGCGCGAAGTCTTGCTTCGTGGTTCGTTTCATCTCTAATGTGACTTCATGTTCTAAAGGCATGTTGCAATTGCCGCGACCGTCCTATTCCAGTGCAAGTTCTTTTCTTTCAGTTTTCAGCCAGCGCTCAAGGGTTGTTTCCTTGCTGAGATTCTCCCTCCCAAAAGTACAGCTGCCCGCCATCCGTTCTATACTTGTACTCATATTGCCGTCATCCGACGGCACTGATAGCAGAACCAACCCAAACGGGGGAAAAACTATGAAGATTGCGGTTGCCGGTACCGGCTACGTGGGACTGTCCGTGGCGCTGTTGCTGTCGCAGCACAACGAAGTGCATGCGCTGGACATCGTGCCGGAGAAGGTCGAGATGCTCAACGCGGGTAGGAGCCCGATCGTGGATTCGGAGATCACCCGGTTCCTGGACGGCAAGACGGACGGCACCATGCCACTGGACTTCACCGCATCCCTGGATCCGAAGAGCGCATACAGCGGCGCGGACTTTGCCGTGGTGGCCACTCCGACGAACTACGACCCGAAGAAGAACTACTTCGACACCTCCAGCGTCGAGGCCGCCGTGGATGCGATCCGCGAGGTGAACCCGACCGCGTGGATCGTGATCAAGTCCACCATCCCGGTGGGTTACACCGACAGCCTGCGCGAGAAGACAGGGGACAAGCGCATCATCTTCTCCCCGGAGTTCCTGCGCGAGGGCCACGCCCTGTACGACAACCTGCACCCGTCCCGCATCGTGGCCGGTGCGCCGGTGGAAGATGTGGAGGCGACCGAGGCCGCCCACGAGTTTGCCCGTCTGCTGGCGCAGGGCGCGGATCCCGCCGAGCAGGACCGCGTGAACGCCGACGGCTCCTGCGGCATTCCCCAGCTGGTGTGCGGCTGCACGGAGGCCGAGGCGATCAAGCTGTTCGCCAACACCTACCTCGCGCTGCGCGTGGCCTACTTCAACGAGCTGGACACCTACGCGGAGGCCCGCGGCCTTGACGCCGGCCAGATCATCCGCGGCGTGTGCCTGGATCCGCGCATCGAAGACAAGTACAACAACCCAAGCTTCGGCTACGGCGGCTACTGCCTGCCGAAGGATTCCAAGCAGCTGCTCGCGAACTATGCGGACGTGCCGCAGAACCTGATCGGTGCGATCGTGGACGCGAACCGCACCCGCAAGGACTTTGTGGCCGAGGAGGTGCTCGAGCGCGTCAAGGACGTGAAGAACCCCGTGGTGGGCATCTACCGCCTGACCATGAAGTCCGGTTCGGACAACTTCCGTCAGTCTTCCATTCAGGGTGTGATGAAGCGCATCAAGGCCAAGGGCGTGACCGTGCTGGTGTACGAGCCCACGCTGGATGCCCCGGACTTCTTCGGCAGCGAGGTGACACACGATCTGGAGGACTTCAAGCGGCGCGCCGACGTGATCGTGGCGAACCGGTGGAACGCTGAGCTGAACGATGCCGAGGACAAGGTCTACACGCGAGATTTGTTTAAGCGGGACTGAAAAGTAGCAAACAATGTCGATTTAGTCAGGAGACTAGTTATAAGATGTGCTCAGTATCGATAATAATGCCGACATATAATCGTTCAACTTTGATAGGACGATCGATAACTAGTATTCTGCAACAAGATTATCAGGATTTTGAACTAATAATCGTTGACGATGGATCTACTGATGATACTGAAAGCGTTGTTCGTCAATTTAATGATCTTCGAATACACTATTATTATCAAAAAAATCAAGGTGCATGTGTTGCCAGAAATTATGGTATTTCGCTGGCAAAAGGTAGCGTTCTTGCCTTTCAAGACAGTGATGATGTTTGGTTGCCTAAGAAGCTTTCCACTCAATTAGCTAATTTAGAAGCGAATAAATCAGACATTGATATCTGTCAGATGCAAACAATCTCAGTAGAAAACAAAGTAATTGATATACAGCCTGCAATAAAAATCGTTAACAAAGGATTAGGATATCCCACAATTCTGGAAACGAACTTTGTTAGCACGCAAATGATTGTTGCTAAGAAGTCGGTGTTGGATGAGAATAAATTCGATCCAACATTACCTCGATTTCAAGATTGGGATTTGGCCATTCGTATCTTGAAGAAAGGTAATAAACTATCATTTACTGATCAAATTCTTGTCGAACAGCATATATCAAGCGATAGTATTACAACGAATGTATCTAAAGCGTTGAAAGCGTACGCAAATATAGAAAATAAGTATAAAGAAGATTTAATTAATAATAAGAAAGAATATTCTAACTTTCTATATTATAAAGTGCTTGTTTGTCGAGATGGATTAACGACAAGAGAAAAGCGAGCTTTGCTAAAGAAAAGTGTTTTATGTTCTCCAAACATACGTAATATACTTCGCTTCATCAGTTGTAATTAGGTATAGCGTAGAAATGCAGCGAGGTATCTAATATGATTGATATATTTTTAGCATGTTATAATGGCGAGAAATATTTGGAAGAACAGGTTAATTCCATTCGTAAACAGACAATGTCGAATTGGAATTTATATATATCTGATGATGGCTCAAGTGATGGTTCGCAACGCGTAATCGAAAAGTTGTCATCTAGTGATCAGCGTATATTCAGTTTAAAAACGGGTATTGTGCACAAAAATGCTGCATATCACTTCCTTGATATGTTGAGATATGCAACGAGTGATTATTTTTGTCTGAGTGATCAGGATGACTATTGGCTACCAAGGAAATTAGAAGTATCTCTTTCATATATGAAAGGGCTTGAAAAACAGTACGGTAAAGATGTGCCGTTGCTTGTTTATTCGGACATGAAAGTTGTGGATGAGAATTTATCCACCATCGCTAATTCTTTTTTAAAGGATTCTGGAAAAGATCAGATACAACCGGTTGCTGAAGAAATCCTTAATACAAGTATTGTTGCAGGTTGCACCATTATGGGCAATAAAGCATTGTATAGCTTAATTTGCCAAACAAAGTATTCGCCAGATATCGTTATGCATGATTGGTGGATTTGCGATATTGCAGTATCCTGTGGTTATCTTACAAAGATTCCGGAGCAATTAGTTTTATACAGGCAGCACGGGGACAATGTTGTCGGAGCTGAACATTATTCACTTATTGAGAAGATCTGTTCTTTCCATACTAATGCAGCTAAATATTGGGAAAACTGCAAACAAGTGGAATATTTATATAAACAGTATAATGAATTTATGCATGATAGAGAAAGAGAGAAAGTGTTTCTCTATGCGGCAACACTTAAAGAAAGAAATCTGGCACACGTATATAAGCTTTGGCATTGTGGATTGTTAAAGCGTAATCTACTAAAAAGAATTTCACAAATTGCTACTATCTTATTTGTTAAACCAAACGTAAAGGAGAGATAAAATGAAGACGTTGGCCTTGCACCTACCCCAATATTATACCTTTCCGGAAAATGATAAATGGTGGGGAAAGGGTTTCACTGAATGGACAAATGTAAGAAGAGCAGCTCCTCTGTATTCTGGTCATATTCAGCCGTTAGTTCCTCTAAATGATCATTATTATGATTTATCAAAGACGAGTGAATTGGTTTGGCAGCATTCCTTAGCTCGACAGTATGGTATCGATGGATTTATTTATTATCACTACTGGTTCAACGGTAAGTTACTTCTTGAAAAACCTGTAGAAAACCTTTTAAAGACCAAAGAAGCAACGCAAGAGTTTTGTTTTTGCTGGGCTAACGAACCATGGACACGTGCATGGGATGGGAAAAACAAAGAAATTATAATGCCTCAGACTTTCGGTGGTGAAAAGGACTGGAAAGCCCATATTGAATATTTCTTGCCCTTCTT
Organism: Bifidobacterium avesanii; assembly: GCF_009299475.1. Taxonomy (GTDB): domain Bacteria; phylum Actinomycetota; class Actinomycetes; order Actinomycetales; family Bifidobacteriaceae; genus Bifidobacterium; species Bifidobacterium avesanii. The sequence continues at coordinate 1,379 of NZ_WBSN01000014.1, read as the reverse complement.
TAAAGATAGTAGATACATTCGTATCAACAATCAGCCTGTTCTATTTATTTATTCTCCGAATCGAATTCCTCAGTTTGATCAAATGATTGAATACTGGAATCGCTACTTAGAATCGATTGGATTAGAAAAGATATATTTGATTGAGTTTATCAGTACTTTCAATTCTAATGCCTTTAGTAAGTATTCTGAAGCTGTAATGGAGTTTGAGCCACTATATTCAGCTCATTACCAAATTTCCTATGTACGTCAAGCGCTTCGTTTTTTTAATAAGAAAACTAAGCGTACTGATATTATTGATTACGATTATCTGTGGCAAAAGCTCCTTGAAAAAAATAGAACATACAATAATAGGAAAATTTTACGTTCATGTTTTACCAATTTTGATAATTCGCCGAGGAAAGGCAGTCGAGCTTTTATTACAAAGGGAGCAACACCTAAAAAATTTGAAAAATATTTGCATCAATTAATTTCACAGAATCGAAAAGATGCCGCCGATATTTTGGTTATTAACGCTTGGAATGAATGGGGAGAAGGCGCAATTTTAGAGCCGACCGAACAATATCATTTCCAGTGGCTGGAGGCGGTACAAAATGCTCTTCAATAAAGCCTTGCATGCTGCTCCAGCACATAATTTAGCTTTTAAACAAGCTCCTGTTTTTTTTGTTGCTTATACTATATGGTTAAGTGTTGCATTACTTAATACTAGCAATTTTTCAGTTTATTTCGGTCATAATAATATTCTTTATTATTTTTCAGTATTTTTATTTATTATTTCCGAGATTATTTTTATTAACGATCTTTCTTTATTAGACGTTATTGTTGCATTTGTATTAATTATTTTCAATCTTCAAACATATTTTTGGGGACACGAAGATCTATTGGCGTTTTCTATCTTACTTTTTTGTGGTAGAAAAATCTTGTTCGCTGATATAGCTAAATGTACAATTTTTGTCCAAACTTTTGTGTCTATCTTTATTATAATATCGTCTTTTTGTGGTTTAATTCCCTCTACAACAAATATACGCGCTAATGGCGTAATACGTTATTCTCTCGGTTTCTCATACGTAACGTATCCTTCGTATGTTTTTCTAAATGTTGTTTTATTATGGCTTTATTTACGTAAGTCGTTAATTTCTTATATAGAGTTAGGTATTTTTGCTATTTTAAATAGTGCATTACTTGTAGTGACTAATGCTCGAAATGGGTGCGGTCTTATATATATTGTTTTGTTCTCAGCACTTTTATTGAAAGTATTTCCTAGTTTTAACTTTCCAGACATCATAAAAAAATTCTTTATATCTTGTTTTGTTTTATTTGCTTCAATTTTCTTTTTATTAGTAATTTTATTTTCAAAATTCAGTGAAAATAGTGTTCTTATT
>NZ_WBSN01000013.1 GCF_009299475.1 Bifidobacterium avesanii | reverse complement strand
GGATGATCTCGGGCGCGTTGATGCGGTCGTCGTAGAACAGGCCGACGACCATGCGCTTGACGTCCTTGCGGTACATTGCGGACTCCAATCCGGACGCCAAAGCGTCCAACTTTTCGTCCGCACCCCCGGCACAGTGCTTGCGGCACTGGATTCGCTCAATCCACGGACCGACGCATGTGCACATTGAGCAGTTCCAGTGCATACCGGCCGCTTCGGCGCCGCGAAGCGATGGATTCGCTCAATTTGCGGGCGGGATATGCAGGGCGGAACGGTTCAGGACACGGAACATAGCACGCGTCAGCATGTCTCGCATGGCCGCAACAACGCAAATGTCCCCGCGGGAAATGAATCCTGCGGGGACATGCATAACGCTTGCGAGCGAAACCAAGCGAGAAACGCTACTGGAGCTTCTCGACCTGGTTGAAGCCGAGCTCGACGGGCGTGTCGCGGCCGAAGATGGACACGAGCACGGTGAGCTTCTGGGTGGTCGGCTCCACGTCGGAGACGACGGCGGACATCGTGGTGAAGGGGCCGTCGGTGACGGTAACCTGATCGCCGACCGCGTAGGCCACCTCGACGGTGCGCTTCTTGGCGGCGGCGGGCTTGTCGCCGGCCTTCTTGAGCGCCTCGGAGGCGATCATCGGAGCCATCATGGCGACGACTTCCTTGCGGGACAGCGGCGCGGGGTCGCGGGTCGGGCCCACGAAGCCGGTGACGCCTTCGGTCTCGCGCACGATGCGGCGGGCGTCCTCGTCGGGCCACATGCGGATGAGCACGTAGCCGGGAACGCGCACGCGGGTGATGACCTTCTTGCCCTTGTCGGTGTGCTTCTCGACCTCCTCCATCGGCACTTCGATCTGGAAGATCTTGTCCTCGAGGCCGAAGGAGACGATGCGGGACTCGACGTTGGTCTTCACGCGCTTCTCGTAACCGGAGTAGGTGTGCAGCACGTACCACTTGCCCTCGAGGGAGCGCAGGGACTTGGAGAACTCCTCCACGGCCTTCTGGCCGGCGTCCTCGGCTTCCGCCTCCTCGGACAGGTTCTCCTCCTTGTCCTCGTCATCGTCGTCAAAGACGGGGGCGGGGGACTCGACGGTGGCGACGGGCTGCTCGGGAGCGACGGCCGGAGCGGCGTCGGCCGCCTCGACGTTCACCGGGGTTTCGGAGGAATCGTCGGCGGAATCCTCCACCGGAGCGGAAAGATCGACCGCGACCTCGGGGGTTTCGGCGGTCTCGGGGGCAACGGTATCCTCGCCGTCCTGCGGGATGTTGTCCAGATTCACTTCGTCAGTCATGCACTCACCTTCACGTCAGTCCGGCGATCAGCCGAACACCAGCATCACGAGCTTGCCCAGACCGAAATCCATGGCGGTCACAAAGGCCATCAGCAGCAGGACGAAGATGAACACGGCGAAGGACCAGCCGAGCAGTTCCTTGCCGGTGGGCGTAACGACCTTACGCATTTCGTCGATAATCTGCTTGATGAACAGACCGATGCGCATAAAAACGTTCGGCTTGGCTGCCTTCTCAGCTTCGGATGCCTTTGCCATGTCCGTCCTTCGCTTGCTCGACTGTTTTAAGAAATGATTGGCAGGGAAGGCGGGACTCGAACCCACAACCTACGGTTTTGGAGACCGTTGCGCTACCAATTGCGCCACTTCCCTAGGTGAACTCCGCCATGCTATCGGAACCGGAAGACCGGACGCTTGCGCACGGCGAAAACCGCCAAGAGGACAATTTAGCAGGTCTTGGCGCATTCGTCCACTCGCGTGTCCCGCCATGCGCCCGCAAACGAAAAAATCCCGCGGAAAACCACGGGATTTCAACGAACACGCCGAAGCGCGCCGGCGGGCGGACGCACACGAATGGACGCGCGCAAACGGGCGACGGACGGGCCTACTTGCCGGCCACCCACGCCTGGAACCGGCGCATGCCCTCGGCGAGCTGGTCGTCGGCCAGCGCGTAGGAGAAGCGCAGGTAGCCGGGGGCGCCGAACGCCTCGCCCGGCACGGCGGCCACGTGGGCCTCGTCCAGCAGCGCGGCGGCGAGTTCGGCGGAGGACCCGACCACAGTGCCCTTGGCGCCCAACGGCCTGCCGAGGAGGCCGGTGACGTCCGGGAACGCGTAGAACGCGCCGGTCGGGGTCGGGCAGTAGACGCCGTCGATCTCGTTCAGCGCGGCGACGATGGCCTTGCGGCGGGCGTCGAACGCCTCGCGCATCATGTACACCTCGTCCAGCGGGCCGGCCACGGCGGCGAGGGCCGCGCGCTGGGACACGTTGGACACGTTGGAGCTCAGGTGGCCCTGCAGCTTGGACGCGGCCTTGGCCACCTCGGCGGGGGCGACCATCCAGCCGACGCGCCAGCCGGGCATGGCGTACGTCTTGGCCACGCCGTTGAGCACGATGAGCTGGTCGCGGCACTCCGGCACCTCCACGCCCACGTAGGCGGTCTTGGCGCCGTCGTAGTTGAGGTGCTCGTAGATCTCGTCGGAAATGACCCACACGTGGTGCTCCACGGCCCATTCGCCGATCGCGCGGATGGTCTCGCGGCTCCACACCGCGCCGGTCGGGTTGTTCGGGGACGTGACGATGATCGCCTTGGTGCGCTCGGTGCGGGCGGCCTCGATCGCCGCGATGTCCGGCTCGAAGTCGCGGCCGGCGCCGGCGAACACCTCGACGGGCACGCCGCCGGCCAGCTTCACGGCCTCCGGGTAGCTCGTCCAGTACGGGGTGGGGATGATGACCTCGTCGCCGTCGTTGAGCAGGATCTGGAAGGTTTCGTAGACGGCCTGCTTGCCGCCGTTGGTCACGACGACCTGGTCGGCGGTCGCCTCGTAGCCGGAGTCGCGCAGCACCTTCGCGGCGATGGCCTCGCGCAGCTCGGGCAGGCCGGGCGTGGGCGTGTACTTGTAGTTGCGGGGTTCACGGCACGCCTGTGCGGCCGCGTCGACGATGGTCGCGGGGGTGGGGAAATCGGGTTCGCCGGCGCCGAATCCGATCACGTCGAGTCCGGCGGCCTTCATGGCCTTAGCCTTGGAATCGACGGCCAGCGTGGCGCTCGGGGCGACGTGGTTGATGCGGTCACTGAAAGTCTGCCATTGAGCCATAGTCATGGCTTTTAGGGTAATCCGAGCGCGCGACCCGGGCAAGGGGCGGTTTCGCCGATCGCCGGGGCCGTCTGCGGAGCTGTTTGCCGGGGTCGGCCGCCCCGCCCTCACACCAGCACGAGGTTGTCGCGGTGGACGACGGGATGCGCGTATTCGTCGCCGAGAAAGCGCTTCAGCTGCACGGTGGTGCGGCCGAGCATCTGCGGGATCTCCTCGGAGTCGAAGCCCGCGAGCCCTCGGGCCAGGTGGTTGCCGGACTCGTCGTCGATCCACACCGGGTCGCCGGCGGAGAAGTCGCCGCGCACCTCGAGCACGCCGGCGGCGAGCAGACTGGCCCGTCCCCCGCGCACGGCCTCGGCGGCGCCGGAGTCGGCCACGAGCGTGCCGCGCGGCTCGGCGGCGAACCCGATCCACAGGCGGCGGGACGATCCGCGCGCCTTGACCGGCGCGAACGCCGTGCCCACCGGGTCGCCCATGAGGGCCGGGCCGGCGTTGGACGCGCTCGTGAGCACCGCGGGGATGCCGGAAACCGCCGCCACGCGGGCCGCCTCGAGCTTGGTGACCATGCCGCCGGTGCCCACGCCGGAGGTCGGGCCGGTCACGGTCACGTCGCCGAGCGCGGCCACCACGTCCGGCACGAAGCCGATGCGGCGGGCGCCGGGCTGGCTGGGGGGCGCGGTGTACAGCGCGTCCACGTCCGTCAGGAGCACGAGCGCGTCGGCGCGCACCAAGTTGGCCACCAGCGCGGAAAGCCGGTCGTTGTCGCCGAAGCGGATCTCGTTGCTGGCGAGGGAGTCGTTCTCGTTGACGATCGGCACCACGCCCAGATCGAGCAGACGGCCAAGCGTGCGCTGCACGTTGCGGTACTGCTGCGGGCGGATCGTGTCCTCCGCGGTGATGAGAATCTGGCCCACGCGGATGCCGAAGCGGGCGAACGCGGCCTCGTACTGGGCCATGAGCAGGCCCTGCCCCACGGCGGCGGTGGCCTGCTGGGTGGCCACGTCCTTGGGCCGGGAGACGAAGCCGAGCGGGCCGAAGCCGGCCGCGATGGCGCCGGAGGAGACCAGCACCACGCGGGCGCCCATGAGCGCGGTCTGCGCCAGGGCGGCGGCGAGCGCGTTGAGCCGCGCCGCGTCCAGATGGCCGGACGAGCGGGTCAGCGAGCTCGAGCCGACCTTGACGACGACGGTTTGCGCACCGGCGATCGCACGGCGCACCTCGGCTTCGGTGTCCATGGCCATGACGCTACTCGCCCCGGCCTTCGGCGTCGTCGTCGGCCTTGCCGGCGTCGTCCGGATCCTCGCCGCGGCCGAACAGGCTGGTCGTGTCGTGGCGGTCGTCGTCGATGGACGGATCGGCCCAGTGGCCGGCCAGACGCTCGGCCTCCATGGCGGCGCGCACGGCGCTCTTGGCGTCCATCATGGCCTTGTACTGCTCGCGGCGCTCGGAGTTGGTGCGGCGGCGGGCGTAGCCGTTCTCGCTTTCGAGGCGAAGGTCCTTGCCTCGCGCGCCCAGCTGCGAGCCGTCGAGCATCTCCGCGCCGGCCGCGATGGACGGATCCCAGTCGAACTCCACCGCGCGGTTGCCGCGGCCGATCTGCACCTCGTCGCCCGGTCGCGCGCCCTTGCGGCGCAGCTCGTCCTCCACGCCCAGCTTGGCCAGACGGTCGGCGAGGTAGCCCACGGCCTCGTCGTTGTCGAAGTTGGTCTGGAGCACCCAGCGTTCGGGCTTGGTGCCGGTGATGACGAACAGCGGCGTACCGTCCGGGTTCTCCTCGCGCTCGATCGAGAACTCGAGCACGCCCTTCTTGCCGGCGGGCGCGCGGCGTGCCGACTGGCGGTCCTCCAGCGGCTTGATGACCACGCGCTCCGCCTCGGCGGCGTCCTCGCGCTCCTGCACCTTGCGGCGCATCTCGTTGACGAGGTTGGCGAGCGCGAAGCCCAGCTCCTTCAGGCCCTCGTGCGACGCGGTGGACACCACGAACACCTTGAGGCCCAGCTTCTCGAAGTCGGGGCGCACGAATTCGGCGAGCTCCTTGGCCTCGGGCACGTCGACCTTGTTGAGGATGATCACGCGCGGGCGTTCGGCGATCGGGATGGCGCCGAGCGGCAGGTCGAGGCTGTCCGCGTACTGGGCGAGCTCGTGCTCGAGGGCCTCGTAGTCGGCCATCGGGTCCCGGTTCGGCTCGAGCGTGGCGCAGTCGATCACGTGCGCGATGATCTCCGTGCGCTCGATGTGGCGCAGGAACTCCAGTCCCAGGCCCTTGCCCTGCGAGGCTCCGGGGATGAGGCCGGGCACGTCGGCGATGGTGTAGCGCATGGATCCGGCCTGCACCACGCCGAGGTTCGGCACGAGCGTGGTGAACGGGTAGTCGGCGATCTTCGGCTTGGCGGCGCTCATCGCGGCGATGAGGCTCGACTTGCCGGCCGAGGGGAAACCCACGAGCGCCACGTCGGCGATGGACTTGAGCTCGAGCACCACGTCGCGCTCCTCGCCGGGCTCGCCGAGCAGCGCGAAGCCGGGCGCGCGGCGGGTCTTGTTCGCCAGCGACACGTTGCCGAGGCCTCCCGCGCCGCCGGCCGCCGCCACAAAGCGGTCGCCGGGGTGGCGCAGGTCCGCGAGGGGCTCGAGGCGCCTCTTGTCCTTCTTGTCGAACACGACGGTGCCGCACGGCACGGGCAGGATCAGGTCGGCGCCCTTGGAGCCGTCCTTGTTGTCGCCCAGACCCATCGTGCCGCCGTCCGCCACGCGGTGCGGCATGAAGCGGTAGTCCAGCAGGCTCGTCGTGTTGCGGTCGGCCACGAAGATCACGGAGCCGCCGTCGCCGCCATTGCCGCCGTTCGGTCCGGCCAGCGGCTTGTACTTCTCGCGGCGCACGCCGGCCGACCCGTTGCCGCCGTCGCCGCCCTTGAGGTGCACGGTCACTCTATCCACAAAATCACTCATAACCCTCTACTGTACCGATTGCGCCCGATTGCGGGCCGCCGCGCCCCGGCACGTCCCGATGCGACCCAGTGCGCACCGGTGCACCCCGCTGCGCCGGCATCCTCCCCTCTCCCACGCACAATTTGCGTGCCGAAAACGACGAAATCTGCTGTTCTAAGCGCCAAACCCCCGCTGCGGCGTCCGTTTGGCGCTTGGAATTCCAGATTTCGTCGTTTTGAGCCCGCAAATCCGCGTTGCGGCGAGCGTCACCGCACAGGGCGCATAGGGGACGGGCGTGTCGCACGGAGATCCGCCGAAGCGCCGAACGGGAAATCCCCGTTCCCCTTGAATATCCGCCCGGGCTTCCTACGCTGACGCCATGAAACGCCATCATGCATTGAACCTGCTGTTCGCCGACGCCGAACGCGCGCAACGGTGCGCCATGCCCAACGACGAAGCGGCGGCCAAGGCGCTCGACCGTCGTCTGCACGTTGGCGAGATCGTGCGCCCGTACCGCGGTCTGTATGCGCGGGCCGCGTACTGGAACTCGCTGGATCCGCTCGACCGCACGCGTCACATCGTGCGCGCCCTCTCGATGCGGCACCCCGGTTGGATATTCTGCGGATCCACCGCGGCGATCATGCTCGGTCTGGACTGCTCGTACCGGCTGGCCATGCCCGTCCGCATCGTCGCCAAGCCCGGTGCGCATTACCGCAACACCGACCGGCTCGCCCGCTGCCCCATCGCCTATCCGGAAACCGTCACGACGCCGGACGGCGTAACGGTCACCAGTCCCCTGCGCACGCTGTTCGACTGCGCCGCGCACCATCCGCTGCGCTATGCCCTTGCCCCGCTCGATGCCGCGCTGCGCACCGGTCTGGTTCAACGCGAGCAGATGCTCGGGTTTCCGGGCTCGGTGAAATACACGCGACGGCGAGCTGCGGTCGAGCGCGCGTTCTCACTGGCGGACGGACGCAGCGAAAACGGCGGTGAGTCGGAGGCGCGGGCGGTGCTGATCGGTCTCGGATACCCGCCGCATGATTTGCAGAAGCCGTTCCCGTGTCTGGACGATCCGCGGCGCACGCACCGTCCGGATTTTCTGTGGACGCGCGACGACGGCGGGCAAGTGGCGGGTGAACTTGACGGCACGCGCAAGTACGCGGACCGGACGATGACCGACGGGCGCACGATCCGCGCCGTGGTGGACGAAGAGCGAGAACGCCAGCGGTGCCTGGAGCGGCAGGGCGTGGGCATGGTGCGCATGTACTACGGCGACTTGGACAGGCCCCAGTTGCTCAGGCAGCGGCTCGATGCGGCCGGAGTGCCTCACGTCTGATGGGCGGGCATGACCTGTGCCGAGGGACTCACGGGGCGGATTGCCGGACTTACCGGGATTTGCCGGGCGACTGGCGGGTGGCTGGGCGGGCGACTGGCGGGTGGCTGGCGGGTGGCTGGCGGGTGGCTGGCGGCAACTGGCGGCGACTGGCGAACAAGTTGCGGGCTCAAAACGATGAAATCTGGAATTCTAAGCGCCAAACGGACGCTACAGCGGGGGTTTGGCGCTTAGAACAGCGGATTTCGTCGTTTTCAGCCCGCAAGTTGGAAGGATGAGGTGTGCAGCAGAGCGCAAAGCGGGAAAGAGCCAGATAGGGGGCGCGACGCAGGCAGGGGGCGCAATACAGACATGCAAGGAACGGATATGCGGGAGGACGGGCGCGCGGAACGGCAGACATCTGAAATGGCAGACACATGGAATGCGGGAACCGGAAAACCGACATGCCGGTAGATGGAGGAAATCGCGTGCTGGATACCGAGGATGCTGGATGCGAAAAGACGGGGGAACCGGGATGGTAGGTACAGAGCGCACAGATGCGGGCGCGCGGAACGGCGAATACGCGGCTGCCAGACACCGACATAGCGGGCATGCGAAGAAAAACGAGCGCGAAACGGCAGACACATGGAACAGCAGACACATGGAATGCGCGACTATATGGGGGATGACGGACAGCCCCCGGATACGCAAAAGGCCGCACCCCGCGCGAATGCGGAATGCGGCCTTTGGGAAAGCTATGCAGCTCGATGCGCTCAGGCGGCGATGACGTCGACGACCTTGCGATCGCGGCGCACGCCGAACTTCACGGCGCCGTCGGTCAGGGCGAACAGGGTGTGATCCTTGCCCATGCCGACGTTGTGGCCCGGGTGGAAGTTGGTGCCACGCTGACGCACGATGATGTTGCCGGCCACGACGGCTTCGCCGCCGAACTTCTTCACGCCGAGGTATTGGGGATTCGAATCGCGACCGTTGCGAGAGCTGGACGCGCCCTTCTTGTGTGCCATGTCTGGTTCCTTTCGATTCCTAAACCGACTGCCGGAAAAATCAGGCGATAGCCGTGATCTTGACGCCGGTCAGCTTCTGACGGTGACCCTTGCGACGGGCAACGCCGGTCTTGTTCTTGAACTTCTGGATGTTGATCTTCGGGCCCTTGGCTTCGTCGTTGACGACTTCGCCCTTGACGGAGATCTTGGCCAGATCAGCGGCGGCCAGGGTGACCTTGGCGCCGTCGACCACGAGGGCGGCCGGGAACTCCACGGTCTCGCCGTTCTTCGCCTCGAGACGGTTGACGTAGATCACGTCGCCGACCTCGACCTTTTCCTGATGGCCACCGGCCTTCACAATCGCGTACATAACCAATCCTTTATTAACTTGGAAAGCTTCTTGCCTAACGCGCCGAGCCCGCGGTTAGACACCGACGCAAAAATTTACACCACGCCGGGCGTCAAGTCAAACCGGACGCCCGGGCGTGTCAAAGTGACTGGAACCGCGTCACTCCTCGTCCTCGGCCCGGTTCGCGGCCACCGCGGCGGCTGCGATCTGGGCGAGCTTGGCCTTGACGTCCGCGGACGATCCCTGCGGGGCGGCGGGCTCCTTGGGGGCCGTGGTGCCGCGGCCGTGCTTGTTCGTCTTGATGAACGGATCGCCGCCCTTCAAGGCGTACGGATCGTCGTACGAGGCGGACACGGTGGGCTCGTCGTGCAGGATGAAGCCGCGTCCCTTGCAGGTCGGGCACTCCTCGGAGAACGCTTCCACGAGGCCCTGGCCCACGCGCTTGCGGGTCATCTGCACCAGACCGAGCGAGGTGACCTCGGCCACCTGGTGCTTGGTGCGGTCGCGCGCCAGGCACTCCACCAGACGGCGCAGCACCAGGTCGCGGTTCGCGGGCATGACCATGTCCACGTAGTCGATCATGACCATGCCGCCGATGTCGCGCAGGCGCAGCTGGCGGGCGATCTCCTCGCTCGCCTCGAGGTTGCAGCGGGTCACGGTCTCCTCGAGCGACTTGCCCTTGCCGATGAAGCGGCCGGTGTTCACGTCGATCGTGGTCATGGCCTCGGTGCGGTCGATCACCAGCGAGCCGCCGGAGGGCAGGTAGACCTGACGCTCCATGCCCTTCCTGAGCTGGCCGTCGATCTGCCACTTGTCGAACACGTCCTTGCCCTCGTGCTCGGCCGGGTCCCACTTCTCGAGCTTGTCGCGAAGGTCCGGGGCCATGGTGTCGAGGTATTCCTCGATGCGCGCGTAGACGTGGTCGCCCTCCACGATGAGCTTGTTGAAGTCGTCGTTGAAGATGTCGCGCACCACGCGGATGGCCACGTCCGGCTCGCCCTGCAGCAGCTTCGGGCGCTTGCCGTGCCAGAACTCCTCGCGCTTGGCGTTGATGCGTTCCCACTGCTTGACGAGGTTCTCGAGGTCCTTGGTGATGGCCTCCTCGGAGGCGCCCTCGGCGGCGGTGCGGATGATCACGCCCATGTCCTTCGGCGCGATCTTGGAGACGATGGACTTGAGGCGGCTGCGCTCGCGCTCGGAGAGCTTGCGGGACACGCCGGTCATGCCGCCGGACGGCACGAGCACCAGGAAGCGGCCGGCGAGCGTGATCTGCGAGGTCAGGCGCGCGCCCTTGTGGCCGATCGGGTCCTTGGTGACCTGCACGAGCACCGGGTCGCCGGACTTGAACGCGAGCTCGATGCGGCGCGGCTGGCCGTCGAGGCGGGCGGCGTCCCAGTTGACCTCGCCGGCGTAGAGCACGCCGTTGCGGGTCTGGCCGATGTCCACGAACGCGGCCTCCATGCTGGGCAGCACGTTCTGCACGCGGCCGAGGTAGATGTTGCCGACGGTGGCGACCTCCTGGATGTCGGAGACGTAGTGCTCCACCAGCACGTTGTCCTCGATCACGGAGATCTGCGTGTGGTGCTCGCGCTCGCGCACCACCATGAGGCGGTTCACGTGCTCGCGGCGGGCGAGGAAGTCCTGCTCCATGAGCTGCGACTGGCGGGAGCGCTCGCGGCGGTTGTCGCGGCGGCGCTGCTTCTTGGCCTCGAGGCGCGTGGAGCCCTCGATGTCGGTGATCTCGTCGATGTACTGCTGCTTGCGGGAGCGGCGCACGAGCGGGGCGTCGTCCTCGTCCTCGGCGGCGCGGGAGCCGCGGCGACGGCGACGGCGACGGGTCACGCCGGAGTCCTCGTCCTCGTCGTCCTCGGAGGACGCACGGTCGCGATCGCGGTCGGAGCGGTCGGAGCCGGCATCGGCGGCGTCCGCGTCGTGGCCGGAGCGGCGACGGCGACGGCGGCGCGTGGTCGTCTCGCCGGACTCGTCGGACGATCCCTCGCCGGCCTTGCGGTCCTCGGCGGCCTCGGAGGACGCGCCGGATTCCTCGGCGGAGACGGATTCGTCCACGTCGATCGGCGCGTAGGTGATGTCGTCGTATTCGAGGTCCTGCTCGATCTGCTCCACCTCGGCGGCGGCGCGGCGCTCCTGCGCGTTCAGGCGGCGGGAGCGGCGCGAACGGCGGGTGTCGTTGTCCGGATCGTACTCCTCGTCGCGGGCGGCGCGGCGCTCGCGGACGCGCGGCTGCTCCTCGGCGGCCTCGTCGCGGGACTCATCGCGGGACTCATCGCGGACGGCGGAACGCGAACGGGTGCGGCGACGGGTGCGCGTGGCGCCTTCCTCATGGGAATCACGGGAATCACGGGAATCACGGGACTCGTCGTCGCGCTCGTCGCCGTCATCGCGCGCGGCGCGGGAACGGCGGACATCGCGCGGCTCAGGCAGCTCGATGCCCAGATCCTCGGCGGCGGGCAGACGGCGGCGGCGCGGACGGCGGACGGCTTCGCGGGACTCGTCGTCGTCCTCGTCGCGCGCGTCGTCCGCGGAGACGGAAGCGGAGGCGGCGGCATGACGGGTCGGCAGCACCGGCTCCTGGAAGAGCAGGGAGGTCATCGGGCGACCCGAGCGGCGGGCGCTGCCGGCCAGCGCGGCGAGACCGGCGGACACGGCCGCGGAAGCGCCGGCGGAAGTGGAAGAACCGGACGCGGAAGCGGCGGCGCCGCGGATGAAGGACAGCTCGCCGACCGCCTCGAGCGCGCGCTCATGACGGTTCTCGGCGTTGGTGTCCGGGGAATCCTGCGCGGCGGCGCGGCGGCGGGCGCGGGCGGAACGGCCCTCAATGGCGGGCTCCTCGAACTGCGGCTCCTGCACGTGCATGGGCAGGGCGCTGCCCGCGGCTCCGGCGGCGCGCACCACGCGACGGCCCGTGCGGCGTCGGCGGGGGGCCGGCGAATCGGACGCGGAGGACGCCGGGGATGCGGAGGACGAATTATTGGTTGCGGTTGCATCGGTTTCGGGCGCGCCGAAACCGTTCTGGTTGTCTGTGGGCACGATGCTCCTCGCGGCGCGCTGCATCGAGCCGCTTATGTTCAGGTCCCGTCCGGCTCTCACGCCACGCTCTCACCGTGGCCGCGCACCTTGGCGCGCCGATCGAGAATTCACTCAAAAAGCTTGCTTGCACGAGGGCGGACACCGGCGCTTGCGCATGCAGTCATGGAAACTGCCTCCGTGCGCAAGGGGATCGACGCCTTCGCGGATTGGCGGCATGCAGGTCCGCCGCTTTTTAGTATGACACACTTTCGGCCGCGACATGACCACGGCGCGACACCTTGCCGTAACCCGCCGTCCATCCGCGGCCGGAGCGGGCCCGACGCGCTGTCGGCCCGGCGCACGTCAGGCCGACAGCGCGTCGGTGAGGATGCCCGCGAGCAGCGCGAGGTCGGACTCGGGCACCTGCTCGTCGTGCTTGTGCGCGAGCAGCGGGTCGCCGGCGCCGAGGTTCACGGCCGGGATGCCGAGCGCGGAGAAGCGGGCCACGTCGGTCCAGCCGAGCTTGGCCATCGGGTCGCGGCCGGTGCGCTCCCTGACGAGCCGGGCGAGCTCGACGGCGAACGGCGCGTCCATGCCGGGGCGGGCGGACGGCGACTCGTCCTTCATCTCGATGCCGAAGCCCTCGAACACGCCGCCGGTGGCCTCGCGCTCGCCGTTGCCGAGTTCGGCGCCGGCGTCCGCGCCCATCATGAGCGCCTTGGCCTGGGCGACCGTCTTGTCCGGTGCGAAGCGGTAGTTCACGTGCACGCGGCATTCGTCGGGGATGACGTTGGTGCCCTTGCCGCCGGAGATGAGCGTGGCGTTGAGGCCCTCGCGGTACGTGAGCCCGTCCACGGGCACGTCGGCCGGCTCGTAGGCGTTGAGGCGGTTGAGGATCTCGGCGGCCTTGTGGATGGCGTTGACGCCCATCCACGCGCGGGCCGAATGCGCGGCGACGCCGTGCGCGACCACGTCGAAGCGGATCGTGCCGTTGCAGCCGCCCTCGATGCCGCAGTTGGTGGGCTCGCCGATGATCGCGAAGTCGCCTTGGATCCAGTCGGGGTGCGCCTCGACGACCTTGCGCAGGCCGTTCTTCTCCGCGGCCACCTCCTCATGGTCGTAGAACACGTACGTCAGGTCGGCCTTCGGCTCGGTGAGCGTGGCGGCGAGGTGCAGCAGGACCGCGTCGGACGCCTTCATGTCCGTGGCGCCGCGCCCCCACATCACGCGCTCGCCGGGGTGGGCCTCCGCGATTTCGGGGCGGATCAGCGGGTCGCCGGGCTCGAGCCAGCGCGGCGGGAAGTTGTCAATGACCGGCACGGTGTCGATGTGGCCGGCGAGGATCACGCGGCGGTCGCGGCCGAGCTCGGTGGAGGCGACCAGCGTGTCGCCGTGGCGGCGGACGGTCAGGTGCGGGCACTGATCCTCAAGGAAGGATTCGATCAGGTCGGCGAGCGGCGTCTCGTCGTCGCTTACGGAATACACGCCCATGATCTTCTCCAGCAGGGCGGTCGGCTCAACGTTCATCATGCGACCATCGTAACCGCGCGCGGGTTCGCATGTAACGCGGGCCGCTTACCTTGTGAGACGAACCGTTAGGCCGGTCACGCCGGCAGAAGTTGCAGATCCGCGCGCATGGAGTGCCGATCGGGCGTCCAATACGCACGGATCTGCAACTTTTGCACGGGCGAGTACGGATGAACGTGAGACGATGGCCCGCCCGGCGCGGAAGTGTGGCACACTGGGATGGCTTTTGGGATTTATTCGATCGAACGAGGGAAAGAGGCGGCCGTCATGTCTGGTCTGCTCAGTGCAATGGAGGGGTTCTGCGTCATCGGCATCGTGATCGCCACGGGCTACGTCGCCGCGCGCATGCGCATCGGCGGCCCCAGCGCGCAGATGGTGCTCAACCGGTTCAGCTTCTTCGTCTCCAGCCCGTGCCTCATGTTCGCGATCCTGTCCAAGCAGCCGCTGGGCGACATCTTCCACCCGAGCCTGCTGGTGGCGTTCCTGTCCGCCGCGGGCGTGGGCGTGGTGTTCCTGCTGCTCAATTCGGTGTTCTTCCACATGAAGGCCCCGGACGCGACGATCGGCGCCCTCAACTCGCTGTACCTCAACTCGAACAACATCGGTCTGCCCGTGGCCACGTACATCCTCGGCAACCCGGCGCTCGTGGCCCCGATTCTGGTGATGCAGCAGGCGCTGTTCACGCCGATCGGGCTCACGGTGCTGGACGTGACCACCAAGGGCAAGGTGTCCGTCAAGGAGATCGCCAAGCAGCCGCTGCACCAGCCGCTGCTCATCGGGTCGCTGGGCGGCATCGCCATCTCCGCGATCAGCGCGCGTGTGGGTTACTTCGTGGTGCCGGACTTCCTCTACGACCCGATCGACATGATCGGCGACTCCGCGGTGCCCATGATCCTCATGGCGTTCGGCATGTCCCTGCGCGGCACCAAGCCGCTGCAGGAGAAGGGCGACCGGCCGGCCATCTTCACCGTGGCGGTGCTCAAGAACATCGTCATGCCGATCATCGCGTTCCTCATCTCCTACTTCCTCATGGGCTTCCGCGGCGCCGAACTGTACGGCTGCGTGGTGCTGGCGGCCCTCCCGACCGGGCAGAACGTGTACAACTACGCGGCGCGCTACAACGTGGGCCTCACGTTCGCGCGCGACGGCATCCTCATGAGCACCATGACCAGTCCGGTGTTCATCGCGCTCATTGCATTCCTGTTGAGCTGAGGGGCGCGCGATGAACCGTCGCCGCCCATAACGGCGGCTCCCCTCACCTACGGGCAATCCACTGGATTGCCCGCTTCACGGCTCGGCATCGCGCTCATTGCGTTCCTGTTGAGTTGATGGAGGCGTGACCCGCGTGACCGCGCCCGTGACAAAGACCGGACGCGCTCTGTCGCAGGCCGCGCAAAACCTTGGAATCAAGCCGTTTTCCTGATTCAGGCATGCCGGACATACGGTCTTTGTCACGGTCGACAGCACGGTCGACGCCACAGGGCGGTCGGCGTCACGGCCAATGTCACGCGACCGCCAATGTCACGAGGTGACCAGTGTCACGTCACGCGACGGTCAGGGCCATGCAGGGGCAATGCCGCACGACACACGGCCCCACTGCACGCAGCCCATAGCGGAAAGGGACAAGCGGCAGGCCGAGGCCGTCAGTCGTCGGTCCGCCGGTCGACGAGGCTGAGCGAGGCGGCGGCCCGGTTCGCGGCGAAGGCGCCGACCGCCACCAGCGCATAGCACAGTCCGACGCCGCCGAGGAAACCCAGCAGCGTGGACGCGGCACCCATAGCCTGCCCGAACAGCGGCAGCATGAGCAGCATCGAGCACCCGCCGGCGAGGAGCGTCACCACGTTGAGCGGGGTCATCACCTCCGCGAACCGCGCACGGGCCAGCGTGGCGACATCCGTGCCCTCGAGGACGAGCATGCGGTATTCATCGGCCTGATCGTAGACGGAGCCGGCCTGCATCACGCCGGAGGAGACGGCCGCGAGCACCGCGGCGAACGCGAGCGTGAGCAGCCCGCCCGTACCGATGTCCCGCGCGAAGATCACGGCCGGATCCGTCGCCGCCGCGGCATCGGCGGGGGCTCCGCCGCCCGTGCCCGCATAGCCGGCGACCGACGTGAACCCGGCGATGAACATGGCGAGCGCGATGCCGGACACGTTGCGCCACGCGCGCTTCGGATCGTCGAGGATGCGGCGCATGCCGATCATCACGGCGGCGGTGCGCGGTCGGCGTGCGCGGGCCCGGGCGCGAGCGGCCACCGCCCACGAGCCCACGAGGTTCATCAGCAGGAACGGCAGAAGCATGAATCCCAGCGAGATGGCGATCATCGCCGCCTCGCCCAAGCTGGCACCGAGCTGCGGCAGGAGCTTGAACGTGGCCAACGCGGCAATCATCGCGCCGACGAATGCCGCGACGCGCCACGCGGCGGGCAGGGGCTGGGATGCGCGGGCGGCCACGCCGAGCGGGGTGATCGACACGCGCCGCAGGGTGAGCAGCGCGGAGGCCAGGGCGAGCGCGGCCACGCCCGCCACCGTGGCGACCAGCGCGAGCGGCCCCACCCAGAGCTGTTCGAAAGTGAAATGCAGGTTCTGGAAGTTGAGGAGCATGATCGCCGGCATGAGCGCCAAGTACAGAAGAACGCCGATGAGCGCGCCGAGTACGGCCTGACCGGCGGCGTCCAAGGCGGTGAGCCGCACCACCTGACCGCGGGTGGCTCCCACCAGCCGAAGCGCGGCCAATCGGGCGTCGCGGCGGGAGGCTGCCAGACGGGCCGCGGAACCGGCGAGCGCGGCGAACGGCACCACGAGCAGCAGGCAGGCCACGGCGGCGAGGAACACATAGCCGCCGGCCATGCCCGCCATGTTGTCCGCGAGCGACGTGCCGCCGTCCGCGAGCGCCGCATCCGGGAATGTCTGCGCCCAGTAGGCGACGGCGTCCGCGCCCGGGGCGCATCGGCGGGCATCGAGGAAGCATGCGACGGTATGGTCGGCGGACGCGCGCCAGACGAACCCGTGCACGCCGCCGAGCACGGTGAGGAAGATGCCGGTCGCGGCGGCGAATGCGACGGTCGCCAGCAGGGAGGTGTGGCCGGACAGGCCGCGTGTGCCGGGGCGGTGGAACAGGCGCCACAGGGCGAAGGTGCTCATCGTGAGCCTCCCGTCCACGCCGCGTTCGCCGGAGCCGCACTCGCCGGAACCGCGGCGTCGTCCGCGCTCAGTCGCCCGTCGCGCATCAGGACCGTGCGTCCGCAGAAGCGCGCCACGGACGGATCATGCGTGACGACGACCACCGCGGAGCCGTTGGCGCGGGCGGCGTCCATGAGGATGCCCATCACCTCGCGGCCGGTGGACTGGTCGAGCGCTCCGGTCGGCTCGTCGGCGAACACCACCGCGGGACGCACGCACAGGGCGCGGGCGATGGCTATGCGCTGCATCTGGCCGCCGCTCATCTCCCCCGGCCTATGGGAGGCCAGCGCGCGCAGGCCAAGCCGCTCCAGCCACAGGACGGCCTGGTCGGTGGCGGCGCGGTAATCCATGCCGCCGAGCATCATCGGCAGCGCCACGTTCTCCACGGCGGGCAGTTCGGGCAGGAGCTGGCCGGATTGGAAGACGAAGCCGAAGGCGGTGCGACGCAGCTTGGTGCGGTCGGCGTCCGGCATGGAGGTGAGGTCCGTGCCGCGGAACCGCACGGCGCCGGAGGTGGGACGGATGATGCCGGCGAGCGCGTGCAGGAGCGTGGACTTGCCGGAGCCGGAGGGCCCCATGACGGCCACGGTTTCGCCGGGCTGCAGGGCGAAGTCGACGTGGTCGAGGGCCAGGGCGTGAGGGGCCGTGCCGGCGGCGACGGGGACTGCAGGCGCTGCGGCGGAGTGGAGCGCGGCCGTGTAGTCCATGACGACGCCGCGGGCTTCGAGGATCGGGCCGGATGCGGGATATGGTGTGGCTGTGGTATTCATGCCTTCGACGGTACGCGGCGACCGGCGGGCGGCCCATCGGGCGGACGGATGATTTGCGCGCTCCGCGATGAACGGCGTCATCCCCGCGGATGAGGTGCCTTCGGAAAACGGCTACTTGCCCTTCCGAGGGCGGATTCGCGGGTTCGCGGACATCTACTTGCCCTTCCGAGGGCACTTCGCTTGGGGAGCATACCGGTTATGGCCTTGGAAAGTCGCGGAATTCCAGCGGCCGCGGATCGGCGATAAGCCTGATGCGGTAGATGGGGTGCCCTCGGAAGGCGGAGTGGATGGTCACAGAGACCCTGATCTGCCCTCGGAAAGCCAGGTAGCCCAACCACCGAAGGCGGCCGGAGGCCCGTTGCCGCGACGGATGCGGATTGAGACGCGATTCGGGCCTTTTGCGTCCCAATCCACTACCCAAAACGGAAACGGATGCGATCTGAGACACAAATAGCGGCCGTTGTGTCTCCGGTCGCCGCCAAAACTGAATTCGGATGCGATTCGAGACACAGAATGGCTGTTGTGCGTCTCAAATCGCATCCATTCCGATTGCTGGATGCGGATCAGGGCATAGGCAGGGGCATCGCGTCTCAGATCGCCGCCAAAACCGGAGACGGCTGCAGGTTAAGACAGCATAGGGCCATGATGCGTCTCAAATCGCATCCGGTTTGCTAAATGGATGCGGATGGGGACACAGACGCGAAACGCCGGAGCACAGAGCCGCAGAGCACACACAGCGCGCGGGCCGCGACCTAGCGCGTGACGAACTGGGCGATGCCCTTGAGGGCGCTTTGCGTGCCGGCCAGGCCGATGAGCGAGAGGCCGAACAGCGGCAGCACGAAGAACGAGTAGGGCAGGAGCAGCACGCCGACGGCCACGATGAGCAGGTCGAACAGGAAGGTGAGCAGCGTGGACGGGAAGCGCAGCGGCACGAGCAGCAGGGAGTTGCGCCAGATCTCCTGACGGCTCAGGTCGGTCACGACGAGCATGGGGAACAGGTAGATCATCATGGCGAGCGCCACGAGGGCGGCAGCGCCGCACAGTCCGGCGAACGCCACGCCGCCGAGGCCGGGGACCACGGTGGACGACGAGTAGAACCACGCGCCGAACGCGCCGAGCAGCGAGACGGCGAGGATGGGCAGGCCGATCACGCTGGCGCGCTTCCAGTATGCGCCCCACGCCTTGAAGTAGTCGTGCCACACGAAGACCACGCGCCCGCCGATCATGTCGCGGAACAGGCTGGTCGCCGCGGCGGCGGCCATGGGGATGGTGACGATGGGCAGGCAGGTGACGAACACCAGCACGTTGAGCTTGATGAGCTCCCACGTGTGGTGGGTGACCACGTCCCACACGATCGCCGCGCTGCCGTGCTTGGCGTCGCGCCCCTCGTCGTCGCTGCGGCCGTCCTTCCGGGGCTCCGGCGGGTTGTAGATGTTGTCGATGAACTTCATGCCGTGCTCCTTTGACGTGGAATGATGGGCCCTGCGCCGCCCACGAATCGTATCACACCCTCCTCACGCCATCCTGCAAAGCACGGTTTCGTGGACCGGCTGGAGCGTCACGGTGTCGAGCCCGGTGATGAATTCGTCGGCGGTTTCCAGACGCGCGGCCATGGGCGAGTCGACGTTCACGTTGACGCCCTTCTTCAGGGGCGTGATGACGAGCACGAGCCGGCCGCCGGCCGCGCGGATGGCGTCCGCGGAGTCCCTTAGCCCGATCTCCCACACGTCGCCGTTGCAGAAGTTGTCGGAGAGCAGCCGGCCGCCGGCGAAGAGCCAGCCGATGTCGCCCACGTAGCGCACGCGCAGCAGCACGTCCGCGAGGCCGCCGGCCCGCGACGCGATGGCGTCCGGCAGCCCGTCCGGCAGGTCGATGGCGAAGCGGTTGCCGCGGATGCGCGTGACGGTCGGGGCGGGGAAGAACGACGCGGCAAGCACGCGGGAAGCGCCGCCGCACGTGGCGTCGCGGGCATCGTCCGGCGCATCGGATGCGCGGCCGTCCACCGATACAAGGTATCCGGCCGGGTACGTGCTCGGCGCGGCGGCGGCCCGTCCGTCGAAGGAGCGGACCACGACCTCGTCGCCGCGACGGTACAGGGCGTTCATCTCGCCCAGCGCGGCGGGGTCGTCCATGCCCGGCTCGGGCGCGAAGGCCAGCGCCTCGCCGTCGAGCACCGTCATGCGGTTCGCCAGGGCGCGGCTGACGACCACGATCTCCGGACCGATTGGGCCGTCGGCGCCGAAACCGACCTCAAACCGCTGGAAGTCCGCCTCGCCGTCGATCGCGATCTCGCGGGCCCGTCCGGAGCCGCCGCCCGCGAACCGCATCCACGCGCGGTCCATGCCGTCGGGGCGCATGAACACGAACGTGCGGCGCCCCGCGGCGCCGGCGGTATCCGAAGCGCCCGCGGCACCGGAGCCGCCCCGCGGCCGGATCACGGTGACCGGTTGCACGGTCGCGGCCTCAAGCGTCACGCCGTCCAAGTCCATGTTGAACGGCAGCACGCAGTTCTCCCCCGGCGCGAGTCCGATGCCGTCGAAGCGCACGTCGGCCGTCCCGCCCGCGGAACCAGCACCGCCCGCGGAACCAGCACCACCCGCAGAGCCCGGCAGCTCGATGCGGATGGATTCGCCGTGTTTGGCGTCCGATTCGTCGTGGTCCTGGAAATTGGTGAGGAACATGAAGCCCGACCGCCCGTCGGTGCGCACCGAGTAGCGCAGGGCGTCGCGGTTCTCCGGCGTGATCGCGGCCTGATCCGCGGGCAGCGCCACGTCCATGGGCGCGAGCCGGTCCCCGAACGCGGCGACGAACTCGTGCAGCACGCCGAGCCGCCCGTAGGACTCGCGCACCTGTCCGAACTCGCCGAGCCCGCACTGGTAGTCGTACGACTTCTTGGGCACCTGCCCCTCGTTGAGGTAGACGCCGCGGCCGGTGGGGTTGGTGCCGCCGTGATACATGTAGTAGCCGAGGAAGTTGCATCCGGAGCCGAGCTTGACGTTGGCCATGGCGTCCACGGACTTCGTGGGCAGGATGAACCGGTAGTTGTACGAGTTCATCATGCCGCCGCCCATCTCGCAGCATGCGTAGGGCTTGGCGGACGGCGGGTAGGCGGGGTCGAACTCGGCGTTGCGCGGGCAGTCGTCGGAGCGGAAGTCGCGGTAGAGGTATTCGTCGGTCTTGGGATGCTCGCCGCCGTGCGCGTAGAACAGCCACGGCCGGTACGCGTACCCGCCCCACAGCGGCAGCACGTCGTCCGGCACGGCGGCCCCGCCCCACGCGGTGGCGGTGAAGAACGGCACGCGGATGCCGGCCTCGCGCGCGATGTCCCGAATCGCCTCCATGTAGGCCACGCCGTCCGAGCCGCTGCTCACCCACTCGTCGGAGATGCCGGTGGTCATCTCCCACGGGGCGCACGAATGCATGTACTCGTTGTCGAGCTGGGCGGCGATGATCGGCCCGCCCTGCGCGTAGAACAGCCCGTCCACCTGTTCGGCGACGCGCCCGTACAGCTCGCGCGTCTCGGCGAGCCAGCCCGGGTCGAGCGAACGGACCTCGTAGTCCTTGCCGTACACCCAGTCGGGCAGCCCGCCGTTGCGCACCTCACCGTGGTCGAACGGCCCGAGGCGCAGGATCACGTACAAACCGTGCCGCGCGCACAGCTCCACGAACCGCTTCAGGTCGCGCGAGCCGGTGAAGTCCCATTCGCCCTCGACCTCCTCGTGGTGGTTCCAGAACACGTACGTGGAGATAACGGTCACGCCGCCGGCCTCGCACTGGGCCAGCTCGTCGTCCCAGCGCGAGGCGTCCATGCGCGAGAAATGGAATTCGCCGCTCACGCCGAGGAACGGCCTGCCGCCGATGGTCATGTACGCGTTGGTGAAGTCGATCGCCTCGCCGTCCGGATTCGTGTTGCAGGTCCGATCGACGACGTCGAAGGGGTGGATCGGGCGACGGGCGAAGCCGCGCAGGTCAACGATGTGTTCCATGATTGCTCCGTATGTGATTGCTCCGTTGCTGGGTGATGGGCGCCGTTCGTCACGGTAGCCGTCCGCCGGCCGTTACGGTCGTCGACCGTCACAGTACATGACGATGGGCGAGCTCGTCGGCGAAGAGGTTCGCCTGAATGTGGCTCGGGTCGAGCGCAAGCGCCTCGGCGAGGAGACGCGAGGCCGCCGCGCGGTCGCCGGTGCCGATGTTGGCGAGCCCCATGAGGTACAGGCAGTGGACGCGGTTCATCTTCGTGTAGTCGTTGTCGAAGATGAGGAAGTCGGGCAGCGAGACGGCGAAGTAGTCGATCCTCACCCGGTCGTCGAGGTGCTGCTCGCCGTAGTCCAGCAGGCGGTAGAAGCGGGCGTTGGCCGCTCCCCGCTCCCCCAGCGCCGCGTGCGCGAGCCCCTGGAAGAGGATCATCTCGGCGGGCTGGTCGTTGTAGTACATCGCGCCCTTCACCTCGTCGGGGCCGATCGTGGCCCGGCGTAACTCGGCCTCGGCGGCCTTCCCGTCGCCCAGATGGCGGGCGACCACGCCGAGCCAGTAGTGCAGGTCGTTGTCCTTTTGGCCCTCGAGCTTGCCCTCGCCGAGGTTGTGCGGGTACGCGAGCGCGCGGGTGAGCAGGTCGCGGGCATGCTCCCATTCGCCGGCGGCCATGGCGTCCTTGGCGAGCAGGGTCAGCGCGATGCGGTACTGGCCGGTGACCTTGCCCTCGCCGCCCTCCCACGGGTGGAAGCGGCGGCGACGCATGAGCTCGTAGGCGCGCGCGTGGTTGCCGGTCTGGTTGAGCACGGTGAGGTACTCGATGAACAGGTCGTCGCGCGCGGACACCACGTCGAGGTGCCGCTCGAACTCGGCGAGGCGGCGGGCGTAGGTCCAGCCGATCCTGCGGTGCAGCTGGTCGAGCTCCAGAAACACGCGGGCGTCGGACTCGTCGAGCCGGTACGCCTCCTCGATCTCGGCTTGGGCACGCTCGGCGTCGCCGCGCTTGTTGTAGTAGGCGAGCGCGAGGTTGCGATGCACGGTCGGGAAGGACGGGTCGAGGTCGCGCGACCGCTCCCACAGGGCGATTGCGCGGTCGGCAAGCGTCTTGTCGTAGTACAGGCAGCCGAGGTAGTACGCGGCCTTCGGGCCGTTCACGGTCGCGATGGCGCGTTCCAGAGGGGCGATGTCCTCGAGCTTGTTCGGGAAGCAGTAGTCGGAGGGCGCGGCCTCGGCGGCCTCGAAGGCGGCCCGGGCCTCGGCGTCGCGGCCGAGTTGGGCAAGGTAATGGCCTTCGTAGTACCGGACCATCGGCTTGGTTTGGTCGGCCTTGGCGAGCAGCGCCAGCGCCTCCCCGTAGGCGCCGAACAAAGCGTAGTCGCGCGCGGCCATGAGGTAGTTCTCGTGGAATCCGCGCATGAGCCCCTCAAGTTCGGCCGGGTCGGCGCCGGCGATCACGCGCTCGTTGCCGGACACGAAGTCGAACGCGTCGATTTTCAGGTTCTCCTCGATCGCCGCGGCGGCGTCCCGCGCACGTCCCAGCTTGCGCAGCAGGTACGCCCTCAGCGCGCGGGCCTTGACGTTCATGGTGTTGCGGGTCAGGGAGGCGTCCGCGTATTCGAGGGCGTCGGCATAGTCGCCGCGGCGGGCGGCGACGGCGGCCATGGCGAAGAACGCGCGCTCCTTCTGGGCGTCGTCCCACGTGGCCTTGAAGAAGGCGTCGAAGGCCTCGCCGTCCCGTCCGCCCTGGTAGAGCAGCGCCAGACCGAGGTTGTAGTGTGGCTCGGAGTCGTACGGCTGGGTGTTGTGCTTGGTCAGGCGCCTGATGGCCGCGCGGAAGTACCGCTCGGCGCCCGTGAAGTCGCCGCGGCGCAGGAGCAGCCTGCCGTACGCGTTGTTGATGCGCGCGTCGCCCGGGTCGCGCTTGAGGCCCTCGAGGTAGTACGGGTCCGGCATGTAGGTGGCGTGGCGGTACTGCTCGAGGTGCAGGCCGGCGAGCAGCAGCTCCTCGTTGGTGGCGATTCGCTCGGGCTCGTCGGCGGCCTTGGCCGGCTCCGGCAGCTTCTCGATCCTCCGCGGCTTCGGCGTGTACTCGACGAGCACCCTGCCGTCCTCGTCGGCCACGGTGACGGTGATGTCGGTGGCCGGCGCGCCCCCGGTCTCGAATTCGGCGCGGACGACGTCGTTCGGGCCGATCACGCCGGTGTGGGAGTACAGCGTCTCGCCGGTCGCGCGGTTGGCCACGGTCACGCGGGCGCCCTCGAACACGCCCGTGGCGTACGCGGTCACGCGGCCTTGCCCGGCCTTGAGCCCCTGCGCCTCGACGCCCTCGGTCTCTCCGGCCGCTCCGAACGTGTCCTCGGGGCCGATCTCCAGATTCACGGCCGCGTCCACGGTGGCGTTCTTGACGAGCCCCACGCCCTTGTACGGCATGAAGTACTGCGTGAAGGTCTTGCCCTCGTACGGCTTGAGCCACGTGAAGTCGGGCTGGTTGTCGGTGAACACGCCGGTCATGAGCTCCACGTACGGGCCGTTGGCGTCGGTGAGGTTGCGGTCCCACGCGCGGCCGAAGTCGCCGTTGCCCCACGTCCACTGCTTCTTGCCGGGGCTGACGTGGTGGTCGGCCACGTGCAGGATGCCCGCGCCCACACCGAAGTCGTAGCCGCCAACGAAGTCGTATTCGGAGTGCGCGGCCATGTAGCTGGTCGGTACCGGCACGTTCTTGTAGCGGCCGATGTCCACGCCCTCGGAGTAGTCGTGCTTGTAGTAGGTGCCGGTGGCGATCGGGTAGCGGGAGACGTCGCGCTTGCCGTGGTCCATGACGGCCGTCACGTCCGGCGGCATGACGGTTTTGGTGTGCTCGTTGACCGGGACGGCCGGGTTGGCCCACCACAGGAAGGTCTGCGGCAGCGCGGTGCCGTTGTACAGCTGCGCGGAGATCTCGATGACCGCCTTGCCGGGGTGCAGGGCGATCGTGGTGACCGCCTGCGTGCCGTACATCTGGTCGGTGTCGTGGCACTGCACCGCCTTGCCGCCGTCGGGCAGATCCTCGATTCGGTAGTCGACCGGCAGATAGGTGGTCGGACGGTGGTGCTGCGGCCAGTTGAAC
Organism: Bifidobacterium avesanii; assembly: GCF_009299475.1. Lineage (GTDB taxonomy): Bacteria > Actinomycetota > Actinomycetes > Actinomycetales > Bifidobacteriaceae > Bifidobacterium > Bifidobacterium avesanii. The sequence continues at coordinate 47,242 of NZ_WBSN01000013.1, read as the reverse complement.
TCGATGCCGCCGGAGATCCACGGGCCGGTGAGCCCCACGAGCGCCGGCTTGATCACGTCGTTGCGGTACACGAAGTCGTAGCCGTTGGTCTTGTCCCTCGCGTACTGGATGCGGCCGCCGAGCTCGGGCAGCACGGTCACCTCGAGGTAGTCGTTCTCGAGGATCACGGCCCGATACGCCTTGTCGCGCTTCTCGTCGCCGATCGTTTCGACCACCGGGTACGGGTAGACGCGGCCGGAGCTGCCCTGGTACACGCGCTTTTCGATGAACTCGGGGTTTTTGTCCGCCGCGCCGATCTCGTAGGTGGGGATGGTGATCGTGGTGTCCGTGATGGTGACGCCGCCCATGGTCTGCTCCTTCATTGGAACGTGCTGTATTCGCCGATTGACTTCAGGCTACCGTCGCAATCAAGCGGAGACTGCGGTTCTTTTGCTCATCGATGGTGAAAAATTGCGGTCGATGTCACCGACCGGCACCGCCGTCAGGCGACGAGCGCGGCGACCGCGTCCGGGGAGACCTCGGCGCGCGGCGCGAACGACCGGTCCGCGAGGTGCGCGCGGATGGCCGCCTGCAGCGCGCGTGCCTCCGGGTACTCCGCGAGGTCCTGCAGGCCGAACGCGGAGAACAGCAGGCGCCCGCCGCCGCAGCGGCACTCCATGAGCTGGGTCATGGGCCTGAGGAACGCGTAGCTGTCCAGCTCGGTGACGATCGAGCCGAACGCCTCCGGGTCGCCGGGCAGCACGACCGCGCGGCGGCGGGCCATCGGCCACCACTGCCAGTTCGTGTGCGTTTCGGTGGGGAAGCGGCGGAACAGCGGGTGCGCGGCGTCGATGAGCTGGCCCATCGCGCCGGACTGCGCGGGGAACGTGCCCACGGACCAGAAATCCGTGGAGAACTGGCACTGGATGGAATGCGGCAGCGCCTCGGCGGTGGACGGTGGCGACAGGTACACCGTGCCTCCGGCGGCCAGCACCGCGCGGGCCTCGGCGTCGAAGCGGCGGGTTTCGTGGACGTACGGCGATCCGGCGCCGGCGGCTCCCGTTCCGGCATCGGCCGTTTCGCGCGGATACACCCAGATCGGGTACGTGTTGGCCGCATCCCCCACGCTCACCGTCAGGTCGAGCCGCAGGGGCATGTCCGCAGCCACGCCGGCGAGCGGCAGGCGCAGCTCCCCCACGTCCGTGAGCGCGCCGGCGGGACAATGCACCGGCGGCAACGCGTCGGCGATCCGCACGCCGCCGCCCCGAAGCTCGATGCGAACCGGCCCGCCGACCGGCGTCCTGCCGTAGTTGGCCACTTTGACGGTTGCCGCGAGCACGTCGCCCGACTCGTACGTGTAGCGCGGCAGCAGCGCGAGCGGGAGCCTGTCGCGGAAGAACGCACGGAACCGCTCGGGCCGCGCGAAGTCGTACGGCTTCGGTTCCAAGTGCGCGTTGAGCATGCCCACCAGCGCGGTGCCCTGGCCGGGGAAGTCCTGCAATCCCAGCAGCGACAGCCCACTCATGGACGGCGTGCGCATCACCGCCTCCACCTCCTCGCGGTAGCACAGCAGCGCCAGCTCGCCGGTGGCCTCCACGCGCCGGCGCCACCGCTCGCCGTCGAGCCCCGCGGCCCGCACCCGGTCGCGGATGATCCGGTAGTTCGCCGGGTCGGTCACGCCGTGGAACGCGTCTATCTCGCCGAAGTCGGGCAGCACCTCGTACTGGCCCACCTCGAAGCCGAACACCGGCTGGACGCTGGACGCGCGCAGGACCGCCATCGTGCCGGCATAGTCGTTGGCGGCGTTGGCGTAGCGCCCGTTGAGCGGGCCGGCCATCGGCGAGCCCGTGGCGCGCAGCCAGCCGTCATGGTATTTGGCCGCCGTGTAGAAGTCGCTCGCCGCATCGCAGCCGATGTGGCCGTAGTGCACGTTCGAGCCGTTGGCGTACAGGCGGGTAGTGTCGAGCGCCCTGGCGCGGGCGAGCAGCGCGTCCATGCGGGCGTGGCCGGTTTCGTTGCAGGCCAGCTCGTTGCCGAGCGTGAGCATGACGAACGAGGGGTGGTTGGCGAGCGCGAGGATCACGGCCTCCAGTTCGGCGGCGTAGTAGGCGTATGATTCGGCGCCTTCGAAGGCCTCCTTGTAGTCCCAATGCGACAGCTCGGGCTGCATCATCATGCCCATCCCGTCGGCCGCCTCGAACGCGGCGTCGGGCGGACACCATGAGTGGAAGCGCATCACGTTGACGCCGTACGACCGGTACGTTTCCAGAATGCGCCGCCATGAGGGCACGTCCATGGGCGCATGGCCGGTTTCGGGGAAGACCGCGCAGTTCGCCTCGCCGCGCAGCAGGAACGCCCGGCCGTTGATCGCGAGCCGGCCGTGCGCGTCGGCGCCGAAGTCGCGGATGCCGAAGCGGATGGTCTTCGAGGACTGCGGTCGCGGCGGGGATTGTGGTTCCGGCGTGGACTGCGGTTCCGGCGCGGCCGTGTTGGGCGTCGTCGTCTTTCGCACGGCCGTCTCCAGCGTCACGGTGAGCTCGTGGAGGTTGCCTTCGCCCTCGTCCCACCGCGCCGCGTCGTCGCGCAGCGGCAGCCGGTCGAAGACCACCGTGCGCCTGCCCTCCTCCAGCTCCACCTCGCGTTCCGCCTGTCGCTTCAACGCCGGGGACGTAAGGCGGATGCGCGCGGCGGCGCAGGCCTCGGCGGCGTCCACGTCGACCTCCACGCGCAGCCGGTCGCCCTTTGGATATGCGCGGACCGCGGCGACGAACGCGGCGGGCTCGGTGCGCAGCCGCACGTAGCCGAGCAGACCGTTCCAGTTGGTCTGCGTTTCGTCGGTGGCCGCCGAGGAGCGGATGATTCCCGCGTACGGCAGACCGGGGTACGAGTTGTCGCCGATGAGTTCGATGCGGTCGGCGCGGCCCGGGGTCCGTCCCAGCAGCCCGGTCACCTCGAAGACGTGCGGCGTGCTCAGCGTGCCGCCGGCCCCGGGGTCCCGGCCTCCGACGGCGGTGTGCGCGACCGCCTCGCCGTTGACCCGCAGGCTCAGGCACCGGGCGCGCTCGATCTCAAGGAAGACGCGATCGCCGGGCTCGATGCGGCCGTCCGCATCCACCGATCGGGAGAACACGGCCGGACCTTCGTAGGTGAACCTGCGGGTGAAGCGCGTGGCCCATGCGGCTGCGGCATTGCCGTCGGTGTCCGTGCCGCCGGCTCCCTGCACGAGCGCGCTGCCGTCGTCGTCCGCGGTCTTCACCTTCGCCTCACGCACCACGTCCGGGTATCCGATGCCGGATTCGTCCAGCGTCCCCGGCACCGCGAACGGACGCGGCACGCCGTCGTCGATCGCCGCCTCCCACTGGCCCTGCAGGTCGATGAGCATCGCAAACCCTCCTTGGTTCCGTCCGCGGCGGCGCTTTTGCCGCCTGCGCGAACGCCGTCGTCCATCACATCATGCGATTCGGCGCCTCCTGCGAGCCCGGCGCATCCCGCCCGGCCATGCGGAGTCCGCCCGCCGCCACGTCTTCCACTGTACGCACCGCCGCCGCGCGGCCGATGGTCCGCAACCCGCGAAAATTGCACTGTCATACGAAAAAATTGCCGTTTCCGCAACCGTTCTCCGCCGTCACATCATGAAGCTGCCCAATCTGCGCCGCCATATTGCGTGATTGGGCAAAAACATGATCTGAGAGCACCCATTGCCACTCTTATCAGCAGCTTCTGCCCAATATGGCAATCCGTACGTTCAGATTGGGCAGGAACGGCACGGCGGACCGGCGAATGGGCGGACGGGACAGACAGCAAACGATTGACACTCCGATGGGCCAACCGCGCGGCATGTGGCATTATTGCCATTACCATCAGCATCGCATTCAAGGATCGCACATGAAGCCAGCGGAGCACGGAATCGCCAACGAGGGATCGGACTTCTACATCTACACGCCGAGCAAAACGGCGCTGCGCACGTTCCTGTACCCGCTGCGCGCGGGATTCTTCCGCTACGAGGCGGGCTACCGGCAGGAGCGCAGCTCGTTCGACAGCTTCCTCGTGATGGCTATCCGCAGCGGCGGGTTCGACGTCGCCACGGACCGCGGCACCCAGCACGCCGGCAAGGGCGACTTCGTGCTGCTCGACTGCTACCGGCGGCATTCGTACGCCGCCACCGAGGCGAGCGAGGTGCTGTGGCTGCACTTCGACGGCCCGACCGCGCGGGCGTACTTCGAACTCATCACCGACCGCCTGGGCAACGTGTTCTCGCTCAAGGACCCGAGCTACGCCATCACGCGCCTGACCGGCATCTTCGACGTCTTCCACGCCGCGCAGCGCATCAGCGAACCGCGCATGGCCAAGTTCATCACGGACGTGCTCACCGAATTCGCCGTGGCGGCGTCCGATGGCGGCCCGTCCTCGCAGCGCCAGCCGCACGCCATCGAGGACGTGCTCGCCTACATCGCCAGCCACCTCGCCGACCCGCTGCCCATCGACGAGCTGGCCGCGCGGGCGTTCATGAGCGAATACCACTTCATCCGCGTCTTCAGGAAGGAGACCGGATACACCCCGCACGCGTACATCGTGGACGCACGCATGCACGCCGCGAAGTACATGCTCGCCAATTCCGACGCGCCCCTGAAGCGCCTGTGCGAGGAATGCGGCTTCACCGACGCCAGCGCCTTTTGCGCGGCGTTCAAGCGCAGGAACGGCGTCTCCCCCATCGAATTCCGGCGGCAGAACGCGGGGCGGTAGGCGGCGGCCGAGGCTTTCCGGCACGCGCATACGCGAAGAGGCCGGCGCCTCGCGGCACCGGCCTCAACGTCTGCAAACGGGGCACTGACACCCCAGTGGTCGACGCCGCTTAGCCAAAGTCCATGTTGCGCACCATTAACGGGCCTTGCGGATGGAACCGCCTTCCACCGCCTCCATTATGGCACGATCCTCGATTTTGTTCCTCCGACACACCGTACTATTAGATATCTTTTTCGATATCATAGGTATCAATTCCGAACCGCATGGAACCGGTTCGGAACCACGGCGAAAGCCGTTATCCGCAAACCCACTGATTAAGGAGGACTCACTCATGAGTTCGAAGACCAACATGCCCCGCCATGGCAAAACCGCCATGTTCCCGATCATCGCCTCGGCGTCGTCCGTCGCGCTGGCGGGCCAGATCTCACCGACGCTGGCATGGATCACCTATGTGGCGGTCCTCGTCTACGCGGCGGTGAGCGACTGGAGCAACGGCACGCGGGATTAACCCGGTCCGGCATGCTTCGCGCCCCGGAGCGCACGCCCGGGGCGTTCCTTATCCCATGCGCGAAGAGGCCGCACCGAGCAATTTTCACATACGGGAGCGCAACATTTACCACGCCACGGCGGCATTCCGGTCGTACTGTAGTGCCATAACCACACATTCCCTCTACGGCGAGGGAATGGCCCCACGGCAATTCCAACCAACGCACGGCGCCCATCGCACAGCGGCTTCGGCGACGCGGCGGAACCGGCGGGGCACCGTCAAGGAAAGGAACAGTGAGGACGATGAAGTCTCTCGGAAACAGGCTGATCGGCGGCACGGCGACCGCGTGCGCGATGGCGATGGCCCTGGCCGGCTGCGGCGGCTCGGGCAACAATGCCTCGAACGGCGAGGCCAAGGCCTCGGACGAACCGGTGACCCTGACCATCAGCTGGTGGGGCTCCGACGCGCGCCTCAAGCTCACCCAGCAGGCCATCGACGCGTTCCACGCCAAGCACCCCAACATCACCGTGAACGTGGAGTACTCCGACTGGACCGGCTACTGGGACAAGCTCGCCACGCAGAACGCGGGCGGCGAGGTCCCGGACGTGCTGCAGATGGACGAGATGTACCTCGCGTCCTACGCCTCGCAGGGCTCACTGTACGACCTGTCGAAGGTCTCGAACTACCTTGATCTGAACCAGATGGACGCCTCGCTCAAGGGCACCGGCGAATATCAGGGCACGCAGTACGCCGCCCCGATCTCCTCCGCGGCCTACGCGATCATCGTCAACAACGACGTACTCGACAAGTACGGCGTCACCCTGCCGGACACCTCGAAGTGGACGTGGGACGACCTGGTCAAGGTAGGCGAGCAGATCGTCCAGAAGAGCGGCGGCGAGGCCACGGGCATCGGCACCATGATCGACAGCACGGGACTGACCCAGTGGGCGCGCCAGCACGGCGAGAGCCTGTTCAAGGACGGCAAGGTCTCCATCTCCGAAGGCACGCTGGCGGAATTCCTCCAGATGTCGTACGACTGGACGCACGGCTCCTCCCCCATCGCGGGTTCGTCCGACCGCTGGGCCGAGCAGATGGCCGGCACGCAGGACCAGAGCGACTTCGCGCAGGGCAAGCAGGCCATGGTCTTCGCACAGGCGGCCATGATCACCTCGAACGCCAAGTCCGCCGGCACGGACAACATGAGCCTCGTGCCCATCCCCTCGTCCGACCAGTCGAAGAAGTCCGCGTACCTCAAGCCCAGCCAGTACTGGTCCATCTCCGCGAAGTCCGAGCACCCGGCCGAGGCGGCCATGCTCATCGACTACCTCATCAACGACGAGGAGGCCGGCAAGATCCTCGGCACCGAGCGCGGCATCCCGGGCAACAACAAGATCCGCGCGGCGCTGGCCAAGTCCACCACGGGCACCGATCAGAAGGCCCTCGAGTTCCAGGACGTGATCGAGGACAAGCTCGGTGACGCCCCGGAGATCACGCCCAACGGCGGCTCCGACGTGATGAACGTGATCAAGCGCTACGAGCAGAACGTGGCGTTCGGCGACAAGACCGCCGCTCAGGCCGCCAAGGAGATGATCGCCGAACTGCAGGCCAGCATCGACGCCGCCTGATCGTTGGTTAGGAACTGATCGCGGGCCCGATGCGCCCCGATTGGCGCGCATTCTCGCGGACGTTCACCTTCCCCATGTCCGCGTGACTGCACGATTGCACGTCAACCGGGGTCCCGCCCGTCCCTGCCAGCCACGCCTCCTATGTCTTGAATCGCACCCATTGTTCGCGATGGATGCGAAGCAAGCCACAGGAGGCTTTTTGTGTCTCGACCTGCATCCAATTGCGAGAACGGCGGCGATCCGGGACACGACGTGGCGCCGATGCGTCTCGACCTGCATCCATTTCCGGAACCGGATGCGAATCAGGACACGGCGACCGGCCAATGCGTCTCCAATTGCCACCAATTTCGGAATTGGACGCGGATTGCGACACACACGCGGGCGCGTGGCCGAATGCCTACGTGTCCGAGGCCGCCCCGTTTTGTCGTCGTTCGTTCCAACCTGCGCCCCGGAAAACGCAGCTTGGAACGAATGACGGCAAAACCGGCCCCCGAAGACGGCAAAAACAGGGCGATCGTTCCAATCTGCGCCGAAGAGGCCACAGATTGGAACGATCACGTCGAACGGGCCACGAATTCGCGCGGGGTCATGCCGTAGGCATTCTTGAAGCTGCGCAGGAAGTGCGTGTACGTCCTAAAGCCGCTTTGCACGCACGCCGTCTGAGCGTTCGCGCCGCGCAGCAGCAGACGCTTGGCCATCCACAGACGCTTCTTGACGATGAAGTCGTGCACGGTGATGCCCACCTCTCGCTTGAACGCGCGCGAGAGGTGGAATTTGTCGGTGAAGAACCGGTCGGCGAGCGCGTCGAGCGTCAGGTCGTCGGTCAGATGCCCGTTGATGTACCGCGTCACACCGTCGACCAGCGGGGACAGCTCGCCGCGCGCCTGCAGCAGCACATTGCCCGAGCAGCGCGTCACCCGGTTGACGTCCACCATGAGGTCCAGAAAGCGGTGTTCGAGCAGGATGTCCCCGCCGAACGCACCGGCGTCGGCCTCGCGCCGGGCCTCATCCAGCAGCCGGGCGTGGACGCGCAGCGCATCCAAGTCCATGCCCACCACGCGCGTGACCGGGCTGCCCGCGTCCCGGAAGCAGACCTCAAGATCGCTGCGCGGCGTGGACGCCTCCCGCAGCAGCCGGGGCGACACGTAGAAGTACATGCGCTCGAAGACCGGCGAGACCTGCCGGATGATGCGGCACAGATGCCCGTAGTGCACCAGAATGACGGTGCCCGGCGCGCTCACGTACTCGCGCCCGTCGAGGAAGAACAACCCGCCGCCCTCGAGCGTGCAGTGCACCTCGTACCCGTCGCGGTAGTGGAACGTGGTCATGTCCGGGTCGACCGGGTCGGACACATGGAACATGTCGAAACGGTCGTTGGACATGTCGTTGTTGATCTCCGCCCGCGGGGCCACGGGTATTTGCGGGCCATGCGCAGTCTGTGGGCCCTGCACGGCATGCGTGCCATGCGGAACTTCGGCGTTCATACGGCCAGCCAACCACACGATTGCAAGAAACGCTAGTCCGAAGTCAATCCGCATGCCCGAAACACCGTATCCCGCGCACGAAACGCGATCACAATGGGAGCATGACCATCACATGGCCGTGATGGTCGCAACGGTCACCGAACGGTCGAAGGAGACGAAGATGACAGGCAACACTTGGCGGCGGGTGATCCCCGCCGCGATCGCGGCAATGACGATGGCCCTCGCCGGATGCGGCGGCACGGGCGGCAGCGGCGGCGGCACGGCGGAGGTCAAGCCCTCGGAGGGCAACGTGACGCTGCGCCTCAACTGGTGGGGCGGCGACAAGCGCGTCAAGCTCACCGAGCAGGCGGTGGAGCTGTTCGAGCAGAAGCACCCGAACATCACCGTGGAGACCGAGTACTCCGACTGGAACGGCTATTGGGACAAGCTCGCCACGTCCGCGGCGGGCGGCGAGGTGGCCGACGTGATCCAGATGTCCGACTTCTACATCGCCTCCTACGCCTCGCAGGGCTCGCTGTACGACATGGGTGTCCTGGGCGAATACCTCGACCTGAGCACGATGAACGAGTCGGTGCGTCAGGCCGGTCAGGTCAACGGCAAGCAGTATTCGGCGCCGATCTCGATCGCGGGCCACGGCGTAGTCGTCAACAACGACATCCTCGACAAGTACGGCGTCAAGCTGCCGGACACCGACACATGGTCGTGGAGCGACTTCGAGAACGTGGCCAAGCAGGTCACGCAGAAGTCCGGCGGCGAGGTCGTGGGCGCCTACGCCCCGCCGTACCTGCTCACCTGCGAGCTGTGGGCCCGCCAGCACGGCGAGGAGTTCTTCAAGGACGGCAAGGTGGCCGTGAGCGCCGAGACGCTGGGCGACTTCCTCAACCTCGCCAAGCGCTGGGCCGACGAGGGCGTGTCCGGCAGCACGGACGCGTGGGTGGAGAACGCCAACGCCACGATGGAGCAGTCCGCCTTCGCCACCGGCAAGCAGGCCATGGCCGTGGTCGCCTCGAACCAGCTGACCGTCTATCAGGCGGCCGCCGGCACCGAGAACATCAGCATCGTGCAGATCCCCTCCGACGACCAGAGCGTCAAGTGGGAGTCCACGTGGTCGTCCCTGAGCTGGGCCATCTCCGCCAAGACCGAGCATCCGGCCGAGGCGGCCATGCTCGTCGACTTCCTGGTCAACGACGAGGACGCCGGCAAGATCCTCGGCAACGAGCGCGGAGACCCGGCCAACAACGCGATTCGAGCCTCGCTGACGGCCAGCGCGACCGGCGGCACCAAGGAGGGCCTCGAATTCACCGACAAGCTGATCGCCGCCTCCGGACCGGCCACCGAAACCGTGCCGAACGGCGCCAGCAGCGCCGAGAAGGAGATCGCCCGCGCCATGCAGAACGTCGCGTTCGGCAAGGCCACGCCCACCGAGGCGGCCAACGAGCTCATCACCACCATCAACAACGAGATCGCGTCGGCCAGCTGAGTCAACGGTTGACGCGCGGCCGCACCGGTTTCGCGGCCATACCATAGGTGAACATATATGATCGCAAGCGGCGGATGCCGGCAGCCGGTGGTCCGCCGCTTGCCATGCACGGAGGGGGGAACGGCCATGGAACACGAAGACGCATCCGAAGGCCGCATCATCAATCGCAGCTACGCCGAACCGGCCGAGGGATGGGTCGACGGCGTTTACCGGGGCCGCGTCGCGCACGACGAACCGATCGGGCCCGCCGACTTCGCCCACGGGCCCGTCGCGTTCACGTTCTCGGCGCTGCGCGAGGACAGAGCGCCCATGGACGGCGACCCGGCCAGCGTCGGCACGTTCACGTACTACTCCGGCACCACCCTCGTCGCGCCGATGCCGTCGCGCAACTACCGGGTCACGCTGGACGTCGCCAACCCGGAGCCGACGGACCTGCGTCTGCGTCCCGTGGTCAACGAGCTCGCCCACTACGACGCCTTCGACGTCCCCGCCGGCGCGCGGACCACCGTCTCGTTCACGGCCATCTTGAGCAAGCGGCTCATGGAGCTCACCTTCACGCCGGCCTCGGAGCCGACCGCGCATCCGGAACTCCACACGCTGCTCGTGCACCGCATCACGGTCGAGGAAACCGCACCGGAGGAGTCCGAGCCCGCCCCGGAACGCCGGATCTTCGTGATCGCCGATTCGATCTGCCAGACCTACTTCGACAACGAGCGCCCGCAGTCCGGCTGGGGCGAGCAGCTGTTCCGCACGCTGTTCCCCGGTGGCGTCGCGGTGATCGAACGGGACCGCGGCGGCTCGGCCGAACAATCCCGCGTGATGCGCAGCGCCAACGGCACGCTGGAGATCCACAACCGCGCGTTGGGCGCCCGCTCCGCGCGATCGTACATCGGCGAGGGCCGGCTCAACGAGGTGCTGCGCGACGTGCGCCCCGGCGACTGGCTGCTCCTCCAGATGGGCCCCAACGACGCCACGCGGCTCAGGCCCATGCGCTACGCCGACCCGCCCACATATGCGGCGTTCCTCGACCGGTACGTCACGTCCGCGCGGGACCGCGGGGTGACGCCCATGCTGGTGACGCCCAGTTGCACCTGCGACTTTGCGGCGGACGACACGCTCATGCACCGGTTCGCCGACTACCGGGACGCGATGCTGGCGTACGCCCGTGACCATGACGTGCCTGTGGCCGATCTGGGCGCCTACGGACTGGAACTGGAACGCCGTCTCGGCCCGCTGCGCTCGCACGCGCTGCACATGAAGCTCGACGCCGGACAGTATGCGAACTACCCGGACGGCGTGGACGACAATGTGCATCTCAATCTGCTCGGCGCGGCCAAAAGCGCGCGGTTCGTGGCGGACGAATTCCTGCGCGCGTTCCCGGACTCCGGGTTCGGCGGCGGGGACGAGGCTCCGGGTTCGGCGGCGGGGAAGGAGGTGCTGGGGCCGGCCGGCGTAAGCGGACTCACCGCGCAGATCGAGGATGCGCCGGGCGCGCAGGCGGTCAAACTGCGATGGAAGGCCTCGCCGGACGCCGAGTACTACACGGTGGCGAGACACTACACGGTGACGAGACGGGAACTGCCGGGGGCCGCCGCATCCGGTTCCATGGCATCCGGTTCTTCCGTTTTCGACTCCACGGCATCCGGCTCCACGGCATCCGGCTCCACGGCATCCGGCTCCACGGCATCCGGCTCCACGGCATCCGGCTCCACGGCATCCGGCTCCACGGCACCAAGTTCCGCCGTATCGGATTTCGATGCGCCCGGTTCCGCTGCACCGGGATCCGCCACAGCGGGGACCACCGCGCTGAATCCCGCCGCCGCGGCTCCCGCCACTGCGGCGCCCGTCGCGCTGGAGACCGTAACGCTCAACCCGTGGTACTACGACCGCCCGTCCCCCGATTGGCCGGAGCGCGTGGACTACGAGATCACCGCATGGCGGGAGGACCATCCCTCCCCCGCCGCGCGCATCACCGTCCGGCATCGCTTCGACGCCACGGCGGAGGCGGACCGCCACATCGGCGGCCTCAACGTGTACGAGGTGGACCGTGCCACGTTCCCCGGGCAGATCGCGTTCTCCGTCCGGTTCCGCGCCCGCCCGGACGCCGACCGATACACGGTGGTGCTGCTCGGCCCCAACGGGATGCGCCGCGATCTCGACCGTATCCCCGACGCGCAGGTCAACGGCCTGCACAGCTACCGCGTGGACGATGCCCCCGGCCTGTCCATCCTCATCGAGGCCGGCAACGCCGCCGGCGACCGCTTCGCCAGCGATCCCGTGCCGCTGGGGTAGCACTTCCAGACTTCCAAGCCTCCGGTCCTCCGGCGGGGTGGGCGGTCGAGACGGACAACTCCCCCTCGACCGTTCCGCCGACCCATTCACCGGCTGCGGATGCGGTTTGAGACAATCCCACCGTCATATGTGTCCTGATCCGCATCCTTCTTAGGAGTCGGATGCGGATTGCGACACGGCGACGGGCCAATACGTCCTGGATCACCGCCAATTTCGGAATTGGATGCGATCTGAGACACACACGTGGGCGCGTGTCCGGATGCCCGCGTGTTTGAGGCCACCCCGTTTTGCCGTCATTCGTTCCAACCCGCGCCCCAGAAAACGCAGCTTGGGACGAATGACGGCAAAAACAAGGCGATCGTTCCAGCCTGCGCCGAAGAGGCCGCGGATTGGAACGATCGCCCGATTTGCCGGTTCGGCGGCAAGCGACAAGCGGCGAGCCCGCAAGCCCGAGCCCGCGAACGGAACTACCTACGCGCGGAACTCCTCGAACGCGACCGTGCGGGCGGGGACGCCGTTCGCGGAGCGGACGGTCAGGACGTTGCCGTCGAGCGACACGGCGGGCACCAGCACGCGCCCGGACTCGTCCAGGCTTTCGAGCTCGCGGTCGCCCAGGTAGAGCGAGACGAACACGTACCTGCCGGGTTCGACCACGCGCGTCTGCTGCGGGATGCGGGTCTTGGGGAACTGCAGGTTGGTGTTCGGCTCGGGCGTGGAGAGCTCCACGCCGAAGCCCTCGGACGCCACGAGGCCGGTCAGCCCCTCGGCGGTGCGATAGAACAGGCTCTTCGGCGCGGAGTCCCCGCCGACGCCCGCCGCCTCGACCGTCTCGCCGTAATCCGGCAGCGCGAAGGAGCCCTCCGCCAAATGCAGCGTGCGGGCCGTGTCGATCACATGCACGCGCGCATGCCACGGCATGAACGGCACCACGAAGTTTTGGACGCTCACGTCGCCCCACGGCTCCCACAGCGTGTAGACGTAGTCGTCGTGCAGCGCCCATTCCCTCTCGTCGGTGAACATGGTGCGCCAGAAGTACTCGCCCTCGGCGACGGCGAGCGCGGAATCGTACGCGCCCTGCGCGAGGGTCACGCCGCCCTTGGGCACGGAGAACGCGAAGGTGGACGAGTAGACGAACTTCTCGTACTTGGCCTCGCCGTGCGCGTGCTGCCAGTTGTGCTGGCCGGCCACGTAGGCACGCACCTCCCGCCCGGTCCTGGAGTGCTCCACGATCATGTGCGGCTCGGGCTGCACCTTGACCGGCTCGAACTTGAACTCCCCGGCCTCGCGCACGGACCAGAACGGGTCGTCGTCCGGCAGGCACAGGAACACGAAGGTCTTCAGCGCCCAGTAGGCGGAGGCCGGGCCGTTGTAACCCTCGGCCATGTTCATGTTCGGGTATGCGTAGCCGATCGGGATCAGGCCGTCCGACTGGAACATGTTCTGTTGGAACCACCAGCGCAGGTTGGACATGAGCAGGCGCTTCACGTCGCCGAGCGTCCAGCCTTCGGGCATCTCCACACCGGCGAACGCGGCGGCGCCCCAGAACGCGGCCTGCGCGAAGCGGTAGTCGAGGCTGCGGCCGTACGGCAGGCAGGCGCCATCGGCGGCGAACCAGTTGGCGTAGCTTTCCACGAACGGCGTGGCGCGCTCCCGCAGCAGGCGGCTCTGCGGGTCGTCGCCGCGCGTGAGGCCGACGAGCACGAGCGTGAAGAACTGGTAGGCGAAGGGGATGTAGTTGTCGATGTGGTCCTCGAAGCCGTCATACGACCAGCCGTGGCCCAGATAGTGCGAGTTGGTGACGGCGAAGCACTCGTCCACGTGCCGCTGCGCTTCGGGACGCCCGTGCGAGGCGAGCCAAGTGTTCACCATGGCCTGGAACAGCAGCCAGTTGCAGGTGGGCACCACATGGTGGTTCACTTCCTCGAACCAGTCGAGGATGTTCTCCTGCTGCTCCTTCTCGAGCTGGTCCCAGAAGTCCTCCTCGGTTTCGTAGAGAAACGCGGTGAGCGCGCCCATCTCCACGAAGAGCTGGTCGTAGTCGAGCAGCGGGCTGTCCCAGTAGTCGGGGTCGCCGGGCGTGGTGCCGCGGATGATCGATTCGGTGGTGAACTGCCACCAGTGGCCGAAGCGGTTGATGTTGCGGCGGTTGGCCTTGCTGAACAGCGGGCCGAGGCCCCACAGCAGGCGGCAGAAGCCCTCGATGGACGTGCGGTCCTGCGAGTAGACCGCGCCGGAGTCGGACATGCGGAAGCGGCCGTAGCGACCGCCCTTGAGCATGAGCTCCATGGCCGGCTCGAGCATGTCGACGAGCGCCTGCTCGCATTCGGCCTTGGTTTTGAGTCGGTTGGTCCTGAGCTGGGCGTTGAACGGTTGGATGGCCATGGGTACCTCGCTGTCTCGTCGCGCGCCGCATCCGTTGCGGCATTGCCGACAGCATAGCATGTTTTATGTGTTTTAATCAAATTCGATCATTATTGATCACTGGGGTGTGTCGCCGTGGGCGCGACTACGTTGTTTTGCATCAGCCTATACGGCTCCGAACCAGCCCGCTTATTGCATTTCCGATTTGTGTGGTGGTTTTTGGGGAAGACGCCGGGTATCGGCATTGGAACTTCGGCGAAATGGCGCGAAGGCTACTCGGGCTCGGGCGGAAAATCAACCACACAAATCGGAAATACGGATGTAGCCCCTCGCAGCCTTTCACAGTTCCCCGCAATTTCCCGCGGTTTCCCACAGCTTCCCGCGAAATGGTGGTCACGACGCCTTCCGCGCGAACCCCAAGCCCTCCAGAAAGCCGGCGAGCCCTGCGCGGTCACTGAACACCGCCGTGTCGCCGAGCATGCGACGGCACACGCTGCCGAACTCGTCGCGTATCGCGGCGCGCACCGCCTCACGTTCGAAGCCACGACAAGCGAAGCCACCGGTGACGCTATGGGCATGGGCGCAGCCATCAGCCCCGACCAGCGCCGCCACAAGCTCGTCCCAGATCGGCCGGAACGCGGTCAATGGCTCCGGCAGCGGACCGCCGGCCTCCAGCGCGTCCTCGATCGCGCCGAGCTGGCCTTGCAGCCGGCCGGGCAGGATGAACAGCCCCTGCGCCTCGATGAGCCCGATCGCCTCCTGCTTGACGCACCAGAACTCCGGACGCACGTGGAACACGCCCAACGGCCGCTCCGCGCTCACGGCGTTGTTGCGCAGGATGAGGCTCATCTCCCATCCACGCCCGGTGCGAACCGCGCTGGGTGAGAGGGCCGACTGCCGGTTGCCGGCCTCGTCATGGCTGGCGATGCCGCGCGCCGCGTCGTCGTATTCGAACCACGCCCGGCGGATCCGGTCGCACACCTCCACGATCGCGTCGCGGTTCGCCGAGACCACGCGGATCGCGGTGCCCGGCCAGTCGAGCGCCTCCAACGCCACGTCCCCGCCGCCGGGCACCGTAAACGAGGCGTACGAGGGCGCGCGGAACATGGGCAGCATCTCGCCGCCGCCCTGATAGTGGTCCTGCGAGAGCACCGACCCACCGATGCGCGGCAGGGCGGCGTTGCAGCCCAGAAAATAACCGGGGAAACGGTCGGTGAAGTCCATGAGCCGCGTGAACGTGCGCCGGTCCACCCGCATGGGCACGTGCCGCATGTTCACGCAGATGCCGTGCTCGCGGAAGTAGCCGTACGGCGAGAACTGCCAGAACCACGGCTCGCCGTCGAGCGTGACCGGGACCGTGCGCAGGGTGCGCTTGTTCCGCCCGGCGAAGCCCTCGTTGTCGTGCGAGATGGCGCACATCGGGTATCCGGTGGCCGTGGCGGTGCCGGCCGCCGCCTTCTTCGGATCCTTGAATTCGGGCTTGGCGAGGTTGATCGTGACCGTCAGCCCGTGCGAGTCGAAGCGGGGATTGCCCGCGAGCGCGGACCTCTTCACGTAGTCGTTCGCGCAGCATACGTCGTAGAACCATCGCATGGCCGCCATACCGCCGTTGCGGCGCTCCTCGGCGGCGAAGCGGTCCTGCAGCGCGGACGGCGGCGGCGTGAGGGCGCCCATAACCGCGTCGGCGAGACTCGGCCAGTCCGCATCGGCGACCAGTCCGGCGGCCATGACGGCACGGCGGAGCGCGGCGAGTGGAAGGTCCGGGGTATCCGGAGCATCCGGAATCCCGGACGGCTCCGTCGCATTCGAGGCGTCCGGCGCAACCGGCCCCACCGCGTCGGCTTCATCCGCACCGCCGCGCACGCCGTCCATGCCGTCCGCGCCCGCCGACCGGTACGACGCCAACCCCAGCACCTCAAGCAGGCGGTTGCGCGCCCAGTCCACGTCGCGCGAATCCAGCATCAGACGCCGTTGCGCGTAGATCATCAGCGCGTCGACCGCCGCGCACACGGCGGCGAATCCGTCACCGCCGCATGCCTCGGGTCCGGCCTCGTCCGGGGCAGTTGCGCCCACGGCGGGGGCTTCCCGCATGGCCATGGGATCCGTCATACCGCCCATCATGCCGCGTCCCCACATGCCGCGGCACATCCGGTCGTGCCATCTTCGGGCATCGTCCCATTCCCGCCGGCCGCGCATGCGCCGATCATGGCACCGGCCGCACGTTCACCCGCCACGGCCGCATTGCCGGCCGCATCCCCGTTCGCCGGCGGGACGCCCTCGTCCGGCACTTCGCCGCCATCGCCCATCACGTCGTCCACCACCCCGCGCATCGCGGCGTCCCGCTCCTCCATCTGCCGCACCAGCTCGATCTGCGTGCGCGTGCGGACCAGATTGTGCTCGGGATACGCGGTGGCGAAGTACACATCGCCGCACAGGTAGTCCGTGAGGAACCGCATGCCGCATTCGAGGGTCATCAGCCGCGCGCCGAACGGCAGGAGCTCGGCCTCGCGCGCGGTGACGCTGCCCCGCACCGCGCCCACGAAGCCCCGCGTGTAGGCGCGGAACAGGTCGAGGCTGAAATGCACCTTGCGCACGTCCGGCTCGTCCTCGAGCGCGGTGGAGGCGCCGGTGCGGATCGCGTCGCCGAAGTCGTACAGCAGGGAGCCGGGCATCACGGTGTCGAGGTCGATGATCGCGCGGGATTTGCCCGTGGCCGCGTCCATGAGGATGTTGTTGAGCTTGGTGTCGTTGTGCGTGACGCGCAGGGGGATGCCGCCGTTCCGAAGCGCGTCCGTGACGACCGGGCAGTCGCCGGCGCGATCCATGTAGAAGTCGATCTCCCCGCGGCACGAGTCCGCTCGCCCGCAGACGTCGACGTCCACTGCGGCGCGGAACCGCGCGAAGCGGTCCGGGGTGTCGTGGAAATGCGGGATGGTTTCGGTCAGCTGGGAGGCCTTGAAACCGGCGAGCTGGTTCTGGAACGCACCGAACGCCGCGCCCGCCTCTCGCAGGATGCCCGCGTTGGGCACGAGGTTGTAGGAGACGGTGCCTTCGATGCAGTCGTAGACGCGCCACGCGCCGGATTCGCCGCGCCAGTAGTCCGCGCCGTCGCGCGTGGGCACGATGCGCAGCGTCTCGCAGCCCTTGGCGCGCAGGAACGCTGTGACGAGCCGGATGTTGCGCATGAGCCCCTCCACGTCCGGGAAGACCGTGGTGTTGATGCGCTGCAGGACGTACCGCCTGTACCCGGCGTTCACCAGATAGGTGGCGTTGATGTGGCCGTCGCCATGGGGCTCGACGCTCTCAACCACGCCGTCCAGCGCAAACCGCGAGGCCACGGATGCCAGCGAGGCGGCGGTGACTGTCATGAAAGTTCCTCTCTGTGGACGTTGGGCCGGTAATTTGCGTGATTCACGAGGCAACTACGTTGGTTCGCATCAAACTATGCGCCCCTTGACAGGCCCGTCAATCGTATTTCCGATTCGTGCGGTCGATTTTCCAGCATACGCCGGATAGTCCTCCCGGCATTTCGCCGAAACGCCAATGGGGATACCCGCCCGGGACTGCAAAAACAACCACACGAATCGGAAATATGGATGTAGTTTGGCGCATTCGCCGCGATCGGGCGCCGATTACGCCTTGAAATCGCGCCCGGCGGTGTCCTCGCCGGCATCCTCTCCCGGAGCGGCCGGCGAGCCCAAAGCACCCGGAACACCCAGCGCGGCCGGCGAGGAGTCGCGGCATATCAGGCGGTGCGCCACGTACCTGAGTTCCGGCGCGGCACGGCGTCCGGCCGCGGCCTGCGCGATGAGCGAATCCACCGCCTCCACGGCCACGTTCTGGCGTCCCAGATCGACCGAGGTCAGCGTGGGCACCGAGTAGCGGCTCTGCCCGATGTCGTCCATGCCGACCACGCGCACGTCGTCGGGGATGCGCAGGCCGCGGTCCATGAGCCGGCGCATCACGCCCAACGCGAGCAGGTCGTCGCAGGCGAGCACGGCGTCGAAGTTCGGCGCGTACTCCATGAGCACGTCCACGGCACGCGCGCCCTCCATGCTGTTCCAGTCGTAGATGCCGTGCACGAGACGCGGGTCGAACGGCAGACCGGCGTCATTGAGCGCGGCGCGATAGCCCTCCGCGCGGCAGCTGCGCGAGTTGCGCAGCGGTCCGAATTCGCCGCCCACCAGCGCGATGCGCGTGCGCCCGGCGCGGATGAGGTGCGCGGTGGCGTCGTACGCGGCCTTCACGTTGTCCACGGTGATGTTCGGCGCGGGCGCCTCGAACGGCTGCGTGCCGAGCACCACCAGCGGGTAGGTCCCCTCGAACAGCCGGGCGTCCCGCTCCCCCATGAGCGTGGGGCTGACGATCAGCCCGTCGGTCACGCCGCGCCGCGCCGCGTCCACGCATTTCTCCACGCGCGCGCGGCTCGCGCCCAGCGACTGCACGATCACGCCGTACCCGCGCTCGTCCGCCGCGGCGATGACCTGCTCGGCGAGCTCGGCGAAGTACGGCTGGTTGAGGCTCACGACGGCGAGCGTGAGCGTCATGGTGCGCCCGGTCTTGAGCGTGCGAGCCGCCGCGTTGGCCACGTAACCGAGCTCGTCCACGGCGGCCTTCACGCGCGCGGCCGTTTCGCCGGACAGGCGCGCGCGGCCGCTCAGGTAGTTCGACACCGTGCCGATCGACACGCCGGCGCGGGCGGCCACCTCGCGCAGGGTCACGCGGCCGGTTCCGCGCCCGGACCGTCCGGCGCGGGAGCCGGCGTCAGCCTTCATCCGCCGCGTTGCCCGCCGCGTCAGCCGCGGCGCGGTCGCGCTCGGCCATGGCGGCGGAGATCGACTTGATGCGGTCCACGAACTGCGGCCAGTCGCGCTGCATGGCGGAGATGAGCGTGTAGTTGCCGACCTCCCCGAGCGGCACCCACTTGACTTCGGTGCTCTCGTCGTCGTTCGCGCGCGGGCGCACCTCGTGGCCCGGCTTCTCGAACGCGAACACGGTGGTGTAGCCCCACGGTCCGTGGTCCTCGCGATAGGAGCCGACCACGTCGATGTCCTCCGGGCGGATGTTGGCCTCCTCGTAGCTTTCGCGCAGCGCGCCCTCGAGCGGGCTCTCGCCGTCCGCCGTGGCGCCGCCGGGCGCGCCCCACGTGCCGCCCTCGGCGCTCCACGCGGCGCGGTGCTGCAGCAGCACGTGCGTCACCTCGCCGGTCGCGGCGTCGCGCCTGGCCAGCAGCACGCCGGAGGCGCCGTTGACGCCCCAGTGCTTCTTGCCGCACGCGCAGTCGATCCAGCCGTCGCCAGGCTGGTGCACGTTGTCGCGCGGGGCCTTGGGGTTGTCCGGGTTGATGCCGAGCTGCTCGTTGCGGTTGAGGTTCCACAGGTCGGTCACGCTGTAGCCGAGGTCGCCGATGAGCCGGCGCAGCGTGGGCAGGCTGAGCCCGATGATGCCGGACGGGTCGCCCTGGATCGACTCGATGAACGAGCCGCCGAAGCCCTCGAGCGTGAACGAGCCGGCCACCTCGAGCGGCTCGCCGGTGGCGATGTAGCGTTCGATCTCCTCGTCGGTGTACTCGCAGAAGCGCACCTCGGCGTGGCTCACCGCGCGCACGGTCCTGCCGGTGGCGGCGTCGATCACGCAGTGGCCGGTCCACAGGGTGCCGGTCTTGCCGCGCATCATACGCAGGCGTTCGCGCGCGTGCTCGGCGTCGTGCGGCTTGCCGTAGGCGTTGTTGCCGATGCAGAACATGGAGTCGCAGCCCACGATCAGCGGCCCGCGCCCGGCGGCGGTCATGCCCCCGTGGCGCTCGATGGCCTGCGAGATGGGTTCGCGCGCGGCGATCACGTCGAAGCCCTCCTGAAGCGGGCGGCACACGTGCAGCTCGCCGGTCGCGGCGGCCGCGGTTTCGCGCACCTCGCGGTAGGTGTCGTACACGGCCTGCGCCTTGGCCTGCGCGAGGATGAACACCTGGCTTTGCACCGGCAGCTCGTCCACGGTCATGCCGAGCCGCGTGGCCTCGTGCAGCACCACGGCGGGTTCGTCGACATGGGAGACGCGGATGGTCGCGCAGATGCCGGCGTTGTACAGCACGTCCCTGCGGGGACGCGACTTGGACGCAAGAATCAGCGGAACAGACATAGCTACACCAACTTCCTCGTACGTGAGTTCCTATCTGCACTTTATCGCACTTGGGCGCGGTCGGCGGGCACTTTTCCCGTTCGGCGCGTTGAACGTTTTAACCGCCGCGGCCGGCGTCCCGTGGCCGGTGCCGTCCAGACGCCCTACGCGCGCTCGATCTCGACGCCGGTGGCGTTGATCGGCAGGTGCAGCATGCGCCAGTGGCCCGAGTTGAGCTCGTCGGCCGTGAGCCGCCCGATCTCCTCCACCGCGTCGCCGTGGTGCAGCACGAGCACGCACGGGCCGGCGCCGGAGACCGCGGCCGCGAATCCGGCGCGGCGCAGCTTGGCGATGAGCGCGGTGGACGGCGGCATGAGGGGCGCGCGGTACGGCTGGTGCAGGCGGTCCTGCGTGGCGGCGAACAGCAGCGCGTTGGCCGCGTCCTCGTCGCCGATCGAGGCGGGGTTCATGGCCGCGGGCATGAGCCCCACGCGCGAGACGTTGTACACGGCGTCCGCGTGCGCCACCTTGGCGGGCAGCGCCTCGCGCGCCTTCTCGGTGGACAGCTCGTAGTCGGGCACGAACACGAACGCGTTGATGGCCGGGTCCACGGGGTAGTTCACCGCGTGGAAGCCGGAGCGCAGGGGCTCGCCGCCCGCGATGGCCACGGAGCCGACGCCCTCGGAGGTCTCGAAGTCGTAGGAGACGGTGAGGCCGCCGTACACGGCCGGCGCCACGTTGTCCGGATGGCCCTCGATGTGCGCCGCGAGATCGAAGATGGCCGCGCGGTTGAGGTTGCCGCGGTGCGCGAACCCGGCCGCCGCCGCGATGCCGGCCACGATCGCCTCGGCGCTCGAGCCCATGCCGCGCGCCTGCGGGATGCGGTTGTGCGCCACCATGGTGAAGCCGAACTTGTCGAGGCCGAACGTGTCGCACGCCTTGCGGAACGTGGAGACCACCAGATGCGTCTCGTCGCGGGGCAGGGTGTCCTCGCCCTCGCCGTGGATCTCGATGTGCGCGCTTTTGTCCTCCGGGTTCGCGTTCGTGGTGAACTCGATCTCGTCGAAGTAGTCGAGCGCGAGGCCCACGGTGTCGAAGCCGGAGCCGAGGTTGGCGCTGGTGGCGGGCACGCGGACCTTCACGGAATGGATTTCGGGCAGCATGGCGGTCTCCTCTTGCCGGATTTCAGTCGGGCATTTTAGTCGAGCATTTCGGTCGAACGTCTCAGCCGGGCGGCTCAGTCGAGCACGCGCAGGATGGACGGCTCGCCGGTCACGAAGTCGAGCTGCTGCACGGCCTTGACCGTGTTGCGCAGGGTCACCTCGTCGGTCGGGTGCGTCACGATGCGCAGCTGCTGGATCTCGCCGTCGTAGCCCGGGTCCACGGCCGTGGGCTTCAGGTCCTGGTTGACGCCGTTGATCGACACGCCGTTCTTCGCGAACTCGGCGGCGATGGCGGCCAGCACGCCCGGCTTGTCATGGATGAGGAAGCGCACGGCGAACGCGGCACGGGAGGCGTCGGCCGGGGCGAACGGCAGGTTGTTGTACAGCGGGATCTCCGGGCCGGTGCAGCCGGCGGCGATGTGGCGGGCCTCGGTGACCACGTCGCCCACCACGGCGGACGCGGTCGGGTCGCCGCCGGCGCCGCGGCCGTAGAACATGAGGTCGTCGGCCGCCTCGGCCTTGACGAACACGGCGTTGAAGCTGCCGTGCACGCTGGCCAGCGGGTGGGTGTCCGGCAGCAGGGCCGGGTAGACGCGCGCGGAGACGCCGGCCTCGGAGCGCTCCACCACGGCGAGCAGCTTGATGACCTTGTGCTCGGCGGCGGCCGCGGCGATGTCGTCGGCGGTGATCTTGGTGATGCCCTCGACGCTCACGTCGTCGATGGTGACGTTGGTGTGGAAGCCGAGCGTGGCCATGATCGCGGCCTTGTTCGCCGCGTCGTAGCCCTCGATGTCGCCGGTCGGGTCGGCCTCGGCGTAGCCCTTGGCCTGCGCGTCCCTGAGCACGTCATCGAACTGGAGGCCCTTGGTGGTCATCTCGTCGAGGATGTAGTTGGTGGTGCCGTTGACGATGCCGAGCATGCTCGTCACCTTGTCGCCCACGAGGGACTCGCGCAGCGGGCGCAGGAACGGGATCGCGCCGCCCACGGCCGCCTCGAAGTAGATGTCCACGCCCTTGTCCGCCGCGGCCTGATAGATCTCCGGGCCGTACTTGGCGAGCAGGGCCTTGTTGGCGGTGACGACGGACGCGCCGGACTCGATGGCCTTGAGCACGAAGGTGCGGGCCACGGTGGTGCCGCCGATGAGCTCGATGACGATGTCCGCCCTGGTGCACAGGCCGGCGGTGTCCGTGGTGAGGAGGGACTTGTCGATCCACGGGTAGTTGACCTCGTCCGGGTCGAGGCAGGCCACGCCCACCAATTCGATCGGGCGGCCGATGCGCTTGCCGAGCTCCTCCTTCTGCTCGACCAGCAGGCGGGCGGTGGCGGAGCCGACCGTGCCGGCTCCCAACAGTGCAACGCGGATCGGGGTGGTGTTCTCGGCCACGGTTCCTCCTCAGGAAAGCGATTGGAAAGACGGTGTTCCGCCTTTCATCCTACGGACTCGCGCGGACGCGGGGCCTTTGCCGATCCGCGTCCGCCCGTGCTCAGTCGCCCGTGCTCAGTCGCCCGTGCTCAGTCGCCCGCGCTCAGTCGCCCGCGCTCACTCGCTCACGTCGAGGGCGAGCAGGTCGTCGATCGTCTGGCGGCGGATCATCACGTGCGCGCCCGCCTCGCCCACCGCGACGACGGCCGGGATGAGCGCCTGATTGTAGTTGCTGGCCATCGTGCGTCCGTACGCACCCGTGACCGGCACGGCGAGCACGTCGCCGCGGCGGATGTCGGCCGGCAGCTGCACGTCGTGCACCACGATGTCGCCGGACTCGCAGTGCATGCCCACCACGCGGCACAGCGTCGTCTCCGCCGACCCCGCTCGGTTGGCGAGCAGGGCCGTGTAGGCGGCGCCGTACAGGGCCGGGCGGATGTTGTCGGACATGCCGCCGTCCACGGAGACGTAGGTGCGCGTGGTGCCGTCGGACAGATGCACGGGCTTGACCACGCCCACGCGGTACAGGGTCACGCCGGCGGGGGCCACGATCCAGCGGCCGGGCTCGAAGCTGACGGCGGGCTCCGGCATGCCGAGCGCGCGGTTGACGTGATGCACCGCCTCGGCGAGGCGCCCGAGCTCGCGCTCGACGTCC
Organism: Bifidobacterium avesanii; assembly: GCF_009299475.1. Lineage (GTDB taxonomy): Bacteria > Actinomycetota > Actinomycetes > Actinomycetales > Bifidobacteriaceae > Bifidobacterium > Bifidobacterium avesanii. The sequence continues at coordinate 23,435 of NZ_WBSN01000013.1, read as the reverse complement.
ATGGAGTCCTCGCCGTCGGTGTAGGCCACGGAGTAGCCGCCGCCCAGATCCACCTCGGGCAGGGTGATCGCGTCGGTGGCGTAGAAGGTCTTGCGCAGGAGCATCATGCGCTTGGCGGCCTGGATGAACGCGTCGGCGTCGTGGATGTTCGACCCGATGTGCGAGTGGATGCCCACGAGTTCCAGATCCTCGCCCAGCGCGGCGATGTCCTTGAGCACGGCAAGCGCCGGGCCGTCGGCCACGAGGCTCATGGCGGCGGCGAGGGCGCGGTCGGCGGGGCTCACCTCCTCGTGGCTCAGGTCGTAGGGGTAGCGCACGTCGTAGCGCAGGGTGCGCCGGTGCGGGGCGGCGTGGCCGGCGGCTTCCGCGGCTTCCGCGGCTTCGGCGGATTCGCCGGCTTCGGCCATGCGCGCGTTCGAACCGGCGGGGGTCACGGCGGCGAGGTCGTCGAGCACCTTGAGCGCGTCCGCGTCGGCGCCCGCGGGCAGCAGCGGCACGCCGAACTTCTGGTCCTCGTGCGCGGTGGAGATGTACTCGTGCCCGCCGGCGTGGATGCCGGAGGTGACGCGTAGCATCACGCGGGCGCGCTTGTCCAGCCGGCGCGCGATGGCGGCGATGCGCGCGGGCTCGCCCGGCTCGTCCACCACGATCTTGGCGAAGCCCTGCTCGATGGCGAGCGCGATCTCCTCGTCGGACTTGTTGTTGCCGTGCAGCACCAGACGGCGGCCCGGCGCGCCGGCGGCGAGCGCGATGCGCATCTCGCCCATGGTGCAGGTGTCCACATACATGCCGGCCGCGGTGACGAGGCGCACGACCTCCTTGGACAGGAACGCCTTGCCGGCGAAGCTCACGTGCGTGGTGGAGTTGCTGAACGCGTCCGCGGCGGCGCGCACGAAGCGGCGGGCGCGGGCGGAGACCTCATCCACGTCGATGAGGTAGAGCGGCGAGCCGAACTCGTCGAGCAGGCCTTCGGCCGTGCTCCCGTGGAACGTCAGCGCCCCGGCGGCGTCGAACGCCGTGGCCTCGGGCCAAATCTCGCTGGGGCGGCGGCCTGGGACGCCGCTCCGGTCCTGTTCGTTGCGCTGCTCATTACGCTGTTCGTTCATGCGGGGCTCCTGACGGTTGTGCGGGCAAAATCACTGGCAAAATGCAGACTGCATCCCAGCCTACGCGACCATGGGCTTCGCGGGCGCCGGCGTCCCTCATTGCGGGAACGCGCGCTTGCGGGCACGCAGCCCTTCCGCGCCGCATCGCCCATCGCCCCGATCACTTCACAATCACCTCAATTCACCTCAATCGCCCCCTGAAAGCGCTTTCAGCTCTTCAAGGACCGGCTACGTAGCGCGTACTTTCGATTTGTGTAGTGGTTTTTCGCATCTCGCCAAGTAGCCATGACGTCATTCCGGCGAAATTCCAATACGGCTATCCGGCAAATCCCCAAAATCAACCGCACAAATCGGAAATGCCACTCGCGACTGCCCGTCAGCCCGTGCAAAACGCCCTTGCAACACGTAGTTTGTGAGGTTTTCATCCACGCGAAGCCCCATACGCGCGGCGCCCATGCGAGCTCCACGTTCCCCCGTACGGTCAGGTTGTCGCAAGTCCCATACGCGCGGCGTCCGCCACGCCATCGAACAGTCGCGGGCCACGTTTTTGTCGCGGCAAGCCCCGCATGCACGGCATCCACACATTCCGTATATGGCGTTCCGCCCCTACCCGTCCCGGGCGAGCTTGCAAAACAGACTGCTCTCATTTTCGCGAAGAGCCACGCCCACGGCGTTCGCAGCCGCTCGTTCGCCGCATCCTTCCCCAACAAGCGGCGCAACATCCCCTCATGCGCCTGCCGCACCGAGCACGCAGACTTCTGCATCCGCGGCTTTCCGAAGACGCACCGCATCATGCGTCACCCTGCAGTCAGCCGGGCCGACGCGCGTCACGCGGCCGACTCCAACGCACGTTCTTTTCCCGCATGCTCCCGGCATATCCGCGAGCCGCGAGCCGATTGCTTTCCGCCCGCCCACGAACCAAGCCACGGGCACACGCCCACGACCCTCCGCGAGCGACCGCCGGAGTCTACTCCCTCACGGGCGCGGGCTGGGGCTGGGCGGCGGCGCGGCGCGTTCCCTCACCCGGCACGCGGATCTGTCCGTAGATCAGCGCACGCGTAAAGTGCTGTGAGCACAATCCCTGTGATTCCGCCGGCTCATTGCAGCCGATGATCCGGCAAGTCGTATCCAACATGGTCATACCTCTCTCTTCAATGCGAGAGGGTCGTCAAAGTCTCTTCCTTAGGACTCCGTGTGCCCCCGTTCACTTATGACCATAGCCGTCCCACATGCTGAACACAAGCACGTCAAAGGATTGATACGTATCAACGACACGCGTGAGCGCTCACAGTGACGAACATCACATATTCAAACAACAAAAGCCGTCATTCCGCCGTTTTCCCCTGCGGGAAACCATCGGCGGGATGACGGCTTCGTATTCGCTACCACGATTATCGGAAATGTCTGGTATAGCGCAACCTGAGCCGCACGGGCTCAGGTTTCATACCCCCTAACGCCACGCATGAACGCCGCGCGCATCACGCGCGACGCAGACATGCGCAACGCACGCATCACATGCGCTCGGGCGCGGACACCCCCAGCAGGTCGAGACCGGCGGCGATCACCGTGCGCACGGCGTCATTGAGCTTGAGGCGGGCGGCGGCGCGCTCCGGCGACGGGTTCTTGGCGATCTCCAGCGCCTCGCGGTCGGCCTCGGACTGGCGGGACTCCGGCTCGGTGAGCTCCATGGGCACCACGCGCTCCACGTTGTACCACTTGTGGTATGCGGCGGCCAGATCCTCCAGATAGCGGGCCACGCGGTGCGGCGCGCGCAGATCGCCGGCCTGGGCCACGGTCGCGGGCCACTGGGCGAGCGCGGCCAGCACCTCGCCGTCCACCGCGGTGTCCAGCAGGGACAGGTCGGCCTTCGCGGCGTCGATGCCGGCCTCGGCGGCATTGCGGTCCACGTTGCAGGAGCGGGCGTGCGCGTACTGCACGTAGTACACCGGATTGTCGTTGGTGTGGCTGGCGAGCAGGTTGAGGTCGATGTCGAGCGGCGAATTGTAGTCGGAGCGGGCCAGCGAGTAGCGCGCGGCGTCCACGCCCACGGCCTCGGTGAGGTCGTCGATGGTGACCACGTTGCCGGCGCGCTTCGACATGCGCACGGCCTTGCCGTCCTTGAGCACGTTGACGAGCTGGCCGATGAGGATCACCATGTTCTCGCCCGGCTTGTCGCCGAACGCCGCGCACATGGCCATCATGCGGCCGATGTAGCCGTGGTGGTCGGCGCCGAGCATGTAGATCGCCACGTCGGCCGGATCCTGCGCGCGGTGGCGCTTGTTCCAGTAGTAGGCGATGTCCGCGGCGAAGTAGGCGAACTCGCCGTTGGACTTGATGATCACGCGATCCTTGTCGTCGCCGTGCTTGGTGGACTCGAACCAGGTGGCGCCGTCCTTCTCGTAGATGTCGCCACGCTCGCGCAGCTCGGCGATCGCGCGGTCCACCTCGCCGTCCTTGTAGAGGCTGTTCTCGTGGAACCACACGTCGAAGTTCACCTTGAAGTCCTTCATGGACTTCTGGATCTCGGTGAACATCATCGGCACGGCGCGCTTGCGGAACTCCTCGCGCAGCGCGGAATCGGACTCGCCCACCGGCTCGCCGTCCGCGTTGAGACCCTGGTCCTCGTGCTGCAGGGCCGTGAGGTCCACGCCGTCGGCCTTCGCCTCATCCTCGACGCGGCGGGCGATCTCGTCGATGTACGCGCCCTTGTAGCCGTCGAACGGCGTCTCGGTCTGGTATCCCCTGTCCCCCAGATTATTGTCGCGGGCCCACGCGGCCACGAGGGACTTGGCGAAGCGGTTGATCTGCTCGCCGTGGTCGTTGAAGTAGTACTCGCGCACCACCTTGGCACCGTTGGCCTCGAGCACGCGGGCCATGGAGTCGCCCACGGCGGCCCATCGGGTGCCGCCGATGTGGATCGGGCCGGTGGGGTTGGCGGAGACGAACTCGAGGTTCAGGGTCTGGCCGCCCAGATGCGCGTTGCGGCCGAACGACGGGCCGGCCTCGAGCACGGCGTCCACGATCGCCGCGGCGGACGCGGAGTCGAGCGTGATGTTGATGAAGCCGGGGCCGGCGACCTCCACGGACTTGATGCCCAGGTCTTCGGCGAGCGCGGCGGCGAACGGTTCGGCCAGGTCGCGCGGCTTCATGCCGGCCTTCTTGGCCAGCTGCATGGCGATGTTGGACGCCCAGTCGCCGTGCGCGCGATCCTTGGGCCGCATGACGACCAGCTTCTCGACGGGCGGGATGAGATCGTCGGTGAGCTGCCCGGCCTTGCCGGCGGCGACGAGCTCGTGCGCGATCTTGGAAATCAGTTCACTTAAAGCTTCAGGACTCATTCTTCCAAGGATACCGTCGCGTCTGACAGGGCGTCCGACAGAACATCTGACAGGGGCGGACGACGCTCGACGGGACCGGCGCGGCTTGGAATCATTTCCGAATACGCGCATACGGGGATCGCGCCGGCTTGGCAGGTTTGGCGTCATGAGCCGCGGCCCTCGGCGCACATTCCTGTAACGGTTTTACAAAAAGTGCGGTTTGAAGGGTCCTCCGGCGTCTCTTTTGTAACGGTTTTACAGAGGAGACGCCGTACGGGCAGTTTCGGCGTCTGTTTTGTAAAACCGTTACAAAATCGACGGTTTGGCGGCGTTTACAACGTCGTTGTTGTAATTGTTTTACAAAAGTGGCGGCGGGGCGGAGCGCGATCGGGCCACGGACATCGCGCGGATCGGGGAGGCACAAGACACCGCCGCGCAAGGCAGCGCCACGCAGGACAGTGTCGCGCAAGACAGTGTCGTGCAAGACGTCACCGGGAGATATTACCGGGGAGACAACATCACGAGACACCTTCACGGAGACGGCATCGCGGAAACAGCGCCGCGAAGATAGCGCCACGGAGGCGGATTCACGGGGCTGCGAAGACAGATTCACGGGATGCGGAGACGGAACCGCGGGACGCGGAGACATGGAGCATCCGCGGTTCCCGCAGTACCGCGCTCGAGTTCATCAGGAGACACAAAGCGGGCGGCCGCACGCTCGCGCAACGGCCGCCCGCCCAGCCTCACAGCGCGGCGATGGCGTCGATCTCGACCAGCGCGCCCTTGGGGATCATGTTGTTGCCGAACGCCACGCGCGCGGGCTTCACGGAGCCGATGAACACGTCGGCGTACACGGCGTCGACCTCCTTGAAGTCCTCCACGTTCTTGAGGTAGATCGTCGCGCGCACCACGTGCTCGATGCCGGTGCCGGCCGCGTCGAGGATGCACTTGATGTTCTTCAGGGCCTGAGCGGCCTGCTCGCCGGCGGTCGCGCCCGCCAGTTCGCCGCTGGCCGGGTCGATGCCCAGCTGGCCGGAGACGAACACGAAGCCGTTGGCCTTGACCGCCTGGCTGTACGCGCCCAGCGCCGCCGGAGCCTGGGACGTCGCCACTTCTTCCATCTTCTCGCTCATCGTCTACCTCGCTTCGATTTGCGTTGATTCGTATCGATCGGACGGCACCGCGCCGTCGACACCGCCCACTCTAGCCGCCCGCCGACGGCCGCATCCCCGCACCGCCCGCCTGCCGGACGGACGCACATACGCAAAAGCGGAATCTCAAGGCCTTAAACCATTGGAATTCCGCTATTCCTGTGGGCTCGAAGGGGTTCGAACCCTCGACCTTCTGTTCCGGAGACAGACGCTCTATCCACTGAGCTACGAACCCGGTGCGCGGGCCTTGCCCAAGCGCAACTTCTCCATACTACGGCACGCGGCCCCCGGCGGCAAGCCGAACGGCCAAAACACGACGGACCGGCGCGAATCACCGGCAAAGCGGCCCGCCCTCGTCCGCGACACGCCCCTAGAATGGTGCCATGCAAGACGATTTCGAATACGAACGCCGGTTCTTCTGCCGCGAGATGCCCGCCGAGCTGGACGACGGCGACGCGCCGACGCTCATCGTGCAGAGCTATTACGTGCACGCCGACAACTACGCGCTGCGCGTGCGGCTGCGGACCAATCAGGTGCGCGAGGCGATGACGCCTGACGCGGATCCGATCGAAATCCTCAAACGCCACCGCGACGCGTTCACGCGTGCGACCGTCACCGTCAAGGGGCCGTCGGTGGGCGGCACGCGCTACGAGGCAGAGCGGGACATCGACGCGGCGATCGCGGCCGAGCTTGTCATGCGCGGCGGCGCGCCGATTGTGAAGAACCGGTACGCGGCGTGGATCGGCGAGGACGGCTGGAACATCGACGTGTTCGGCGGGCGCAACGCCCCGCTCGTGGTGGCCGAGGCGGAGCGCAGCGGTCCGGTGACGAACCTCATCATCCCGCGGTTCTGCGTGAGCGAGATCACCGACGATCCTCGCTTCTCCAACGACGGCTTGGCCGCGCGCCCGTACGCCGACTGGGCCGGCGACTACGAGCGCGAGCTCGCCGAGCAGGGTCCGCGCCTGCTCACGTTCTTCGGCAAGAACCGGCGGGAGGAGTAGGCGTCCGCCCGTCGGCGCGCTCAGTACATGAGCGTGGCGAGGCGGCGGCGGGCGCGCTTGAGGCGCTCGTCGGTCGGCTCGGGGATGGCGAAGTATTCGAGCAGACGCTGGCGCACCGGCTCGAGATCGGCCTTGTGCCCCGCGGCGAGGTAGTCGAGCAGACGGTCGAAGGCGTCCTCGATCTGCCCGCCGATCATGTCGATGTCCGCCACGGCGAGCTGCGCCTCCACGTCGTCGGGACGGTCCGCGGCGGCGGCGCGCACCTCGCGCACGTTCGCGGAGCCGGAGCGGGCGAGCAGCAGCGCCTTGGCGCGTTCGCGCGCGGCGAGCTTGTCGTTCGGATCGGATTCGAGCACCTGCGCGTAGGCGGCCGCGGCGCCGGCGTAGTCGCCCTGCGCGGCGAGGGAACGGGCCTGCTGGTGCTCCGGCGGAATCTGCTCAGCCTGCTGCGCGCCGGCCGCATTCCCGTCATCGGAGCCGGAGGGGCCGTCCTGACGCGGCGCGGTGCCGGTGACGCCGGACTGCTGGGCCATCTGGATGATCTGCGGAATGAGCGTGTCGGTGATCTGCTGCAGCTCCTCGTCGCCGGGCAGGCCCTGCATGATCGGCATCGGTCGGCCGTTGATGAGCGCGAACAGCGCCGGGGCGCCCTGCACACGCAGCGCCTGCGCGATGGAGGGTGCGGCGGAGATGTCGATGCGGGACAGCTGGATCTGGCCGTTGAGCTTGTTCACCGCGTCGCCGAGCGTGCGGGCCATGGCGAACAGGCGGTCGTCGGTGGGGACCCACAGCATGAGCAGGATCGGGAACGTGGCCGACGTAGCGACCATCGACTGGAACGACGCCTCGGTGGTGTCGATCACGTAGCCGCCGGCCGCGGGCGCGCCGCCCGCCTGTCCCGGCTCCGACTTCACCTGATGCTTGAGCGCCTCCAGATCGACGGCGCCCGCCAACGAAACTCCCGGCTTGAACGGCTCGGCCATATCCACACACCTTCCTTGCGTGCCCCTTGCATGATGCAAAATGCGTTATCCGCATGCCATTGTAGTAACGCCGGGCCAGCCACGCGATTTCTGACCTCACGCCGCCGCAAAGACGGGTTGCACGCCTCGCCAAAATGGCGGAATTCCGTAGGCTCGCCCCTTCAAAAACCCGTTTCTTCAACATGCGTTAGGTCAGAAATCGACATGACTTCCTGAGGATGTGCCGTTCGCATGCGTCCGCTGCATTGGAGAGGACAAACGGGCGTGATTTCATGCAGCCGCACGGCGCACGCGTACGGTTTTGCATCGGTCCGATACGATTTGCGCCATGCATCGTCTTCAGCCGTACGGTTTCATATCAGGACGATATGATTCCGTTCATCCGCACGGTATACGCGTACGGTTTCGTATCACCGGGATATGATTTGCGCCATCTGCGGACGCCCGATGCACGTTCCCGTATCACACCGATATTTTTCGGAACACCTGCGCCGTACATGCGTACGTTTTCATATCGGTCCGATATGATTTGCGCCTCCAACGGGCACCGGCGACGTTCACGAGCCATCGGACGACCGGCGCATCAAACATCAAACGACCCGCGCAGCCAGCCGTGTCACCGGACATGGTGGATCACGCGACTCATGCAACTTCGAGGCACACCGTTACCCTATTCGCGCGCAGTAAACCGAGCAACGCGCGCGGAGGCCGTCGTCCGAAGGAAGGCAAACGCATCCAAATCGCGTCCACCGGACACGGTGAAATTCGCGCGGCGCGTGCGACTTCAAGGCGCACCGAGGGAAGGCGTGCTAAGGCACGTCGAGCCTGAGGAAAGGCGGCATACGCTCCGTTGCTCGGTTTACAGAGCTTCGACCTTGACGGGCTGCCGCTCAGCCCCCACCGCCTGGATCTTCGCGCCGGAGGACGCCTGCGGCACGTAGAGGGCGACGACGTTCACATAGGTGACCTTGAGCGTGCTGGTGGCGGTGGCGCCGCCGAAGAGGGCGGTTTCGTCGGCGGAGGCAGGGAGGGATTCGCGGCCCTCGCCGGCCTGGCGGGTCCATTCGGAGTTGATCTGTGCGACGACGAGATCGCCGCCGTCGCTGGAGCGCATGATGGAGATGGCGTCGGGCTCGGCGGAGAAGGTCTGGGTCTGGGTGCCGCGGTTGGCCTCCATGCCCTGCTGGACGGTGGCCGTGGTGGTGGCGATGGTGGAGCGGAAGTCGTCGTCGGCGAACTCGGAGGCGTACTGGCTGTTCGTGCCGTTGGCGAGCACGTCGGCGTAGTGGGCGACGGCGTCGGCGGGCGTGGCTACGAGGCCTTCGTCGTCGGCGTGGCCCATGGAGGCGCCGATCTTGGGGACGGCGAACTTGGGCAGCTGCGCGCCGGCGAGGAGCCGGACGACGCCCCAGAGCTTGTAGTTCTGGTGCGCGGAGGACTGGTTCATGACGAGCAGGCGCTGCGTCTGGCGGTCCTCGGTGGTGGTGGTGATGGTGAAGACGGACCGCGGCCAGCCGGTGTCGGTGGGGATGACGGTCTGCTCGATGTCGGACGGGATGGTCGCGTACTTGGTGATCGAGCCGGTGGCCTGAGCGGTGGTGAGCTGGCTGGTGCGCACGGCGAGCGCCGGGCCTTCGACGACCTCGGCGAGCTTGGACGGGTCCTTGGCATCGTCGGCCTGCTTGAGCGCGTCGAGGATGTCGGCGCGGATCTTGGCCTCCTGATCGACGTTGAGGTCGGGCGTCTTCGCAGTGGACGTGGCGGAGGCGGCCATCTTGGGCACGGGACCGTCGCAGCCGGCCATGCCGCCCAGCGCGGCGATGGCGGCGAGCGCGGCGAGCGCGCGGACGGCGAAATTGCGGGTGCTGTTGCGGTTGATGCTCATGGCGTCACTCCTTTCCTTCGTCGTTGGCATGATCGTCGCCGGCGTCGTCGGCACCGGACTTGGAGGCGGCCTCCTCGGCGGCCACGCGGGCGAAGTACGCGGCGAAGTCCTCGGGGGTGATCACGGTGGTGGCCTCCTCGTCGGCGGATTCGCGCTTCTCCGCCGTCCGCCCGGCGGCATCCGGCTCCTCGACGGTTGTCTCCGCGGCCGAAGCCTCCTCGGTCCGCTCGGGCTCGGCCGTCTGATCGGTCGCCTGTTCAGACGCCTGCGCGGCCTGCTCGGCCACCAGATTCCTCGCGCCCACATCGACCACGACCGGCCCGGGCGCCACGGACGAGGCCACGCCGCCCACACCGGTCGTAGCGGCCACGCCGGTCGCGTTATCCAGACGCGTGTCCTCCGGCTGCGGCGTGGTCCCGGCCGCGCGGCGGGCGTGGCGGCGGTGGCGCTTGGCCCCGCCGAGGTGCAGCATCGAGGCGATCGCGCCGAAGAACGATCCGACCGCGCCGAACACCAGATGCGGGATGGTGATCTCGATCTCCTCCCTGACGCGGGCCGCGGGGGTCTCCACGTCGGCGCCCTTCTTGCGGCGCTTGGAGGGGTGCATGGCGAACAGCGAGGCGGACAGCACGGCGGCGAGCGCGCACATGCCGCCGATGAAGTACAGCGGGGTCGCGTAGTCGGGCAGCGTGGAGCGGGTCCAGTGCATGGTGACGGTGAGCTTGGCGGAGTCGTTGTTGTCCGCGGCGGCGTCGGCGTTGGTGTCGATGAGCAGCGGCAGGGCGTTGTCGTCCGCGGTGCGCTTGACGCTCACGGAACCGGTGCCGCAGGTCACGGCGGCCCACATGTCCGACTGTTCGAGGGTCACGTCGCCGTCCTGCGACTGCACGCTGCCGGTCGCCTTGGCGGCGGCCGTGGAGATGGACGACCATGAGCTCAGTCCGGTCAGGCGCGTGTAGTCGTGCCCGGCGATCCATCCGGCGATGTCGCGCGAGAGTCCGGAGACGACGCACAGCTTGGTGCTCGCGGAGGAGGAGACGTCGACGGTGACGTCGTCGTCGACGAGGGAGAGCAGGCCCGGATCGGTGACCGTGTAGCGTGTGTCGCTTACGGCGGTGGCCTCCACCTGCGCGTTAGGCTTCCACTCGGTCGCGTTGAGCAAACCGAGCGCGATGAACGTGACGGCCAGCAGGCCGAAGATAGGCGTGACGACGCCGCGCATGATGGTGGCGCGACGCGGGTTCTTGCGTTCCTTATCTGTCATAACACCGACCATTCTACAATCCCTTCACTTTTACGCCCAGTTCGCCCCGCCTCGGGCAAAATCAGCAAGTGCCGCTACGCTAAGGCGTATGATTCACGACTTTACCAAGCGTTCCTTAATGAAGGGCGTGGCCGCGTGCTGCGGCGCCGCCATGATGATCGCCCTCGCCGGCTGCGGAAGCGCGCAGGGCACGAACACCGCGTCCCCGTCCTCCTCCGGATCCTCCTCGTCCTCCGGCGTGGGCGCCCTGACGGAGATGACCGGCATCACCGCGTCCAACGAGGTCGGCCAGAAGCCCGCCATCGCCCTGCCGACCGTGCCGTACAACGTGCCGGACGGCGGCTACCAGATCCTGCAGCAGGGCAACGGCGCCGCGCTCGAGGACGGCACACGCATGTGCATGCAGAGCGTGGCCGTGAGCGCGAAGACCGGCGCGGAGATCTACTCCAGCTGGGACGCCGCGCCCGACTGCTCGGTCACGCTGGAATCCTCCTCGCTCAGGAACGGCCTGTACGACGTGCTGAAGCAGCAGAAGGTCGGCGCGCTCATCGCACTGGGCGTCAACGACACCACCGCCACCGACGACGCGCAGAAGTCCTACATCATGGCCACCACGATCGTCTCCGCGTCCAAGGACTACACGCGCGCCGAGGGCGACGTGGTCACCGACGTGCCGTCGAACCTGCCGAAGGTCACGCTGGACGATTCCGGCAAGCCGTCGATCGACATGAACGGCTATCAGGGCGACGGCCAGCTCGTGGCCCAGCCGCTCATCAAGGGCAAGGGCGCGACCGTGGCGGAGACCAACACCGTCAAGGTGAACTACACCGGCTGGCTCACCGACGGCACGCAGTTCGACTCCTCGTGGGACCGCGGCTCGGCGGCGGAGTTCTCGCTCAGCCAGGTGGTGACCGGCTGGAAGGAGGGCCTCGCGGGCCAGACCGTCGGCTCGCAGGTGCTCGTGATCGTCCCGCCGGACAAGGGCTACGGCAGCACCGCCTCCGGCTCCATCCCGGCGAACTCCACGCTCGTGTTCGTGGTGGACATCCTCGCCGCGTACTGATCGAACGCGGGACGTTCCGCTGTTCCCGCCGTTTCCTCCCTGTTCCCGCCGTTTCTGCCTAATCTGCGTGCGCAAATTGCGATATTGGGCAGATTCATGAGCTGAGAGGCTCCGAGAAGCCGCTCACGTCATGTTTCTGCCCAATATCGCAAAATCCGGTAGCGGATTGGGCGGAAACGTAATAAAGCGCCCGCCGTGGGACCATTCCGCGGCGGGCGCTTTGCATAATGGGAGCTCTTGAGGCTCCCGAGACTCCTGCAAGCTCAGAACAGGCGCAGTTCGTCGGATTCGGCGCCGCGCATCTCGTCGTAGTCGAGGATGAGGCAGGTGAAGCCCCGGTCCTCCGCGAGCACGCGCGCCTGCGGGGTGATGGTCTGCGCGGCGAAGATGCCGTGCACCGGGGCGAGCAGCGGGTCGCGGTTGAGCAGCTCGCAGTAGCGGGTCAGCTGCTCCACGCCGTCGATGCCGCCGTGCCGCTTGATTTCGATGGCCACGTGCTCGCCGTTCGCGTCCGTGGCCATGATGTCCACCGGGCCGATGGCGGTCGGGTATTCGCGCCGCACGAGCTTGGCGCCTTCGCCGATGCGCTCGATCTGTTCGGCGAGGTAACGCTGCAGGTGGTCCTCGACGCCCTCCTTGATGAGCCCCGGGTCCTCGCCGAGGTCGTACTGCGCGTCGGAGTAGACGTGGTAGAGCTTCACGTCGAGGATGTCGCTGGACTTGTCGGCGGCCACGCGCAGCACCTTCACGGGCGCGGGCTCGGCTGTTTCCCCGGCCCCAGCGGCCTCGGCGGGCTCGGCGGCGGGCTCCGGCTCGATCTCCTTGAGCGTACAGGGCGCGGCCATCCAGTTGAGCGGCTTGTACGATCCGAGCTCGGAGAAGATGAGCAGGCTGGAGTCGGCCTTGATGAGCAGCACGCGCTTTGCGGGCGGCAGGGAGGCGGTCAGGCGGCCGGAATATTCGGCCGAGCAGTCGGCAACTATGATTCGCACGAGCCCTCACCCTAGCGTACGCGTCCGTCAAACGCCAATCTGCGCCGTTCGCAAGCCGCCGACGCCCGCCGCCGCACATCCGCCACCGACGCCACTGCACGTCATCACCTGTCACCACACCCGTTGCTGCACCCGTCACCGATGCCGCCACACGTCATCACCCGCCACCACATCCGACATTCGTTCCAACCTGTGCCCGCAAAAACATAGGTTGGAACGAATGACGGGAAAACACGGCCATTTGGAAGCAATTTTGCCGTTGATCGTTCCAACCTGCGAATTTCGGGGCACAGATTGGAACGATCGACCGAAAAACGCCAACCTTCCGTATGCGCGCATACGGCAGCAGCACGACCACGTAGGCGAACTTGTGATCCAACAACCTTCCGTATACGCGTATACGGCGGAGACGTCGGAACACCCCGCACAGCGCAGGCAGCGTATACGCGTATACGCCCACGACGCCGGAAGCGGTCTGTGCACGCACTCCGCGTATACGCGTATACGCAAATGACGCCGAAACCGCATCCACGGCGTCCGGAACGTATACGCGTATACGGAGGAGAACCGGCGCGGAGACGGCACACGGACAGACGCACGGACAGACGGGCGAGCGGAAGACATGGCACGCAAATATGCGAAAGGGCGGGTGCGGAACTTCACGAAAACGGAAAGTTCCGCACCCGCCCTGCAAGCGGATTGCCGTTGGGCCGGATCCCGCGATCAAGCGATCACAAGATCACGCGATCACAAGATCACGCGGCCTGTTCGGCGCTCACCTCGTCGGAGCAGTGCTCCACCGCCACGGTGAGCTTATTCGAGTCGAAGGCCACGAAGCCGTCCTCCACGTTGAAGCCGTGGCGGGCGCCCTCGGCGTCCGTCACGACCACTTGGCCGGAGTTGACGACGACGAGCACGGGCTCATGATTCGGCAGAATGCCCATGCCGCCTTCGGAGGCGGGCACGGTCACGCTCGCCGCCAGCCCCGACCACACCGGACGGTCGGAGGCGACGATCGTCACCTGCATCGTGGTTTTCTCGGCGGCCATCAGGCACCGAGCTCCTTCTGCATGTCATGCCACTTCTTCTCGAGGTCGTCGATGCCGCCGATGCCGGAGAACGCCTGCTCCGGGACGTCGTCGTACACGCCGTCGCAGATGCGGGTGAAGGCCTCGATGGTCTCGTCGGCCGGCACGTAGGAACCGGGGCGGCCGGTGAACTTTTCCGCCACGTAGAAGTTCTGGCCGAGGAACTGCTCGATGCGGCGGGCGCGGGCGACGGTGGTCTTGTCCTCCTCGCTCAGCTCGTCAATGCCGATCAGGGCGATGATGTCCTGCAGTTCCTTGTTGCGCTGCAGGATGGCCTTGACGCGGTTCGCGCAGTCGTAGTGCGCCTGGCCCACGTAGCGCGGATCGAGGATTCGCGAGGTGGAGCTCAGCGGGTCCACGGCCGGGTAGATGCCCTTCGAGGCGATGTCACGGGAAAGCTCCGTGGTCGCGTCGAGGTGGGCGAAGGTCGTGGCCGGGGCCGGGTCGGTGTAATCGTCGGCCGGCACGTAGATGGCCTGCAGCGAGGTGATGGAGTGGCCGCGCGTCGAGGTGATGCGCTCCTGCAGGGCGCCCATCTCGTCGGCCAGGTTCGGCTGGTAGCCCACGGCGGAGGGCATGTGGCCCAGCAGCGTGGAGACCTCGGAACCGGCCTGCGTGAAGCGGAAGATGTTGTCGATGAACAGCAGCACGTCCTGGTTCTGCACGTCGCGGAAGTACTCGGCCATGGTCAGTGCGGTCAGCGGGACGCGCAGACGGGTGCCCGGCTGCTCATCCATCTGGCCGAAGACCAGGGCGGTCTTCTCGAGCACGCCGGCCTCGGCCATCTCGCCGATCAGGTCGTTGCCCTCACGGGTACGCTCGCCGACGCCCGCGAACACGGACACGCCGCCGTGGTTCTGGGCCACGCGCTGGATCATTTCCTGAATCAGCACGGTCTTGCCCACGCCTGCGCCGCCGAACAGACCGATCTTGCCGCCCTGCACGTACGGGGTCAGCAGGTCGATGACCTTGATGCCCGTTTCGAACATCTGGGTCTTGGACTCCAGCTGGTCGAAGGACGGGGCGGAACGGTGGATGGACCAGCGTTCCTTGACCTCGATGTGCTCGTCCGGCTTCTTGTTGAGGATGTGGCCGGTCACGTCGAACACGTGGCCCTTGGTCACGTCGCCCACCGGGACCTTGATCGGCTCGCCGGTGTCCTCGACGGTGGCGCCGCGGACGAGGCCGTCGGTCGCCTTGAGGGCGACGGTGCGGACGATGGAGTCCTCGAGGTGCTGCTCGACCTCAAGCGTGATCTCGCGATCCTGCTTCTCGCCCTCCTCGCCGGCGCCGCCGGCGATCTTGACCTTCAGGGCGTTGTAGATCTCGGGCAGGTGTCCCACCGGGAATTCGACGTCGACGACCGAGCCCTGGACACGCGTGACGCGGCCCTTCGCCGGCCCTTCGACCGAGGCGTCGGGCGCAGTGGTCTGAACTTGATCAACCATGTGCGTTCCTACTCTTCCTTCTTGTTCAGCGCGTCGGCGCTGCCGATGATTTCGGTAAGTTCCTGGGTGATCGAGGCCTGGCGCGAAGTGTTGAGCTTGCGGGTCAGGTCGCCGATCAGATTGCGCGCGTTGTCCGTGGCGGTGTGCATGGCGTTCTGCCTACAGGCCGTCTCCGACGCGGCGGAGGTCAGCAGACACTCATGGATACGCGACTGGATGTACTTGGGAAGCACCGCGTCGAGCACTTCCTCCGTGCTGGGCTCGAAGCTGTACAGCGGGGCGGTCTTGGCCACCTCGATCTCCTCGGCCGCGGTTTCGGCCTGCACCAGCTCCACGGGAAGCATGCGCAGCACGCGCACCTTCTGCACCACCATGTTGACGAATTCGGTGAACACGATGTAGAGCTCGCCGACGCCGCCCTGGGCGGCCGGCTTCATGTAGGCTTCCATGAGCGCCTTGGAGATCTGCTCCGCGACTTCGGCGCCGGGCTTGTCGCTGTCGCCTTCCCACGTCTGCGCAACCTCACGGCTGCGGTACTTGTAGTACGTCACGCCGCGGCGTCCGTACACGTACAGCAGCGGGTGCTTGCCCTCCTGGTCGAGGCGGGCGAGCAGACCCTCGGTTTCGCGGATCACGGAGGAGGTGTAGGCGCCGGCCATGCCACGATCCGCCGTCAGGGCGAGCACGGCAACGCGGTCGTTGCCCGGCTCGCCCTTGAAGATCGGATGCGTGATGTGCGTGTGCGCCACCAGCGCCTGCACGGCGTCGGAAATCGCATCGGAGTACGGCTTCGCATCCAGGGCGACCTTGCGAGCCTTGGCGATGTGCGAGGACGCGATCATCTCCTGGGCGTTGAAGATCTTCGCCAGCGATTCGGTGGAGGCGATCCTGCTCTTGAATGCGAGTTGCGAGGCCATGGCTTACTGAGCTCCCTTGGACTTCTTGTCGGCGACGAGCTTCTCCTGCTCGACCTCGGCGCGCGGGTCCACCGCGGGCTTCTTGTCGACCAGCGGCTTGCCGGAGACGGACACGTACGTGGTGCGGTACTCCTCGATCGCCTTGTCCAGCGCCTTCTCGGTGTCGGCCGTGAAGTCGCCGGTCTCGCGGATCGTCTTGAGGATGTCGGTGTTGTGCTCCAGGTAGTCCAGCATGCCGTGCTCGAACGGGAGCACGTCGGCGATCTCGAGGTCGTCGAGCTTGCCGTGGGTGCCGGCCCACACGGAGGCCACCTCCTGCTCCATCGAGTACGGGGAGAACTGCGGCTGCTTGAGCAGCTCGGTCAGACGCGCGCCACGGGCCAGCTGGGCCTTGGAGGCCGCGTCCAGATCGGACGCGAACATCGCGAAGGACTCCAGCGAGCGGTACTGCGCCAGCGAGATCTTCAGCGTGCCGGAGACCTTCTTGAGCGCCTTGGTCTGCGCCGCGCCGCCGACTCGGGACACGGAGATGCCCACGTCCACGGCCGGGCGCTGGTTGGCGTTGAACAGATCGGACTGCAGGAAGATCTGGCCGTCGGTGATGGAGATCACGTTGGTCGGAATGTACGCGGAGACGTCGTTCGCCTTGGTCTCGATGATCGGCAGGCCGGTCATGGAACCGCCGCCCAGATCGTCGGACACCTTCGCGCAGCGTTCCAGCAGACGCGAATGCAGGTAGAAGACGTCGCCCGGGTACGCCTCGCGCCCTGGCGGACGACGCAGCAGCAGCGAGATCGAACGGTAGGCTTCGGCCTGCTTCGACAGATCGTCGAAGACGATGAGCACGTGCTTGCCGTGGTACATCCAGTGCTGGCCGATGGCCGAGCCGGTGTACGGGGCGATGTACTTGAAGCCGGCGGAGTCGGAGGCCGGGGAGGCCACGATGGTGGTGTACTCCATGGCGCCCGCGTCCTCGAGGCTCTGGCGCACCGAGGCGATGGTCGAACCCTTCTGGCCGATCGCCACGTAGATGCAACGCACCTGCTTCTTCGGGTCGCCGGACTCCCAGTTCGCCTTCTGGTTGATGATCGTATCGATCGCGATGGCGGTCTTGCCGGTCTGGCGGTCGCCGATGATGAGCTGGCGCTGGCCGCGGCCGATCGGCGTCATGGCGTCGATGGCCTTGAGGCCGGTGGACAGCGGCTCATCGACCGGATGGCGGTGCATCACGTCGGGGGCCTGAGCCTCCAGGATGCGGCGGCCTTCCGTCTTGATCTCGCCGAGGCCATCGATGGGCTCGCCCAGCGGGTTCACGGTACGCCCGAGGTATCCATCGCCGACGGGCACGGACAGCACCTCGCCGGTACGACGCACTTCCTGGCCCTCCTCGATGCCAGCGAAGTCGCCGAGGATAACCACGCCGATCTCGCGGGCGTCAAGGTTGAACGCCAGGCCAAGCGTGCCGTCCTCGAAGGTGAGCAGCTCGTTGGCCATGCAACCAGGCAGTCCCGTCACGTGCGCAATGCCGTCGCCGGCCGTGGCCACATAGCCCACTTCCTGAGTGGGAGTGCCCGACGGCTTGTACGAATCGACGAAATCGTCGAGCGCCTTGCGTATCGTGGCGGGATCAATGGTTAATTCTGCCATGATCACTCCTTATTGTTGATAAAAATCCTTCTCGTCGCGTCAGCCGACCGTGCGCTTGAGGCGCTGCAGCTGAGCGACCACTGTGTGGTCGGTGACTTCCGAGCCGTACTGGACGCGCATGCCGCCCATGACCGCCGGATCCACCACGGAGTTGATGTGCACCGGGCGTCCCAGCTTCGCCGTGTAGGTAGCGGTCAGACGCTTGATCTGCTCGCCGGCCAGCGGCACGGCCGTCGTCACGGTGACCATCGTCTCGCCCATGTGCCTCGACAGCTTGTTGATGAGCCACTGGATGATGGTCAGGTAGCGGCGATTGCGCAGGGCGCGCGTCGCGTGGATGGCCAGGATCTCGGTGACCGGATCAAGCTTCTGCCCGGCGAGCACGGCCTTGAGGAAGGCCACGCGGTCGGCTTCGGGGGTGTAGGGATCCGAGAGCTTGGAACGCACCTGCGGCAGCGCGAGGAACGCGGAGTGCAGCTGCGCGAGCTCGATCGAGACGCGCAGGGTCACGCCGCGGGCGTCCGCGAGGTACATCACGGAGTCCACGCCGAAATCCTCCACCGCGTTGCCCAGATGGCTCATGCGGCTCCAGCGGCGGCCCACCACATCATGCAGGATATCGACGGTCAGCGGGTGCGCCTTGCCCTGAAGCAGGTCGTCCACCAGCTTGGCCTTGTCCTCGACGGGACGTGAAGGATCGCTCAGCGCGCGCTGCAGACGCTTGTTCTGGTCAAGCAGCCCGGTGAAGCTGAACAGCTCCTGGTAAATGCGCTCGTTCTCCAGACCGGCGGCCCGGAGCTTGGGCGCAAAACTGTCGCGGGACTCGCGGTCCGCGATCAGTGAAGCCTCTCCTTGCATGTCACCTCCTTGACTTGGATTCGTGCTGTGATTGGGCCGGTCACGCGGCCTGGTCCTTGTCGATGTCGTCGATGAGCGAATCGATCATGGACGACTGCACATCGGCGTCCTGCAGCTTGGCGCCGAGGATCTTGCCGGCCAAGGCGGTGGCGATGACGCCGACTTCGCCCTTGAGGCTGACCAGGGCCTGCTGCTGCTGGGACGCGATGGAACGCTGGGCGTTCGCGGTGACCTGAGCCGCTTCGGACTCGGCGCGGGAACGGGCGTCGGCGATGATGTGCGAGGCCTCGGCACGGGCGTCGTCGCGGATCTTGGCCGCCTCGACGCGGGCGTTGCTCAGCTGGGACTCGTACTTCTCCTTGGCCGCGTCGGCTTCCTTCTGGGCCTGCTCGGCCTTGGCGATGCCGCCTTCGATCTTGGCCGCGCGCTCGTCGAAGATGCTCTGGAACTTGGGCAGGAAGAACTTGTAGAAGAAAATGGCGACGATCACGAGGATGACCGCGCTCCAGAAGATGTCGAAGGTCTTCGGGAGGAACAGGTCAATGCCCTGGGTTTCTGCCAATGTCTCCATATCCGCCTCCTTTCAGGTGATTCGTCTTGGGCTTGGGGTTGTTATGCCGTTACGCCGGACGGATCAGCGGAAGATGAAGCCGCCGATGAAGCCCAGAAGGGCCAGGAACTCGACCAGGCCGAAGCCCAGCCACATCAGCGTCTGGATGCGGCCGCCGAGTTCGGGCTGGCGGGCGGTGGATTCGATGGCCTTGCCGAAGATGATGCCCACGCCGATGCCGGGGCCGATGGCGGCCAGGCCGTAACCGACGGCGCTCAGGCTGCCGCTGACCTCTGCGAGAGTAATGAGATCCATGGTTGTTTCCTTTCTTATTGGCTTCCGGGCGGGAAGAGACCAAATTGAAAAATCTTGGGGAACCTACCCGGGGATTAGTCTTCCTCGGGGTAGCTCAGGTTGATGTACACGCAGCTCAGCGTGGCGAAGATGAACGCCTGCAGGGCGGCGACGAACGCCTCGAACAGGGTCATCACGAAGCCGAACGCGAAGGTGACCACGCCGAACGCCGCGAGGGCGTTGTGCGCCTCGATGAGGAAGAACTGCGTGGCGGAGAAGCACAGCGCCACGATCAGGTGGCCGGCCATCATGTTCGCGAAGAGTCGGATGGCCAGGGACGCCGGGCGGATGAGCACGATGTCGATGAGCTGCATCGGGGCGAGGATCACGTAGACCGGGATCGGCACGCCGGCGGGTAGCAGCTCGTCCTTGAGGAACTTGCCGAGGCCCTTGCCCTTGCATGCGGCGATCCAGTACTGCACGAACGTCCACAGCGCGAAGAACACCGGCATCATGATCGTGGCGGTGGCCGCGATGTTCATGCCGGGGATGATGCCGCAGATGTTGAACACGAGGATCGTCATGAAGATCGTGGTGATCATCGGCACGTAGCGGCGGCCGCGTTCCGAGCCCATGACCTCGTAGACGATGTTGTTGCGCACGAATTCCAGCAGCCACTCCACGGCGCCCTGCCAGCGGCCCGGGATGAGCTTGGCACGCTTGGCGGTGATGCCGAAGACGAGCAGCAGGACCACGGTGGCGATCAGACGCACCATGACGATGCGGTTGATGGCGAACGGGGTGCCCTGGAAGACGAACGCGTCAGGCAGGAAGTCGTCAATCGATGGAACTTCAAAGTCCGCCAGCGTGCTCGCAGCGGTCGCGAGACTCAGCGCACCTGTCATCTCGTACCTCCTTCTAACTCAAACATCACTCAATATAGCCCCAGCCGGCCCGGTGTGTGTGACGGAATCGTTACTTTGACCCGCCACGCGTTGCCCGTGCTGGGCTCCGTCGGCGCGCCACATTTCGTGAACGCTCACAGTGCCGGCTTCTCAAGCCTTCGGTATGGTTTACGCCCGCATTCGGACCGGGTCATGTGAACGCGCCGATTTCGGTCCATCATGCGTCCACAATGCGGACACACACAGCTAATCAAACATTTCCGCTGTGCGATGTCGGGATGCAGGTCACACCTCCTCGTGCGTTCGCGGGTGGGGTTGCGGGGACGGCTGCGCGGGTTGCGCCGCCCTGGGCCGTACCCGTCAGGCCCCGTGCGGGACGAGCCCGTAGCCGTCGGTGAGCAGCGGGCGGTAGTCGTCGGAGCGCGGGCCGCCGGGCTCGTGGCGGATCGAGCGATCGGTCCCGAGCCTCTTCTCGGCGCGCAGGCGCGGCACCTCGGTCAGGTCGTACGGCGTGGTCTGGTAGACCCAGTTGAGCCAGTTGCGCCACAGCAGGTTGGCGTGCGCGCGCCACGCGAACAGGGGCTCCAGCGAGGGATCGTCGTGCGGGAAGTAGTTCTTCGGGAAGGGCACGTTGGTCATGCCCTTCTTCATGTCGCGCTCGTACTCCTCCGCGAGCGTGTACTTGCCGTACTCCCAGTGGCCCAGCGCGAACACCTCGGAGAAGTCGCGCGTGGCGATGAGGCCGGGGCCGGACTGCGGCCCCCACGTGAGGATCTGGAGGTCCGGGTTGGCGCGCACGTCGTCCTCGTCCACGCCGGCGAGGCGCGAGTGGGGCTGGAGGGCGATCTCGTCGAAGCCGTTGGTCAGGAAGCAGTACTCGTCCTGCAGGTACTGCGGGAACACGCCGAAGATCTTCTCGGGCAGGTCGCGCTTATGCACGCCGTAGCGGTAGTACAGCGCGCCCATGGCGCCCCAGCACAGGTAGATGGTGGAGAACACGTGCGTGGACGCCCAGTCGAGGATCCGCTTGAACTCGTCCCAGTAGTCCACCTCCTCGAACGGCATGTGCTCCACCGGCGCGCCGGTCACCACGAAGCCGTCGTAGTAGTTGTCGCGGAACGCATCCAGATTCTCGTAGAACTTCACCAGATGGTCGGCGCTCACATGCGTGGCCTCGTGCGTGGAGGTCTTCATGAAGTCGATCTCCACCTGCAGCGGCGACTTGGAGATGAGGCGCAGCAGCTGCGTCTCCGTCTCGATCTTCTTGGGCATGAGGTTCAGGATCACCAGTTTGAGCGGGCGGACGCGCTGACGCTCCGCCTCGGGCTTCTCAAGCGCGAAGATGCGCTCCGAGTCGAGGATGTCTCTGGCCGGCAGGCCGCTGGGGATCTTGATAGGCATACTCCCCATTATGACAACACGCGCGGCCGGGCGACACCCGGGAGGCGACGGTTGGCCATCGAAAGCGCTTATGGCCGATCATCGGGCCGCGTGATAGCGGGAGCTCCGGGGCTGCCCATCCGACGTCCGTCAATCCGTCAATCCGTCATTCGTTCCAACCTGACGCCCCGAAAACGCAGGTTGGAACGTTTGCGGCATGGTGGCGTGTGCGCGGGCGGACGGACGCGTGCGTTACACATGGATGGATTTTCGCGTCACCGTTCGAGCCGCGTGATGGCGGGAGCTTTGGGGCTCCGTCCCCGCCCTTGCCCGCCGTGACCCGCCTGGCTTGCTCGCCCGCCTGGCTGCTCGCCCGCCTTCCATTCACGCCCGATGCCCGCACCCTCCGTTCACGCCCTCCGTCCGTCCGGCCCGCTCATGTCATTCTCGTCCCCGCCTTCCGTAATTGTTCGCTCTCAGATGAATACACGCCGACGGCTTGACTTTCCCAAATCATCCCGTATCTTAGGTTGAGCTGTCTGAAACAAGACAAGCCGACGCGGGGTGGAGCAGCTCGGTAGCTCGCTGGGCTCATAACCCAGAGGTCCATGGTTCAAATCCATGCCCCGCTACCAATTGAAAGGCCGGAATCGCAAAGGTTCCGGCCTTTTGCATTTCCGGGTGGATTGGTCCCGGCCGCCCGACGCCGTCGCCCGATCCGGTCAGAATCCGGGCAATCCGTCAAGCTCATCAATCGCATCAAGCACATTCCGCTCGCCGCAGCCGGAATAATATCCATCCGTACGAAAACGGACGCGGAGACGACCCAAGCGGGCGAAATAATATCGGCCCGTACGGATTGGGACGCTGACACGCTCCAAGCGTCCGGATTCATATATACGTATATGGAAACTGACGCCAAGCGCCGCCATCCGGGCAAAATAATAGGTATGCGTACGGGAACGGACGCAGGCATGCCTTCGACGGCGCATATCGGCAATACGCAGGACATATCGGCAACGCACATCTCGTATGGGCTCTCATATGGGCGCGGATGCAAACGGATGCGGATCAGCGGATCACCGGCCGACCACGGAAGCACGGATTTTTCATCGCCGTCATCGGCATTCCGGCCTTCTCCATGGAAATGTCGCCGTTCCGTTGTCATCAGGCCGGCAGCAAACCACGATCGGCCGACGGCAAACCCAATGGCCGCGCTCGGCCGGCCCGGAACCGACGCGCTATGCCGGCACTATGCCGGCAAACGGTTCCATACCGAACCGATCAGCCCAATCCGAGCAACCCAACCTCGCAAATTGAGCGGATCCGATGTCGTGCAGGACCCAATCAGTTCGCGCCGCACTGAATTCGCTCAATCCATGCGCATCCATCCGCAAATTGAGCAGATCCAATGCCGTGCGCCGTCCAATGGGGGTGCGGACTTTTTCTTGGACGACTACACCGCCAGCCCAAGGTGTCTGCGGTATTGCACCGGGCTCATCCAGCCCAGCGACTTCTTGATACGGGTCCCATTGTAATGGGACAGGTAGGCGGCCAGGCGCGCGTGGAACTCGTCGTAGCCC
>NZ_WBSN01000012.1 GCF_009299475.1 Bifidobacterium avesanii | reverse complement strand
CATCCCAACCCCGCCTGTTCTAGCGGAAATGCGGGCCCAAACGGACGAAATCCGGAATTCCAAGCGCCAAACCCCCGCAATACCGTCCGTTTGGCGCTTACAAGCGCGGATTTCGTCCTTTTCGGCCCGCAAAGTCGGAGAGCGTGCGCCGCCGCCGATGGGTCGCCGAGTTGCTAGGCCTCCGGGCCGCCGTTTCGGGGTCTCGGCGACGCCGCGGCATGCCCGCCGGGCCCCGACATCTCACGTTTTGGGTCAATGCCGGAATTTCCCGCGCTTTCGTCACATTGCGACCCTACACTTGACGGGTATGAGCGACAACTACATGCGAATCATTGACCTGAGGGGCAAGAGCCTCACCCGCGCCGAGCTGCTGGCGGCCATGCCGCGCGCCGACATGGGCACCTCCGAGGCGTCCGATCTGGTGCGCCCGATCCTCGAGGACGTGAAGGAACGCGGCGCCGCGGCCCTGCGCGACTTCGAGGAGAAGTTCGACCATGTGCGCCCCGAGCACCTGCGCGTGCCCGCCGAGGCGATGACCGCCGCGCTCGAAACCCTCGACCCGGAGGTGCGCGCCGCCATTGAGGAGTCGGTGCGCCGCGCCCGCGCCGTCGCCGCCAACCAGGTGCCGAAGGACTTCCACACCGATCTGGCCCCCGGCGCCCGCGTCGCCGAGCGTTGGATTCCCATCCAGCGCGTCGGCCTGTACGTGCCCGGCGGCAAGGCCGTCTACCCGTCCAGCGTGATCATGAACGCCGTGCCCGCGCAGGCGGCCGGCGTCGAGTCGCTGGCCATCGCCACCCCGCCCGCCCGCGACGGCTCCGGCCTGCCGAACCGCACCATCCTCGCCACCTGCGCCATCCTCGGCGTCACCGAGGTGTACGCGGTCGGCGGCGCCCAAGCCATCGCCATGTTCGCTTACGGCGCCAAGGGCTCCGAGCCGCAGGACGGCGACGTGCTGTGCGATCCGGTGGACAAGATCACCGGCCCGGGCAATATCTTCGTGGCCACCGCCAAGTCCCTCGTCTCCGGCTTCGTGGGTATCGACGCCGTCGCCGGCCCCACTGAGATCGGCATCATCGCGGACAGGACCGCCAACCCGAGCCTCGTGGCCGCCGACCTCATCGGCCAGGCCGAGCACGACGAGCTCGCCGGCTCCGTGCTGTTCACCGACTCCCCGGAGTTCGCCGACGCCGTGCAGGAGAACCTCAAGCTCCGCGTGCCGCGCACCGAGCATGCCGAGCGCGTCGCCACGTCCCTGTCCGGCAAGCAGTCCGCCATCGTGCTCACCGACGACCTCGGCCACTCCATCGACGCGGCCAACGCCTACGCCGCCGAGCACCTCGAGATCCAGACCGCCGACGCGGACGCCGTGGTGCCCCGCATCAAGAACGCCGGCGCCATCTTCCGCGGGCCCTACTCCCCGGTGCCGCTGGGCGACTACATGTCCGGCTCCAACCACGTGCTGCCCACCGGCGGCACCGCCCGCTTCGCCGCCGGCCTCGGCGTGCACACGTTCATGAAGCCGGTCGAGGTCATCGAATACGACGAGGAGGGCCTGAAGGCGCTCGCCGCGCGCATCAACGCGTTCGCCGTCTCCGAGGACCTGCCCGCCCACGGCGAGTGCGTGCTGTCCCGCTTCGTCAAGGACCCGTACGACAAGGCCACGCTGCGCGAGCAGGAGAAGGAAGCGGGTCTCAAATGAGCGCGATCCCCGCAAGCCTGCCGCTGCGCAACGACCTGATCGGCGAGGAGCCCTACGGCGCGCCCCAGCTCGACGTGCCCGTGTGCCTCAACGTCAACGAGAACCCGTACGCCCCCGAACCCGCCGTGTGCGACTCGATCGCGCGCCGGGTGCGCGAAATCGCGCCCACGCTGAACCGCTACCCGGACCGCGAGCACATCGAACTGCGCCGGGCGTTCTCCACGTACCTCGAGCGCGAATCCGGCGCGAAGCTGGACGTGGACGAGCTGTGGGGCGCGAACGGCTCCAACGAGATCATGCTCCAGCTCTTCCAGGCGTTCGGCGGACCGGGCCGCATCGCCCTCGGCTGCGACCCCACCTACTCCATGTACCCCGAGTACGCGCGCGACACGTTCACCGAGTGGAGGCTCGCGCACCGCAATCCCGACTTCACGCTGAACGTGGAACGCACCGTCGAGGCGATCCGCGAGGTGAAGCCGGCCATGGTGCTCATCACATCGCCGAACAACCCGACCGGCACGCCGCTGGACATGGCCGATCTGGAGCGTCTGCTCGCCGCGTGCGAGACCGCCTCCGTGGCCGGCGCCCCGGAGGGCGTGCATCCGGTGCTCGTGGTGGACGAGGCATACGTGGAATTCCGCAACCCCGGCACGCCCAGCGCCGTGACGCTCATCAAGGACCATCCGAACCTGGCGGTCAGCCGCACCATGAGCAAGGCGTTCGCGTTCGCCGGCGCCCGCGTGGGCTATCTGGCCGCGAACAGGGGCATCATCGACTGCGTGCGCATCGTGCGCATGCCGTACCACCTGTCCGCCGTCACTCAGGCCGCCGCCATCGCCGCGTTCGAGCACACCGACGAGCAGCTGAGCCGCGTGGCCCACCTGCGCGAGACCCGCGAGGCCACCGCCGCGTGGCTGCGCGAACAGACTTACAAGGGCGAGCCGCTCAAGGTGGCCGAGTCCGAGTCGAACTTCCTGCTGTTCGGCGGGAGCTTCGACGACCGCGACCGCATCTTCAAGGAGCTGCTGAAGCGCGGCGTGCTCATCCGCGTGGTCGGCCCGGACGGCTGGATGCGCGTGTGCATGGGCACCGACGAGGAGATGGCCCGCTTCCGCGAGGCGCTCGTCGAGGTGCTGCGGCTGGTCGAGGCGTAGATCGCGCCAAGCGCGCCAAAACGTACCGAAACGCGCCGGAACGCGAGCAAGAGGAAGAAGTAAGGAAGCATTTCATGGCAAGAACAGCGACGATCGTCCGCAAGACCAGCGAGTCCTCGGTCGAACTGAGCCTGAATCTGGACGGCACCGGCAAGACGGACATCGACACGTCCGTGCCGTTCTACAACCACATGATGACGGCCCTGGGCAAGCATTCGCTCATCGACCTGACCATCAAGGCGCACGGCGACACGGACATCGACGTGCACCACACCGTGGAGGACATCGCCATCGTGTTCGGCGAGGCCCTGAAGCAGGCGCTCGGCGACAAGCGCGGCATCCGCCGCTTCGCCGACGCCACCGTGCCGCTCGACGAGGCGCTCGCCAAGGCCGTGGTGGACATCTCCGGCCGCCCGTACTGCGTATGCAGCGGCGAACCCGCCGGATACGAGTTCTGCATGATGGGCGGGCACTTCACCGGCTCGCTCGTGCGCCACGTGATGGAGTCCATCGCCCTGCACGCCGGCATATGCCTGCACATGCAGGTGCTCGCCGGCCGCGACCCGCATCACATCGCCGAAGCCGAGTTCAAGGCGCTCGCCCGTGCCCTGCGCTTCGCCGTCGAGCCCGACCCGCGCATCGAGGGCCTCATCCCGAGCACGAAGGGAAGCCTGTGATGGCGGACGATTTCAAGGCGGACGACGACTTCAACCCCGACGACGCGCACTTCAGCGACGAGGAGCTGGAGGCCGCGCTCGCCGGATTCGAGAAGGAAGTCGCCGAGCAGGACGCGAAGGCCGCGGGCGGGACGGACGCCGCGGCCGGTCAGGGCGCAAACCCGGACGCCGAAGCCCCTGCGGACCCCGCCGCCAACTTCGACGACGAGCTCGAGGGCCTGATCGGCAACAAGGCGAAGGTCGCCGTGATCATCACGCGCCTCGCCTCCGCCGAGCTGCTCGCCGCGTTCTGCCAGCTGTCGGACATCTCCGCCGAATGCCTCGCCTCGCGCGAGGGCGCGGTCGCCGTGCTGGACAACCTCAACGGCGACGGGCCCGAAGCCGCCGCGAAGGACCTCACCACGGTCGTCGCCGGCATGGGCGTGGTGCTCGCCGTGAACCGCGCGGACAAGCTTGAGGCGCACCTGTACGTGCAGGGCAAGCCGGGGGAGGAGTTCGTGCCGCCCGTGCTGTTCGGCTCCACCGCGCCCTTCGTGGAGGACCTCATGCTCGGCATCGCCACGCTCGACGGCCTCAAGGCCCAGGGCGTCACCGCCGTGCCGAGCGGCAAGTACGACCGCGAGTCCGCGCTGCAGGTGATCGCCAAGCATACGCGGTCCGGGCGCGCGTAGCCCGTTCGTCCGTTCGTCTCGTTTCCAGAAAAGCTTTCGGAAAAGCCAAGGAGCAACATGGTCAAGATCGTCGTATTCGACTACGGATTCGGCAACGTCCGCTCGATGGTCCGCGCGCTCGCGAACCTCGGCGTGGACGCCACTCTCACGTCCGACTACCGTCAGGCGCTCGAAGCCGACGGTCTGGTGGTGCCCGGCGTCGGCGCGTTCAGCGCGTGCATGCAGGGCCTCAGGCAGGTGAGCGGCGACCGCGTGATCTACGACCGCATCCGCGCCGGCCGCCCGGTGCTCGGTGTGTGCGTGGGCCTGCAGGTGATGTTCGAGCTCGGCCTCGAGCACGGCGAGAACGCGCGGGGCCTCGGCCTGATCGGCGGCACCGTGGGCCCGCTGGACGCCCCGGTGGTGCCGCACATGGGCTGGGACACCGTCGAGGCCGCGCCGGGCAGCGTGCTGCTCAACGGCGTGGAGGGGGAGCGCTTCTACTTCGTGCACTCCTATGCGGCCATGGACGCCACGCCGGCGGATCTGAGCCGCGAGCAGATCGACCTCGGCGACGCCCCACAGCGCATCACGCGATGCGAGTACGGCAACAGCCGCTTCGTGGCCGCCTACGAGCGCGGCCCGGTGTTCGCCACGCAGTTCCACCCCGAAAAGTCGGCCGAGGCCGGCGCCCAGCTGCTGCGCAACTGGATCGCGGTGCTGTAATTCCCGCACCGTAAGCCGTTTGCGTTCACGTTTCCAAGGAAAGGACCACATCATGTCTCTCACCCTGCTTCCCGCCGTCGATGTGCGCGACGGCAAGGCCGTGCGTCTGCGCCAGGGCGAATCCGGCTCCGAAACCGACTACGGCTCGCCGCTCGAGGCCGCCCGCACGTGGGTGGAGTCCGGCGCCGAGTGGATCCACCTCGTGGATCTGGACGCCGCGTTCGGCACCGGCGACAACCGCGCGCAGCTCAAGGAGATCGTGCGCGAGCTCGGCGACAAGGTGAACATCGAGATGAGCGGCGGCGTGCGTGATGACGCTTCGCTCGACGCGGCCCTCGAAGCCGGCGCCGCCCGCGTGAACATCGGCACCGCCGCGCTGGAGAACCCCGACTGGACCGCCGAGGCGATCCGCAGGTACGGCGACCGCGTGGCCGTCGGCCTCGACGTGCGCGGCCACACGCTCGCGGCCCGCGGCTGGGTCAAGGAGGGCGGCGACCTGTTCGAGACCATGAAGTTCCTCGACTCCGTCGGCTGCTCGCGCTACGTGGTCACCGACGTGGCCCGCGACGGCATGATGAGCGGACCGAACCTCACGCTTCTCAGGGAGGTGGCCGAGCGCACCGACGCCAAGGTCACCGCGTCCGGCGGCATCGCCAAGCTGGACGACCTCAGGGCCATCCGCGAGCTCGCCGATCTGGGCGTCGACTCCGCCATCCTCGGCAAGTCGCTCTACGCCCGCGCGTTCACCCTCGAGGAGGCCCTCAAGGTCGCGGCCTGATTGTTCCGCGGTCCTCGATTGTTCCGCGGTCTGATTGCCTCGCGGTCCGGCTCGACACTCGATCCGCTCATTCCATTCGATTCGCTCATTCCGCAACGCGCCCGTCATATGTGGATCGAGCGAATTGAACGGATCGAGTACATGGAGACCCTTTTTCGTCGCTCACGCACTGGATTCGCTCATTCTGCGGCGTCTTCCGCGCACATTGAGCGGATCCAGTGCGCTGGAGCCCGTTTTTCTCCGCTCACGCATCCGATTCGCTCAATCCGCCGTGATCGGCGCGCAAAGTGAGCGAATCCAGTGCAAGGGCGAGCGTGCATTCGGCCGTCCGGCTGTCCAGCTGCCCAGTCGCCCGGCCGTTTGACCGTCCGGCCGTCCGGCGTTCGCGGGCGCTCACTTGGCGCAGGGCAGCTCGCCCTTCTTGATGAGCGACTTGAACACCGCGTAGTCGGCCTCGGTCTGGTCGGCGTAGCTCACCGCGAACGAGGCGATCGCCTGATCGAACTCGTCCGAACCGCCCAGATAGTTCGCGATCGCCGTGGAATCGCCGGTGCGCGCATGGGCGTGCGCCAGCGACCACGCGCACATGCGTCCCAGATCGGACAGCGCCAAATCGTTCAGATGATCGATGTCGATCGACCCCTTGCCGTTCCACAGCTGGCGCACGTAGTAGTCGCGCTTGTGCCCGTCCTCCGCCATGAACGACGACCAGCCGAGCAGCACGTCCGCCGTGGACTGGATCAGCTTCTGCCCCTGCACCACGCGCTCGCCGTGTGTGGCGTACGGGCTCGCGCCGCAGAACCGCTCGAGCACCGAGGCGGTGGCCTCCTTCATCTGCAGGATCAGCGGGTCGTCGATGTCTCGGCCCGTCAGGATCGCCACCCACGCGCGCTGGCCCACCGAGCCGACGCCCACCACCTTGCGGGCGGCGTCGTGGTAGCGGTAGTGCTCGAGCACGTGGCGGCGGTCGTCGTACAGGCTGCCCTTGTAGTTCTCGAGCAGCGTGTCGATGCGCGCGCGCAGGGCGTCCTTGTCCGCGTAGACCTTGAGGTCGTCGATCGGCACCAGCTCGGGCGGATTGCTGTTGAAGCGCAGACGGTCGCCCTCGTAGTGCGCGAGCTTGGCGGCCGCATGGTCGGAGTCCTTGAGCGCGGCCTTCATCGCCGCGGCCCGGAGCGTGCGGTTGCGCCGGCCGTCCTGCGTGCTCTCGTAGCGGTCGAGCGTGTGCTCCACGTCCAGATGGTCGTACCACGCCTCCAGATAGTCCATCTTGGAGAACTGGTCGATGCGGTTGCGGTACGTGTGCACGCAGCGGGCCACGGCCGCCCGGCGGGCCTTGGGCTTGATGCCGTTCGCTCGCCCGCACACCTCCACGCTCACCGCGAGGCGCTTGATGTCCCACTCCCATGGGCCGGTCGCCGTCTCATCGAAGTCGTTGATGTCGAACACCAGACGGGCCGAGGGGGAGCGGAAGATGCCGAAGTTGCCGATGTGCGCGTCGCCCACGCACTGCACCGGAATGCCGGTGACCGGGGTGCGCGCCAAATCGTTCGCCATGATGAGCGCCGTGCCGCGGTAGAACGTGAACGGGCTGACGCTCATGCGTGCGTAGCGCAGCGGGATGAGGTCGGGCACGCGCTGCGCCGACTGCTCCTCCAGCAGGCCGATCACGTCGCGCCGGCCCTCGCGCACCTGCCAGAGGGCGTGCTTCTCCAGCGGCGCCTTGGTGCGGGCCGCGATGCCCGCCTTGGCGCGGTCGCGCGGATCCTCCGCCTCCACCCACGAATGCACGTCGATCTGCGGGTATTCGCGCGGCGCCTCGGCGGCCAGCGTGCGCGGATCCCATGGCTTCTGGTTCTTGTCGCTCTTCTCGCTCATGCGTCCAAGCATACTTTCGCGCCCGCGCGGATGCCTCCCATTCGGTCCAACCTAGGCCCCGATGTCCGCAGATTGGACCGAATGGGCCTTTTCCGGGGGTTTGTGAGCGCTCACAATCGGTCGATCGGTCCAACCTGTGGCTGTAGGAGTGCAGGTTGGAACAAATGGGCGGCGGCAGTGGGCGATGGACGGCGGGCGGCGGATGGCGGGCGATAGGCGGATGGCGGCGGGCGGCGGATGGCGGATGACGAGCGCGACGGACGGTGACGGGCGAGCGTGGCGCGGCTCGGTGCGACATGTTAACGACGCATGAAATAATGTCATGCCACCATGGTCGGCATGGATAAACAGCAGGAGTTTGCTCTGCGCACGGTCGAGGAACGCGACGTGCGCTTTATTCGTCTGTGGTTCACCGACGTGTTGGGCACGCTGAAGTCCGTGGCGATCGCGCCGGCGGAGCTTGAGGCGGCATTCGAGGAGGGGCTCGGATTCGACGGATCGGCGATCGAGGGCATGACGCGCGTGTCCGAGGACGACATGATCGTCCAGCCGGACCCGTCCACCTTCCAGATCCTCCCGTGGCGCGGAGGCCCCCAGGGCACCGCCCGCATGTTCTGCGACGTGCTCACCCCGGAGGGCGAGCCGAGCCTCGGCGACCCGCGCCACGTCCTCAAGCGCGCGCTCGCCAAGGCCAAGGACAAGGGCTTCACGTTCTACGTGCACCCCGAGATCGAGTTCTACCTGTTCGAGAACCAGGACGACTGGTCGCAGGTGCCCAAGCCGATCGACGACGGCGGCTACTTCGACCACGTGCCGCGCAGCCCCGGCATGGACTTCCGCCGCGCCACCGTGAACCTGCTCGAGCAGATGGGCATCTCGGTGGAGTACTCGCACCACGAGGCGGGCCCCGGCCAGAACGAGATCGACCTGCGGTACGCGGACGCGCTCACCACGGCGGACAACATCATGACCTTCCGCACCGTGGTCAAGGAGATCTCCCTCGAGCGCGGCATCCACGCGAGCTTCATGCCCAAGCCGCTTGCGGACAAGCCCGGCTCCGGCATGCACACCCACCTGAGCCTGTTCGAGGGCGACGCCAACGCGTTCTACGAGGCCGGCCAGGAGTTCAACATGTCGCTCACGGCCCGCCAGTTCGCCGCCGGCATCCTGCACCACGCGGCGGAGATCACGGCCGTGTGCTGCCAGTACGTCAACTCGTACAAGCGCCTGTGGGGCGGCAACGAGGCGCCGAGCTACATCTGCTGGGGCCACAACAACCGTTCGGCCCTGCTGCGCATCCCGCAGTACAAGCCCGGCAAGGGCAACTCCGCCCGCATGGAGTTCCGCGCGCTCGACCCGGTCGCCAACCCGTACCTCGCCTACTCGCTGCTGCTCGCCGCTGGCCTCGACGGCATCGACAAGCAGATGGCGCTCGACGAGCCGACGAGCGACGACGTGTGGGAGCTCACCGATCCGGAGCGTCAGGCCATGGGCATCCAGCCGCTGCCGAGCTCGCTCGACGAGGCGCTCAAGATCATGGAGCGCTCCGACTTCGTGGCGGAGGTGCTCGGCGAGCACGCGTTCGAGTACTTCCTGCGCAACAAGCGTCAGGAGTGGGCCGAGTACAACAGCCAGGTCACGCCGTACGAGCTGAGCAAGTACCTGCGCAGGCTGTAAATTCCGCCGCTGCAACGCCAATGAGAAAGGCCGGGATCCGAATCGCATCGGATCCCGGCCTTCTCGCATGCGGGCGGGGACGGCGTGAGGGCCGCGTGCTGCGTCGTACGGACGTGGGCCGGAAGCTCACTGCCCCGGGTACTGGTCGGCGATGTCCAGCGTCTTGGACTCGTCCACCTTGTGCTCGGAGTCCCCGCCCTCCATCGTCAGCTCGACCTGCTTGGCGTTGGCGTCCGGCAGCTTGTAGACCAGCGTCGCCGTGTCCATCATGCCGGGCTTGACGTCGCGGCTCCACGAACGCTCGTCGTAACCGGGGATGGGGTTGTCGTCCTTGTCGTACAGATAGGTCTGCTTGAGGCTCTCGCTGCCCACGAACGCGGTGGGCTCGATGTAGTAGTTGAAGCCGAGCGGCCGGGACGTGCGGTTCACCCACGCGATGCGGACGGTCACGGTCGGGCTGCCGTCCGAATCGTTCCGGCTGCGGTAGGCGTCGAGGACCTTGGCGTACACGGTGCCGTGGTAGTTGACGAATTTGGTCATGTCCTCGAGGTCGCCGTCCGTCACCATGCCGTCGGTCTGCATGGGGTCCTCGATCTTCTGGGGCTGGACGGTCGCGCCGAGCGAGGATCCCTTGATGTCGAAGCGCTGCGCCAGCACGTCGTCGTACGAGCCGTCGGACAGCCACACCTCCACCGGCGCGCTCGTGTCGCGCAGCGCGTAGGCGACGGTCACGTCCTTGCCCGTGCCGGGCTTGAGTTTGGTCTGCTGGGATTCGCGGTCGTACGACTGCGGCGTCTGGTCGCCGTATTCCGGGTAGAGGTACGACTGCTTGATCTCGACGCCGCCTTGGAAGACCGTGGGACTGAAGACGTCCTCGAACGACACGTTGGTCGAGCTGGTGTTCGTCCACGAGTAGGTGACGATGATCGTGTCCCTGTTCTCGTTGAATTCGTCCTTCGGCCCCATCGTGGCGGAGACGATCTTGGCCGTGCCGCTCTGGTTGTCGTATCCGGTCAGGCTCAGCTCGCCGTCGTGGAAGTTGGGTTCGGGGTATTCCTCCGTGGCGTCGTCGGAGGAGTCCGACGATCCGGCGGAACTGGAATAGCTGTTATGCCAGCGTGACAGATAGCCGTCGTATGCCTGCCATCCCTGCACGCCGTTGAAGGCCATCAGCGCCGCGATGACCAGCGCCGCGATCGCGCGTCCCACGCCCTTGCGCCTGCGGTCGGTGCCGTATCGCAGCAGCCCGACGAAGGCGAGCACGGCGACCACTCCGGCGGCGAAGAATTTGGTCTGGTACTTCCATGAGCCTTCCGTGGCGCCGAGGAACACGAACGCGGCGACGAGCGCGGCCGTGGCCCAGCCGTTGCCGGGCGATGTCTTCGTTTCGGCCTGTTGCGCCTTGCTTCGTGCGGCTTGCGCGGCTCCATGGCCGGCGTGCCGTGCTCCGCCGTCCGGACGCTCCGGCTTGATCTGCCCCGCGTCGGACAGCTGTCGGTAGTCGAGTTGGTCATCGTCGTTCGCCGCGGTTGCCCCTGCATTGACGTCGGCGTCGGTTCCGGCGGTCTGCGAATACTGAACGGACTGCGTGTCCTGGCCGGTCTGTGGGCCGCCAACGGGCATCGGGCGCAGCGTCACCGGCGGCTGCGTGTGGCTTGCGGACGGGGAGGAAGCCCTCGCGGAGGACTGCGCTTTGGACCGCTGCGACTGCCGGGCCGCCTTCACCTGCGCCGCGTTGTGGTCGTCGCGCGCCTTCGCCTTTGCCTCCGCCTTGGCTTGCGCGCGGGTCTCGCGGTCCAGCGCCTTGGCCGGATCCACATACGCCTGCGTTTCGTCCGCGTCGAACGGGGACACGTATCCGTCGTGGTTCCGATCCCGTCCCGTGCCGTCGAACAGTCCCATCCCGGCTCCTTCGCAAGTCCTCCCGCTGTTCCGTCGCTTCCAGTGTACTTCGCCCAGCGCGGGTATAGTGTGCTTGCACGTGAAGGAAAGGAGTACGGCGCATGGCTGACAATGAAACGGGCGGCGCGACGGCCGAAGGGACGGTGTTCGGACCCTACTCGTTCGCGGTGGACTACCGCGGCTACCAGCGCTGGTACGCCTCGCGCAGTCTCAAGGAGCTGCGCCGCGGATTTGCGATCTTCTCCGGCTTCTCCACGGTGTTCATGCTCACCGGGCTGTTCTGCTTCGTGGCGCTGCACCTCGGCATGATCGACGCCTCGCAAAGCGTCGGCGTGAACGTGCTCTTCGCCTTCTGCCTGGTGCAGTGGATTCTGGCGCTGCTCGGCCTCGCCCGCCCGCGGCTGCTGCTCACCAGCCAGCGCAAGCTCGCCAAGGCGTGGTTCGAGGCGCGCGGCGTGAACGTGGCCGCGCTGGAGCTCGCCCAGCCGGACATCCGCCAGTGGAACGTGCTCATGCGCGGCCGCCTCACCGATCTGGGCGCGGAGGAGCATCTGGCCGACGGCTACATGATCCGCCTGCCCTACGCGGTGCTGGACCCCGAGCCGGAAACCATCGACGGCATACTGTGCTACCGCGTCGCGGCGGACAAGCAGGGCGTGACCCTGTGGACCCTGCTGGACAAGGACGTGCATTTCCCGGCGGGGCTGGTCAACGGCACCGTCGTCGTGCCTCTGGAGGCGGTCGGCTCGGATGCGGGCTCGGATGCGGACGTGGCGGCGTTCAAGGCCGACGTGGCCCGGCGCGTGGCCGAGCAGCGCAAGGCCATCGTGGCCGAATCCGCGGCCTCGGTGACGGGCTCCGGCGACCCCACGCCCACGCTGGACGCCGTGCTCGACTGGTGCTGAGGAAGGCGCGCGGTCTGCGGGCGGCCATCCGCCTCCGCGACGGCGACCGGGAATAATCGCCCGGTTTGGCATGTTGATGGATATGGTGTATATTGAAATGTCCGGCCGGAAACGGTCGGAGGCTTGATAATTCAAGATTGGGGCTGATCGGTTTCGACGGTGACCTGTTCGTCGCAGGGAAGCGTGCCGAGAACGCAGGGTCCGCTCGTGGATGTCCCCTGCAAAAGAATAAGTGCTAAATCTAACCGCACTGAGTTCGCTCTCGCTGCCTGAGCTTCGCGCCAGGATTAACCAGTGAGCAGCCGCTCCGTTCACTCCCTCTCGTCTTTGGGGGGATGCTGAGCGTCGTTAAGAAGACTTGCTGATGTCGCCGGGCCGCAGGGCGACGTCGGGACTTTAACTGTGGATATGCTCGCCATCGGTTGTCTGTGACATAGATGGGGGCAGAAAAACCGCCGCACGGCCAGCAGACTACGCACGTAGAAGACTGAGGGTTCGGTCATCGGACCGGGGTTCAATTCCCCGCAGCTCCACTTATGGAAAAGGGCGTCATTCGTAAGGATGGCGCCCTTTTCGCGTCTTCGCGTCCGCTATCGTTCGCGTCACCGCAGCTGCGAAATCCGCCTGCCGATCGACTGCACGGACTTGAGGCTGGCCTCGTACCGGGCGGCGGCCACCACCAGAATGACGCCGGCGACGAGCAGCCAGATCCACCAGTAGTCCTGCGAGATCAGCACCAGCCATGGCCACAGCTGGCGCAGCACATGGACGGCGAGCACCAGCGCGCCCATGGTCACCGGCGCCTGCCATCCCAAGAACGCGCCGGTCAGCAGCGTGGCGAGCGCGGCGGTGAGTAGCAGCAGGGAGCGCGTGGAGACGGGCGACGGATTGGTCCAGCTGACCAGCAGCGTCGGAATGAACAGGAACATGAGCCCGGGCCACAGGGCGTCCCAACTGCGCAGCGCTGGGTTGGCCGCCATGCGCTGCGCGCCGATCGCCAGCGCCATCAGGCCGAACAGGGCGGTGATGAGGTCGGCGGGGACGATCCGGTCAGCGTCGAAGACGGCGAGGAACATCAGTGACAACGCCGTGACGCCGGTGAACGCGCCGACGATCCAGCGGCAGGACGGTGCGACGGGACGAACGGTCCATGCGAGGGCGGTGGCGACCAGCATCAGCAGATATGCGCCGACCGCGACGAACGGCAGTCCCGGCAGCGTGGAGTCGAAGTCGCCGAGCGACAGCACCATGAGCAGGAACGCCGAAACGGACAGCAGTATGATCCGTTCGGCGGTGGCGCGCTGGACGGTTTGCGGCGGGGCCGGGACGAACGGTCCGGCGGCGTTGGCGGTGCTGAAAGTGGGCGCGGCGGCCGGTTCGCCGGCGACGGTTGATGCGCCTGCGAAAGCGGAATTGGGCGCGGATCCCGCGGCAGCTGCCATTGCCGCCGTTGCTGCCGTTCCGGGGAACGGCGGTTGTTGGCGTGCGCCGGCGCTTGGCCATAGACAGGCCACCGTGACGTATGCGCCCAGACAGACGGCCGCGATCGCGTCGCCGGCGATGCGGGGGAGCGGCGGCAGATCGAGCAGCATGGCCGTGGCCCAGGGCAGCGCCAGCGCCGCATACAGGCCGTAGGCGCGCAGGGGCCGCGGCGGGAGTTGCGCGGCCGGTGCGGGACCCGAGGCGCGAACCGAAGCGGACGGCGTCGTGGTGCCGGATGCGGCATCTGTCGACGGCACCGGGACTTCGCGACCGTCTCCGGCGCGTGCGTCGGCGCCGCCGGGCTTCGAAGCCGACGGAATCGCCCGCAGTGCGAACGCCAACGCGATGGTCAGCAGCAGCATGCCGCCGACGGCCGGATACCGGTAGCCGGAATCGCGCAGCGGCTCAAGCGCGCCGACGAGCGCCGCGTCCACGCCCAACGCGGCGAGGCCGGCCCACGCCACGCCCTCCGCGGTCACGCGCAGTCGGTTCATGATCAGGCGGGAAACCACCAGCCCGATCACACCGATCGCTCCGATCACCACCACGCGGGCCACGTCCTCGAACGCCGTGACCATGCTGGACGCGAACGCCAGCACCGCCGCGGTGATCAGCCCCACGCCCAGTATGAGCAGCAGGATCTGCACGCCGGAGTTGCGCGGCTTGGGGGCAATGGCGGGCGCGGCGGTTGCGGCAGACGCTGCGGGGGAGATGGGCGCGGGAAAAGGGACCGACGCGCCTGCGACGGACGGGACGCCGGTCGATGGCTGCGCCGCCGGCTGTGCGGGAGCGGATGATGGAAGAGGGACGGAATACGCGGTCGGCTGCGAGACAATCGGCTGCGGCGCGTTTGATCGTGGCGCGTTTGGCTGCGGCGCCGGGGCCTGATCGCGCGACCTCGGCGGCTGCTCGGCGGGCTGCGGGGAAGGAACGCTCCCCGGATTCGCGGGAGCCGCTTGGCCTGGCTGGGAATGCGAATGAGGGGATGGGTATTGCTGCGGGTATTGTCGCGGTGCCGGCCAAGCGGCTGCCTCGGGCGGCGTCCACTGCGGCCGTTCGTCGGCCGGCGGATCATATGGCGTCCATTGGCCCGGAGCCTGCCGATCCGGAGCCGGAGAAACCCCCTGACTCCGCTGTGCGGGCTGCTGCGACCGCACGAAATCCCGGCGGCTGCGCTCCACGTCGTCCCGTTCGCCGTCCCGCGGCGCTTGGGACGCTCCCGCTGCGGAAGGATCCGCCGGCGACCGGCTCTGCCCGGTGCCGTCCGGTTGGTTGTGCTGCTGTCCGTACTGCGTCATCTTGAACCTCGCTGTTCCATCCCTCGCCATCCATTGTGGCATATGCGCCGGCCAATCGGAATGTCCCCGAACGCGAATAATTTGGAACCCATGAGTTCCAAAGCATTACGTATGTCCACCATGTTCCTGCGCACCCTGCGCGAGGACCCCGCAGACGCCGACGTCGACTCGGCGAAGCTGCTCCAGCGCGCCGGCTACATCCGCAAGGCCGCGCCCGGCATCTGGACCTGGCTGCCGCTCGGCCTGCGCGTCCTGAACAAGATCGAGGAGATCATCCGCGAGGAGATGAGCGGCATCGGCGCGCAGGAGGTGCACTTCCCGGCCCTGCTGCCGCGCGAACCGTACGAGGCCACCCACCGCTGGGAGGAGTACGGCGACAACATCTTCCGCCTCAAGGACCGACATCAGGCCGACTATCTGCTCGCGCCCACCCACGAGGAGATGTTCACCCTGCTCGTCAAGGACATGTACTCGTCCTACAAGGACCTGCCCGTCGTCCTCTACCAGATCCAGACCAAGTACCGCGACGAGTTCCGTCCGCGCGCCGGCCTGATCCGCGGCCGTGAGTTCGTCATGAAGGACGCCTACTCCTTCAACATCGATGAGGAGGGCATGCGCAAGGCCTACTACGACGAGCGCGGCGCCTACGAGCGCGTGTTCCAGCGGATCGGCCTCAAGTACGTGCCCGTGTTCGCCATGTCCGGCCCGATGGGCGGCTCCGCGTCCGAGGAGTTCCTCGCCCCCATGCCGATCGGCGAGGACACGTTCGCGCTCGCCCCGTCCGGCAAGGCGTGGAACGTCGAGGCCCTCACCACCCCGGAGCTGCCGGAGATCGACTGCTCCGCCACCCCCGCCGCGTCCAAGCGCCCCACCCCGGACGCCAAGACCATCGACAAGATGATCGAGCGCGGCAACGCGGACAACCCGCGCTCCGACGGCCGCTCGTGGCAGGCGTCCGACATCCTCAAGAACGTCGTCGTCACCGTCAAGCATCCCGAGGACGCGGACCACGACGAGCCGTGGCGCGAGGTCATCGTGGTGGGCGTGCCCGGCGACCGCACCGTGGACATGAAGCGTCTGGAGGCCCAGTTCGCTCCCGCCGAGCTGGAGGAGGCCACCGAGGAGGATCTCAGGAAGCATCCCGAACTGGTGCCCGGCTACATCGGTCCGATGGTCCTTGGCCCGCAGGCCGAGGCCGCCGGCGTGAAGGAACCCGTGCGCTACTTCGTGGACGCCCACGTGGTCAAGGGCTCCGCGTGGTTCACCGGCGCCGACGAGAACGAGGTCGACTACTACGATCTGGTTTACGGCCGCGACTTCAAGGCAGACGGCACCGTGGAGGCCGTCGAGGTGCGCCACGGCGACATGAGCCCGGACGGCTCCGGCCCGCTGAGCTTCGAGCGCGGCGTGGAGATCGGCCAGGTGTTCCAGCTGGGCCTCAAGTACTCCAAGGCGCTGGACCTCAAGGTGCTCGACCAGAACGGCAAGGCCGTCCCGGTGTGGATGGGCTGCTACGGCATCGGCGTCTCCCGCGTGCTGGCCTGCGTCGCCGAGACCCACCATGACGACGCCGGCCTCGCGTGGCCCGCCGTCATTGCGCCCGCTCAGGTGCATGTGGTCGCCACCGGCAAGGACAAGGCTGCGTTCGAAGCCGCCGAAAAGCTGGTGGGCGAGCTTGAGGACCGCGGCATTGAGGTCATCTACGACGACCGTCCGAAGGTGTCCCCGGGCGTGAAGTTCAAGGACGCCGAGCTCATCGGCGTGCCGCTGATTGCGGTCGCCGGCCGTGACACCGTGAACAACGGCACCATCGAGATCCGCAACCGCGACGGCTCCGACAAGGTCGCCGTGCCGGCCGCCGACGCGGCCGCCACGCTGGCGGACCGCCTCGCCGCCTTGCTGTGATGCGGTGAGCGCGCCGTTGGAATGATGTGGAAATCCCCGCCTGAGATTCGTCCCGGGCGGGGATTTCTCGTTTGAACCGGGACATTCGCTCGCCGATTGCCTTAAGTGACGCTAAAGGTGACGTTACTTGCCCTTCCTAGGGCAGATTTCGGGATTCTGGCACATCTACTCGGCTTTCCGAGGGCAGTGCGAGACCGATGCCTCAAGTGTTTGGACTCCGAAAACTGCCAAATACCGCCATGCGACGATGGCGCTATTCGTGGATATCGGATTTCAGATGCCCTGGGAAGGGCAAGTAGATCCTCGCAAAGCTCCGAATCTGCCCTCGGAAGGCCAGATAGACAAATCCAATGGCTATGTACGCACATGGCTGTGAGCGCATGACTCTCAGCGAGCCCATGGCGCCGTCCATCGGCTCCGCGGCACCCGCTCCCACAACGGGATTTTCCTGCGGCGTCGCGGATCGCAGATTTGACGGGTCGTCAGCCGGGCGATGAGCGGAACGGGAACACCCAAAACCGTTTCGCAACGTGAAGCGATGCGTTGCGCGAGGGCTTCCTCGCCCGATTCGTCGCGGAGATCCACGACGGTGACCTTGATGTAGATCCAGCCGTCATTCTCCAACGCTTCGCGGCGCTTGTCGTCTCGCAGCACCTGAGCCCCGCTGAACCGGTGATATCCGCCATCGTATTCAATGGCTATCTTGAGTTCCGTGTAAGCCATATCGAGGAAAACGACTGCGCCCGAACTGAGCCGTACCCGGACATTGACCTCCGGCTCGGGCAATCCATAGCGCAACAGGGCCAGACGAGTCCGCGTTTCCTGCGAGGAATCGGTGTTCGGCCGCATCATCGTCAGGGCGAGGCGGCAATTGTCCTTGCCCACGAACCTGCCCGAGCGATTCAGATAATCCTGAAAGTCGTCGAGGGACGCGCGGGTGAGGCGCCCGTCTCGGCGCATCATCGAATCCCCAAGCGTTATAAGTTCTTCCAAGGTGAGTATCGCCGCATAATGCGCCCATGTCGCCGGCGGCGAGGTGCAGAGCATATCGCCGCCAATGCGCTGCGTCTCGATGGGACCGTTCCATGTGAGGAACCGGACGCCAAGGAGATGGGTCTTTTCCCGGACGCCGCCCACCACCACGTCGGCGTCGGCGCGAAGCCGCTCGGACGCCGGCTCGATGGGCTTTTCCACGGCGAGAAGCTCCAGCGCCTCGGACCGTGCGAACACGAGTTGGCGCCCGGTGCGGCGCTGGATGGCGTCGCATGCCGCGAATCGTCGGCGCTTGATGTCGCTGAGCGCCTCCAGCGAAAATGCCGTTGCCGTCATGCTCTCGACGCTAGACGGGCGGGCGGCGAAAAGTAAAGCCGAACAGGGGCATGTGCACGAACGTGGGCGTTCCGTGCGTGTTATGCAACGGGTTATCCACCGCGGCGCGATCGACACGCGCGAACATGCAAGACCGGGGGGTACGTTCGCGCACAGAGGGCGGTTCGGCTTGAGACGGGCCGCGGCGATGCGGCACAGTGGGAATCACCGCGCAGACCGCGGCGCCGGAAGACACGACGAGAAGTCCGACCCATATCCCTCAAGCTTCTCTCCTCGTCGGGGTTCCTGCAGAGGCGCCATGGTCTGCGGCGGGCCAACTCCCATCGAAGGAAAGGAAACGCCATGGCAGCGCAGCAAGGCATCATCACCGTCAACGGATACGTGGGCGGCCAGCCCAAACGGCTTGGACAGACCGGCGGCACGCCCATCAGCGTGTTCAACATGGGCACCACGCGAAGCTTCTACGACCAGAAGACCGGCAACTGGGTGGACCTTCCCACCACGTGGCTCAAGGTCAAGGCGTTCCGGGCGCTCGCCCTGAACGTGATGACCTCCATTCACAAGGGCGATCCGGTGATCGTGACCGGCCAGCTCGGCACGGAGGAGTGGAAGGACCGCGACGGCAAGCAGCAGAGCTCCGTCGTGATCAACGCGACCAACATCGGGCACGATCTCAACACCGGTAGCACGAAGTTCACCAGAGTCGTACATCAGCGAGACCCGTTGGTGAACAACCAATCCGAGGCGCCGCAGCCGGGACCGTTCGGGCCGCCGGCGGCGACGGGGGATGCACCCATGCGGCAGGACGGCCAGTCGTCGCAGTACGCGCAGTCGCAGCGGCTCATGGACACCCAGTCCTTCGGCGGGCAGGGCGGCGACGGTTCGGATGGGCGGGACCCATGGGCCCCGCCCGAGGGGACCGCGCAGTCCGTGCAGGCTGCGTCCTCCGCGCAGACCGCCGGAGGCGCGCCGCAGCCGCCTGCGGCATTGCAGAACGCGGGCGGTTCCGCCGGCCCGGCCACCGGTGACGAAGGGGAACCGACGTTCTGACGGCCCGATGGGGGAAATGCCAGAACGTCGGGATTCTCCACGAAGGAGTCGTCATGGTGCAGGTCGGCGAAACCGCCCGTCACGAAAGCCTCCGGGCCGACCATGAGAAGGGGGTCGGCCTCGGGGAGCTTGTCCGCAGGACCCGGCTGTACCGGATGCGCGCGCCCGTGCTCTACCAGATGCGCACGCGCTCGGACGGGTCCAGCCACATGCCGTCGCCCGGCTTCACGTCGAACGCCTCGGCGAACAGGTCCACGTTCCTCGCGATGCCGTTGGTGCGGCACTCGGCGGGGGAGTGAGGATCGATCTGCAGGTACTGCTCGGCCAGCTCGTCGCGGTTCTTGGTGCGCCAGATCGAGGCGTAGCTCAGGAATAAGCGCTGCAGGCCGGTGAAGCCGTCCATCTCGGGGGCCGTGTCGAGCGCGGCCTTGATGGCCTCCGGGGTGCCGGATTCGGCGCTGGCCGGGTCGAGCGCGAACGCGTAGGCCTTGAGTGCGATGTTCACGCCGCCCAGGTCGCCGATGTTCTCGCCGATGGTGAGCGCGCCGTTGACGTGCGGGGCCTTGGCCGGGTCGTCGGCGTACTTGGCCTTGAGCTGGGTGGGCACGAAGGCGTTGTACTGCTCGATGAGCGCGTGCGTGCGGGCCTCGAAGTTTTTGCGGTCCTCGTCGGTCCACCAGTTGTTGAGCTTGCCGT
This sequence comes from Bifidobacterium avesanii, assembly GCF_009299475.1. Classification (GTDB taxonomy): domain Bacteria; phylum Actinomycetota; class Actinomycetes; order Actinomycetales; family Bifidobacteriaceae; genus Bifidobacterium; species Bifidobacterium avesanii. The sequence continues at coordinate 54,029 of NZ_WBSN01000012.1, read as the reverse complement.
CGCCGTCGTACTGCGAGCCCTGGTCGTCGAAGCCGTGGCCGATCTCGTGGCCGATGACCGCGCCGATGCCGCCGTAGTTCGCGGCGTCGTCCGCGTCCGGGTTGAAGAACGGGGGCTGCAGGATGGCGGCCGGGAACACGATCACGTTCATGGTCGGCTCATAGTAGGCGTTCACGGTCTGCGGGTTCATGAGCCACTCGTCCTTGTCGACGGGCTTGCCCGCCTTGGCGAGCTGGTAGCCGGTCTCGTACAGGGCGGCGGCCTTGGCGTTGGCCGCGTAGGGGGCGTCGGCCTTCACGTCGAGGGCGGTGTAGTCGCGCCAGTGGTTGGTGTAGCCGATCTTCGGCGTGAACTTGGAGAGCTTCTCCAGCGCCTTGGCCTTGGTGGCCTCGCCGAGCCAGTCGGAGTTGGAGATGGACACGCGGTAGGCGTCGATCAGGTTGGCGACGAGCTGCTCCATGCGGTGCTTGGAGCTTTCGGGGAAGTGGCGCCTCACATACTCGCGGCCCACGTCCTCGCCGCAGATCCCGTTGACGAGGCTCACTCCGCGCTTCCAGCGGTCGCGTTGGGCCTTGGCGCCGGAAAGTACCTTGCCGTAGAAGTCGAAGTTGGTCTCGTCGAACTGCTTCGACAGGCCGGACGCCGCGGCGATGATGGTGTGCACGCGCGCCCACAGCTTGAGGCCGTCCAGTTCGGCGGCGTCCCAGAACGCGTCGAGGCCGGTGAGGAAGCTCGGCTCGTGCACGATCACCGTGGCGAACACGGCCTTGAAGTCGATCGGCTGGGCCTTGGCGGCGTTCGTGGCGTCGTAGGCGGCCTGCCAGGCGTCGATCCACGACTTGAGGTCGAAGTGGGAGAGCGTTTGGGCGAGCTGGTCGAAGCCGGTCGGGTTGTAGGTCTTCACCGAGTCGCGCGTGGCCACGTTGTCCCAGTGGTTGGCGGCGATGCGGGTCTCCACGTCGAGGTAGCGCTTGGCCTGCGCTTCGGCGTCCGCGTCGTCCTTGGCGTAGCCGGCGTTGGCGAGCTGCTTGGCGACCATGGCCACGTAGGCCTCGCGCACGGGCGCGTAGTGGTCGTCGCGGTAGTAGGCCTCGTCGGGCAGACCCAGACCGGCCTGCTCGAGGTGGGCGACGTTGACGTCCGGATTGCCCGGGTCACCGAAGATGTACAGGCCGAACAGGTCGGGGCCACCGGCGGGGTTGAGCGAGCCGAGCACGCGGGTGAGCGCCGCCTTGTCCGCGGCGGCGTCGATGGCGTCCAGATCGGCGCGGATCGGCTCGATGCCGGCCGCCTCGATGGCGTCCACGTCAAGGAAGCTTTTGTACAGCGCTGCGGACTTGGCCGCCGGGCAGCCGTCCTCCTCGAGGATGTCGCGCACCTGCTTTTCCGCGTCCTCGGCGAGCTTGTCGAAGGAGCCGTAGCGGGAGCGGTCGTCGGGCAGACGGTAGGTGTCGATCCACGGGCCGTTCACGTAGCGGAACAGGTCGTCGGAGGGCTTGGTGACGGAGGAGAAGGATGCCGGGTCGAGCCCGGAGATCAGTGCATTGGTCATGTGGCCCAGCCTATCCGCGTTTGGCGACACGGGCGGGGCGATGCATGACGTCGTGGCGGGTGAACGCGATCGCTAAATAGACAATGTGTTGATCATCGTTGAGATTTTGAGCAAACTCCCAAGAACCGTCCTTATTCATGGAGGCGGAAGGCGGGATGGCGAGACGTCATCCCGCGCGAACGGCATACGGTGCAAGGCCAGGCACAGGGCCAAAGGAGTGATGATGACTGATTTCAACGACGGCGCGAACAGGGCGTCGAACGACAACGCCGCCAACGCCAGCAATGGCAGCAATGCCGGCAACGTCAACGGCGACGCGTCCAACGCCGCGAATACCCAAGGCGCGGGCAATCAGGGCGAGCCGTACGTGGAGAATCCCAACGGCTTCGGGGCGAACTACGCGAACCAGCCACCCGCGTCGGGGCGGGGCCCCAGCGGCGGCCAGCAGTACGGCGTTCCGAACGGCGCATACGGGCAGGGGCAGTACGGTCAAGGACAGTATGATCAAGGACAGCAGTATGGTCAAGGCCAATACGGACAGGGACAATACGGACAGGGCCAATACGGTTCCTATGGCCCATGGGCCGGGCAAGGACAGCCGGCCGCGGGACAGGGCCAGCCGGCAGGTGGGCCCGCCGGGCAAGCCGATGACCGGAACCAGCGGCAGGATCAGGGCCGGCAGACACCGTATGGCCAGCCCTACGCCTATGTGCCGCCGCAGCCGCAGCCCGGCCAGCCCGGATGGCAGGGCCAGCCCGGATGGAACGGGCAATCCAACTGGTACGCCGAGTTCTCCCGCACCGACTTCGACCCGTTCAAACTGATCGAGGAGCATCTGCCGCAGCGTGCCAAGAACTGGATTCGCGCGGTGTATGCGGTGGTCGGCGCGGCGGCGCTCGTCATCGGTCTGGCGCTGCTCGTGTGGCCCGGGCCGACGCTGGTGGTCGCCACCGTGGCGCTCGCCGTCTACTTCGTGGTCTCCGGCATCGTGCGCGCGGTCACCGCGTTCGCCGTGCAGGGCGTGCCCGGCGGGTGGCGCGTGCTCGACGTGCTCGTGGGCGTGCTGCTCACCATCGGCGGCATCGTCATGCTCAAGAACACCACGCTGTCCGCCTCCACGCTGGTGATCCTCATCACGTCGGTCGTGGGCATCAGCTGGATCATGGAAGGCGTGATGAGCCTCGCCGAATCGTGGCGCGTGCCGGCGTCCGGCTGGGCCGTCGCCTACGGGCTCATCTCCATCTTCGCCGGTTTCGTGCTGCTCGTCACGCCGGTGCAGTCCACGGCGTTCCTGGTGGTGTTCGCCGGGTGCGCGCTGGTGGTCATGGGCGTCACGGCGCTCGTGCGGGCCTTCAAATTCGGCCGCGCGCCCAAGTCCCGCTGACCGTTCGCCGTCCGTCTGCCGACCGTCCGTTTGTTGGGCGCTCGCGCTAGGGTTGGGTGTTAACTGAGAACCATGTTCGGTAGAAAGAAACTCATGATTGAACTCAAAACGCCTCAGGAAATCGAAGAGATGAAGCCCGCCGGGCGCTTCGTCGGCAGCATCCTGCGCGAACTGCGCGACATGACCAAGGTCGGCACCAACCTGCTGGAGATCGACGAGTACGTGCACAAGAAGATCGTCGACCGCAAGGGCGCCGAATCCTGCTACGTGGACTACGCCCCGGACTTCGGCACCGGCCCGTTCGCCCACTACATCTGCACGTCCGTCAACGACGCGGTGCTGCACGGCGTGCCCTACGACTACAACCTCAAGGACGGCGACCTCGTCAGCCTCGACCTCGCCATCAGCGTGAACGGCTGGGTCGGCGACTCGGCCATCAGCTTCGTGGTCGGCAAGGACCAGGACTCGAGCGACCTGCGCCTCATCAAGTGCACCGAGGAGGCGCTCGCGGCCGCCATCGACGTGGCGCAGCCGGGCAACCGCCTGGGCGACGTGTCCTCCACCATCGGCGACGTGGCGCGCGAGTACGGCTACCCGATCAACCTCGAGTTCGGCGGGCACGGCGTGGGCCACATCATGCACGGCGATCCGCATGTGGCCAACGACGGCCGCGCCCACCACGGCTACAAGCTGCGCCCGGGTCTGGTCATCGCCATCGAGCCGTGGTTCCTCAAGACCACCGACGAGATCTACCAGGACTCCAAGGACGGCTGGACGCTGCGCTCCTCCGACGGCTCGCGCGGCGCGCACACCGAGCACACCATCGCCATCACCGAGAACGGTCCGGTGATCCTCACCACGCGCGATTAGTCGTTTTATCGGCTTCGACGCGGTGAAATCCCGGTGATCTTGGCGATCCCGTCCCGACCATGTGGCTGGGACGGGATTTTTGCATTGCGGAGCGCGGCCATTCCGCAACATGGTGCGTGAAAGACGTTCTAAGCTTTCCTCGTCGGGACTACTCGGCCCTCCGAGGGCAGATTTATGGACTTGCGGACATCCACTCGGCTTTCCGAGGGCATGTCCTTGCGGATGCGCGTTTGCAGGCGTGAGAATATTTTGTTGGAAATTCGCGGAAATCAGCGGCGGAACTGAGTGCCTTTGCTCGCTGTTCGCCGATTGGGGTGCCCTCGGAAGGCCAAGTGGATGTCCGCAGCGGTGGAAATCCGCCCTCGGAAGGCCGGGTAGCATGACGAAAAGGCCGCCGGGCCAGTCCTGCCCGCATTTCAGTCACGAAACATGCGGATTTACCGCCGGTTGCTATGGTTGGCACAACCAAAAGCCGAAAGGGGTAGCAATGGCGACTGCCAAGCTTGACGTCGATTCGAGCAGTTTCAATCTGCCGGTGGTGAAGGCCACCGCGGGCCCGGACGGCATCGTTGTCTCCAAGCTGCGTAACGACGGGTGGGTCACGCTCGACCCCGGGTTCCTCACCACCGCCCAGTGCGAGTCGAAGATCACGTACATCGACGGCCAGCATTCCATCCTGCGCTACCGCGGCTACCCCATCGAGCAGCTGTGCGAGCAGTCGGACTTCCTTGAGGTGGCGTGGCTGCTGCGCTACGGCGAGTTGCCCACGCGCTCCGAGTTCGACCAGTTCGTCCGGGACATCAACCACCGCACCATGGTGGGGGAGGACTTCCGCACGTTCATGGGTTCGTTCCCGCGCACCGCGCATCCGATGAGCGTGCTCGCCTCCGCCGTCAACGCGCTGGCCACGTTCTACCCGGACACCACGGACATCGAGGACTCCGACCAGCTCGACGAGGCGGCCACGATCATCATGGCCAAGGTGCGCACGATCGTGAGCTACATCTTCCGCCGCCGCCGCGACGAGCCGATGCTCTACCCCGACTACGCGCGCGGCTACGTGGACGATTTCCTGCGCATGTGCTTCGCCGTGCCGTACGAGCCGTTCGAGTCGGACCCGCTGTATGTGCACGCGCTCGGACGCCTGCTCATCATCCACGCCGACCACGAGCAGAACTGCTCCACGTCGGTGGTGCGCATCGCCGGGTCCGCGCACGCGAACCTGTATTCGGCGGTCGCGGCCGGCATCAACGCGCTGTCCGGCCCGCTGCACGGCGGCGCGAACGAGGCGGTGCTCCGCCAGCTCAAGGCCATCCGCGACTCGGGCAAGAGCGTGCGAGAGTTCGTGGAGGACGCCAAGGCGAACGGCACGCGCATCTCCGGGCTGGGCCACCGCGTGTACAAGTCGTATGACCCGCGCGCGGCCATCGCCCGCCATTACATGGACCAGATCATGGAACGCGAGGACACCTCGAAGCTGCCGAGCGACGAGCGCGCCCTGTTCGACGTGGCCAAGGAGCTGGAGTCGATCGCCCTGCACGACGACTACTTCGTCTCGCGCAACCTGTATCCGAACGTGGACTTCTACACGGGCCTGATCTACCGCGCGATCGGCTTCGACCCGGCCATGTTCACCACGCTGTTCGCGCTCGGCCGCATCCCCGGCTGGATCGCCCAATACCGCGAGATGCTCGCCGACCCGGCCACGCGCATCGGCCGCCCGCGTCAGGTGTACACGGGGGCCACGCTGCGCGACTACGTGCCGATCGACGAACGGTGACGGTGGATTGATGGCGGATTGATGGACGACGCCGGCGGGACAGCGCAAACCAAGGCCGCAAACACGGCGAAACCGGCCTTGACTCCCCACTTGCGCCCCAACATGGTGTGACGGGGCTCCTCGACGAGCCCCATTCGTGTTAACGATAACGCTTCGTTTCCGCGTCCCGCAAGGCTGAATCTTCCGTTTCCGTGAGGATGGGGATGCGCGCGTAGCAGTTCCATTGCCATTGGCCGGAATGCCAGACGAGTTCGCCGCCGATGTGCCGGATGATGAGCCGGTGGGCGCTCAGTCCCTGACCGCCGACCTCCGGTGCGGTGATCGTGGGACGCGGGGCCGTCCAGCGGCACAGCTCGCTGATCTCGATGCGGTCTGCGGAGCAGTGCACGGACAACTCGTACACGCTGCTTGCGGAGGTGCAGTGCTTGTCCACGTTGGCGCACAGCTCGTGCACCAAGGCCAGAATCTCGTCGCGCGTGGCGGCGTCGGGTACGCGCTCGAGCTCGCCGGTCACGGTCGCCTTGCCTATGAAGCCCAATCCGGACAGCCGCCGCTGCTCCTGCTCCACGGTCTGCCGAAGCGTGCGCACGAACACCTCCGCGGACAGCTGCCGCGGGGTGAGGGCGTTGTGGTCCCGATCGGCGTCGAGCAGACGCGCGACCACACGGTGCAGGTTGCGCAGCGCCCGCGTCACGTCCGCGTTCACGGCCTTCCACGCCGCGCGCTGGTCCGTGGACGCGGTCTGCTCGCCGCCCATTTCCGCAAGCCTTATCTGGCGCTGGGACTCGCGCGCCGCGAGGGACAGCGGCCCGCTCACCTCGTCATGCAGGTACGCGGCGAGTCTGGCGCGTTTCAATTGGTCGGAATCGCGGTTCGTCCCGGCGTCCCGCTCCTCAGAGCACATAGCGCCGACCGTTCTTCTCGCTGCCGCTCCAGCGCAGCAGCGCCTGCCAGCGGGTGCTCACGCCGAGCTTGTGCATGGCGGTCTGCACGTGCTTGCGCACGGTGTCGCGCCCGATCTGCAGGCGCTTGGCGATCATCTCGTCGTCGAGCCCCTCGGCGAGGAGATCCATGGTCTGCGCCTCGCGCGTGGTGAGCATGTCCTCCACGGTGGCGGGCGCGCATTCGAGCCGGTAGTGGGCCATGGCGGCGGTCTCGAATCCGCCCTCGCCGTACGTGCCGCCGTCCACCACGGCGTTGAGGCCCGCGACCAGATCGTTCTCGTTGTTCTTGCTGGCGATGCCCTGCGCGCCGCAGCGGCCCGCGTCCTCGGCATACAGGCCGAGCGTGAAGGAGGTGATGGCGAGCATCGGCACCTCGTTGGTGGCGCGGCGGATGCGGCGGCAGATCATGAGCCCCGGCATGCTCTCCATGGACATGTCCACCATGAGCACGTCCGGCTGGGTGCGCTGGCTCGTGGCGTAGATGACGGCCTGCGGCCCCTCCTGCGTGGTCCACAGCACGGTCGCGTCCGGCACGCGTTCGGCGATGATGCGTTCCAGCGAGCGCAGGGACAACGCGTCGTTGTCCGCTATGCCCACCGTAAACGTTCCGGTACTGCCGGTTTCATCCATCGCGCGACCTCCGTGTGACGGAAGGCTCCCCCTCTTGAGCGCCTTCGTAATTCCGCGTCCCAGTATAGTTGGCCGGTTTTTCGCCATTGGCTTTCTCCCTCACGGAAGCGGAAGATACCGGGGATTCCGCGTTGCCGTCGCGGTCGCGCGGACGTAGTCTGGAAGTGTCCGTTGACGGGGTGCTCGGTGAGGAGGACCATATGGGCGGCGTGCGATCGGGGAGGATCGGGGCATGGCGTGGGGTGCCCGCGGCGCTGGTTCCGGCGCTGGTTCTGATGGCGGCGTTGGCGGGCTGCGCGGGCGGCTCGTCGGGTACGGACGGGCGCGCGGCCGGTGTGACCGACGAGATGGTGCGCGGTTCGCGCTCCACGTACGCCCAGTTCACCGCCGATATGACGCTCAGCCCCGCGTACATGCAGCGGATCAACAACGAGCTGGCCGCGGGGACGAACAAGCGCGGGCACGAGGCGGTCCACGCGGTGGTGGACGACGGGGTGATCACCGCCGACGAGATGAACGAGGCGGAGCGCCGGATGGTGGGCTGCTACGCCAAGTACGGTTACGAGGTGAACCGCGACTACTGGCTCGGCGACTACGGCGGGCTGAGCCCGTTCGTCAAGAAGAGCGAGGACACGTGGGAGCACGTGGACGAGATCAGGGCCGAATGCGAGGACGACACCGGCTGGGGATGGGTCAGCCAGTACTACTGGGCCGTCTACACGAATCCGGAGAACATCGATCTGGGGCCGTACCAGTACCAGTGCCTCAAGGAGAAGGGCATGCTGCTCAAGGACTACCCGTCGTACGAGGACTTCAAGCGCGACTGGGAGAATCCGGGCAACAACGAGCCGGTCATCAACTCGTCGAAGTCGGCGCAGGCGTTCGATGCGCGCGCCAAGTGCTTCAGCGATCCGCTGCACAACATCTCGAATGCGCCGACCGGACAGTGACGGCAGAAGGAAAGACCAATCATGAAAAATGTGGATCAAATGGTTGACGGGCAGCTCCATTGGAGATGCCTTTTGACAGGAGGATGCGATGCGTCGAACCACATGGGGAAAGACCATGGCAGTGCTTACCGTTGTATTGTGCATGTGCTGCGGTTGCTCCGGTCCCGTGAGTAAATCCGGTGCCGCCGGTGATCGGCCGGCTGGGGTCCGTGACGGCTACGGGCAATATTCGTCGGATGCGAAAGTGTCACCGGTGTGGAGGAAGAAGATCAATGCCGGATTGAGCAACGCCTACAAGGACGGTGCCGATGCCGTCAACCAGATACTGACGGACGGCGTCATCACGGCCGATGAGATGAACATCCTGGAACGGCAGGTGGTGGGATGCTACGCCAGGCACGGTTTGCAAGCCAATGCCGATTACTGGTTTTCGCAAGGGTCCGGCATTGATGTGTGGAGCACGTCGAAGGTGAAGGGAGACAACCCCTATGAACGGGAGTGCGAGATCGAATCCGGCTACCAGATTCTGGTTTACTATTACAACGCCATCCTGCGCAATCCGGACAGCATCGACTTGGAACCCTACCGGTACCAGTGCTATAAGGAGCACGATCTGCTGACGCGGGACTACTCATATGAGGAATTTGAGCGGCTCTCCGCGCAGGGGAGCGCGACTCCTCTGCTCAAGGGCGGCAATTCCGGGGATCCGGCGACGTTGCAGGTGAGTAAATGCACCGATGATCCGCTGCACAACATCTCGAATGCGACGCCCGGACGGTGACGGCGGTTTGTCGTCCGTTCGGGCGGAACGCGGCCGGCGGAGGGCGCGTGCGGGCACGGCGGAGATCGGCGGCGGTAGACTGGAGACACCGTTGAACGACGCGAATGGGATGGCGGCGCAAGGATGCGCGGAGAGGCGGTCGACATGTTCGGCAAGGGAGGAAACGGAAAATCGGACGGGCGGCGCGGGCCGGTGCTCGGCAGGCAGATGACCGCGCTCGTGGCCGTGGCGTGCCTGCTCGCGGGCATGGGCGGCACGGCCGTGGTGTTGGCGCCGCATCCGCCGCAGGTGCTGGCCCCGGCGAACACGAACGCCACCATGCCCATCGAGACGCAGCAGGTCAACGACGGGCGGTCCGTCACCATCAACGCGGAGGAGATCGCCATGGCGCCGGTCGTTGCGCCGCGCTCCGGCATGGTCACCGCCTCGAACTGCAAGCCCGGCGCCTCGCTCGCCTCCGGGCAGTCGATCATGAGCATCGACGGCAAGGGCGCGCTCATGCTCGCCACCGCCGAACCCCTGTGGCGCCCGCTCAAAGTCGGGGACAAGGGCCCGGACGCGGAGGGACTCAACAACGCGCTCAAGGCGATCGGCGCCGGGGACGTGGACGGGGACACGGTCACCGAGGCCACCATTGATGCGTTCGTGGCGGCCGCGGCCAAGGCGGGCATCACGCTCGCGAAGGACTACGCCGTGATCGATACGGCGGACGTGGCGTGGCTGCCGTCCGACGGGGTGACCGTCTCCGCGTGCCCGGCGCCCGTGGGGCAGATCGTCGGGCAGGGCCAGTCGATCGCGGAGCTGCCCGCCATGGCCGCCTCCGCCAAGGCGCAGAGCCTGCCCACGGGCGCGGTGGCGGGGGAGCGCGTCATCCAGGCCGGCGACGTCACGCTCGACATCACCGATCAGGGCGACGTGATCGACCTCGTCTCGTTCTCCCGATCGAGCGCGTTCCGCACCGCCGCCACCGCCATGCAGAGCAACGTGCGGCAGGTCAACGTGCAGTGGGTGCTCAAGAACCCCGTCGCCGTGGGCGTGGTGCCGGCGTCCGCCATCGGCGTCGTGGGTGGGACCGCAGCCGGCGGGACTGCGTCCGGCGGGGCGCAGGCGTGCATCGTGGTGACAGGCGGGACGGGCGGTGGGAATGCCGCCGCGGACACGGCCGGGGACCGGGCTGTCAACGTGAACATCGTCGGCTCCATGCTCGGGCGCACCTATATTCAGGGCACGGACGGCTCCATCCCATCCGGAAGCGTGCGCCTCACGCCCAACGCGGGAGGCTGCTCATGAACGGGGCCATGGCGGATGCCGGTCCCAAGCGCGTGACGCTGCGCGACCTCGGTCACGCCTACGCGGCCGGCGACTTCCTGTTCCGGCATCTCAACGCCACGCTCGTCGCCGGGCGCATCCATGCGCTCATCGGCCCTTCCGGATCTGGCAAGTCCACGCTGCTCGCCATCCTCGCCGGGTGGCTCGAGCCCACCGAGGGCACGGTGGAGAAGTACGGCGTGGACGTGATGAACTGGGTGCCGCAGCTGCCGCTCGGCGTGGCCAAACGCAGCGTGCTCGACCATGTGGCGCTGCCCATGCTCGTGAGGGGCACCCCGCGCGACGTGGCGAACGCGGAGGCGCGGCGCATTCTCGGCCAGTTCGGACTCGCGGACGTGGAGGACCACCGCTACGGCAGCCTGTCCGGCGGCGAGGCGCAGCGGCTCATGCTCGCCCGCGCGGCCGCCACGCGCTGCGACCTGCTGCTGGTGGACGAGCCCACCGCGTCGCTCGATCGCAACAGCGCGCGCACGGTCATCGCGCACATCCGCGGGCTCGCCGGGCGGGGCAGCGTGGTCGTGGTGGCCACGCACGATCTGGAGCTGCGCGACGCGTGCGACGACGTGGTGGATCTGGCCGCCGCGCAGCCGGTGGACGCAGATGTGGCGAATGCGGAGGCGCGGCCATGAGCGGGAAGCATCGCGACGCCTCATGGTGGTGGCCGCTCGCCGAAGCCAAGCGGGACCTCGTCGCCGGCGTGGGCAATCCCGGACTGTGGGCGTGCCTGTTCATGGTCATCCTGCTCATGTGCGGTGGCGCGGATGCATTAAGCGTGCGGCAGCTTGCGGACGCCGCGTGGGCCTACCGCGAATCCGGCGGCGACATCCTCACCATCAGCTCGCCGGGCGGCATCCGTGGACGCGACTGCGCGGCGCTGGGCTCCATCGACGGCGTTCAGGGCGCCATGGCCATGCGCGGGGCCGACGCCGTCACGCCGCTCGCCCTGCCGGACGCGCCGTACCTGGCCTACGAGGTGACCGACGGGGCCCGCAACCTCATCGACATCGACGGCGACGACGGCTTCGTCATCGCGTCGAAGATCGGCGAACAGCTCGGCATCGGCGCGGGCGACGGCCTCGTCACCGCGGACGGGATCTCCCACACGGTCACCGGCACCTACGCGTGGCCCAATGACGGGCGGCTGCCGCAGTACGCGACCACCATCCTTCTCGCCACGCCCGCCACCGAGCTGGACACCATGTTCGACTCCTGCTGGGTGCGCGCGTGGCCCATGACCGCGCAGATCCGCGACGCGCTCAACGCTGTGGTCACCAAGGCGCGGGACGTGGGGCCCATCGGCGGGACGTCCGTCCCCACACCCACGCGGCTCAACCCCCTGCTCGCCGGCAATGCGCCCGGCGCCGCCGACTACCGCGGGCGCATCACCCGCTTCGCCGTCGTGCCCGCCATGCTGCTCTCGGCGGTGGCCGGCGCCGCGGCCGTGCTGCAGCGGCGCGTGGAGCTCGCCATGCTCCGGCAGTTCGGCGCCACGAGGCCGCAGGTGGCGGAGAAGATGCTCGGCGTGGCGTTGGGGTGGTCCGTGCCCGCGGCGGTGGCGTCGCTCGGCCTGCTGGCGCTTGTGCTCGCCCCGGCGGCCGGTTCCGTATCGGATGCGCTGCGGCTGTTCGGCGACGTGGCCGTGCGCGCGGTGGCCGGCGGCCTGTGCGGGTTGTATCTGGGCACGTTGGCGGCGGCCTGTTTGATCAGCCCGCGCTCGCTGCCCGCGCTGGTGCGCATGCGGTAACGGACGGGTGCCGGACGTCGGGTGTCAGTTGCCTGGTGTCGGGATTCGTCTTCATGGCCGCGCCGCCGCACTGGATCCGCTCAATTCATGCCGTGCGGAATGTGGATTGAGCGAATCCAGTGCATAAGCGGGGGAAAATGGCCGCCACCACACTGGATTCGCTCAATGTGCCGTCATGGAGCGGCGGATTGAGCGAATCGAGTGCCGGACGCGTGAAGAGAGCGGGGGGAACGGCAACGCAGGCGCATGGGAACAACGGGAACGGCAGGCGGCCGGCGCGGCGCGGACCGTCATATGATCGGTTCGCGGGCGCATGGTGGGACCAATGAGCGGTGAATGATCGGGGCGGTATAGGGTGGTCATGGTATTGGAACGGTGCCGTGACGGCGCATGACGGTATGCGCGGGGCATGAATGGAGGGGTTATGGCTCAGGAGACCTTCCGCATCGGAGCGGACGGAACCAGCGGGGAGCTGTTCTCGTTCGAGGACGCGATCCGGCAGTTCGTATACGTGGAGATGCCGTTCGACGGCGACGGGGACGGTGGGAACGATCTGATCCGCGTGGACATCATCCGCCCGCGCGAGCTCGACGGCGACGGGCAGGTGCCGGTGATCATGGAACCGAGTCCTTATTATGGGCTCTACCCGCGCCACGGCGAGCGCAAGACCTACCTGCACGACGACGACAAGTGGAACAGTCCGCTCGTCACGTTCCCGCTGTTCTACGGCAACTACTTCGTGCCGCGCGGCTACGCGGTGCTGCTCACGGAAAGCTCGGGAACCGCGCTGTCGCAGGGGTTCTGCGACATCGGCGGCAGACGGGACATCGCCTCGGTGACCGCCGTGGTCGACTGGCTCAACGGCCGGGCGAACGCGTACTGGACGCGCGACGACCGCAGCGAGGCCAACCGCGCCACCGCCTACTGGGCCACCGGCGCGGTGGGCATGCTCGGCCAGTCCTACGACGGCACGCTGCCCATCGGCGCCGCCGCGACCGGCGTGGAGGGCCTGAAGACCATCGTGCCGATCTCCGCCATCTCCAGCCAGTACGACTGGTACCACCCGTTCGGCTGCCTGCTCGACGGCGACGACGCGGACGGCGGCTGGTACGAGCCGTACAACTTCGCCGAAGTGCTGCAATCCACGGCGAACGGGCTGCTGCAGCGCTTCGAGGTGGCGCCGAACGGATACAAGGAGCTCAAGGCGGGCAGCGACAAGGAGCACCGCTGCTACAACGACTTCTGGCGCGAGCGCAACTACCGGCTCACCATGGACAAATTCAAGGCGAGCGTGTTCATCGTGCACGGGACCAACGACCTCAACGTGATGACGAACCAGGTCGAGCCGTTCTGGAAGCTGCTCGGCGAGGCGGGCGTGCCGCGCAAGATGTGGCTGCACCAGTACGCGCACGACGACCCGTTCGACTTCCGCCGCGACGCGTGGGTGGAGACGATCCACCGCTGGTTCGACCGGTGGCTGCTCGACGTGGACAACGGCATCGACCGCGAGCCGGCCGTGTCCGTGACCGATCCGGACGACGTGTGGCGCGATTACGCGAGCTGGCCGGTGCCGGGGACTGAGGAGCATGAGTGGGGACTGCGCGCGGATGCGGAGGGCGCCGGAGCCGTTCTGGGCGAGGCCGCTCCGGGTAAGGCCGCTCCGGGCGAAGCCGGGGCAGCCGCTTCGGCGGCGACCTTCCACTTCAAGGGCGCGCGCGTCAAGGAGTTTGTGCCGCGCGGCGAATCCGCCAAGCCGCACGACGACCGCCTGCTCGCCGTTTCCGCGCCGCTGGAGCGGGACATGCACCTGTCCGGCGCGCCGAGCCTGCGCCTGCGCGTGCGGCTCGCGGCCACCGGTCTGGGCGCCGCGGCCGTCACCGAACTGGACACGAACCTTGCGGCCAGCCTGATCGAATACGGCGAGGGCAACTACCCGGAGCCGGACGCGGATCTGCACGTCATGACGGAGATGGCGGACCGGACCAGCACGTTCGGCCAGAGCGCCCCGCAGGACAAGGCCACGTACAAGCTCAAGTTCCCGCGCCGCGCCTACGAGGTGGAGCACGTGGTGACGCGCGGGTGGATCGCGCTCGCCCACCGGAACTCGTTCGAGCGGTTCGAGCCCGCGCCCGTGGGCGAGTGGCTGGATGTGGAGGTGCCGCTGCTCGCGTGCGACTGGACCGTGCGCGCGGGGCATAGGCTCGCGCTGCAAGTCGCCAACACCACCACGCGCCTCGCCAAGGTGGATCTGGCCGACTTCGACGTGGACGCCGCGTCCGTGAGGCTCACGCTGCCGTACTGCTGAGCCCGTGAGCCCGTGAGCGCGCCATCGCCGGCCTGATGCCGGGCGAGTGCCGGGCGGGTGCGATTTCTGACCTAAGCAGTCGGGAAAGATGCGGTTTCGAGCAGGCGGTGTCGTTGTGGTTCCGCCGTTTTCGCGGTCGGGCGCGGCGTCTTTCGCGGCTCGTTAGGTCAGAAATCGAAAGCTCACTTGTGATAGGGCTCGTGGGCGTTGATTTTGTACGCCCGGTAGATCTGCTCGAGCAGGATCACGCGCATGAGCTGGTGCGGGAACGTCATGCGCGAGAAGCTCAGCAGGTAGTCGGCGCGCTTGAGGACCGCCGGCGCGAGCCCCAGGGAGCCGCCGATGACGAGCTGGATGTGGCTCACCCCGCGCAGGCCCAGATCGGCCACCTTCGCGGCCAGTTCCTCGGAGCTCAGCTGTTTGCCCTCGATCGCCAGCGCGATCACGTACGCGTCCGGCGCAAGGTGCTTGGCGATCCGCTCGCCCTCGATCTCCTTGATGCGCCGGTCCGTGCCCTCGCTGGCGTTCTCCGGCGTCTTCTCGTCCGCGACCTCCACGATGGCGAGCTTGCAGTAGCGAGAAAGCCGCTTCGAATATTCGGCGATCGCGTCGCGCAGATACGATTCCTTGACCTTGCCGACGGTGATGAGCGTGATCTTCATGCGTCCCACTGTAGCCGGTGCCGCCGCATCGCAGCGCATCCTACATTATGGGATGTGGTTTCAACAATTAGTACACTTGGGTGCGGCCTCGGGCAAGGGGCCGGAGGGAACAGCCGGAGCAACCGGAACAGCCGGGGCAACCGGAACAGCCGGGGCAACCGGAATAGCCGGGGCAACCGGAATGGCCGGAGCAACCGGAGCAGCCAAGGGAGATCGAATGGGCACCGCAAGTACGTACAGGGCGTTGGGTTTCGCCGCCGGCATGGGATCGCTGCTGGGATCCGGCGCGATCATCGCGCTATCCGCCACGCTGTCCCTGTGGCAGCAGGCGCTCGGGCTCGACGCCATGCAGGTGGGCATGCTCTCCGCAGCGCTCATGTTCGCCTTCGCCGTCGGGTCGTTCTGCGGGGGACTGGTGGCCAGGCGCGTGGGGCTCACCGTCACCTTCAACCTGACCATGATCGTGTGCGCCGCGGCGTTCGCCCTGTGCGCCGGGTCACTTGACTTTGCGATGCTGCTCGCGGGCGTCACGCTCTCCGGGCTCGCCGCGGGCGTCGAACTGCCCGTGTCGCTGAGCGTGATGGGACGCGACATACGGGACGTCGCGCCGCGCACCAAGGCCATCGGCAATTCGCAGGTGCTGTGGTCCGCCGGCATCCTCGGATCGTACGTGCTGGCGTTGGCGGCCAGCCCGATGCACGCCGTCGGGGCGCGGGCGGTGTATGCCGCGCTCGCCGTGATCGCCGCGCTCGTGGGCGTGTGGCGTCTGACCGACCGCCGGTTCGCCGCACTGCACGCCGTTGCGCTTTCGGGCGACGATCGGCGCGGTGGGGCCGTCGCGGCCGGCGTGGCCGATAGGACCGACGGGGCCGGCGAGATGGCGGCGCCCGGCTCCCTTCGCGCGGTGCTGCGCGGAACGGACGGCTTCGGACGGCCCTATGCGCGCACGTTCGCGCTCATCGCGCTGTTCTATCTCATGTGGAACCTCATGGCCAACAGCATCAACCAGTTCCAGACCTACCTGCTGGTGGTGCAGCACGCCACGCAGCGGCAGGCTGTGGTCGTGGGCATCGTGGCCTCGGTGCTGTGCGTGGCCGGCGGCATGGTGTACACGCGCGTGACCTCGAAGCGCGGTCGTCAGGTGATGTTCTGGCTCGGAAGCGCCATGCAGGTGGTCGCCATGGCGGTGCTGGCCGCGGGCGGCACCATGGCGGCCACCGTGGCGGCGGTGCTCATCTTCCAGTTCTTCTGCAATTTCGCCGGCGAGATGAACGCCAAGGTGTGGACGCAGAAATCCTTCCCCGGCACGGTTTCCACGCAGGCGCAGAGCCTGATCCTCGGGCTGAGCCGCTTCCCGTGCGCGGTCGCCTCGCTGCTGCTGCCCACGTTCATGGCGCCGGGGACGATTGGCGCGTTGCTGTGGGCGTTCGTCGCGGTGGCGGCGGCATCCATGCTGTTCGGGGCGCTGTTCGTGGCCGGCGATCGGCGCACCCGATAGGGGCGTGCCGCCGGGCTTTCGGATCGTCGGGCTTTCGGATCGTCGCGTTTGCGCGTCCTTGCGGCGTCGTGATTCCGCGTCTCGGTCGCCGAACGTTCCGTGCGGACCGCCTCTTCTATGATGTCGGAAACGCCGCTGAAAACGTCGCCGGAGGGAGGTCCCATGCAGACCGTATTGACGAAGTTCCGGGTCAAGAGCGGGCGGGAGGAGCTGGCCCGCGAATGGATGCGCTTTCTGGCCGACCATCTGGAGGAGGGCAACGCCACGCTGCCGGATGAGGGCGCGCATGTGGAGACGTGGTTTCTGGGCGAGGAGCCGGATGGGCTGTGGGTGTACACGTACACGATCGTGGACGACGCGCGCGAGCAGCAACGGCGGTTCGAGGGCAGCTCCCGCATGATCGACGCCAAGCACAAGGAATACATGAAGGCGTGCGTGGACTATGGCAGCTTCGTGCTGATGAAGCCGGCCGTGGCGTTGGGCGACTATTCGGTGTTCGGGCGATAGCGTTCGTTCTTTCCCCGAATCTCGTCTCCGGCCGCGCGTTGGACACACGCGCGATTTGCGCAATGCGCGATCATGTGCCACGATGTTCGGGTTTGCCCGATAAGGCGGGCGATGCGCCCCGATAGCTCAGTGGTAGAGCACTTCCTTGGTAAGGAAGAGGTCGTGAGTCCGATTCTCACTCGGGGCTCCATGTTTGTGCCGGGTGCGTCGCCCGAGTTGCATGACGCGCGAAAAATGGTGGCGGATCGAGACGCAAAATGCGCCTTTTGCGTCCGGAATCGCCACCAATTCTGGAAATGGACGCGGCTTGAGACACACCCCCGGTGCGGTTCCGCGCGTTGGTCCGCGCCTTACGCACCGAATTCGCTCAATCCGGAAGCTTGGTGTGGCGGATTGAGCGAATTCAATGCGGTGGGGCCCTCGGAACAACTCTCATGCACTGGATCCGCTCAAAACTGGCGGCTCATTGTGATGGATTGAGCGAATCCAGTGCGGTAGGGCCTTCGCAACGGTCCTCACGCATTGGATCCGCTCAATCCGCGGAATTGGGTGATCGGATTGAGCGAATCCAGTCGCGGGATGCTTTGGTTCCGGACCGGGGCGGGCATTGAACTGGGGAGCGGAGTGTTGAACCGGGGGAGCGGAGTGCTGGACCGGGAGCGCCCGCTCCTTGTCCAACGCGGTGCGCATCGGCGTGATTGCAACGTTTTCCAAGTTGCCGGACAAGGAGTGCCCGCTCCCGGTCCGACAGGCATGCGCCCCATGGCCGCGACGGTTGCACAAGAATACCGGGCTGCTGACCGTGCGCTGGCGTGTGCGGCCTCAAGGCGCGCCGGGGAAAGGCGTGCGTCGGCACGTCGACCGAGGAGCAACGCGGAGGACGCTCCGCCAACGTGCGGTCAGTTCTTGTGCAGCTTGGCGTTGAGCTCGATTCCGGTCTTGCGGTAGCGGGCCTCGATGCGGCCGTTGACCGAGTTGCGGATGAAGAGGATGTTGTCCTTGCCGGACAGGTCGGCGCCCTTGACCACGTCGAGCGGTTCGCCGGCGGCGGCCTTGGCCTTGTCCCAGACGGTGACCTTGGTGCCGGCGGTCACGTACAGGCCCGCCTCGACGACGCAGTTGTCGCCCAGCGAGATGCCGATGCCCGCGTTGGCGCCGAGCAGGGAGTGCTCGCCGATGGAGTTGCGCAGCTTGCCGCCGCCGGACAGGGTGCCCATGATGGACGCGCCGCCGCCGATGTCGGAGCCGTTGCCCACGACGACGCCCTGCGAGACGCGGCCCTCGACCATGGAGACGCCGAGGGTGCCGGCGTTGAAGTTCACGAAGCCGGCGTGCATGACGGTGGTGCCCTCCGACAGGTAGGCGCCCAGACGCACGCGGTCGGCGTCGCCGATGCGCACGCCGGAGGGGACCACATAGTCGATCATGCGCGGGAACTTGTCGACGGACAGCACGTTGACGTCCGCGGTGGGCAGCGGAGAGCCGGCGGCTGCCTTGAGCACGTCGAGCTTGCGCAGGGCGAAGTCCTCGACGGCGAACGGGCCGTAGTTGGTCCACACCACGTTGTTGAGCTTGGCGAAGATGCCCTCCAGATTCAGCGTGTTCGGCTTGGCCAGGCGCATGGACATGAGGTGCAGCTTCAGGTAGGCGTCGGCCGCGCTCGCGATCGGCTCGTCGAGCTGGGAGACGGTGAACACCGGGACGCGGCGCACGCCGCGGGCGTCGGCCTCCTCGTGGGCCAGCGGGCCGAAGTCATGGTTCGGGCGGCCGGACTCCGCAGGCGCCTCGCCCAGCGTCAGCTGCGGGTACCACACGTCGAGGGTGTTGCCCGCGGCGTCCACGCTCGCGAGACCCCAGCCCCATGCGGTGCGTTCGTTCGTCATGGATTGCTCCTTACACATTGATGGACGGATTGACGGCCGGACGACGATATGACCGGCCCGATGGCCTCCAGTGTAACGGCCGGAGCCCGGACGCGCGGACGCCGGTTCGATTTCTGACCGCACGCCGCGCAAAGGAACCGTCCGTGGCGGAGGACGATCGTTGCGATGTCGCCGTTTTGCGATGGGCGAGGCGCGGCTTTTGCCGGGGGATGAGGCCGGAAATCGGCAAAATCCAGCGCGCCCGTTATGATATCTCACCGTGAGTGATTACCGGGTTGAACGAGAGCAGCGCGAACGCCGCCGCCGCAATGTGATGCGTGCGGTGTGCATCGTCGTGGCCGCGGCCATGCTCGTCAGCCTCGTCGTCCCCGCGATGATCTACGCGGGCCTTTGACGTTCCCGTGGCCCGGCGCACGTCCCCAACGCGAGGCGACGCGACGCCGGGGCGGCCGCGTGCGCCGTGGCGGGCCGCGAATCGGGGATAATCGAAACAATCAGGTTTTTCACAAGTAGAAATGTATGGTGGTAACGATGGCAGAATTTGATTTCTCGCAGGCGATCGGCGACGCCCGATCCAAGTACGACACGATCGCCGAGGCGCTCGACGTGGACAAGCTCAAGGCCGAGATCAAGGAGCTCGAGGCCAAGGCCAGCGAGCCGGGCCTGTGGGACGATCCCGACAACGCGCAGAAGATCACGAGCAAGCTCTCCGGCACGCAGGCGCAGCTCAAGCGCCTCACGGACATGGGCCAGCGCATCGACGACGTGGAGACGCTCGTCGAGCTCGCGCAGGAGGAAGAGGACGCCGACTCCCTCGCCGACGCCAAGACCGAGGTGGAGTCCATCGCGAGCGATCTGGACGACCTCGAGATCCAGACCCTGCTCGACGGCGAGTACGACGAGCGCTCCGCGGTGGTCACGATCCGCTCCGGCGCCGGCGGCGTGGACGCGGCGGACTTCGCGCAGATGCTGCTGCGCATGTACCTGCGCTACTGCGAGCGCAACGGCTTCAAGGCCAAGGTGATGGACACCTCGTACGCCGAGGAGGCGGGCATCAAGTCCGCGACCTTCCAGGTGGACGCGCCTTACGCGTACGGCAGGCTCAGCGTGGAGGGCGGCACCCACCGCCTGGTGCGCATCAGCCCGTTCGACAACCAGGGCCGCCGCCAGACCAGCTTCGCCGCCGTCGAGGTGGTGCCGCTCGTCGAGGCGACCGACCACATCGACATCCCGGACACGGACATCCGCGTGGACACCTACTGCTCGTCCGGCCCCGGCGGCCAAGGCGTGAACACCACGTACTCCGCGGTGCGCATCACCCACCTTCCCACCGGCCTCGTGGTGACCATGCAGGACGAGCGCTCGCAGATCCAGAACCGCGCCGCTGCCATGGCCGTGCTCCAGTCCCGACTGCTCGTGCTGCGCCACGAGGAGGAGGCCAAGAAGAAGAAGGAGCTCGCGGGCGACATCAAGGCCAGCTGGGGCGACCAGATGCGCTCCTACGTGCTGCACCCGTACCAGATGGTCAAGGACCTGCGCACCGGCTACGAGACGAGCCAGACGCAGGCCGTGTTCGACGGCGACATCGACGGGTTCATCGCGGCCGGCATCCGCTGGCGCCACCAGCAGCGCCGCGAGGCCGCCGAAGAGTAAGCCGCCGAAGGGCAAAGCGCATTCCACGGTAATTGAGGCGTAATAGGCGTAATGAAGGAGCGGGTCAAATGGCATTGATTGCACTGGACCATGTGAGCAAGATCTATCCCAAGGGGTCGCGTCCCGCGCTGGACGACATCAGCCTGGACATCGAGCGCGGCGACTTCGTGTTCCTCGTGGGCGCGTCCGGGTCCGGCAAGACCACGCTCCTGAGCCTGCTGCTGCGCGAGGAGGAGGCGACCTCGGGCGAGATCCGCGTGGCCGGCAACGACCTGCGGCGTCTGCCCGCGCGCCAGATCCCGCAGTACCGCCGGTCGATCGGCTTCATCTTCCAGGACTACAAGCTGCTCGCCAACAAGACCGTGTGGCAGAACGTGGCGTTCGCGCTCGAGGTGATCGGCACGCGCCGGTCCACCATCAAGTCGCTCGTGCCGCAGGTGCTCAAGACCGTGGGACTGACGGGCAAGGAGCGGAACTTCCCGCACGAGCTGTCCGGCGGCGAGCAGCAGCGCGTGGCCATCGCCCGCGCGTACGTGAACCATCCGCAGATCCTGCTCGCGGACGAGCCGACCGGCAACCTCGACCCGACCACGTCGCTGGGCATCATGGAGGTGCTCGACGCGATCAACCGCACGGGCACCACGATCGTGATGGCCACGCACAACGAGGAGATCGTCAACTCCATGCGCAAGCGCGTGGTGGAGCTCAAGGCCGGCAAGATCATGCGCGACGAGCAGCACGGCTCCTACGACTCCGCGCTGTTCTTCCCCGACGCCGAGGTGGCGAGCCGGGCGCACGAGGCGATCCACGGCGACGGCACGCCGGCGGCCGAGCTCAACCTGCCGGAGGGGTCGTACACGGACCCGACCGCCGTGACCAACGTGGACGGCCCGGACGTGGCGTCCGCGCTGCACGGCGCCGAGCACGGCGACGACGGCATCGCGCGGCTGGCGAGTTCCGTGCACTCGGGGCGCACCGGACGCTACGGCGAGGTGTTCCAGTCCGTGGAGGACACGCTCACGTGGGGCAGGGGCCTGAGCCTCGACGCGATGGCGGCCGCCGAGGAGGCGAGCAAGCCCGCGGACGACTTCGAAACCGTGGAGCCCGCTGTGGAGCCGGATGCGCAGCCCGCCGCGGCGGAGAAGCCCGCCGGGAACGCCGAAAACGCCGGGGATGCGGAATCCGCCGCGGCCGACCGGAACGAGACGGTCGAGCTGTCCGGGCCGCTCATGCCGCCCGCGCCGCCGGCCCCGCCCGCGCCCGCGAAGCACGACGACCACGCCGAAGGGGAAGGAAACGAACAATGAGGACGCGATTCATCCTGTCCGAAACCTGGACGAGCCTCAAGCGCAACGGGTCGATGATCCTGTCGGTCATGCTCGTCACGTTCATCTCGTTCCTGTTCATCGGCGCATCGGCGCTCATGCAGGCGCAGATCACCAAGGCCAAGGGCACCTGGTACGACCAGGTGGAGGTCGTGGTGTACTTCTGCCCCGACGGCGCCAGCCAGGCCGCCACCTGCGCGTCCGGCAAGTCGCCCAGCCAGGAGGACATCGCGGGCGTGATCGACCTCATCAAGCAGGAGCTTCCCAACGATGTGGCGAACATCACATACGTGAGCAAGGAGGACTTCTACAACGACACGTTCCTCAAGGAATACCCGAACGGCGAGTACAACGGGCGCACGCTCACGGCCGCCGACATGCAGGATTCGCTGCGCCTGAAGCTCAACGACCCGACCAAGTACCAGGTCGTCTCCGAGGTGCTTTCCGGACGCACGGGCATCGAGGAGGTCGTGGACCAGCGGCAGATCTTCGACCCGATCTTCAACGTGCTCAACAAGGCCACGGCGGTGACCGCGGCGCTGGCCGGCGTGATGGTCGTGGTGGCCATCCTGCTTACTGGCACAACGATTCGCATGTCCGCCGCCTCCCGCAAGAACGAGACCGAGATCATGCGGCTGGTGGGCGCGTCGAACTGGACGATCCGCCTGCCGTTCATCCTCGAGGGCATGTTCGCCGCCCTGCTCGGCTCGCTGCTGTCCGTGGGCGCGCTGACGGGCATCGTGAACGCGTTCGTGACCAACGGCGTGGCCAAAACGGTCAGCTGGATGCCGTTCGTGAACCAGTCCACCGTGCTGCTCACGGCCCCCGCGCTCATCGCCGGCGCGCTGCTGCTGAGCGCCTTCGCCTCGGCGATTTCGCTGCGGCGTTATCTCAAAGCGTAATTTCTCCCAGCCGCGCCCTGTACAATCGGCCGGGACCCTGACGGAAACGAAGGAAGTCGACCCATATGATGAACCAACGAGCCAAAGCATGGGCTGGATGGGCGCTGTGCGCCACCACGCTGCTGACCTGCGGACTGGCGAGCATGTCCACCGGCGTCGAAGAGGCGTCCGCCGTGCCCAGCTACTCCGAATACCAGCAGAAGCTGGCGTCCGCCGCGGACCTCAAGGCCCAGCTGGCCGGCGCGAGTGCGGACCTGCAGGACCAGATCGTCGCGCTCGACGACCTGACCGAGAACCAGATCCCCGCCGCGCAGGACGCCGCCGACCAGGCCGTGGCCGCCGCGCAGACCGCCAAGGAGGCCGCCGATGCCGCCGCCGAGCGACTGCAGGCCGCGCAGAAGGACAAGGCCGACCTCGAGGCGAAGATCGCCGAGACCGGCGCCGACTACGACGACGCCAAGGCCGCCGTGGCGCAGCTCGCCCGCGAAAGCTTCCACGGCTCCGACGCCTCCAAGGTGATGAGCGTGGTCACCAACTCGTCCACCGCGGACGACTTCGTGCAGAAGATGCAGGCCGACGCCGCCGTCACCCGCTCCGAGACGAACGCCGCGAACGACGCCGCCTCCACCCTGAGCACCTCCATGAACCGCCAGCAGCGCCTCGCCGCCATCGAGCAGGAGATCACCACCCTGAAGAAGCAGGCCGATCAGGACGCCGCCACCGCGCAGAAGGCCGCCGAGGACGCGCAGGCCAAGCAGCAGGAGCTCGAGGCCCTGCGCGACGAGGGCGACCAGAAGCGCCAGGCGCTCGAGGCCAAGGTGGCCCAGCTCACCGACGCCTCCGCCAAGGAGGCCGCCGAGGCGGTGCTCATCAAGTCGCAGATCGACGACTACAACAAGCAGCTCGCCGCCCAGCAGGCCGCCGCGGCCGCCGCCGCGGCGAAGAACGCGACGCAGGCGCAGGACGCCCCGTCCTCCAACTCCGGTTCGTCCAACTCGTCCAACAAGGGAAGCAGCTCCTCGGGTTCGTCGAGCTCCAGCTCAAACAAGGGCAGCTCCTCGAGCTCGTCCTCCAGCTCCACGCCGGTCAACAACAACGCTACCGCCAGCGGCATGAACTACTCGGTGCCCGGCAACTGCGCCCCGCACTCCCAGACCTGCTACGGCCACGCCACGCACGACTACTCCAGCACCTACCCGTGGAGCCAGTGCACGTGGTACGCGTACAACCGCCGCCACGACCTCAACCTGCCGGTCGGCACGCAGTTCGGCAACGGCGCGGACTGGGCGAACTCCGCCCGCTCCTACGGCTACCTCGTCAACAACACCCCGCACGTGGGCGCGGTGATCGTGTTCCGCCGCGGCCAGAACGGCGCCAGCGCGCAGTACGGCCACGTGGGCGTGGTGGAGCAGGTCCGCTCCGACGGCACGATCCTCATCTCCGAGTGCGGCGCCCGCATGATGGGCAAGGCCGGCACCCGCGTGATCCGCGATCCGCAGAACTACCAGTTCATCCACTACTGATCGTCACGGCGGGCGGGCCAACCGTCCGAACCGACGACGAACGCGCCGCATCCCGTCCGGGACGGCGCGTTCGTGCTATCGTAGACGCCTTGCAGCGTCGGAACGGGATTCGCCGGGACGCTGACGACTTATGTGACGACTTATGAAGGGAGGGCGCAATGGCCAAGGAACAGGGCACCAAGCTGATCGTGCAGAACCGCAGGGCGCGGCACGACTACACCATCGAGGACAAGTACGAGGCGGGCCTCGCCCTGACCGGCACCGAGGTGAAGTCCCTGAGGGAGGGGCGCGCGTCGCTGGCCGAGGCGTTCATCTCGATCGACCGCCGCGGCGAGATCTGGCTCGAGAACGCGAATATCCCCGAATACCTCAACGGCACGTGGAACAACCACGCGCCCAAGCGCAAGCGCAAGCTGCTGCTGCACGCCGCGCAGATCGCCAAGCTGTCGCGCCAGATCGAGGCCAAGGGCTACACGATCGTGCCGATCAGCCTGTACTTCAAGGACGGTCGCGTCAAGGCGGAGATCGCACTGGCCCGCGGCAAGCGCGAGTTCGACAAGCGCCAGGCCCTGCGCGAGGAGCAGGACAAGCGCGAGGCGCTGCGCATCATGCGCTACAAGAACATGCGGTGACGACATGCAGGTGGCGCCCGGCCGGTAATGGTCAGGTAACGCGCGCGTAGCATAACCTCCTTAAGGTTTCCCGTACTGGCCCGGTGGATCCTTCCCGGGCCGCAACGAGAGGAAACCCCATGAAGATCAAGTCCCTCGCCGCCGCCGTCATGGGCGCGGCAA
This sequence comes from Bifidobacterium avesanii, assembly GCF_009299475.1. Classification (GTDB taxonomy): domain Bacteria; phylum Actinomycetota; class Actinomycetes; order Actinomycetales; family Bifidobacteriaceae; genus Bifidobacterium; species Bifidobacterium avesanii. The sequence continues at coordinate 29,013 of NZ_WBSN01000012.1, read as the reverse complement.
TGCTGTTCTCCGTCGCCGCGTGCGGCACCAGCGACGCCACCGACAACAACGCATCCGCCGGAGCGTCCGGCTCGTCGAACGCCACGCAGGGCTTCGACGTGAGCTCGGTCGCCAAGGACGACGCGATCGCCGCCCTCGTGCCGGACTCCGTGAAGTCCGACGGCAAGCTCACCGTGGGCATGGACACCTCCTACGCGCCGGCCGAATTCCTCGACGGCAGCCAGAAGCCCGTCGGCTACGACGTGGACCTCGCCAAGGCGCTCGGCAAGGTCATGGGGCTGGAGACCGAACCGGTCACGTCCACCTTCGACTCGATCCTGCCGTCCATCGGATCCAAGTACGACATCGGCATCTCGTCGTTCACCATCACCGACGAGCGCAAGGACGCCGTGGACTTCGTGAGCTACTACAAGGCCGGCTCCACATGGGCCGTGAAGAAGGGCAACCCGGAGAAGTTCGACTCCTCGAACCTGTGCGGCCTCAAGATCGCGGTGCAGACCGGCACCACGCAGGAGGAGGAGGTCAACGCGGACAACGAGAAGTGCCCGGCCGACAAGAAGATCGAAATCCTGTCCAACAAGCTGCAGACCGACGTGACCACCAACGTGGTGACCGGCAAGGCCGTCGCCTTCTACGCGGACTCCCCGGTGGCCGGCTACGCGATCAGCCAGACCGGCGGCCAGCTCGAATCCTTCGGCGAGGACGTGGGCGTGGCCACGCAGGGCATCGCCATCAAGAAGGGCGACTCCGCGATGGACGAGGCCGTGCAGAAGGCCGTGACCAAGCTCATGGACGACGGCACGTACGCGAAGATCCTCGACCAGTGGGGCGTCAAGTCCGGCTCGGTCGACAAGGCGGAGATCAACCCCGTCGCCGACTGACGCGGCACCGGCCCGTCGGGGCGCGTTGATTCCAAGCGGCCCGTCCGGAAATGACGCCCATGAGGGGACGCCGTTTTCCGGGCGGGCCGCTTAACGTTGTCGTAGCAGGACGTCATTATGGTGTTTTCCCAGTAGAGACACCGAGAGTGAAGGAAACGCATTCCATGACGTTCAGGTTCAAGTCCGCCGTCGCCGCGCTCGCCGGCGCATCCATGCTGATGTCCCTCGCCGCGTGCGGCACCACCGACGAGGGCGAGGCCGCCCCCGAAGGCACCGTCACGCAGGGCTACGACGTGAGCTCGGTCGCCAAGGACGACGCGATCGCCGCGCTCGTGCCCGACTCCGTGAAGTCCGACGGCAAGCTGTCCGTCGGCATGGAGCTGAGCTACGCGCCCGCCGAATTCCTCGCCGCCGACGGCACCACGCCGCTCGGCTACGACGTGGACATCTCGCACGCCCTCGCCAAGGTGATGGGCCTCGAATCCGAGATCGTCTCCTCCACCTTCGACTCGATCGTCCCGTCCGTGGGCGCCAAGTACGACCTCGGCATCACGGCCATGACCATCACCCCCGAGCGCCTCGACGCCGTGGACTTCGTGAGCTACTACAAGGCCGGCTCCACGTGGGCCGTCAAGAAGGGCAACCCGAACGGCGTGGACACCTCCAACCTGTGCGGCCTCAAGGTGGCCGTGCAGACCGGCACCGTGCAGGAGCAGGAGGCCAACGACGCCAACGCGAACTGCCCGGCCGACAAGAAGATCGAGGTGCTCTCCAGCAAGCTGCAGACCGACGCCGCCACCAACGTGGTGACCGGCAAGGCCGACGTGTTCTACGCGGACTCCCCGGTGGCCGGCTACGCGATCAGCCAGACCGGCGGCCAGCTCGAGGCGCTCGGCGGCAACGTCGGCTCCGTCAAGCAGGGCATCGCCATCAAAAAGGGCGACGCGGCCATGGACGAGGCCGTGCAGAAGGCCATGACCAAGCTCATGGACGACGGCACGTACATGAACATCCTCAAGCATTGGGGCGTCGAGTCCGGCGCTCTCGACAAGGCCGAGATCAATCCGACCGACCTCGAGTAAACCGGCTTCGGGCAAGACGACAAAGGGGGCCGACATGGCGAAGAAGGAAATCGACGGCGAGGGGCTGGACATCCCCAACCGCATCAAGGCGCTGCCCGTCAGGCGCACGGGTCCGATCGTCGCCGCGGTGATCGTGGCGCTGTTCGCGGCCATGCTCATCCAGGGGCTCGTCACCAACGAGCGCCTCGACTGGCCGACCGTGTGGAAGTACCTGTTCAACGAGAACGTGCTCAACGGCGTGCGCTACACGCTCGAGCTCACCGTCATCTCCATGGTGGTGGCCATTATCCTGTCGGTGATCCTCGCCGTCATGCGCAAGTCCATCAACCCGGTGCTCAGGGGCGTGAGCTGGTTCTTCATCTGGTTCTTCCGCGGCACCCCGGTCTACACGCAGCTCGTGTTCTGGGGCCTGTTCTCCGTGCTCGTGCCCAAGCTCTCGCTCGGCATCCCGTTCACTGACGTCTCGTTCTGGAGCATCGACTCGTCCGTGGTCGTCACCGCGTTCAACGCCGCGTGGATCGGTCTGGCCCTCAACGAGGCCGCGTACCTGTCCGAGATCGTGCGCGCCGGCCTCGAGGCCGTGGACAGCGGACAGACCGAGGCCGCCGAGGCGCTCGGCATGGGACGCACGCTGATCATGCGCCGCATCATCCTGCCGCAGGCCATGCGCATCATCATCCCGCCCACCGGCAACGAGACCATCGGCATGCTCAAGAGCACGTCCCTCGTGCTCGCCGTGCCGTTCACGTACGAACTCCAGTTCGCCACCAACGCCATCGCCAACCGCCTGTACAAGCCGATCCCGCTGCTGCTCGTGGCGTGCATCTGGTACCTGTTCATCACCTCCGTGATGATGGTCCTGCAGGCGCGGCTCGAAAAGCACTTCGGCAAGGGCTTCGACGCCCGGCCGGTCGGCACCAAGGGCAAGCAGCCGCCGTACGACCCGCCCTACCCGGGCCGGTCCGACGGCGAGCAGCGCGACGACGTCGCCAAGCTCAACCAGGCGACCTTCACCGGACTCAACGCGTAGGGAGGCAATCATGGCAGATACGACCACTCCGGCCATCAGGGCCATCGGCGTGCACAAGGCCTTCGGCTCCCTGCACGTGCTCAAGGGCGTGGACCTCACCGTCATGCCCGGCACCGTGACCGTGATCCTCGGGCCGTCCGGCTCGGGCAAGTCCACGTTCCTGCGCCTCATCAACCAGCTCGAAACGCTGACCGGCGGCGAGATCGACGTCAACGGCGAGATGATCGGCTACAAGACCGTCGAACGCCGCGGCAAACAGGTGCTCCAGACGCTCAACGACAAGGAGGTGGCCGCGCAGCGCGCCAAGCTCGGCATGGTGTTCCAGCGCTTCAACCTCTTCCCGCACATGACGGCCCTCGAAAACGTCATGGAGGCGCCGGTGCACGTCAAGCACATGAACAAGCACGAGGCGCGCGAACTGGCTGCCATGGAGCTCAACCGCGTGGGGCTCGGCGAGCGGCTCGACTACTACCCGGCACAGCTGTCCGGCGGCCAGCAGCAGCGCGTGGCCATCGCGCGCGCCCTCGCCATGAAGCCCGAGATCATGCTGTTCGACGAGCCGACCTCCGCGCTCGACCCCGAGCTCGTGGGCGAGGTGCTTAACGTGATGCGCTCGCTCGCCAAGGAGGGCATGACCATGGTGTGCGTGACCCACGAGATCGGCTTCGCGCGCGAGGTGGCCGACCAGGTGGTGTTCATGGACGGGGGCGTCGTGGTGGAGAAGGGCGGCCCCGAGATCATCGCGAACCCGACCGAGCCGAGGTTCAAGGACTTTTTGCAGCATGTGCTGTGAGTTCCTGTTCGTTGCACTCCGCCGCGGATAAGGACGCACCCCTCGCGATGCACTCGGGGCCGTTCGGCCTCGCACGGCCTTACGGCCGCGCTGATGACGATCGCGAGGGGTGCGTCCTTATCCGCGGCTCTGCACAGTGGCTTGTTGAGCGCCGCATGGTGCGTGTCCGGTTCCGGAGCGTTATCGGCGCAACGGCTCGGGGAGGCCGCCTGAAGCGCAAGGTGGGCGCAGGGGAATTGTGCGGATAGCGTGAGACGGCGGGTTGCGGTTTCGGGGTGCAACATCCATCCGCTAGGCTGTTGAGCCATGTGTGGAATCGTTGGATATGCAGGATCAGTCAAAACGGCGTGCGGCAAGCCCCTTGAGGTTTGCCTTCAGGGACTGCGGCGTCTCGAGTACCGCGGCTACGACTCGGCCGGCGTGGCGCTGAGCGCCCCCGGCATGGACCAGGTGGCCGTGCGCAAGAAGGCCGGCCGTCTCGACAACCTTGTGGCGGACATCGAGCGCAACCCCATGCCGGCCGCCACCGTGGGCATCGGCCACACCCGCTGGGCCACCAACGGCGTGCCGAGCGACGTGAACGCCCACCCGCACACCAGCCGCGACGGCAAGGTGGCGATCATCCACAACGGCATCATCGAAAACGCCTCGCAGCTGAGGCTCGACCTGCAGGCCGAGGGCTACCGGTTCTCGTCCAGCACCGACACCGAGGTGGCCGCCAAGCTGCTCGGCAAGATCGTCGGCACCATCATCGCCGAGGAGGGCAGGCCGGACCTGTTCAAGGCGGTCCGCCGCCTCGCGCGCATGCTCGAGGGCGCGTTCACCATCCTCGCCACCGACTGCCGCCAGCCGGACATCGTCGTCGGTGCGCGCCACGACTCGCCGCTCGTGGTGGGTCTCGGCGACGGCGAGAACTTCCTCGGCTCCGACGTGGCCGCGTTCGTCGCCTACACCAAGAACGCCATGGAGATCGACCAGGACCAGGCCGTGTGCGTGTCCGCGGACAAGGTCGTCGTCACCGACTTCGACGGTAACGTGGTGGAGAACCCCAAGACCTACACCGTGGACTGGGACGCCTCCGCCGCGGAGAAGGGCGGCTGGGACTCGTTCATGGACAAGGAGATCCACGAGGACCCCGCCGCCGTACAGCGCACCCTGCTCGGGCGCCTCAACAAGGCCGGCGACCTCAACCTCGACGAGGTGCACATCGACGAGCACGACTTCAAGGCCGTGGACAAGATCATCGTGATCGCGTGCGGCACCGCCTCCTACGCGGGCATGGTCGCCAAGTACGCGATCGAGCACTGGGTGCGCATCCCCGTGGAGGTGGAGCTCGCGCACGAGTTCCGCTACCGCGACCCGATCCTCACGCCGCGCACGCTGGTGGTGGCCATCTCGCAGTCCGGCGAGACCATGGACACGCTCATGGCCCTGCGCCACGCGCGCGAGCAGGGCTCCAAGGTGCTCGCCATCTGCAACACGCAGGGCGCGTCCATCCCGCGCGAGTCCGACGCCGTGCTCTACACGCACGCCGGCCCGGAGGTGGCCGTCGCGTCCACCAAGGCGTTCGTGGCGCAGATCACCGCCGCCTACCTGCTCGGCCTGTACCTCGCGCAGGTCAAGGGCGCCATGTTCCGCGACGAAATCCATCAGGTGCTCGACTCCCTCAAGCACATGCCCGCCAAGATCCAGTGGGTCATCGACACGCAGTCGTCCGCCATCCAGGCCGCGGCCAAGCGCATGGTCGACGCGAAGTCCTTCCTGTTCCTCGGCCGCCACGTGGGCTACCCGGTGGCGCTCGAGGGCGCGCTGAAGCTCAAGGAGATCGCCTACACGTTCACCGAGGGCTTCGCGGCCGGCGAGCTCAAGCACGGGCCCATCGCACTCGTGGACGAGGGCGAGCCCGTGGTGTTCATCGTGCCGCCCGAGCGCGGGCGCAATGTGCTGCACGCCAAGGTCATCTCCGGCATCGAGGAGGTTCGGGCCCGCGGCGCGTTCGTGATCGCCGTGGCGGAGGAGGGCGACCCGGACGTGGAGCGCTACGCGGACGTGGTGTTCTGGCGTCCCAAGTGCCCCACGCTCATGAGCCCGCTCGTGGACGTGGTGCCGCTGCAGCTGTTCGCCATGGACATGGCCAACCTCAAGGGGTACGACGTCGACAAGCCGCGCAATCTGGCGAAGTCCGTGACCGTGGAGTAGTGAGCCTCATTTACTCCGGCGTCGGAAGCCGCATGGCATGCGCGACGCGCTCGAGGCCGCCCTGCCATCGCTCGTTGCGCTCGCTGGCCTACGGTCGCGCGTGCCATGCCCATGCGGCTTCTCCGGCGTCTTTGCGTATTCCGGTAATGGCTTCACGGGTTGGAATACGCGTATTGCGCGGGGCCGACTGGTCGTTGAAGCGCCAAATGGGAGTTGGTCTGCGGTTGATCGGGTGGGCGAGGAGGATGCGTGACGGAGAGAGCTGAGAGACCACACCGGTGGGTGGTGGAGGAACCGCGGATCCCGTTCGACTTCGAGGTGCTGTACGAGGACGAGCGGATCGTGGTCGTGGACAAGCCGCACTTCCTCGCCACCACGCCGCGTGGCATGTGGTACCGCGAAACCGCGCTCATCCGGCTGCGGGAACGGTACGGGGAACCGGACATCACGCCAGCGCACCGGCTCGACCGGCTCACCGCGGGCGTGGTGGTGTTCGTGCGCAGGCCGGAGTTCCGCGGCGCCTACCAGATGCTGTTCCAGAATCATGTGGCCGTGAAGACCTACGAATGCCTGGCGCCGTGCGCTCCGGCGGCGCGGCCCCGGTTCGGCACCGTGGAGCGTCTGGAGCCGCCGCGCGTGTTCCCGCTGCTGCGGCGGTCGCGCATCGTGAAGCGGCGGGGGATTCTGCAGGCGTACGAGGAGCCGGGCGAGGTGAACGCGGAAAGCGTCATCGAGCTGGGGGCCGTTGGGGCGAACGGGATCGGGAGTTTCGACGGCGGGCGCGGCGGCTGCGCGGACGGGCGCGGTGCCGGGCGCGACGAACGTTCCGGATGCGGCGGCGTGCGCTCCGGCGGCCGCGGTCCCGGCGTGCGCGCGTACACGCTGCGCCCGCGCACCGGCAAGACCCACCAGTTGCGCGTGCACATGGCCTCGCTGGGACTGCCCATCGTGGGCGACGACTTCTATCCGGTGCTGCGCGAGCCGCGCCCCTACGACGACTTCTCCGAACCGCTGGAGCTGGTGGCGCGCACGCTCGAATTCACCGACCCGGTGACCGGGGAGCCGCGGCGGTTCGTCTCGCGCGTGCCGCTGGGCGGCCGGTGAGCGGAGACGGTTTTGCGGGACGCGTTTTGGCGGAGCGTTGACCAATGCATCGCGTCGATCCAGACGGCCGCGAGTGACTTCCGCGACCGATTCTCGCGCTATTCGGCTTTCCAAGGGCGGATTTTCCGCCGTGCGAACATCTACTTGGCCTTCCTAGGGCACTCGTCTGACGGTAATCGAGGCGAAAACCGCTGAAAATGGCGACGATACGGTGAAGCCACGCCGTCGCTCCCGCATTGAGGCGCCCTCGGAAGAGCGAGTAGATGTCCGCATCTTCCGAAATCTGCCCTCGGAAGGCTGAGTAGCGGCTCATACGGTGGTTTGGCGGCGCCGGATGCGGGTGCATGGGTGGGGCGGACCGTGCAGAGGGCGCCGTCTGCGGGCATTTGGGGTTCCGCATGCACCCGTGCGGTGGCTTATGCCGGTCACCGGACGGGTGCATGCGGAACCCCTTCGGCGGCTATGCCCGGCCGCTAGGCCCCGCGGCGACCGAGCCGCGCTTCACCAGCTCCACGGGCAGCACGTTGCGCACGCCGGTGGGTGGTTCCTCGCCCTCGCATGCGCGCATCACCATGGTGAACGCGCGCTCGCCGATCGCGTCGAACGGCAGGCGCATAGTGTCGAGGTCGAGCCGCGGCACGACGGCGGTCAGGGAGTCGTCCACGCCGATCACGCTCACGTCCTCGGGCACGCGGCGGCCGCTGGCGCGCATGGCGAGCATGCAGCCGTACGCCATCTGGTCGTTGGAGGCGTACACCGCCGTGCAGTTCGGATCGCGGGCGAGTTCCAGACCCGCGTCGTAGCCGGAGTCGGCGCTCCAATCGCCGCGCAGCACCGGGGGAGCGGCGGCGCCGCGGCGCTCCAGCGCCGCCCGCCACGCCTGCTCGCGCTCCTGCGAGGAGCATGAGGATTCCGGTCCGGCGATGTGGTACACCGTGCGGTGCCCTTCGTCTAGCAGCAGCCCCACCGCCTGCTCGGAGCAGTCGAGCTGGTCGGCGTCCACGGTGATGCAGCCGGGCAGCGGCCCCTCGGTGATGAGCACGATGGGCAGCCTTTCGGTCGGCAGGAACGGCGTGAGGTCCGCGGGCCGGCGTTCCAGCGCGATGATCACGCCGTCGATGGGCAGCGTGCGCATGCGCGCGAGGGCCCGCGCGGGCGTGAAGGCGGGCTCACCGGCGGTGGGGGCGAGGTTGGCGGAGCCATGGCCGTCGTCCCCGTCGTTTCCCCCGTCCAGCGTGAGCAGCGTGACGGCGTAGCCGTGGCGCGCGGCGGTGGCGCTGATGCCGGACAGGATGCGCATGTTGCCGGTCTGCGTGGTGTTGAACAGGATGACGCCGATGTTGTTGAACCGGCCGTGCTTGAGCGCGCGGGCCGCGTAGTTGGGTCGGTACCCGAGTTCGCGCATGGCCCGGCGCACGCGCTCGGCGGTCTCGGGGCGCACGAGGTCGCTGCCGTTGGCGACGCGCGAGACGGTTTGGGATGACACGCCGGCGTATTGCGCCACCTCGCGCAGGGAAACCGAGCCGTGTCGCCGGGAATTGGTCATGCCGCCGCCTTTCGTGCGTCTGTTGTGCGTCTGCCGTGCGTCTGCTGTGCGTCGGTCACGCCATCGGCCGGGCGTGTTCGCGAAGGCGCGAAGTCGTTGCCCCTGCTATGATGATAACGCAAACATTCCTGCGGTCCGGGACTTCCGGGCCACAAGGACAATCGTAACGACAAGGAGGTCAGATGGCACGCAGGGAACACCGATGGCCGCAGCCGCTCGCCGGGCAGCAGGCCCGCATCTGGTACGGCGGCGACTACAACCCTGACCAGTGGCCGGAGGACGTGTGGGACGATGACGTGCGCCTGATGAAGAAGGCCGGCGTCAACCTCGTTTCCGTGGGCATCTTCAGCTGGGCGAGGATCGAGACGTCGGAGGGCGTGTTCGACTTCGACTGGCTCGACCGCATCATCGACAAGCTCGGCAAGGCCGGCATCGCCGTGGACCTCGCGTCCGCCACCGCCTCGCCGCCGATGTGGCTCACCCAGGCCCACCCCGAGGTGCTGTGGAAGGACTACCGCGGCGACGTGTGCAACCCCGGGGCCCGCCAGCACTGGCGCCCCACCAGCCCCGTGTTCCGCGAGTACGCCCTCAAGTTGTGCCGCGCGATGGCCGAGCACTACAAGGACAACCCGTACGTGGTCGCCTGGCACGTGGGCAACGAGTACGGCTGCCACAACCGCTTCGACTACTCCGACGACGCCATGCGCGCGTTCCAGGATTGGTGCAGGGCCCGCTACGGGACCATCGACGCCGTGAACGACGCGTGGGGCACCGCCTTCTGGTCGCAGCGCATGAACGACTTCAGCGAGATCGTCCCGCCGCGCTTCATCGGCGACGGCAACTTCATGAACCCCGGCAAGCTGCTCGACTTCAAGCGCTTCAGCTCCGACGCCCTCAAGGCGTTCTACGAGGCCGAACGCGACGCGCTCGCCGAGATCACGCCCGGTCTGCCGCTGACCACCAACTTCATGATCTCCGCCGGCGGCACCTGCCTCGACTACGCCGACTGGGCCGACGAGGTGGACTTCGTCTCCAACGACCACTACTTCACGCCCGGCGAGGCGCACCTCGACGAGCTCGCGTACGCCGCGTCCTTCACCGACGGCGTGGCGCGCAAGGACCCGTGGTTCCTCATGGAGAACTCCACGTCCGCCGTGAACTGGCGCGAGGTCAACTTCCGCAAGGAGCCCGGACAGCTCGTGCGCGACGCCCTGACGCACCTTGCCATGGGCGCGAACGCGATCTGCTTCTTCCAGTGGCGGCAGTCCAAGGCCGGCGCCGAGAAGTTCCACTCCGCCATGGTCCCGCACGCGGGCGAGGACAGCCAGGTCTACCGCGACGTGTGCGAGCTGGGCGCGGATCTGAACAAGCTCGCCGACGAGGGCCTGCTCGGCACGAAGCTCGTCAAGTCCAAGGTGGCCGTGGTGTTCGACTACCAGTCGCAGTGGGCCACCGAGCACACCGCCACGCCCACGCAGCATGTGCGTCACTGGACCGAGCCGCTCGCGTGGTTCCGCGCGCTCGCCGACCAGGGCGTGACCGCCGACGTGGTGCCCGTGGGCGGTGCCTGGGACGAGTACGAGGCCGTGGTGCTGCCCAGCCTGTACCTCATCGACGAGGCGACCGCCCGCCGCGTGCGCGAGTATGTGGCCGACGGCGGCAAGTTGCTCGTGAGCTCCTACACCGGCATCTCCGACGAGAGGGACCACGTGTGGCTCGGCGGCTACCCGGGCGCCATCCGCGACGTGGTGGGCGTGCGCATCGAGGAGTTCGCGCCGCTCGCCGAGGGCGACGGCACGCCCGACCACCTGGATCTGAGCAACGGGGCCGTGGCGCACGACCTCGCCGACGTGATCACCTCCGTGGCCGACACCGCCAAGGTGCTCGCCACGTTCAGGGACGACCCGTGGACCGGCATGGACGGACGTCCGGCCATCACCGTCAACGAGTACGGCGACGGCAAGGCCGCGTACGTGGCCGGTCTGCTCGGGCGAGAGGGGCTGGCGCTGAGCTTGCCGCAGCTGCTCGACGAGCTGGGCGTCGACACCCCGATGGAGACGGATTGCGCCGACGTGCTGCGCGTGGAGCGCGCGGACGAGTCGGACGAGAACCACTTCGTGTTCCTGTTCAACCGCACGCACGCGGACGCCGTGGTGGACGTGGAGGGCGAGCCGGTCGTGAGCTCGCTGGTCCACCTCACCATGAGCGAGCACTCCGCCGTCATCAAGCCGAACGGCGTGCTCGTCGTGAAGCTGTAGGCGGCGTAGGGCCGTAAAGACGGTGGGGGCTCGCTTCCGCGCAATGCGGAGCGGCCCCCACCGCCGTTTTACGGATTGCCCGCGTGCGGCCTACCGCGCGGCGCGGGTGCGCTGGTGGATGATCGCCATGCCCTTGAAGATGAGGTCCGGGTCGTACACGTCGATCAGGTCCGTGTCGTCGGCGAACACGCGGCCGAGCCCTCCGGTGGCCACCACCTGGAAGTCCTCGTCGATCTCGTCGCGGAACTGGCGGATCGTGCGCTCGATGCCGCCGAGGAAGTTGTAGTACAGGCCCGCCTGCATGGCCGTCCTCGTGCCCTTGGCGAGGATGGTCTTCGGACGGGTGATCTCCACCTCGGGCAGCTGCGCGGTGCCGCCCCACAGGGCCGCCGCGGCCGTGCGGATGCCCGTGGTGATGAGCCCGGCGGTGATGGTGCCGCGCCCGTCCACGTAGTTGAACGTGGTGGCCGTGCCGAAGTCCGCCACGAGCGCCGGGCCGCCGTACACGTGGTAGGCGCCCGCGCAGTCGGCGAGGCAGTCGGCGCCCATGGACTTCGGGTCGTCCATGCGGATGTTGATGCCGGTCTTCACGCCCGGTCCCACCACCATGGGCTCGATGCGCAGGAACTTCACGATCGAGGCGCGGAACGAGTGCATCACCTTCGGCACCACCGAGGCGACGATCACGTCGTCCACGTCGTCCGGCGAGAACCCGGACATGTCGAGGAATTCGGTGAGCAGCAGGCCGTACTCGTCCGACGTGTGGTTGGCCTTCGTGGTGATGCGGTACGTGCCCGCGATCCGGCCCCCCTCGAGGAATCCGAGCTTGATGTTGGTGTTGCCGATGTCGACTGCGACGAGCATGCGTTCTGCGTCCCTTCTCTTGGTTCGTGGCGGCTGGTTTGCGGCGGTGGCGGGCGTTCCGGTCAGGACTTGTGGCGCTGCCGTGCGTAAATGATCGCGAGGCCCTTGAAGATGAGGTCCCGGTCGTACACGTCGATCGCCGCCGTGGCGTGCGTGAGGATCCCGCCGAGACCGCCGGTGGCGACGACCGTGAAGTCCGCGCCCGTCTCCCTGCGGAACTGGCGGATCGTGCACTCCACGCCGCCCAGAAACCCGTAGAACAGACCGGCGCGCATGGCCGCCGTGGTGTTGGTGCCCATGACCGTGCCCGGGTCGCCGAGCTCCACCTCGGGCAGCTGCGCGGTCTGGCCCCACAGCGCGTTCGCCGCGGTCTGCATGCCGATGCCGATCGCCCCTGCGCAAAACGAGCCGTGCGCGTCCACGTAGTCGTAGGTGGTGGCGGTGCCGAAGTCGATCACCAGCACGGGCCCGCCGTACAGCGCGTACGCGCCCACCGAGTCGGCGATGCGGTCGGCGCCCACGGCCTTGGGGTTGTCCATGCGCACGTCGAGCCCGGTGGGCACGCCCGGGCCGAGCACGACCGGCTCGAGCCCCAGGAACTTCACGATCGAATTGCGGAACGCGTGCATGACCTTCGGCACCACGGAGGAGATGACCACGCCGTCGAACTCGCGCGGCCGCACGCCGGACATGGCCATGAACCGCTTGAGCATGAGCGCGTACTCGTCCGACGTGTGGTGGTTCTTCGTGGTGATGCGGTACGTGCCGACCACCGTGCCGCCGTCGAGGAAGCCCACGGAGATGTTGGTGTTGCCGATGTCCACCGCGAGGAGCATGCCTCAGGCCTCCCGCACGAAGTCGACGTCGAACATGGGCTGCTCGGCGAGCTTGTTCGCGTGGATCACCGCGAGGCGCTTCAGGATCAGCCCGGCGAGGTCCCCCTTGCCCATGATCGACAGCGGCTCGGGCGCGGCCCCGGGGGTGAGCACCGTGACCACGTTGGTGTCCGTGGCGAATCCGGCGCCGCGGTCGTTGAGGTTGTTGGCCACGAGCATGTCGCAGCGCTTCTCGTTGAGCTTCTCGGAGGCGCGCTCCACCAGATGCTCGGTCTCCATGGCGAAGCCGCACAGCACCTGCGGGCGCGGCTCCTCGGTGCCGTCGCCCAGCCGCACGCCCTCGCGCTTGTGCGCGCCGGCCCACGCGAGGATGTCCGGGTTGGAGACGAGCTTGAGCTCGAGCGTGTCCCGCCCGTGCTTCTTGATCTTCTGCGGGTGCACGTTCTCGGCGCGGAAGTCGCCCACGGCGGCGGCCATGACGGTGATGTCCGCGTCCCCGAATCGCTTGGAGACCGCGTCGAACATGTCCTTCGCGCTGGTCACGCGCACGGTGTCCACGCCGTCGGGGGCGTCGAGCGCGACCGGGCCGGAGACGAGCGTCACGTCGGCGCCCATGTCCCGCGCGGCCTCGGCGATCGCGTAGCCCATCTTGCCGGTCGAATGGTTGGTGAGGTAGCGCACCGGATCGAGCGATTCCTGCGTGGGGCCGGCGGTCACCAGCACGTTGAGGCCCCTCAGGGGCAGGGTGGACGGGTCGGCGTGCGCGCGCAGCAGGGCGGCCACGGCCCGCTCGATCACGGCCGGCTCCTCCATGCGCCCCTTGCCCACGTCCTCGCAGGCGAGCACGCCGGACTCCGGCTCCACGACCGTCCAGCCGTCCGACTTGCAGATCGCGAGGTTGCGCTGCGTGGCCGGGTTCGCATACATGTGCGTGTTCATGGCAGGGCACAGCATCTTCGGGCCCTCGTAGGCCAGCACGGTGGAGGTGAGCTCGTCGTCCGCGATGCCGTTCGCGATCCGCGCGATCACGTCCGCGCTCGCCGGGGCGACGACCAGCACGTCCGCCCACTTGGCGTCCTCGATGTGGCTGATGCCGGACGTGCCCGCCGCGTCCGAACCCGCCGCCGGGCCGTGGCCGAACATGGCCGTGCGCACCGGGTGGTGGGTGAGGGCGTTGAACGTGAGCGGGGTGACGAACTGCGCGCCGGCGGCCGTCATGACCACGCGCACCTCGTGGCCGGCCTTGGTCCAGTCGGAAGCCAGATGACAGGCCTTGAACGCGGCGATGCTGCCGGTGACCCCCAGAAGAATGTGCGCCATGAAACCTCCGATGCGCTTTACGGTCGCCGCGGGTCCATCCCGGTCGGCGCCGTCCGTCGATGCCGCCACCAGTATAGCGGCGGCGGGGGAGCGGAGGCGGGCGGTTGTGCGCATTTGGCACGGGATCGGGGGGATGGTCGCCGCGGCGGATTCGGACGCACAATGGGGATATGAACACATCGACGTGGGCCGCTCGGTCGCTGCAAGTCGCCGTGGGCGCGGTCATGGGGCTTGGCACGTTTGCCGCGGCACGGATGGCGGGCACGCTGTACGCGAACTGGCCGGAGCTGCTGTACACGAAGCCGCTGGCGACGTCGTTCGTCGTGATGACGGGATGCCTGATGCTGTCCATTGCGGAGGCCGCGATCACGCTGGTGCGCCGGCTGGCGGCCGGGGTCCGCGACGGCGCCGGGATAAGGCGTGCCGCGGCGACGGCGGGATGGCTGTGCGTCGCGCTCGGCGTCGAGGCGGTCGGCCATGCGGTCGCGCTGTGGGCGATGACGGGCCTGACGCACGTCACCGTCGTCGCCGCGGCGGCGGGCGTGCTGTGGGCCGCCGTCAGCGGGGCGCTGTGCTGCCGCGGGGTGGCCTCCGCCGCCACCGCGATGCGATGATGTGACGAATCTCTCATTAGGCGGTTGCCTCGGGGTTGGGTAGGATGGACGCCGGCGATGATCGACCCTCAGCGGCGGTCAATCGCGCGAAGAGAACATCACAATCCCAAGGAGAGACGAAGCATGTCTCACAACAGTGGTGCGCACGGCGACGCCGGCGCAACCAAGCAGAACAACGCGGCCAGCACCGACGCCTCGCTCAACGCCCGCGCGAAGTCGCCCCGCGGCGGCAAGCCCAAGGGCTGGCTCATCTCGCTCATTTCCGTGCTCGTGGTGGTGGCGGTCATCATCGGCGTGACCATGTACTTCAACGGCAAAACCGCGTCCGACGCCGGCGCGGGCGATGCAGGGGCCAACGGCGCCTCGCAGACCGCGGACACCGTGACCGTGGGCATCAAGCTCGCCCCCGTCAACCTCGACATCCGCCACCAGTCCGGCTCCGCGCTCGAACAGCTGCTCATCGGCAACGTGTACGAGGGCCTCGTCTCGCGCGACTCGGACAACAAGGTGCAGCCCGGCCTCGCCAAGAGCTGGGAGATCAGCGCCGACGGCCTGACCTACACGTTCCACCTCAACGAGAACATGAACTTCTCCAACGGCGACGCGCTCGACGCCGACGACGTGGCCTGGTCCATCAACGAGCTCAAGGCGCAGAAGTACTACAACTACGATCAGGTCAAGAACCTCGACAAGGCCGAGGCCGTGGACGCGGACACCGTGAAGATCACGCTCTCCGCGCCCGACTCCAACATGCTGTGGTACCTGTCCGGCCGCCCCGGCCTCGTGTTCGACAAGGACGCGCAGTACGACGCCAAGACCTCCGCGGTCGGCTCCGGCCCATACGACGTCGTCTCCTTCGACGCCAGCGACAAGCTTGTGCTCAAGGCCAACGACAAGTACTGGGGCGCCGACCACAAGGCGAAGACCCCAAACGTGGTCGTGCGCTTCCTGCCCGACGACAACGCCGCCGTCAACGCACTGAAGAGCGGCGACGTGCAGGTGCTCTCGCCCATCACCGCCACCCTCGCCAAGCCGTTCCAGTCCGACCCGGAGCACTACACCGTGGCCGCCAACGACGGCTCCGACAAATTCGTGCTCGCCTTCAACGTGGCCAACCCGAAGCTCGCGGACCAGCGCGTGCGCCAGGCCATCCGCTACGGCATCGACCACGCGCAGATCATCGCCTCCCGCGGCGGCGTGGACGCGGCGCTCGGCGGACCGATCCCGTCCGTGGACCCCGGCTACGAGGACCTGACGAACCTGTACCCGCACGACGCTGACAAGGCCAAGGCGCTCATGGCCGAGGCCGGCTACACCGCGGACAAGCCGCTGCAGCTCACCCTCACGTACGCGAACGTGTACGGCACCGAGCTCGGCGACCAGCTGAGGAGTCAGCTGAAGGAGATCGGCATCGATCTCAAGATCAACTACGTGGAGTTCTCCACGTGGCTGCAGGACGTGCACACCAACGGCGACTACGAGCTCTCCCTCGTGGACCACGCCGAAAGCCACGACTTCTACAAGTGGGCCACGCCGAGCTACTACTACCACTACGACAACAAGCAGGTGCAGGACCTGTACGCCAAGGCGCTCGCCGCCACCACCGACGCCGAGGCCGACGACTACCTCAGGCAGGCCGCGAGGATCGTGTCCGAGGACGCGCCCGCCGACTGGCTGTTCGGCTACCGCGTGACCGTCGCCATGGCCAAGGGAGTCGACGGCTTCCCGTCCAGACTCAGCCAGAGCGTCCTGCCGCTGTACAGTGTGACGTACCGCAAGTAGCCGGAGCCCCCGGAACTCCGGAGCCCGCCGGAACCCCGCCCGGGGTGACGGAGGCCCGGCTCGGTCAAGACCGTTCGATTAAGGTTGAACCATGCGCTTTCTCGCACATCGACTGCTGCTGTTCGCGGCGGCGCTGTTCGGCGTCTCCGTGCTGGTGTTCGTCGCCCTGCGCATCCTGCCGGGCGACGTGGCCGCCGTCATGGCCGGCACCGCCGCGACGCCCGACCGCATCGCCGCGCTGCGCGTCCAGTTCGGGCTCGACCGGCCGCTCGTCGTCCAGTACTTCGACTGGGTCGGCGGCCTGCTGCGCGGCGACCTCGGCACCTCGGCGCTGACCGGCCGCGCGGTGATCGCCCAGGTGGGCCAGCGCGCGGCGATCACGTTCCCGCTCATCGTCATGAGCCTCGCGGTGGCGCTGCTCATCGGCCTGCCGCTCGGCTGCGCGTCCGTGCTCGCCCGCGGCCGGCGCATGCGCGGGTTCCTGCACGTGCTCGCCATCGTCGGCGGCGCGGTGCCGGCCCTGTGGAGCGGCCTGCTGCTCATCCTGCTGTTCTCGCGCGGCATCGGCCTCATCGGGCTCTTCCCCTCGCAGGGCTTCCCCTCCGAGGGATGGCATGACTTCGGCCGCGCGCTGGCCTCGCTGGTGCTGCCCGCCGTGGCCACCGGCGTGGTGGCGGGCGCGAGCATCACGCGCTACACGCGCGCGGCGGTCGGCGACGTCGCGGACGGCGGCGCGGTCGACATGGCCATGGCGTGCGGCATGACCCGCACCCAGGCCGTCCTGCGCGTGGGGCTGCGCCTCGCGACCCCGCAGCTCGTGTCCGTGGCGGGCCTCACCTTCGCGCAGATGATCACCGGCGTGATGGTCGTGGAAAGCCTGTTCGCGCTGCCGGGGCTCGGCGCGCTGCTCATCGGCGACGTGGGCAACCGCGACCTCATCGCCGTGCAGAGCGAGCTGTTCCTGCTCGCCGCGTTCTTCCTCGCGCTGGGACTGGCGATCGACCTGATCCACCGCGCGCTCGACCCGCGGCTCAAGGCGACGAACGCGAACGGAGACGAATGATGGCGAATCCATCCAAATTGGCCAATCTGCCGCGCGCCCTGTGGCGGCGGGGATCGGGCCGCTACGCGCTGGTCGTGCTCGGCCTGTGGCTGGCCGTGGCGGCCGTGTCCCTGTTCTGGACGCCGCAGCCGCTGCTCGCCACGGACGGCTACCACGTGTGGGAGGCGCCCTCCGCCGCGCATCCGCTCGGCACCGACGGCACCGGAGCGGACGTGCTGAGTTGGCTCATGGCCGGCTCGCGCACCAATCTGGTCATCGCCGCGCTCACCGTGGTGTGCTCCGGGGCGCTGGGCCTGCTGCTCGTGGGGTGCATGGTCTCCCGGCGCGCCGGGCTCGGCTCCGTGACCGTGGCCGTGGTGGACGCGCTCATCTCCATCCCGACCGTGCTCATCGCCCTGCTGCTCACCGTGCCGTTCGGCGCGTCCGTGGGCGTGATCGTGGGCGCCTGCTCGATCGCCTACGGGCTCAATCTGGCCCGCATCGCACGCCCTGCCGCCATGCTCGCCGCTCGCGGCGACTACGTGGCCTCGGCGCTGGCCGGCGGCGCGTCCGGCTGGTACGCGTTCACGCGGCACGTCGTCCCGAACATCGTCCCGGTGCTCAGCGTGCAGCTCACCGTCTCCGCCGGCACCTCCGTGCTCGCCGAGGCCGGGCTCACCTATCTGGGCGTCGGCGTGGGCGCGGGCGTGCCGAGCTGGGGACATTCGCTCGCCACGTCCGTGAAGTTCATCAACGTGTTCCCGCTCACCGTGCTGTGGCCGGGACTGGTGGTCACGCTCGCCGTGGTGGCGCTCAACTTGCTGGGCGACGCGCTGAACTCGGCGCTTGCCGTGGGAGGCATGGAACGGAGGGAAGACGATGGGCGTTGACATCCGCGGACTGAACGTGGCGATCGGCGGCCGGCCGGTCGTGCGCGACGTGAACCTCTCGGTCGGCGACGGGGAGCGCGTGGGGCTCATCGGCTCCTCCGGCTCCGGCAAGTCCATGATCGCCAAGTCACTGCTCGGCCTGCTGCCGCGCGGGGCGGAGGCGTCCGGATCGGCTGCGCTCGGCGGCACCGAGGCGATCGGCGCCGCCGAACGGACGCTCGCGGACCTGCGCGGACGCTACGTGGGCGTGGTCTTCCAGAATCCCGGCGCGACGCTCAACCCGGTCGCCACCGTGATGCGGCAGGTCGAGCTGCCGCTGCGCCTCCACTACGACCTGGGCCGCGACGAGCGCCGCGACCGCGTCATGTCCATGCTGCGCAAGGTCGGGCTGGACGAGTCCGTGGCCGGCAAGTACCCGCACGAGCTGTCCGGCGGGCAGCAGCAGCGCGTCGGCATCGCGACGGCCCTCATCACCTCGCCCCGCCTCATCGTGGCCGACGAGCCGACCACCGCGCTCGACTCGATCATCCAGCGCCAGATCGTGGATCTGCTGGTCTCCCTCGTGGACGACGCCGGCGCGTCCATGCTGTTCATCACGCACGACTTCTCCGTGCTCGCCCGCGCCACCACGCGCTGCTACGTGATCGACGACGGGGCCGTGGCCGAGGAGGGACGGACCGCGCGGCTGCTTGCCGCGCCGAACGCCGACGCGACGCGCGGGCTCGTGGCGTCGGCGCGCCGGCTCACGTTGTCGGCCGAACCGATGGCCGCCGAACCGATGACAGTCGAGCAAGGAGGTGCCCGATGACCGCGCTGGTGGCCGCGAACCACATCGTCAAAACGTTTCCGCGCGCCGGCGCGTCCGAACGGCAGCAGGTGCTGTTCGATGTCTCGGCCTCGGTGGGCGCGGGGGAGTGCCTCGCGGTGATCGGCGGCTCCGGCTCCGGAAAATCCACGCTGACGCGCATCATGCTGGGCTTGGAAAACGCGGACTCCGGGGACGTGTCCTATGCGGGCATGCCGGTCGTGGCGGGTCGTGGCGGGCGTCTGCCCGGCTCCTCGGACGGGTTCCGCGCCCTGAGGCGGGAATCCGGGCTCGTGTTCCAGAACCCGTTCGCTTCGCTCGACCCGCGCTGGACGGTCCTGCGGTCCGTCGCCGAACCGCTGGTGCTCGCCGGGCGCAGGCTCTCGCGCGGCGATGCCGTCGAAGTCGTGTCCCGGGCGCTGCGCACGGCCGGGTTGGAGCCGGAGGACATGCTGGACCGCCTGCCGTCTGAATTGTCCGGCGGACAGGCTCAGCGCGTGGCCATCGCGCGTGCCATCGTGGCCGAGCCGCGCGTGATCCTCGCTGACGAGCCGATGAGCGCCATCGACGTGACCGCACGCGTGCAGATCCTCGACGCGCTGAACGCGATCCGCGCCGCGCA
The DNA here is from genome assembly GCF_009299475.1 of Bifidobacterium avesanii. Taxonomy (GTDB): domain Bacteria; phylum Actinomycetota; class Actinomycetes; order Actinomycetales; family Bifidobacteriaceae; genus Bifidobacterium; species Bifidobacterium avesanii. Next base: position 9,345 of record NZ_WBSN01000012.1, on the reverse strand, counting down.
TCCGGACATGGCGCTCATCGTCGTCTCGCACGATCTGGGCGTGGTACAGCACCTCGCCGACCGGATTCTGGTGCTCCACGACGGGCATATGGTGGAAACCGGGCCCACGGAGACGGTGCTGGGCGGTCCCGCCGAGGACTACACGCGCCAGCTGGTGGCCGCGGCCTCGCTGTGACGCGGCGGACGCGTCAGCGGGCCGTCCGGCTCACCACTTCGGGTTGACGATCTGCATGGCCACGCCGTCGGACATGAGCGTGAAGCCGTGCGCCTCGTAGAACGTGGCGTTCTTGCTCTCCTCGGGCATGACCTCGATGTAGAAGAAGTCGCGGTACTTGTCCTTGAGCATCTCGACCATATGGCCGGCGATGCCGCGGCCCTGATACTCCGGATCGACCAGCACGTAGTGCACGTACGCCAGCATCGCGCCGTCGTCGAGCGCGCGCACCAGCCCGACCAGCCGGTCCCCGTCCCATGCGGAGATGACCGTGGAGGAGCCCATGAGCGCGCGGTGCAGCTGCTCGGGGTACCTGCCGGAGACCCATCCGACGGACAGGAACAGGCGTTGGACCTGCTCGGCGGTGAAGCGGCGCTCCTCGGTGAAGACGATGGGCCGCGGCGAAGATGATGACGGTGAGGCGTTGTCTGGCATAACCACAGGATACGGCCGCATGGCCGGGCGGGGCGGACGGGCGTCTGCATGGTGGCCGACGTGCGCCCGTCCCCGGCGGTCCCGTCCGCCGCTGGGGTCCGGCATATGAGACGCCGCGACACGCGGGAGCCGGAACGGGTGCTATGGTGGTGGCCATGACGTATCTCATGTGTTGCTGTTGTCGCTGACCGACGCCCCAAGGGCGAGCGGTTGACAACGCATAACTTGAGATAGGATTCCTTCGCGAAGTTCTCGCAAATTCCAACGATCACGCATAAGCCGAACTGTATTGGCATACGTGCATCCAACTGCATTCGCATCCGTCCGCAAGCCGGGCGGGAGTCCCGTTTCAACCCGCGCTCAGCCGTGAAGCCGTTCATCTCCGAACCAAATCCGCACCGCAAAAATCACGCAGACCGCACCTCAAGGAAACGAGACAGCCATGACCATCCACAACAACGTCACCGAACTCATCGGCGGCACCCCGCTCGTCAAACTCAACCACGTCACCGACGGCGTGAAGGCCACCGTCGCCGTGAAGATCGAATACCTCAACCCCGGCGGCTCGTCCAAGGACCGCATCGCTGAGCGCATCATCGACGCGGCCGAGCGCTCCGGACAGCTCAAGCCCGGCGGCGTGATCGTCGAACCCACCAGCGGCAACACCGGCGTGGGCCTTGCGCTCGTGGCCCAGCAGCGCGGCTACCGCACCATCTTCACCCTGCCGGACAAGGTCTCCGAATCCAAGCGCGCGGTCTTGAGGGCCTACGGCGCGGAGGTCGTCGTCACGCCCACCGACGCCGGCCCCGGCGACCCGCGCTCCTACTACGACGTGTCCGACCGCCTCGCCCGCGAAATCCCCGGCGCGTTCAAGCCCAACCAGTACGACAACCCCAACGGCCCGATGAGCCACTACGCCACCACCGGCCCCGAGGTGTGGGAGGACACCGACCACCGGGTCACGCACTTCGTGGCCGGCATCGGCACCGGCGGCACCATCTCCGGCACTGGCCGCTTCCTCAAGGAGACGTCCGACGGGGCCGTGAAGGTGATCGGTGCCGACCCGGAGGGCTCTATCTACTCCGCGCCCAGCGAGGCCGACGTGCACCAGTACAAAATCGAGGGCGTGGGGGAGGACTTCTACCCCAAGGCGTTCGACCGGAACGTCACCGACGACATCGTCAAGGTGAACGACGCGGAGGCCTTCGAGATGACCCGCCGCCTCGCCGCCGAGGAGGGCCTGCTCGTGGGCGGGTCCTCCGGCATGGCCGTCGCCGCCGCGCTCAAGTACGCCCGCGCCAACGACCTCGACGAAAACCAGCTCGTCGTGGTGCTGCTGCCCGACTCCGGCCGCGGCTACCTCGAGAAGATCTTCGACGACGACTGGATGCGCGCCAACGGCTTCGGCGACGTGGTGAACCGCACCACCCGCCCGTCGCTCGCCGAACAATACCTGTGAGCCGTCTGTGAGCTCCGCCCGATCCCGATCCATCCGATAATCCGTTATCAGCAACGTCGATACCGACACGCGGCGCGGGACGCCCCCGCCGCCGTACCCTCGAAACCATTACACACCGAAAGGAAACCAACCATCATGTCCGCCGAGTACAACGCCAAGTTCGCCGCCACCGACATCGCCACCCGAGCCATCCACGCCGGGCAGGAGCCCGACCCCACCACCGGCGCCGTGGTCACGCCGATCTACGCCACCTCCACCTTCAAGCAGGACGGCGTGCTGGGCTTGAGGGGCGGACACGACTACTCGCGCTCCATCAACCCCACCCGCACCAGCTTCGACGAGCAGCTCGCCGCCGTCGAGGGCGCGAAGTACGCGCTCTCCTTCGCCTCGGGCCTCGCCGCGATCGACGTGCTGCTGCGCTCCACCCTCAAGCCCGGCGACAGCGTCCTGCTCGGCAACGACGTGTACGGCGGCACCTACCGACTGCTCGCTAAGGTGTTCGTGCCGTGGGGCGTCGGCCTCGACGTGGTCGACATCACCGATGCAAGGGCCGTCGAGGAGGCGCTCGCCGCCAAGCACTACGAGTACGTGTGGGTCGAAACCCCGTCGAACCCGCTGCTCAACATCACCGACATCGCCCTGACCTCGCAGATCGCGCACAAGTACGGCACCAAGGTCGTCGTCGACAACACGTTCGCCTCGCCCGCGCTCCAGCATCCGCTCGACGAGGGCGCCGACGCGGTGGTCTACTCGACCACCAAGTACATCGGCGGCCACTCCGACGTGGTCGGCGGCGCCGTGGTGCTCAACGACGAGGAGGTGCGCGATCAGGTCGCGTTCCTGCAGAACGCTGCCGGCGCCGTGCCCTCCCCGTTCGACTCCTGGCTCGACATCCGCGGCCTCAAGACCCTCGACCTGCGCGTCAAGCGTCATTCCGCCAACGCGCTCAAGGTCGCGCAGTGGCTCGAATCCCAGCCGTCGAGCGTAGTGGAGCGCGTCTGGTACCCGGGCCTCGAGTCCCACCCCGGCCACGAGATCGCCGCCCGCCAGATGCACGGCGGCTTCGGCGGCGTCGTCTCCGTGCAGCTCGCGGCCGGCGCCGAGGCGGCCAAGCGGTTCGTCGACCACACCGAGATCTTCACGCTCGCCGAGTCGCTCGGCGGCGTCGAAAGTCTCATCGAGGTGCCCGCCGCCATGACCCACGCCTCCGTGGCCGGCACCACCCTGCAGGTGCCCGCGAACCTCATCCGCATCTCGGTCGGCATCGAGAACGCGGACGACCTCATCTCCGACCTCGATCAGGCGCTCAAGGCCATCTGATCGTTGCCGTTTGCGGCAGAAGTTGCATATCCGGGCGCATGCACGCCGGTTCGGACGCCGGATGCGCCCGGATATGCAACTTCCGCCATGGGCCGGCCGGGGACGGGCCCGGGACGGGTGCGCCGACCGGGTAGAGTGGAACGCATGACAGACAATGCGACGGGCCGGACGACGGGCCGGACGGACCAGACGACGGGCCATGAGGCGGCGCTGGGGGCGCTCAAACAGTACTTCGGCTACGATTCGTTCCGCCCCGGGCAGTCGGGCATCGTCGACGCGCTGCTCGCCGGACGCGACGTGCTCGGCGTTATGCCCACCGGCGCCGGCAAGTCCGTGTGCTACCAGATCCCCGCCATGCTGCTGCCCGGCGTGACCGTCGTCGTCTCGCCGCTCATCTCGCTGATGCGCGATCAGGTGGACGGGCTCAACGACGCCGGCATCCCCGCCGACTTCGTCAACACCACGCAGTCGCCCGACGAGCAGGGCATGGTGCTCTCGCAGGCCGCCCGAGGCGAGGTCAAGCTGCTGTATGTGGCGCCGGAACGTCTGGAAACCGAGCGGTTCCGCAGCTTCGCCGCCCGCACGCCGATCTCCCTGATCGCCGTGGACGAGGCGCACTGCGTCTCCCAGTGGGGTCAGGACTTCCGCTCGAGCTACCTCGGCATCGGGGACTTCATCGCCTCGCTGCCGTCGCGTCCCGTGGTCGGCGCGTTCACCGCCACCGCCACCGAACGCGTGCGGCGCGACATCGTCGCCATGCTGGGCCTCAGGAACCCGGCCGTCACCGTCACCGGGTTTGACCGCGAGAACCTCTACTTCGACGTGATCAAGATGGAGACCAAGCGCAAGGCCGCGTGGGTGGCGCGATACGTGGCCGACCACCCCGACGAGTCGGGCATCGTGTACTGCTCCACGCGCAAGGAGACCGAGGCGCTCGCGGCCACGCTCAACGAGGCCGTGCCGGCGCTGCGCGGGGCGGGTGCGGGGAATGGCCCGGACTCCGGTCCGGTCGCGGTCGCCTACCACGGCGGCATGCCGGCCGAGGCGCGCGGCCGGGCCCAGCGCGACTTCGTGACCGACGCCGTGCCGGTCGTGGTGGCCACCAACGCGTTCGGCATGGGCATCGATAAGTCGAACGTGCGCTACGTCATCCACCACAACATGCCCGAGTCGATCGAGGCCTACTATCAGGAGGCCGGGCGCGCCGGGCGAGACGGGCTGCCGAGCCGCTGCACGCTGCTGTGGAACGAGTCTGACATCGTCACGCGCCGCCGCCTGCTGGACTCCGACTACGAGAACGACCGGCTCACCCCCGAGGAGCAGGAGGCCGTGCGCCTGTCCAAGCGCCGCCTGCTCGACGGCATGGTCGGCTACTGCCGCACCGCCGACTGCCTGCACATGTACATGACCCGCTACTTCGGCGAGGAAACGCCCGCCTCCGCGCGCGGCGGCGACGGCAAATGCAAGGGCGGCTGCACCAACTGCGACAGCACTTTCGAGACCATCGACGTGACGGACGTGGCGCGCGCCATCAGCCGCTGCGTGCACGACGTGATGTACGATTACGACGACGCCGGCCGTCCCACGCGCGCGGCCGTGCGGCAGGGACTCGGCTCGGGCAAGATCGTCGCCATTCTGCGCGGCTCGCAGGCGCAGGACGTGCTCGCCCGCCGCCTCGACCGCTGCCCGAGTTACGGCAGGCTGCGCGAGACGCCGGAGGCCCGCGTGCGCGACATCCTGAGCCAGATGGCCACCGACGGCTTTCTCGTGATCTCCGAGGGCCGGATGCCGATCGTCGGGTTCGGACGTCGCGCGGCGGAGACCGTGGCGCCGGACTTCCACTACGAGATCAAGCGGATCGAGCGCAAACCGGCTCGGGGCATGGGCGCGGGCGCGCGCGGCGGCGCCGGTGCGCCCGGTTCGGCCGGTGCGTCGGGCACGTTCGGCGCGGCGCTCGCGGACGGCGGCGGGGAGCCGACCGAGGCCGACGAGGCGCTGTTCCGCAAACTGCGCGAGCTGCGCCTCGAGATCGCGCGCGAGGCCGGCAAGCCGCCGTACATCGTGTTCAACGACAAGGCGCTGCGCGACATGGTCCGGCTCCGTCCCACCACGGACGAGCAGTTCCTCGAGGTCAACGGCGTGGGCGAAAGCAAGCTCAAGCTGTACGGCGAGCGCTTCATGGCGGTCATCGCGACCGAATCGTGAGGCGGTCGGCGGCGGTTGCGGTGCCGACCGGCTCCATCCGTCGGCGGACACCGTGCAGGCGCCGAGCGCGACGCGGAGGCGCTTCATGCGTTGGAGAACGGATCGGAACATAGGCTGGGTGGAATGCGGATGCTTGGCAAGACCTTCGACCGCATTGCGCTAATTGCGATGGGAACCTGTGCATCCGATTTCATTATGTTACAATGTATGTATGATGTTATGACATCGGCATGATGATAGGAGACATCAATGGCGGATATGACAACTATCACCTTCCGTACGGATTCCCAGGTCAAGCAGCGCGCCAAGGAACTATATGAATCGATGGGTTTGGATTTGTCGACCGCATTGAACATGTTCCTACGTCAGTCGGTGGTTGATAACGGCATGCCGTTCCGCGCCACAAGAGAGAACCCCGCGAACATTCTGGCGCGCGCCCAAGCCGATGCGCATGAAGGTGAATCGTTCGGGTCGGTTGACGACTTGATGAAGGATTTGCTGGATGCTTGATTCGGTCTTCCGCACCACGCAGTTCAAACGGGACTTCAAGGCGCTGCTCAGGAAGCACTACGATGCGGACAAAATGCGGGCGGCGATCGAAGCGCTCATGAAACAGGACAAAGACCTGTTGTCGACCAAGTACCGTGATCATGCCCTTGTTAACAACTGGAAGGGGTACCGAGAGATCCATGTCGAAGGGGACTGGCTGCTTATCTACCGCATCGAATGGTCCGAGCTGCAACTGGTGTTGACGCGAACCGGTTCTCATGACCAGTTGTACTGATTTTTCTGGTGCATGGTCTTATGCGTCAAGAAAATCATCGGATACCCGAATGCTTTCCGATCCGCTGAGGCGTAGCCAATGTACGGCGGAATGACTCCGTGCCCTCAACGGCGTGGGCGAAAGCAAGCTCAAGCTGTACGGCGAGCGCTTCATGGCGGTCATCGCGGCCGAATCGTGAGGCGGAATCGTGGACTGGAATCGTGGGCTATCGATTCTTTCGATAACGGTGGCGGCCGGACCCGGCCCGATGTGCGGTCAGGCCGCGGCGGGCCGGAGTAGCATGGGGCTCGGTTGTCCGATTTTCCATGGAACGGAGGAATCATGGCGGAAAACGATCAGTCCGAAACCAAGCCCCAAAAGCCCGTGGTGGAGAGCTTCCAGCTCGACCACACCAAGGTCAAGGCGCCGTACGTGCGCTACATCGACACGGAGAAGGGCCCGCACGGCGACGTGATCTCCAACTACGACCTGCGACTGGTGCAGCCGAACGAGAACGCAATCCCGACCGGCGGCCTGCACACCATCGAGCACACCATCGCCGTGCTGCTGCGCGAGCGCATCCCGGGCTACATCGACTGCTCGCCGTTCGGCTGCCGCACCGGCTTCCACCTGCTCACATGGGGCGAACACTCCACCGAGGACGTGGCCCGCGCGCTCAAGGAGTCGCTCGAGTTCATCGCCTACAAGGCCACGTGGGACGACGTGCCCGCCACCACGATCGAAAGCTGTGGCAACTACCGCGACCACAGCCTGTTCACCGCGAAGGAGTGGTGCAAGGACATCCTGGCCAAGGGCATCAGCTCCGACCCGTTCGAGCGCAAGGTCGTCTGAGCGCGTCGGACGCCCCGGACGCCCGGGGCGTGGGACGCCGCGGGTGACGGCCACAGGTCCGCCCGGTCGAAACGGACGTTTTCGGGTTCTCCGCCGTCCGTTTCGACCGGGCGAACGCGTCTTCGGTCGGGCGAACGCGTCTCAACCGGGCGAACGCGCAATTCAGCGGTCCGGGCCGCCATCCGCCACGGCGGACGGTTTGCGTTGATGCGGCAACGGTGGGCGCCCGGTCAAGGCATTGCGCTGACCGGTACTTTTTTGACATGCCGGTCCGGGATTTCTTGGCCGGGAGCGGAACGGGCGCCGGGCGGCGGCCCCGGAGCGGGACAATGGTGGGGCGAGGCCTCGGGGCCGGCGGCGGATTGCGCCGGCAGGCCCCGGATGCCGGGCGTCGCAACGGTTCCGCACATGGAAAGGATGATGTCATGGCCGATGATCAGCGTGTGAAGGTGGGCGGCAGCGATCTGGAGGTGTTTCCGCTGGTGCTGGGCGGCAACACGTTCGGCTGGACCAGCGACGAGGCGACCAGCCGCAGGGTGTTGGACGAGTACGTGGAGGCCGGCGGCAACTTCGTCGACACGGCGGACGTGTACTCGGCGTGGGCGCCGGGCAACGCGGGCGGCGAATCCGAGATCATCCTCGGCCGCTGGCTGGCCGTGCGCGGCAACCGCGACCGCGTGGTGATCGCCACCAAGGTGAGCGAGCACCCGCAGTACAAGGGCCTGTCGCGCGCGAACGTGCTCGCCGCGGCGGACGAGTCGCTGCTGCGCCTGGGCGTGGACGAGATCGACCTGTACTACGCGCACTTCGACGACAAGGCCACGCCGCTCGAGGAGACCGCGGCTGCGTTCGACGAACTCGTGAAGGCCGGCAAGATCCGCGCGATCGGCCTGTCGAACTACACGGCCGACCGCATCGAGGAGTGGTTCCGCATCGCCCGCGAGCACGGCTACGCGCTGCCCGTGGCGCTTGAGCCGCACTACAACCTCGTCCACCGCGGCAACTACGAGCGCACGCTCGCCCCGATCGCCGCGCGCGAGAACCTGTCCGTGTTCCCGTACTTCTCACTGGCGGCCGGCTTCCTGACCGGCAAGTACCGCTCCGCCGCCGACGCCGAGGGCAAGGCGCGCGAGGGCATGGTGGCCGGCTACCTCACCGCCGCCGGATTCGCACTCGTCGACGCGCTGGACCGGGTGGCCAAGGCCCACGATGCGGCGATCGCGACCGTGGTGCTGGCCTGGCTGCGCCACCGTCCGCAGGTGGCCGGGCCGATCGCCTCCGCGCGCACGCCCGAGCAGCTGCCGGCCCTGGTCGCCTCCACGACGCTGGACCTGACCGCGGACGAAGTGGCCGCGCTGGACAGGGCGTCCGAGCCGTTCGCCAAGTAGGCCGACGCTCAGCCGTTCAGCCGTTCGCGGCGATGCGCGTGATCGCGTCCGCGGATTCGTCCACGATGCGCCGCATCGCCGCCTCGGCGCCGGCCCCGTCGCCCTTGCGGATCAGGGAGGCGACCTCGACGTGGAGGTCCAGCGCCTCCTGATTGGCGATGGCGGGCATGAGCTCGTGCGCGGTGCGGCCCTCCAGCGTGGAGGCCACCACGTCGCCGAGCGCCGCGAACATGAGGTTGCCGGACGCCTCGAGCAGCGTGCGGTGGAATCGCGTGTCCGCGTCCAGATACGCCTGCTCGTCGGCGTGGTCGGAATGGGAGACCATGCCGACGGCCGCCTCGGTGAGCTCGCCCCACTGCGCTGGCGTGGCCGCCGCCGCCGCGAGGCGCGCGGCCACCGGCTCCACGGCTGAACGCAGTTGGGACAGCTCGTTCAGCGCGTTGAGGCGGTACGCGCCGCCGAGCCTCCATCGGATCACCTGCGGGTCGAAGACATTCCACCGGTCAATCGGGTTCACGACGGTCCCGGCCTTGCGCCGGACGGTCACCAGTCCCATGGATTCGAGCACGCGGGTGGCCTCGCGGGTCACCGTGCGCGACGGCGCGGCGCCGTCGGGGCCGGGCGAGGGGGGCGCCCGACGGTCTCTGGGGGCGATGCCCCCGCCTCTGCTGGCGCAGCCCCCTTCGTCGAGCCGACGGTGGGGCAGCGG
>NZ_WBSN01000011.1 GCF_009299475.1 Bifidobacterium avesanii | reverse complement strand
TGATCTCGGGCGCGTTGATGCGGTCGTCGTAGAACAGGCCGACGACCATGCGCTTGACGTCCTTGCGGTACATTGCGGACTCCAATCCGGACGCCAAAGCGTCCAACTTTTCGTCCGCACCCCCATGAGAGGATGTGTTGGATGCGGAATGGAGCAAATGGTCGAAGGTCGGCGGGGTTTATCCCCTAAAGCTGATTAAGTACAAGGGGTGAATGTTTCATGTGAGGCGTTGGAATTGCTGGGGTTGAGGATAGGAGGGCAAAGTCCGGAGACATCTACACGGTGAAGGAGACTTAGTCTCCGGGAAGCTATTCTCAGCCCGTCCTGCACGAGTTTCAGGTGGCTGTCACCACCGCGCCGATCAAGGTCAACGCCCTGCTGCGCGCGTGACGACATTCGGGAGGTTACTCGGCGAACAGTCGAACGGCTGAGTTTGAGCGGCTGACTGTCCGAACTGTCAAATAGCCGAATGGCGGGTTGAATGATCCGGAATCGGATCGTCCAACCCGCCGTTTGTTGTCTGCAACGTCGAAGACTTGATGTCGCGATCTGTGTTCGCAATTTTTGAAACTTTTGATTTTTTTGATTTTGCCAGAAATTAGGGATGCACCCGCCGCCCTCCGCCAATATGAACGCTTGGCGAACGATCCCGCCCCTCGGCCGCGTGCCGGGCGAAACACGGTATCGTGGAATACCATGACGAAGAAACTCATTCTCGATCTGGACACGGGCATCGACGACACGCTGGCCATCGCCTACGCATTGGGCAGCCCCGAAGTGGAACTCATCGGCATCGCGGGCACGTACGGCAACGTGCGGCTCGAAACCGGCGTGCGCAACTCACTGGCGGTCACCGAACTCCTCGGTCACCCCGAAGTGCCCGTCTACCCCGGACTGGACCATCCGAGCACCAAGGACGGATTCTTGGTCGAGCCCTCCACCGCGCGCATCCACGGGCTCAACGGCATCGGCGAGGTGGACATCCCCGACGCCAAGCGCGCCCCGCAGACCGAATCGGCGGTCGACTTCATCCTCGACGCGGCGCAGACCTACGGCGACGACCTCATCTACGTGCCCACCGGTGCGCTGACCAACATCGCCGCGGCGCTCGCCAAGGACCCGGTGGCGGTCGGTCGCATCGGTAACATCACGCTCATGGGCGGCGCGCTCACCGTGCCCGGCAACGTGAACGCGTGGACCGAGGCGAACATCTCGCAGGACCCGGAGGCCGCGGACGCGCTGTTCCGCTCCGGCGTGCGCACCACCATGATCGGTCTCGACGTGACCCTCCAGACCCTGCTCACGCGTAAGGAAACCGCGCAGTGGCGGGCGCTCGGCACCCCGGCCGGCCGCTTCCTCGCGGACATGACCGACTACTACATCGGCGCGTACGGGCGCATCGCCCCGCACCTCGGCGGCTGCGGCCTGCACGACCCGCTCGCCGTGGCCGCGTCCATCGACCCGACGCTTGTGGACACGCTGGCGATCAACATGATGGTGGACCTCGAAGGCCCCACGCGCGGGCGCACGATCGGCGACAACACGCGCCTCAACGATCCGGTGAAGACCTCGCGCGTGGCCGTGGGCGTGGATGTGCCGCGGTTCCTGAAGGAATTCATGACCCGCATCACGGCGCTGGCGGCGTGACCATGCTTGAAGAAGGCATGCGCGAGGCTTCGGAGCGCGGCGACGCGGCGCTGACCGACGCGCTCGAAAAGATCGCCGGTGCGGAAGCGGGTCGATCCGTGGCCGTGATCGGCTCCATGAACGCCGACTACACCGTCGTCACCGAGCGTCTGCCCCGCCCGGGGGAGACCGTGAACGCCGGTCCGCTGCGGATCCTGTCCGGCGGCAAATCCGGCAATCAAGCCGCGGCCGCCGCCCGGCTCGGCGCGCGCGTGCGGCTGTTCGGCGCGGTGGGAAGAGACGACAACGCCGACTTCCTGCTCGGCAGGCTCAACGAGGCCGGTGTGGACACCACGCATGTGCTGCACGTGCCCGGCGCGAGCGGCACCACCGTGATCACCGTGGACGAGCGCGGGGAGAACACCATCGTGTACTCGCCCGGCTCCAACGCGCAGGTCACGCCCGACTACGTGGCCTCCGTGCAATCGGCACTGGCTGGGCCGGACGTGGCCGTGCTCGGCCTGTGCCTCGAAAGCCCGATCGAGACCGTGACCGCCGCGGCCCGCCTGTGCCACGAGGCCGGCGTGACCGTGCTGCTCAACAACTCGCCGTTCCGCGCGAAACTGCCGGAGGATCTCGTGCGCGCCACCGACGTGCTGCTTGTCAACGAGCACGAGATGGCCATGATGCTCGACGTGGAGGAGCCCGTCGACGGCAAATGGGCTGCATTCGACTGGCAGGAGGCGCTCGCCGGCATGCGGCGGCTTGGCTTCCCGCATGCGATCGTCACGCTCGGCGGGGAGGGATCGGTGGTGCTCGACGCCACCAGCGGCGTCGCCTCGCACATCACGCCGGTGCCCGTGGACGCCGTGGACACCACCGGGTGCGGCGACGCCTTCATGGGCACGGTGCTCGCCGGTCTCGCGGCGGGCCTGACGTTGCGCGATGCGGCCCGTGCCGCGTCCTATGTGGCTGCCTATGCCGCCACTGGCTCCGGCGCGCAGGCCTCATATGGCACCGCCGAGCAGATTCGCACGCGGTTCGCGGCGTGAACTGACTCCGCGGCATGAAATTCGCGGCGCGCATCGGCAGTACACCGGCGGTGGGCGGCAGTGCACCGGCGGTGGACGCGCCGGCAGCGGTATGCGCCGCATGAATTGGTGATGGGCGCGCGGCAGAGCGGGCGGCGGTGCGGCGCTTGTGGATGCCGGCCGACCGTGTTTTGCCCGAGGCAAGCTACTTGCCTTTCATAGGGCAGATTTGCCGTCTTGCGAACACCTACTCGGTCTTCCGAGGGCATCTTGTGACGGCGTTCGAGATTCAAGAGGTGCGGAAATCCTTGGAAAATGGTCTTGCCTCATGCCGGTCGACGGACTGGCGATGCCCTCGGAAGGCCAAATAGATGTTTGCGCGTGCCCAAATCCGCCCTCGGAACGGTGAGTAGCACGCGCGTGCGTTTGTGCGCTAATCGGGTTCCCTCCACAAGTTGCATATTCGGGCGTTTCAAAGCGCAGTCGAAGGCTTGCCGCGCCCGAATATGCAACTTTTGGCAGAAAGCAGGTGGCATACGTACGGACGGTCCGGCGTAACGCTCGGTTCTGGTGTTTATTCGTGGTGTTATTCGCATAGTGTGCGGCACTTTGCCGATGCCACGAACACCTATCTGCGTTCTGTGCAGCACTCAATGTTCCGGATAAGTCCTTTCTTCCGTCATATTCCCCCTTCCCCCGGTTTCCGGGCAGATCAATGACGGTCGGTGATGCACAGTGCCGCACAAAACGCAGATAGGTGTTCGCAATGGCCGGAAAGTGTTGCACACTATGCTGTTAGTGCATAGACGGCCACTGATGTTTGCGGAAGTTGGCCTGTCGGGCGTGGAACATGGAGCGGAACGTGGAGAATGCGAAGGCCCGGACGCGTGATCGGCGTCTGCGTGCATTCGTCGCCATTGATGCCTTTCGCCGTCGCCGTTTGCGCGTCCCACCGGACGGTCCCATCCCGTCTTTGACGTCTTCTCTGTAACGTTTTTACAAAACATGCAGTCTAAAGCCGCCCAAACTGCATGTTTTGTAATGGTTTTACAGCGGAGACGCCGAAACGGTCCCCAAACTGTCTGTTCTGTAAAAAGATTACAGAACAGACGTCGGGAAGCCCCGTACGCTGTTTGTTTTGTAAAAACGTTACAAAAGGGACAGCGTGAAAGAGGAGACGAGTTGTTTCTGTCGCTGCGCAGTGCTTGCGCAGGCATATGGGGGCATCGCATGCATGGGCAATTCAGAAGATGAGAAGAACGTATGCGGCGCAGGAAGAACCCACCGCGGCCTACAGCAGGTCGGAGTCGGTGAGACCCTCCCCGCCCGCGGCGGAGGAACGGGCCGCGGCCGGTTCGGACTTGGCGGCCAGATGGGCGAGGGACGGCATGGGCGCGGCGGTATTGGCGGCGGAAACGACGCCAGCCGGAATGCCTGCGGCAATCGAGCCGTTGCCCGCGCCGGCCGAGCCCATCGCTGAGTTCGTCGCCGAACCCATCGCCGAGCCCATAGCCGATCCCGCCGCGATGCCCGCCGAACCGGGAACTCCGGGAGCGTCGGAAATGCTTGAGAGGCTGGAAATACCGGAGGCGCCAGAAACACCGGAATTGCCGGGAGTGCCCGGTGCGACGACCGCGCCGGAATTGGCATGGCCGGCCGAACCCGCCGCCATGCCCGCGGCCCTCGCGGCCCGCTCCGCCTCTCGTGCGGCCAGACGCCGAGCCTTCTCGCTCTCATAGCGCAGCTCGGGCTTGGGCGAGAGCCGCGAGAGCCCGTGCCACGCCAAGTCCACGATGTATGCGGCGAGCTGCTCCTTGCTCACCTTGCGCCGATCGGCCCAGTACTGCCCGGTGAACACGGTCATGCCCACCAGCATCTGCGCGTAGTACGGCACGCCGCGGGCGGGCAGGCGCTGCTTCTTGAACGCGGCCGTGAGCAGGTCCTCCACGCGGATGCTCACGTCGCCGAGCAGCGAGTAGAACGACCCGGCCGGGTCCGTACTCGGCGAATCGCGCACGAGCACCTGAAACCCCTCGGTGTGCTCTTCTATATACGTGAGCAGCGCCAGGGCCGTGCGCTCCACGATCTGCCGCGGATGCTCGCTCGGCTCGGACAGCGCGGTGGCGATGGCGTTGGTGAGCGCCTGCATCTCGCGGTCCACCACCACGGCGTACAGGCCCTCCTTGCCGCCGAAGTGCTCGTAGACGATCGGCTTGGAGACCTTGGCGTTCGTGGCGATCTCCTCAACGCTCGTCGCCTCGAAGCCCTTGGCCGCGAACAGCGCGCGACCCACCTCGATCAGCTGCTCCCTGCGCTGGAACGACGTCATCCTCGAAGAATTTCCCATGCGCTCCATTGTTTCACGGCCGCCGGTCCACGTGTGTCGTTTGACGTGTGAGGGAATGGCGACGGTCGCGAAACGACGCGTGCGCTTCGTAAGGGGGTTTTGGCAGAATGTGCCTTATGCTCGTGGTGATTCTTCTGTGGTTGGCGCTGTTGATCGGCGCCGTGGTGTTCGTGCTCCGGCTCGCGCGCGGCGAGTCGCATGAGGGGCTGTTCACCGAGTCCCTGAAGAAGCGCGCCGAACCCAAGCCGGCCGAGGACGTCCGACCGCCCCGGTCCGCCGGCATGGTGCCGTCGTTCGAGCCGCAGTCGTCGCGCCTGACCCGTCCCGTCGGCGCGGTTCCGCCGGAGGGGCCCAACGAGCGGACCATGGAGAATCCAGTGTACGTGACCAACGGCACGGTGGTGGAGATGCGATCGAAGCGCAAGCCGAAGCACGACGGCGGTCCGGAGCGCGAGGACGGGGACGCCGAGGACGCCGGGGAGACCGACGAGCGGGAGGCTTAAGATCGCCGGGCGCCGATTCGGACGCGCTTGGACGCCATGGACGCCTTGTGCGCCTCGGAGGCTTGACTGACGGGTTGCCGTTGCCCGGACATTGTCCAGCCGTTGTCCGGACATTGTCCTGTCCGTCTGATTGTCCATCCGGTTTGAGGAACGACGATCCCGCCATTCGATGCCAGACCGGCGCGATTCGCCCCGGCGGCACTGTCCCTTGGCGTTTCTACGCTTTGAGACATGGATACGAATACCATCATCGCGATCGTCGCCGTCGTTGTCGTGCTCGCCGCGCTGGTCGTCGCCGGGTACTTCTGGGACCGCTCGCGCAAGCGCTCCCAGGCCGCGGCGGCCCAGCCGAAGACGCAGGAATCCGCCGAAGCGCCGAAGTCGGCGGACGGCAAGCTGGAAACTGTTCCCGCTGCCCAATCCGTTTCCGCCGCTGAAGCCGAGCCCGAGGCTGAATCCGGCGCCAAGCCAGAGCAGCCCGAACCGGCCCCGCAGCCGGCGTCCAAGCCGAAATCACCGGAGTCCCCGGAATCCGTGGGCTCCCGCCTCACCCGCCTCAAGGCCAAGCTCGCCAAAAGCGCCAACCCCTTCGGCAAGGCCCTGTTCTCCATCCTCACCAAGGACAACCTGAGCGAGTCCGACTGGGAGGACGTGGAGGACACGCTCCTGCTCGCGGACGTGGGCGCGGAGGCCAGCGAGCAGCTGGTGGACGAGCTGCGCTCCGACGCGCGCGTGACCGGCGAGAAGGATCCGGCCGCCGTGCGCGAGATGCTGCGCGGCAAGCTCCTCGATCTCGTGGGCCGCGACACGGACCGCCGCCTCAATGTGGACAAGCCGGGCGCCGCCAAGCCGTCCGTGATCATGATGGTCGGCGTCAACGGCACCGGCAAGACCACCACCGCCGGCAAGCTTGCCCGCCTGTTCGTGGCGGACGGCAAGTCCGTCGTCATGGGCGCGGCCGACACCTTCCGCGCGGCCGCCGCCGACCAGCTCGAGACGTGGGGCGCCCGCGTCAACGTGCCCGTGGTGCGCTCCGACAAGGACGGCGCCGATCCGGCCTCGGTGGCCTTCGACGCCGCCGCGCGCGCCAAGGAGACCGACGCCGACGTGCTCATCATCGACACCGCTGGACGCCTCCAGAACAAGGCGAACCTCATGGACGAGCTCGGCAAGATCCGCCGCGTCACGGAGAAGAGCCTGCCCGTGAACGAGGTGCTGCTCGTGCTCGACGCCACCACCGGCCAGAACGGCATGGCGCAGGCGAAGGTGTTCGCCGAGGTGATCGGCATCACCGGCATTGTGCTCTCCAAGCTCGACGGCTCGGCGCGCGGCGGCATCGTGATCGCCGTGCAGAAGGAGCTCGGCGTGCCCGTCAAGCTCGTGGGACTCGGCGAGGGCCCGGACGATCTGGCCCCGTTCGACCCGGAGGGCTTCGTGGACGGCATCCTCGCCTAGCGCCGCAGGGCCTTTAACCTCCCCGTAACAGGATGTAACAATCTCGGAAATCCGGCGGTCGTTTCATTGCGTGTGTTGGCTCCCGAACGGAAGCCGCATAAGTGAACTCCGCCGGACACTCCGGCGCCTGAACAGAGAGAGGGAGGTAGCCATGTTGCCCGAAGTCGCAGCAACGTACGGCAATGCCGCATGGATGCTTACGTCCGCTTCCTTGGTTTTCCTCATGACGCCCGGTGTGGCGTTCTTCTATGGTGGCATGGTCCGAGCCAAGGCCGTGCTGAACATGCTGATGCTTTCGGCGGCGGCCCTGTCCGTCACCGCGGTCGTCTGGACCCTGTGGGGCTGGTCGATCGCCTACGCCGGCAACAGCATCGGCGGCATCTTCGGCGATCCGGCCACGGGCTTCCTGCTCAAGGACTCCATGGTCGCCAAGGACGGCGTGTTCACCGCGGTGAATGATCCGGCCGACTTCACGAGCGTCTCGGACGACATGCCCAACTACGCGGGCTCCATCGACGTCGCCTTCCAGGTCACCTTCGCCATGATCACCGTGGCCCTGATCTCCGGCGCTCTCGCCGAGCGCATCAAGTACAGCACCTGGATGCTGTTCGTCGCCCTGTGGATCACGTTCGACTACGCCCCGATGGCCCACATGGTCTGGAACCACGGCCTGCTGAGCGGTGACGGCGCGATCTCCACCGCCATCGGCGCCGCCGCCCACGATTTCGCAGGCGGCACGGTCGTCCACATCAACGCCGCAGTGGCCGCGCTCGTGATCGTCCTGATCATCGGCAAGCGCAAGGGCTTCGGCGTCTCCCCGATCCGCCCGCACAACGTCCCGTTCGTCATGCTCGGCGCCTTCCTGCTGTGGTTCGGCTGGTTCGGCTTCAACGCCGGTTCCGCCTTCGGCGCCAACGGCACCGCCGGCTACGCCTGGATGTCCACCACCGCCGCCACCGCGGCCGCCATGCTGGCCTGGGGCTTCACCGAGAAGATCCGCACCGGCCACTACACCGCGATGGGCGCCGCCTCCGGCATCGTCGCCGGTCTGGTCGCCATTACCCCGGCCGCCGATGTGGTCTCCCCGCTGTGGGCCATGGTCCTCGGCGCGATCGCCGGCGTGCTGTGCTGCTTCGCCTGCGGCCTCAAGTTCAAGCTCGGCTATGACGACTCCCTCGACGTCGTCGGCGTCCACGGCGTCGGCGGCCTGACCGGCACCGTGCTCATCGGCTTCTTCGGCCAGGGCACCGGCCTGTTCGCGGGCGGCGACTTCAAGCAGCTGCTCGTTCAGATCGCCATCGCCCTGTGCGCCATCCTGTACTCCGGCGTGATCACCGCGATCATCGCCTTCGCACTGGAGAAGACGCTCGGTTGGCGCGTCACCGAGGCCCAGGAGGTCGGCGGCATCGATCTGGCCGACCAAGGCGAGCGCGCCTACGATTTCGCTGGCACCGCCAGCTCCGTCCTCAAGGAGGTGAAGTGAGATGAAGCTCATTACCGCTATCATCCAGCCCCATAAGCTCGACGACGTCAAGGAGGCCCTCGCGGCCGCCGGCGTGCACGGCCTGACCGTCTCCGAAGCGAACGGCTACGGCCGCCAGCGCGGACACACCGAGGTCTACCGCGGCGCCGAATACACCGTCGACCTGATCCCGAAGATCCGCGTCGAGGTGCTGTCCGACGACGCCGACGCCGAGACGCTGGTCGGCGTGATCGCCAAGGCGGCCGGCACCGGCACCATCGGCGACGGCAAGATCTGGGTCGCCCCGCTCGATTCCGTGACCCGCGTGCGCACCGGCGAGACCGGTTCCGCGGCGATCTGATCCACAATAGGCTCCCGCTTCTGCCCTGAGGCGGGTCAATGAGACAGGAATCCCCGCGTGCGATCCGTTCGTGCGCGGGGATTTCATATATTTCGGCATTTGCCAATGTAATTGAGTCTAGGGAAGGGAAGCGCCGTGGCCAGTGCGGTTGACGGTCTCAAGCAACGATTCATGGACATGAGCCAGCCGGACGCGGACGGCGTGTACCGCAACGGCACGGCCAAGCGCAAGGCGCGCACCGAGCTGGCGATCGGCTGCCTCAAACGGCTCTGGGCGGAGGCGACGGACGCCGTGGACTTCGAGGTGCCGGAGCGAGGCATCGGCTTCGCGGCGGTCGGCTCGCTCGCGCGCGGGCAGGTCGGGCCCAGCTCGGACCTCGATCTGGTGATCATCTACGACGCGCACGTGCTCAACGACGAGCGGCTCAACGCACTCGCCAACAAACTGTGGTACCCGCTGTGGGACTCCGGGCTGGATCTGGACCACTCCATCCGCACGCGCGCCCAGTGCGAGGCCGTGACCGACTCCGACCTGCCCGCCGCCATGGGCTGGCTCGACGTCAAGCCCATCGCCGGTGATGCGGAGCTGATCGAGACGACCTCGAACTCCATCCTCACGCGCTGGCGCAAGGCGGCCCGCAAGCGTCTGCCGGAACTGCTCAACTCCGCCAAGTCGCGTCTCGACGAATTCGGGCGGCTCGCGTACATCAACCAGCCGGACGTCAAGGAGGCCCGCGGCGGCCTGCGCGACTCGGTGCTCGTCTCCGCGCTCGCGGCCTCGTGGTTGGCCGACCGCCCTCACGGCGCCTACGACGACGCCGTGGAACGCCTGCTCGACGTGCGCGACTGCATCCATCTGGTGGCCAAGAAGGACACGAACCTGCTGCTCGCGCCCTACCAGCCGCAGGTGGCCGCCATGCTGGGCCTCGCCGACCCGACCTACCCGCAGGCCGAGCGCGACGCCAAGGCCATCGACGACCTGCAGACCGCGCTCGCGGGTCTCGGGCGGCGCATTTCGTTCGCGCTCGATTCCACCGCGTCGCGCGCCGAGCACTCGCTCGTGCACGAAAAGCCGCGGTTCGCGTTCTTCCAGATGCTTCAGCCGCGCGCCGGCGGCAAGCGCGAGGCCCCGCAGTTCGACGTGATCGCGCCCGGCGTGGCCAAGCATGAAGGCGAAATCGTGCTCGCACCGGGGGCGGAGCCGGCCGCTGATCCGAACCTCGCCCTGCGCGTGGGCGTGGCCGCCGGCGAATTCGGCATGGAGATCAACCCGACCACGCTGCTCAACCTCAAGCGCTGCCCGATCCGCGACTCGGTGTGGGACGACGAGGCGCGCTCGCTGTTCATCCGGCTGCTCGCCACGGGCCCGGCGCTCATGGGCGTGTGGGAGGAGCTCGACTACGTGAACCTGCCCGGGCGCTGGATGCCCGAATGGCTGGGCATCCGCAACCGGCCGTCTGCCTCCGCCGCGCACCGGTACACCGTGGACCGGCACATGGTCGAGGCGACCTCCCGTCTGGGGCGCGAAACCCCGGGCGGCGGGCGGTACGACGACGACCACTACGCGGCGCTGCTGCTGGCCGGCATCCTGCACGACCTGGGCAAGCGGCCCGGCGTCGCCGACCATGCGGCCGAGGGCGCGCGGCACGTGCCGTTCATCCTGAAGCGCATGGGGTACGCGCCGAAGATCGTGGACTGGGCCACGCTGCTGGTGCAGCGCCACTTGGCGCTGTCCGAGTACGCCACCGGACGCGACCCGAACGACCCGGCCGTGGGGCGCGAGCTCGCAGGTCTGGTGGACCACGACCCGCTGCTGCTCGACATGCTCTTCGACCTGACGCGCGCCGACGGCTCCTCGCTCGGCGCCACGCCCGGCGAGGCCATCACCAAGCGCTACGGGTGGAGCAAATGGCGCGCCGCGATCGTGGGCCAGATGTACGCCGCCGCGCGCGAGGCGCTGTGACGCGCGCTGCGCTGTGTTGTCCGAAGTGGGTAAATGCCCTTCCGAGGGCGGATAATCGCGTTTGCATACATCTACTTGCCCTTCCGAGGGCACTTCCATACGCATGATGGCGCGTGACGCGGATGAGCGGCGTTGCAATGCCGCCATTTTGCGCCGCCGTATGCGGCACTGCAGCGGCTGATCGTCGAATGAGGTGCCCTCGGAAGGACAAGTGGATGTCGGCGATCGATGAAATCCGCCCTCGGAAGCCGAAGTAGGTGGAGTCAGTAAGCGGAATGGACGGCGAAACTAGCGCATCCAGCGGTCGCCGCGCACGCGCAGGCCGTTCGCAAGGCCGCGCCCGCCCATGAGCACCACGTTGAACAGCGTCCACAGCGCCACCGTGCTGGCCGCCTCGCTCGGCATGAGCGGCGTGAGGCCGTCCGCCAGCGCCAGCATCAGCGCGATGTAGGCCACGGCGGTGAGCGTGCAGGTCACGGCGAGGTAGCGGTAGTCGCGCGCGCCGATGAGAATGCCGTCGAGCGCCATCATCCAGCCCTGCAGCGGGAAGAACACGCCCATGGTGAGCATGCCGGCCGCCACGAGCAGCTGGATGGCCGGGCTGGGGGAGAAGAACCGGCCGGCGAACAGGCCCACCACCGCGAACCCGACGCCGATCGCCGCGCCGGTGACGAGTCCCGCCCGCCCGGTCGCGCGCGTGAGCCGCCTCGTCTCGGCCACGGCCCTCGCGCCCAGCGCCGTGCCCACGAGCGTCTGTCCGGCGATGCCCACCGAGTCGAGCATGTTCATCGCGAAGTTCCACGAGGAGTTCACCGCCTGAAACCCGGCCAGCACGTCCGTGCCCATGCGCGCCGCGCTCGCCACCGTGACCACCATGGCCGCGCGGATCGCCAGCGTGCGGATGAACAGCGGCAGCCCGTCGCCGCCCGCCCGCGCGATGCCCGCCAATTGGGGCTTCAGACTCGCCCCGTCCGCCTTGGCCCACAGAATCGCGGGCACGGCGAGGAACAGGCCCATATACCATTGCGCGATCAGCGTGGCCGCGCCTGAGCCGGCGATGCCCCAGCGGAACACGAGCACGAACAACACCTCGAGCACCGTGTTGAGCACCGCGCCGCTCACCGCCGCGATGAGCGTGACGCGCACCTTCTGCACGCCGCGGAAGATGCCGTTCGCCGCGTAGACGAGCAGCATGCCGGGCGCGCCGAGCACGATCGCGCGCGTGTAGGTCACCGCCTGGCCGAGCACCTCGCCCCGGCCTCCGAGCGCGCGGCACAGGGGATCGGCCGCCGCGAACAGGGCCACGCCGAGCGCGACGCCGATGCCGAGCGCCAGCCACAGCCCGTCGACGCCGGCCTGCATGCCCTCGCGCCGGCGTCCCGCGCCCAGCAGATGCGCCACCTGCGCGGTGGTGGAGTAGGCGAGGAAGATGCACAGGCCCACGGCGGTGAGGATGATGGTCGAGCCGATGGACAGGCCCGCCAGCGCCGCGTCGGAGATGTGGCCGACGATGGCCGTGTCGATGAGGATGAAGGTCGGCTCCGCGATGAGCTGGCCGAACGTGGGAAGGGCCAGCGCGAGGATGCGCCGGTTGACGTTGGCCGATTGGCCGGTGTTGGCTGGCCGGTTGGCATCGTCTGATCGGTCGGTGTTGGCCGATTGGTCGGTGTTGGCCGATCGCCGTTGCGGATGCTGCTGCGTGTTCACGCCGTCACTTTACCGCACGCCGTCGCGGGTCATCCCGGTCCCGTCCTCCTAAGCGCAGGCCATCAGCCGTAATCGAAGGATCCGTCGGCTGCGCGCCCCGACGGGTTCCACTTATCGTTCAGAATGATGGCCTTGCGTCATTCGTTCCAATCTGCGCTCCTGAAATCGCAGGTTGGAATGAACGATGGCAAATCGAGCCTGCGGAGTGGTCGTTTTCCGGTTGGTCATTCCAAGCTGCGCAAATCAGGCCGCGGATTGGAACAAATGACGGATTGCGATGGCGGGACGGTGATGGGACGGACACTTGTCGCCTGCAATGGACATTGCGATGCACACTGCGATAAGCACCGTGCCGAACACCGCGGCTCGCACCGCGCTGAACGCCGCAATGAACGTAGATTTGACGGTTCAAACGTTCCCGTAGCACGTTGTTTACCTGACGGCAAATTTCCGGTATGAGCGCATGCGCACTATCCCCACGATGTCCACCAAATTATCCCCACAAGGTGGATAACCCGTCCACATATCCACCGAGATATCCCCGATATGTGGATAACTCGATTTTTCGTCCACAACGCCGCGAATCGCGTGTCGCGCCCGTCAATTCCACCGCGATCGCACATCGGCGATGTGCGATTTTGACCGCAGATGCAAGTTGAACGCAAGGCGCGCCTTCGCGATACGGGCGCCTTCTATACTCGTGGGTATGGCAGATGGAACTTCTTGGGGCGGATCGCGCCCGGACGGCGCCCAGGGCGGCGGCGTGGTCTTCGACCGCATCCCCCCGCACGACGACGACGCGGAAATGGCCGTCCTCGGCGGCATGCTCATGAGCAAGGACGCGATCGGCGAGGTCTCGCAGATGATCGACGTCTCCGACTTCTACCAGCCCAAGCACCAGACCATCTACGAGGCGATCATCACCCTGTTCTCGCAGAGCCAGCCGGTGGACGCGGTGCTCGTGGCCAACGAGCTGCTCAAGAGCGGCGACCTCGAGAAGGTGGGCGGCGCCGACTACCTGCACAGCCTCATCAACGCCGTGCCCACCGCCGCCAACGCCACGTACTACGCGGAGATCGTGCACCAGCGCGCCATCCTGCGCAACGTGATCGCCGCCGGCACCAAGATCGCGCAGCTCGGCTACACCGCCGAGGGCTCGCAGGCCGAGGACGTGGTCAACCTCGCCCAGTCCGAGGTGTACGAGATGTCCGTGGGCAAGGTGCGCCAGGACTACACGGCCATCGGCCCGGTGGTGCACGACGCCCTCGACCAGCTCGACAAGTTGCAGAACGGCGAGGTGGAGCGTGGTGTGCCCACCGGATTCCGCGACATCGACGACCTGACGCAGGGCCTGCAGCCCGGCCAGATGATCGTGGTCGCCGGCCGACCCGCCATGGGCAAGTCCACGCTCGGCATCGACTTCGCGCGCGCGGCGGCCCTGCACCACGGCATGACGTCGATCGTGTTCAGCCTCGAGATGAGCAAGGTGGAGCTCGCCCAGCGCATCATCTCCGCCGAAACGAACATCCCGCTCGTGGCGCTGCGCCGCGCCGATGACATCACGCCCGAGCGCTGGAACACGCTCAACCAGTTCTGGGGCAAACTCAACGACGCCCCGCTGTTCATCGACGACAGCCCGAACATGAGCCTCATGGAGATCCGCGCCAAGTGCCGGCGGCTCAAGCAGACCAACGACCTGAAGCTCGTGGTGATCGACTACCTGCAGCTCATGAGCTCGGGCAAGCAGGTCGAGTCCCGCCAGCAGGAGGTCTCCGAGTTCTCCCGCGCCCTGAAGCTCCTCGCCAAGGAGCTCGAGGTGCCCGTGGTGGCCCTCTCGCAGCTCAACCGCGGCCCGGAAATGCGCAACGACAAGAAGCCGCAGCTGTCCGACCTGCGCGAGTCCGGCTCGATCGAGCAGGACGCCGACGTGGTGTTCCTGGTCCACCGCCCCGACTTCTACGACAAGGAGGACCGTCCCGGCGAGGCCGACATCATCATGGCCAAGCACCGCAACGGCCCGACCGAAACCTTCCATCTGGCGTTCCTCGGCGCGACCTCGAAATTCAAGGACATGCCGCAGGACTACAACAATCAGGGGGTGTGACGATGAATGCAGCAATTCCTCCCCGCCCGTGGTACGCGTTCGCCACGCCGACGATCGGCCGCCTCGTGCGTGCCGCCGCCCGTCTGACGCGCCACGGCGGATCGGCCTTCCCGGGCAAGGTGGTCGAGGACATCGACCCCGGCTTCCTCGCCCGCACGCTCGGGCGGCTGCCCTACGGCGTGGTGCTCGTCTCCGGCACGAACGGCAAGACCACCACCACGCGCATGGTCGCCTCCATGCTCACCGAGCTCGGCTTCAGCGTGTTCACCAACCCGACCGGCTCGAACTTCACGCGCGGCGTGGTCTCCGCGCTGCTCACCGAGGTCTCCGCCGGCGGCCGGCTCGACGCGGACATCGCCGTGCTCGAGCTCGACGAGGCGTACGCCGTGCACTTCGTGCGTCAGGTGCGCCCGCGCTACGCCCTGCTGCTCAACGTGATGCGCGACCAGCTCGACCGCTTCGGCGAGATCGACAACACGGCCCGCCTGCTCGGGCACGTGGCCGAGGCGACGACCGGCACGGTGGTGCTCAACCGCGAGGATCCGCGCATCCGGGCGCTCGCTGACTTGCGCCCCAAGGGCACGAAGGTGCGCTACTTCGGCCTGTCCGAGGAGCTCAAGTCGTTCTTCCCGTCCGACGACGACATGGCCACGACCGTCGCCGTGGAGGGCGGAGCCGCGGCGGAAGCCGGAACCACGGTGGAAGCCGGAACTGTGGCGACCAGAGATACCGCCAAGCCGACCGCCTCCGCTGCAACGGGCAATCCGGACAGCCCGGACAACACGGACGCTCTGGCCGTCGTCCCCGCCTCCTGCGCCGGATTCGACGCCGACGTGACGCTTTCCCGCGTGGGCGACCACGAGGCCGACTTCCTCATGGACGGCCGCGTGCGCACCGCGCCGGTCAGGCTCGAGGGCGTCTACAACCTGTACAACGCCGCCGCCGCGCTCGCCGTGGTGCGCGCGGTGCTCGCCGACTCGTCCCGCCGCCCCACCGACGACGAGCTGCTTGCCGCCGTGGGCCATGTGACCCCCGCGTTCGGCCGCGGCGAGGTGATCGACGTCAACGGCAGCCCGGTCGAGCTCCTGCTCGTCAAGAACCCCATGGGCTTCCGCCTCTCGCTCGCGAGCTTCCCGCCCCAAGGCGCGGACACCATGATCGTCATCAACGACGAATACGCCGACGGGCGCGACATGAGCTGGCTGTGGGACGTGGACTTCACCTCCCTGCGCGGCTCCGGCGTGGCCGAGGTCTCCGGCGTGCGCGCGTGGGACATGGCCACCCGACTCGGCTACGACCAGGTGCCGGTCGGGCATGTGGAGCCGGACGTGGAGGCCGCGCTGCGATCGTTCGTGGCCGCGAACCCCGGCCGCCCCAAGCACATCTACTGCACGTACACCGCCATGCTCCGCGTGCGCGCCGAACTCGCCAAGGTCGCGCGCGTGGCGGATGCCGGCGTGGGAGGAATGTAACATGACCAAACCCATTGACGTGGTGTCCCTGTACCCCAAGGACATGAACATCTACGGCGACTCCGGCAACGTGCTCGTGGTGCGCCGCCGGCTCGAACTGCACGGCTACGAGCCGCGCGTGCACGCGTACAACCAGGGTGACGACTGGCCCGAGCACGCGGACGTGATCCTCGGCGGCGGCGGTCAGGACACCGGTCAGAAGAAGATCATCGACGACCTGTTCCGCCGCGCCGGCCTGCTGCGCTCCCTCGCGGACGACGGCGTGCCCATGCTCATGATCTGCGGCCTGTACCAGCTGTTCGGCGAGTACTTCGAGACGATCGACGGCTCGCGGCTCGACGGCATCGGCGTGATCGGCGCCTATACGGTCGGTCAGAACGTGCGCATGATCGGCAACCTCGTGGAGCACTCCGACGAGTTCGGCGACGTGATCGGCTACGAGAACCACTCCGGGCAGACCTTCCTGCGCGAGGGCGTGAAGCCGTTCGGGCGCGTGGACCGTGAAGGCTGCGGCAACAACGGCGAGGACCACACCGAGGGCGCGCGCGTGCGCAACGTGATCGGCACCTACATGCACGGCTCGCTGCTGCCCAAGAACCCAGCCGTGGCCGATTTCCTCATCCGCACCGCCGTCGAGCGCCGCTACGGCAGCTTCGAGGAGTTGGGCTCGGACGCCGATCGCGCCGAGCTCGCCCGTCTCGACGCCGTCGCCGCCAACGCCCGCCGCGTCGCCGCCTCCCGCCCGCGCTGACGACGACGCAACATCGCAAACTGGTGATTTTGCGTCTCCTGGGACGGAAAATAGCCGGAAAATGACCGCTGAGAGGGCAGAAATAACAGATTTGCCAGGTTTGTCGGACCGTGGTGGGGTAGGCTGGAAGCGTTCACCAACCCATGGAGAACCCAAGGAGGCGTATCATGGCTGATTTCGATCTGGGCGAGGGCCTGCGCAAGGTCTTTCTGGCGGGCGTCGGCGCCCTGGCCACCACGTACGAGAAGGGCAGCGAGATCGTCGACGACCTCGTCAAGAAGGGCGAGCTGACGGTCGAGCAGGGCAAGGCGCTCAACACCGAGCTCAAGCACACCATCAAGGAGACCGTCAACAAGACGACCGCTCCGGCGCCGGAAGCCGGCGACGCCGAAGCGACGGCTGACGCGCCCGCCGAGGACGAGGCCAAGCCCGAGGCGTGAGCTCCGCACCGCAGTCCGAATCCGATGTGACCCCCGCCGGCCCGTCGCCGTCGCAACCCGCGAAGGATGCGAACGTCGCGCCCGGCGGGGCTTCGTCGCGCCCGAAAACGGCCGAGTCCGGCGCGCCCGCCGAGTCCGCAGCGTCGCGGATGCCCGACGACCCGCTCGGCGCGTACGCCGGCGTCGACTCCTACGCCGAGGACGACGACTACGCCTACGACCCGCGCCCGCAGACCCTCGAGTTCTTCGGTGGCCGGCGCAACGACTTCTCCTCGCGCTACCACCTGACCCGCCGCGGCCGGCTCAAGCGCATCCGCCAGATCTGGAAGATCTGTTCCCGCTTCGACGTGTTCCACGGGCTCACCCCCGTCAAGATGCGCCTCATGTTCGAGGCGCTCGGCCCCACGTTCGTCAAGGTGGGCCAGATCCTGTCCATGCGCTCCGAAATGCTGCCGCAGTCGTTCTGCGACGAGCTGTCCAAACTGCGCGCGGACGCCGATCCCATGCCCTACGCCACCGTGCTCACCACGCTCGAGCACGAGTACGGCCGGCCCGTCAAGGAGATCTTCAGCCACATCGACCCCACGCCGCTCGGCTCCGCGTCGCTCGCGCAGGTGCACCGCGCCACGCTCGTCACCGGCGAGGACGTGGCCGTGAAGGTGCAGCGCCCCGGCGTGCGCGAGATCATGGCCCAGGACGTGGACATCATGCGCTCGGCCGCCAAGTACGCCACCAAGTTCGTGCACGCGGCCCAGGTGGTGGACCTGCGCGGCGTGGTCGAGGAGCTGTGGGAGACCTTCGAGGCGGAGACCGACTTCCTCGTGGAGGCCCGCAACCTGAGGGACTTCAAGGAGTTCTGCGGGCCGTACAAGTACATGGACTGCCCGAAGCCCTACATGCGCCTGTGCACGCAGCACGTGGTGGTGATGGAGTACATCCACGGCATCTCCGTCTCGCACCCGCGCCAGCTCGTCGCCGCCGGGTACGACCTCAAGGAGATCGGCACCAAGCTCGTGGACAACTACGCCACGCAGATCCTCGACGACGGCTTCTTCCACGCCGACCCGCACCCCGGCAACATCATGGTCTCCAAGGGCAGGATCGTGCTCATCGACCTCGGCATGACCGGCCGGCTCAACGCCAAGACCCGCTCGGTGCTGCAGGAGATGATCTTCGCCGTGGCCAAGCAGGATTCGCCCGCGCTCGCCGACGGCCTGCTGCGCTTCGCCGGATCCGAGACCGACGCGGAGGACTATCCGGCCTTGCTCGCCGACCTGGACGTGATCGTCAAGGAGTTCGGCACGATCGACCTGAAGGACCTCGACATCGCGTCGTTCCTCAACTCGCTCACCCAGCTCGCCGCTCGGCACCATATCGAGGTGCCGAGCTCGGTGACCACGGTGGGCCGCGCGCTCGTCACGCTCGAGGGCCTGCTCGACGAGTTCATCCCGGACGTCAACATGATCGAGATCATCTCCGCGCACATCGCCGCCGCGAAATCCAAGCGGGACATGGCCAAGGACGAGGCCCGGTCGCTGGGCGTGGAGGGCGCGAAGGCGCTGCACGGTCTGCTCTCCACGCTGGGGGAGGCCAAGGTGGCCACGCGCATGCTCACCCGCGGGCAGCTCAGGTTCAACGCCGAGCTGGTGGGCGGCGACGAGCCGATGCGCATGCTCAGCGACATGGTCAACCGCGTCACCATGGCCCTGATCGTGGTCGGCCTGTTCGTCGGATCGTCGATCGTGTACTACGCGGGCATCAAGCCGGTGGTGTTCGGCATCCCGATCGTGGGCTTCATGGGCTACGTGGTGGCGTTCGTGCTGTCCGCGTGGATCGTGTTCGACATCTACTTCAAGGGCCGCAAATCCAAGCGGCGGTAAGGTTTGGCGCGCGCTATAAGAAACGCCGATAGCCTCTGAGGGCGAAAAATGCGATTTCGTGACATGAGCGCCACATGAGTCGGCTATGGTGGTGACCACATCGATGAGAGAGGAACCCATCATGACCATTGCATTCAAGACTTCCGTGTTCAGGAAGGTCGCGGCGCTCGTCGTGGCCTCCGGACTCCTGTTCGCCGCCGGCTGCGGCGAGGCCCCGACCGCCACCACGTCCGGCAGCGCCGGCACGACGACCAACACCGACCTCGACGCCTCCGCCTACGACGCGATCATCAACGCCGGCGACGTGGCAGACGACGCCACCATCGAGGCCAACGCGTGGGCCAAGTCCGTCAAGGACGCCGGCGTGCTCAAGGTCGGCGGCACCAAGACCTCGCAGCTGTTCTCGCTGCAGTCCACCACCGACAACAAGGTGCGCGGCTTCGACGCCGGCTTGAGCCAGCTGCTCGCCCGCTACATCCTCGGCGACGCCAAGACCGACCTCACGGTGGTCGACTCGTCCACCCGCGAGTCCGTGCTGCAGAACGGCACCGTGAACGCCGTGTTCGCCACCTACTCCATCAACGACAAGCGCAAGGAGAAGATTTCCTTCGCCGGCCCGTACTACGTGTCCCAGCAGGCCATTCTGGTCAAGAAGGACAACACCACCATCACCGGCACCGACTCCCTGAACGGCAAGAAGGTCGCCGTGCAGGCCGGCTCCACCGGTCCGCAGATCGTGGCCGGCGTGGCCCCGCAGGCCACCGTGCAGGAGTTCCAGACCGACGCCGAGGCCACCCAGGCGCTGAGCCAGGGCCGCGTCGACGCCTACGTCGTGGACCAGACCCTGCAGCTCGGCACCCTCGTCAAGTCCCCGAATGACTTCAAGATCGCCGGCGAGCCCTTCGGCAACAAGGACCCGTACGGCATCGGCCTGCCCAAGGACTCCGACGCCGCCGCGTTCGTGAACGCGTGGCTCAAGAAGATCGAGGACGACGGCACCTGGGCCAAGCTGTGGAAGGTCACCATCGGCGACCGCACCGGCGTGACCACCGTGCCCACCCCGCCGGAAATCGAGCAGTGATCGAGTGATCCCGTTGCCCGACCGTCCCGTGCGGAACAGCTGATCGCAGTCGAAGGATCCCCGGCCAATCCGGTCCGGGGGTCCTTCGACCCGTATTCGGCCCCGTAGCGGCGCAATGCCGCGGGACGGTCCGTCGGCGACCAATCAGAAAGGAGGCGCGCGGTGTCGGTCCTCACTGACTTCCAATACCTCGTGACCACGTACGGCCAGGCGTTCGTCGCCGCGTATCTGGTCTCGCTGCGCATCGCGGTGCTCGGATTCATCGGCGGATTCGCGGTGGCGATCCTGCTCACCGTGGCCCGCGTGAGCCCCATTCCGCCCCTGCGCGGCGCGGTGACCGTGTACGTCGAGATCTTCCGCAACATGCCGGTCCTGTGCCTGCTCGTGTTCATCGTGTACGCGCTGCCGAACCTCGGGCTCGTCATCGACTACGAGCCGAGCGCCGTGCTCGCGCTGGTGCTCGTCTCCTCGTCGTTCGCATGCGAGAACCTGCGCACCGGCATCAACACCATCGACCCCGGCCAGATTCAGGCCGCGCGGTCGCTGGGCCTCGGCTTCTCGCAGATCGTCGGCTCGATCGTGCTGCCGCAGGCCCTGAGGGCCGTGATCCAGCCGATGGTCACGCTGGCCCTCTCCGTGCTCATCAGCTCCTCGGTCGGCTCCCTCGTGCCGATCGCGCACAAGGAGCTCACCGGCTTGGTGGCGCAGATCAACAACGCCGAGGCGCTCGGCGTCACCACGTTCTTCGTGGCCGCGCTGATGTACGTGTTCACCGGCCTGTTCATCGCGTTCCTGGGCCGCAGGCTCGAAAGGAGGCTCACGATATGGCGATGACCCCGACCGAGGCCGCCCTGTTCGAAATCGGCGGCCCGCGCGCCCGCAGGCGCATCCTCATCGGCACGATCCTGTCCGCGCTCGCCCTCGCGGCGCTGTTCGCGTGGATCGTGTACCGCTTCTACATCAAGGGCCAACTCGACTCCCGCTACTGGTACTTCTTCGCGCAGCTCAACGTGTGGGAGTTCATCGGCATGGGCCTTGTGGGCACCATGCGCGCGGCTCTGGGCGCCGGCGCGATAGCCGTGGTCTTCGGCCTCGTGCTCATGCTCGGCCGCACCTCGCGCTGGGCCCCCGTGCGTTGGGTGGCCACCGCGTTCATCGAGTTCTTCCGCGGCACGCCCACCCTGCTGTTCATCTACGCGATGTTCCTGCTGCCCGCCCAGATGGGACTGAAGATCAGCACCTACTGGATGGTTGTGATCCCCGTGTCCGCCTACGCCTCGGCCGTGCTTGCGGAGGTGTACCGCGCGGGCGCCGCCGCCGTGCCCCACGGCCAGAAGGAGGCCGGCGTGTCGCTGGGCCTGAGCGAGTGGCAGAACTTCCGCTACGTGGTCATGCCGCAGATGTTCCGCATCATCACGCCCACGCTGGTCACGCAGCTCGTGGTGGTCGTCAAGGACACCTCCTTCGGCTATGTGGTCACGTACCCCGAGCTCATGGTCAACGCCAAGGTGATCATCGCGAACTTCTCCAGCCTCGTGCCGGTGTATCTGGTGGTCGCGATCATCTACATCCTCGTGAACCTGGCGATTTCGCGGTTCGCCAACTGGCTGTCGCGCCGCCAGAACACACAGGTTCTCGATATCCCCACGGTCATGCCGCACATGGTGGAGAGCTGATCGCCGGCCCGGTTGCAGGGTGCTAGGTTTGTGATGTGATCGCGGCGGATGATTTCGCCGCGCCAATCCGTCAAGGAGGCCCGAATGGGATTTGGCAAGAAGCTGCTGGCGGCCGGCGTGGTCGCCGCCGGCGCCGGGGTGCTGGCCGTGGCGCCGCGCCCGGGATTCGACAAGCGCAACCATGACGTGCCGGAGGTTCCGGACGTGCCGTACGCCCATCGCGGCCTGCACGACGCCGGTTCCGGTCTGGTTGCCGGCTACGAGGCGGAAAGCGGCGACTATGTGGATCTGGCCCGCCGCATGGCCGTTCAGGCCGGCTATGGCAGCGCCGACTTCGCCGGTCCGATCGCCCCGGAGAACTCGCTGGCGTCCTTCGCCGCGGCCGCCGAGGCCGGCTACGGCATCGAGCTCGATTTGCAGCTCACGGTCGACGGGCAGGTCGTGGTGGTGCACGACTCCGATCTGGAGCGCGTGGCCGGCGACCCGCGCCGCGTGGCCGATCTGACCTACGAGGAGCTCACGGCCATCCCGCTGTTCCCGGCCCCCGCCAAGCCCGGCGACGCCGAGGCCAAGCCGCTCGACGCCGCGCCCGCCACCGCGCCGGAGGGCTATTACCAGCACGTGCCGCTGTTCTCCGACGTGCTCAAGGTGGTGGACGGCCGCGTGCCGATCATCGTGGAGTACAAGTTCGACGGCTTCGACTGGTCGGACCGCGACGACGAGCTCATGGAGAAGGGCGACGCGCTGCTGAGCGCTTACGCCGGCCCGTACGTGATCGAGTCGTTCCACCCGGGCGCGGTCAACTGGTACAAGCAGAACCGTCCCGAGGCCAACCGCGGCCAGCTCGCGGACTTCGCGTCCTTCGGCACGGACAAGAAGGCCGTCACCGAATGGATGGCCGGACTGCTCGCGTTCGACTGGCTGTCCCGCCCCGACTTCATCGCCTACGACTGGCACGGCGGCGACACCCCGCAGGTCCGTCTCGCCCGCGCGATGGGCGCCACCACGGTCTCCTGGACAGTGCGCAGCTCCGCTGAACTCGGCGAGTCCGAGCCGTACTTCGACCGGTTCATCTTCGAGGCGTTCGTGCCCCGGAAGGCGTAGCGCTACAGGCTTTATAGGCTGTTTTGCGGTCCCGTTGGCTTTGTGCCGGCGGGGCCGTTTTTCGTTTGCGGGCGACGGACGGGATGACGGATGGGATGACGGATGGCGGGTCGGTTCGCTGTGGCGCGCTGCGCGGTGCGGCGTGACTTGGCGCATTGGTTTTTCGGCCGGCGTGTTGCGAAGGGGAGCGAGACGGCGGTGTTTCAACGGTGTGGTTGTGCCGATTTGCCGGGATTGAATGGGCTTGGGAATTCCCCGTTATGGGCGGTCACGGGGCCGGAGCGTGTCTGCGGCGGCGGGTACTGATTGGTTGTACAACGAATTCCGGCGTTGAGGGATAGCCAGGGGTTCCGAAAACACGGCGATGACGCCAGAAGGGGAAACCATGCTTACGGCTATCCATGGCTCGGATGAGCTTGCCCAAATACCATACGACCAACCCGCAGGGCCTGTCGGGGCCACCGTTTCCTCGGGCGCGGCGGGCACAGGCGCCGCGGAGAGCGTGCGGGGCTCCGGCGGATGTTTCCCGGGGCATGGACGTTCGCCGGGACGCTGCGGGGAAGGCGCGCGGCCGGACGTTTGGCGCGCGCTGCTGCGTGAGTCCCGCGCGTTTGCGGGCGCCGTGCTGCGCGAGGCGGGGATGCGCGTCGCGATGGTCGCCGTGCTGTTCGGCATGCTGGCGGCGGGCATCGGGCTTGCCGATCAGGCCTTCGGCGCGACGCGTGACGCCGGGGCGGCGGGCACGGTGCTGCCCGCTTCGTGGGAAAGCGACATGCGCGCGATGGTGCCGGATTCCACCCTGCGCGCGCTCATGACCGCCGAGGTGCGGCGTGAATTCCCGGGCGCCAACCTGTCCGCGAAGACGACCGCGCAGGTGTTGGCGTCGATCCGCGGCGACGGCAAGACCAGCGACAAGGGCTGGCCCGCGTGGGACTTGGGCAAGGCGTACGCGGGCAGCGGTCTGCCGCCGATCCGGCTGCTCAACGGCGTGCAGTACCTGAGCGGGGTGTACGAGGTCAATGCGCGCGGGCTGGGGCTGGAAGTGTTGGCGATGCCGGAAGTGGGGGTTGAGACGAAAATTCCGAACCTGAACATAGTCGGCAACGTTTTTCATATCCTGCCAAGTAAGTTGTATGAGAAGAATTTCTCGACAACTCGTAATGCGATTATCAATCCCAATCAGGAGTACTACCACCACACTGGCGTGACCTACGTCCGCTCCGGCGCCGGTCAGCCCAAAACCATCCGCGTGGAGGCCGGTATCCTCCAGCTCACCGATGACGCCGCCGCGGTCAAGGCGGTGCGGGACGGCGGCGGGGAACTGCCCGTCAAGCCGATTCTGGACCGGACCGAATTCGGCGGCGAGGATCTGAGCTTCAACACGACCACCGGGGCCACGGTGTCCAAGGACGCCGCCGCATGGACCGTCACCGGCTTTGGCCATGACGCCAAGGACGGCGAGGTCATGAACATGGCGCAATACACCTACGCGGTGCGCCACACGGACCGCAACGGCGCGCTGGACGCGGTGTCGCTCAGCTACTTCTACGGGCTCCGCGTCGACTTCCTCAGCACGGTCAGGCACACCGCCTCCGCCACGGTGCTCGGCGACTTCTCGTTCCGCAAGACCAGCGCCTCCAACCCCGAACAGGGCCTCGCCGGCGCCGTCTACGTGCTCAGGGATGCGCAGGGCCGATATGTCAGGGGTGCGAACAATGCCGCCATTTACGACGACGCCGGCGCGCTGGACACCGCGGACCGGGCGGACGCGGACGGCGTGCTGCGGCTGACGACCGGCGGGGACGGCACCTTCACCGCCCGCAATCTGCCCGCCAGCCCCGAGGGCGTGCGCTACGAGCTCGTGGAGGTCGCGGCTCCGGACGGCTATGAAACGGCCTCCGCGCCGGTCCCCGTCACCGTGAAATCCAGCGCCAATGCCGTGTCCGCAGGTACGGACGGCGGCGAGGGCGACAGCGCGACCGTGACCAAGGACGAGGTCACCGCCGTCGCGGACCGCTGGACCGACGCCTCCACCACGCCGGCGCCCACCGAGGACTTCGGCATCGACTACGTGCATTCCGGCGAGGCCATGACCATGCGCGCCCATGACGGATCCGAGGCGGCCACTCTCCGGCGTGCAGCGGAC
The DNA here is from genome assembly GCF_009299475.1 of Bifidobacterium avesanii. Classification (GTDB taxonomy): domain Bacteria; phylum Actinomycetota; class Actinomycetes; order Actinomycetales; family Bifidobacteriaceae; genus Bifidobacterium; species Bifidobacterium avesanii. The sequence goes on along the minus strand of NZ_WBSN01000011.1, from coordinate 49,870 downwards.
TACGGCGGCGCGGACGTGTTCATCCGCAACGGGGGTTCGCCGGTGAGCCTGCACGTGGACGGCGCGGGGAACGCGTGGAAGCCGCTGGTGTCCCGCAGCACGGTCGTCGCCGGAAACCGCGCCGATGCGGCGACCGTGCACGCCGGCGAGGGGCTGGCCGCCGTGGACGCCGCGCAACGGCAGATCAACGACGTCATCGCCTCCTCCGGCATGACGCGCGACGACGACTACTACACCGTGAACACCACGGTCGTCTACCACGACGACGCCAGTCTGGAACTCAACCGGTACACGGACGGGCGCCACGAGCAGACCGACCGGGCGCGGCCCATCGACGTGACCGTGCAGGCGCGCAAGCACTTCACCGGACGCGACGGCGACCTGCCGATCGAAGCGGGTCGGTTCACCTTGTCCATGGAGCCGCAGGACGGCGCGCCGGCACCGGCCGACGGCACGTCGAGCCCGGTCGACGCCGACGGTCTGGCCCAATGGCGTCTGCCGGCGATCACCTGGGACGTCTACCGCAAGGCGAAGGACCGGGACGGCGTGGCCACGTTCCGCTACGCCGTGAGCGAGACGCGCGGCGACGATCCGAACGTCGAGTACGACCGCACGGTGCATCAGGTGGAAATCCGCGTCACCGAGCGCGAGAACGCCGACGGCTCGGGCGTCACGCACGGTCTCAACGCCACGGTGCTGGTGAACGGCCGGGAAGCGGCGTCCGGCACCGGCGCGCAGGGGACAATCACGGTCGGCGGCGACGCCATCGCGTTCACCAACCACGACCGGCCCGGCGGGGAACTGCCCATGACCGGCGGCATCGGCGTCGTCCTGCCTGTGACGGCGGGAGGTTCGCTGCTGCTGGCCGGCACGGTCGCGCTGTCCATCGCAACCGGAAAAACGGTAAGGAGGTCCGCAGGCAAACGCCATTAAGCATGCCGCGCGGCGGCCGTCGGGGGGATATCCACGCAGTTGTGGGGCGGCCGCACGCACGACGCAAACGCATCGAACATTTCATCGCATGGTCTTGAGAAGGAGACAACCATGACAACGCAACACACCACATTGAGGACTCGGTTCAAGTCGCTTGCAGGCGGCATCGGCGCCGCGCTCACCGCATTGGCCGCATTGGCCGGTCTGCTGGCGGCGGTCGGATCGGGCGCGGCACCCGCCATGGCCATCGGGCGGGAGGACACCGGCGAGGTCACCATCGGCAACGTCGAAGCCGGCACGACGGCCACCGCGTACCAGGTGCTCGACGTGCGGTACGACTACGCGGCGGACCGGCCGTCGAACCCGCAGTACGTCTGGTCCGAGGGCGTGCGGGCATGGGTGACGGAGCACTATCCGCAGTACATCGGCGATGACGGCGCCGTCACCGACCAATTCGCGGACCTGCCGTCCGACACGGTTGTCGCGTCGGGCTCGTCCGCGGATCGCGCGCCCGCGACGGACATCGCGGCGTTCACGGACGCCCTGTCCGCAGCCGTCGTCCTGCGGAAGGCCACGCCGGCCGACACCGTGACGGTCACGGCCACCGTCGTCGCGGGCGAGGAAGCGTCCGCACGGTTCGACCTGCCCATGGGCGGCTACCTGATCCACGTCACCGGCGGCGCCTACGTGTACCGGGCGGTGATGGCGAACGTGATTCCCGCCTTCCACGACGGCTCGTGGCGCATCGACCCGGTCTCCATCGCGTCGAAACGCGCCCTGCCCGGCGTGGACAAGTCCGTCAACGAAACCGTTCCCGGGCATGTGAGCGGCAAGGGCGCCAACGGCACCGGCTCCGATTCGGCGGGCATCGGGGAGACCGTGTCTTTCGACCTGCGCGCCGACGTGCCGGTGTTTCCCGCCAACGCCGTCAACAGGCGGTTCGTCCTCGCGGATGCGCTGGACCCGGGACTGACGCTCAACGCCGACTCGATCACCGTGAGCGGCGTCAACGCCGGGGTGGAGGAGACGCCGCTCGTCGCCGGGACCGCCTACGACCTCGTCACGTCCGACGCCAAGGACTTGGACGGCCACGCGGTCAGCTTCCTCGTCGACATGAGCGCGGAACGGTACGCCGCGGTCGCCGGATACCGGAGCATCCACGTGCGCTACACCGCCGTGGTGAACCGGAACGCCGTGGTCGGCCCCGGCGGCAACCGCAACGAGGTCAGGCTCCAGTACTCCACCAACCCGTACGCGCAGGACGACCACCGCACCGAACGCGACGACGTGGTCGTCTACGCCTACGGCCTCGCCATCCTCAAAACCGGCTCCGACAACCATCCGCTCACCGGCGCCGAATTCGAACTTCTCGATGCCGACGGCGCCACGCTGCGGGTGGTCGCCGTGGACGAGGCGCGCGGACTGTACCGGCTGCCCGAGGCCGGGAAGACGGAGGGCTTCGCGCAATCCCTGCACGTGGCGACGGACGCGGCCAATCCGGGACGGCTCAACATCGCGGGACTCGATCAGGGCGACTACGCGCTGCGCGAGACCAAGGCGCCGGAGGGGTACGTGCTGAACTCCACGCCGATCGCCTTCACCATCGCCGACACGGGCAAAACCGAAGACGGACTGGGCGAATACACCGGCAACGTCACCGGCCAGGAGGACGCCAACCCCGGCTATGCGTTCGGCACGGTCGCCAACTTCAAGGGCGGGCTGCCGCAGACCGGCGGCGTGGGCACGGTCGTCTTCGGCGTGGTCGGCGCGCTGCTGATCGCCGGCGGGGCCGTGCTCATGGCGACGCGCGTCGGGCGGCGTGCGCGGCGGCGGTAACGGGCGGCGGACGATTGCGGCGACGCAGGCGGAAAGGAGGGGATGAACGATCATGGCGGCAAGGCGCATGGCAAAGCATGCGGCAAGGCGTCGGAACCCGGGTGTCGCCGCGGTCGCAGTGCTGCTCATTGTGGCTGGACTCGGCGTGTGCCTGTACCCGGCGGCGGCGAACATGCTGGCCAACCGGGCGCACGCCGCGGCCATCGTCGGTTACCGCGCCGCCGTGTCGCAACTGGACGCGGCGGCGCTGCAACGGCAATGGGAGGCGGCGGACCGGTACAACCGGGCGCTCGCCAATGGCCGCGTGCCGGTGCCGGATGCCTCCGCACCTGTCCCCGGCACGGCTTCCCCCGACTATGACGCGCTGCTCAATGTGGCCGGCGATGGCGCGATGGGGTATGTGACCATACCGCGCATCGGGCTGCTGCTGCCGATCTACCACGGCACCGGCGAGGAGACACTGGCGAAGGGCGTCGGGCATTTGCGGCGCTCCTCGCTGCCGGTCGGCGGCGACGGCTCGCACGCCATCCTGACCGGTCATCGCGGTCTGCCGTCGGCCGAACTGTTCACGCGGCTGGACGAGCTTGCGGTGGGGGACCAATTCTCGGTCACCGTGCTGGAACGCTCCCTGACCTACCGCGTGACGAGTGTGCGCACGGTGGAGCCGCGGGAAATCGCCGGTTTGGGCATTGAGCCCGGCCGCGATCTGGTGACGCTGGTGACGTGCACGCCGTACGGGGTCAACACGCACCGGCTGGTGATCACCGGTGAGCGGGTCGGCGACGGCGACGCCGTGGACGCGGCGACGGCGCCGACGGGTGATGGCCGGATTCCGTACATGGCATGGATTGCGGGCGGGATCACGGTCCTGCTGTCGGCCTTGGCGATTGGCGCCGCGCGCACCCGTTCGCGGATTCATGCAAGGACGCATACACGGACATATACACACAAGGAGAACAAATCATGAACAACGCATTCGACGAGGAGCAGATGATGCTGCTCCGGCGCATTCCGGCGGTCAGAATGGTTTCGCCGTCGCGCATCTACTACACCAACACGTTCCGCAACGAGTTCCGCAGACGCGTGAACGCCGGCGAATCGCCGCGGGCGGTGTTCGAGGCGGCCGGTCTGGGACCGCAGATCATCGGCGCCAAACGCATCGAACGGTGCGCCGAACGGTGGATGCGCGGCGGGGACGTGCCTGAGGACAGGCCGGCCGGAGCGCGGAGGAACGGGCGGGGCGCCGCCGATTGCGCCATCGGCGACCGTGGCGTTGCCGGCTGCGGTGCCGATCAATGCGGTATCGCCGACAGTGCCGTTGCGGGCGATCGTTCGCCTCGCGTTCTCGCCCGACGCGGATACGCGTACGCGTGCGGCGCGGGAACTCGGGTGGCCCGGTTCGTTGGGGACGCCGGCGCGAATGACGGCGGTGACGTGAATGACGGCGGCGGAACGAGTGCGGCGGCGTCCCATGCCGGCGTCGTCGGGACGCTGGATGCGGACGGCGCGGCGGGTGACAACGGCGTGACCGATGAGAACGGTGCGACGGATGCCCGCGAGCTGCGTACCAGCAACGTTTTCGGTGCCGTGGATTCGGCGGCGGACGCGGATGTCGGCGCGGACGGCGGCATGGTTGCCGGCGCGGACGACGAGGCCGAAGTGCGCGGAACGGGCGGAGCCATCGGCGCGGCATACGGCGTTGCAAATTCGATGGATGGGGATGCGGAGGAGCGCGGCGCGCTGTATGGCATTGCCGACGATAACGCGGGCAATGCCATCGCGGACGACGAATCGGCCGGCGACGCGGAAGATACGGTCGGGCAGGTGTTCGGAGCGGTTTCCGAGACCGAGGTCGGCGGCGGAATGGACGGCGCCGGCGATTCGGACGGTTGCGGCGGTTCCCACGAGTGCCGTGGCGCCGATCGCTCCAAGGGCTTCACGCCCATGCCGGCGCCGTACATGCCGAGCAGCGTGTGCCACCGGTATTCCGTGGAGGCGGTGCTGCTGCGCTATCGGGCGCGCATCGAGGAGCTCGAACGCCGGCTCGATGCGCTCGAATGCGGCGAGGCACTGTCTCAGCGCTTGCCCTCGTAGAGATCCTTGTCGATCACGTCGGCGAACACGCGGTTGACGGCCGGGCGCACCACCTTGAGCGACGGGGTCAGGCAGCGGTTGTCCTGCGTGAACTGCTCGTCCAGCACCACGAACTTGCGCACGGACTCGGCGCGGGACACCGTCGCGTTGGCTTTGTCCACGTAGGTTTGGATCTCGGCGCGCACCTCGTCGTTCACGGCGGCCTCGGCGATCGGCATGTCCGCGGGCAGCCGGCGCGTGGGCAGCCATGCGGCCAGCCCTTCCGGATCGAGCGTGACGAGCGCGCCGATGAACGGGCGGGCGTCGCCCACCACCACGGCGTGCTCGACGATCGGGCACTTGCCGATCTCCTCCTCGAGCGGGATCGGCGAGACGTTCTTGCCGCCGGCCGTGATGATGATGTCCTTCTTGCGGCCGGTGATGGCGATGCGGCCCTCGTCGTCGATCGTGGCGAGGTCGCCGGTCTTCAGCCAGCCGTCGGCGGTGAACGCCTCGGCGGTCTTGGCCGGCAGGTTGTGGTAGCCGCGGAACACGTTCGGTCCCTTGACCTCCAGCTCGCCGTCGTCCGCGATGCGCACGGACGAACCGGGAGCAGGCTGGCCCACGGTGCCGATCACGTTGTCGGTGACGCGGGTGGCCGCGAACGGGGCGGCGGTTTCCGTCATGCCGTAGCCCTGGATCATCGGCAGGCCGATGCCGTTGAAGAAGTGCGCCAGATCCTCGGACAGCGGGGCGCCGCCGCAGGCCACGTAGCGGATCTTCGGGCCGAGCGCGCCACGCACCGTGCGGTAGACCAGCGCCTCGTACATCGCGTGCTCGCTGATCTGCCTGGCGGTCGGCTTCTCGCCGGCCTGCTGGGTGCGCGACCAGTCGCGCGCGGCCTCGGCGGCCTTGAGGAACAGTCGGCCCTTCATGCCGTTGCCGGCCTTGCGGGAGGCCGCGTTGTAGACCTTCTCGAACACGCGCGGCACGCCCAGCAGGTACGTCGGCTGGAAGGAGCGCAGGTCGGGCAGCAGCGAACGGGTGTCCGGAAGGTAGCCGACCACGCCGTCGTCGGTGCCGATCGACACGTACTGGATGAACCGGGCGAAGCAGTGGGCCAGCGGCAGGAACAGCAGCAGGCGCGGGTGGTCGTCAGCGACCATCTCGTGCAGGCAGTCGGTCGCGGCGCGCACGATGGACAGGAAGTTGCGGTGCGTGAGCTCCGCGCCCTTGGGTGCGCCGGTCGAACCGGACGTGTAGACGATGGTCGCCAGATCGTCGGCCCTCACCGAGGCGATGCGCCCGTCCAGCTCCTCGTCGGTGATCGAGGCGCCGAGCCCCTGCAGCGCGCCCATGGCGTTGTTGTCGAGCATGAGGATGCGGCGCAGGGCCGGGCACGCGTCCATCACCGTGTACAGGCGGTGGAAGCGCGTCTCGTTGTCCGCGATGGCCAGCTTGACGTCGGAATCGACGAGGATGCGCTTGGCCTGCTCGGCGGAGTCCGTGTCGTAGATCGGCACGCTGACCGCGCCGATCGCCGCCAGCGCGAAGTCGAGCACGCCCCACTCCCAGCGGGTGGGGGAGAAGATCGTCACCGCGTCGCCCTTGCCGATGCCGAACGCCATGAAGCCCTTCGCGGCCGCGCGCACGAGCTTGAGGAACTCGCCGCTGGTGATCGTGGCCCAGCTGCCCGGACCGGTCTTGCGGCTGGCGATGACCGTGTCCTCGCCGGTGCGCGCGATGCGCTCGGTGAGCAGTGAGAACAGCGATTCGTCATCGCGCACGACGATCGATTCGCCCGGGGTGGTGTATTCCTGCAGCATGCCTGTCATCCTTCGATTCACGGGGCCGTATATGGCTATCCAATATCGCCATGGTAGGCAAACGCGGGCGGGCGCGGATTTGTGGAAACCTACAAAAATGGTTTGCCGTGTTTGGTCGGACGGCGCCGGGGTCGCGTCCGGCCGCGTACGGGAGTCCGGCGCCCGCGCGGTCAGGCGGTCACCTTGGCGGTGAGGAACGCGGCGAGGCGGCGGGCGCCGGCGGCGTCGAACGCGTAGGAGCCCGTGACCCTGCCACGGTCGATGGCGAGCACGCCGTCCGCCGCCGCAAGCGCGAACTCGGGGTCGTGCGTCACCACGACCACCGTGCGGCCGGAGGCGGCGAGGCTGCGCAGCAGGCCGGCCACCTCGCGCATGTGGCGCATGTCGAGGCCGCTGGTCGGCTCGTCGAAGATCACGATGTCGCGCCCGGACGCCAACGCGGCGGCGATGGCCACGCGCTGCTTCTGTCCGCCGGACAGGGACAGCGGATGGCGGTCGGCCACCTCGGCGAGGTCGAGGTCGGCGAGGATGCTTCGCGCCTTCGTCTCGCGGGCCGCGGGGCCGGTCGGCTCATCGCCTGAACCGTCGCGTTCCGGCATGGCGAGCAGCACCTCGTCGAGCACCGATTCGGTGAACAGCTCGCAGTTGACGTCCTGCAGCACGGTGAAGCAGGCGTTGAGGCGGGCCTTGCGGTCGAGGGGCTTGGCGGGCTTGACCGGTTTGGCGTCGGTGCCGGGCGTCGCGGCCGTTGCGGAAGCCGCGCCCGACGGCGGCATGGCTGGCGGCGCCAGCGTGCCCTTGCAGCGGCGGTCGAGCCCCTGCAGGCAGCGGACGAACGTGGACTTGCCGGCGCCGTTGAAGCCGGTGACCGCCGTGACGCGGCCGGCGGGCAGCAGCGCGTGCGGCACGTCCAGCGTGGGCTGCTTGGCGCGGCGGTAGGTGTAGGAGAAATGGTCGACGGCATAGGATCGCGCGGTCTCCGGCGCGGAGCCAAACGCGGAATCGGCGGCGGAATCGGCGGCGGAGACCGTGCCCACGATCTGCTCCGCGCGGACGGGGCGCAGACCGAGTTCGCGCCGCTCGGCGTCGGACAGGCCGCGCAGCTCGTCCCCGGTCATCTCGCGCTCGAGCCGGCCGTGGCGCAGGTACCATGCGCGGTCGATGAGCCCGTCGAGCCAGTAGAGGCGGTGCTCGGCGATCACCACGGTCTTGCCCTGCCGTTTCCACAGGGCGATGATCGCGCGCAGGTCCGCGATGGCCCGCGCGTCGAGGTTGCTGCTCGGCTCGTCGAGCACGAGCACGTCCGGGCCGGCCGTGGACACCGACGCGCAGGCCACCTTCTGCTTCTGCCCGCCGGACAGGTTGGTGATCGGGCGGTCGAGCAGGTCCTCCATGTGGAAGTCCGCGGCCACCGAGGCGATGCGCGTGCGGATCTCGTCCGGAGGCATCTGGAAGTTCTCGCAGGCGAAGGCCAGCTCGCCGGTCACGTCCAGGGTGAAGAACTGGCTCTTCGGGTTCTGGAACACCGAGCCCACATGGCGGGCGATCGCGGCGAGGCCGCCCGGTGCGGAGGCGGTGTCGAGCCCGGCCACGGCGACGTGCCCGGTGAGCGTGCCGTCGAAGTAGTGCGGGGCGAGTCCGTTGATCAGTCGCGTGACCGTGGTCTTTCCGCAGCCCGAATCGCCGCACAGCAGCAGCGTCTCGCCGGATTTGATCTCGCCGTTGAGGTCGTAGACGCCGGTGTGCGCGTCCCCGGCGTATTCAAACGTCACCTGATCGAAGTGAATCATCCGTGAAAACCCTTTCATGCGGGAGGGATTCGATTTCTGACCTAACGCGCTCGGCAAAGGCCGTGCCGCACCGGCGTGGGCAAGTGCGAAAGCCCGGAAATGGCCGTTCCGGCGCGGCGATCAATGCCGGTTACATGGCGGGCGCGGTCAGAAATCGCCATCGGCGATCACCAAGGCAGCGCAAGGGCCGCGAAACAGGCCGCGCAGCCGGCGGCGAGCAGCCAGTCCTGCCATCCGAAGCCGATGCGCGCGATGCTGGTGCGCGTGGGGGCCGCGCCGAGGCCGCGCGTCAGGGCCGCCTGGCTGAGCTCGTCGGCGATCTTCACCGAGTTCGTGACCATGGGCACCACGCGGTACTCGAACATCTCGGACGCCTTGCCGCCGCCCAGATGCACGCCGCGCATGCGCATGGCGTCGTTGATCTGCCGGGCCTCGCCCACCACGGTGGGGAAGAAGCGGAACATGACGGCCAGCGGGATGGTGACCGCCTGCGGCACCCGGGCGCGCTGCAGGGCGGCGATGAGCTCGCCGGCCGTGGTGGTGAACAGCAGCCAGTAGGAGGCGATGGCGCTGGGCAGCGTCTGCGTGGTCATGCCCAGCGTCGCGTAGATGAACCAGCCGAGGAAGCCGCCCACGTGGGGCAGCAGCCACTCCGCCGCCGCGTAGGCGACGCCCAGCCAGACCAGAAACACCAGCGCCGCGCGGGGGCGGCCGCTCACCGCGAGCAGCAGGAAGGAGACCACGGTGAGTGCGCCGCGGACCGCGGACGCCGCGGGGGCGGACCCGCCGAGCATGGTCAGGCAGAACGCGCCCACGGTGAGCGTGAACAGGATCTTGGTGCGCGGGTCGAACCGCAGGATGCCGCGGTAGCTGGCGGTGGAGAAGTTCATGGGATTCCGGGCGGGATGGGGCTCGGGCTCAGACCAGACCGGCGCGCTGGAAGTGCTTCTTCATGAGCACCTTGGCGATCCACGCGCCCGCGAAGCCGCCGACCACGCCCATGACGACGATCACCGGCAGCATCCACGTGGGGAAGAGGTTGGCCATGTTCTCGGCCCACTCGGCGCCCTTCTTGGCGGCCTGCGCGGCGAGGTAGTCGTTGCGTCCGATGTAGAACGGCAGGAACAGGCCGAGGTTCCACAGGTTGAACACGCCGGCGGACAGCACGTTGAGGGCGAGCTTGCGGTAGCCGCCCGCGCGGGCAATGAGGTCAGCGGCCACGCCGGCCACGATGGCGGTGACGATGGTGTACCAGTTGCCGTGGATGACGCCCATGATGAGCGCGAGCAGGACGCCGACGATGGTCACCGCGCCGAAGTGGCGGGACTTCATGAGCACGAGCATGTAAGGCACGCCGCCGAGGATGCCGCAGGCGAGGCCCATGAACAGCTGGCCGCCGGGGATGAGGTTCGCGATCATGGCCGCCACGCAGATGAGCACGAAGTAGAGGACCGTGTAGACGCCGATGTAGATGTAGTCTCGTGTGTTGAGTTTGTCGTTGGACATGTGTTTCTCGATTCCTTGCCATGCCCCGGAAAGGCGTTCTCAGGGCGTACTGAAACCGCACCTTACGGCAGTGCGCGGCAAAAGTCACTACTTGTTTTTGGAAATGTTTTATGGTATGCGCGGATTGGCGCGGCGGCGGGCGCAGGGAGCCGGCGGCCCCGTCCTCGGCGGTGGCTCGGCATATAATCGCACGCGGAACCGCGAACGAAACAGGGAACCTAAGGGGACCATATGAACGACCATCTGTCCGAGGCGCTGAAGAACATCCCGCCGAACGCGCCCGCCCGCATGCTGGGCCTGCTGCTCTCCGGCGCCGCCAACGGCACGCCGATGCGCATCGTGGACGAGGACGCCCTGCCGCGCACGTTCGCCCGCCCGCAGTCCGTGCCCGAGAACTGGCGAGATCAGGCCGACGCCCGCGCGCGCGAGTACGGCGCGAACGACGCCGACGTGGCCGCCGCCGACGCCTTCGAAAAGGAGCTGGACGAGCACGACGCCTGGGGCCTGTGCTTTTTCGGCTGGTCCAACGCGGCCGGCTACGGCTACACCGACGACCACGACTCCCGCGCGGTGGCCGTGGACGGGTGGAACGCGTACGAGCACTTCGAAGCCCTGCCGTTCGGCGCGCAGACCGTGATCGCCGTGCGCGCGCTCATGGGCGACACCGACGCCGACCGCGTGTCCGCGTGGTGCTTCATGAAGCACGAGCGCAACATCACGTGGGACGTGGACTACCGCTGACGCCTGGAACGCGCGGGCGCCGCGTGGACAACGCGTGGACCACGCGCGGGAAACGGCAGCGGGGCAAAAGACGGACGAAAGACTGACGGAAGACGAGGAAAGGGACGCAATGAGCGAACTGGACAAGGCCGCGGCGCAGGTGCCGATGATCGAACTGTCGGACGGCAACCGGATCCCGCAGGTGGGCCTCGGCGTGCTGCGCATCGACGACGAGGGCGTGGTGCCGGTCGTCGAATCGGCGCTCGCGGCCGGGTACCGCCACATCGACGGCGCGGCCGGCTACAACAACGAGGCCGGCGTGGGCCGCGCGCTCGAGGCGGCCGGCTTCACGACCGGCGAGGCGCGCAAGTCCCTGTGGATGACGACCAAACTGCGCGACTCCGAGCAGGGCTACGACTCCACGCTCAGGGCGTTCGACCGCCAGCTCGGCCTCCTGCGCCTCGACTACGTGGACATGTACATGATCCACTGGCCCACCCCGTTCGACTGGCGCAGCGACGTGAGCTGGAAGGCCATGGCCAAGCTGCGCGACGAGGGCCGCATCCGCGCCCTCGGCGTGTGCAACTTCCTGCCGGAGCATCTGGAGCGCCTGCACGAGGAGACCGGCGCGTGGCCGGCGGTCGACCAGCTGGAGATCCACCCGACGTGGCAGCAGCGCGAGACCGTCGCCTACTGCAAGGAGCACGGCATCGCGGTCGAGGCGTACTCGCCGATGGCCCGCGGCAAGGACCTCGAGGCCGGAAACGGCACGATCGAGCGCATCGCCGAGGCGCACGGCAAGAGCCCCGCGCAGGTGATTCTGCGCTGGCACGTCGAGAACGGCACGATCATCATCCCCAAGTCCACGCACGCGGCCCGCCAGCGCGAGAACATCGAGCTGTTCGACTTCGCGCTCACCGCCGAGGAGCACGCCGCGATCGACGCGCTGGACGGCGACGGGCGCATGGGCCACGATCCGATGACCTTCTCGTACGCCTGATCGGGAACAGTCGTCGGGAACCGTCATCGGAAGCCATCGGAAGGCGTAACAGGAGCAACAGGACCGATATGACAGGACGACGATACCGCCGCCCATCCCGCCGTCCGCGCCGCAACGCGAGGTACCGCCGCGCCGCGTGGGGGTCGTCGCCGCTGGAGCGCGTGCTGATCCTCGTCGTGGCCGCGGTGATCGCGGGCGTGACGGCCGGCGTGCTGCTGCCGCGCGTGAGCCCGGGCGTGGGCGAGGTCACCGGCGCGTACACGGCCGTGGGCGACGCCGCGACCACGCTGGACACGCTCGCCGTGGTGGACAACCCGAAGCCCGCCTCGCAGTACGACCGCGACGCGTTCGGATTCCGCAAGACCGACGACGACGGCGACGGGTGCGACGTGCGCGAGGCCGTGCTCAAGCGCGACATGACCGACGTGACGTACACCAAGGCCGGCGGCTGCAAGGTGAAGACCGGCGTGCTCGACGACCCGTACACCGGCGCGACGATCCACTTCACGCGCGGGGTGAAGACCAGCACGGCCGTGCAGATCGACCACGTGGTGGCGCTGGAGAACGCGTGGAAGTCGGGCGCGAGCACGTGGGACACGGCCCGGCGCTACCAGTTCGGCAACGACATGTACAACCTGCTCGCCGTGGACGGGCCGGCCAACGAGGACAAGGGATCCGCCTCCGCGGACGCGTGGCTGCCGGAGAACAGGGCGTACCAGTGCCCGTACGTGGCGCGGCAGATCGGCGTCAAGGCGAAGTACGGGCTGAGTGTGACCAGCGAGGAGAAGCGCGCCATGAAGGGCGTGCTGCACAACTGCCCCGGCGAGGGCGTGCCCGTGCGGTAGCCGGGGCCGCCCGCGCCGTTACACGCTTGGCGCCCGCCTGCGGTACAACTGTGGCGGACAAGAAGGAAGCGATCGGTAATCGGCATGGTGAACGAAGACAACAACACGGAAACCGAGCAGTTCCCCCAGTTGGGCGTGGACGTGGGCGTGAAGGGGCGCGCCTCCGAGATTGACGTGGAGCGCGGTCATGCGCTGGAGGCCGGCAGGGGCAAGAAGAACAAGGGCCACGCGCTGGCCAGCATTCTGGGGCCGGCGTTCGTGGCGGCGGTGGCGTACGTGGACCCGGGCAACGTGGCGGCGAACATCACGTCCGGCGCGCGCTACGGGTTCCTGCTGGTGTGGGTGCTCGTGCTCGCCAACGCCATGAGCGTGCTCATCCAGTACCAGTCGGCCAAGCTGGGCATCGTGACCGGCAAGTCCCTGCCGCAGCTGCTCGGCGAGCGCATGAGCGACGCCGGGCGGTTCATGTTCTTCATGCAGGCCGAAGTGATCGCCATCGCGACCGATCTGGCCGAGGTGATCGGCGGCGCCATCGCGCTCAACCTGCTGTTCGGCCTGCCGCTGTTCATCGGCGGCTGCGTGATCGGCGCGGTGTCCACGGTGATGCTCATGTTCGAGGGCGGCCGCACGCAGCGTGTGTTCGAGAAGATCGTCATCTCGCTGCTGCTGGTGATCACGTTCGGCTTCATCGCGGGCCTCGTGATCCAGCCGCCGTCCGTGGGCGACGTGCTGGGCGGTCTGGTGCCGGGGTTCAACGGCACGGATTCGGTGCTCATGGCCTCCTCCATGCTGGGCGCGACCGTGATGCCGCACGCCATCTACCTGCATTCCACGCTGGTCAACGACCACTACGCGGGCGGCGAGAAGAAGCCGGGCGTGCGCCAGCTGCTGCGCGGTTCCAAGATCGACGTGGTGTGGGCGCTGCTGCTCGCCGGCACGGTGAACCTGTCGCTGCTGCTCATCGCCGCGAACAGCCTGTACGGCATGGCCGGCACGGATTCCATCGAGGGCGCGCAGCACGCGATCGTGGCGGTGCTCGGCCCGACGATCGGCGTGATCTTCTCGATCGGCCTGCTGGCGTCGTCGCTGTCGTCCACGTCGGTCGGCACGTACGCGGGCGCGGAGATCATGCGCGGCCTGCTGCACGTCAAGGCGCCGATGTGGGCGTGCCGCGTGGTGACGCTGGTGCCGGCGCTCGTGGTGCTGTGGTTCGCGCCGAACCCGACGATGGCGCTGGTGATCGGGCAGGTGATCCTGTCGATCGGCATCCCGTTCGCCATCATCCCGCTCATGCGCTACACGCACGACCGTAAGCTCATGGGGCAGTATGCGGACGGCATGGTCAAGCACGTGATCTTCATCGCCGTGGCGGTGCTCATCATCGCGCTCAACGTGCTGCTGGTGTACCTGACGCTCACCGGGCGGGCGTGATTGCGGTGCGGCGGCGGGACCTGTGCCGCGAGGGCGTGATCTTCGCCGCCGTGGGGTGCTCGCGGTACCGTGCGCGGGGTGATTGCGGTGCCATGGGTGCGTATTGTGCGCTGTGATGCTGCGGTGCCGCGGTTCATTCATCATGCACATTGCACATTGGTGTCCCAAATCGCATCCATTGACGAAGCCGGATGCAATCCGGGACGTGTGATGGCCGTTCCGTGTCTCGATTCGCATCCGAAATGAAAAGTGGATGCGGTTTGAGACGCAAGGCGGCGGTTTCGTGTCCTGATTCGCATCCGAAGTTGAAAATGGCGGCGGATTGAGACACAGCGAGGGACATCGAGGGACAGCGAGGAACGGCGGTGGAACGTCGGAGCGGACCGGGCTGGGCCCCGGCGGTGATTTGGTGCGTGGCGGGAGCCGAAGGCGTTGGGCGGTCGCGCGACACGCCGGGGGCCGCAGTTGCGCGGAAGGGCCGGTGCGCGGTATTATCGAACCGGTTCGACACACAATGGTGTGATGGGAAGTAGGAAATCACAGCAGCACGATCCGGCCGCATGTCCGCGAGGATGGGCGGCGTAAGGCCGTACGGCGCATCGAACCGGTTCGACACCAGCGTCGGGCCATAACTCAACACGTCAACGCCAACCGCAATCACCCATCATCGATGAAGGAGATGCCATGAAGAACAAGGTCCAGCTCATCACCTACGCGGACCGTCTGGGCGACGGCACCCTCAAGTCCATGACCGAGATCCTGCGCACCCGCTTCGACGGCGTGTACGACGGCGTCCACATCCTGCCGTTCTTCACCCCGTTCGACGGCGCGGACGCCGGCTTCGATCCGATCGACCACACCAAGGTGGACCCGCGACTGGGCTCCTGGGACGACGTGGCCGAGCTGAGCTCCACCCATGACATCATGGTCGACGCGATCGTCAACCACATGAGCTGGGAGTCCAGGCAGTTCCAGGACGTGCTCGCCAAGGGCGAGGAGTCCGAGTACTACCCGATGTTCCTCACCATGAGCTCCGTGTTCCCCAACGGCGCCACCGAGGAGGACCTCGCCGGCATCTACCGCCCGCGTCCGGGCCTGCCGTTCACGCACTACAAGTTCGCCGGCAAGACCCGTCTGGTGTGGGTGAGCTTCACCCCGCAGCAGGTGGACATCGACACCGACTCCGACAAGGGCTGGGAATACCTCATGTCCATCTTCGACCAGATGGCCGCCAGCCACGTGAGCTACATCCGCCTCGACGCGGTGGGCTACGGCGCCAAGGAGGCCGGCACCAGCTGCTTCATGACGCCGAAGACCTTCAAGCTCATCTCCCGCCTGAGGGAGGAGGGCGTCAAGCGCGGCCTCGAGATCCTCATCGAGGTGCACTCGTACTACAAGAAGCAGGTGGAGATCGCCTCCAAGGTGGACCGCGTGTACGACTTCGCGCTGCCGCCGCTGCTCCTGCACTCCGTGTTCTCCGGGAACATCAAGCCCCTCGCCGAGTGGACCGAGATCCGCCCGAACAACGCGGTCACCGTGCTTGACACGCACGACGGCATCGGCGTGATCGACATCGGCTCCGACCAGCTCGACCGCAGCCTCAAGGGTCTCATCCCCGACGAGGACGTGGACAACCTGGTCAAGACCATCCACGCCAACACCAACGGCGAGTCGCAGGCCGCCACCGGCGCCGCCGCGTCCAACCTCGACCTCTACCAGGTCAACTCCACGTACTACTCCGCGCTCGGCCGCAACGACCAGCACTATCTGGCCGCCCGCGCCGTGCAGTTCTTCCTGCCGGGCGTACCGCAGGTCTACTACGTGGGCGCGCTCGCCGGCTCCAACGACATGGAGCTGCTGCGCCGCACCAACAACGGTCGCGACATCAACCGCCATTACTACTCGACTGCCGAGGTGGACGAGAACCTCGCCCGTCCGGTCGTCAAGGCCCTGAACGCCCTGTCGAAGTTCCGCAACGAGCTCGACGCGTTCGACGGCGACTTCTCCTACGAAGTGGCCGACGGCGGCGCGGCGATCACGTTCCGCTGGGAGAATGGTGCCACCGGCACCTCCGCCGCGCTCACCTTCGAACCGTCGCGCGGCCTCGGCGTGGACAACGCGACCCCGATCGCCAGCCTCGCGTGGCACGACGCGGCCGGCGACCACGAGACGCACGACCTGCTCGCCGAGCCCCCGGTCGCGGCCTGACCGCAGAGTCCCGGGCGGGGAGCCACAAGCGGAGGCCGCCCCGCCGGCCCGGGCCATGCGACACGGCATGCGCCCGGGCCCGCAGCACTTGACAAAGCAGTCAACAACGACAACGCAGTCAACAACCAAAGAGAAAAGAGCACACCATGAGTGAAGAGAACGACAAGTTCGTGCGCCCGGGCATCGACGACCGCCCGGACTACGACAAGGCGCTCACGCCCGAGCAGAAGGAGGCCGTCGAGCGGCTGGCCATGAAGCCCGGAGAGACCAAGACCATCGAGACCGACCCGGCGGACGCCACGGTCGCCGCCGCGCAGGCGAAGGCCGCGAACCTCGCCACCGCCGTGGCCAGCGTGGACTCCGCCGCGCCGGACCTCAACTCCGCGTTCAACGACATGCGCGACCCGATGGTCTCCGCCGACGGCCACCGCCCGACCAAGGCCGAGATCATCCGCCTTGGCGTGGGCTTCACCCTGTCCGCCGTGGCCTGCGCCATCCCGTGGGTCGCCCTGAGCTCGCTGATCCTGCCCGAGCTGCTCGACCAGATCGACCCGGCCTCCCGCGACGCCATGATCGGCGCCCTGAACGCGGCCGGCTCCGTGGTGGCCCTGCTCGCCAACGTGATCTTCGGCACCTTCTCCGACCTGACCCGCTCGCGCTTCGGCCGCCGCACCCCGTGGATCATCGCCGGCGGCGTCATCACCGGCCTGTGCGCGCTGCTGCTCGGCGCCACCCACTCCCACGCGGTGATCATGGTCGCCTGGTGCGGCATGCAGCTCGGCTACAACGTCATGCTCGCCCCGTTCGTCGCCACCATGTCCGACCGCGTGCCGGACAAGGTCCGCGGCACCATCTCCGGCTTCTATGGCGCCGGCATCGCCTGCGGCCAGACGCTCGGCTCCCTCGTGGGCGCGCAGGTCATCAAGGCCGCCGGCCTGTCCACCGGCTTCATGATGGCCGCCTGCGTGTTCGGCTTCATCGGCATCGTCACCGTGATCGTCTGGCCGCGCGAGAAGTCCAGCGTGGACCTGCCGCGCGAGCCGTTCAGCGCCAAGATGCTGCTCATGAGCTTCCGCCCGCCCAAGAACGCGCCCGACTTCTACTACGCGCTGTTCGGCCGCACCATGATGATGGCCGGCTACAACATGATCGTCATGTACCAGCTGTACATCGTCAAGTACTACACGCTGGCCGGCTCCGGCCTCAAGGACCAGGCGCTGGCGGACGAGGCCGCGAACATCATCGCCGTCATGGCCACCATCACGCTCGTCGTCTCGCTCGTGGCCGCGCTCGTGGCCGGCCCGCTGACGGACAAGATCGGCATGCGCAAGGTGCCGGTCGCCATCGCCAGCTGCCTGTACGCGGTGGGCGTGCTCATGCCGTGGATCATCCCGAGCGCCATGGGCATGTACCTGTTCGCCGCGATCGCCGGCTTCGGCTACGGCGTGTACAACGCGATCGATCAGGCGCTCAACGTGTCCGTCCTGCCGAACCCGGACGAGGCCGGCAAGGACCTCGGCATCCTCAACCTCGCGAACACGCTGTGCACCGTGCTCGGCTCGCTGCTCGGCTCGATCGTCGTGGTGATCTCCGGCCAGAACTACATGTGGATCTTCCCGGTCGCCATCGTGCTCGTGCTCGTGGCCGCGTTCCTGATCATGCGCATCAAGAACGTGAAGTAGTTCCCTCCGTTTCCCGTTTCCCTGTTTCCCCACCGGGCCCCCGCCGTGGCGTTTCCCTCGCCGCGGCGGGGCCCTTTGCGTTGCGGGCTGTCGAAATCGCTTTCTAAGCTGTGGGGCGGAAGAGGGATTGACAGAGAGGAACCGCAACCATGCCCGAACCATCCCAAAATCAGCAGCCTCGCAAGTTCGTCATGCCCGGCGACGTGTACGTGCGCCCCGGCATCGACGACAGGCCCGACCCAGACAAGGTGCTGTCCGCCGCGGACAAGGCCGCCATCGCGCGCCTCGCCGTCCGCCTGCCGCAGGACAAGGCCACCGCGTCCGCCGACCAGTCCGGCCTGCAGTCCACGCGCATGGCCACCGAGATGACGCCCGCCGTGGCCGCCGCCACCATCGACGCCGCCATGCCCGACCCGGACTCCGCGTACCTCGACATGCGCGACCCGGTCGTGGCCGCCGACGGCACCCGCCCGACCAAGGGCCAGATGCTGCGCATCAAGCTCGGCTTCGTGGCCGGCGCGATCCTGTGCGCGGTCCCGATGGCCGCCGCCACCGGCACGCTCCTGCCCGCGTGGCTCGACCGGTTCGGCATGATGCCGGCCGTATCCGCCCTGTGCCTGCTGAGCGCGCTCGGCGCCGTGATCTCCTTCTACACGCAGACCGTGTTCGCTTCCACGTCCGACGCCACGCATTCCGTGCTCGGCCGGCGCACCATGTGGATCGTCGGCGGCGGCCTGCTGACCGGACTGGCCATGTGGGGTCTGGCCTCGCTCGGCGGCGCGACGATCCTGCCGCGCCTCGTGGTGATCCTGTGGTGCGTGGTGCAGGCGTGCTACGGCATGCTCATCGGCCCGTTCGTGAGCGTCATGGCCGACCGTGTGCCCGACAAGTTCCGTCCGAGCGCCGACGCCTGGTACGGCACCGCGCTCGCCGTGGCGCAGATGCTCGGCGGCTTCGCGGGCGTGCTGTTCGTCGACCGCATCCATCAGGGCCTCACGTGGGGCGCCGCCGCGCTGGCGCTCGCGGGCATCGTGGCCGTGGTGGTTTGGCCGCGCGAGCGCTCGAGCGTCGAAATGCGTCTGCCGAGCAGCATGGACGACGCGTTCGCCTCGCTGAGCCTCAAGGGCAAGGTGCCGGGGTTCCGCCGCGTGTTCTGGTCGCGCCTGTTCCTCATGACCGCCGTGGGCTGCGTGACCGTGGTGGCGTTCTTCGTGGCGAAGTACGGCGTGTTCGCCGGCACGTCCGGCGTCGCGGGGGAGAACCGCAACGCCGCCTCCGCGCTGCTGCTCGCATGGATGGGCGTGGTGACGCTGGTCGTCTCGCTCGTGGCCGCGTGGGCGTCCGGGCCGATCGCCGACCGGTTCGGCGCGTGGGGTCCGTCGCTGGCGGGCGCCGCGTGCGTGGCCGTGGGCGCGCTCATGCCGATCGTGCTGCCCGCCTCCGTGCTCGGGCTGCTGCTGTTCGCCGGGTTCGCCGGGTTCGGTCTGGGCCTGTTCAACGCGGTCGGCCAGGAGCTCGTGTCCGCCGTGCTGCCCGACCCGCGCGAGGCCGGCCGTGTGCTCGGCACCCTGAACCTCGCCGGCACGCTGAGCGTGGTGGTTTCCGCGCTGGCGGCGGGCGTGATCCTGCGCTTCGCTGGCTCCTTCACCGCGCTGTTCGCCGCCGCCGTGGCGTTCGCGGTGGTCTCCGCGGCGTTCCTCGTGAGCGTGAAGGGCGCGATCGACGCCTAGGGCCGACGTCCGACCAGCGGAAAAGCGCGGATTGAGCGAATCCGGTGCGCTGGACCGCATTTTCGCCGCTCACAGACTGGATTCGCTCAATCCGCCGCAAACGCGGGGTGGGGATTGAGCGAATCCAGTGCGTGAGCGGCAACGCTGCGGACGGGGAAGCGACGGCTAGGCGCCGAGCTCGGCGAGGGTGCGCTGGGCGACGGTGGCGAGCAGGTTCGCGCCGTCCGCCAGCGCGTCGAGCTTCGGGAAGAACGTGGGGCCGTGCATCGGACGGTCCGCGTTGCCGACGCCGATGTGGATGAACGCGCCCGGAGCCTCCTGCAGGTAGTACGAGAAGTCCTCGCCGCCGAGCGACGCCTGCCCGCCGGCTGTGACCGTGAGTCCCAGCGCGGTGGCGGTGTCCGCTGCGAGGGCCGACCAGTGCTCGTCGTTGACGACCGAGGGCGCGCCGTACTCCCACTCGAAGTCGATGGGGGTGCCGTAGGCGGCGCCGAGGCCGTTGACGAGCGCCTGGAAGCGGTCGTGGATGATCACGCGGTCCTCCGGGAACGCGGTGCGCGCGGTGCCCTCGAGGAACGCGGTGGGGGCGATGACGTTCCACGTCTTGCCGGATTCGACGTGCGTGACCGTGACGACGCGGGGGTGCGACGGCTCGACGTCCTGCCCGGCGATCGACTGGATGCCGTCGATGAGCGCGGCCAGCGTGCGGATCGGGTTGGCGCCGCCGTTCGGATGCGCGGCGTGCGTGCCTTTGCCGTTGATGGTGATGCGGAACTTGTCCACCGCGCCGCTGTCCGGGCCGGGGTGAATGACGAAGACGCCCGGTTCGGTGCCGTTCGTGTCGTGCACGCCGTAGAACGCCTCCACGTCCTTCAAAGCGCCGGTGTTGATCACCGTGACCGCGCCGGTGGGCACCTCCTTGGTGGCGGCCACCTCCTCGGCCGGCTGGAAGATCACCTTGACCGTGCCGGCGAACGAGTCGCGGCGGGCGGCGAGGATGAGCGCCGCGCCGAGGGCCGTGGTGAGGTTGTAGTCGTGGCCGCAGCCGTGCAGGTAGCCCTCGTTGAGCGAGGCGTACGGCACGCCGGTCTGCTCGGTGATCGGCAGGCCGTCGATGTCGCCGCGCACCGCCACCACATGGCCGGCGCCGGAAACGGCCGACGGGTCCGCCGTGCCCTCGATGCGCGCCACGAGACCGGTCCTGAGACCCGTGTCGAGGATCTCGATGCCGTGCGCGGTGAGGATCTCCCTGATGCGTGCGGTGGTGGCGACCTCCCCGTAGGACGGTTCCGGATGCTGGTGGAACCAGCGGCAGTGGTCCTCGAGCTGCGACTGGAGGCCTTCGGGGACGGGATAGGCGGCGGAGGCGGCGGGCGCGGCGGATGCGGTGTTGGACATGGCGATTCCTTTCGACTGTCCCACACCTTACCCACCGCGGCCCGTCCGCTCGCCGGCGCGGCTATACGCGTTCCTTATGGGCGGCTACGCGGTCGTGTCTGTGCAGACACGACCGCGCCGGCTCAGCGCCCGATCTTGCGGTACCTCGGGTTGCTGGCGGGGATGGAGTCGAGCAGGCTCTTCGTGTAGTCGTCCTGAGGGTGGTTGAACACGTCGTCCACGGACCCGCGCTCCACGATCCGCCCGTTGTGCATCACGAGGATGGACGAGCAGATGTGCTCCACCACGCTCAGGTCGTGCGAGATGAACAGAAACGACACGTTGCGCTTGCGCTGCAGTTCGCTGAACAGGTTGATGATCTCCGCCTGAATCGACACGTCGAGCGCGGAGACCGGCTCGTCCGCCACCACGAACTCGGGCTGCA
The DNA here is from genome assembly GCF_009299475.1 of Bifidobacterium avesanii. Classification (GTDB taxonomy): domain Bacteria; phylum Actinomycetota; class Actinomycetes; order Actinomycetales; family Bifidobacteriaceae; genus Bifidobacterium; species Bifidobacterium avesanii. Next base: position 28,468 of record NZ_WBSN01000011.1, on the reverse strand, counting down.
GGGCCATGGCGCGCGCGATCACGATGCGCTGGCGCTGGCCGCCGGAGAACTCGTGCGGGTAGCGGTTCACGCAGGAGGAGTCCATGCCGCACAGCTCCAGCGTCTCCACCACCTTGTCCATCACGTCGCGCTTGGTGGCCATTTTGTGGTGCAGCAGCGCCTCGCCGATCGCGAAGCCGACCTTGAGCCGCGGGTTGAGCGCGCTGTACGGGTCCTGGAACACGTACTGCATGCGCGTGCGCAGCTTGGCGAGTTTGCGGCTGCTCAGCGAGAACACGTCCGTGCCGTCGAAGATCACGTCGCCGGAGGTCTTGGCGTGCAGGCGTAGGACCGTCTGGCCTGTCGTGGTCTTGCCGGAGCCGGATTCGCCCACGAGGCCCACGGTCTCGCCGCGGCGCACGTCGAAGCTCACGTCGTCCACGGCCTTCTTCACGTTGCCCTCGCCCTTGCCGAAGCCGTGCACGCGCTCGAAGTATTTCTTGAGGTGCCGCACGGTGAGGATCGGCTCGGCATCGGCCGGAACGCCGCCGGTGCCGCCGCCGTTAGCGCCGTCCGCGTCCGCCGGCTCGATCGTCTCGGCGGTCAGCGCCGACCAGTCCTGCGGCTGCGCGATTTCGCCGTCGCCCACCTCGCGCATCACCTCGTGCAGCGTGGGCAGGCGGCGCAGCTTGCGGCCGATGATCGGGCGCGTGAGCAGCAGCGCCTTGGTGTACGGGTGCCGCGGGCGGTCGAAGATGTCCTCCACCGGGCCGCGCTCCACGATGTGCCCGTCGTACATGACCAGCACGTCGTCCGCCGTCTCCGCCACCACGCCCAGATCGTGCGTGATGAGCAGGATCGACAGCCCGATCTCGTCCTTGAGCCTGACCAGAAGCCGGAGGATCTGGGCCTGCACGGTCACGTCGAGCGCGGTGGTCGGCTCGTCGGCGATGAGCAGCTTCGGGCCGCAGCACAGGGCGATGGCGATCATCGCGCGCTGCAGCATGCCGCCGCTCAGCTCGTGCGGGTAGGCGGTCATGATCGCCTCGGGGTTGGGCAGGTCCACGCGCCTGAGCCATTCGACCGAGCGCTTGGCGGCCTCGTCGCGCGTCACGTCCGCATGCGCGCGGATCGTCTCGATGAGCTGCTCGCCGATCGTGAAGACCGGGTCGAGCGAGTGCATCGGCTCCTGGAAGATCATGCCGATGCGCGCGCCGCGGACCTTGCGCAGCGCCTTCGCGTCCAACTTGAGCAGGTCCGTGCCGTCGAACGTCACGCTGCCGCCGACCACCCTGCCCGGGCGGTCCACGAGGTTGATGATCGACATGGCGGTGGCGCTCTTGCCGGAGCCCGATTCGCCGATCAGGCAGCACACGCGGCCGCGGCGCACGTCGAAGCTCACGTCGTCCACGGCCTTTTTGACCGTGCCGTCGTCCGGGTAGAAGTAGGTCCTGAGGTTGCGCACGCTCAGCGCCACGTCGTTGGTTTCGTTGTCGTTCACGGTTTCGTCAGTCATCGTCTTCGCCTCCGTTCCCGCGGCTCACGCGTACTGCTTCGGATCGAACGCGTCGCGCAGACGGTCGCCGATCGTGTTGATGGAGATCACCGTGGCGAACACCGCCAGGCCCGGCGTGACCCACAGCCACCAGTGCATCTGGAAGTCGATGAGGTTGTTGGCCGCGGAGATCATGTTGCCCCACGAGGGGATGGGCTGCGAGACGCCGAGGCCGAGGAAGCTCAGCGCCGACTCGTTCATGATGCCGTTCGCGGTGGCCAGCGTGGCCTCCACGATGAGGATCGGGTACGTGTTGGGCAGGATGTGGCGGAACAGCTTCGAGCCGGTGCCGAGCCCCAGCACGTCGGCCGCGCGCACGTACATGCGTTCGCGGATGGAAAGCACCTGGCCGCGGATCATGCGGGCGATGGAAGGCCAGCCCACGAAGCTCAGCATCACGATCACGAAGTACACCTTGAGCTCGGCGGGCACCTTGAAGGCGCTCAGCAGCGCGGCGATGATGAACATGAGCGGCATGCTCGGGATGGACAACACGACGTCCGCGATGCGCATGGTCACGCCGTCCACCCAGCCGCCGAAGTAGCCGGAGACCACGCCCAGCACGGCGCCGAACAGCACCGAGACGAGCATGGAGATCAGCCCGATGGCGATGGAGATGCGGCCGGCGTACATGACGCGCGTGAACACGTCGCGCCCGTAGCTGTCCGTGCCGAGCCAGTGCTCCGCGCTCGGGCCCTGCTTCATGTTCATCACGTCGTAGTCGTTGATGCCCCACGGGCTCAGGAACGGTCCCACGTAGCTGATGAGCACGATGGCCAGCAGCACGATGAGCGCGGCCACGGCGGTCTTGTTGCGCAGGAACGCGTGGATCGCGTCGCGCCACAGCGAGCCGCCGCGGGTGCGCGCGGAGCGGTCCAGCGCCCCGGCGAGCTCGGCGTCCCGTTCGGCGTTCTTCCTGCGGGTGGCGAATGGCAGTCGGGAGCTCATCGCGAGGCCTCCTTGCTTCGGGTGATGCGCACGCGCGGGTCCGCGAGGGTGTAGAGCACGTCCGCGATGAAGTTGCCCACGATGGTCAGGCACGCGAGCAGCATGGTGATGGACATGAGCAGCGCGTAGTCGCGCGTGGTGACGGATTCGAACTGGATGCGGCCGATGCCGGGCCAGCTGAAGATCTGCTCGGTGATGATCGCGCCGGAGAACAGGGCCGGCAGGCGGAAGCCGAGCAGCGTGATGGCGGGCAGCATGGCGTTGCGCAGCGCGTGCTTGCCCACCACGCTCGCCTCCGAGAGACCCTTGGCGCGCGCGGTGCGGATGAAGTCCATGCCCAGCGTGTCCAGCATGGACGTGCGGAAGTAGCGGGTGAGCGGGCCGAAGTTGACGCACACGATCACCAGCATGGGCAGGATGGCGTGGTGGATCACGTCGAACCAGTACGCCGCGCCCGTGTAGTTGGAGCCGGTGGTGATGAGGCCGCCCACCGGCATGACGCCCAGATTGAGGGCGAAGACCTTGATGAGCACCAGACCCACGAAGAACGAGGGCAGCGACATGAGCGCGAACACCACGAACGTGATCGCGCGGTCTCCGAACGAGTACTGGTGGCGCGACGAGTACACGCTCACCGCGATGGCCAGCGCCCACGCGATGATGAACGCGCCGAACGAGACGATGAACGAGTTCCAGATGTAGTTGGAGATCACCGTGGAGACCGGCAGGTTGTACTGCATGGAGAAGCCCCAGTCGCCGCGCAGCAGCTGGCCGAGCCACGTGAAGTAGCGCTCCACCACGGGCTTGTTGAGGCCGTACGCCTCGCGCAGCTGGTCGAGGCGTTCCTGGGTGAGCTTGGTGTCGCCGGAGAAGAAGTCGCCGGGCATGAGCGCGAAGAGCGCGAACACCAGGATGGACGTGCCCAGCAGTGTGGGGATCATGAGCAGGAATCGTTGGAGCGTGTATCGAAGCATGAGTGGGGATGGCCTTTCGTCTTCGGATGCTCGGCTGGTTGAATGTTATACGAAAGCGCCCGAATGCCCCGCCGCCGGGTCGAGGGGTGACCGGGCGGCGGGGCATTCGGGGCGGATGCGGCTTACTGCTGCTTGATCGAGAGCTTGGCGAGCTGGAGCGCGGCGTCGCCGGTGCCGCGGAAGAAGTTCTCGCCGCCCTGGATGCGGTCGTTCCAGGCGTTGAAGCCCTTGATGTAGCCGATGAGCAGGTACGGCGGGTCGTTGCTCAGCTCCTGGTAGAGCTTGGCGTAGACCGGCTTGCGGGCGTCGCGGTCGGACGCGGAGATGCTCTGCTTGACCAGATCGCGCACGGTGGCGTTGTCGTATCCCTCGGGGTTGACGGACTCGTCGAGCGTGCCGAACTCCTTGACCGCCTCGTACGGGTCGTTGATGACTGACGTGCGGAAGGTGATCATGTCGTAGTCGCCGCTGTGCAGACGGGTCGTCTCGGTGTTCTGGTCGGTGACCTCGGTCTGCAGGTCGATGCCGATCTGCTTGTACTGGTCCTTGCCGATGGTCAGCATCGGGTCGGTCTGGTCCTTGGTCACGTAGGTGAGCGTGAGCTTCTTGCCGTCCTTCTCGCGGATGCCGTCGGAGCCCTTCGTCCAGCCCTCCTGGTCGAGCAGCTGCTCGGCCTTGGCCTGGTCGTAGTCGTACGTGTTCACGCCGTCGGTGGTGTAGGCCCAGTTGCTCGGCGGGGCGTACACGTTGGCGACCTCGCCGTAGCCCTTGTACCAGGCGGCGACGATCTGCTTGCGGTCGAGGCCGTAGTACAGGGCCTGGCGCACGGCCTTGGTCAGGTACGGCTTCTTCGCGTTGAAGATGGAGTAGGAGAAGTACGGGTTGGTGCGGATGTTCACGTTCGACCAGCCGAAGCCCTTGAGCTGCTCGAGCACGTCCGGGTCGGGGGTGAACACGTCGGTGTCGGTGTCGCCGTTCTGGTAGGACTGCAGGGCCGTGTCGTCGGTGACGACCTTGAAGATCAGGTGCTCGATCTGCGGCTTGCCGCCGTAGTAGTTCGGGTTGGCGGTGTAGCGGACCTCCTGGCCGGGCACGTACTTGTCCAGCGTGTAGGGGCCGGCGCCGAGCGGCTTGTCGTAGAACTGCTGCAGGTAGTCGAGCTGGCCGCGCTTGTAGTCCTTGCCGTAGTAGTTCTTGGACAGCACGTAGCCGCCGATCGCGGTGAGGGCCACCGGGTTGACCTTCTCGGTGGTTACGGAGACGGTGTGCTCGTCGACGACCTTGATGCCGGAGATGGAGTCGGCCTTGCCGCTCTTGTAGTCCTCCGCGCCCTGGATGCCGATCTCGGTGAAGTCCGCGAGGCCGAAGTTGTAGGCCGGGTCGTTCTCGAGCGTGAGCGTGAAGGCCACGTCGTCGGCGGTCACCGGGGTGCCGTCGGAGAACTTGGCGTCCTCGCGCAGGTGGTACGTGTAGGTGAGGTTGTCCGAGGAGACCTCCCACGACTTGGCGAGGTCGCCCACCGGGTTGCCGTCCTTGTCGTAGACGACCAGCGAGGCGAAGATCGGCTGCACGAGGTTCTCGTCCCACGCGTTGCGGTAGAAGTACGGCAGGAACACGCCGCCGGCGTTCTTGATGGTCGCCACGAACGTGTCCGTGCGCTTGTTGGCGTTCGCCGGGCTCTTGGACGGGTCGGTGGCCTTGATGGTTTCGTCGGCGATGGCCTGCACGTTGCCGGTGGACACCTGGGACGCCGTCTTGTTGCCGGTGCCGCCGCAGCCGGCCAGCGCGGTGACGGCGACGAGCGCCGCGGCCAGCGCGCGGAATCCGCGGGCCCTGAGCCTGCCGCCCGGGGTGAGTGTCCTCGATGCCTTCGATGTCTGAAGCGTCATGATCGTTTGCCCTCTCTCATCGGAACGCCCCGACGTCATATCGGGGCGGTTTGGTGCCGACCATACCCGCATGCGGGCGTTCGCGGGCCGGCGCGGCTATACGCGTTGCTTATGGGAGGTTACAGGGCGGGGGCGGAATGGTCCAGCGTTGTTCGCCGCGGGCCTGCGGGCCGCATGGCATCGGCACTTTGGCGCATCGGCGGTTCGGCGCTCGCCGCCGGGTTGCTTGGTCTGTATTCGGGGCCGTCACAGCGTGGCGATGAACCGTTCCAGCACGCGCTCTCCGAACCTGAGCGATTCGACGGGCACCCGTTCGTCCACGCCATGGAAGCGCGCGATGTACCGGAAGGCCGGCGGTGTGCGCAGGGGCGCGAATCCCAGCGCCTGCGCGCCCGGGCTCACGCCGAGCACGGCCTTGCTGTCCGTGCCGCCGGAAGACAGGAACGGCAGCACCCGGGCCTGGGGATCGAACTCGTGGATGGCGTTTGCGGCCGCCCGGAACAGCGCGCCGGACGGATCGCTCAGATAGCCGTTGCTGCGATGGATCGCGCTGACCGTCACGCCGTCGCCGGCCAGCGAACGCAGCGTGCGGAGCAGCGGCTCCTCCTGACCGGGCAGTGCGCGGCCGTCCACCAGCGCGCTCGCCGTGGCCGGAATCACGTTCACGGTGCTGTCTGCGTCGATGGAGCTCACGTTGAACGTGTTGCGCAGCGAGGATGCGATCCAGGGTTCCGTGGCGCCGGCGTGGCGCACCAGCGTGCGGACGGCTTCGTCGTCGACGGCCTGAGCGGAGCCGGCCGGCGAATCGGTCAGAGACCGCAGCCCGTCCAGCAGCATGCGGGTCACCGGATTGACGTCCACGGGCCAGCGGTATGCGGCGATGCGGCAGGCGGCTTCGGCGATGCGCACCACGGCGTTGTCCCGGTTGATCTGCGAGCCGTGCGACTGCGTGCCGCGCGCTTCGAGCCGGAACCACTGGGTGCCCTTTTCGCCCACCTGCACGTAGTAGACCCGCCGCCCGTTCACCTGATCGGAGAATCCACCGGTTTCGCTCACCACGTATCCCACATGGGCGAAGATGTCCGGCCGGTGCTCGGCCACCCATATGGAGCCATAGCGTCCGCCCGCCTCCTCGTCCGGCAGCAGCGCCAGCCGGACGTCCCGCCGCGGACGCGTGCCGTTGCGGGCCAGCGATCGAAGGGCGGCGAGGGTCATGCCCACCATGTCCTTCATGTCCACGGCGCCGCGGCCCCACACGCAGGGGATGCCGTCGGCGTCTGTGCGGATCTCGCCGCCGAACGGATCCACGGACCATTGCGCCGGGTCGACCGGCACGGTGTCGAGATGGCCGTGGATGAGCAGCGGCGGCAGCGACCGGTCCATGCCCGGCAGGGTGGCCGTGACGATCGCGCGGCCCGGTGCGCTTTCCATGATCGTCGGTGCGATGCCGGCCTCCGCCAGACGGTCGGCGGCCCATTGCGCGGCCGGGCGTTCGTTGCAGCGGTCCGGGGAGTCGGTGCAGGCATTGCGCGTGTCGAACCGGATGAGCCGGCGGGTGAAGGCGACGGCCTCGGCTTCGGCGGTGGTTTCGGTGGTTGCGATATGCCGGTCCGGGGCGCGACCGTTGCCGGTTCCATACGTGGTATCCGCCCGGTCGCCGGTTGTTGCGTGCAATGCGGTCATGATGATGAGTGCCCCCTGACATGCTGCTGCGCCGGTGCTCCCGTGAGACGGCGCGCCGCCGCCCTCCGTGCGCCGGTGCTTATACGCTATCGTGGCGGCCGGCTAGGCGCCGGGGCGCGGCTATAAGGGTTTTCTGTAGCCGGTTGCATGCCGCCGGCGGGGCATGACGCGTGGCAGGCGGTCCGTTGTCGACGGTCCGTGCGTGTCGGCTATGATCGACGTGATCATAGTCGACGGAGAAAGGGCCCGCCATGGGAGCATCAGTCAGCGATCAGCTCACCGCCGAGGACGCGCAGTGGGCGGCCGTCACCGCGGCCAAACTGGAGGCCAAGTTCGCGGCCGAGCGCGACCGCGTGGGCTCGCGCATCCCGTACATCGCCGTGGACGGGCGGTACGAGGAGGACATGGCCGTCACCTTCCCAGGCTGGTGGACGAACGGGTTCTGGCCCGGCATCCTGTGGCAGATGTTCCACGCGACCGGCGACCCGAGCTACATGACCCCCGCCCGGACCATCGAGGAGACCACGCTGGACGGCGTGATCGCCGCCTACGAGAAGCTCGACCACGACGTCGGCTTCCTGTGGCTGCTGTCCGCGGTGGCCGACTGGCGTCTGACCCGCAACGAGGCGTCGCGCGTGCGCGGCCTGCATGTGGCCACGGTGCTCGCCGGGCGCTTCAACCCGATCGGCCGGTTCATCCGCGCATGGAACGAACCCGGGCGCGAGGGGTGGGCGATCGTCGACTCGATGATGAACATCCCGCTGCTGTTCTGGGCCACCGACGAGACCGGCGACCCGCGCTTCGCCGAGGTGGCGCGCCTGCACGCGGACACCATGCTGGCCAACGTGGTGCGCGCGGACGGCTCGTGCAACCACATCGTGTGCTTCGACCCGGCGACCGGCGAATTCGAGAAGGCGCCGGCCGGGCAGGGCTACGAGGCCGGCTCGAGCTGGAGCCGCGGTCAGGCGTGGGGCATCTTCGGCTTCGCGCGCGCCTACCGCCATACCGGCGACGAGCGCTATCTGGACGCCGCCAAGCGCGTGGCGCACTACTTCTGCTCGCAGGTGGCGCTGACCGGCGGCATCGCGCTCGTGGACTTCCGTCAGCCCGCCGAACCCAAGGTGTTCGACGCGATCGCGTCCTGCGTGGCGGCTGACGGGCTCATCGAGCTCGCCGAGCTGGTGCCCGAGGCCGAGCGCGCGTTCTACCGCCAGTGGGCCATGCTGATCCTGCGCGCCGTGGCGGACCGCGCCTGCGACTTCGACCCCGCGCGCGACGGCGTGGTGCAGCTGTGCTCGGACAAATACCATGACGGCCGCATCCACGTGCCGATCATCTACGCCGACTACTTCCTGCTCGAGGCCGTGCTGCGCCTGCAGGGGCGCGCCGTCGATCTGTGGTGACTGCGGCGACCGTGATGACCGTGGCGACTGCGGCGACTGCGGCGACTGCGGCGACCGTGCGGTCGTCCGCCGCCATTGGCCGCCGGTTGCGCCGCGGCGTGGCTATGCCTCTCGCGAGGTGAATTTCTCGCTGGCTGTGTCCCGATCCGCATCCATTTCCGTATTTGGTTGCGGATTGGGACGCAAACCGGCTGTCCTGTGTCTCGGTTCGCATCCGTCTTCGGAATTGGTTGCGGATTGGGACATGAACCGGCCCTTCTGTGTCTCAACCTGCATCCATTTCTGGGATTGGATGCGGATTGAGACGCAGATCAGCCTCTCTGTGTCTCAATCCGCATCCGGCGTGGCCCCGGTTTCGATTGCTCATGAATCTGTGCTCACGGGCGAATCGTATTGCGCGAATCGGGGGAGCCGTGCGCGAATCGCCGTGTTGAACGGTTCAATGAAAATTCCATGAAGGCATATGAAAGCGTTTTCTGAAGCGTTTCAGGCGTTCTGAACACATGTAAACATCAAGCATAAGCAGCCAATATTCCGCACCTTTAACAGTCTTTGATCGTTTCTGATCGTTTGCATTTAGTTGCATTCATGTTTTATGCTGAGTTCATCGTCGGCGGGTTCCGAAGTTGGGATCCAACGGCGGTGCGCATCAGCGATGATGCGGGGAATTCAGGAAACACAAGGTAGTGGAATCAGGGAGAGTATATGAACACAGGAAACGACTCCTTCCGCAAACGTGGCGGGGGAGGTGCCGCGCGTTCGCTTTCGAGGAAGGCGACGGTCGCGGTCGCGGCTCTGGCCATGTTCGCGCCGTTCGTCGTCTCGGGCACCGCGTACGCGGCCGACGCCCCGATCGACGTCGTGGTTAACGGCGCCGACGTGGCGACCGCGGCCAAGAGCGTCAACGGCCTGACTTTCAAGGGCTTCGGCGTGCTGAGCGCCAACTCCACCAGCTCGCTGCTGATGGACTACAAGGCCCAGAACCCGGAGGCCTACTGGCAGATGATCAACGTGCTGTTCGGCGGGGACAACCCGATCATGAACACCGTGAAGATCGAGATGGGCAACGACCAGAACACGTCGACCGGCCCGAACGCCGCCACCATGCGCTCCGCCACCGAGTACCCGAACGTGGCGCACGAGCCCGGCTTCCAGCTGGCCGCCGATGCACTCAAGGTCAACCCGAACGTCAAGGTGAGCATCCTGCGCTGGCGCTCGCCCGCCTGGGTCAAGAGCAACGACGACGTGTACCGCTGGTACAAGAACACCATCCTCGCCGTCTACCGCCAGTATGGCTACATGGTCGACTCCGTCAACCCGCACATCAACGAATCCGCCCCGGACCTCAACTGGACCAAGCAGTTCTCCGAAAAGGTCAAGAACGATCAGGACGGTTTCATCGGCGCCGGTGAAATCAAGGACCTCGACGGCAACGCCGTCCCGGCGTGGAGCAGCGACACCGAAAAGGAGCTCTTCCACAAGATCCGCACCGTCATCTCCGACGAGGTGAGCACCGGCTCCTTCGGCGACGACATGCTCAGTGACCCGGACCTGCTCAACGCCGTGGACATCGCCGGCTACCACTACAACACCGCCGATCAGGGCAACAACTTCAAGACCCTGGCCGACCAGTACGACAAGGAAGTCTGGAACTCCGAGGCACAGGCCACCTTCTCCGTGACCGCCGACCGCCCGAACAACACCATGGATCTCGGCTCCGGCGAGGGCAACGGCACCAACAACGGGCAGAACGACGGCACGTCCGGCACCGGCATCGGCGGCATCAACTCCGCCCTCGAAATGGCGAACACGTACGTCAAGGGCTTCACCAGCTCCCGCCGCACCAACTTCGTCTACCAGCCGGCCATCTCCGCGTTCTACGACGGCTTCCAGTACTCCTCCAAGGAAGTCATCACCATGCACGACCCGTGGAGCGGCGCCATCAACTGGGACGGCGCGCTCGCCGTGCTCGAACAGGTGTCCCGCTTCGCGAAGACCGGCTACGATACCGCAAACAACAACGCGGACATCTGGCGCGGCATCCCGAACGCGTCCCGGTCCGACATCACCGATGGCAACCCGCCCGGACGCGGCAGCTCGTGGAATTCCTCCCGCGGCGGCGCCACCAGCTACATGACGCTGGCCGCGCCCGACGCCTCCGACTTCTCCACCGTGATCGTCAACGATTCGCAGTACACCAAGACGTACCGCATCAAGGCCGAGGACATGAACCTCGGCGACGATCAGACGATGGAGCTGTGGGAGACCCGCGCCGCCGACGAGGGGCAGGCCTACGACGCCAACTACGTCAAGCCCTTCGCCGAGCTCACGCCCGGCGCCGACGGCTACTACGAGTTCCAGGTCAAGCCGTGGAGCATCGTGACCGCCACTACGCTCGACGACGCCGTGAAGGGCGCCGACGGCACGCTCACGGCCCGCGACGGCAAGGGCAGTCAGGTGCCCTCCAACAAGGAGTACGTGGAAGGCCAGGACTACGCGGTGCTCGACACCGACGAATCTGGCAAGAAGAACGGCGTCACCGATGACAGCACGCTGTACGCCGACGACTACGAGTACACCGGCAAGACGGTCGAATCCTACGATCCGAAGACCGGCAAGATGGTCACCGAGGACTTCCTCAAGTCCCGCGGCGGCGACACCGGTGCGACCCCGCTGTACACCAACGACACCAACGGCGCCTTCGAGGTCGTGAAGACCGCCGACGGCAACCACGTGCTGCGCCAGCAGGTCGGCCCTGGCATGGCCTACGGCTCGTGGAACGGCGGCGCATGGAACGGCGGCGACCCGGTCACCACGCTCGGTGACTACCGCTGGACTAACTACAAGGTCTCCGTGGACGTGCTGTTCGAGGCCGACGCCGGCAACGCGACGGTCGGCGCACGCCAGTGGGGCAACAGCTCCAACGGCAAGAACGACTCGCCCGCCCAGCTGCGCGTCACGCCCGACGGCTCGTGGGACCTCATGCGCTTCGGCACGGTGCTCCAGTCCGGCAAAGCGTCCGACATTGAGGGCGTGAACTTCAAGACCGGCGCGAACCAGTGGAACAACATCGCCGTGCAGGTGCTCGGCGACGTCTACACCGCGTACATCAACGGCGTCGAAGTGGCCTCCTACACCGACCCGCAGCCGCAGGCCAACGGCCGCGTGCAGCTCGGCTCCACCTTCAACTTCGTCCAGTTCGACAACCTGAAGGTCGAAACCGTTGACGGCGCCACGCCGTACTACACGGACCTGCTCGACAACATGCACCAGCGCAGCTGGGACGACAACTCCACCGCGCTGCTCACCTACAACGAGAAGTGGCAGCACCTCAACGGCCAGGGCATGTACGTCTACAAGCGCTCCGTCTCCAACTCCACCGGCAAGGGCGCGACCCTGACCTACACGTTCGACGGTACGGGCATCGACCTGCTCGGCGCCAACAACGGCGCGGCCAAGCTCAACGTGACGGTGGACGGCACCCAGATCGCCGCCTCCGCCCCGACCATCGCGTCCGACAACGGCAAGCCGACCACGTACGAGCTGCGCGGCCTCAAGAACGGCAAGCACACCGTGACGTTCGAGACCGCCGACGACAACGCGATCTCCATCGACGCCGTGGGCGTGGTCAAGGCCACCGACAACGATTCCGCGAAGGTGGACACCAAGGCGCTGTCCGACGCCATCGATTCCTACGCCGACCTCAGCGCCGACGAATGGAATCCGGACACGTGGGCCGTGTTTGCCGCCAACCTCGCCGAGGCCAAGGCCGCGCTCGCCGATCCGGCCGGCTACGGTCTGGACGCCGAAGGCGCCGCCGCGATCGTCGCCCGTCTGGCCACCGCCCGTCAGAATCTCGTGGACAAGTACATCAGCCCCGAGATCAAGCAGCTGGGCCTGACCGGCGCAGTCGCCAAGGGCGCCGATCTGCCGAAGACCGTGACGGTCGACGGCAAGGAATCCGCGGTGACATGGGATGCAACAGCCGCCGAGGCCGTGTCCAACGCCGGCGACTATACCCAGGCCACCATCACCGGTGTGACCGATGACAAGATCGACGGCACCTACCGCTACCGCGTCTCCGCAACCGTGGAGGTGCTGCCGTCCCTGAACATCGAGTACTTCATCGACTCCGGCGTGACCGGCGCCGACGGCTCGCCCGAGTACAACGCCGTCAAGGCCGCGATTCCGTCGCTGCGCAATGCAGTGGCCGACCAGAAGGCCGGCGACTGGGGCTACAGCGGCAACTCGGTCATCAAGGGCGGCGCGGATGTGAACGACAAGTACGCGACCGGCCTGTACGCCAACGGACAGACCCTTACGTACACGCTGCCGCTCGAAGCCGGCTCCTACAACCTCACCGCAGGCTTCACCGAATGGTGGACCGGCGAGAACCGCCCGATGAAGCTGCAGGTCACGTGGACCGAGGACGGCCAGACCAAGACGGTCGATGGCTCCCAACTTGCCAGCATCGGCACCGCGGGCAGGACGTCCAGCGGCAATGTGAGCTTCACGCTCGCCGCCGATGCCACCGTCACGTTCAACGTGCTCGCCAACGGCGGCAAGGATCCGGTCATCTCCTGGCTCGCCGTCGAGAAGCAGCCGGTCAGTCTCGGCACCGTCGCGGCCGTGGCAGGCGATGCGCTGCCGAAGACCGTCTCCTATGACGGCGCCGACGTCCCGGTCGCATGGAACACCGATTCCGTGGCCGCGTTTGCCGCCGCCGAACCGTACGACACCCTGACCCTCGCCGGTCAGGCCACCGTCAACGGCAAGGAGCAGACCGTCAAGGCCACCGTCGAGGTGATCCCGGACGGTCTGACCTACTACATCGACTCCGGCACCAACGGCGCCGACTCCCCGCAGTACACCGCGGTGAAGAACGCCGTGGAGCTGAAGAACGACAAGGTCGATCAGGTGTCCGAGTCCGCCGACCAGTGGGGCTACGTCAAGGACGGCGTGAACGTCAAGGGTTCCACCGACATCAACGACAAGTACTCCACGGGTCTGTGGCAGTCGAACGCCAAGCAGATCTACCGTCTGCCGCTGGAAGCCGGCACCTACACCCTCACCGGAGGTTTCGCCGAGTGGTGGGGCAAGAGCCGAAACATGTATCAGACGGTGAACGTCGACGGCAATGAACTTGCCAAGGGTTCGATCGCATTGAGCGGCAGCAATACACCGCTCAAGGAGTCTCTGACCTTCAAGCTCGACAAAGCCGCCACCGTGGAATACGTGGTGACCAACGAGGGCGCCGGCGGCGAGAAGCCCGTCATCTCCTGGCTGGCCGTGGCCGCCAAGCAGGTCGCCGACAAGACGGTCCTCAAGGCCGCCGTGGACGCCGCCGCCACGCGAAACGAGGCCGACTACACCGCCGATTCCTGGAAGGCCTTCGCCGCCGCGCTGAAGATCGCGCAGGATCTGCTGGCCAACGAGGACGCCGCGCAGTCCGATGTGGACGCCGCCGTGGCCGCCCTGTTCGACGCCGAGGCCAAGCTGGTCGAGGCCGAGCAGCCCGCGCCCACCGTCAACAAGGACGTGCTCAACGCCCTGCTCGCCGCCGCCGGCAAGCTCGCCGAGAAGGACTACACCGCGGATTCGTGGAAGCCGTTCTCCGAGGCGCTGGCCGCCGCGAAGAAGGTCGCCGCGGATGACGCCGCCGCGCAGGCTGATGTGGACGCCGCCGTGGCCGCACTGGCCAAGGCGCAGGGCGAACTCGTCGCCGCGGCGCCGGAGCCCGAGCCGACCCCGGTCGACAAGACCTCGCTCAACGCGGTCGTCAAGGCCGCCGAGGGCGTGGACCTGTCCGGCTACACCGAGGACTCCGCCAAGGCGTTCTCCGAGGCGCTGGCCGCCGCGAAGAAGGTCGCCGCGGATGACGCCGCCACGCAGACCGACGTCAACGCCGCCCTCGAAGCACTGGTCAAGGCGCAGGCTGGTCTGACGGTCAAGCCCGCCGAGAAGCCCGAGCCGACCCCGGCCGACCGCACGGCGCTCGGCGCCGCCGTGGCCTCCGCCGGCAAGCTTGCCGAAGCCGACTACACGGCCGCTTCGTGGAAGCCGTTCGCCGCCGCGTTGGCCGCCGCCAAGGCCGTGCCCGCCGACGCCGACCAAGCCGCCGTGAACAAGGCCTCCGCCGATCTGGTCAAGGCCCAGTCCGCGCTCGTGAAGCTGCTCAAGGTGGAAGGCCTCAAGGCCGCCATCGACAGCGCCGGCAAGCTCGCCGAGAAGGACTACACCGCGGATTCGTGGAAGCCGTTCTCCGAGGCGCTGGCCGCCGCGAAGGACACGCTGGCCGCCGCCGAGGCGTTCAACGGCGACGGGGCGAAGGCCCGCGCCGCCGCGCCGACCCAGGCCGATGTGGACAATGCGGTGAAGACGCTGGTCAAGGCGCAGGGCGAGCTGGTCAAGGTTGCGCCCGAGCCCACTCCGGAGCCCGAGCCGACGCCGGGCACCGTGGACAAGACCGCGCTCAAGGCCGTGGTCGACGCCGCAGCGAAGCTCGCCGAGAAGGACTACACCGCCGATTCCTGGAAGGCGTTCGCCTCCGCCCTGAAGTCCGCCAACGACGTGCTGGCGAACGACAAGGCCACGCAGCAGCAGGTGTCCGACGCGGCCTCCGCCCTGCTCGACGCAGCCGCCGGTCTGGCCAAGCCCGCCGCCGCGCAGCAGCGGAAGCCGGACAAGACGGTGCTTCAGGCGCTGGTCGACGCCGCGGCCGCCGCACAGGAGAAGGACTACACCGCCGCCTCCTGGAAGGCGTTCTCCGAGGCGCTGGCCGCCGCGAAGAACGTGCTGGCCGCGGATGACGCGACCCAGCAGCAGATCGCGGATGCCGGCAAGGCCCTCTTCCAGGCCTACGGCGCCCTCGCCAAGCCCGCCGCCACGCCCGAGACGCCCGATGTCCAGCCCGGCAACGGCGAACAGGACGAGACCGAGAAGGGCGAAGGCGCCGGCAACGGCGGCGACAACACCGTCAGCGGCAACGAGACGGTCGACACCAACGCCAACGGCGGCCAGTCCGGCAACACGGCTGACCAGTCCGGCACGGACAAGTCCGGCCAGACCGCGGGCGATCAGAAGACCGCCCAGCAGCAGTCCGACAAGTCCGGCCTGGCCTCGACGGGTGCCGCCGTGGCCGGCGTGGCCGCTCTGGCGCTGATCGCCGCCGCGTCCGGCGTCGTCCTGACGCTGGCTCGCCGCCGCCGCGACTGACCCCGGTCGGTCGTGAGGCCCGACGGCCATATATGAGGTAAGGCTTGCCCCTCCTCCCTAGGGTGGCCCGTGCGGAAGCGATTCCGCACGGGCCACCCGCTTTTATGCCTGCGCCGCGCCGCCGGTCCGCCGCGCCGGCCCTCCGCGACCGCCCGTCCACCCAGTGAGACGTTTTCCCATTCGCGCCCACTTCGTGGAACGGCCAAATTGTTACAAGGGTGTTTCGTGTTAGATTGATCACGGTTTGCAGGACAAAATCCTCGTGCGTAACGACCACAGGAAACATAACTTCACCAACAAACTCAAAGGAGTGCCAATCATGGCAGCAACTATCTGGTACGAGAAGGACGCCGACCTGTCCGTGTTCGATGGCAAGAAGGTCGCCATCCTCGGTTACGGCTCCCAGGGCCACGCCCACGCGCTGAACCTGCGCGACTCCGGCGTCGACGTGGTCGTCGGCCTGCGCCCGACCTCCAAGTCCGTCGAGTTCGCCAAGGAGCAGGGCCTTGAGGTCAAGCCGGTCGGCGAGGCCGTCGCCGAGGCCGACGTGGTCATGATCCTGCTGCCCGATCAGTACCAGGCCAAGGTCTACGAGTCCGAGGTCGAGCCGAACCTGAAGCCGGGCGCCGCCCTGGCCTTCGCCCACGGCTTCAACATCCACTACGGCTACATCAAGCCGTCCGCCGACCACCCGGTCTTCATGGTCGCCCCGAAGGGCCCGGGCCACATCGTGCGCCGTGAGTACGCCGCCGGCCGTGGCGTCCCGGTCGTCGTGGCCGTCGAGCAGGATCCGGACGGCAAGACCTGGCCGCTGTGCCTCGCCTACGCCAAGGCCCTCGGCGCCCTGCGCGCCGGCGCCATCAAGACTACGTTCAAGGAGGAGACCGAGACCGATCTCTTCGGCGAGCAGAACGTCCTCATGGGCGGCATCAACCACCTGTGCGACATGGGCTTCGACGTGCTGACCGAGGCCGGCTACCAGCCGGAGATCGCCTACTTCGAGGTCTTCCACGAGCTCAAGATGCTCGTCGACCTGGCCAACGAGGGTGGCCTGAACAAGGCCCGCTGGTCCTGCTCCGACACCGCCCAGTACGGCGACTACACCTGCACCGTGATCAACGAGGAGACCAAGAAGCGCATGGAGTACCAGCTCAAGCGCATTCAGGACGGCTCCTTCGCCAAGGAGTTCATGGACGATCAGGCCGCCGGCGCCCCGAAGTTCAAGGCCCTGCAGGAGAAGTTCTCCCACCCGCACCTGGAGACCGTCGGTCCGAAGCTGCGCGCCATGTTCTCCTGGAACAACGGCCCGGCCAAGGACGCCGACGAGGCCAACTCCTTCACCGGCAAGATCGCCCGCGCCCAGGTTCAGGAGTGAGTGTGACGATCCGTTCGTGATCGCGCTTGCGTGACCGCGCGGATCGCGTAGATCTTCACAAGCCGCCGTTTCTCCGTTCATCCGGAGGAACGGCGGCTTTTTAATACATACGCACATCGCCGTGCTAGCGTGGGCGGTATGGGACAGGAATCAAAGGAATTTGACTTTTACGCGGCGGGGCCGTTCTTCAACGACCGCGAGGTGGCCAGCATGGAACGGCTTGAAGCGGTGTTGGAATCGCATGGCAGGAAGCTGTTCAAGCCGCGGTTCGTCAGTGAAATCGACGAGGTGGGTCCGCGCAAGTGCTTCGAGGACGACTGTGCCGGCATACTCGCCTCACGCGCGGTGATCGCCAATCTCATCGACGACGATCCGGGCACCATGTTCGAAATCGGCTTCGCGCACGGCCACGGCATCCCCGTCTATGCGTATCTGGACGGGCTCACGGCCGAAACCACGGTGAACCTCATGATCGCGCAGGCGGTGGATGCGGTGTTCTCCGGCCCCGACGACCTCGCCCGGTGGCTGGAAACCGGCGTCCACGAGGAACCGGCGTTCAGGCAGTTCTAGCGTTCTCGCGGCTCCGGATCTATGCTTCGGCGGCGATGTGCGTTTGCAGGGCGCGCTCGAAGCGGTCGGCGTCGAGGGGCAGCGTGACGGTCCGATCCTCCCATGCGGACAGATAGGCGGCGTCGGCGATCTCCAAAGACCGTATGCCGGACTCCAACGTGGCAACCGGCTCCACCGCGTCTTTCTGGTCCCGGCCCCGACTCCGACTTTGGCCCTGGCTGCGCACGGCGACGGCGAAATTCTCCATGAGCGCCCAATACGCCGCCCACCCGTCCGGCTCCGGCAGCGTTTCCTCGCGGTATTCGACGCCCAGTTCGGAGGCGTTGAAGCAGGTGGTTTCACGGCGATAGTCGGCCGTGTCCCGGTCGTAGCGCCAGATGCGCAGCAAGTCGCCCTCCATCACCAGCTGACCGCGCGTGCCCTGCACGTCGAGCCGCGTCTCGCCCACGCCCTCGCCGGTGGTGATGATGAACGTGCCGGTCATGCGGTTCGGATACGTCATGACCAGCGTGGACTCGTCGTCCACCGCAAAATCGTTGTACTTGCCGAACGGGATCGTGGCGTGCACCGTGCTTGGCATACCGAACAGCCATTGCCACAGGTCCAGAATGTGCGGCCCCTGACTGACCAGCACGCCGCCGCCCTCATGCGCCCAGCTGCTGCGCCACGGCCGAGAATGATGGTAGGCGACCGTGCGGAAGTACTGCGAATCCACGAGTTGCGCACGCCGGATCTCGCCCAGTGCGCCGGACCGGATGAGCTCGCGGATGCGGCGATGACGGGCGAACATGCGCTGCTGGAAGATCATGGCGCACACGAGATCAGGCGCATTGGCCCGTGCGGTGGCCAGCATGGGCTCGCATTGCTTCACGGACTTGCCGGCGGGCTTGTCGCACAGCACGTGCTTGCCGTGGCGCAGCGCCTGCTCAACGAGCGCGGGATGGGATTCCTGCGGCGTCACGATGAGCACGGCGTCGAACAGCGTGGTTTCGGCATCTCCTGTTGCGGCTCCTGTTGCGGCTCCGGTTGCATCGGCGTCGGCAGCGTACAGCGCGTCGGCCGTAGGCGCGACGAAGACGCCATCGCCCAGCGTCTCGCGGACCCACCGCGTGGTTTCCTCATGCCGGGACACCACGGCCGTGATGCTGAGCGGGGAGCCTGCACAATTCGTGCGATCCACGCCAGCCGTGCGATCCGTGCGATTCGCGGCGTGCTCGCCGATCAGCCGCGCGTAATTCCGCCCCATGCTTCCCGCGCCGATGAGCGCCAATCGAACCGGCCGTTGGGCGGGCTGACGATCCTCCATGTTGCCGCTCCTCTCTGAGCTGTGATAATGCCATGGGCCTTATGTCCGGCGATCATTTCGCCGTGCTCGGTCGTATTGGCCATCGCCATCGCCATCGCATTAAACATTGGATGAGATGCCGGACATTTGCGGCCCATTCCATGTCTCGCGTCGCAGCCCATGTCGGCATTGGAAGCAATGTGCGTCTCGCCTCGCATCCAAAAACAAAAGCGGATGCGGATTGAGACATGGATGTGCCGCTCTGCGTCTCAAACCGCCACCCATTTTGACTTTGGATGCGATTCGAGACAGCACTAGCCCCTCACGTGTCTCGCATCGCATCCACAAATAAAAACGGATGCGGATTGAGACGCAAACAAATACTGCCGTGTCTCAAACCGCATCCGAAAGTGCGAATGCGTCTGCAATGACGCCCGCAATTACTCCTCGGTGGAGGCGTCTTCGGCGGCGGAGGCCTTGCGGCGGCCGCGGTGCTTCATGGTGCCGGCCACGGCCTCGTCCACGGCAAAGATCACGGCCTTCTCGCGCGGGTAGTCGTTGCCTTCGACGGACTTGTAGGACACTTCGCCCTCCGGGGCCTTGTCCAGCGGGAAGTAGCGCAGCACGGCCTCGAGCACAAGCGGGGTCTTGATGGACACGGACGTGGTCTGCTTGCCTTCAGGCTTGCTGAACTTCACGGCGTTCGGATCGTCCTTCTCGCACGGGGTGACGGCGATGCGGCGGGTGCGCTCGTTGATGAGCACTTTGGCGTACGCCGGGTAATCCAGCGCCTCGGCGGTGGCTTTGTTGAATCGAATGGCGGTTTCCGTGACGGTCATGACGGTCTTCAGAGGCGGAACGGTGAGGTTGATTTCGCTGAATCCCTGCAGCAATGCGGCCATGATATGCGCTCCTTCATCATGCATGCGAACAAATGATTTCAACGTCAGTATAACATCGCTTTTACGGGATGTTATTCACGAGGGTTAGCAGTTTCTTTTAATGCAAAGTATTGTGCTGGGAATATCGCTCGATAAAGACAATACAAAGATATTCGAATAGACGAAGACTATGCAGGGGGATATTGCATTAGTTTTACAGTTTGGCAATGTGCACTGATGTCCGCCGCTACATCGGCGATGATGGCGACGGCATATAAAAAATCCCGGGAACCTTGCGATTCCCGGGATTTTTGGAAACCCTGAAGTTAGATCAGAACAATGCTAATTTCAGCGGGCGTTCTGCTTGCGAACGGCCAGGGCAGCGGCACCGGCGGCGACCAGCAGGACGGCGGCAACCGCGTACGGAGCGACAGAAGCACCGGTCTGGGCCAGACCAGCGGACTCGGAGGAGGTGGTGCCAGCGGTGGTGTTCTCACCAGCGCCGGTGGCCGGAACCTCGGCCGGAGTGCTGTAGGTCTTGCCGGAAGTGGCGCCCTTGGCCACGACGGTCACGGTGCCACCGTTGGCGAGAGCCTTCTGGGTCAGGGTGAGCTTGAGGTTCAGGGCGCCCTGAGCGTCGGCCTTGAACGTGTAAGTCTTGTTGGCGACCTGCACGACGTTGGACACGTAGTCGGTGTCAACCGTGACGTTCACGGTCTCGTACGGATCAAACGCACCGGCCTTGTAGGACACGGTGACGGTGTTGCCGGCCACGGTGGCTGCACCGTAGTCCTCGGCGAAAGCAGCGGTGGTGCCGGCGCTAACGGCAAACAGCGCGGCCACGGCGGCGACGACCGCCATGATCTTCTTCTTCAGTCCCTTCATGGGTAACTCCTTAATGCGTTGGGGGGCATGCAACAACCCTCATTGCTTTGTGCAGTTATGCGAAAGGCATCTCGAATGAGGTGTTCCCCCTTACGCGTGCTCTACCATACCACGTCTGCCGACAACTGAGAATCCTCTAAATGACGGCTAAATGAACGATTTGTGACTTGGGAGACAAAATTCATCAAGGGGGCATCGGCATATGCCCTCTTAAAAATCCCCCCTTTTGGCGTCATTCCGGGCGTGTCGTCCTATCGGACCGCCAAGGCGATGGCGTTCAGCGCGGTCACGATCTCGTTGTGCGCCGTGATGAACGCCGGCGTGTCCTTGCCCTGCGGATCGGCCACATCGTGGACGGGCGGCAGGAGGGGACGCGCCAGATCGGCGTTGGCGATCACCGACTCCAACCGTGCGGCGGGAGATCCGCCCCGCACGTAGCCGGCCTTGGCGCAGTAGGAGCAGGCGTTGGCGAAGTCGGGCAGCACGAACGTGCGGCGGTGCTTGGCCGGCGCCATGGTCACGATGTCGGCGCGCTGGGCCTTTTCAAAGCAGAGAATAAGGTCGGCGTCCTGCGCGATGGCGGGCGTGAGCCGGCGGGAGCGGAAGGCGCTCGGGTCGATGCCGTCGTGCCGCATGAGCTCGCCGGAGTGCTTGGCTATGGGATGGTCGATCAGGCCGTGCGTGCCCGCCGAGCGCACGGTAATGGCGGGGTCGGCGATGAACCGCGGGAACAGCAGCTCGCCCATCGGGGATCGGCAGATGTTGCCGGTGCATACGAATAGGATCTTCACGCGCACGATTGTAGGTCGTTTGCGACGGCCCGTCGTCGTAGGATGCGAAGCGGATGCGCAAAGCGACACGAAGCGAGGTCGGCATGGGTGATCTGGATACGGTGCAGATGGCGGCGGTGATCGTCGGCGTGCTGCTGGCGGCGGTCGGCGTGTGGGTGTGGGGCTACCACACGGGATGCATGGTCGAGGAGGAACGCAGCCGCGAGGAACTGCGCCGCATGGGGGAGGAGTCGTCGCTGTTCGGCGAGGACGTGCCGGTGCGCGAGGCGGAGCGTGGGCTGATCGAGGTGATGCCGAGCGCCGTGGTGATCGCGGACGTGCACGGTATGGTCCGTTATTACAGTCCCGGCGCGCGCCAGCTCGGCGTGGTGCAGGGCGGATGGCTGTCGTCGCGCGAGGTGGAGGACATCATCACGCAGGCCGCCGAGGACGGCGAGATCCTCCAGCGCGAGGTGGACATGCCGATCAACTATCCGGCCGGCGTGCGCCCGCGCCCGGAGATGAGCGGCAAGGGCATCAAGGCGGGGGACAAGGCGCCGAGCGACACGCTGCACCTGCGCATCCGCGCGGGCCGCATCACCGAGCAGCTGTACGCCGTGCTCATCGAGGACATCAGCGAGCAGCGCCGCTTCGAGGCCATGCGCCGCGACTTCGTCACCAACGTGTCGCACGAGCTCAAGACCCCGGCCGGGGCGATCAGTCTGCTCGCGGAGACCATCACGGACGCCGCCGACGATCCGGACATGGTCCGCTACTTCTCCGGGCGCATCACCAAGGAGTCCGCGCGCCTGACGGAGATGGTCAAGCGCCTCATCGACCTGCAGAAGGCTCAGAACAGTCAGGCGCTCAACCTGTCCGCGGCGAATGTGTCCGTGCTCAAGGTGGTGCGCGAGGCCGTGCAGGAGAACGCCGTGCAGGCGTCCAACAAGCACATCCGCGTGAACATCTCGTTCGACGGAACCCCCGTGGCGCCCACCGCTGCGGAGGCCGCGCAGCGCGACGAGCATGGCGACGCGACCGTGTTCCTCGACGAGGAGGCGCTCACCACCGCCGTGAAGAACCTCGTGGAGAACGCCGTGCGCTATTCGCCCGAGCACACCACGATCGGCGTGGGCGTGGCCGTGGCGGGCGGCAAGGTCACCATCCGCGTGGTCGATCAGGGCATCGGCATCCCCGCGGATTCGCTCGACCGCATCTTCGAGCGCTTCTACCGCGTGGATCCGGCCCGCTCCCGCGCCACGGGCGGCACCGGTCTGGGGCTTGCGATCGTGAAGCACTGCGTGCAGGAGTGCGGCGGCACCATCTCGGTGTGGTCGCGCGAGGGGGAAGGGTCCACCTTCACCATCGAGCTGCCCGAGGCCAAGAATGCCGCGGATACCAAAACGGAGCAAGCTCCCGCCGGCGCGTGAATTCACGCCGCATGAGGTCGGAAATCGGCGGCGGCGTTCAATGGGTCGCCGAAGGATCTCCAAAAGGTCGGCGAAGAGATGTGCAGTGGGCGTGGAACGCACGCCAAAACATAAAAAACTACGTGGTTTTTATAGCGACAATGTAGCTCCTGACGGACGTTTGACCAAGCTCACGAATAAGGCGAACGGAACGTGAATCCGCGGTGGCTCCGGTGGGTATGATGGGTGGCGGATTCATGAACGCCGCGTCTGCCGGACGAAACCGGGAGGGGCCGAACCGGGCGGAAGCGCGGGAGAAGGAGAGCATCGGAAGCATGACTCGCATTCTGATCGTCGAGGACGAGGAGTCGTACAGGGAGCCGCTGGTGTACCAGCTGCACCGCGAGGGATTCGAAGTGTCGGCCGCGGCGACCGGCGAGGAGGGGCTTGAGCTGTTCACCAAGGGCGGCATCGATCTGGTGCTGCTCGACCTCATGCTGCCGGGGCTCGACGGCACGTCCCTGTGCCGCCGCATCCGCGAGCAGAGCCGCGTGCCGATCATCATGCTCACCGCCAAGAGCGCGGAGATCGACAAAGTGGTGGGCCTCGAGATCGGCGCGGACGACTATGTGACCAAGCCGTACTCGTTCCGCGAGCTGCTGGCCCGCATCCGCGCGGTGCTGCGCCGCAACCAGGGCGGCTCGCTGGCGCCCGGCGGCGACGAAGACATGCCCCTGAAGTGCGGCGACGTCTCCATGCTCGTGGGACAGCATCAGGTGCTGGTGCGCGGCGAGACCGTGTTCTTCCCGCTCAAGGAGTTCGAGCTGCTCGAGTACCTCATGCAGAACAAGGGACGCGTGATGACCCGCCATCAGCTCATCGACCGCATTTGGGGATCCGACTACGTGGGCGACACCAAGACCCTCGACGTGCACGTCAAGCGCGTGCGCTCCAAGATCGAGGAGGACCCGGCGCACCCCAAGTACCTGACGACCGTGCGCGGCCTCGGCTACAAGATCGACGAGCCGGAGGCCGAGTAAGTCGTTTCGCGGCCCAATTCGCCGGCGTCCGGGCGCGTGAACGCAACAACGTAGTTGAACGCTCACAGCGGCGGACGCCGGCGATCGCATCTACGCGCAGAGTGATCGAAAACTGTTCATCTTCCGTTCACCATTTTTGGATTTCACCCCCTCGCCGCGCCTTTAGGCTTGGATGTGTCATGAGAAAGGCGGCTCGGGTCCCGGGCCGTCGACAATAGATAGAGGGAAACAAGAATGCGCAAGATTGTGATTCGTTCCATTGCCGCCGTGGCTTCCATTGCCGCGATGGCCTCTCTCGCCGCCTGCGGTGACAACACTTCCACGAGCGGCAACACCGCCTCCGGCTCCAACTCTTCCTCCTCCGAGCTGTCCGGCGAGTTCCAGGGCAAGGGCGCGTCCTCCCAGAAGACCGCCGTCCAGACTTGGACCAACGCCTTCCAGGACGCCAACCCCAACGTCAAGATCGGTTATGATCCGTCCGGTTCCGGCGCCGGCGTGACCGCCTTCCTGCAGGGCTCCGCCGCTTGGGCCGGCTCCGATGCCGCCCTGACCGCCGATCAGGTCAAGCAGTCCTCCGACAAGGCCTGCGCCGCCGGCACCACCGCGTTCGACGTGCCGGTCTACGTGTCCCCGATCGCCGTGATCTTCAACCTCGACGGCATCTCCGGCCAGGACAAGCACCTCAACCTCGACGCCGCGACCATCGCCAAGATCTTCGACGGCAAGATCACCAAGTGGAACGACTCGGCCATCACCGAGCAGAACCCCGGCGTCAACCTGCCCGCCAAGGACATCACCGTGGTCCACCGCTCCGATAAGTCCGGCACCACCAAGAACTTCCTCGACTACGTGCAGAAGGCCGGCGGCAAGGACAACTGGAACTACGAGGTCGGCGAGAACTGGCCGAACGAGGTCGGCCAGGCCGCCAAGGGCACCGATGGTGTGGTGAACACCGTCAAGCAGGCCGACGGCACCATCGGTTACGCCGACGGCTCCGCCGTTGGTTCCCTCGGCACCGTGGCCGTCAAGGTCGGCGAGAAGTACGTCGCCTACAACGAGGAGGGCTCCGCCGCCAAGACGCTGGACGACTCCCAGCTTGACTCCTCCGCCGAGGGTGCGAACCGCGTGGTTGTGAACATCAACCGCACCACCTCCGCCGACGGCGCCTACCCGGTCATCCTGGTCTCCTACATGATCGCCTGCCCGTCCTACCAGAACGACAAGAACGACACCGCCAAGTTCGTCAAGTCCTGGCTGACCTACGTCACCTCCGACGAGGGCCAGAAGGCCGCCGCCGAGGACGCCGGTTCCTCCCCGATTTCGGACACCCTGCGCGCCAAGGTGACCGAGTCCATCAACGCCATCAAGTGAGCTTTGCTCATCCGCTGACACCGCAGTCCGCTTGATCAGGGACCTTCCCCGAGCGGGCTGCGGTTTCGCGGATAAGCAGCGATATAAGGAGAACCCGTGAGTTCACAAGACAAGGCTGCCGTGGAGCCCGCGACCGGCAAGACCGCCGACAAGGTCTTCCGTGGCGTCGTCTATGCGTGCGGCATCATGATTTTCGTGGTCCTCGGCGCGGTGAC
Source organism: Bifidobacterium avesanii (assembly GCF_009299475.1). Lineage (GTDB taxonomy): Bacteria > Actinomycetota > Actinomycetes > Actinomycetales > Bifidobacteriaceae > Bifidobacterium > Bifidobacterium avesanii. The sequence goes on along the minus strand of NZ_WBSN01000011.1, from coordinate 3,021 downwards.
GCTCTTCCTGCTCTACCGTGCGTGGCCGCTCATCGGCGGTGACCAGTCCGCCAACTCCGAGACCATCAACACGCTGACCGGCGGCAAGGCCACCAACTTCTGGCAGTACGTCGGCCCGCTGCTGTTCGGCACCGTGCTCGTCGCAGCCCTCGCGCTGATTCTGGCCTTCTTCGTCTCCCTCGGCATCGCATTGTTCATCTCGCACTACGCGCCGAAGAAGCTGGCCACCGTACTGAGCTCGGTCGTGGACCTGCTCGCCGCCATCCCCTCCGTTATCTACGGTCTGTGGGGCGGTATCATCCTCGTGCCGGCCATCTACCCGTTCTGGAACTGGGTGGCCACCTACCTCGGATGGATCCCGATCTTCGCCGGTCCGGCCGCGAACCCGTCCCGCACCGTCGCAACCGTGGCCGTGGTGCTCGCCGTGATGATCCTGCCGATCATCACCTCCGTGTCGCGCGACATCTTCCTGCAGACCCCGCGCCTGCAGCAGGAGGCCGCGCTGGCGCTCGGCGCCACCAAGTGGGAAATGATCAAGCTCGCCGTGCTTCCGTTCGGCAAGTCCGGCATCGTGTCGGCCTCCATGCTCGGCCTCGGCCGCGCACTCGGCGAGACGATGGCCGTGCTCATGATTCTTTCCCCCGGCCTCAATTACTCGTTCAAACTGCTGCAGGCTTCGCAGAGCCAGACGATCGCCGCGAACATCGCCGCCCAGTACCCTGAGGCGGACGACCTTGGCGTGTCGGTGCTGATCGGCACCGGTCTGGTGCTGTTCGTGCTGACCTTCGTGGTCAACTACATCGCCCGCAAGATCACCGATAAGGCAGGTGTCTGATGGCTGAAGCGGCAAAGAAGAGCTCGATGGACGGCGCGCCCGTCATCGACTTCGACAAGTTCAAGCCGACCCGTTCGTTCATCGCGGCGCGCAAGCGCAAGAACGCGATCATGCAGGCGCTCATCGTGATCGCCTTCATCATCGCCCTGATCCCGCTGATCTCCGTGCTGTGGACCACCATCGCGGACGGCTTCCAGCGTCTGAACCTGGACTTCCTGTCCCACAACATGAAGGGCATCTCCGGCGGCAAGCCGTCCCCCTCCGGCGGCTACGGCGGCGTGCTCCACGCCATCATCGGCACGCTTGAGGTGACCTTCGGCTCGATGGTCATCTCCATCCCGATCGGCCTGCTGTGCGCGGTCTACCTCGTCGAGTACGCCCATGGCGGCAAGCTCGCGAAGTCCATCTCCCTGCTCGTCGACGTGATGAGTGGCATCCCGTCCATCGTCGCCGGCCTGTTCGCCTTCTCGATGTTCACCATCCTGGGCGGCCCCGGCACGATCAACGGCTTCGAAGGCTCGGTCGCACTGTCCCTGCTCATGATGCCGACCGTGGTGAAGACCAGCGAGGAAATGCTCAAGATCGTCCCCGGCGACCTGCGCGAGGCCTCCTACGCACTGGGCGTCACCAAGCAGCGCACGATCACCAAGATCGTCCTGAGGACGGCCCTGCCGGGCATCGTCTCCGGCGCGATCCTCGCCATCGCGCGAGTCATCGGCGAAACCGCCCCGCTGCTTATGACCGCCGGCTACATCAGCTCCACGAACTTCAACCTGTTCTCCGGCCAGATGACCACGCTGCCTGTGTACGTGTACCAGGAGTACAGCACCATGGCCGTGGTCTGCACCAAGAGCGCCGGCGCCGCCTGCGTCCCCACGATCCCGACCGAGCGCGCATGGGCCGCCGCCCTCGTGCTGATCGTCATCGTGCTTCTGCTCAACCTGCTGGGCCGTCTGGTCGCCAAGATCTTCGCGGTCAAGACCGAACAGTGATTCGACTCTAGGAACAAAACCAAAGGAACCATAATGGGACAGCGTATTGATGTCAACCATTTGAACGTCTACTACGGCAACTTCCTGGCCGTCGAAGACGTGAACATGCACATTGAGGCCAACAAGGTCACCGCCTTCATCGGCCCCTCCGGCTGTGGCAAGTCCACCGTGCTGCGCACCCTCGACCGCATGCACGAGATCATCCCCGGCGCCCACTGCAAGGGCGAGGTCCTGCTCGAAGGCAAGAACCTCTACGCCGACGACGTGGATCCCGTGGCCGTGCGCCGCGACGTGGGCATGGTGTTCCAGCGCCCGAACCCGTTCCCCACGATGTCCATCCGTGAGAACGTGCTCGCCGGCGTTCGCCTGAACAACCGCAAGATCTCCAAGTCCGACGCCGACGACCTCGTCGAGTGGGCGCTTCGCGGCGCCAACCTGTGGCAGGAGGTCAAGGACCGTCTGGACAACCCGGGCATTGGCCTGTCCGGCGGCCAGCAGCAGCGTCTGTGCATCGCCCGCGCCGTGGCCGTGCACCCTCAGGTGCTGCTCATGGACGAGCCCTGCTCCGCCCTTGACCCGATCTCGACGCTCGCCGTCGAGGACCTGATCAACGAGCTGAAGGGCGAGTACACGATCGTGATCGTGACCCACAACATGCAGCAGGCCGCCCGTATCGCCGACTTCACGGGCTTCTTCAACCTGAAGGCCGTGGGCCAGCCGGGCCACCTCGAGTACTTCGCGGACACCACCACGATGTTCAACAACCCGCAGAACGAAGAGGCCGAGCGCTACATCACCGGTCGCTTTGGCTGATCCTTATATGAAAAAGCCCCGCTTCGGCGGGGCTTTTTCATATAACGGCTCTTCGCATTTTGGTGTGTAGGGGTGGTGGTTAGAGGTGGGTTTGGATGGCGTGTTTGAATCCGCCGGTGTGGAGCAGGCTTCTGGTGATGTAGTTGTCGAGGTTGCGGAATCCGAGGGCGATGCCTCTGAGGGTTTCGAGTCGGCCGTTGACGGCCTCGGTGGGCCCGTTCGCCCCGTGGGGGTGGTCGAAGAACGCGAGGATATCGCTCATGCGTCGTTTGAGGGTGCGGCCGAGCGTGGCGAGTTCGGGGCATCCTGGTGTCGCGCCTTTGACGGCGAGGGATTCGATGAGTTCGGCCATCATGCCCCGGCCTTTCCTGCGGTCTTCCT
>NZ_WBSN01000010.1 GCF_009299475.1 Bifidobacterium avesanii | reverse complement strand
TGGCCGCCTACCTGTCCCATTACAATGGGACCCGTATCAAGAAGTCGCTGGGCTGGATGAGCCCGGTGCAATACCGCAGACACCTTGGGCTGGCGGTGTAGCCGTCCAAGAAAAAGTCCGCACCCCCTTTTCCGCGGCTCACGCACTGGATTCGCTCAATCCGCCGCAAACGGTCCATGGAATGAGCGGATTCAGTGCTTCAACGCGCGAACCGGTCCAAACAACCACGTGCGACCGCGTGACCGCGTGACCGTGTGATCACGCACCCATGCGTAATCACATGGCCATACGCCTACGCCCACGTCCAAGCCATGGTTACGAGAACACGGTCACGCGCCCACACGCCCACGCGTGGTCACGCACTCCGCGCGAACGCACGGTTACATGTCCCGCGGCCGCACACCCTACATGCGCCCACGCATCCACACGAGATGCGCTCACACCCGCACACGAGCACACGCCCCGCACGAGCGCCCACACGAACCCACGGCTAAGCGGCGTTCCTCGGCGCGGCGGTGGAGTCGCGCACCATGAGCCTGCCCTCGATCACCCTGCATTCCGGCGCGGGCGCGGGGTTGCCGGCGCGCTTGGCCTCGATCTGCGCGTACAGCATCTCGAAAGCGGCAGCGCCCAAGTCCACGAAGTTCTGGCTGTAGCTCGTCAGCGGCGGATCCCACATGCGGGAGAACAGCTGGTCGTTGTAGCCGGCCACGGACACGTCCTCGGGCACGTGCACGCCCTCGTCGCGCAGACCCTTGATGAGCGAGATGGCGGTTTCATCGTTGCCGGCGAAGATGGCGGTGAGGTTCGGATCGTGCGCGAGCTTGCGGCCGAGCTCCACGGATTCCTCCAGATCGGAGCCCACCTGATACGCCTCGACGGCCTGGATGCCCGCGTCGCGCATAGCGTCGCGCCAGCCGAGCGTTCGCGTGTTGTTGTTCGGGCCTTCGGGACGGTGCACGTGCACCACGTTGCGATGGCCGAGCCCCAGCAGATGTTCGGTGATCACGCGGCCGCCCTCGCGCTCGGACGGCATGACCTGATAGGGCGCGTCGCCGCGCGAGCCGCCGATGAGCACCAGGGGCGTGTCCTTCGGGATCTGGTGGAGCACCTGAATGGCGATCTCGTCGGATTCGCTCACGATCACGCCGGCCGGGTTCGCGGAGAGCACGCGGTTGATGGTGCTTTCGATCTCGTCGTCGGAGATGCCGTCCAGCGAGGTCACGCCGAAGAGGAACCCGCGGTCGCGCGCGGCGTGCTCGGCGCCGCTGTTGATCTCGGTGGTGGCCCAGTACCGGCTCAGCGACGTGAGCAGCGTGACCGAATCCATGACCTTGTTGGCGAGCGCGCGGGCGACGAAGCTGGGCTTGTAGTCGAGCAGCTTGATGGCCTGCGCGATCTTCTCGCGCTTCTCCTGACTGACCTTGGCCGTGCCGTTGAGGTAGCGCGACACCGTGGGCACGGACACGCCCGCGAGCTGCGCCACGTCCTTGATGACCGGCGTACTCCGGTTACCGCTGGGTGGCATTGCGATCACCTTGCCTTGTGCCATGGCACTGCTCCTTCGCGTGTTTCATAGCGTTCGTTCAACTCCTTACATCATAAGGCCTTTTGGCCGTGGTAACGATTTCATGTATCGATTGCTGTCGTGGGGCGCGTCCCTTACCGCCGCCCGTCCCGACTACGCCTCGATCCGCACGCCGTCCGCGTTCGGCCCGACGCGCACGTTCACGGCGGCCGCGTCGCCGCAGGGCACGCCGTCGCGCCTGAACCCGCGGATGGTCACGTCCCGCACGGGATGGCCGGCGTCGTATCCGGCGACGATCGACGTCTCCTCCCCCGAGCCGGACGCCACGTCCACGTCCTCGACGAGCACGCGTTCCACCAGCCGCCCGGGACGCGGGTTGTAGTCCCTGTTCCATTTGGTTTCGATGTCGATCACGCGACCGTGGCGGAAGCGCTCGACGCGGATGCGCCTCCACGTCACGTCGCGCACGGTGTTCGCGTCGCCCGCGTTGATCGCCATGACGCCCAAGTAATTGTCCTGGTACTCGTTGTGCTCGAGCACGTCGATGTTCTCGAAATGCAGCCGCTCGAGCACGTCGCCGTCGTGTTCGTGGTCGCCGTGCGTGCCGATCATCATGGGGTGCGCCACGTCGGACCACAATGCGCAGTCGCGCACGGTCACGTCGGACGATCCGCCGCGGTACTCCCAGCGCGAGCCGTAGACGGCGATGCAGTCGTCGGAGGTCCTCAGGAAGCAGCGTTCGACCGTCACGTCGCGGCAGGCCATCATGTCCACGCCGTCGCTCCACCCCTCGCAGCTGAACGACTTGACGTTGCGGATCGTCACGTCCGAGCTCGCGCCGAGCATGACGGTGTAGTGCGGCGGGTTGACGAACACGGGGCCGTCGACCGTGACGTGTTCGGACTGCGCGATGGTCACGCCGCTCAGGCCGCTGAACCGCTTGAAGTCGGCCTGGTAGAACATCCCACGGCCCCGGATGGCCACGTTGCGCCGCCCCCGGATGCGGAACGCACCGTCGAGCACCGCGCCGCCCTCGAGCACGATTTCCACGTCGTCCGGCAGGTCCATCACGCAGTCCTCGATGCAGTAATGCGCGCGGCGCACCAGCACGCGCACGGGACGGCCGGGCTTCCGCGCGGCCTCGACCCGCCACAGGGCGTCCCGCCCGAAGGTGTTCGGCCCGTTCGGATTGCCCTCGACCGTCACGTCGAAGCCGCGCCCGTTCGCATCGGGCCCCAGCAGCGCGTCCATCTCGGCAAGATCGCCCGCGAACAGATGCAGGTTGCCCATGCGGTTGCGATTGATCTCCACCGAGCAGTTCAGCGGGCGGTCGATGACGAACCGCACGGCCCGCGGCTCCACGGTCGGCTCGATGCCCAGGCTCAGCGGCCGCACCTCCGCCGTGTAGAAGGCGTTCCATCCGGCGGGCGTCACCTCCACCTCGACCGGGCCGGCGGCGAAATCGGCGTCGAAGTACGCCATCGACGCGGCGTGCACGTCGTGCATGTCTACCTTGACGCGGTAGACGGGCAGTTCGCGCCATGCGGATTCCCCATCACCGCCAGCAGCGCCGCCATCCGCAACGGCGACCGGCCTCACGCGCACGCGCCAGTCGCGCTGCAGCACGGCACCCACGGGCGCCGAATAGCATTCAATGCGCATCTCCGCATCCTTTCTCACGCTCGGCACCATCGCTCACCTCACTGGGAACGGGCCGGGACCGTTACGACGTTGTATCGCCTACAGTGTATGAAATCGATTTCACAAATTCAACTTCGACACGTGCGTAAAGTGCAGCCGATCATCGAATGCCCCGGAAGCACAGCACGCACGCCGCCGCCGCGGTCAGCACCGCGAACCCCATGGGAAACAGGCTCGCGTAGCCGAACGCCTTCACCAAAGCCCCGGCAAGCAGCGGCGCGCAGAGGTTGCCGAGCGCCCCGCAGGCATTGAGGAAGGCCAGATCGTGCGCGCGCGTGGTCGGATTCGGCAGCACGTCGACCATGATCGACTGGTCGAGCGCGGTGAAGATGCCGCCGCCGAACGAGGAGAGCACGAAATACACTGCATAGGCCATTGGCGTGGGCACGAAGAACGGCAGCCAGCACGGCAGGCCGACCGAGAAGATCGCGAGCGCCAGCGGGATCCTCACGCTGCTGAACCGATCGGCGATAGGCCCGGACACCGCGCAGAAGCCAATGGCCAGCACGAGCCCCGGAACGGACATGACGCCGATCCACCAGCCGGCCGCCTGATCCGACTGCCCCATGTAATCGGTGAGCGTGTACAGGCGGTACAGGCCGATGCCGCCGGGCAGCATCCACAGGAACAGCAGGACCGCCGCCAGCCAATAGTCGCGTCCGGCGTGCGCGGGAGGCAGGAACATGGCCAAGCGAGACCGCAGTCCCCCGTTCGTCCTCGCGGGACGCGGCGCGTCGCGGTTGGACCGCTCGCCGTTGATGGCCACGGCGGCCAGCGAAAGCACGTCGAACACGCACAGGGCCACGACCACGCCGAGGCTGATGTTCGTGACGAACATGGCCGCGACGATCTGCGCCCCCTGCAGGCCGAACTGCCGGCCCACGCCGTACATGGACGAGACCGTGCCGCGCCAGCGCGGGGCCACCTGGTCGGGCTGCCACGCGCATCCGGCGGACAACATCACGTTGTAGACGGCGCCGTATGCCCACCACACGGCGAGCACGACCGGCAGACTGTCGCAGAACGCGAACGCCGCGAGCAGCGCGGTGCCCAGCATCACGCCGCCGATGAGCCACGGCGAGCGGGAACCGATGCGGGTGCGCGTGCGGTCGGACAGCATGCCCCCGCCCATGCCCGCCAGCAGCGAGATGAGCATGGTGACGGTGGAGACCATGGCCACGATGGAGATTTTGTTGACCGGGTCGATGAGCTGGATCTTGGCCGGCAGCAGCACGGCGTGCAGAGACGTGAACGCCCACATCCAACCGGCGCCGCCCACCATGAGGCTCAGGCCCGACCGCCACGGGAACCGCCCGTCCCGCCCGGGAGCGTTCGGGGCCTCCGCATCCCCCGATGTTCGCACGCGCCCCGCCGTCGCCGATCGCCTATCCACGAATGACTCCTTTGCCCTCGGCATGAACTCGAAACGAAACCGATGTGAAACCGATTTCTCAACATGGTGAATCGTACAGCATGCGCCGTCATCGCACACAAGCCACCGCGCACAAGCCGCAATTTGCGGGCTGAAACGGACGAAATCCGGAATTCCAAGCGCCAAACCCCCGCATTTCCGTCCTTTTCGCGCTTGGAACAGCAGATTTCGTCCGTTTGGGCCCGCAATTCGGAATGGCGGACCGTCACACCCCGCACGGCAACCAGCCGGTCAGGGAGACCAACCTGCAACGGCGCGGCGTCAAGCCTTAAGCCAAGCCGCCAGCCTCCCCGCAGCGGTCACCGACCGAAGCGCCACATGCCGTTGACCAGCGCCACGCCCAGCCCCCACAGCGCGGGAACGAACAGGGCGACGGTGGGACCGAGCAGCGGGATGCGCGTGAGCAGCAGGCAGATTGCCAGCAGGAACAGCCATGTCAGCGGCAGCCAGACGCGCCGCGCCATGGCCGTCAGCGATGCGGTGACCAATTCGACCACGCTCCAACTGGGTTGCGCCAGCACGCCCGCCGCCGCGAGCAGCAACGCCATCAGCACGCCAAGCACGATCGCCGGAACCATGCGAGCCGCGGAGCCGGCGGCCAGGGCCACGTCATACGCGACGAACAGTCCGACCGGGAACGAGATCGCCCACAGCGCCCACAGCGCACGGGGCGCCTTGCGGATGGCGTCGAAGAAGCCGCGCGCCAGATGGCTCGGATACCCCTTCTCCGCAAGGATGGCCGTGGAGGCGGTCAGCAGACCGCGAAGCATGGGGCCGACCGTGATGAGGCTCAGCGTGCCGAGCCACAGGGCCAGATGCGTGGATTGCCAACCGACGAGCAGCTCGAAGGCGAGCTGGGGCAGCAGGAACAGCCAGGCGCACACGGCGGTCACGAACACGCCCCATACGGTGAGCACGGTCTGTGACACCGGCGAATCGTAGGCGACGAAACGGCGGATGGCCTGACCGGCCTTGGCGAAAATGTTCATAACGGCCCCTTTCGCGCATTAATGATAGAACTTCTTCGATGAAAAACTCTGCCTCCTCTGACGGGGAGGCAGAGTGGATGGCCTCTGGCGGGCGCTCAGGCCGAGGCCAGTCGGAAGCCCACTAGGATTCCTTGGCGGCTCGCCTTCGGCCCCGGCAATTACTGACTCGCCCTACGGGCGAGGCTCAATCCGACCTTCGCGCCCGTAGTGGGCGCTCAGGCTGAGGCCAGTCGGAAGCCCACCGGGCTTCCTTGATGGCCTCAGCCCTTCACGGCTCCACCTTCGGCCCTTGCAATTGCGGACTCGCCTACGGCGAGACTCAACGCCGCCCGGACGGCCGTAGTGGCCGTCCGGGTCGGAGCCTGCCGGAAGCCCACCGGGCTTCCGGCCCAGGGCTGGGCTCGCCAGAGCTCAGCCCTTGACGGCTCCGACCGCCATGCCCTTGATGAAGTAGCGCTGGAAGGCGGCGAAGATGATGATGGACGGGATGAGGGAGATGATCGCGCCGGTGTAGATGAGCTCCCACTGGGAGGTGAGCAGGCCCACCATGCGGTTGATGGCCACGTTGATCGTGCCGGCGGACGTGGAGTCGAGCATGACCAGCGGAATGAAGAAGTCGTTCCAGAAGGTCAGCGCGTTGGTGATGATGAACGCCGAGGTCACGGGCAGCAGCATCGGGAACACCACCTGCCAGAAGGTGCGGAGCTTGCCGGCGCCGTCGATGGACGCGGCCTCCTCGACCTCGATCGGCACGCCCTTGATGAACGAGCAGTACAGCAGGATGCCGAAGCCGGCGGCGCCGCCGAGGTGCACCAGGATCACGGCCGCGAGCGTGGAGTACAGGCCCATCATGTCGAACATGCGCACCAGCGGGATCATGCGCACCTGGAACGGGATCATGAGGCCGGCGATGAACAGCAGGTAGAAGAAGCCGGACAGCTTGCCTCCGATGCGCTCGACGCCGTACGCGGCCATGGGCAGGATGACGCACAGGATGGCCAGCGTGACCACGGTGATGATCACGGTGTTCATGGTGGCCGCGAGGAAGTCGGTCTCCTGGAACAGGCGCACGTAGTTGTCGAGGTTGTAGTGGGTGGGCATGCCCATCGGGTCGATGGTGATCTCCGAGTAGCTGCGGAACGACTGCAGGAACGCATAGAACACGGGGTAGGCGACGATGCAGAACAGGATGGCCGTAACGACCATGCAGACGATCTCGCTGACCTTCCAGGGTTCCTTCTGCTTCTTGGCCTTGGCGGGCTTGGAATTGACGGACTTGGCCGCCGCGATTGACGCGCTCATGCCTGGATCTCCCTTCCGCGCATGTACTTGTTGGTGATCACGGTGGTGATCATGACGATGATGAACAGCAGCACCGCCGCCGCGGAGCCGAAGCCGGCGCGGTATTCGCCGAAGCCGAGGCGGTAGATGAAGAACGCCATGGTCTCGGACACGAAGCCCGGACCGCCGCCGGTCAGCACCTGGATCTGGTCGAAGATGACCCAGCCGCCGATGAGCGACAGCGTGAAGTTCACGGTCACGGAACCCGCCAGCATGGGCCAGGTCACATGGCGGAACACCTGCCAGCCGGAGGCGCCGTCCACCTCGGCAGCCTCGACGAGCTCCTGCGGCACGGACTGCAGGTTGGACAGGTAGATCAGCGTGGTGTTGCCTCCCAGCGTGAAGCAGATGAGGAACAGCAGCACCCAGACCACGATGTGCGAGTCGCCGAGCCAGTCGTGCACCCAGCCTTCGAGGCCCGCCTTCTTGAGGATGGAGTTCACGGCGCCGAAGTTGTAGTTGAGCATGTACTTCCAGATGGTGGAGGCGATGAACGCGCTCACCAGCGAGGGCAGGTACACGATGGTGCGGAAGAAGCCGGAGAAGTGGTGGATGCGGTCGAGCAGGAGGGCCATCACCAGCGAGATGACGTTGATGATGAACGCCGAGCCGATGCCGAGGATCAGGGTGTTCTTCACGGCGTTCCAGAAGCGGCCGGAGGTGATGATCTCATGGTAGTTGTCGACGCCCACGTAGTTGTAGGTGGGGGAAATGCCGTCATAGTCGGTGAAGCTCAGCTGGATGGACTGCAGCGACGGGATGATGACGATCGCGAGGAACACGACCAGCATCGGGAGGATGAAGAAGAACATCATCCAGCGGTTGCGGCGCTGGACGGCGCTCATGGTGCTTGACTTGGCCGCGGAATCCGACTTGTGCGAAGTCTTCGACGGCGTCGCGGCGACGGAAAGTGACGTGCTCACGTCCTTGAATCCTTTCTGCTCACGGGGCTTCCATGGCTGCGGGCCCGGCCCGCGGTGGGCGCGGACCCGCAATCATGGTCGGCTCGTTCGGGGATCGTCCCGATCAGCCCTTGATGTCCTTGTCGAACTCGGCCTGCACCTTGGCGATGGTGTCGTCGATCGAGGACTGGTTGTCCTGCATGGCGATGCGGGACTGGCGGAAGAACGTGTTGAACGTGGAGAAGGTCTTCCACGGGGTCTCGTTCACGTACCACTTCAGCTTCGGGCTGTCGAGCAGCGCGTAGTAGTCGGTGGAGCCGGGGATCTCGGTGTTGCGGGTGACCTTGCTGGAGTCCTTGATCTGCGGGGACATGGTGCCGGACTTCTCGATCACGTTGGCGCCGTCAACCGAGTAGTAGTACTTGAGGAAGTCCACGGCGATGTCGTACTGCTTGCCGTTGTCCTTGGCCTGCTTGGAGATGGCGAGGCCCTGGCTGGAGTCGCCCACGGAGTTCTTGAGCACGTTGAAGTTGCCTTCGGAATCCGGGATCAGGAAGTAGCCGGCGTCGAAGTCGGGCTTGACCTTGTTGATGTCGCGCAGACGGCCGAGGCCGGAGGACGTGGTGGCCATGACGGCCTGGTTGTTGACGAGCAGCGTGGTGGTCTGGGCGTCGAGCGTGGACTGCCAGCCCTTGAGCGTGTAGTTGTCGATGATGTCCTTGAGCTTGGTCAGGTCGTCCTTGAGGTCGGCCACCTGGGCCTTGCCGTCCTTGACGTCGGCCCAGAAGCCGCCGTCCTTGGCGGAGTGCTTGGCGAAGGTCTCGGAGGCGATCGGCTTCCACAGCTGGCCGGACGGCCACACCTCGCCGGCGGCGGTGGCGAGCGGGGTCTGCCCCTTGGCCTTGATGGTCTGCATGAGCTTGATGAACTCGTCCCACGTGGTGGGCACGGACAGGTTGTTGTCCTTGAAGTACTGCTTGTTGTAGACGATGCCGAAGCCGAGCTCGCCGTTGTTGGCGGTGGACGGGGTCAGGTACACATTGCCGTCCTTGTAGGCGCTGTAGGCGTCGTCGTCCACCAGGGAGGTGACCTCCTGCGGAATCGGGGCGAGCTTGCCGGCCTCGATGTAGGTGACGGTGTCGCGCATGTCCACGATCGCGGGCCAGTTGCCGGTGGCGTCCATGGTCTTCATGGCGGTGGCGTAGTCGGAGCCGGACGGAATCGGCTCGGCCACCACGGTGCCCACCTTGTTGGGCAGCTTGTTGTAGGCGTCCACGATCGCCTTGACGGTGGCGTTCCAGGTCTCGTCGCCGGTGGCGTACAGGAAGCGGGCGCTGTCCTTGCCTCCGGCGGTCGCGGCGCGGGACGAGCCGCAGGCGGCCAGACCGACGGTGGAGGCCAGCGCGGCCACCACGGCCACACCCTTAGTTAGACGATTGAACGATTTGGTGGACAACATTGTCATTCCTCCCGTTTTCCTTTGCTTACCGCCCCGACAACCAACTGGAGCAATAATCCAAAGATCTTCCTTGAATCTTCTTGCCGGCCCTTCGTTGAACCGGATGACTTAATCATACCGCATGAAAGGGGTTTCAACCAGCTTTCACGCGACGCTCAGGTATTGGCACAGGACAATGCCGGGCACTTTATTCACATTCCAATATCGGCCGTATTTGATTGATAGTTAAAGGATGTAACCAATTACAGCACCCCTACTGTACAACGTTGTTCCAACATCCCGAATGTGATCTATTTTCATGAAATCGATTTCTTGCTTCGGCGTGTCGCATTCATTTGCCATGGAATTTGCGCGGTCGGCCGTTTCGGAACGGCCCCAACGCACCCGGCATCCACAAGCCGCCGCCCCATTATCCGGCACCACAGTTTCCACGCCGCGCATCCCATGATCCGCACCCCAACTTACGGGCCCAAAACGACGAAATCCGGGATTCCAAGCGCGAAAAGGACGCAAACGCGGGGGTTTGACGCTTGGAATTGCAGATTTTGTCGTTTTGAGCCCGTAAGTTGTCCGAACAATCCCGGCGATTCCGCTTCACTCGAGCGCCCATACACCAGTTGCGGCGGCCTCCCCAGCCATAGCAACCCGTCTCACTCCCGGCGGATCCTCACCGCTCAAGCACGGGCCCATCGGAAGGCAGAATCGACCGGCGGATCGCCAGACTGGTCGGCAGCACGCAGTCGTCGGGGCATTCCCCCAGCCCCATGCGCACGGCCGTGCGGCCCACTTCGGCGAACGGCACGTGCACGGTGCTCAGCGGCACGATGAGGTCCTCGGCATACGGCATGTCGTCGAAGCCGCCCACCGAGACCTGTTCCGGCACGGCGAGCCCCAAGGTGCGCAGGCCGTAAATCATGTCCAACGCCACGGCGTCGGTCGAGGCGACCACGGCGGTGAATCGGGCGCCGGCGGCGTATGCGGACACCAGCGCTTCCACGTTCGTCTTCCTGTCGTCGGTGCGCACGATGTCATACCGGGGGTCGTATGCGATTCCGGCCTCCTCAAGCGCGCGGCGGAACCCCTGGTAGCGGGCGTCGAACACGCTGGAGACGTCCGCCTTGCCGGCGAACAGGAAGCACCGGTGCCCCATGGAGACCATGTACGCGGTCAGGTCGTGCATGCCCTGCTCGTTGGCGTAGTCCACCACGCCGATGCCGGGGTTGAGCGTCAGTCGGGGGCGGCCGGCGAGCACGATCTTCGTGCCCACGCGGCCGAGCTGATCGAACGCATCGTTGAGCACTTCGTCCTGCTCGGCGTCGGTCCCGGCATCGGCCAGCATCACGGCCACCTTGGGGCGCTGGGACAGCAGATCGTCCACGACCCGCTGCAGGCCGCCCTCGCGCGTGCCGGTGGAGATGAGGCGAAACGTCATGTTGCGGCTGGAGACCTCGCGCTCCACGCCGGCCATGAGGTCCGAATAGGTGCCTCCGGTGATGGCCCGCACCACCATGGTCACGGAGTTGGGCGGCGTGGTGAGGGCCCGCGCGTGCGCGTTGGGCACGTAGCCGAGCTCGTCCACCACCTTCATCACCTTGGCGCGGGTGGCTTCGGAGATGCTGCCCTTGCCGCGCATCACGCGCGAGACGGTTGCGGTGGAGACGCCGGCGAGGCGCGCGATGTCGGAGATGTTCGACTGCCCGGTCTTGGCGGGGCCGCGTCTGGCGTGCCGCTCCTCGCTTTGCTGCGATTCGGGCGCCGTTGCGGCTTCGACATCGGACATGGGACACCTCGTTGGACCGTTGCGAACCCGCTCGGCACGGGCCGCTTCCCAGTAAAAACTTCCTGAAACTGATTACATCGTGAGCGGGACATCATGCCCGGTTCACGCAATGCGGATCCCGCCGTTCCGTGAACCGGGAACCGCACGGATCCGAACAATATACACCATTCGAAATGGCTTCATCGCCATGTCGAACGTTTGCTTTCGAACAGGGCCTCCGGCGCACGCAACGAAGCACCGTCATTGCGTGCGCCGCCGGTCGGGAGCGAGGCTTCCCGTCCAAGCCAACGCTCAGGCCAGAACGGCCTGACGCGCGGCCGGCACGAACTCCCCCGCCCATGCGACCACGCTGGAAACGAGCCTGTCCGGCTCCTCGAGCTGGAGATAATGCCCGTGCTCGCCGCCCCACGCCTCGGTGCGGCACGGCTGGACGCCCGCATTCAGGCTCTCCTCCATCTCGGCGCGGTCCGGAGTGCGGTAGATGCCCAGCACCGGGCGGCCGCGACGGACCGCGACCAGTTTGGTGGCCGGGTACAGGCCGATCTCATGGTCGGAGAGGTATTCGTCGTAGTAGTAGTCGGCCAGCGACTGCGGGTTCGTGCGGCCGGTGTCGATCAGGATCGCGTCGCGCGCCGCGTCCGGCAGGTACGGGGAGAACGCCCCCTGCAGGAAGCGCTGCATGGTCTCGTACGGGCGCTCGCGCAGCCCGGCCAAATCGGCGCGGTGCTGGGCGACCTCCTCGGGCGTGTCCGGGGCGCCGTACGCGGGGTCGATCACAACTTCGCCGTCGAGCAGTTCGGGATGCTCGGCGTTGAGCAGCAGCGAGAGCTGGCCGCCCATGGAGTGCGCCACCACGATCGTCGGCAGGCTGCGTTCGGCGGAGCCGGCGACCTTCGCGCGGATGAACTCGGCGAGCCCCTCGGTGGCGTGGCGGATGGTGAACGGCCCGTCGTTGCGGCGGGACGCGTGCCCCGGCAGCTCGTAGGCGAACGCATGCCAGCGCTCCGGCCAGCGCACGCCGTCCCAGGCGCGGGCGGATCCGCCCCAGCCGTGCACGAGCACCACGTTGGCCTCGTCGTCCGGCCCGAGCATGCGGCCGGCTGCTTCATTGAGACTGGACATTGTGTATTCCCCTCTTGAGAACAAACGGAATGGAAAGCCCATCGGGAACCTGCGGGCCCGGCGCCTCGCCTCCGCGGCTGCTGCCTCGCCGGGAGGCATCCGCGCCGGACGATCGTCTGGGTTCCGCGATGGGCCGGGAACCGGCGTCCGGCCGCACCGCCGTCAGGCGGAGGGCACGGTCGCCGGTCGTTTTTTGCTTGGCGGTGCAGCGCGGCCCGCTTGGGTCCGTCCGCCCCGAGGGTGAAGCGGGGCGAACGGGCCGCGGCCGAACTGCACCGGCGCGGAATCCCTCAGCCCTTGACGCCGCCGAGGGCCACGCCGGTCCTCCAGAAGCGCTGCATGGCGATCATCACCACGGCCAGAGGGATGATGGAGAGCACCGAGCCGGCGAGCGCGATGGTGGTCGGGTCGAACAGCGTGGACTGCTTGGTCTGCATGAAGCTGTAGAGGCCCAGCGACAGGGTCCACTTGTCGCTTCCGCGCAGCATGGTGATCGGCAAGTAGAAGTTGTTCCACTGCATCACGAACGTCAGGATGAAGATCGTGGCGGCCGGGGTGGGCAGCAGCGGCATGACGATCCTGCTGAAGATGCGCATCTCGCCGGCGCCGTCGATGCGGGCGGCCTCGAGGAGCTCGTCCGGCACCGAGCCGTCGATGTACTCCTTGGCGAGGTACACGTCGAACGCGTTGACGAACGACGGGATGAGCACGGCCCAGACGGTGTCCGTCAGGTGCATGCCGGCGAACAGCAGGTAGAGCGGCAGGGTGAGCAGGGCGGTCGGGATGAGGAAGGAGAACATCACGAGGCCCATTTCCAGTCCGCGGCCGCGGAACTCGAACTTGCTCAGCGCGTAGCCGGCCATGATGGAGATCACCATGCACACCAGCGAGCCGACGCCCGCGTAGAGGATGGAGTTGAGCATCCACTTGAAGAAGATGCCGTTCTCGTAGGTGAACAGCTGCTGGAAGTTCTCGAGGATGTGGTTCTCGGAGCCGAACCAGAGTCCGTTGGTGTTATAGAGTTCCACGCGGTTCTTGGTCACGGAGACCACGAGCCACCACAGCGGGGCGATGGAGTAGAACGTCAGCACCGCCAGGGCGATGAGGATGCCGGGGCGGCTCCACTTGGACTTGCGGGCCGGACGGGTCTTGGGTTGCATGATCGCGGTGCTCATCTCACTTGTCCTTCCTGTTGGAAACGCCGTAGACGATGGCGGAAATGATGCCGATCACGATGGCGAGGACCACCGAAAGCGCGGCCGCGTAGTTGTAGTCGCCGCCCGCGGTGAACGTGTAGTTGTAGATGGCCATGATCGGCGTGAAGTTGGCCGTCACGGTCTCGGGGGAAGCCGAGCGGAAGAGCAGCGGCTGGTCGAAGAGCTGGAGCATGCCGATCATCGACAGCAGGCAGGTCAGCACCAGCGTGCCGCGGATCATCGGGATCTTGATGGACCAGGCGATGCGGAACTCGCCGGCGCCGTCCACCTTGGCGCTCTCGTACAGGGACGGGTCGATGGCCGTGAGGGAGCCGTAGAGGATCAGCATGTTGAAGCCGATGTTGATCCACAGCAGCAGGTTGGCCATGGACACCCACACCATCTGCGGGCTGAAGAAGTTGACCTCAAGGCCGAAGATCTCGAAGAACTTCTTCAGGGGGCCGATGTCCGGCGAGTACATGTACACCCAGATCAGGGTGGCCACGATGGACGGGACCATGTACGGCACGAGGAGCAGGAAGCGGTAGATGCGCTTGGCCTTCTTGCGGGCGGAGTCGAGCAGCAAGGCCTCCACGAGGGCGAAGACCATGATCAGCGGCATGACCACGCAGGTGAAGATGGCCACGCGCAGCATGCCCTGCCAGAAGGACGGGTCGTGGAAGACGCGCACGTACTGGCCGAGGCCGGCGAAGGTGCGCTTGGCGCCGCCGATGCCCAGGCCGCTGGACTTCTTCTGGTAGAGGCTCTCCCACAGCGCGTAGAAGAACGGGATGATGAATGAGAACAGGAACAGCAGGAAGAACGGCAGGCTGAAGGCGAATCCCTTCAGGCCGATGAGCTTCTTCCATTTCGGCGTCTCGTTGGTGCGGACCTCGCCGCCGCGGACGGCCGATGATGCGGAATCGGTGACAGCACTCACGATTCACTCCAATCACTAGCGAATGGATGGTTTGCGGAGCAATTCGGGTATTCAGGCAGAGAAGAGGCCGCGCCCCGCGTGGTGCGCGACGCGGCCCCGGAAAAGGAGAGGAGGAAGGAAAGAATGTGAAGGTCGGGGTTCCGCCGCCGTCCGGCCTCCCCTCATCGGGAGGCTTCGGGCGGCGGAACCGGCTATGCCTTTCGGCTCATGGGGATCAGTTGGCGGACTTGACGTTGATGCCCTTCTGCGTCAGGTCGTTGACGGTCCACTGCTGGACGGTGTCGAGCATCTGCTCGCCGGTGACCTGCTTGTTGAGGAACTTGGCCCACTGGTCCTGCAGCTGCTTGAACATCTGGCTCCAGTTGGCGCCGGTCTTGTACGGGGCGACGGTGTCGGCGGCCTGCTGGACGACCTTGGCGGCCTCGGTGTTGTCGGCGAGGAGCTTGTCGGGCAGGGAGGCGGTCGGGTAGTCGCCGACGTCCTTGAGGGCCGGGAACGCGCCGGAGCCGGTCTGGGCGTTGGCGGCGATCTTCAGGGCCTCGTCGTTGGTGGCGAGCCAGGTCGCGAGCTCGGCGGCCTCCTTCGGGTGCTTGGCGCCGGTCGGGATGGCGTTGCCGGAGGCGTTCAGCGGGGAGACCACGTCGGAGGAAGCGGACTCCTTGGGCCACGCGTAGGCCTTCCAATCGCCGAGGGACTTCTGGAAGTTGGACTGGTAGGCGGACAGCTGCCAGGTGGAGGTGCCGATCAGGGCCAGATCACCGGACTGGAAGAACTGCATCAGGGCGTCCCACTCGATGTAGGTCTTCTGGCTGAACATGTCGTTGTCGACGATCTGCTGCAGGTAGTTCACGGCCTTCTTGGTCTCCGGTCCGTTGATGTCCACCACCCAGGTGTCGCCGTCGACGGAGTACCACTGGGCGCCGAACTGCTGGGCCAGCAGCACCAGCGTGGACGGATCCTCGCCCGGGAAGTTCATGATCTTGATGTCCGGGTTCTTGGCCTTGAGGTCCTTGCCGGCCTGGATGAGCTCGTCCCACGTGGTGGGCACCTTGACGCCGTTGTCGTCGAAGGTCTTCTGGTTGGCGATGATGAACTGCGGGCTGGACTGGGTCGGGATGACGGCCAGCTGGTCGCCGATCTTGAAGGAGTCGACCACGTTCTGGTTGAGCTTGGACAGGTCCGGGTTGTACTGGGCGATGTCCTGGATGGTGCCGTCCACGAGCAGGGACAGGGAGGAGTCCATGTCCGACTCGAAGAGGTCCGGCGCGTTGCCGGCCTTGACGGCGTTGACCACGCCTTCCTCGGTCTTGGCCTTGCTGGCCTGCTTCTTGAACTCGACCTTGATCTTGTTCTGGGACTTGTTGAAGGCGTCGGCCTGCTCCTGCAGGCCCTGGGTGGCGCCCCACCACTCGATGGTGACCGGGCCGTCCGAACTGGTGGACGCGGAGCCGCCGGCGGTGTCGGAGCCGCACGCGGCCATCGGGATGACCATGCCCATGGCGGCGACGGCGGTGATCGCGGTCTTCATCCAACGATTCGAAGCTTTCATAAAACCCTCCTTGGTTTTCTTGTAACTAGTTTCATCGCTGAAACTGATTGAACTATAACACCCTCATGAAATCGGTGTCAAATCAGCGTTGTAACTAATTTCATCAAGTCGCGAAACCGTTGCAATTGTTGACATTGTTTGCCTTGGGAAACGAACATCACGGCGTGTCGCTTTGGTTGGTCATGACGGAAGCGACGACCACCTCCCGGCGCACGGAGCGGATCCCCTCACCCGCATGGCGCGCATCCTTTCATCCGCATTGCGGCACGTCCATCCCCCACGGTCAGCGTGCGGGCCATTGCGGCCAAGGGGCCTATCATTGTCCATGAAAGCGTTTTCAACGGCAGTGTGGCACGCGTTCACCCCACCGGCCGAATCCCCTCGCAAGAAAGGTTCCGCCCATGAGCACAGTCAACCCCAATCCGGATCGCATCCGCCACCCGTGGCTGCCCGACCATCTCATCACTCCCGGGCAGCCGGTGCCGCGCGTCATCATCGACAACGACTTCGCCGGCGACCCCGACGACCTGTTCGCGCTGATCCATCATCTGCTCACTCCCGCAGCGGACATCCGCGCAATCGTCTGCTCCCATCTGCCCGCTGTCAATCAGCACGACCATTCCGGCAAATCCGCGCTGCACGGCATGGACCGCGTACGCACTCTGCTCGACGTCACGGGACTCGCCGACGACTACGCCCCGCTGCTCGTTCCCGGCGCGGAATGCCCCTTGACCGCCGATATGCCCGCATCGCATCCGAGCAAAGCCGTGCGGACGATCATCGAGGAAGCGACACGCAACGATACCGATACGCCACTCATTTACGCCGCCGGCGGCGGACTCACGGATCTCGCCACGGCATGGCTCATCGATCCGGGCATCGCCCGGCGCATGCGCGTGGTTTGGATCGGCGGACGGGAGTACCCGCAATGCTGCGACCCCGCCATGCGCATCGTCGCGCCGGAGTATAACGAGCGCATCGACCCGGTCGCCGCGCGTATCGTGGCGGGCACCGGCTTCGACTTCTGGCAGGTGCCCCGCAACGTCTACCGTCGATGCTGCATTTCGCTGGCCGAGCTGTGGGAGCGGCTATGTCGTCTGGACGACGCCGGCGCTTGGCTCTGGAGACAGCTCAACGGCATGCGCGACCGCGGGGAAACCGCGGGATTGCACGCTTCAGGCGTGTACTGCCTGGGAGACCAGCCTCTGGTGACGCTCAGCGCGCTGCTCACGCCATGGGATCCGGCTCCCGCGGGGTGCTCCTGGACGGATGTGACGTTCACGGACTATGCATCAGCCAATCCCATAGCCGCCGAAGCGGCGGCATGCATTCCGGGTGCTTCAACCAATCGGGGCATTCATGTGCTGACGGGCATCGATGCGGGGCCCACGTTTGCGGATCTCTTCGCCAACTACGCGTTGCTCGCCCGGTGGCGCCATGACACGGGACACAACGCCGGGCGATCATTCGCGACTGACGCAAAGTGACCGCTAATACCGGAATGCATGCGTCGCCATTGGTGCTTCCGAGGGCGGATTTCGGCCTTTGCGAACATCTACTTGCCCTTCCGAGGGCACTTGATCAAGCATGAATTTCCGCGCATCCGGAACCCCAGCCTGGAATTCCGCGGTTTTTCGCCCCTTCCGCCGCCCGTATCGCGACGGGCGCAGCGCATGAGGTGCCCTCGGAAGGCCGAGTGGATGTCCGCGGCATGCAAAATCCGCCCCGGGAAGGCCGAGTGGCACGTCAAAGGACGGGCGTTCACCCGGCACAACGGCAAATGGCCGTCGGGACGCCTTCGCAAGGCATTCCGACGGCCATAACCACGGGCGGCCATCCGCCGCGCCCGCAAGGAAACCCCGCGGGAGGGGGGCGCAACGCTAACCCAGCACGCGGTATTCCGGCTCGTCCACGGTCTCGCAGCCGTCGAGCAGCACGGCGGGCCGCTCGTCGGGGCGCAGCGCCCGCAGCCGCACGCCGGTCATGTCGAGCCGGTGCACGTTGCGCAGGTCCATGAAGGCGGCGCGCGACCAGTCCGGCCAGTAGTTCTCGCTGGACTTCACGTCCGGCTCGGCGAGCTTGTCCACCAGACGCGGGTAGTCCTCGAGCGGCGGGATGTCCGCCAGCTTCACGCCGCCGATGAACGTGTAGCGCACGTCGCGCAAAGTCACATCCTCGATGGGGTGGCCGTCCGCCGCGTCGAAGCGGATGCCGTTGAAGCGCGGCTCGCCCATCACGTCGTCGGTGAAGCGTCGGTGCACGTTGGCCATTTCGTCGTCGTCCGTGGCGATGAGCCCGCTGATGGAAATGCGCGCCAAAGCGCCGATCTCGGGCATGTGGTCGAGCTCCACCGAGGAGCCGAGGTCGTCCGGTTCGAAGCGGTTGTTGAGGATGGCGAACACGGGCCGCGTCACGTCGCGCATCACGATGTTGCTGAACGCGATGTCCGTGATCGAGCCGCCCTCGGTGGATTCGAGCTTGATGCCCTCGCGCCACACGCGGTTGAGCGTGCAGTTCGAGACGGTGACGTTGTAAATGTCGCCGATGGACTTGAGTCCGAAGCGCAGGCCCGCGCACACGCCGGTGAACTCGCAGTTCGTGATGTGCACGTCGTGCACCGGCCAGTCGCGGCTGCTGGCCTGCAGGCAAAGGTTGTCGTCGGTGCCGCGCACGTAGCAGTCGGAGACGAACACGTGCGCGCATCCGTCGAAGTCGAGGCCGTCGCCGTTGTAGCGCTTGTCGTTGATGATGCACACGCCGCGGACCCAGATGTACTCGCTGTCGAGGAACGCGGTGGTCCACGCGGCCGCGTCAAGCAGGCGCAGGTCGGTCACGTGCACGTTGGTGCAGCGCAGCATGCGGATCATCATGGGCCGGTAGATCGAGCCCTCGTTGGGGAACGACTCGGCGGCCCCGACGATGCGCCCGCGCCCGGTCAGGGCCACGTCGCGCGCGTCCTCGGCGTAGATGAGGCACCGGTCGAGCTCGGGCTCGTTGCGGTAGCGGTTGTGGTGCACGTTTTCGGCGTAGTCGGCGATGTCCGGGCTGGCGAGCAGCGTGGCCGAGCCGTCGACGTGCAGCTCCACGCCGGATTTGAGGCGGATCGTGCCGGTGAGGAACGTGCCGCCGGTGAGCGGCACCGTGCCGCCGCCGGCCGCCGAACAGGCGTCGATGGCGGCCTGAACGGCGGCGGTGTCCTTGGTCCTGCCGTCGGCGCGGGCGCCGAAGTCGCGCGGATCGAAACGGGTCATGGAGGTCACCACAGGCGCGCCCCCTTGCCGATGAGGCGCAGGGCGGCTTCGACGAAGTAGTAGTCGGCGTACATCATGGGCACCTCGCGGTCCTCGGACTTCTCGTAGCAGCCGGTGCACATCTGCACCAGACCGTCGCGCGCGGGATCCCAGTCGCACCAGTGCGCCTCCACGGCCCTGAGCAGGCGCACGGCCCACCTGAGGTACAGCGGGCGCTCGAACTCGGGCACCTGCTCGGCGATCTCGAGCAGGCCGCACGCGGTGATCACATCGGCGAGGGCGTCCCAGTACTTCGACTCGGCGGGGGCGCGGAAGTCCACGAGCGACAGGTCGTTCTCCAGCGCCACGTTGGCCACGAAGTAGTGAGCGACCTTCTTGGCCACGTCGAGGTATTCCTTCTTGCCGCTGTGGTGCGCGGCGAGCGCGTAGCCGTAGACGGCCCACGACTGGCCGCGGGTCCATGAGGAGCCGGACTCGTAGCCCTGCCCGCCGGGGTTGTGCAGCAGCTCGCCGGTGGCGAGGTCGAGGTCCACGATGTGGTTGCAGGAGCCGTCCGGACGCACGGCCGTGTGGCTCAGCGTGTCCGCGTGCATGCGGGCGATGTCCGCGAAGCGCGGGTCGCCGGTGACGTCTCTCGCCCAGAACAGGATCTGGATGTTGAGCATGGAGTCGATGATGGCCCAGCCCTCCGATTCGGGCAGGTTCCACGCGCGGATGAACTTCCCCTCCGGGTTGAAGCGGCCGGCGAGCAGTGTCGCGGCGGCGAGGCCGCGGTTCTTGGCCTTCTCGTCGCCGGTGAGGCGGTAGTCGGCCACGGCGGACAGCAGCCACATGAAGCCGACGTCGTGGTGCAGGCCCATGAACTCGGTGTCGATCACGTCCATGAGGGTCTTCTCGACCTCGCGGGCGGGCTTGACGTACGCCTGGTCACCGGTGGCGTTGAACATCTGCCACAGGATGCCGGGCCAGAAGCCGTTGGTCCACCATGCGGGGTCGCTCACGTCCTTGAGGTCCTTGTAGACGCCGTCCTCGGCGATGTACGGGATGTGGGAGCCGACGCGGTCGCGCTCGGCGGCGAACTTGGCCTCGAGCTTGGGCAGCAGGGACTCGGCCCATTGACGGTCCTGCTCGGGCAGCGCCTCGGGAATGGAGAATGCCATGATGTTCTTCCCTTCGTTGGGAGATGGTTCTGTACGGTCTCGGCTTCGTTGTGAAACCGATTTCAACGTCTATTACACCATAGGTGGGCCGACTCTGTCAAAGCATGCAGCTCGGCGTGTTCATTCAGATGAAAATGCTTTCACCATTGCCGACGGTGGGCGGGCGGCCCAACCGACCGCCCGGCCGCGGCGGAGGCTTTGGCGGGGATGTTTCGGCAGGAACGCGGTGCGGTTTTGCGCGGCTGGTGACATTGTGGGCACGCCGTGGGCACATTGTGCCCACGATGTCACCGGCCGGCAAAAGCACCTCCATGCCTTCCCGCACCGCCCGACCGTCCAAGATCAGGCCGCCTGCAAATCCACGGGATCCATTGAACCCGCTCGGGCCCGCCGGAACGCAATGGGGCCGCCGGGACCGACCACCTGCCGGCCCCATTCTGCCAGCCCCATTGCGCGGACGGGAAACCGCCCACGCATATTCAAGCCGCGGGAAAGCGGGATGAAGGCCCTTACTTGATCGACTTGATGCAGAAGACGCACACGGACGCGAGCGTCAGGATGGCGAAGCCCATGGGGAACAGGCCCGCGTAGCCGAACGCGCTCACCACGGCGCCGGCCAACAGCGGGGCGCCGAGGTTGCCCAGCACGCCGCAGGAGTTGAGGAACGCGAGGTCCTTGGCCTGCGTCTTGGGATCGGGCAGCACGGAGGTCATGATCGTCTGGTCCAGGGCGCTGAAGATGCCGCTGCCGATCGAGGACACGCCCACGTACACCGTGTAGGCGACCGGGGTGGGCACGAAGAACGGGAGCCAGCACGGCAGGCCGACGGTGAAGATGGCCACGGCCAGCGGGATCTTGACGCTGTGGACCCTGTCGGAGATCGGGCCGGCGATCGCGCAGAACGACACGGCGGCGATGAGGCCGATCGTGGACATGAGGCTCATCCACTGGCCGGCCTCCTTGGCGGGCTGGCCCATGTAGTCGGTGAGCGTGTAGAGGCGGTAGGTGCCGATGCCGCCGGGCATCATCCACAGGAAGCGGGCCAGCGCGGCCAGCCAGTAGTCGCGGCCGGCGTGGGCCGGGGGCAGGAAGTCCTTGAATCCCTCGAACAGGCTGCCGGCCACCTGATGGCGGGGCACGTCCTTGTTGGACTTCTCCTGATTGACGATCACGGCGGCGAGGGAAAGCACGTCGAAGATGACGAGCGAGATGAGCACGCCCATGGTGATGTTCGTGACGAACTGGGCGGCGATCACCTGCGCGCCCAACAGGGCGGCCTGATGGCCCATGCCGTACATGGACGACGCGGTGCCGCGCCAGCGCGGGGCTACCTGATCGGGCTGCCACGCGCAGCCCGCGGCGAGCATGGCGTTGTAGGTGGCGCTGTAGAGCCACCAGACGATGAGCACGGCGACGAGGTTGCTGAACGTGATGAACAGGACGAGCATCACGGTACCGAAGACCACGCCGCCCACGATCCACGGCGTGCGCGCGCCGAACCGGCTGCGCGTACGGTCGGACAGCGCGCCGCCCACGATGCCCGCCACCAGCGAGATGAGCATGGTGACCGTGGAGACCATGGCCACGATGGACACCTTGTTCACCGGGTCGATCATCTGGATCTTCGCCGGCAGCAGCACGGCGTTGAGGGCCTGGAACCCCCAGAACCATCCGGCGCCGCCCAGCAGCAGGCCCACGCCCGCACGCCAGGGGAATTTCGGCTGCTGTTCGTTCGTCACGCCCACAATGGCGCTGCCCGAAGCTTCATTGCTTGTCATCGTTGCTCCTCGCATTGTCCTTTTCCGTACGTCCGGTCTCTGCCATGATTCCGAACGCATCGGTCAACCACCATATCATGAAACCGATTTCATGCAATATGGGCATGCAGGGCGTGTCACCGGCGCCACGCCGCGCAACGGCATAATTCAGCGGTTTTACCAACATTGACGTCAAACCACATCCCAGCGGAAACTACGATTTTGTGATGTAAATTACATCAGTCGCAACGCCTGAACGACGACGGGGCGGAACGCAAAACGGCTCCCGGCGCACGCACCGGGAGCCGTTCGGGCGATACGGCGAAACGCGCGGTCGGGCGTCAGCCCAGCAGCACCCCCACGCCGTCGAAGTCGCGCAATCCGCAGACGCGCAGAGCCCCGGCCCCCGCGTCGAACGAGACGTCCACGCCCGGGCGGGCCCACACGTCGTCCACGCGGGAGAAGCCCTCCCCCACAGGAATGTCCACGGCCTCGGGGCCGTCATGGAAGGTGTGCAGCACCGCGAGCGCACGGCCCTCCGCCTTCTCCTCGCCCCGGCGCACGATGGCCTGCCAGCCGCGCGGATGCCGGTAGCTCACGACCTTCGGCCCACGCCATTCGCTCACGCCGTGGTCGATCACCGGCGCGGCCTTGGCGTACCACGCCACGGCCTTGGCGATCGTCTCCGCCTGCTCGTCGCGCAGCGATCCGGTGTCGCCGGAGAAGCACAGGCGGCCCAGCAGGCCGGACGCAACCTGATAGTAGAGCTTAGAGAGCGGCTGGTCGTGCTTGACGACGGCCCAGATCTGGCTTTGGCGCGGCAGGATCATGCGGTGCATGTTGGCCGCGATGATCGGGATCTCGTCGCATTCATGCGCGTCGGAGAAGCTCGCCATGGAGCCGATCTCCATGAACGACTGCACGAGCCGGTGGCCGCCGGACGCGCAGATCTCCACGATGAGCCCCGGCACGCGGCGCTTCATCTCGCGGAAGAACGACTGCGTGGCCTGGATCTGCTCATACAGGCCGTCGCCCAGGCTTGCCGGATTGCCCGGCTCGGCGGCGGTTCCGTCCGGTCCGATGGGCGTCTCGCAGCCGATGCCGATGGTGTCGTTGTAGTCCACCTTGATGTAGTCGAAGCCGTTGGCGTTGAGGAAGTCGATGACCTTTTCCGCGAGATACGCGCGCACCTCGGGGTTGCGCATGTCCCACCAGCGTCGGTTGCCGGATGTGAGGGCCACGCCGTCGCGCGAGAGCAGCCACGCGCGCCTGTTGAAGCATGCGGCGTCGTCGCGGCCGGCGATCTCGAACTCGAACCAGATGCCGGCCTTCATGCCCGCCGCATGGATCTTCTCCACCACGGGCTTCAAGCCGTGCGGGAATGCCTGGTCGCTCACCTCCCACGAGCCGAGGCGGCTGGCGGCCTCGAAGGCGTGGTTGTCGAACCAGCCGGCGTCGATCACGAAGTACTTCACGCCCTTGCCGCGCAGGAACTCGATCTGCTCGTCCACGCTCTTTTCGGTGGGCACGCCCCACGTGGTGCAGAATTCGTTGAACACCACGGGCATGTCCGCCTCGGATTCGGGCAGGTCGAGACGGTGGCGCACGTTGCCGGCGAGCGCCTGACTGGCCTCGTCCACACCGCCCTCGACCACGGTCGCCACGGCCATGGGCGCCTCGAAGGCCTCCCCCGGCGCGACGACGCGCGTCCACTGGCCGAACTCGCGGTCGGCGATGCCCCCGGAGACCGAAAGACCGTAGTCGCGGCGGTACAGTTCGATCTGCCAGCTCGAGGCGTGCGTGGTGGCCGCGGCCCAGGTGACGCCGTGTTCGGTGTCCTCCACGCCCACGAACGGCACGTATTCGCGCACGGGGAAGCTGCCGACCGAGCCGAAGCGGACGGAGTTGGCGGAGAACTTCTGCCAACTGGGCTCGAGCTGCTCGTCCTCCGCCGGCTCGCTCACCAGACGCCCCTCGGCGCTCCACGTGCTGCGCAGACGGTGGATGCGCAGCGTCTCCGGGGCGAGCCCGCGCGAGAGCGGCGAGAGCGAGCCGAGCGTGAAGCTGGAGAGCATCTCGAGCGTGACCGGCTCCGCGGAGCGGTTCGCAAAGCCCGTGGTGATCTCCGCGGCCCGGGAGTCCTCGCCTATGCGCAGCGTATGGGTGTACACATAGCCGTGCGGATCCTCGAGCGTGGTGGTGACGACGGTCTCGTTCTCCTTCTCCATGGCGTTCTGCCCGGTGAAGCGCATGGCCCGCACGGTGGCGGAGTTGCGCATGGTGCGGCCCTGCGAGAAGCCGAACGGGTAGTCGTCGCCGACGATCTTGGCCTGCACGAGCGGTTCAGCGGCGCAGTCGTCGCGCACGATCGCGTCGGCCAGGCCTGTCGGCACGAGAACGAGCTCGACCACGTCGGTGTCGTCGTCCTTGCGGTAGACGGCGGTGAGGCCGTTGCGGGAGTATTCGGAGAGTGTGGTGCGGGGCATGGCGGTGTTTCCTTGTGGTGTTCCTTGCGTCTGGTGGGGTGTGATCTTTACGGCCCGGCGGGGCGGCTCAGCGCACCTCGCGGTAGTCGAAGCCGCGGAAGTCGGCGTGGGAGCGGTGGGCGTCCATGT
This sequence comes from Bifidobacterium avesanii, assembly GCF_009299475.1. Lineage (GTDB taxonomy): Bacteria > Actinomycetota > Actinomycetes > Actinomycetales > Bifidobacteriaceae > Bifidobacterium > Bifidobacterium avesanii. Next base: position 73,978 of record NZ_WBSN01000010.1, on the reverse strand, counting down.
CCTGCGCGCAGACGCCGACCATGGCGCCGGTGAACACGCAGTAGCCGCGGCGCTGCTCCACGTAGTCGTCGCTGATGTGGTCGGCCGGCTGGTCGCCGCCGAGCGAGCGCCAATCCACGGACTCGCCGGCACCGGCCGCACCGGTCGCATCGACCGCGTCGTCCGTCGCGTAGGCCCAGTAGAAGCGGGCGACGGCGTGGCGCACCTCCACCTTGAGCCGCACGGGCGTGGAGGCGTCGAGCACCACCGGATCGCTGCCGTAGGAGCCCTCGTGCTCGTCGAGCGTCACGATCCTGAGGATGCGGCGGTCCAGATCCTCGTCGTCGAACGTCATCATGGCGTAGATCCAGTTGGCGGTGTCGTAGAACAGGATCAGGCCGGCGTCCTGCTGGTAGTTCTCCGGCGTGAAGTCGAGCGTGGTCTCCACGTCGAAGTCGAAGTGCTCCCAGCGGCGGGCGAACAGCGTCTGCTTGTCGAGGCTCGTGAGCGTCTGGCGGCCGTACAGGCGCAGCCAGCCCGGACGGGCGGTCAGGGAGTAGTCCTCCTCCGCGTCGAGGCCGCAGCGCAGGGTCTTGAAGCTCGGCGGCAGCGGACGGTCCGGCGTGAACTCCACGGTCTCGCTGTGGTCGAGGTTCTGGACCACGCCTTGGGAGACCTTGGGCGCGGGCACCACGAGGTCCGGCGTGATGGTGTGGTTCTTCAGGCGCGGCCAGCCGTCCTCGGTCCATTCGATCGGCTGGATGGCGGTTTCGCGGCCGAGCACGCAGTCGCCGCGCTCGGTGAGCGGACGGGCGCAGATCTGCGTCACGTACCATTCGTCGCCGATCTCGAGGAAGCAGCAGTGGCCGGACTTCTGCAGCGGAGCGGTCGGGTTGTCGCGCGTGGTCATGAGCGGGAAGTACGGCGAGTCCTCCCACGGGCCGTCGAGCGAACGGGAGCGGGCCACGGTGGCGGCGTGCATCCAGCCGGTGCCGCCGGCCGCGCACAGCAGGTAGTAGTAGCCGTTGCGCTTCAGAATCTGCGGGCCTTCGCACACGCCGAGCTTCGTGCCCTTGTAGAAGTGCTTGCGCTTGCCGACCAGTTGCATGGAATCGGTGTCGAACTCCTGGATCACCGTGCCGGCGAACTTTTGACGGCCGTAGCGCCAGTCGAACAGCATGTTGAGGAAGTAGCTGCGGCCGTCGTCGTCATGGTAGAGGGCCGGGTCGAAGCCGGAGGCGGTCACGAAGGTGGGCTCGCTCCACGGGCCGGTGATGGACGGCGCGGTGATGATGTAGTTGAGCGTGTCCTTGAACGGCGCCCAGCTCTTCACGTCGGTGAAGACGAGCCAGAATTTGCCCTTGGCGTAGCTCAGGTGCGGGGCCCAGATGGAGCCGGAGTTGTAGTTGCCCCTCAGGTTCACGATGCTCGGACGGTCGAGCGGGGCGGCGATCCACTCCCAGTTGACGAGGTCCTTCGAGTGGTAGATGTCCACGCCGGGCCACCATTCGAAGGTGGACGTGGCGATGTAGTAGTCGTCGCCCACCCTGAGGGCGCTGGAGTCGGGGTGGAAGCCGGGCAGGATCGGATTGACGATCATGCCGGGCTGGGCGGGGGCGGTCGCGGCGGCGGTCGGCGCTGCGGACGGATTCTGTGCGGACTGAGTCTGTGCTGCGGTCATTGCGGTCTCTTTCACTTTCACTGAAGCCTCGTTGCGGTCAGGATTGGTGGGAACACTATAACTTGAAACCGGTTTCACTGGCAAGCGTCGGCGGCGTGTCGGCGGGGAGGGAGGCCGGACCCGTCTTTCGGATTGCCTTCCGACCGTCTTCCATCGGAGGCGGCCATAGGGACGTCGAAAACCCGCATCGGAAAACCCGCCGACAACGGAACGCCGACTTTCCCGATGCGTCCGGCGCCGTTCGGCCAATCCTGCGGGAAAACCGGTCTTCCGTTGCCATCCAACGCCGGTCAGCCGGCAACGAAAGACCGGTTTTCAACGGCAAACACTTGTCATCAAGCCGATCCGCCCTCAAAAAACGGCGTTCCGTTGCCCATGGTCGACGCCCGCTCCCCCGGCCGTCGTTTGCGCGTTTCCGGCATGCGGGATTAGCATCGGATGGTGAGAGACGCAAAGAGGCACGAACTCGCGGGGGGCATGGGTACGCAGCCCCGCACGCCGCCACGGCAGGCGCCGGCGGCACCGACGATGGAGGTCACCATGGCAGAGCCAACCACAATCCAACCCGGCAAGACGCAAACGAATAAGGCGCAACCCGGCACAGCACAACCCGGCAAGGCGTCCGGCGCCCCGCGTCCCCGCGCGGTGATCTCGCTGAGCGAGGTCGTCCCGGACATCATGCTCAAGGTCGACCAAGTTCCGGAGCCGGGCGGCTACGCGGTCGCCGGGGCCCCGCACGTGGCCATCGCGGCCGGATACCGCGTGATGAAGGCCGTGGCGAACATGGGCGCGGTCGCCAAGCACGGCGGCATTCTGGGCAACGGGCCGCTCGCGAGCATGATCCACGTGGCGTTCGACGAGGCGAGCATCGCGCACATCGGGCAGGACCGCTTGGACGAGGATTCAGGCTTCCGCATCATGCTGGGCGACGCGGCCGGCGCGAAAACGCTCATCGCCGCGTACGGCGCGGAGGCGCACGGCTCCGAGGACGCGTTCGACGGCATCGAGCCAGATCCGGGCGACGTGGTGCACATCAGCGGCAACACGCTGACCAATCAGACGGCGGTCGGCCTGTACCGGTTCCTCGCCCGGCCGGGCAACGAGGCCGGTGAGCGCCGGTTCCGCATCGTGCTCAATCCCACGAGCGCGCTGCCGCAGGTGAGCGACCAGCTGCTCGAGGCGCTGGTGCTCGCGCGGCCCGTCTGGTCGTGCAACCGCCAGCAGGCGGACGTGCTGGCCAAACGGCTCGGCATCGCACCGCTCGACCCCAGGAAGATCACGGTGGGCGGCGATTCGGGCGCGGCGATGAGCGATCTGGCCAAACGGCTCGGCGACGTGCTGGGCGCGCCGATCGTGATCCGCTCCGGCGCGAAGGGCGCATGGGTGCGCGACATCGCCCCCGACGGCTCCAAGCGGGACGTGGCGTACGTGCCGGGGTTCCCGACCGAGGCCGTGCACACGCGGTCCGCCGGATCCTGCCACACGGGCGTGATCTGCGCGCGGCTGACGTGCGGCGACTCGCTGGTGGACGCGGTGCGGCTGGCCAATGCGGCGGCGTCGCTGGCGATCCTGCACAATGTGCGCGGCGTGCCGGTCTGCCCAAGCTACGCCGAGGCCGCGGCGCTCATGCGCAAGGCGTAGGCAGCGCCCCTATAAGCGGCACCGGTCAGAACAGCGCGTCCTGCGCGAATTCGTCGTCCGGGTCCGCCGCCCCTCCCGTTTCCCGCTCGGCCGTCACGCGTTTGGCGAGCGCCTCGGCACCCTCGTCGGCAAGGCACTCGGCGGCCGCGTCGGAGGCCTCGCGCAGGTCGGCGTCCAGCATCACCGCGTCCGGCGAGACGAGGAACATGCGCTCGTTGACGCCGGCCAGATAGAGCCCGCCGAGCGATTCCACGCGGGAGAGCGCCACGTAGCCCATGCCGGGCGCGAACGTGCGGCTCAGGTCCATCACGGCCCGGTCGAGCGTCATGCCCTGCGACTTGTGGATGGTGATGGCCCACGCGCATCTGAGCGGCACCTGGTTGACGGACGCGAGCACGGTTTCGCCGTCCGTGAGCTCCCATGCGGCCGGTTTCATGGTCACGATGCTGCCGTTTTCGAACTCCACGATCGGCCAGCCGCCCTTGTTCTCCGCCGCGAAGCCGCGCACGGTGCCGAGCGAACCGTTGACGTACTGGTGGTCCTGATCGTTGCGCAGGGCCATCACGGCCGCCCCGGCCTTCAGGACCAGCCGCTCCGGCGCGAGCATGTTCCTTTTGAGTCTGTCCACCAGATTGGCCGGACCGGCGGTCTCCGCGTAGAAGTCGTGCTCCGGCTCGCCGATTTGCGCAAGCCGCATGTCGTTGAGCGAATCGGCCTGCCGGTTCACCGGGAACAGGTTCACGGCCACCTCCCCCGCTTCGGGCATGACGCCCAGCCGCGTGACCAGCGCGTCGCGGTCGGCCTGCGTCACGGCCCCGTCGCGGATGTCCGTGAGCACGCCGAGCAGCTGGCCGTCGTCCTGACGGTGCTGCTCCGTGAGGTAGCAGACCACCGGGTTGAGCTCGTTCCACACCAGCGACTCGGTGACGAAGCCCTCCGGGTTGAGCCCGGCCTTCGCGTACCGTTCGCGCGCGGCCACGTATTCCGGACTGGGCGCGAGCACGTCCCGGTTGCGGCCGGACACGGAGACGGGCGGCAGCTGGAAGAAGTCGCCGGAGAGCACCACCTGCAGGCCACCGAACGGACGCGGGTCGTGGCGGATCGCGCGGCAGACCTGATCGACCATGTCGAACAGCCACGCGTGCATCATGGAAACCTCGTCGATCACCAGCACGTCCGCCGCCTCGATCTTCCGGCGCCGGCGCGTGCGGATGGTTTTGAGCAGGTTCGCGGTGAGCGCGTTCGCCACGCCCACGCCGCTCCACGAGTGGATGGTCTGCCCGTTGACGTGCGTGGCCGCGATGCCGGTGGACGCGGTGACGGCCACGCTCGCCCCGGCCCTGCGCGCCGTGGTGATGAACTCGTTCAGCACATACGTCTTGCCCGCGCCGGGAGCGCCGGTGAGGAACACGCTGACGCCGGCGTTGAGGATGGCCAGGGCTTCGGATTGCAGCATGGGGCCGATTATACGCAGCAGTCGCGCTGGCGGCCGGCTCCGCGGCGATGCGCCTGAAGCGGGATGCGCGCCCGCAGGTGCCACCATTCCGGCGATTGGTCGATGTCCAACGATCCTCCAAGGTCGGCGCAGACACTTCGGTAATAGGGCAGGCCCGTGCGCTTGCCGCCGGTCCGAAAGGCCGACTCGCCGGCTTCGCTCCCTTCCGTCGTCGGCCGGGCACGGGGGACGTCGCTCAGTTCGATGATCACGTCGCCGCCGCATTCGGCGATGGAGCAATAGTAGCCGCCGTCCGGATCAGCATGCTTGGCGATGTTGCCGAACAGCTCGACGAGCAGCGCGTACACCGTGGCGCGCACCTGCCGCGAGGCCCGGTCCAGACAATGCTCGGGGAACAGGACGACGCCTCGGAACCCCAGAGAGGCCAGCAGCCGCTCCCGTTCGGCGACCATGCCGCGCAGCCGCGTTTCCGTGACCGTCCATGGGTTCCATGCGGCCGGCGACGGAGGGGCATCCAGCACCGTGCCGTCGGTGTCCTCATCAAGGCACTGCATGATGCGCCGGACCGTTCCCAGAGTCTCGTCCAAGACGCGGCGGCTCTCAGCGATCTCGTTCCGGTCAAGCAGCATCATCGCGCAGGACATGGCATTGCACACCTGATCATGAAGTTGGACGACGGTGGACTGCCGTACGGCACGCTCGCGCAGCGCACGTCGCAGCATCGCGTTGCCGACCATCGCCCGACACAGCGCGCCCGCCATCCATGCGAGGCCGTACGCCGCGACCACCGGACCGAACGACGGCAGCATGCTGAGGGACAATCCGCCGCCGTACAACGCGATCATCAAGCAATGGGCGGTGGCGGCCACCGCCGCGGCCATCAGCGATTCCACCACGGAGCTCATCGCCATGACGACAAGCACCAGCATGGACAGCAGTTGAAGGCCATATGGCGTGGAAGAAGCGATCACTGTCACGCATGCGTCGATCATGATCACGCTCCAGCCGGCAACCGACACGGCCAGTTTGGCGCCCGACGACGCTACCGCCGGATGCGAATGCGGCCCGCTCATGTTCCCACCTCTCATATCAGATGATCGCGGAGGCAGATCCGTACGGCCTCCACGCGGGTATGGACGCCCAATTTGGCCATGACGTGATGCGCATGGACCAGAACGGTTGAAGGAACGATATGATGCTGCCGCGCTATTTCGCGCGTCGAAAAACCCTCATGATACGCGCGCATCACAGCCAGTTCCATGGATGACAACGCCGTCATTTCCATGCCTGCATCATCCGCATCGGCCCGCTCGGCAACAAGAAGATCATGAGCTTCGATAGCGGAACGAAAGGGACAGGAAGCCTTTCCATGCGCGACCGCGCGTATCGTATCTGCAATCTCCACAATAGTTCTGTCTTTTGAGATTATGGCCTGCGCTCCACTGTAGACCGCACGATCGGCGAAAGACCCCACCGCATATGCCGTGATACAGACCACTCCGATAGTTTGATTGTTCCGGCGAATCTCACGGCATACATCAAGCCCGCTGATTCCCTCTAGCATGATGTCTATCAACACCACATCAGGCTGTTTGCCGTCACTTTGAAAACAACATCGTAATCCTTCGACAGCGGTGGTCGCCGCCCATAACACCCGGAAGTCTCCACAGCGCCTCAGCATGTAGCGAAGCACCGAAACGGTCATACGGTCATTCTCGATAATTCCCAGATCTATCATCACCACCTCCACCATAATATCCCTCGAATCCGAGGTCTACCCACAAAATAAGTATAACTTATATAACAATCTATATAAATGAAATATGTAGATAGATTGCATAAACATCGACACACACTACAATCACAATTGAGACCAAAGAAGTTCACAAGAAAGAGGAATTATGTTCACCAAAGCAAAAGCGGCATTGACTGCATTAACAGTGATGTTGTATTGCGTTCTCATTACTCCAACAACCAGTTATGCAGACTCCCTGCCAGATAATACTCTCTGCACATCAACAACCTTACATCATTTGAACAATATAACAACAACCAACACAATCAGAATATACGGTAAAGAAAACCCTTTGTACTGCACTTTTGAAAATCAGGATCAAGCATTTAATAATGCATATAAAAAATGGCGTAATGAATTTAATACAATTCAGCAATACGCATCACTACAACCAGCATCAGTTACAAATTGGAAAGAATATCAGACGATAGTTTATTCATACTCAGGCAACAATATTGACAGCACAATTATTGCAGAAATGAGGGCATTCTTTGATATTTTCGAAAACAAATACATCAATGAAGAAATAACGACATCCATCGGGAAACTCAGTTACAACACAACAAAACATGTACCCGATTTGACGCACATCATTGAGATGATGCCATACGATGCACCATTAGCTATGGCAATGACATCCACATATAATACAACATCATTACCCAACACTTCTGCGGCAATTAGTTACGCGAAGCAATATGCTTGGAAAGGCAATCCAGCATATTGGAATTTTGGGAATAACGATTGCACCAATTTCGCTTCTCAAATTCTAGAGGCCAGCGGCGTCCGACAAGAAGTCTACGATAGCGAACAACAGGGATGGTGGCACAAAAAGAACTGGCTAGGATTCCATACTCATTCCGTCTCATGGGTCAACGCACACACATTTTCCCGCTATATGGGGATTGGATACTGGGCGCGTGACCATGCAGCTTTTACGACTAACATCGCTGCGGGAGACTTCATAGGAGCTGATTTTGGCAATGACAACTCTGTAGACCACATCGGGTTTGTCACTGCTACAGGAGGATGGACCAATGGATATATTGACTACCTCGTAGCTCAGCATTCACATAATTACGAGCTATGGGCCAGTCACTCGGGGAACGATTGGGATAACATCTCCAATAACGGAGGCAGTCTGGCTCGGATTCGCCGTTAATTAACGCGCAGAATGTGGGTGTGCATCATCATATCGATGATGCACACCCACGCATGACAGAAGGAGCGACATGCGCCAACATCTTCTGACTATCAGAAAAGGCGTCATAGCAACGTTCATCCTGCTCTTCGCATTCGGCGCCGACATGGCGTTGGCGGTCGGAAGGGGCACCCCCATTCTCGCATGGCGCAGCACGACCGTCACGGCGGAGGGGCTGACCGTATCCAAGGCGACCAGCCTGCTGTACTCGACCATCACGGTCGAGGACGGCGACACAAACTCGCTGCGGGACGTCTCGTATTTGTTCGAGCCGCGCACCGGCGAGGACGATGCGGTCGCCATGTTCCGCAGCGCTCTGGCCGGCGCCCAGCGACTGGCGTGGGGGAATGTGGAAAGCGACCCGTATTACAACGTCACCTATCCGAATTCCCACGAGGAGGCGCGCATCATCGTCGCCGACTGCACGCGCGCGACGTCCGGGCACCCGGCGTATGCATACGGATTCCTCAATGAGGCGTCCGTGGACGCGGAGGGCTTCATCGGGGGCGGGTCCAACAGCGAAACCCGGTGGTCCTTCGCCGAGGACCTGCGATCCGCCTCAATCGAGACGCCGCGGGACGGGGCTACGTATCACGACGACTATCATCGCCTGTTCGACGCGTACCACGACTTCCTGCTGCGCACCTACGCCGAGTCGCGCAACGACGCCCAATGGAACGACATCGGGCGGCCGCGGCCGGCCTCGTGACGATCACCGGTCTCGGGACCGGCCGGCGGATGGCTGCTCACTTGCTGAGCAGGCTGGTGGCCTTGATCTCCTTGGCGATGGCCTTGGATTCGGCCGCGTCCGGGCCGGGTTCGGGGGCCATGAACGCCTTGCGATAGTAGCGCAGCTCGTCGAGGGACTCGATGATGTCCGCGAGCGCGCGGTGGCCACCGTGCTTGGGCGGGCGGTTGAGGTACACGTCCGGGTACCAGCGGCGGGCGAGCTCCTTGAGGGTGCTCACGTCGATGGTGCGGTAGTGCAGGTTGGCCATGAGATCGGGCATGTAGTGGTCGAGGAACTTCTTGTCCGAGCCGATGGTGTTGCCGGCGAGCAGGGGCTTGACGCCGTCCGGGGTGAAGCGCTTGACGTACTCGACCACCTTGGCCTGCGCCTGATCGAGCGTGAGCCCGTGCTCCCACTCCTTGATGAGGCCGGAACGGGTGTGCATGGCGCGCACGAAGTCGTTCATGTGAGCCACGGCCGCGTCGGACGGCTTGATGACGTAGTCCACGCCCTCGTCGAGCACGTTGAGCTCGAAGTCGGTGGGCACGACGGACACCTCGACGAGCTCGTCGCCGCCGAAGATGTCGAGTCCGGTCATCTCGCAGTCGATCCAGATGAGGCGCGATTCCTTCGCGCCGTAGGTTTCCGCGTCGTGGCTGTCAACCATCGCAAGCCGCCTTTCCGTATGCGTTTTCCTTGGGGAACGTTACAGGCTATATCCGACCGCCGACCTGCGCCCGTCGCATGGCAAAAGTTGCATATCCGCGCGTGTAAGGGGCTGAATCGGGGCCGTATGCGCCCGAATATGCAACTTCTGCCACGAACTTGCGCGCGAAGGACGGATAATCGAAGGTACGGCACGACTTCAGGAGGCCCATATGACGAACGATGCGAACAACGGCGAGCACAACGCGGCGAGCGATCCGGCGCTGTGGTGGCGGCAGGCGGTGGTCTATCAGGTGTATCCGCGCAGCTTCAAGGACACCACCGGATCCGGGATCGGCGACCTCAACGGCGTGACCGAGCAGATCCCGTACCTGAAGAGGCTCGGCGTGGACGCGATCTGGCTGTCCCCGTTCTACCCGAGCGAGCTGGCGGACGGTGGCTACGACGTGGCCGACTACCGCGACGTGGACCCGAAGCTCGGCACCATGGGCGACTTCAGCCGGCTCACGGACACCGCGCACGCCGCCGGCATCAAGGTGGTGGTGGACATCGTGCCCAACCACAGCTCGCACCTGCACCCGTGGTTCCAGGCGGCGCTCAAGGCCGGCCCGGGCTCGCCGGAACGCGCGCGCTACATCTTCCGCGACGGCAAGGGCCCGAACGGCGACGAGCCGCCCACCAAGTGGGTGAACCACTTCGGCGGACCGGCGTGGACGCGCGTGCCGGACGGCCAGTGGTACCTGCACATGTTCACCAAGGAGCAGCCCGACTTCAACTGGGACAACCGCGAGGTGCGCGACGACTTTCTCAGGACTCTGCGCTTCTGGTGCGACCACGGCGTGGACGGCTTCCGCATCGACGTGGCGCAGGCCCTCGCCAAGGACCTCGACCGCGATGATCTGGACGATTACGGCGTGATGAGCACCAACGACATGCCCGCCGACGGCTCGCACCCGGTGCTCGACCGCAACGAGGTGCACGAGATCTACCACGAGTGGCGACGCGAGGTGTTCAACAAGTACGATCCGCCGCGCTTCGCCGTGGCCGAGGCGTGGGTGCGCCCGGAGCGCCAGTACCTGTACGCCTCGCCGGACGATCTGGGGCAGATCTTCAACTTCGAGTTCGCCAAGGCCGACTGGACGTTCGACGCCATGCACGCGGCGATCGCGGAGGGTCTGGCCTGCGCCGAGCGCTCCGGGTCCACATCCACGTGGGTGATGAGCAACCACGACGTGCACCGCCACGCGAGCCGCTACGCGCTGCCGCAGGTGCCGACCGCCGAGTACCACCAGATCTCCGCCGACTGGGCGCTGAGGATGGGCCGCACGTACTTCGAGAACCGCCCGCTCGGCACCAAGCGCGCCAAGGCTGCCCTCATGCTCGAAATGGCGCTGCCCGGCTCGGCGTACGTGTATCAGGGCGAGGAACTGGGCCTGTTCGAGGTGCCGGACATCCCGTGGGACCGTCTCGAGGACCCGTGGCCGCTGAGGAGCGACCATGAGGAGTCCACCAAGGGGCGCGACGGATGCCGCGTGCCACTGCCGTGGATCGGCTCGGACGCGCCCACGCTGGAGAAGCCCACCGACCAGTTCGGCACGCGCGGATCGTTCGGGTTCTCCCCCTCCGGCGCCACGACCGAACCGCATCTGCCGCAGCCCAAGTGGTTCAAGGACTTCGCCGTGGACGTGGAGGACCGCGACGCCGACTCGATGCTCAACTTCTACCGTCGTGTGCTGGCTCTGCGCCACGAACTGCAGACCGTGGACACGAGCTGCGCGTGGCTCGCCGAGGACGCACCAAGCGGCGCACGCGACGGCGCCGACGGCCAGCCGGGCGGCGTGATCGCCTATCGGCGCGCGAACGGCTGGGCGAACCTCACGAACTTCGGCGCCACGCCGGCCGCCCTTCCCGCTGGCGAGGTGCTGCTCGCATCCGGCCCACTCACCGACGACGGCAAGCTGCCTCAGGACACTTCCGTGTGGCTGCGTCTGGCGTAGGGCCCGTAAATGACCCGTGAATCCGGACTTGCGGCACAGTCCGGCTCGCCGGCTTGCCCGACCGCGCTCCGACCGCCCGATCTGCGGTGCCGACCAGTTTGCGGGACGATCGAAGCGCCAACCGGCTCGCGGGACCGGCCAAACTCCGGTACCGACCGAAGCGGCAACCGGTTTTGCAAGACTGGCGATTTTGCAAGACTGGACGGTTTCGCGAGGCTGCTGGTTTTACGAGGCTAGTCGATCTGTGATGGCGATCAGCCCACAATAGCGATCAGTCTGTGAGGCTGGCCGTCCTTCAGGACTGACTGGCCTTCAGGACTGGCAGGGCTGAGAAACCGACCGGAACGGAACCAACTTAATTACTGAAGCGCCAAATCATCGGAAGCGGCCGAACCGGCGGAAGCCTTCGGACGGCCGAATCCCGCGCAGGACCATGGACGTTGCAAAGTGGCTGGTGACAGCGTGGGTCCAATGTGCCCACGCTGTCACCAGCCACTGCAAACATCATCGGCTTCCCACGGCCCGAGCCCGGCCGGATTCCCCTTCCATCCGGCTCTTTCCGCCCATGCGCATCGCATCCCCGTCCGGCACCTTCCTGCCCGGCGCTTTTCACTCCGTCCGGCATCTTCCCGTCTGTCACCTTACCTATCCGGGCGCATCACATCCCCGTCTCGCACTCTCCTCCCGTCCGGCGTCTCCCCGTCCGGCGTCTCCCCGTCCGGCATCTTCACGTCCGGCACTCAATCCGCTCAATTTGCAGGAGCCAACGCAAGGATTGAGTAATTCCAGTCCGCTGAGGACTCATTGACGCCGCTGGCGCACTGGATGCGCTCAATCCACGGCGCGAGAGACGCAAAGTGAGCGAATCCAGTCCGCTGGAGCCTCGTTCCCGCCTCGCACGCACTGGGTTTGCTCAATCCGTCGCGTATGGGGCGCAAAATGAGCGGATTCAGTGCCGGAGATCATCAGGTGCAAGAGACCATGGGCGCCCAAAACCTATCGGCAAACATATCGGCTATCGGCAAACGTACAGGCAAACATGAAGGTGACGGCAAACATATCGGTGCCGAAAGCCTGTGCGCGCCGGCATCAGTGCAAAAGGAGCATCGGCGCAGAGGAACATGGGGACATTGGAGTCGGAAACGCGCCGAGGAAGCAAAATGCCGGGAGCCAAGCAGGCCGGATGGCCGGATGGATCGGGATACGGCAAGGGCCCCTCCGCACTCGGCGAAAGGGCCCTGGCGCCATGCGGCATGCGGCCAGCTCGATTCATGGTTCAGATCAAGCCGGCCGACGCCGATCAGTTGTTGTGGAAGCCGGAGTAGTTCGGGGCTTCGGCGGTCATCACGATGTCGTGCGGGTGGGACTCGCGCAGGCCGGCGTCCGTGATGCGGATGAAGCGGCCCTTCTCGGACATCTCGGCGATGTTGTGTGCACCGATGTAGAACATCGACTGGTGCAGGCCGCCGAGCATCTGGTAGAGCACGGCGTTGAGCGGGCCGCGGTACGGCACCTCGCCCTCGACGCCCTCCGGCACGACCTTGTCGTTGGAGGTGACGTCGGCCTGGAAGTAGCGGTCCTTGGAGTAGGACTTCTTGCCGCGCGGGGCCATGGCGCCCAGGGAGCCCATGCCGCGGTACAGCTTGTACTGCTTGCCGTGCAGGAGCACCTTCTCGCCCGGGGCCTCCTCGCAGCCGGCGAGCGTGCCGCCGAGCATGACCGAGGACGCGCCGGCCACGAGGGCCTTGGCGATGTCGCCGGAGTAGTGGATGCCACCGTCGGCGATGCACGGCACGCCGGCGGCCTTGCAGGCCTGGGCGGCGTCGTACACGGCGGTGAGCTGCGGGACGCCGACGCCGGCGACCACGCGGGTGGTGCAGATGGAGCCGGGGCCGATGCCGACCTTCACGGCGTCCGCGCCCGCGTCGATCATGGCCTGGGCGCCGGAGCGGGTGCCCACGTTGCCGCCGATGATCTGCACGCCGTCGAACGCGGAGTCGTGCTTGAGACGGGAGATCATGTCGAGCGCCAGACGGGCCTCGCCGTTCGCGGTATCGACCACGAGCACGTCCACGCCGGCCTCCATGAGGGCGGAGGCGCGCTGCCAGGCGTCGCCGAGGAAACCGACGCCGGCGGCCACGCGCAGGCGGCCCTGCTCGTCCTTGGTGGCGTCCGGGTACTGCTCGGTCTTGACGAAGTCCTTCACGGTGATCAGGCCGGTCAGGTGGCCCTCGGCGTCCACCAGCGGCAGCTTCTCGACCTTGTGCTGGGCGAGCAGGCGGTGGGCGTCGTCCTTGGAAATGTTGGACGGGCCGGTGATGAGGTTGTCCTTGGTCATCACGTCCTTGACCTTGAGGTGGTCGTAGTCCTCGGACGCGATGAAGCGCATGTCGCGGTTGGTGATGATGCCGACGAGCTTGTTGTCGTTGTCCACGACCGGCAGACCGGAGATGTGGAAGCGGCCGCACAGCTTGTCGAGCTCGGCGAGGGTGACCTCGGGGTGCACGGTCAGCGGGTCCGTGATCATGCCGGACTCGGAGCGCTTGACCACGTCCACCTGGGAGGCCTGATCGTCGATGGACAGGTTGCGGTGGAGCACGCCGATGCCGCCGTTGCGGGCCATGGCGATGGCCATCTCCGCCTCGGTCACCGTGTCCATGGCCGCGGACAGGACCGGGGCCTTCATGGTGATCTTGCGGGTCAGATGGGTGGTGGTGTCCACCTCGGAGGGAATGACGTCCGTTTCGTTCGGAAGCAGCAGCACATCGTCGTACGCGAGGCCGAGCTTGGCGAAAATCGGGGGAAGCGGGTTGAATGCGGACTGTTCTTCTGAATTGAAAGTAGCCATGGGTTCACTATATGCGCGGTGTCTGACGTTTCGCCCGGCGCTGCGATACCATCCGCGTTTCCTTACGGAGAGACCCGTGACGAGACCCGCGGCCCGCCCGTCAGCGCCTGCCGTGGCGGGTGTGCTCGGCTCCGCGCCGGGCCTCGCGGTACTCGCGGTTCTCCTCGCGGATCTCCGGCAGGCGGTGCTTCATGTACGGGTACATGGTGGCCACGGTGAGCACCACGGTGGCCACGGCCATGCCGATCGCCACGTGGAACGGCTGGAAGAACAGCACGCTGAGCGATCCGAACGCGATCAGCGCCGCCCAGCCCCACAGGATCGAGACGGCACCGCGCACGCCGTGCCCGATGCCGAGCATGCGGTGGTGCAGGTGCATGCGGTCCGGGTGCATGGGCGACTGGCCGTGGCTCAGGCGGCGCACGATCGCCAGGCACATGTCCAGCACCGGCAGGAACAGCACGAGCACCGGCAGCAGGATCGGCATGAACACGGGCAGGTACACGCTGGTGTGCACGCTCATCGGGTCGAGGCGGCCGGTCATCACGATCGACGCGCAGGTGATGAGGTAGCCGAGCAGCATGGACCCGGAGTCGCCCATGAACAGCTTGGCCGGGTGCCAGTTGTGCAGGATGAAGCCCACGCAGATGCCCACGAGCGCCACGTCGATGAGTGTGGCCATGGACGCGTAGGACGGCGACGTGCGCGCGAGGATGTACGAGTAGATCGCGAACGCCACGCCGCCGATCGCCACGATGCCCGAGGCCAGCCCGTCCAGGCCGTCCACGAAGTTCACCGCGTTGATGGACGCCACGATGAGGATGGCGGTGATGGCCATCGACAGGCTCGGCGAGGCGGCCACGAGGGAGCCGAGCGGCAGCGAGATGATCTGCACGCCGCCCCACGAGACGAACACGGAGATGAGCAGCTGGCCGGCGAGCTTGAGCATCCAGTCGAGGTCCCACACGTCGTCCGCCACGCCGAGCAGGGAGACGAGCGCGGCGCCGATCATGATCACCCACGCCGTGGTGTCCTCGCGGAACAGGCCGGAGATGAACGGGATGCGGCTGGCGAACAGCATGGCCACGACGAAGCCGATGAGCATGGCCACGCCGCCCATGCGCGGGGTGGGGATCTTGTGCACGTCGCGCGCGCGGACCTCGCCCACGGCGCCGATCTCGATGGCCATGTGCCGCACGATGGGGGTGACGAGCCAGGTGACGCCGCCCGCGATCGCGGCGATGAGCAGGTAGACCCTCATGCGCCCAGACCTCCCCCGTTGACGGTCAGGGCCCGGCGGATCGCCGTCTGCGGGATCACGCCCTCGCGCAGGATGGCGACGCCGTCGCGTCCGTGCGGGTCGGCGGCCACCACCGTGCTGGAGACGTGCCCCGGAGTGGAGCCGCCGTCCAAGTACAGCGCAACCTCGTCGCCGAATGCGGCCACGGCCTCCTCGACGCTCTGCGCGGACTCCTCGCCGGAGCGGTTCGCGCTCGACGCGGCGATCGGGCCTGTGGCGCGCAGGATCTCCAGGCACAGCGCCGAATTCGGCACGCGGACGCCCTGCGTGCGCCCGCCCTGGGCCGTCTCGCGCACGGTCTTCAGCGCGCAGTCCTCACGCGCGACGGCGATCGGCGAGAACGCGCCCGGCAGGAACGCGGCGGCCAGACGGTTGAGCGGCGCGGGCAGCTCGAGCCCGAGCGCGTCCAGATCGTCCACGGAGGCCATGAGCACCTGCAGCGCCTTGAAGCGCGGGCGGCGCTTGAGCGCGTAGATGCGGTCGATCGCCGCGGCGTTGCGCGGGTCGCACGTCACGCCGTACACGGTGTCCGTGGGGATGACGACCAGTTTGCCCCGCCGCAGCAGCTCGGCCGCAAGGGCGCATGACTCCTCGTTCACTTGCCGCACGTCGCTCATCGTTTCCTCGACTCTCCATCCCCGCCGACCTTCGGCGCAACGCAACAACGTCAATACTGTAGACACTGTACCTTGTACCCATTGTGCCTCACACCCGGGCGCGTGGAACGTGCGGAGCGCATATTTTCGGGTTACGGGTGGATTTTCCGCCGATCGGCGGGCGTCGTCCGATCCGCACTCGGGCGCCCGCAACCCGAAAAATACGCCCGGCCACGGCGGTGCTCGCGACGGATCCGGACGCGCACGGACTACACTGGGCCGCGAAGTCGTTGAACGTTGACGCGAAAAGAGGCAATGATGGGGTTCCTCGACGGGTTGAAGTCGCTGTTCGCAGGCCATGGTTCGGCCGGCGCGGTGAAGATCGGCGGGCCGCTCACGGTGGCGGACGCCAAGAAGGCGCTGTCCCGCGTGGTGGTGCAGCAGCCGCTGCTGTCCATGCGCCCGGTTGCGGAGGCGATGAAGGATCTGCAGGAGCGGACGCCGGCGTTCGTGACCTACGCGATGGACCACTACTTCAACTCCCCCAAGCTCGTGCGCTTCCAGAATTCCGGCGGCCGCCAGCTCGACGTGGACGCGATCGCCTCGCTGCACGCCCAGCCCGGACCGCTGGCCGACGAGGTGGCCATTCAGCATCTGCTCGACGACATCGACGACCGGCGCGGGCATGCGAGCGCCGACGCGGAGATCGGGCACATCGACGTGACGCCCGTGGCGCGCAAGACCGCCGAGGTGCTGAACGCGGCCGCGGACTCCCCGGAGGCACGGCACTGGCTGTACGCGCTGCTCGACCAGATCGCCACGATCGACGAGGTGACCGGCGGCGATCTCGCGCCTCTGGCCGATGCGCTCTCCCCCGCGCTCGGCACGGCCATCGAGGCGTCCACGGCCGGCATCCGCGCCGCGCTGGTGGATGCGCTGGGCATCGGAAGCGGCAACGACGACGGCCTGCGCGCGGCCCTGCTGGACCCCGCGGCCACGACCGACGCCTACATGAAGGCCGTGAAGATTCTGGAAAGCCACGGCATCGAGGTGCCCGGGAGCGTGGAGCTGGCGTAACCGGCGGATTTTCGGTTCACACGATTCGGCCCGGTTCATCCCGTGAACCGGAAAGCGGATAGAATGGCCGACTATGACCGAAAACACCACTTCCGGCAACGCCCTGCCACCCGTCGAGCTGCGTTTCCCGCGCAAATCCGAACGCGAGGAGATGCTCGCCGGCAAACTGTACGACGTGTCCGACCCCGAACTCGTGACCCTGCGGGAGCGGGCCGGAGACCTGTGCGCGCGATTCAACGCGCTGTCCCGCACCGACCACGCCGGCCGCATGGCCGTGCTGGACGAGCTGCTGCCCGGCCACGGCGAGGATCTGGACGTGATGGGACCGGTGTTCTTCGACTACGGGTGCCACACCACGATCGGCGACCGCGTGTTCGCGAACTTCAACTTCACCGTGCTCGACTGCGCGCCCGTCACCATCGGCGACGACGTGCTCTTCGGGCCGAACGTGTCTTTGCTGCCGCCCATGCACCCGCTGCGCTGGCAGGACCGCAACGTGCGCCGCCGCGCCGACGGGTCCGCCTACGACTACGAGTACGGCCGTCCGATCGTCATCGGCTCGAACTGCTGGTTCGGCGGCAACGTGACCGTGCTCGGCGGCGTGACGATCGGCGAGGGCTGCGTGATCGGCGCCGGGGCCGTGGTCACGCACGACATTCCGCCGCACACCGTGGCCGTGGGCAACCCCGCCCACGTGCTGCGCGGGATCACCGACGCCGACGCCTCCGCGCTGCAGGAGTACGCGCGGTAACGCGTCAAACGGCGCATGGACGTCTGCGCCCTGTCCGCAACCGGCATCCCGCTTTCGGACAGGGCGCGGGCACTCCCCGTCCAGTCACAGGCAAACCCTTGGAATAAAGCCGTTTCTCAGGAGCTTGGACTGGGAGCGGGCGCTCCCGGTCCGATTACCCGCGCCCGGTCCGGGCATGTGCGCTGGGTCGCGGCGCCAAGCCGGCCGGAAGGCGGGTTCGTCCGCGAATCCGCCGGCTAGGCTTTCTCTGCCACCAAGTAGCGCGGCCGGCCGGTGTAGTCGAGCTTCGTGACGGCATGCGCGAACCCGGCCGCCTGCGCGTAGGCGGCGAGCCGGTCGCCCTGCGAGACGTCGTGCTCCATGACGAACAGGCCGCCGCTCCGGAGCAGCGCGAACGCGCGCCGGACGATCCGCTCGGGGATGAGCAGCCCGTCCGCGGAACCGCCGTAGAGCGCCAGCGCCGGGTCGTGGTCGCGCACCTCGGGCTGGTCCGGCACCTCGGACTCCGGCACGTAGGGCGGGTTGGACAGCACCAGATCGACCGTGCCGTCGAGCGGGGCGAGCGTGGACCGGCTGGTGGCGTCGCCGAGTTCGAGATGGTAGTTGTAGCCCACCTGCGGGTTCATGCGCGCCGCATGTTCGAGGTTGCGGCGGGTCCATGCCGCGGTGCGCTCGGACAGTTCCACGGCCCAGACCTCGGCGCCGGGCACCTCGCTCGCCACCGCGAGACCGATCGCGCCGGAACCCGCGCACAAATCCACCACGCGCGGCGAGTAGAGACGCCCCTGCCGGTTGATCCAGTCGATGCCCTCCTGCACCACCAGCTCGGTCTCCGGCCTCGGGATGAACACGCCGGGGCCGACTTCGAGGTCGAGGTAGCGGAAGGGCGCGTGCCCGGTGATGTGCTGCAGCGGCTCGCGGTTCGCGCGGCGGGAGACCATCGCGTCGAATTCCGGCGGCACTGAGACCGCGTCCCCCATGAGCATGGCCTTGTCCACGTCCCGCAGTTCAAGTCCGAGCGCGTGGGCGAGCAGCAGCTTGGCGTCGTGCACCGGGGTGTCCACGCCGGCGTCCGCAAGACGGGCGGCGGCGGCGCGGATCACGTCGGGGACGGGAACCGCCGCCTCGGGCGCATCATCGGGCGCGCCGGTCGCGGGTCGGTTCACTTCGGCCCGCCCGCTCACTGCTGGTTGGCGAGGCGGTCGGCCTCGTCGGCCTGGATGTCCGAGTCGATGACGGCCTGCAGGTCGCCGTCGAGCACGGCGTCGAGGTTGTACGCCTTGTAGTTGGTGCGGTGGTCGACGATGCGGTTCTCCGGGAAGTTGTACGTGCGGATGCGCTCGGAGCGGTCGAGCGAACGGACCTGCGAGTGGCGCATGTCCGCGGCCTCGGCGGCCTCCTGCTCGTGCTTCATGGCGAGCAGGCGGGACTTGAGCACGCGCAGGGCGGCGGCGCGGTTCTGGATCTGCGACTTCTCGTCCTGCATGTTCACGGTGATGCCGGTGGGGATGTGCGTCATGCGCACGGCGGAGTACGTGGTGTTCACGGACTGGCCGCCGGGTCCGGAGCTCATGAAGATGTCGATCTTGAGGTCCTTCGGATCGATTTCGATCTCGTCGTCGTCCTCGTCGGCCTCGGGGAACACGATCACGCCGGCCGCGGACGTCTGGATGCGGCCCTGCGACTCGGTGACGGGGATGCGCTGCACGCGGTGCACGCCGCCCTCGTACTTGAGCGACGCCCACACGCCGTCCTCCGGCGCGGGCGTGCCCTTGGCGCGGATGGCCATCTGCACGTCCTTGATGCCGCCGAGCTCGGTGGTGTTCTCCGACTGCACGGTGACGGTCCAGCCGCGCTTCTCGGCGTAACGGGTGTACATGCGCATGAGGTCGCCGGCGAACAGCGCGGCCTCCTCGCCGCCGGTGCCGGCCTTGATCTCCATGATCGTGTCGCGCGCGTCGTCCGGGTCGCGCGGGATGAGCGCGGTCCTGAGCTTTTCGGTCACGGCCGGCAGCTCGGCTTCGAGCCGCTTGGCCTCCTCGGCGAACTCCGGGTCCTCGCCGGCCATCTCGCGGGCGGCCTCGAGGTCGTCGCGCACGGTCAGGTACGACTGGTACGCGCCCACGATCGCGCCCAGCTCGGCGTGGCGGCGGCCCAGCTTGCGCAGCTTGTCCGGATTGGACACGATCTCCGGGTCGGCCATCTGCTGCTCGATGGACCGGTACTCCTCCAGCGCGGTCCGTGCCGCGGGGAACTGTTCGTCTGCCATGTGCGCCTTGGTTTCCTTACACGCGTTTGAAATGAGCCATGAATGTGAGCCATGGGGTTTGCGATGAGCCATGGACCGGACCGCGCGATTGGACCGCGCGATCCGCCTTTGGATATGAAAACGCCAGCCGGCGCAGGGTATGCGGGGGCTGGCGCTGAAGTATGCTACTTGGTCTTCTTGCCGTAGCGCTTCTCGAAACGAGCCACGCGACCACCGGTGTCGAGGATCTTCTGCTTGCCGGTGTAGAACGGATGGCACTGGGAGCACACGTCAACGAACATGTGGTCTTCCTTGCCGGCCGTGCGGGTCACGAAAGTGTTGCCGCAAGAGCAAGTCACCTCAACGGGGTGGTAATCGGGATGGATACCCTGCTTCATGTTGTCTCCTATGGAATTCGGGCGACCCGGGTCGTTCGCCCCTGTGGCGGACGTGAACCGGAACCTATGGGATTATACGCCGATGCGCGGATCGACGCGACACGCCGGACATGGCGGGCATGGCGTGCCTCCGGCACCGGCTACTGGAACTTCAGGAAGTCCACGAAGGCGAGCGGCCATTCGGTGCCCAGCGTCACGTTGCCGAAGCCGAAGACCGCGTCCGCCGGCAGCCCCTTGGCCGTCCACGTCCCGGACTTGCCTAGGTCGAGGCCGACGGCCCTGTGCTCGGCGGAGGGGACGAGGTCGTCCGCGTACACCACGGCGTCGCCGAACGCGTTGATTTGCTCGTCGCTCAGCGCCGCGGACAGGTCGTTGACGGCGTTGCGCTGCAGCAGCTCGGCGAACATGTCGCGGGAGGCGGCGAGCGCGTTGATCTCGCCGGCCGCCATGCGCGCGGACAGCTTGGCGGAATCGTCGAGGTACGAGTTGCCGAGCAGCGAGGAGCTGCCCACGCCGGTCATGTCGCCGGAACCACCGGCATCGGCGGAACCGTCCGGGGACGAGGCCGACGCGGACGGGGATGCCGAAACCGATTCGTCCGCGTTCACCCGGGACGTGATGGTGAACGGGTCGACGGCGAAGACGCGCTCGTCCTCGTCGGCGTGGGCCGCGGCGAAGTCCCGGCGCAGATCCTCGAGCTGGTCGCTGTACTCCGACAGGCCGAAAGTCGCCACGGTGAGCTTGGCCGACGGCGGGCGGGTCGCGTAGAACACCACGAGCGAGATCACCAGGGCGACCACAGCCACGATCGCGATCGTGGCGATGAGGAAGTGCTGCACGAAGAACGGCAGCTTCTCGTTGTTCGGCAGTTCCCGCAGCGTCTTCCATTTCGACTGCTTCGCGTACTCATTGGTGCGCGCCAGATCGGCGACCGCCGCCCGCTGCTCGTCCGACAGCCCGCTTTCGATGCTCTTGTTGTCCATTCACGCTCCTCGTTCGCCCTGTTTCCGGTCGCAAACCACGTAGTACATCACCTAAGTACGTGCGGCGGACCACATACGCCGACTTACTGGGCGTACCTTACCACCCGCATCTGCGGGCATGCCGATTTCTGACCTCGTCGAACGGGAAACAAT
This sequence comes from Bifidobacterium avesanii, assembly GCF_009299475.1. Lineage (GTDB taxonomy): Bacteria > Actinomycetota > Actinomycetes > Actinomycetales > Bifidobacteriaceae > Bifidobacterium > Bifidobacterium avesanii. The sequence goes on along the minus strand of NZ_WBSN01000010.1, from coordinate 52,478 downwards.
GGCATTCCGGTCCGCCGACCTGACGTGATTCCGCCGTTTCGCCCGGCCGCACGCACGCCGCCACCCGGCCTGTTGGGTCAGAAATCGGCCGCGGCGTCCACGGCTTTGCTAGACTGGACCAGTTGGCCGTGTCTTCGGCCGCATGGGGCGGTAGCTCAGTCGGTTAGAGCATGCGACTCATAATCGCCCGGTCCAGGGTTCAAGCCCCTGCCGCCCCACCGAAAAGCCCTTGGAACCGCAGTGATTCCAAGGGCTTTCGCGTATGTTCGGGTCGGCTCTCCCGGCCAGGCCACCGATCCGGCCTGCGGTCCGGCCAGTCGATCAGTCCACGTGGCCGCGCACGGAGCGCCCGGAGGCGAAGCGGTCCAGCGCGCCCGTCGCGGCGATGGCGCGGAACAGGTACCAGCTGAAGACGCCGGCGATCACCACGCCGCCGATGACTTCGCAGATCATGTGGATGGTGCCGCGCGGGCTGAACAGCGAGACGGCCTGATAGCGGAAGAACAGCAGGTAGAAGCCGTATTCGAGGGCCACGAGCGCGCCGGCGAGCATGGTGAGCGGCAGGTTGAACCTGCGGTAGCGCGTGACCATGAACGGCAGTTCGGCGAACAGGCCCTGCAGCGCGGCGGAGACGAACACGAAGCCGAACGAGAACTGGTTGCCGATGAGCATCTGCACGGCCACGCCCACGATGTTCACGTAGATCGCGGCGGCGGGCTTGCGGATCACCACCACGCCCAGCGTGCCGGAGAAGTACCACACCGCGTGGGTGAGGCTGATCAGGCCGGGCAGAATGGCGGCCATGAGCGGGGACAGCCATGCGTACATGAAGTCGAAGCCCCATTGGATGATGCCGCATCCGGCGCCCAGAGCGGCCCCGACGGCGATGTCCGCGGTGTCCCAGCGCAGCGACGGACGAATGGATGATGATGCGGATGTGGTTGTTGACATGGAAGCTCCTTGCAATCCCCCAAAGCCGCGCACGGTGATGACGCCGCACGGCGATCGAAGCGCCGCGCAACGGACGCCCCTTGACCTGCGCGGCACGGGCGGGAGCGCCACGAGCCATGGTAGCAGCATCCGGTTATGCCACTATGTGGCACGGCGGGGCGCGAATGCGGGATCCGGATAGACTGGGACGCGATTCGGTCCGCACGAATGTCAAAGGAGCATCATGACCGGAAGACTCAACGACAAGGTCGTCATCGTCACCGCCGCCACGCGGGGCATCGGACTCGCCGTCACGGCCGCCGCCGCCAGGGAGGGCGCCACCGTGTATCTGGGCGCGCGCAACATGGAGCGCGCCGAGGCCCGCGCCGCGGAGATCAACGCCGACGAAACCGTCAAGGCGAACGGCGGCGTGGTCAAAACCGTGTACAACGACGCCACGAAGGACGAGACCTACACGGAGATGGTCGAGGCGGTGGCCGCGACGGAGGGACGCATCGACGGGCTCGTCAACAACTTCGGCACGTCCGACCCGCGCAAGGACCTCGACATCGAGCACACGTCGGTGGACACGTTCGTCGACACCGTGACCATCAACCTCAAGAGCGTGTTCATCACCTCGCAGGCGGCCATCCGCCACATGCCGCAGACAGGCGGCAGCATCGTGAACATCTCGTCGATCGGCGGCGAGGTGCCGGACATCTCGCAGATCGCGTACGGCACGTCCAAGGCGGCGATCGAGCATCTCACGAAGGACATCGCCGTGCAGGTGGCGCGCAGGAACATCCGCTGCAACGCCGTGCTGCCGGGCATGACCGCCACCGACGCCGTGCGGGACGCGCTCAACGACACGTTCCGCGACATGTTCCTGAAGAGCACGCCGATCCGCCGCATGGCCCTGCCGGAGGAGATCGCCGCCGCCGTGGTGTACTTCCTCGCGGACGAGTCGGCGTTCACGACCGGCCAGTGCCTCGCGGTCGCCGGCGGCTTCGGGCTCGCTACCCCGGTGTTCGGCGACCTTCAGGCCCTCGCCACGGCCCGCGGCTGATCGGGGTTCTTGCGAAACGGCGTCTCCGGGAGAGGCCATCGCCCTTCCCGAAGACGCCGTTCGCGGATGCGCCGGCGCGGCGCTACGAGTTCACGCCCTCCACCACGGGCGCAGCGGATACCACTTGCCGTCGGGATGCCCCACGCGGTCGGGCTTGACGGCGAGGAACTGGTGGATCTGGATGCCGTCGAGTTCGAAGTTCAGCGCGCAGGCGGCCATGTACAGGCCCCACACCTTGGCGCGCTCGAAGCCGACCTGACGCACCGCGTCGGCCCAGTGCGCGTCGAGGTTCTCGCACCAGTGGTGCAGGGTGAGCGCGTAGTGCTGGCGCAGGTTCTCCTGATGCACCACGTTGAAGCCGGCGTCGTGGATGCACGACTCGATGAAGCCGGGCGCGCCCAGATCGCCGTCGGGGAAGATGTAGCGGTCGAGGAACTCGTCCTGACCGGGACGGCCGTCCGGCTTGTCGTGGCTGATGGTGATCTGGTGGTTGAGCAGGCGTCCCATGGGCTTCAGGAGCCGGAACATCTCCTCGAAGTAGCTCTGGTAGTTCTTCACGCCCACGTGCTCCATCATGCCGATCGAGCAGATGCCGTCGAAGTCGTGCTCGGGCACTTCGCGGTAGTCCTGCACGCGCACCTCGGCGAGGTCCTGCAGCCCCTCGCGGCGGATCCACTCGTTGGCCCACTCGGCCTGCTCCTTCGAGAGGGTCACGCCGAGGGCGCGGATGCCGCGGCGGGCGGCGGTGACGACCATGGAACCCCAGCCGCAGCCGATGTCGAGCAGGCGCTCGCCGGGCTTGAGGCCCAGCTTGTCGAGGATGAGACGCAGCTTGTTCGCCTGCGCGTCCTCGAGGCTCATGGACTCGTCCTCGAACACCGCGCAGGTGTACGTCATGGAGGGGCCGAGGAAATCGGCGTAGAACTCGTTGGACATGTCGTAGTGGAAGCTCACGGTTTCCGAGTCGGCCCTCTCGCTGTGCGGCAGCAGGCCTCGCTTGATGCGCGCGAACTTGCTCGGGCCCTCGGTCTGCGGCACGTCCGGGGTGCGCCAGCCGTGGCTCAGCACCGCGGCGACGAGCCGGGCCGCGTCCACCGCGGACGGGCGGCGCACGTAGCGGGCCAGCGAGAACAGGCCGCGCAGCACGGGATACGGATTGGCGTAGCTGATGCCGTCCACGTCGATGTCGCCGAGCACGTACGCGCGCACGACGCCGATCTCGTTGGGGTGGGCGAGCAGCTGGTAGATGGCGCGCGAGCTGGTGACCCGCACATGCAGGCGCGCGGTTTGCGGGCCGAAGTGCGACCCGTCGAATGCGTCGACGCGCAGAGGCGTGTCGGGAGCGAGGAACAGGGCGACCATTTCGCCCACGGTCATCGACTTGCCATTGGCCATGGCAGACCCCCTTATCAGAGACGTTCATCAAAAATGTGATCGTTCCGCAAAGGCAGTTTACTCCTGTGCCGACGCGTGTCGCGCGACACCTCCGCCGCGCGATGTCGGCGGCCGAGCCGCCAAACGGGAAGCGAACGAGCTTCCCGCAGGCGAGGGGAGCGCCCCTTACCGGGCGCGACGATTGCCAGTCGCACGAAGTTCGGCAGGCAATACGAAATGCATGTTCTCCTTGATGGTCTCCACGGCGTGCATGCCGGTGTACCCCATGTGCTGCAGCGCCTCGACCACGCCGCCCACCAGTTCGTCCGGCACCGAGGCCCCGGAGGAAACGCCCACCGCCCGGACGCCGTCGAACCACGCCGGGTCGAGGTCGCCGGCGTCATCCACGCGGTGCGCCCTGCCGCGGCCGCCGAGTCCCTCCTGCGCCACCTCGACGAGCCGCACGGAATTCGACGAGTTCGCCGAGCCCACGATCACCACGCAGTCGGACTGTTCGGCCACGAGCTTGACGGCGGCCTGGCGGTTCGACGTGGCGTAGCAGATGTCCGAGCTCGGCGGCATGGCCATCCACGGGAACTTGGCCTTGAGCGCGGCGATCGTGTCCGCCGTCTCGTCCACGCTCAGCGTGGTCTGGCTCAGCAGCACGAGCTTGACGTCCGGGGAGAATTCGAGGCCGTCCACGTCCGACGCGTGCTCGATCAGATGCACGTGCTCGGGCGACTCCCCCACCACGCCGACCGCCTCGTCGTGCCCGCGGTGGCCGATGTAGATGATCTCGTAGCCTTCCTTCACGAAGCGCAGCACCTCGCGGTGCACCTTGCTCACCAGCGGGCACGTGGCGTCCACGATGTGCATGCCGCGCGCCGCGGCCTCGGCCTTGACCGTCGGCGACACACCGTGCGCGGAGAACACCACCGGGATGCCCGCGGCCACGGCCTCGTCGGGGATCTCGTCCAGCTCCTGCACGAACACCGCGCCCTGACGCGAGAGGTCCTCCACCACATGCTTGTTGTGCACGATCTGCCGGCGCACGTACACCGGCGGCAGGTCCGTCGGGCGGGCCACGGCGCGGTCCGCGGCGCTATGCCCCGCGGCCTTGAGGATCGTCTGCACGGTGAGGATGGCCCGGTCCACGCCGGCGCAGAACCCCCTCGGGTCCGCCAATACGATGCGCTTGCCGCCCGCGCTCATGCCATCCGTGGCCGTGTCCGTCATGCCGCCGCCTTTCCCGCGTCGTCCCATACCTCCGTATGGAATCCCTGTTCGGATTCCCAGTATGGCACGACGGCATGGCAGGGCGCCGGCGAACGCTTTCGGCCGGAGGAACGAGCCCCGTCAGGCCCGCGGCGGCTGCAACGGCTGCTGCGGACCCGGCTGCGGCTGCTGGGCGGGCTCGTCGTCCGCGCCCTCCTCGATCTTCCTGCGGTTGTACAGGTACTGCCCCACCCACGTCGCGATGAGGATCAGGCCGAACACGATGCCCGGCACCACGCTGCCGTACTCGTTGGCCGTGTAGAAGGGCGCGACGATGCACAGGATGATGCAGATCGGCAGCATCACCCATGTGCGGCGCTGCTTGCCCCTGTAGTTCATCGACCAATAGATCAGTGACTTGTCCTTTTTCCTGCCGGCCATATCGCCCATCCCCTTTGTCTGATGCGGACCGCCTGCGCCTTCAGTCTACCGCCGGGCGCGCATCGCCGGCAATCCCCCGCCGCGCCGTCCGCCCGGTCGACGCCGCCGACGCAGGACGGGCTGCGCGGCGGGACCGAAGGCCGCGGTAAGGTAGTGAGCGGTAACAATCGCATCTAGCAATCGCATCGTTGCACCATGGGAGTGATCAGCATGACGACTCAGCGCGCCGCCCGCTACGGCAAGCAATTCACCATCACCCACGGCGACTACTCCGCCGTGATCTGCGAGCTCGGGGCCACGTTCCGCAAGGTCCAGTACCAAGGCAAGGACATCGTGGTGCCCTTCGACGAGAACATGCAGCAGTCGAACACCTGCCAGGGCTTCGTGCTCGTGCCGTACCCGAACCGCATCAAGGGCGGCGAGTACGACTTCGAGGGCGCGCACTACGAGCTGCCGATCGACGAGCACGCCCGCAACACCGCGCTGCACGGCTTCGGCTACCGCTACTACTGGACGCTGGAGGAGCTCACCGAGTCGAGCGTCACCCTGTCCTGGCGCGTGCCGAACATCAACAGCTACCCGTTCGACCTGACCGTGACCGTCACCTACACCCTCACCGACGCCGGTCTGGAGATCAGGGTCAACGCCGCCAACAACGGCGACGTGGACGCCCCGTGGGGCTTCGGCATCCACCCGTACATCGCCAACGGCGGCCACGCGTACGGCGCCGCGGTGACGGCGGACAACGACCGCTGCCGCCTGCACCTCAAGGCCCGCACGCACCTGACCGTGGACGAGAACCTCGTGCCCACCGGCGAGGAGCCGGCCACCGGCGTGTACGACCTGACGGACAACCCGCTGCTCAAGGGCCGCAACTTCGACGACGGCTGGACCGACGTGGAGCGCGAGGCCGACGGCAGCGCCGTGGCCACGTTCACCCGCATCGACGGCATGAAGGTGGCGGTGACCGGCGACGAGACGATCAACGGCTGGCAGATCTTCACCGCCGACGTGATGCCCGACGACCAGCATCCGGCCGGCGTGGCGATCGAGCCGATGACCTGCAACGCCAACGCCTTCAACACGGGCAAGCACCTCATTGTGATCAAGCCCGGCGAATCCGCCTCCACCGCCGTGCGCATCGGCGTGGTCGACTGATTTGCCCAAATCCACCCCATGTGAGATAATCCCGTAGGCTTATTCATACTTAGCAAAGGAGTCCATCATGGGCATGCGCGGACGCAAGCGCAAGGATCGTCGCAAGAAGGCCGCCAACCACGGCAAGAGGCCGAACGCCTGATCCTTGGCCGTATCCACGGCAGGAAAGCGAAAACCCGCATCGATCGCAAGAGATCGGATGCGGGTTTTTCTTTACCTGCGCCCGGCGCGGCCTACTCGCGGCAGCACCGGTCGAGCACGGCGCTGAGCTTGTCCATGAGGCATTCGGGCGCCTGATCGGGTCTGAGGTAGGCCCGCAGCGCGGCGATCATCGCCTTCTCCCCCTTGTCGCAGCTCGATTCCACGTCAAAGCAGTCGCATCCGCAGTCCGCGGCGGCCGCGTTCGCATCCGCGTCCCGCGCGACGGAACCGCGCACCTCGGTCATGCGGATTTCCGTGCGCGTCACGCCGTCGCCGCTGACGGACGTGGTGCGCGTCACGGACACGTGCGTGCGGCAACAGCCGGACGGCGCGTCGGACGACATGGTCCCATGCTCCTCGCTCATGCCTGCTCCTTTCCCTTGCGCTTCCCATTATCGCCGTTTCCGCGCGGTTCGGCGGATTCACCCTTGGGCGTATTTCCCTTCGCATCCCCGTCGGGCAGATACCCGCGTGCGGCCGCGTAGGAGGCGAGCTCCCGCTTGAGCTGCGTGCGCGCGCGGTTGAGCCGGCTCATCACCGTGCCGATCTTCACGTGCTGCTCGTCCGCCACCTGCTGGTACGACTTGCCGTCGATCGCCGCGTCGATGAACACCTGCCGGCGCTCGGGGCTGAGCTTGTTGAGCGCGGCGAGGATCTCCTCGGGCGCGAACGCGTCCAGATACTCGTCCTCCGCGGAGCGCAGGCCCTCCGGCGAGTGCTCGGCCGCGTCGTAGATGTCCCAGTCGTCGTATTCGCCGGTCTCGTCGTTGGCGCGCTGCGGGCGGCGCTTCGCCTTGGCGTACTGGTTGAAGTAGGCGTTGCGCTCGATCGTGGTCATCCACGCCTCGAAGTTGCTGCCCTCCTTGAACGTGTCGAAGGCCTTGAAGGCGCGCTCGAACGTGTCCTGCACCAAGTCCTGCGCGTCGTCGGGATCGTTGGTCAGCCGCATGGCCTGACGGTAGAGCGCGTCCACGGCCGGCATGGCGAGGGCCTCGAACCGGCGTCGTTTGTCTTCCATGCTTTCAGTCACAGCACGTATTCTAGCCGACTGGCTATGGTGGGGGCTTATGAACGACGAGCTTCTTTCCGCCATCGAGTCGGTTGGCGAACAGCATCCGGACACCACGCTGGCGGATTCCTGGCTTTTGGGATTCGACACCGAGACGACCGGCATCGCCGCCGGGCGCGACGCGATCGTGTCGGCCACGCTGGTGCTGCGCGACCCCGCCAAGGGGCACGCCGGCGACGTGATCGCCTCGTGGATCGTCAACCCGCACCGGCCCATGAACCCGCGGGCGAGCGAGGTCAACGGCTTCACCGACGAGTTTCTGGCGGAGCACGGCGAGGAGCCGACCGTGGCCGTGGAGGCGATCGCCGCGCTCATCGCGGCCGCGCAGGCCCGCCGCATCCCGCTGCTGGCCTACAACGCGCCGTTCGACGTGCACATGCTCGAAGGCGACCTGAAGCGCTGGAAGCTCGATTCGCTGGACGAGCGGCAGGCCGCCGCCGGCGTGGCCCCGCAGCAGCTGCTCGTGGTGGACCCGCTGGTGATCGACCGCAAGGTGTCCCGCCGCAAGGGCAAGCGCACGCTCACGGACACCACGTTCTACTACGGCGTGGAGCCGCACGGCGACTTCCACGACGCCACGGCGGACACCATCGCCGCGGTGGACCTCATCGCGCCCATGGCCACGCTCTACCCGCAGGTGGGGCATCTGGCGCTGGGCGACCTCATGGCGTGGCAGCACGCCGCCTACGCCGACTGGCGGGACTCGTTCAACGAGTGGCTCTCCTCCCGCGGCCGCACCCCGGTGCGCGGCGACTGGCTGTGACGGGCGCGCCGGCCACGGCGGGCGCGGGGCGGACGGCCAGCCCGCGGCGGCTTACGGCTTACCATTGAATCTGGAACGCATGCGGCGCGCGGCAGGCGCGCAGGAAAGGACGAACATGGCACTGACTCTGGCTTCGGCGGCCGCGCTGCTGGGCAAGCACCATCTGCTGCGGGAGATCATCCGCGGGGACGTGTGGACGCTGGACCCCAACCGTCTCGGGGACGCGGCCGACGCCCCGGTGACGGACGTCACGTACGACACCCGCACGGTGTCCGAGGGCTCGCTGCTGTTCTGCAAGGGCAATTTCAAGGCGGAATACCTCGACGGCGTGGACGAGAAGGGTCTGGCCGTCTACGTGGCCGAAACCGACTTCTCCTCCGCCACGAAGGCCCCCGGGCTCATCGTGGACGACGTGCGCCGCGCCATGAGCCTGCTGTCCGCCGAGTTCTTCGGCCGCCCGCAGGACGAGCTGACCGTGGTGGGCATCACCGGCACCAAGGGCAAGACGACCACCGCCTACTTCACGCAGGCCATCCTCAACGCCGCGTCCGACGGCAAAGCCGCGCTGTTCTCCTCGGTGGACAACTGCCTCGACGGGCGCACCTACGCCGAATCCGACCTCACCACGCCGGAGTCGCTCGACGCGTTCCGCATGATGCGCACGGCCGCGGACAACGGCATGAAGTACCTCGTCATGGAGGTCTCCTCGCAGGCGTACAAGGTGGACCGCGTGTACGGCCTCACGTTCGACGTGGGCGCGTTCCTCAACATCTCCCCCGACCACATCAGCCCGATCGAGCACCCCTCGTTCGAGGACTACCTCGACTGCAAGCGCCAGATCACGTACAACAGCCGCAAGCTCGTGCTGGGCGCCGACTGCGCGCACGCCGACCTGATCCGCGAGGACGCCGCCGCCGCGGGCGTGCCGGTCGCCACGTTCGCGCTGCACAACGACGGGCGCGGCGTCGGCACCCCGGCCGACACGGTCGCCTGGCCCGCCGACGCCGCGCACGCCCAGTACCGCCTCGCCTCGGACGGTGTGGAACTGGGCGACTTCCGCCTGTCCATGGACGGCGACTTCAACTACGCCAACGCGGCGGCCGCCGTCACCATCGCGCATGCCGCCGGCGTGGAACTGGACGACGCGAAGGCCCTGCACGCGCTGGAGGCGGTCACCGTCGCCGGACGCATGGAGCGCTTCGAGGACCCGCAGTCGAACACCGTCGCCATCGTCGACTACGCGCACAACTTCGCGTCCGTCACCGCGCTCATCGACTTCGTCTACGAGCGCTACGGGGACAGGGACCCGCGCATCACGCTGGTCACCGGATCCGCCGGCGACAAGGCCTTCGACCGCCGCAAGGAGATCGTCGAGGCGGCCGAGCACCGCATCGCGAACTTCGTGTTCACCGCCGAGGACACGAACACCGAGCCGTTCATCGACATCTGCATGGAGATGCAGGGCTACATCACGGACCCGAACGTGGCGTCCACGGTCATCTCCGACCGCTCCACCGCCATCACCAACGCCGTGTACGACGCCCGCGCGCACGCCGACCACTTCAACGTGCTGCTGCTCATCGGCAAGGGCAACGAGCGCTGGATCAAGGACCGCAACCGCCACGTGCCGTACGAGGGCGACGACCGCGTCGTCGAGCGCCTGTTCGGGCTGAACCAGAAGTGAAAGTGACAAAGGAACCAATCGCATGATCACCATCGCATCCATCGAACTGCCCGACCTCGAGCGAGAGGCGGCCGAGCTCGGCCTGACCCTGCCGATCGAGCAGACCAAGATCTGGGCCGACTTCCAGTCCGAAGTCCCCGGCCGCACCCCGTGGGGCGCCCTGCGCGCGCAGCGTGACGGCAAGACCGTGGCGCTGCTCTCCCTGATCGACATGGACACGCACGGCTACCACTACCTGCGTTCCATGCACGGCCCGGTGTGGGTGGACAAGCCCTCCGACGCCGCCGCCGAGCGCGAAGTGATCGACGCGATCGCCGACGCCGTCAGGGAGCGCGACCGCAACGTGGCGTTCCTGCGCCTCGACACGTGGTTCGCCGACGGCTACGAGAAGGCACTGTCCACCGTGCCGTACGACCGCACCGTGGTGATCGACATCACCGGCGGCGACGACGCGATCCTCTCCCGCATGAAGCGCCGCGGCCGCCGCGACGTGCGCAAGGCGCTGCGCGAATGCCCGGCCGAGTGCGCCGACGAGACCGACAAGGCCATCGCCGACTTCACCGAGTATTACGACGTGATGGTGGAGACCGGCAAGCGCGACGGCTTCACGCCCGCCCCCATCACCGACTACTCCGACATGATCGCCGCGCTCGGCGCGAAGCACTGCCGCGTGTTCGCCGCCCGCATCGAGGGCCGAGTGGTCGCCTGGTCGATCGTGACCGTGAACGGCCCGCTCGCCGTACGCTACTACGCCGGCATGCGCAACGACGTGATGCGCCTGCACGTGACCGACAAGCTGCTCTACTCCGAGTGCTGCCTGCTGGGCGCGCAGGGGCTCACGGCGTACGACCTCATGGGCATCGGCTCCGACTTCGCGCCGAGCCTCATGGGCCTCAACGAATTCAAGACCAAGTTCACCGAGGAGGTCACCGAGGTGGCCGCCGGGCACGACATCCCGCTCAAGAAGGTGTTCTACAAGTCCCTGCAGGTCGCCAAGGCCGTGAAGGACCGTCTCTGATCCTTTGTTGTCCGGGCTCTTGTTCGAGCAGCCCGGGCACTAGGTCGGAATGCAAGGCCCGCCTGCGCCTCGATCCGCCGCCAATTTCAGCAACGGATGCGAATTGAGACGCGGCTATGCGTTCCTGTGTCTCGATCCACTGCCAATTCCGACAATGGATGCGATCCGAGACACAACGATGCCCTTCCGTGTCTCGGATCGCTGCCATTTTCCACAATGGATGCGATCCGAGACACAGCGGACGTCGCCGATGCCACGAAACGGCCACCGAAGTCCGGCCCGAGGCCGACCAGCCGTCCGCTCATGCCCTCACAGGCATCCGAGCACCGCGTCGCAGATGGCCCGGGCGCGCGTGCGGGCCCGTTCGTCGTCCCCCAGTTCGGTGGGCAGGCAGACCGCGCCGGCGACCAGACCTTCGGTGACCGGCAGACGGCCGTGCACCTCGTCGGTCACCCCGTAGGCCGCCGGATCGCTCACGCCGGGGAACAGTTCGGGCCGGTACCAGCGTTCCGCGTAGCCGCCGGCCGCGCGCACGGCCTTGAGCACGCGCTCCGCGTCCTCGGTGGACTTGAGGAACAGCGGGAAGCGCAGCAGCGGCTGCGGGCGCCCGGTCATCACGCCGGAGGGAATGCCGAGCTCGTCGGCGGCGTGTCCCAGGAGGTCGCGGTAGATCGCCACCACGCGCTTGCGCCCCTCCTCGTTGGCGTGCAGCGCGCCGATGGCGTCGGCCGCGCGGTCCTCGATCCACGGCGTCGGCTTCATGGGGGCGTACGACAGCTTGCCGGCCCGCTCGGAGTCGGCTATCGGCGGCTCGTACAGGCCCGCGCGGGTCAGCGCGCCGCGCAGGGTGCCGCCGAGGCCGCCCAGACGCGACAGCACGCGGTTTTCGTTGACGTACACGCGCGTGACGAAATCAAGCCGCGCACCCGGCCGGGGCAGCGCGTCCAGCCGCCCGCGCAGTTCGGCGTCCAGCACCGGGTCGGACTGGGCCAGACGCGGATTGATCCAGATCGCCCCGCCGAAGCGTGTGGGCAGGATCTTCTCCACGCCGAAGGAGTGCACGGACACGTCCGCCAGCGGGCCGCCGTCGTCGCCGCGGGCCATGCGGCACGCGCAGTGGGCGCAGTCCTCCACGAGCAGCGTGCGCGGCATGGACCGGACGGCTTCGGACAGGTCGAGATCGGCGGCGTTGTCGATGATGCCGAACGTGTGCTGCAGCATGACGGCGTGCACGGGCCGCGTCTCCCCGACGACGCTGTCGGCCAGCGCCTTGGCGTCGATCGACAGCGTGCCGGCGTCCACCTCCTCGTACCGCGGCGTCAGCCCGGCATCGACGATCGGGTCCACCGCCGTGCAGCAGGTGAACAGCTGGGTGAGCACCGTGCCCTCGCCGCGTACGTCATGCAGCGCCGAGAACGCCGCGAACATGCCGTAACGGGCCTTGAACACGGGATACCAGTCCTGCGGGCGGGTGCCGGTGCGGTTGGCGAGCGCCTCGCGCAGACGTGCGGTCGAAGTTGCCTCGGTCATGTGTCCTCCCGTGCGTGCGGTACGAAATATGCGGTCGAAATGCATTGCATGCCCACTGTATCGCGCGGGGTCCGAACACGGACGAATCGACCTCGGGCACGGCTTGAATTGCACGGCCATGAATTGCACGGCCCCGCGTATAGTGGGTGGGGTTGGGTGCACATCAGGGTGCGCAAGCAAGGAGACGAACGACATGGCGGCTTTTCAACCGGTGATTCTCGGCGGCGATCTGGGCGCGTACGCGTTGGCGCGCGAGCTCAACGAGGCGTATGACGTCAAGCCGATCATGGTGACGGCGTACGATCCGTCCGCGATCCGCGATTCCGCGATCCTCACCCGCCACGGCTTCGCCGACGCCAGCGAGGAGGGGCCGCTGGTGGACGAGCTGCTCAGGCTCGGCAAGGAACTCAAGGCCCGCAACCCCCGCCGCCGCCTGCTGCTGCTCGCCAACACCGACTGGCGCATCCACGTGTTCGCCACGCACCGCGCCGAGTTGGAGCAGTACTACGTGGTGCCGATTCCACCGCTGGACGTGATCGAGCGCGTGAGCGACAAGCAGGAATTCGAGCGCCTCGCCACCGCGCAGGGCATGCCGGTGCCGAAGTCGTTCTACGAGGACTTCTCGGGCGCCGGCGAGCCCGGCTGGACGCCGCAGCCCGTGCCCGCGGACCTGCGCTTCCCCGTGGTGGCCAAGCCCGCCGACAGCTCGCAGTACGAGAACCTGCTGTTCGAGGGCCGCCAGAAGGTGTACCGCATCGATACGCCGGAGCAACTGGACGCCCTGTGGTCCACGCTCGCCAAGGCGGGCTTCCGCGGCACGTTCGTGGCGCAGGAGCTCGTGGAGGGTGACGACACGCAGATGTACTCGGTGACCGCCTACGTGGACACCACCGGCACCGTCTCGCTGCTGTGCTCCGCGCACGTGCTGCTCGAGGAACACCATCCAGCCACGCTGGGCAACCCGTGCGCCATGATCACCGAGGCGATCCCGGAGATCCTCGAGCCGGCCCGCCGGTTCCTCGAATCCATGCCGTACCGCGGCTTCGCGAACTTCGACGTCAAGCGCGACCCGCACACCGGCAAGTTCTATTTCCTCGAAGTCAACCCGCGCATCGGCCGCAACAGCTTCTACGTGCTCGGCGCCGGCATCAACCCCATGGAGGTGCTCGTCTCCGATGTGATCGAGGGGCATCCGATGGCGCCGCGCGTGGCCGATGACGAGGTGCTCTACTCGATCATTCCCAACGGCCTGCTCCGCCGCTACGTGGTGGATCCGGACTTGAAGGCGCAGGTGGTTCGTCTGCAGAAGGCCGGGCGCATCAGCCCGCAGCGCAATCCGAAGGATATGTCCTTCAAGCGCTGGTTCCATCTCATGGAGTCCGAGCTCAACCAGTACCGCAAGTTCGGCAAGTACTACCCCAAGCCCACCAACACCGGGTTCTAGGGCGGGCATCTGGACCGGGAGCGCCCACTCCTTGTCCGGATATGACCGGAATGGCAGAATCTCAACGTTTTTGTGGGCCATGGACGGGGAGTGGGCGCTCCCTGTCCGGTTCTCCGCTCCCTGTCCGGTTCTCCGCTCCCTGTCCGGTCATTCGCTCCCGGTCCGGCCATTCGTCTCATACTCACCCACGCCGGTGCGACGGAGAACGCAACGGAGACCGTGGCAGAGTCCGGATTGTGACAATGTAGGCGACAAGGACCAGGCGGCCATGGTCACGCATGCTGCACAGTGGCGTCGTTCTAAGCTTTTCCACAGCCAAGCGAAAGACCGTGTCGGTCACTGTCACGGTCACCGTCACGGTCACGAGGACTGATCATCACGGCCCGGCCACGGCTCCGTTGCTCTGCCGTTTCCACTGCCCTACCGCTCCAGCCGCTGGCTGACCACGGCCGTCACGCCGTCGGCGCGCATGGTGACGCCGTACAACGCATCCGCGATCGACATGGTGCGCTGCTGGTGGGTGATGATGATGAGCTGGGCGTGCTCGCGCAGGTCGTTGAACGCGTTGATGAGGCGGGTGAGATTCACGTCGTCGAGGGCGGCCTCCACCTCGTCCATCACGTAGAACGGGCTGGGACGCGCGGTGAAGATGGCGAACAGCAGGGCCAGCGCGGTGAGCGACCGTTCGCCGCCGGACAGCAGGCTCAGCTGCTTGACGCGCTTGCCGGCCGGGCTGGCCTCCACGAGCACGCCCGTGGTGAGCAGGTCGTCCGGGTTTTCGAGCCGGAGCCGTCCGCGGCCGCCGGGGAACAGCATGCCGAACATGCGCTCAAACGCCTTGGCCGTGTCGTCGAAGGCCGAGCGGAACACCTCGACCATGGTGGAATCGAGGTCCTTGATGAGCCCCATGAGGTCGTCGCGCGACTGGACCACGTCGTTGCGCTGGTCGTTGAGGTACTGGTTGCGGGTCTGCAGCGCGTCGTATTCCTCGGTGGCGAGCGGGTTGACCTTGCCGAGCGCGGCCAGATCGCGGCGGGCCTTGTCGAGACGTTTGCGCTGCTCGGCGCGATCGTATGGCACGGTCTGATAGGCGGTTTCGGGTGATTCGCCCGGGTTGGCCGGTTCAGTCGGACCGTTGTGAACCGTCCCGGCGGCGTCGTTCCGGCTGTCCGCCGTCTTTGATGATCCCGTCTGACCGTCGTGTTCGCCCGATTGGGTCGTCCCGGTGGCTTCGCCCGCCGAATCCGCACCCTGATCCGCCGCGGCCACCACCGGCACCGGCCGTCCCTGCTCGTCGAGCACCGGCACCGGCTGGTCCGGCCCGTACTGCGCGATGAGCCCGTCCACGTCCATGCCCAGATCGTCGGCGATTTTCTGCGTGATCTGGCCGCACTGCCCGGCCACGCGTTCGCGGTCCACGTCCAGCGCATGCTCGCGCGCGGTCAGTTCGCCAACCTTGGGCTCGATGCGGTCGCGCTCGCCCCTCAAGGCCTTCAGCTCGTCGTCATGGCTGGACGCCTCGGCCTGCAGCGCGTCCCGCCGCGCGGTCGCGTCGGCGATGTACCGGCCGATCAGTTCCGCGATTTCGGTTGCGTCGTCGGCGACCGACCGCGCGTGGGCGGCCTGCTCACGACGCTTGGCGTTCAGCGCTTCGACGCGGGCACGGCGGTCCACGGCCTCCTTGGCCTGATCATGCAGCAACCCGGCCTGGCGTTCCAGCGAATCGACCTTGCGCTTAGCTTCGTTCCACGCGATTTTGGCGGTGACTTCCTGCTCGCGGGTCGCGGCGAGCGCATGCTCCAGCGCGGTTTCACGCGCGGCCAGCTCGTCGGAGTCCGCGCCGTCGCCATCGGATTCCCGGGCCACCTCCAATGCGAGCCGCAGATCGTCGAGCTTGAGCCGGTGGGTTTCGCCGTCCTCTCGCACCGCGGCGATCTTGCCGTCCATCGCCTTCACCTGACGCTCGCATCCGGCGACGCGATCCGCCGCGGCCCTGAGCGATTTGGCCGCCTGCTGCGCCTTGAGCCGCATTTCGGTGCGGCGACTGGATTCGCGGTCCACCGCCAACCGGGCCTCGTCGCGCTCCGACTTGGCCTGTTCCACACGAACATCAAGGGCACCAAGCTCGTCCTCCAGCGCATGCATCTGGGCGAGCGCCCGGTCGCGCCGGGCGGCCAGCGAAAGATCCGACTGGGACAGGGACGATCCGCCCGCGGCCGCCACGGCGTTCACGATCTCGCCGTCGCGCGTGGCGGCGGTCCGCCATCCGGCGGACAGCGCGGATTGGGCCTCGTCCAGCGACTCCACGGCGGCCACGTCGGCAAGCAGCAGACGCACCGCGGCCACCACGCCGGACGCCGCATCCGTGGCGTCCGATGCCGCATCCGGCGTCGCGGCATGACCGGCCACGGCCGAGCCGGAACCGGCCCCCTCACCGGAATCGGGCGAATCGCCTCCGTCTTCCGCGCCCGCCGTAGCCTCCGCAACCACAGCGCCGGAACCGTGCACCAGCTCCCCCAGCGACCGGAATCCCCCGCCGTCCCGGCCATGCGCACGATCATCATGCGCACGATCGTCATGCGCAGCGCGTCCCGCCTGCCCGGCACTGGCGAGCCCGGCGCCATCAGCGACGAGCCCGCCGTCCGCCGCCAGCACCACGGCCCTGCCGAGCTTGTCCTCTCGCGCCCGTCGCAGGGCGTGCAGCATATTCGCCGTCCCCGGCACCACCAGCGCCCCGGCGAACGCGTCGAGCGCGTGCGCGACGGCCTCCTCCCAGCCGTCCTCCACGCGGATGAAGTCGGCGAGCCTGCCCAGCGCACCCACGGCCGCGTCACGTTCCAGCTCGCCGGACGCGTTGCGGCTGTCCAACGTGTCGTTGAGCGCGTCCGCCTTGGCCTTGAGCGAGATGATCCGCCCGTTCAGCGTGCGTTGCTCGTCCAACAGCCCGTCCAGTGTCTCCTGCCGTGCGGCGAGCGCGGTGCGGGCGTCGTCCAGCGCCTTGCCTTCGTCGGCTTCGGTCGTTGCCTCGGCCTCATGCGACAACGCCGCATGCTGCGCGCGGGCGTCGTCCAATTGGCCGCCCAGCGCCGCACGCTGCGCGTCGAAGTCCTTCGCGCGCGTTTCGGCGAGCTCCACCGCCGCCTCCTCGCGGGCGATGAGCGTGTTGAGCTGCGCGATCCTGGACTCGCGCTGCCGGGCGCTTTTGCGCAGTTCGGTGAGCGTCTGGCGCACGGACGCCAGTTTGCGCTCGTCGTCGGCCCGGCTTTCGGTCGCGCGGTCCAATGCGAGCCGCGCATCCGCGACCGCGTCCCGCTGCGTACGCGCCTGACCGTCCAGTTCCGCGGCCCGGCGCTCCAGCAGGTCCGGATCGTCGCCAAGGTGGTCGATCACCTGCCCGAGCAGCGAGCGGGCGCGTTCCCCCGCCACTTGGGCGAGCGAACGGTACCGCTCCTGCAATTGCGCGTAGCGGTGCCAGATCTCGTTCACGCGCGCGATGGCCGGGCTGGCCTCGCTGGCCAGCGCCTCCACCTGCTCGATGCGCACCTTCACGCCGGCCAGCTCGCGTTGCGCGGAGGCGAGATGGGAACGCACGTCGGCGAGTTCGCCGCGCAGCTCGTCGCGCTGCTTCAACGCGAGCACCGCGTCCTCGGCGTACAGGCGGGATTGGGCGTCGCGCACGGTCACCTGAATCGCCTCCGCGCGCCGGGAGATGCGCGCCTGACGGCCGAGCGGCCCCAGTTGGCGGTGGATTTCGCCGAGCAGATCGTCCAGACGGGCGAGGTTGCGTTCGGTGTTGGCGAGCTTGCGCAGCGCGCGCTCCTTGCGCTTGCGGTGCTTGAGAATGCCGGCGGCCTCCTCGATGAACGCGCGGTGGCCGGACGGGTCGGCCTTGAGGATCGCGTCAAGCCGGCCCTGCCCCACGATCACGTGCATCTGCTGGCCCAGGCCGGTGTCGGAGAGCAGCTCCTGAATGTCCAGCAGACGGCACGCGGACCCGTTAATCGCGTATTCGGAGCCGCCGTTGCGGAAGATCGTGCGGCTGATCGTCACTTCGGTGTAGTCGATGTCGAGCGCATGGTCGGTGTTGTCGATCGTCAGGGTCACCTGGGCGCGGCCCAGCGGCGGGCGCGACGACGTTCCGGCGAAGATCACGTCCTCCATCTGCGCGCCGCGCAGCGCCTTCGCGCCCTGCTCGCCCATCACCCAGGCGAGCGCGTCCACGATGTTCGACTTGCCGGACCCGTTGGGCCCCACCACGGCCGTGATGCCCGGCTCGAAGCGCAGCGTGGTCGCGGAGGCGAAGGATTTGAAGCCCCGGAGGGTCAGCTCCTTCAGGTACATGCGTCCGGCTCCCCGCGCGTCACTCGCCCAGGTTGGGCTCGATGCGCTCCCCGTCGTCGGGCTCGCCGCCGTCGAAGGCGTCACCATCGGAGGCGTCACCATCGGAGGCGTCGCCGCCCGCCACGCGTTCGGCCTTGGGCTTGGCGAGCTCCGGGTTCATGCGCTCCTTGAGCAGCGTGCGCGCGTCGCCGGCGGTCACGAAGCTGCCGCAGATGAGCACGCCGCGCCCATAGCCCACGCCGGTCTCGTCGGCCGCGTCCACCAGATCCACGGCGGTCTGGATGGCGTCGGGCAGGTCGTCGCGGCGGATCACGCGGTCCGGGCCGAACACCTTCACGGCCACCTTCTCCAGCTCCTCGGCCGGCATCACGCGGTCGCGCCACGAATTCTCCGTCACCACGATCTGGCTCAGGACCGGTTCGAGCACGCCCAGATACTGCTCGACCTGCTTGTCGTGCATCATGGCCACCACGCCCACGAGCTGTTCGAAGTCGTAGTTCTCCTCGATGGCCGCGCGCAGCGACTCGGCCGCGTTCACGTTGTGCCCGCCGTCGACGATGATGGTCGGCGAAGTGCGGATCTGCTCGATGCGCCCGGGGATCTTCACGCCGCTCAGCGCCTCGGCCACCGCGTCGCCATCGAGCGGGCCGTTGACCGGGATCACCACTTCGGCGGCGGCCAGCGCGGCGAGCGCGTTGTGCGCTTGATGCTCGCCGAACTTGGCGATCGGCACTTCCGTGTACGTGCCGTTCGGGGTGCGCAGCGTGGCGACCTGCCCGCCCACGGCCGGCATGCGGGAGACGACCTCCATCTCGTAGCCGTCGCGCAGCAGGCGGGCGTGGCACGCGCGGACCTTGTCCTCGATGATCGGCATGACCTCGTCCTCGTGCGGCTGCGGGCCGACGACCGCCGTGCAGTCGGGCTTGATGATGCCGGCCTTGTGCTCGGCGATGTCCTCGATCTCGGAGCCCAGCCACTGCATGTGGTCCATGTCCACCGGGCCGATGACCGCGGCGTCGGCGTCGAGCACGTTGGTCGCGTCGTCGCGCCCGCCCATGCCGACCTCCACCACGGCCACATCCACGGGCGCGTCGGCGAACTTCCAGATCGCCATGGAGGTGAGCACCTCGAAGAAGCTCATCTTCGGCTTGCCCTGCTCGGCCATCTTCACGTCGACCATGTCCACCAGATCCTTGATCTGGTCCCACGCGTCGGCGAAGTCGTCGTCGGAGAGCTCCTGCCCGTCGATGGCGATGCGCTCGTTGATGCGCTCCAGATGCGGCGAGGTGTACAGGCCGGTGCGCAGGCCGTACGCGCGGCAGATGGCCTCGGCCATGCGCGCGGTGGAGCCCTTGCCGTTGGTGCCGGTCACGTGGATCACGCGGAACGACTGCTCGGGGTGGCCCAGCAGGTCCAGCATGAGGGTCATGCGGTCCAAATCGAGGTTGGTGTGGTTGTGCTCCGGCGGGCGCTTCATGATCTCACGCTCCACCTCGCGGATGGTCTCGCCGTTCCTGTTCGGATGCTCGAATGACATGCCTGTCTGCCTTCTTCGTTCTCTAGCGTTCTTCTTCGTTCGTGGACCGCGGTGTTTCAGTCCCGCCGCGCCTCGGCCCGTTCGCGCATCGCGTCCAGCGCATGGCTCAGGTCGGCCGGGTAATGGCTTTCCACGGTGGTCCACACGCGCGTGCGGGGGTGGCGGAACTCCAGCCGCATGGCGTGCAGCCACTGCCGGTCGAGCCCCACCGCGGCGGACAGCTTCGGGTTGGCCCCGTACATCGGGTCGCCCACGAGGGGGTGGCCGATCGAGGAGAAGTGCACGCGGATCTGGTGCGTGCGCCCGGTCTCCAGATTCACGGAGACCAGCGTCGCCTCGCCGAAGCGCTCCATCACGTCCCAATGCGTGATGGCCTCCTTGCCGGCGGGCGTGACGGTGAAGCGGAAGTCGGACACCTTGGCGCGGCCGATGGGCGCCTCGATGGTCGCGCGGTCCTCCTTGAGGTTGCCCTGCACGAGCGCGTGGTAGGTCTTCTTCACCTCGTGCTCGGCGAACTGCCGGCGCATCTCCTTGTACGCAAGCTCGGACTTGCACACGAGCATGAGTCCGGACGTGCCCACGTCGAGCCGGGAGACGATGCCCTGCCGGCCGGGGGCGCCGTACGAGGTGATGCGCACGCCGCGGTCGAGCAGGCTGCCGAGCACGGTGGGCCCGGTCCAGCCGACGGACGCGTGCGCGGCCACCCCCACGGGCTTGTCCACCACCACCACGTCGTCGTCCTCGTACGCGATCGCCATGTCGTCGGCGATCGGCTCGGGTTCGGGCGCCTCGTCCTTCAGGTCGAACTCCAGCGTTTCGCCGGACATGAGCGTGGAGGACTTGGCGATGTCCCGGGCCAGGGAGCGCACCTGCCCGGAGGCGATGAGCTCGCTCGCCTTGGCGCGCGAAATGCCCAGCATCTTGGCCACGGCCACGTCGAGCCGCTTGCCGATCAGGGCGTCGGGTGCGGGTAGGAGACGGCTCATCGGGCGGTCGGCTCCTGCGCGTTCGCGTCGCCGCCGGTCTCCTTGGCCGCGCGCTCGTCCAGCTCCTTTTGGCTGAACGGTTCGCCGACGAAGATCAGCGCCACGATGCCGATGCCGGCGAGCATGAGGAAGATGTCCGCCACGTTGCCGATCGACCAGCCGTAGTCGAGGAAGTCCACGACCCTGCCGTTCAAAAACCCGTCGGCGTAGGCGATGCGGTCGATGAGGTTGCCGACCGCGCCGGCGAATGCAAGGGCCAGCATGCCCTCCCACTTCATGGAGACCGTGCGCACGGCCATCCACACGATCGCCACGCACGCCGCGATGGCGATGAGCGAGATGAGCCACGTGGCCGACGAGCCGAACCCCAGCGAGGCGCCGGGGTTGTGCACGAGCCTCAGGGACAGCAGCCCCGGGATGATGCGGATGGATTCGGTTTCGCTCAGATGCGTGAGGGCGAGGGCCTTGGTGACCTGATCGGCCGCCAGCGCCACCGCCGCCACGCATGCGAAGACGGCCACACGCTTGCGCGCGGCCGTCTTGCCGTCAGACTGATGGACCATGGATCAGTGCTTGCCGGGGTAGTTGGCCTCGACGTTCTGGAACGCGTTCGTGTCCGACACCTGGTTGACCAGCTGGCCGAGGAACTCGGTGAGGCGGCTGCGGTATTCGGCTTCGAACTGCTTGAGGCCCTGGATGTTACCCTCGATGACCTTGGACTGCGTGATGAGCTTGTCCTTGACGTCGGCCGCGTACTTGTCGGCACCGTCGCGGGTCTGCTTGTCGTACTCCTGGGCGCGCTTCTGGACTTCCTGCTCGTAGGTCTCCAGTTCGTTGTGCTTGTTCTTGGAGTAGGTGTCCGCGTCCTGACGGGTCTTGACGGAGTAGCCGTCCGCCTCGGAGCGCACGCGCTCGGAGTAGGAGTCGGCGTCGTTGTGGACGCGCTTGGAGTAGTCGTCGGCCTCGGTGCGGGTGCGGGTCGAGTAGTCGTTGGCCTTGGAGACGGCCTCGTCGTGCTTGGCCTGGCCGTCGGCGATGAGCTCGGCGCCCTTGGCCTTGCCCTTGTCGACGTACTGGTCGTGCAGCTGCATGGCGAGGGTGAGCATCGCGGTGGCGCGCTCCGGCTCGCTGGTGGCGTCCGCGCCGGCGCCGGCGATCTTCTTGAGGCTGCCGGTCTCGGTGGACGGCTCGATCTTGGCGACCTGCTCGCGCAGGGACTCCTCGCGCTGCTTGGACTCCTCGAGCTGCTTGTTGAGGGACTCGATCTGGGCGTTGGCCTGACCGGTGACCTGCTGGATCTGCGCCTTGGCCTGCTCGACCTGCGCGGAGGCGGCGGCGGTCTGGCTCTTGGCCTCGGCGAGCTCGTTGGTGAGCTGCTCGGCGCGCTTGAGGGCCTCGGTGCGCTCGTTCTGCACGGCGGAAAGCTGGTCGGCGAGGGCCTTGGCGTTGTCGCCGCCCTGCGCAGCCTGCGCGGTGAGCTGGTCAATCTGCTTGTTGAGCTGGTCGACCTGGCCCTTGAGCTGCTCGTTCTGGGAGGCGAGGGCCTTGGCGTTCTCCTCGGCCTCGGCGATCTTGCCCGCGGCGGCGGCGCCGGCGGCGGTCTGCGCGCTGGCGGCGCCGGACTTCAGCTGGGCGTTCTCGGCCTTGAGAGCGTCGAGCTGGGCGCTGAGCTCGGAGATCTTGGCGTTCAGCGGGGCCACGTCCGGTCCCAGCGACTGCGTGGCGGCACCGGCGGCGACGGCCTGCTTGGTCAGGGCCTCAACGGTCTCGGTCACCTGATCCAGGAAGTCGTCGACCTCGTCGACATCGTAGCCTTCCTTGAAACGAACGGTCTGGAAGGTATGCTCCCTGATATCTTTGGGCGTCAACAGAGCCATATTCAATCCCACCTCACTTTGGGGCTATGCCTTACTATGCCTAAACAGTGGCTTCAAGCTTCGATGCTATCACGATGCAAACCCTTATGGTCCCCCAACCCGCGATTCAGATAAGGATTCTCAGCACGACCAGCGCGAACCACAGCACCATGAAGCTCACGTCGAGGTACATCATGCCCATGGGGATGGGTTTGATGTAGCGGCGCAGCCACCGCAGCGGCGGCTCGGTGACGGTGTAGACCGCGGAGACGAGCGTGGCCGCGACGCCGCGCGGGTACCAGCGCGGGGACAGCACGCTGACCCAATCGAGGATCATGCGGATGAACAGGACGAGCATGTAGGCGTCGATCGCCAGATCGATCGCGTATCGCAACAGGACAAGCAACATGCCGACCACCCTACCATCGGGTCGCGGACGCCTCCTGAAAGCAAACTGGGCGTCCGCTGAATGCGAACGCCCGTGGAAGAAAACCCGGAAAACCCGGAAACGTCAGTCGGCGAACAGGTCGTGCGCCGGGGAGGCCGCCTGCGGCTCCTCGACTTTGATGTTCACCTGCGCGGGGCTCAGCAGGAACACGCGCGGGGTGACGCGCTCGATGGAGCCGCGCACGCCGAACACCACGCCGGCGGAGAAGTCGACGATGCGGTAGGCCACGGCCTCGGCCACGCCCGTGAGGTTGAGCACCACCGGCACGCCGTCGCGGATCGCGCGGCCCACCAGCTGGGCGTCCTCGTAGGTCTTCGGATGGATGGTGGTGATGCGGTTGATGCGGCCCTGCGGGAACGCGGTCGCGGTCTCGCGCGGCTTGGCGGCCGCGGCGGCCGTGGGTTGCGGCGTCACCGAGTGGTCGGAGTCGAACGAGGTCGCGGCCTGATCGGGGGCGTCGGCGACGTCGTCGTCATCGTCCACCACGTCGGCCATGCCGAGGTAGGACATAGCGTTCTTCATGAATCCAGCCATTTGAGCTCCTTAAAGCTTGTCTTTCCGCCTCAGCGCAGGAAGTCCGGGATGTCCAGGTCGCCGATCGGATCGTTCTGCGGCAGGGGCGCGGCGGCGGGGCGCACCACGCGGTGCTCGCTGGTCTCGTCGAAGCCGGGCTGGGCCTGCGGGACGACCGGCTGCGCGGCGGGGGCGGGCTGCTGCACCGGCTGGGCGGCCGGAGCCGCGGCGGGGGCCTGCTGCGCGGCGGGCTTGTAGTCGGTCAGCGGCTTGACCTCGCTGGTCTCGTCCGCCTTGGCCTCATCCTTCTTGCCGGTCGGGTCGAAGCCCGCGGCGATGACGGTGACGCGCACCTCGTCGCCGTAGGAGTCGTCGAGCGCGAGGCCCCAGATGATCTGCGCCTCGGGATGGATGGCGTCCTGCACGAGCTGGGCGGCCGCGTAGGCCTCCTGCATGCTC
This sequence comes from Bifidobacterium avesanii, assembly GCF_009299475.1. Taxonomy (GTDB): domain Bacteria; phylum Actinomycetota; class Actinomycetes; order Actinomycetales; family Bifidobacteriaceae; genus Bifidobacterium; species Bifidobacterium avesanii. Next base: position 28,445 of record NZ_WBSN01000010.1, on the reverse strand, counting down.
AGGTCGGTCGGGCCGGCCACGTTGATGAGCGCGCCGTGGGCGCCCTCGATGCTCTCCTCCAGCAGCGGCGAGCTGATGGCGATCTCCGCGGCCTGCGTGGCGCGGTCCTCGCCCCGGGCGGCGCCGATGCCGAACAGCGCGGTGCCGGAGTCCTTGAGGATGGCCGTGACGTCGGAGAAGTCCACGTGGATGTAGGAGTTCATGGTGATCAGGTCCGTGATGCCCTGAACGCCGGCGAGCAGTGCGGTGTCCGCGGTCTTGAACGCGTCCATGACGGAGACCGTGCGGTCGGACAGGTCGAGCAGGCGGTCGTTGGGGATGACGATGAGCGCGTCCACTTCCTTGCGCAGGTTCTCGATGCCGGAGTCGGCGGAGGCGGAGCGGCGGGGGCCTTCGAAGGAGAACGGGCGGGTGACGACGGCGATGGTGAGGGCGCCCTGCTGGCGGGCCGCGCGGGCGACGATCGGGCTGGCGCCGGTGCCTGTGCCGCCGCCCTCGCCGCAGGTCACGAAGACCATGTCGGAGCCCTTGAGGGCCTCCTCGATGTCGGACTGGTGGTCCTGGGCCGCCTTGGCGCCCTTCTCGGGGTCGGCGCCGGCGCCCAGACCGCGGCTGGTCTTGTCGGACAGGGAGATCTTCACATCCGCGTCGGAGCGCAGCAGATCCTTCGCGTCGGTGTTGATGGCGACGAATTCGACGTTCTGCAGGCCCTCGGCGATCATGCGGTTGACCGCATTGCCGCCGGCGCCGCCTACGCCCACGACCTTGATGTTGGTGCGGTCATTGAATTCTTCCTGGGCAATCTCGCTCACGGTTTGGCTCCTGTCACTCACGGTTATGTCCCACTTTATCGCAGTGTCTCAACCAGATAATGAATTATTCTATGGCGTGTATCGCCGGTTTCGCCAACGACTTCACCAAAGGCCCCACAAAGGCGACACGCCGGCGTTTCCCGTCGTTTGGGGCGGTCCGCGGCCTGGTCCTCAGTAGCTCGCGTCCATCGGGTCGTCGCCGAACAGCGTCTCGCGCTCCTCGTGCGTGGTGGTGCGCGAATCGAGCCAGCCGTACGGCAGGTGCACCTTCTTGGCGAAGCGCACGCGCCCGCGGGGCTTGTCCACCACGCGCGGCGGGTATTCGACCGTCGGGTCGAGCCGGCCGATCTCGCGGCGCACGTCGTCGATCGACTCGCACTCCATGAACGCCCTGCGCGTGGAGCCGCCCACCGGGAAGCCCTTCAAATACCACGCGATGTGCTTGCGCAGGTCGTGCACGGCCATGCGCTCGTCGCCGTCGTAGAACTCGGTGAGCAGCTCGGCGTGGCGCTCGATCACGCGGCACACCTCGCCCAGATTCGGGTTCACGCGCGCCGGATCCCCGGCGAAGGCGTTGCGGATGTTGGCGAACAGCCACGGGCGTCCCTGGCATCCGCGGCCCACGGCCACGCCGTCGCATCCGGTTTCGCGGATCATCTCGAGCGCGTCCTCGGCGCCCCAGACGTCGCCGTTGCCGAACACCGGGATGCTCAGCGCGGCCTTGAGCTCGCCGATGCGGCTCCAGTCGGAATGCCCGCCGTAGTACTCGGCGGTGGTGCGGGCGTGCAGCGTGACGGCCTTGCAGCCCTCCTCCTGCGCGATACGCCCGGCCTCGAGGAACGTCTCGTGCGCGTGGTCGATGCCGACGCGGATCTTCGCGGTGACCGGGATGTTCGCCGGCTCGCACACCCTGACCACGCGCTGGATGAGCTCGGTGAAAATGTCGGTCTTCCACGGCAGGGCGGATCCCCCGCCGCGGCGCGTGACCTTGGGCACCGGGCAGCCGAAGTTCAGGTCCACGTGGTCGGCCATGTTGTTGTCCACCACGATTTTGGCGGCCTGCTCGGTGATCGACGGGTTGACGCCGTACAGCTGCAGGGAGCGCACGCGCTCGCTCGGCGCGAAACGGCACAGCCGCAGGGCCTTGGGGTTGCGCGCCACCAGCGCGCGGGCGGTGATCATCTCCGCCACGTACAGGCCCTCGGGGCCGTATTCCTCGCACAGCACGCGGAACGGCCAGTTGGTCACGCCGGCCATGGGCGACAGCACCACGGGGGCGGGCACGTCGACCGGGCCGAGCTTCACCGGCGCGATGCGCACGGGGGCCTCATGCCCCCGCAGCGTCGCCCGCTCCGCCGACGCCGCCGTCTCGCCGCGCGGGTCGAGTCGGTCGGTCTCGTGCGGCGCGCTGATGACGGTCTCGTCCATGTTCCTCGCGTTCATTCCTCGTGATGCTCCTGATGTTGGTTGGTCGCCCGGTCGGGCGCACGGTGGCCGAACATACGATGGCCGAACGTACGATGGCCGGGCGCAAAACGAGCCGAAGGCCCGGACCATCGGCCCGAATCCCCCGGCTCGCCATGTTTGCTCGATGTTCGATCCTCGATCGGCGCTCAATCGGCGCGGCGCCGAAGCGGTCAGTACAGGCCGCCGGCCTCCTGGATCTTCACCTCGTCGCCGAAGGGCTCGCCGCCCAGCTCGACCGGCTTCATGGGCACGCGGGTGCGGTGCTCGCCGATGCGGGCGTCCACGTACTCGGCCACCTTGTTCAGGGCCACGCGCTCCTGGTTCATGGTGTCGCGGTCGCGGATGGTGACGGCCTGATCGTCGAGGGTGTCGAAGTCCACGGTGATGCACAGCGGGGTGCCGATCTCGTCCTCGCGGCGGTAGCGGCGGCCGATGGCGCCGGACTCGTCGTAGTCGATCATCCACTCGTTCTGGCGCAGGTCGGCGGCGAGGTTCTGGGCCACGGACTGCAGCTCGGGCTTCTTGCTCAACGGCAGCACGGCGGCCTTGACCGGGGCCAGGCGCGGGTCGAGGCGCAGAACGGTGCGCTTGTCCACGCCGCCCTTGGTGTTCGGGGCCTCGTCCACGTCATAGGCGTCCACGAGGAAGCACATGAGCGAGCGGGTCAGGCCGGCGGCCGGCTCGATCACGTACGGGATGTACTTCTCGCCGGTGGCCTGGTTGAAGTAGCTCAGGTCCTCGCCGGAGTGCTTGGAGTGCGCGGACAGGTCGAAGTCGGTGCGGTTCGCCACGCCCTCGAGCTCGCCCCAGTCGGAGCCCTGGAAGCCGAACTTGTACTCGATGTCCACCGTGCGCTTGGAGTAGTGCGCGAGCTTCTCCTTCGGATGCTCGTAGTGGCGCAGGTTCTCCGGCTTGACGCCCAGATCCAGATACCACTGGGTGCGGGCGTTGATCCAGTACTGGTGCCATTCCTCGTCCGTGCCGGGCTCGACGAAGAACTCCATCTCCATCTGCTCGAACTCGCGGGTGCGGAAGATGAAGTTGCCGGGCGTGATCTCGTTGCGGAAGGACTTGCCCATGTTCGCGATGCCGAACGGCGGCTTGGAGCGCGAGGAGGTCATGACGTTCTTGAAGTCCACGAAGATGCCCTGGGCGGTCTCCGGGCGCAGGTAGTGCAGGCTGTTCTCGTCCTCCACCGGGCCGAGGTGGGTGCGCAGCATCATGTTGAAGTCGCGCGGCTCGGTCCACTGGCCGCGGGCGCCGCAGTCGGGGCAGACGATGTCCTTCATGCCGTTCTCCGGCAGCTTGTCGCCGTGCTTCTCGGCGTAGGACTCCTCGAGCTTGTCCGCGCGGTTGCGCTTGTGGCAGTTGAGGCACTCGACCAGCGGGTCGTTGAACACCGCCACGTGGCCGGAGGCGACCCACACCGGGGTCGGCAGGATGATGGAGGTATCCACGCCCACGATGTCCGGACGGGTGACGACCATGGAGCGCCACCACTCGCGCTTGATGTTGTCCTTGAGGGCCACGCCGAGCGGGCCGTAGTCCCAGGCGGAACGGGTGCCGCCGTAGATTTCGCCGGCGGGGAACACGAAGCCGCGACGCTTCGCGAGGGACACTACTTCATCAAGTTTGGACTGAGCCACAATGCACCTTCTGGTTTGAACGGTTTGGGGACTTTTGTTTAGCCGCTTCAGCTTATCCTCACGCGGTGACAGGGGCGGAAAACCCGGATTCCGGGCAAGGTCGGACGTGGCCGCGCACCTGATTCGGCATGCACGGGCGCGCGGGCCGCTTTGCCACGGTACGGGGCTTTGCGACGCGACGTGGGGTGTTGCAACGATCACTGGAACCCGCCGAGCCCGCCAAATCCGCCGAACCCGCCGAACCCGCCGACTGTGCGCGGTTATGCGGAGGCACAACTTTACGGGCCGAAAACGACGAAATCGGCGGTTCACAGCGTCAAACGGACGCGAATGCGTCCCTTTCGCGCTTGGAATTCCGGTTTTCGTCGTTTTGGGCCCGTTATTTGGAGACCATCGGAGACATTTGGAGGGCATTCGTGGTCATCCGCGGCGCACGCGGCGTTCCGGCACCGCTCCGACGCCGATTTTCGCGGCTACTGTGGGACGCATGACCCTGACGCATGTGGAACATGGATTCGGTCCGGTGTGGGACGCCGGCTCGCGTGTGCTGGTGCTCGGTTCCATGCCGAGCCCGAAGTCGCGCGACGCCGGCTTCTACTACATGCATCGCTTCAACCGGTTCTGGCCGGTCATGGCCGCGATCTTCGACGACGACTCTTGCCTGCCGCCGGAGGGCGGGCGGTGGCCATCGACGCCAGTGGAAATCGCGGCGCTGACGGACGCACGCCGAACGTTCGCGCTGGAGCATCATGTCGCGTTGTGGGACGTGATCGCCTCCTGCGACATCGCCGGCGCCAGCGACGCGACCATTCGCAATGCCGCGCCGAACGACATCCCGTCCATAGTGCGCGGTTCCGCCATCGCGCGCGTCTTCACCACCGGAGCCAAGGCCGCGCAACTCTACCGCCGTCTCTGCCAGCCGCTCATGGATGCGGCCGGCTTGGGCGACATACCGGTCACGCCGCTGCCGTCCACCAGCTCGGCCAACGCCGGCATGTCACTGGAACGGCTCATTGAGGCGTACCAGCCCATCGCGCAGGCCGCAGGAGCGGACGGGGCCAACAAAGTCAATGAGTCAATGAGTCAATGAATAACGGCAAATAATATGGAAGGTCACCCGCCACGCCCCGGACCTGATCCCCGGCCCCGGTCGTTGTCGCTCCCCGCTCCGCTTCCCGCCCACTCTCCGGAGACCTTTTCACGGACAAATATTCGTTCCCGTTCTCCAGCCGCCTCCCGCAAATACGGGAAAGCCCGGAAAATACGGTCGAATATTTGCCGCACAACCGGTCCCATTCGAAGAGAGGGCGAGCCCCCGCCGACTTTTCCCGGCCGCCCCGCCGTCAGACCTCCGGCGGAACCGGCCGAATCACACGAACCGCGCGAGGAACCCGATATACAGCGTGATGGCCAGCGGAGACTGGAACACCTCGTCCGAGCCGTGCCCGCCGTATGCGGGATACCAGGAAACCACCTTGCCGTCGCCGATCGCGCACCGCACCGCACGTTCCATCACCGGCGTCATATCCCAGTTCACCAGTCCGTCGTTCTGCGCGTGCGCGAGCAGCATCGGCGCCGCGGAACCATCCACATGAGCGATCGGACTCGCATCCCACGCCTGTTCGCGCGTGTATCCGGCGCCGAGGAATCCGACCATGAAGTCGTGGTCGTTCATTTTGCGCCATGCGGTCAGATCGCTGATGCCGTAGCTCGAGATCACCGCGCTGACGCGGCTCGATGCCCCAGCGCATCCCATGGAGGGATCCTCATATCGCGCGTCCCCGTCGGTCACGCCCAGAAACTGGCACAAATGCCCGCCCGAGGACGATCCGTACACCGCGATGCGGTCGGGATTGACGTCCCATTCCCCCGCATGCGCGCGCAAATATCGGATCGCGGCCTTGCAGTCGAGGATCTGCGCCGGCCATTGCGCCTCGCCCGTCAGCCTGTAGTTCACGAATGCGAGCGCATAGCCCGCCGACAGCATGGCCGGGAAGATCGGACGCGCCATGACGTCCATCTCCTCGCCGCGCCGGAAATTCCCCTGCTCCCAGCCGCCGCCGTGGATGTACACGACCAGCGGCCATCCGCCCCGGGGCGCGGGCCCCGCCACGGTCTCGGCCGGCGTGACCACGTACAGCAAACGCGAATCCAGCCCGTCGCCATCCACATATTGACGCTGATTGTGCACTATATAACCCATGTTCCGCTCCATTCCGCGCCTTCGCGAGGCCCGCTGCGATTTCTGACCTAACGGGCCGCGAAGAACCACCAACGCCGCCGCCCGCAATGGCGGAATGACGCCGCATCCAGCTCGGTCCAATCCCATCCTATCCGAGCCGCGAGGTCAGAAATCGCATGCGGCTACGATTCCGGGCCATACGCGGCCGTTACCGCCTCATATTCGTCTTCGGTGATCGGCAGGATCGAGCCGTGCCGCTTGAGCATCGCGCCCAGATCCACGTCGTCGAGCACATGCCAGTCCGAGGGGTCGGAACTACCCGGATCGGCGCTGCAGAAGAGCCGGCACCCCTGATCGGGGGCGAGCCCGTCCACCATAAATCCGTATGGCATGGCCCGTCCGTTCACGACGGGCGCATCACCCTCATTGAGCAGGAAAAACTCCGGGCCCTCGCAACGCACCGGACATGGCCCCAGTTCGCCGATAGCGCCTACGTATGCCCATTCATCCGGACCGGCATCGCGGTCGAACGGTTTGGACGCTACGGCATACGGATTGCGCGTCTTTTCGATTCGCCCGTCAGCATACGCCCGGTACCACCAGTCGCCCAGCCGAATCATCGTGGCATCGATGGCGAGGGAGCCGCGGTCGATCCACTTCACCGGTTCGCTGAACGACAGAAAATCCTTCGTCGTGGAGTAATAGATGTTGTACGGGCTGTCCGGATGAACTGAATCACGTTCAGTGTACGTGGTCCAATACACCATGAATTCCTGGCGTTCCTCCACCCATGCGGCCTCCGGAGCCCATGCCGAGGCGCCGCCCGGGATCGAACCGGCAACGTCGACCCATCGGGGCTCCGACCAATGCGTCAGGTCACGGCCTTCATACACCATGATGTGCGTGCTGCACCCCTTCTCCGCGACCTCCTGCCCGCAATGGGCGGTGTCTCGCGTATAGGTGCATAGGTCGGATGCGACCATGATCACCGCATGACCGCTCGGATCCCTTGGATCACGCAATAAATACGGATCGCGCATGCCTCGGTCGCCTACCCGCGACGTGAAGATGGGATGTCCCTGCCGGCGCAGGTCATGCCACGTTCGGGCGTCCCGACTGACCGCGAAATAGATCTGTTCATTGGCGGCGCTGCGATCCGCCGCCGTGGTCTCCACACCCGTGAAATGCGCGAACAGGTATGCGGAATATGGTTCGTTGTTCATGATGGTTCAATCCGATTCCATGGTTGAATGATGGTGCAATGAATGACTGACGCCACGCATTTGCGGGCGCGACGGCATCACGGCCGTCATGCCCGCAAACGCACGTTCAATGGCTCACGATGCTGAAGCGATACTGTTCGTCAAATCGTCGATATAGCTTTGCGCCGCCTGCTCGGGAGTCTTGGACCCGAAGGCGATATCCTGCGCGCAGCGCATGATGTAATTATCGGAATCGGAGACTCCATTGGGAGTGTCCGGAGGCGCGATGCCGGACGCCTTTTCGGTCTTATCGACGAAGTCCATGACCTTCTTCTCGATGTCCGACGCGTTCTGTTTGGCAACCTCGCGCACCTTGGGATTCGCCGGGATGCCTCGCTCCGTACCCAAAATCTTTGCCGCATCGAGATCATTGATCATGAAGTCGAGCAGTTCCGCAGCCTCCTTGGGATGCTTGGATTGTGCGGAAACCGCCCAACTCATGCTCATGCGGTTGTACATGAACTTCGTCTGCGGCGTATCCGTGGGCACCATGACCAATGACCAATCTTCGGTGCCTGACGCGGCGCTGAACGCCGAAAGCTGAGTGGCATGCGTGAACAGCATGGCCTGCTTGCCTGTGCCGGCATCGGAAATTTCGGTATTGGCATTCTGATTTTCCGCCCAACGATCCGCCGTACCGATCAATTGCTCGTCAACGGCCTTTTTGAATTCCTCAAAGTACGACGTGGCTACTTTCTTGGAAACACTCACCTTGCCGTCTTTGAACAATTCCTCTCCGTGCTGACGAGCCCACAACTGGAGACCATACGTGCCCAGAGGCGTGCCGGCCGCCGTGATCTCCCCATTGGATTTCTCGACGATCTGACGTTCAAAGGCCTCGAACTCATCCCACGTCCATGAATCCGCATCCGCCGGCAGAGTAAGACCAAGGTCCTTAAGCACGGTGTTGTTCACCGCGATGCCCAGCGAGGTCAACGATACAGGCGCGGCATATTGCACACCGCCAAACTGTCCGGTCGCACGCACGGCATCGGTCATTTGCGTCAGGTCAAGCGCATCGCTCACTTGGGAGAGGTCCATGAGCGATCCCTGAGAGCCATAAACGGGAATATGATCCGTGCCGATCTGGAACACATCCGGCGCGGTGCCACCGGCTATCGAGATATTGAGTTTGTCAAAATACCCACCGTAATCCGAATTCTCCATATTGACCTTGATGTTCGGATGCTTCTGCTCGAACAGTTCCACCGCCTGCTGGGTGAGCTTGAGGCGTTTCTCCGAGCCCCACCACGACAGTGTGATCTGCACCTTGCCGTCGGCGGTCTTGCCGTCGCTGGCGTCCGCGGCGCCGCATGCCGCCATGCCGAAGGTCATTCCCAATGCGGCCGCCGAGGCGACCAGCCGCGTGAACATCGTCGTTCGCTTCATTGCAACTCCAATCCTTTATATGATCACACCGCGGCGGTACCACCGGCGACTCGACATCTAGCCTCCGAGGGTGTCAACGCCACGATTGTCTTGCTTTTCGACCATCAGTGGTTAATCGATAAAGCTAAATTGATTATACGATTAACCTATTCGCCATGTCAACCATCTTGCAACACGCCGCGAATTACACCGTTCCTTGCGCCACTTTGAATTAATCGATTAGTCTTACTTGATGCACAGGCCATTTCAATGCGCGTGCGGGAGGAACACCATGGTCACCATGAAGGATGTGGCACGGGAGGCGAACGTCACCACGGCAACCGTCTCCTACGTGCTCAACGGAACGGGTTCGGTGGGAGCCGGCACCCGCGCCCGCGTGCTCGACGCGGCCAAACGGCTCAACTACACCAAAAACCTCGCGGCCATGAAGCTCCGTTCCGGCAAGAACGGCATCATCGGGCTGGCGCTCTACGACGTCGGCATGCCCTATGCGGCCGAGCTGTCCAAAACCGCCTCGATCGAAGCCCTGCGGCATGGCCTGCAGCTGCTGGTGCAGCAGACCTCCTCGTCCAAGGCCGAGGAGCGATCCATCATCGAGACCATCACCAACCAGTTCTGCGACGGCATGATCATGATGGCCGGCGCACTGCCCAGCGAGGAGATCCACACGCTGAGCCGCGGCAAGCCCGTCGTGCTCATCGACGACCATTCGCCTGACAGCCCGCTCGACTCGATCTTCACCCCGTGCCGCGAGGGCGCCAAAACCGCGATCTCCCGTCTCATCGCCGAGGGACGACGCAATATCGTCATGCTGGGCGTCCACGCCACGACCTTCCCGCTGGACGAACAAAGCACACGGGCGACCGTCCGATACACGCTCGGATACCGCGACGCCATGGAGGAGGCGGGATTAACCGTCGCCCCCGATAACTTCGTCATCTGCGGCTGGACTTCCCGCGAAGCCTACGAGGCCACCGCCCGCCTGCTGGAAACCGGCCGCCGCTTCGACGGTGTGTTCTGCATGTCCGACTCCATGGCCATCGGGGCGCTGAGCGCGCTCAACGACCACGGCGTGCGCGTGCCCGAGGAGGTGTCGCTCATCGGCTTCGACGGCATCGACGAGGGCAACTACACCACGCCGAAGCTCACCACGGTGGCCACGGACACCCGGCAGCTGGCGGGCACGGCGGTGACCATGCTGCTCGACCGCATCGAGCGACCGGATTCCGGCAAGCCGCCGCAGCGCGTCACGATCGGGCATCGGCTCATCGAGCGCGGCACCACGCTGCCCGTCTGAAGCGGCCCCGGCCACATACCACCAAAACACCCGTCTGTCCAGTGTTTTTTCTACGTTGGTAGGCAAGTGCAGGGGAACTCGCATCCACTCGGCGAGTTGAGATAGGCATCCGGCCTGACCCTTTGAACCTGTTGGTTAAGACCAGCGTAGGGAGCAGTGATTGATGAGCGATAGTTCTCGACCCATATCTTCGGATCCTGTGGATGATTCCGCCGCGGGCGATCCCACCGCGGAGAATTCCGCCGAAGGCGGCCTGCCCGCAGCCGATCCAATCCGCGAACGCATCGCCCAGGCGGTTCGCGACGTGCGCGAACAGGCGCCGCTCGCCCAGTCGTTCACCAACTTCGTGACCATCAATCTTGTGGCGAACGCGCAGCTGGCGGCCGGCGGCGTGGCGGCGATGAGCTTCCTGCCGGACGACGTGATCGGCTCCATGTCCATCTCCCGCGCCGACTACGTGAACGTCGGCACGCTGCAGCCGTTCTACCGCGAGGCGCTCCCCCGCATCGCCCGCGCGTACCACGACGCCGCGCATCCGTGGGTGCTCGACCCCGTGGCCGCCGGCATCGGCGAGACCCGCACCGCGATCCTCGCCGCCTTCCGCGAGACGCCGCCCACCATCGTGCGCGGCAACGCCTCGGAGATCATCGCGCTGGCGGACATGTGGGGCCTGAACGCGGCCGACACCGACGGCAACGCAACAGACGCCGCGCCCGCCACCTCCCGCCACCGCCCGGCCGGCGTGGAATCCGTGGACGATGTGGACGCCGCCGCCCCGGCCGCCGAAGCCCTCGCCCGGTTCCTCGCGGCCAACGCCCCGGAGTCCCGACGCCGCGCCGCCGTCGCCGTGTCCGGCCCGGTCGATCTGGTGACCGACGGAGAGCGCACGTTCCGCCTGCCCGGCGGCAGCGCGCTCATGACCAAGATCACCGGCGCCGGCTGCTCGCTCGGCGGCGTGATGGCGACCTATCTGGCCGTCGCCGACCCGCTGATCGCGGCCCTCGCGGCGAGTGCCCTGTACAACCGCGCAGGCGAGACCGCCCAGCGCCGCGCGCACGGCCCGGGCTCGTTCCAGGTGGAGCTGCTCGACGCCCTGTGGAACCTCACCGCCGACGAAGTGGCGGCGAGCCCGATCCTCCCCGTGTAGCCGCGCACAGTCATAGCCCCGCACGGCCCGACCGGCCGACCAGTCAGCAGACCTTCCACATCCAGTTATCCCAATCATCCCGGTTATCCAGTTTTCCCAAGCTTCATCACAACCAAAAGGAGCACCGATGAACAACTATCCATTCGCCTCGATGCGCGACAGCTTCGACCTGTCCGCGTACTTCGTGGTCGGCCCGCAGGACACCAAGGGCAGGCCCGTGACCGACGTGGTCGAGGAGGCCCTTCGCGGCGGCGCGACCTTCATCCAGCTGCGCGCCAAGGACGCGGACGCCAAGGAGATCACCTCGCTCGCCCAGGACGTGGCGCAGATCATCGAGGACAACGACAAGTCCGATTCGGTGGCCTTCGTGATCGACGACCGCGTGGACGTGGTCTGGCAGTGCCGCAACAAGGGCATCAAGGTCGACGGCGTGCACATCGGACAGACCGACATGGAGCCGCGCGAAGCCCGCGCCCTGCTGGGCGACGACGCGATCGTGGGCCTGTCCGCCGAGACCGAAAGCCTCGTCAAGCTCATCAACGAGCTGCCTGACGGCTGCATCGACTACATCGGCGCCGGCCCGCTGCATCATTCCTCCACCAAGCCGGAGGCCGCGGTGGGCAACGACGGCTCCGGCCGCACGCTCGACGAGGCGCAGATCAACACCATCTGCTCGGCCTGCGACTTCCCGGTCGTGGTCGGCGGCGGCGTGACCGCGGCGGACGTGCCGATGCTGGCGGGCACCAAGGCCGCCGGCTGGTTCGTGGTCTCCGCGATCGCCGGCGCGGACGACCCGCAGGCCGCCACCCGCGAGCTCGTGGACGCGTGGAAGGCCGTGCGCGGCGACGCGAAGCACGGGTACGCCAAGCGCGTGGCCGCCGAGCCGGCCGCCGAGGCCCCGCAGACCGCTCCCACGGAGAAGAAGTTCACCAACGCCAAGGAGGCCAAGGAGGCCCAGCGCCTCGCCAAGCAGCAGGCGGTGGACATCGCGGCCCGCGGCTCCAAGCAGCGCGACAAGGCCCACATCCGCAAGACCAAGTCCGTGCACTTCGAGAACCAGTTCGGCTCCTACGACCTCGAGGTGCCGTACACGGAGATCAAGCTGTCCGACACCCCCGGCGTGGGCCCGAACCCGCCGTTCATCGACTACAACACCGAGGGTCCCAAGTGCGATCCGAAGGAGGGCCTGAAGCCCCTGCGCCTCGACTGGATCAAGGACCGCGGCGACGTGGTGGAGTACGAGGGCCGCCGGCGCAACCTCGCGGACGACGGCAAGCGCGCGATCAAGCGCGGCAAGGCCACCAAGGAGTGGCGCGGCCGCAAGCACGAGCCGATGAAGGCCAAGGACCACCCGGTCACGCAGATGTGGTACGCCCGCCACAACATCATCACCCCGGAGATGAAGTACGTGGCCGAGCGCGAGAACTGCGACGTGGAGCTGGTGCGCTCCGAGCTCGCCGCAGGCCGCGCGGTCATGCCTTGCAACATCAACCATCCGGAGGCCGAGCCGATGATCATCGGCTCGAAATTCCTCACCAAGCTCAACGCCAACATGGGCAACTCGGCGGTCACCAGCTCCATCGACGAGGAGGTGGAGAAGCTCACGTGGGCCACCAAGTGGGGCGCGGACACCGTCATGGACCTGTCGACCGGCAACGACATCCACACCACGCGCGAGTGGATCCTGCGCAACTCCCCCGTCCCGATCGGCACCGTGCCGATGTACCAGGCGCTGGAGAAGGTCGAGGACGACGCCTCGAAGCTCAGCTGGGAGCTGTTCCGCGACACGGTGATCGAGCAGTGCGAGCAGGGCGTGGACTACATGACCATCCACGCGGGCGTGCTGCTGCGCTTCGTGCCGCTCACCGCGAACCGCGTCACGGGCATCGTCTCGCGCGGCGGCTCGATCATGGCCGAGTGGTGCCTGCAGCACCATCAGGAGAGCTTCCTGTACACGCACTTCGACGAGCTGTGCGACATCTTCGCCAAGTACGACGTGGCGTTCTCGCTGGGCGACGGCCTGCGCCCGGGCTCGCTGGCGGACGCCAACGACGCGGCGCAGATCGCCGAGCTCATGACCCTGGGCGAGCTCACCAAGCGCGCGTGGGCCAAGGACGTGCAGGTGATGATCGAGGGCCCGGGCCACATCCCGTTCGACACCGTGCGCATGAACATCGAGATGGAGAAGGCCATCTGCCAGGACGCCCCGTTCTACACGCTCGGCCCGCTCACCACGGACACGGCCCCCGGCTACGACCACATCACGTCCGCGATCGGCGGCGTGGAGATCGCCCGCTACGGCACCGCCATGCTGTGCTACGTGACCCCGAAGGAGCATCTGGGCCTGCCGAACAAGGACGACGTGAAGCAGGGCGTGATCGCCTACAAGATCGCCTGCCACGCGGCGGACATCGCCAAGCACCACCCGCACGCGCAGGACCGCGACCTCGCGATCTCCAAGGCGCGCTTTGAGTTCCGCTGGCTCGACCAGTTCAACCTCTCCTACGACCCGGACACCGCCATCGCCTTCCACGACGAGACGCTGCCCGCCGAGCCGGCCAAGATGGCGCACTTCTGCTCCATGTGCGGCCCGAAGTTCTGCTCGATGGCCATCTCGCAGAACATCCGCAAGCAGTTCGGCGACGCGGCCCAGCAGGAGCGCGTCGTGGCCGACTCCGAGGCGGAGATCGCGTCGAAGGGCATGGCCGCGATGAGCGAGAAGTTCCGCGAGAACGGCGGCAAGCTCTACACCGCCGCGCAGTAGCCCGCCCATTCATGGCACGCGCGGAACGTGCGTAACGCCTACACACTGGATCCGCTCATTGTGCGCTTCGATTGGCGCGGAATGAGCGGATCCAGTGTTTTACGGCCCGTTTTGGGGCTCCACGGCACTGGATTCGCTCATTGTGCGCGCGGACCGGTATGCGCATACTGCGCAACGCGGGCATGTGCGTCAGAAACGCGGCATGTACCCCTGCGAAACCGCGTAGTCATGCACTTCGCGGGCGATGCCCACATACAACAGCGCCAGCAGCAGCATCCACACCGCGGCCGCGATCAGGGGCAACAACATGACCGGACCGGCTCCCAGCTGCAGAACCAGTTCCACGCCGCCGACCGCCGTCACGATCAGCTCCACGATGCAGCAGACGATCACCGCGCGGCATTTGGCTCGGCTGTCCGCCATGCGGTATGAGGCGATCGCCCACACCACGTTGAAGACGAGTCCCACCGCCGTCGGCACCATCCACAGCGCAAACAACGCAGGCCGCACGGCCGCGCCGCCTCCCGAACGCAGCGCCTCATGCCACAGGTCCCACGCGCCCTGCGCCAAACCGATGACGCCAAGAATCATACCGGGCCAATACACCCCGCCATTCGCCTTGACCTCCAGCATCGCCATCGCCTCCGATTTTTCGATGTTCGCCGATTCGCCGTCGAATCCGCCGTTATTTCAAGCCTATGGCCCCGCCGCGCGCCCGCGAAATCCCTGTGGCATTTTCGCCCGATCCCGCATGCTCCCGCCAGCTCCCGCAAGCGAACGTCCGCCGCGCCGCTATCCGCATAGTGTGCAGCAGATTTGACGGTTCGCGGACACCCATTCGCATAGTGTGCGGCACTCAATTCCCGAGATGACGAGCGGAGCGGACCGAGACAGGCCAAAAGCCGCGCATTTGGGGTGGAAAAGCCCATCGAAGCGATGGCAAACGCATAATGGAGTGCTGCACAGAACGCGGATAGATGTCAGCGCAACCCGAAACCTGCCGCACACTATGCGGATGGCCGTGGTTCCGCACCCGTGGCGGTTGCGCGGCACGCCGATCGTGACGCATGCGTCTAATACAGATTCGGATGCAACGGGATCACGGCATGCAGCTCCCATTGCCCGTCCCGCGGCCCGCATTCGAGCGTGCCACCGCAATGCTCAAGCAGCTGCCGATGCAACGCCAGCCCGTGACCCGCCGCAAGCCAGCCGCTCCCACGCCGTTCCCCGACCATATGCGCATTCGCCACGGCATTCATCCCGTTGGTTTGCGTCACCGTGACACTCCGCTCGCCGATCACCACATGCAGCGCGTACCGCCGGCCCACCCCACGTGCGTGGCGCAGCACGTTCGACCGGCATTGACGTATGAGGCTCAGCGTCTCCACGGCGCTCGACGCGTCGATCGCATGGCATTCCCCGCTCACCGCCGATTCCCCCACCATGCCCGCCGCAGCAAGGGACGACTGGAAGTCCGCGCATTCCCGCCGCAGCGCAGTCATGAACCCCGCGGCGTTGCCGGCGAGCGCGGACCCGTCGTCCTCGTCGGCGCGCAGCCGATCCAGCAGGCCGCGCAGCGCCGTCCAGCCGGCACGGGACCGATCGCGGACGATGGCCCAATACCGCGCTTCGTCACCGGGCACAGCCGTTTCCCGCGAAGTCCCGTCGAGGCAGACGTCCGCCGTCATGGCGATCACGGACAGGTCGTTCATCACCGTGTCGTGCAGGATGCGGGCGAATTCGGAGTTCCGGCGCATCAGGCGAAGCCGCTCCCCATCCCGCAGCCCATCGCGCTCCGCGTCGGCGCGGGCCGCAAGCGCGGTGCCGACCGATGCCAGCACGCCGGCCGCCACCGCAAGCGCGCAACCGGCCATGTGCGTCAGCCTCGCGGCATTCCCCAGCGCGGCGACGCCATACGGTCCGCAGTCCGCGATCGCGCATGCGCCGGCCACCGGCACGGCAATCGCCACGGCACGGCGCCATGGCACGCGGGAGCACAGCAGGAACGCCGCCAGCCACATGCCGGTCACCGGCAGCACGGCATACTGCACGCCATTCAAATCCAGCCAGCCAACGACCGCGGCGTACAGCACCAGCCCGCAGCATCCGACGCGCGGCCACAGTGCGGCGATCCCCGCCGCGGTCAGGTAGATCGACACCGTGTCGAGCATGCCTTCCATCGGCAAACCCATGCGCACGCACAGCGTGACGTCCGTCAGCGCCGCCAGCAGCAGACCGAACGCCGCGGCGGGATGCATCCGCACGCCGAACGCCGTGCACGTCCGGCACCACCGCAGCGCCCGGTCCAGGCGGTCCGGCATCGTTCCGTTCACCGTCTCACCCCATCCGTTCGCGCAGCCACATGGTCACGAGTTCGAGGCGATTGCCGGCGCCGGACTTGCGCACCGCGCGCTCCAGATGCGTGTTGACCGTGGAGACGCCGCGCCCGGTCTCCCGCGCGATGCGGTCCGACGTGTAGCCCCGTGCGCACAGGTCCACCAGTCGGCGTTCGGTGTCGTTGAGCGCGGCGACGCCGGTCGGCCTTTCGCCCTGTATGCGCAGATAGGCGTCATGAGCCGTGTCGAAACGCGCCGATGCGTCTTCGCCGGCGCCGTCATCCGACCATCTGCCGCCGCCTGCCACGCCTCGGATCGCCTCGGCAAGACGCACGGTGTCGTGCTTGGCGACGATGCCCTGGGCCCCGGCCCGCGCCGCGTCCGCCGCATACCGTCCGATCGAGAACGCCGTCATGGCGAGGATCGCCGGCTTCTCGCCGCGCAGCCGGACTTCGCGGCACAGGGCCGGCCCGCTCATCGATTCCATGGACATATCCACCAGCAACACGTCAGGACGCCGTCCGTCCACCTTCCAGCGCACCAGCACGTCCTCGCCGCGCGCGGCCGTCCACAGAACCGTCCACCCCGGCAGCAGCTGTCTGAGCCTTATCCCCAGCAATTGCAGCACCAGCGGGTCGTTGTCCACCATGGCGAGGGTTCCATTTCCCATTTGTCCACCTCCGGATCCACGTCGGTGCACACGCCCCTGTGTACAACGCGCAATGTTCGTCTTCCAGCGTATCCCAGCGGACCGGCCCCGCCAACATACTGTGGCAGTTCGACCTACGGCATTCGGCCGGACCGGGAGCGACTTCCCGGACAGGGAGCGCCCGCTCCCCGTCCATCGTTCCCACAAACCTTGAAATGAAGCCATTTTCAGCACCTCCGGACAGGGAGCGCCCGCTCCCCGTCCATCCAGCTCCCGCCCGCAATCCATTCACGGCCCGATCGCCACCCGCCAGCCACCGCGCTGGGATCCCCCGCCGGTAGAGTGGAGGTCATGAATCATGGGGTGAAAAGCGCAAACGTCATGCCCGCCGTGCTGTCGATCGCGGGCTCGGATTCGTCGGGCGGGGCCGGCATCCAGGCGGACCTGAAGACCATGCTGGCGTGCGGCGTGTACGGCATGACGGCCATCACGTCGCTCACCGCGCAGAACACCACGGGGGTGCGCATGGTGGAGGACGTGACCCCCGAAATGCTCGCCGCGCAGATCGACGCCGTGTTCGAGGACATCCGCCCCGCCGCCGTGAAGATCGGCATGGTCTCCTCGATCGCGCTTATTGAAGTCATCGAGGACCGGCTCAGGCACTGGAACGCCGGCAACGTGGTGCTGGACCCGGTGATGATCGCCACGTCCGGGGCCAAGCTCATCGGCGACGACGCGGTGGATGCGCTCACCGGGCGCCTGTTCCCGCTCGCCACGCTGGTCACGCCGAACATTCCGGAGGCGGAGACGCTCACCGTGGCGCACATCGCGAACGCGGAGGACATGGAGGCCGCCGCGTCCCGCCTGTCGGAGCGGTTCGGCTGCGCGACGCTCGTCAAGGGAGGCCACAATGTGACCGGCGAGGCCGACGACGTGCTCGTGGACGCCGACGGGGCAATCACCTGGTTCCCCGGCACGCGCCTCGACAACCCGAACACGCACGGCACCGGCTGCACGCTGAGCTCCGCCATCGCCGCGGGCCTCGCCAAGGGCGATCCGCTGCCCAAGGCCGTCAAGCGCGCCAAGAAGTACCTCACCGGCGCGATCAAGGCGGGGCTTGATCTGGGCCACGGTTCCGGCCCGCTCAACCACGCGTGGAAATTCTAAAACCCGCCGCCGAACAACCTCAGCCACATCCAACTACATCCAGCCACATCCAACTACATCCAAGGAGCGCAACACATGGCCATCGACCGCTATGCGGAAAAGCAGGAAGTCCCCGTCAACCCCGAAACCGGCAAGCCGTACCTCAACACCGTGGCGGCCCTCGCCATCGCCCCGAACGGCGTGGGCGCGGAGCTGAGCGACTACGTGTCGCAGGCCATCGAGGTGATCCGCGAGTCCGGCCTGCCCAACGAGACGAACGCCATGTTCACCAACATGGAGGGCGACCTGGACGACGTGGTGCGCGTGGCAGTGGCCGCCGCCAAGAAGCTCGCCGAGCAGGGCTACCGCACCGGCGTGACCCTGAAGCTCGACATCCGCCCCGGCTTCGAGGGCCAGCTCAAGGAGAAGCCCGCACTGGTCGACCGCATTCTCGCTGACGACGCGGAAGGCAAGCGGGAGTAAGCCGAAACCGATTTCCCTCTCCGTGAGGCCAAGCCCCGGTCGCCACGAAGGTCGTGCGGTACACTATTGCCTCATGACCACGATGAAGGAGATTGCTGAGAGAACGGGGGTCTCGGTTTCCAGCGTATCGCTCGTTCTCAACGGGCGTGATGCGGGAAGGGTGAAGCCCAGCATCGCCAAGAAGGTAAGGGACGTGGCGGATGCGTTGGGATACAAGCCGAATCCGCTGGCCCGCTCGCTGCGCACCAGCCGCACGCGCATCCTCGGGTTCGTGAGCGAGGAGATCGCCACCACGCCGTTTGCGGGCGGCATCATCCTCGGCGCGCAGGACGCCGCAAGCGCGGCCGGGTACATGATGATCACGGTGAACGTGGACGGCCTCACGGACGAGCCGGAGGAGATCGCCGCGCTGAAGCGCTACGGCGTGGACGGGTTCCTGTACGCCAAGATGTCGAACCGCATCACCGACGTACCCGAGGGGCTCGCCGAGTACCCGACCGTGCTCGTGGACGCCACCGACCGTGCGGGCCGCGTGCCGAGCGTGACGCCGGACGAGGTGGGCATCGGCTACGACGCCACCAAGCGGCTCATCGACGCCGGATGCACGCGCATCGCGTACGTGGGCTGCTCAGAGCCGATGGTCGCGCAGCGCCTGCGGTTCGAGGGGTACCGCCGCGCGCTTGAGGAGTCCGGCCTGCCGTTCGACGACCGTCTGACGACCAACGTGATGTTCCACCGTCCCGCGCAGGACGCGGTGGACCGACTCATCGGCGAACAGCGCCCGGACGGCGTGTTCTGCTGGAACGACGCCCGCGCGCTCTACGTCTATCAGGCCGCCATGAAACTTGATCTGACGGTCGGCGAGGACCTGTCCGTGGTGGGCGTGGACAACCACCGCCTCATCGCGGAGACGCTTGTGCCGGAGCTCACCACGGTGGAGCTGCCGCATTACGAGATGGGCTACTGGGCCACGCGCAAGGTGATCTCGATGATCGAGGACCGCGTGCCCTCCGCCGACGAACTGCCGCATACCACCGCTCCCCTGCCGCCGCTGGACGGCCCGGTGGAGACGCGCGTCCGCTGCACGCTCATCGACAAGGATTCCGTGGCGCGCTGAGGCACAGCACGCTGAGGCACAGCGCTGAGGCTCGGCCCGCCGAGGGCCCGCAAATGCCATCCGAACAATAGAGACGAACGGGGGCGAGTCGAACCATCTCGACCCGCCCCCGTTCGTTCAAACCCGCGGCAGCGCTCAGTACGCCCCGGCGATGGCCTGCTCGAGATCCGCGATGAGGTCCCCCGCGTCCTCCAGACCGATCGACAGGCGGATGAGGTTGTCGGTCACGCCGGCGGCCTCGCGGTACGCGCGCGGCACCTCGCGGTGGGTGATGCGCGCGGGGTCCACGATGAGCGACCGGGAGTCGCCGATGTTCGGCACGTAGCTGAACACCTTCGTGCCGTTGAGGATGCGTCGCACGTTGTCCTCGTCGCCGTCCACGAGGAACGACAGGATCGTGCCGACGCCGTTCGGGTAGTACTTGGCCACCAGATCGTTCTGGCCGGTGGTGCCGATGCCCGCGTAGTTCACGGCCTTCACATGCGGCAGCTCCGTGAGCCGGCACGCGACGGCCGTGGCGGTGGCCACCTCGCGGCTCACGCGCGGGCCGATCGTCTCCAGACCGACCAGCGACAGGTACGCGTTGAACGGGCTCGCCACGGCGCCGAACGTGCGCAGGTACTTGATGCGCACGCGGCGGATGTACGCCTCCGCGCCGAACGCGTCCACGAAGCTCTTCCACTCGTTGTGGCGCTCGTCGCTGATGACCTGCTCCACGGTGGTGAACTGCGGGAACCGACCGTTCGCCCAGTCGAAGCGCCCGCCGTCCACGATCGCGCCGCCGATCGCGTTGCCGTGGCCGGTAATGCCCTTGGTGGTGGAGTGCACCACCACGTCCGCACCGAATTCGATCGGGCGAAACAGGTAGGGCGTGGGCACGGTGTTGTCCACGATGAGCGGGATGCCGTGTTCGTGCGCAAGCGCCGCCAGCGGCTCGACGTCGGTGATCTCGGTGGACGGGTTGGCCACGGACTCGCAGAAGATCGCGCGCGTGTCCGGACCGATCTTAGAGGCGACCTCGTCCAGATCGTTGATGTCCTTCACGAAGTCGGTGTGCACGCCGAACTGCGGGAAGAAGCTCTCCATGGCGTCCACCGAGGCGCCGTACAGGTTGGTCGGCGAGATGATCCTGCCGCCGCCCTCCGCCGCGCACAGCAGCGCGAACGACACGGCCGCCATGCCGGAGGCGACGGCCACGGCGTTGTCTCCCCCTTCAAGGGCCGCGAGCCGCTTTTCGAGCACGTCCACGGTGGGGTTGGCCACGCGCGAGTACGAAAACCCGGTGGTCGTGCCGCCGGCGAGCGCGTCGCCGCGGATGGCGCTTTCCATGTCGAACGCGGCGCTGGCGTATATGGGCACGTTCACGGCGTCCCCGTTCGCCCGGCGGTCGTAGCCGGCGTGGATGGCCTGCGTGGCGAAATCAACGGTCATTGCTTTGCTGTTCCTCTCCTCATAGCGTGTGCCCATGGCGTTCCAGCGCCCGCGCGAAGGCGTCGTCGATCACCGATTCCGGTACGTCCGGCAGCTTCACGAGCGGCTTCGGCTCCGCGGGACGGGCCTGCAGGTGCTTCTGCATCCACAGCTTGTCATACCACGTGCCGAGTTTATAGCCTACGCCGAGTTCACGTCCGACGGGGAAATACCCCTTGGCCCTGTGGAACCGCGGGCTGGTGACGGGCAGGTGCGGGTCGTTCACGCGCGCCAGGGTGGCCTCCCGAGCCGCGGGGTCGGTCAGATCCGCCAGATCGTCGTGCTCGCTGACGGTGATGCAGGAGAACAGCTCCACGACGCCCTGATACGCGAGGATCGGTTCGAGCGCGTCGTACAGCAGCGTGCCGATGCGGTGGCCGCGGTAGTCGCGGTTCAGGTAGATGGAGGTGTCCGCTGACCACGTGTAGGCCGGGCGCGACCCCATGGGCGTGGCGAACACGTAGCCGACGATGTGCTCGCCGCCGAACGGGTCGTGCCTCACGGCCGTGATGAACGGGAACGTGCGCTGCACGCCCTCGATGCGTCGGGCGAATTCGGCGGCGTCGGGCGCGTCGTATTCGAAGTTGACCGCCGTGCCCGTGGCGTACGGGGCGTAGAACTCGGCGATCTCCCCCGCGTCCTGCGGGGTGGCGAGGCGAAGCGTGATGCGTTCGCCGTCCGCCGGCTGCTGTTGTGACATGTGTGCTGTCGTCCTTCTGGATGTTGCGCGGTGGCTGGTCTCGGGCCCTGCAGGCGCGTCCTACAGGCGCACGCGGGAGAGGAACTGCTTCGTGCGATCGTGCTCGGGGTGCCTGAACACGTCCTCGGCGGAGCCCTCCTCGACGATTTTGCCCTGGTCCATGAAAGCCACGTGGTCGGCCACCTGATACAGGAAGTTCATCTCATGCGAGGCGATGATCATGGACTGTCCCTCGTCCGCGAGCGCGCGGATCACGTCGAGGACCTCGCCCACGTTCTCCGGGTCGAGCGCGGAGGTCGGCTCGTCGAGCAGCATGACCTTCGGCCTCAGGACGGCCGCGCGGGCCAGGGCCACGCGCTGCTGCTGGCCGCCGGAGAGCTTGTCCGGGAAGCTGTTGCGCTTGTCGTACAGGCCCACGCGGTTGAGGAAGTCGAGCGCGGTTTCGCGCGCCTCGCGCTTCGGCACGCCCTGCACGTCCGTCAGGGCGAGCTCCACGTTCTCGGCCACGGTCTTGAGCTTGTACAGGTTGAAGCTCTGGAACACCATGGCGGTGAGCCTGCGCAGCGCGGCGATGTCCTTCTTGGAGGCGGTGGCGGCGTCCACGGTGAAGTCGTCGATCGAGAACCGGCCCTCGTCCGGCTTCTCGAGGAAGTTGACGCAGCGCAGCAGCGTGGACTTGCCGGCGCCGGAGGAGCCGATCAGGCCGACGACCTGTCCGTCGCCGACGGTCAAGTCCACGCCGCGCAGCACCTCGTTGTCGTCAAATCGCTTGTGCAGGTTGGAGATCCGCAAGACCATACCCGGGCTTCCTTTCGACTCGGTCGCCGGCGAGCGCGGCGAGGGACGGCACCTTGACGCGCGGCACCCACACGGCCGGCTCGGTGTCCACGATGACGCGCTCATTGCGCTTGAGGCGCTTCTCCAGCAGACGGAACAGCACGGAGAACAGGCCGGAGAGAATCCAGTACAGGGCGGCGAGCGCGATGTACATCTCAAGGTAGCGGTACGTGCGCGAGGCGGCGAGCTGGCCGGCGGAGGTCATGTCCACCACGGAGACGACGAACGCCAGCGACGTGCCCTTGAGCATGCTCACGAACTGGGCGCCGAGCGAGGGGACCGCGACCACGAGCGCCTGCGGCAGCACGATCTTGCGGTACGCGTTGAACTTGGACATGCCGGTGGACAGCGCGGCCTCCATCTGGCCCTTGTCCACGCCCTCGAGCGTGGCGCGGAACGACTCGGCGGAGTAGGCGGCCATGATGTTGGTGAACGCGACGAGCACGAAGAGCATTTTCGGGATGCCGTTGATGCTGATGCCGGTGCCCCAGTAGTAGTTCGTGTACTGCAGCACCACCGGGATGCCGTAGAACGCGAGGAACAGCTGCACGAGCTCCGGCGTGCCGCGCGTGAACGAGACGAACACGCCGCAGATCTGATAGAGCACGGGGATGCGGTGCATCTTGACGAGCGCGAGCAGCAGGCCGAACGCCCAGCCGACGATCGCGGCGAAGAGCACGATCTCCAGCGTCACGGGCAGGCCCCGGAGGATCGAGGGGATGTCCTCGATGATGTACGACGGGTTGAAAATGTCAGGCATGTCCAAGTCCTTTCATGGTGTGGACGACGCGGTGCAGGCGGCCCGGAGGCGTCACTGCCAGACGCTGTCGTCCCCGGTCAGGTCGTAGCCGAAGTACTGTTCGGACAGCTTCTGCATGGTGCCGTTTTCGTGGAGCGTCTTGAGCGCCTTGTCCACCTCGTCGGAGATCTTCTGCCCCTCGTCGGTCTTCGGGAACAGGTAGTAGGTCTCCTGACGCAGCGACTTGATGAGCTGCTTCTCCGCGTCGGTGGTGGCGAAGCTGTCGGGGATCGGCACGTAGTCCACCTGCACGCCGAGGTCCTGCGCGTACACCTTCTGGTGGAAGCGGCCGCCGTAGCCGTAGTCGAACTGGCCCTGGCTGATCTGGCGCAGGCGCGTGGCGTGGTCGGCCGGCGTGTACGTGATCTTGATGGGGTTGTTCGGGAACAGCTTGTTGTAGTCCTCCACGAACACCTGGAACGCGGAGCCGTTGGAGTCGGACGGCACGTTGTAGCCGCCCAGGTCGGCGAGCGAATGGAACGGGTGCTCCTGCGCGAAGCCGGGGCGCGTGAGCACGGCGGCCTGGTCGCGGTAGTGCGCGTACTTGGAGAAGACGAACTTCTGCGCGCGCTCGGGCGTGTAGTTGAAGAAGTTGGCGCCGATCTGGAACTTGCCGCTGTCGAGGCCGCCGGTAATGCCGGCGAAGTCGACCTGCTCGTACTTGAAGTCGTAGTCGTCGATGAGCTTGTCGGCCTCCTTGAGCAGGTCGATCTCGTAGCCGCCCACGGTGCCGTCCGCGTTCACCTGCGTCATGGGGGCGGGCGTGCCGGAGGTGGCGACGATGATGGTGCGCGCGCCGCCGTCGGCCGCATGGGCCTCGCCGGTGATGTCGCCCTTCTGGCCGCATGCGGACGTGAGCACCAGCAGGGCTGCGGTTGCCGCCGCGAACACGGCCTTGAATGTTGTGGACTTCACGATGTTCTCCCTCATGACGTTCGGCCGATCATTGCTTGATCGGAATTGGTTGCGAGTCTAGGGCAGATCGGGCGGCCAAATGCGCCCGGAACTATCGCCGCTGATTTGAGCCATGCATAAGCGGCCGTTATACGCGGGACATAACGCGTTATCAATCGGCGTCGTTCCGGCGCCGGCGGGCGGTCCGCGCGTTCCGCGGACGCGGGCGGCGGGCGATGGGCGGCGTTATACGTTCTGGTTATGGATGGCATGCAGGCGCATGATCCGGGCCGCATTGCGAACCGTCCATAACCAACGCATATACCAAAACGCGTGATTCGCCCGTCCGCATCGGTTACATTCGGAACCACCGCGGCGGCGAACGCACCTTCGCGGTTCCATCCACTCCATCCATCCATTACGCATATCACGCATCGCGTCAACCACGCCACACACCAAAGGGGAACCAGCCATGAGCAACGCACTGACCTACCAGGACGTCATCAACCAGACCGACGAGGAGTACGCCGCCGACTGGCAGCGCTGGCACGAGGCCCGTGAGGCTCAGCTCGACTCCGAATACGGCTGGCTGTCCCTGCGCAGCATCGACTGGCTGGCGGACGGCGAGACCATCACCATCCCCAACTTCCCCGGCACGTGGACGCAGCACGGCGACGTCGTCACCTACACGCCCGAGCCCGGCAAGACCGTGGTCAACCGCGGCGAGGCGATCACCGCCCCGAAGGACATCGAGGTGACCATCCACGCGGACGTCAATGTGGAGGACTTCGACTACGAGGGCGTGCGCGCCCAGCTCATCAAGCGCATCGGCGCGAGCCGCCAGTTCGCGGTCCGCCAGCGCGACCCCAACTCCGCCACCCGCCGCAGCTTCCAGGGCGTGCCCCACTTCCCGCTCGACCGCAGCTGGGTGCTGCCGGCCCACTACGAGCCGCTCGCCGAGTGGAAGAACTCCGAGACCGGCGCGGTGCTCGGCGACCTGTCCCACAACGAGACCATCATCGGCTACGTGACGTTCACCAAGGACGGCAAGGACTACCGTCTGGCCGTGTTCCAGGGCCACAACGACGACTCCGGCTGGACCAAGGTCGACCCCGAAACCGGCAAGACCGTCTACCTCGACAACCGCCAGAACACCGACGGCCACGGCTTCGCGCTCTTCCGCGACCAGACCTCCGGCAAGGAGACCTACGGCGGCGCCCGCGGCCTGTCGTTCGACGTCTCCGACCCGGCCACCATCACCTACGTGGACTTCAACCGCTCCACCAACCTGCCGTGCGCGTTCACGCTGTACTGCACGTGCCCGTTCGCCCCGGCCGAGAACTTCCTGCCGTTCGAGGTGCGCGTGGGCGAGACCACGCCGACCATCGTGCACGAGGACAACGCACTGCAGGACGACGCCCTCGCCGCCTGATCGCCTTTCCGAACCACGTCCGTCATTCCGCCGATTTTGCAATAAAGGAACCGCATCCCCATGGAACTGTTTTCCCGCGACCCCTCCATCACCTACGACGACCTCAAGAACCAGTCCCCCGAGCAATTCCGCGCCGAATGGCTCGAGTGGAAGGCCAAGCGCGACGCCTACATGCGCGAACCGTATGGCTGGCTGTCGCTGGTCAGCATCGACTGGCTGGAGAACGGCCGCGAAAAGACCTTCGCCAGCTTCCCCGGCACATGGCGTCAGGACGGGGACACCGTGATCTACACGCCGCCGGTCGATGGCCCCACGATCGTCAACCGCGGCGAGCCGATCACCGGGCCGTTCACGGTGAAGGTCCCGGACGTGGGCGACTTCAACCTCGAGGACTTCTACAACGGGGACGTGCGCGCGCAGCTCATCAAGCGCATCGGCGACGACCGTCAGTTCGCCGTGCGCGTGCGCGACCCGCATTCCGCCGGCATTTCCGGGTTCGAGGGCTCCCCCGCGTTCGAGCCGGACCAGCGGTGGGTCTTCCCCGCCAGCTTCGAGCCGGCCGACCATGAGGACGTGACCGTGGGCGCGGTGGACGGCGGCCTGTCGCACAACGAGACCTCCATCGGCACGCTGCACGTCGACTTCGACGGCACCCCGCGCGACCTCATCGTCTTCGAACAGCACAACGACGATTCCGGCGCACACACCATCGACCCGGAAACCGGCGAACGGGTGTATCTCAACAACCGCGCGAACATCACCAACGAGGGCAACCTGCTCTTCCGCGACCAGACCTCCGGCAAGGAAACCTACGGCGGCGCCCGCGTGCTCGGCTTCGACATCAGCGACCCAACCACGGTCACCTACGTGGACTTCAACCGCGCGATGAACCTGCCGTGCGCCTTCACGGTGTTCTGCACCTGCCCGTTCGCGCCGTTCCAGAACACCCTGCCGCTGGAGATCCGAGCGGGCGAGAAGACCCCGCCGGTGTTCGGCTCGCTGGAGGACTGACCGTTTCGGCGTTCTTCGACTCC
The DNA here is from genome assembly GCF_009299475.1 of Bifidobacterium avesanii. Taxonomy (GTDB): domain Bacteria; phylum Actinomycetota; class Actinomycetes; order Actinomycetales; family Bifidobacteriaceae; genus Bifidobacterium; species Bifidobacterium avesanii. The sequence continues at coordinate 1,582 of NZ_WBSN01000010.1, read as the reverse complement.
CGATTCTCCATCTCGTTCTCCATCTCGGTGACAAGGAAAGCGCGGGATTTTCGGCATGAACATTGGCATTGCGCCAATCCGTCCGGGAATCCCGCGCTTTCCTTGTCACTTTGCGGATCCTCATCGTTCATCTCTGATCTTTTCCGTACGCCGCAGATGGTAAAAAACCAGTATGACCAAGGCATACAATTCGGGCGCCGATGCCCGCAACGACGTCTATCCCCAAATCGGCGAGGCTCTGGCCCGCGCACGCAGGGAATGCGGTCTGACGCAGGATCAGCTCGCCGACCGCTCCGGCGTCTCGCGCATCACGATCGGACGCATCGAGCAGGCCCACATCAACCCCTCGTTCCGCACCCTCGAGGCACTGGCCCACGGTATGGACCGCGAGCTCACCATCAGCTTCGAGGAACGGGTCGAGAGCTGAACGACAATTTCTTGGTCCCAGACAACGTGCGGAATAAATGGCCAGCACTGGAAACTGCCAAATCGACGGCTGCCGGGTGCCCCTATCCAATGAACAGCAGTCGTACATTTCTGATTTGTGCGTGGATTTCCATGGCACGGAATTGATGACGACGCCGAATAGCCCGAACACAGCGGGTGTTATGAATGTGCGGCTCGCAAAAGAGGCAACACTGGATAGTCATGGACGTGAAGCTCTCAGGATTTGCGGAAACTACACGGGGCAGGCCCGTTTCCGCTGCCGGATCGGGCCATGGTCGTTTTGCTTTTCCGATTTGTGCGGTCGATTTCATGCTTTTCCCGAGTAGCCGCGCCGCGATAACGCTGGAACGCCAACGTCGTTGTCCGCCGCCATCCGGGAAATCGACCGCACGAATCGAAAGTACGCGGAAGCGGACCACTACGTAGCCGCCTGCGGGATACCCCGAACCCGGAATCGAGGTCAAAAGCCTATCTCTTCTTGGCCGTGCGGTAATTCAGGCGACGCAATTCGCGCGAGGGATCATAGCGGGGATCAAGCGTCGGATCACCCGGTGCGGGCTCGTTCAACGTCTCCATCTCGGCGGCGATATCATATCCATACGCGGTTAGCGCCTCTCGCTCGGACTTGGGAAGATCTCCGAATTTCATTGCGATTTCTCCTTTTCCAGTGCTGTTTCCTGGCTGTCGGACGGCATCATCCAGTTTGCACCACATGCATGTCAGGCCCTGCAGAGCCGCTGAAAAAGGATATATACCATGTGCCTAAGCGCATAAGCACTGGGGCATAAAGCCATGCAGGAGGTGCGAACACCAGCACGGCGCGGCAGGGACAGCAGCCCATGCCGGCTTCCCAACGGGAAGCACCACCATTCTAAACCCCGCATACGCCGGTCAGCAAACACATGCATGGCGACGGAGTTGGTCTATGCGGATTCGGGAGGTGATAACGTCATGAACACCAAATCCCCAGCGGATTCGCGGAACCCCCGGAAGAGGATACGAAAAATGGCCCGGAGGGGGAATCCCTCCGGGCCAAACACGAATAATTTGCGGCGGCGTGCTACTCTCCCGCACCCTATCGAGTGCAGTACCATCACCGCGCCAGGCCTTAGCTACCGGGTTCGGAAAGTAAACC
>NZ_WBSN01000001.1 GCF_009299475.1 Bifidobacterium avesanii | reverse complement strand
CGCGTCCGCTTTCCGGTTCCCGGACCGCCGCCCCCATTGATCCTTCGGGGTTGGTGGTGTTTGGTTTTGCGGTGGTCATGGCCCAGGGGTGACGCCCGGTTTACTTTCCGAACCCGGTAGCTAAGGCCTGGCGCGGTGATGGTACTGCACTCGATAGGGTGCGGGAGAGTAGCACGCCGCCGCAAATTATTCGTGTTTGGCCCGGAGGGATTCCCCCTCCGGGCTATTTTGTTTTCCCTTCCGGGTCATTCCAATATCCGGGAACGGGCCTAGGGACGCTACCGCGGCGTGTTCAGCGGAGCAATTGACGCAGCGCAGCCGCCAGACCGTCGTTGTTGACGTTTGGTGCAACCATGTCGGCCACGGCTTTGACACTTGCTGTGCCGTTGCCCATTGCCACGCCGATGCCGGCGTCCTGGATCATCTCGAGGTCATTATCGCTGTCGCCAATGGCAATCGTGTCCGACAACGGCACTCCGAGTCGTTGCGCTACCTGCACGAGCGCGGTGCCTTTGTTCACGCCGGGGATGAGAATCTCGCCGTTGTCGTTGCTGGCGGCGTTGAGCGATCCGTGGATGATGGTGGCATATCCGGCGAGCTCACGACGTACGTCCTTCACGGTGAGACTGCCGTCTTCCGGAATATAGAACGTGCCTTTGCGAACCGCCTGCAAGGGGACGGAGGGATCGGCGATGGCGTGCAGGCCATCGTGCATGCGGGGATATCTCAGCAGTTTCTTCCCGATGCCCGACCGATACAGGTATTGTACGGTGGCGTGCATGCCGTCGGGGCAGTGCCAGGCGTAGGGCATGCCGTGCGTGTTGAAGAACGAGGTCGCCATGCGGACGGATTCGTCGGGCATGCGCTCGTCGATGACGGTCTCGCCGTCCAGCTCGGCGCATGCGCCACCGTCGGATACGATGCCGTCGAACCCAAGTTCGAGGACCGGCGGATCGATGTCCAGCGCCGCACGGCCCGAACAAATGAACAGTCGATGGCCGGCCCGTTGCGCTCGGCAGCATTCCTCTCGTGCGGAATCGGGAATGCGGTGGCTGCTGTCCAGCAGCGTACCGTCAATGTCTATGAACACTAGCGTGGGCTTTCTCATGCGCGTACTCTCCTATGGAATGTCGACATCAGCGTCTGAACTGTGGATGGTGTTCCCTAAGAATAATTCATTCGAATGAATCATGCAATTGTGGGTGATGGATGTGTCTGTAATTCGAATGAATATGAGTCATGCGATAATATGGATTATGTGTGCTGCGGCGATGTGGCGCGGCTGGATGATGCGATTTCGGAGGGCATGTCATATGAAGTATCGTGAACTGGCGAAGATTCTCAAGGTGGAGATCGACAAGGGCAAATACCGCGACACGGGAAAGCTGCCCACCGAGCCCGAGCTCATGGAACAGTTCGGCGCGACCCGATACTGTGTGCGCAATGCCATCTCCCTGCTGGCCGAGCTCGGCGACGTGTACCCGGTACAGGGCAGCGGCATGTTCGTGCGGGAGAACAGGCGGGAGGGGTGCCTCAACATCAACGGCACGAGGGGCATGACTTCGGAGTTCCCCGGCCATTCCGTGTCCTCCAAGCTGATCAAGCTGGAGCAGCGCGAGGCGGGAGAAGACTCTGCGCGTCTCAAGTGCGCCGCCGATGCCAAGGTCTACAGCGTCTCGCGCCTGCGTCTGCTGGACGACGAACCGTTCGCCATCGAGTACGCCCTGTATCTCAAGGAGTTCGTGCCGTACCTCAGCGAGGAGATCGCCAGCGGCTCCATCTATGCGTACATTCGCGAGGATTTGGGGCTGAGCACGGGGTTCGCGGACAAGCTGATATACGCGCGCGAGCTGGATCACGGCCGGGCCGACCTCCTTGGTCTGTCGGTTGGGGACCCCGCCCTGGTGGTCGAGGACGACGCTTATCTGGCCAGCGGCCGCATGTTCAACGCCGGCACGGTCTACTACCACTACAAGAAGGCTACGTTTTTTAATTTCGCCGACCTGAAGTAAGACCCTCGTGCGCGCGGGGCTGCGCAGTGCCCCGCGACGCCCTTTAGGAAGGCGACACACTGTATCTAAAAATCATTCGAATGAATTTGACACAACCGAACGACTATCGTATATTCTAGATAAGTCATTCGGATGTTGCCTATTCATCCGAATGACTAGCTACAAAAAGGGAATCGGGCTGGCGACAAGGGCGCCGGCCCGGGGACATCAATCGGTCCAAAGGAGGACGAGAATGAAGGAGTTCGGCAACAAACTGCTCAACGGCTTCATGAAATTCGCGACGACCAAGGCGGTCACCGCTCTGAAGGACGGCTTCGTGCTCACGATGCCGGCCACCCTGGTGGGTTCGCTGTTCCTGCTGCTTGCGAACCTGCCGTTCGAAGGCTATACGGACTTCATGGACAATCTGCTGACCGACAAGTGGAACATCGGTCTGAATCAGGTGTCCGCCGGAACGTTCAACATCCTGGCCATCATCATCGCGGTCGGCATCGGCTACGCCTACGCGCGCAACGAGAAGGAAGACGGCATCTCCTCCGGCCTGCTGGCCCTGGTCGCCTTCTTCATTCTCTCGCCGTCGTCGCTGAGCATCGACCATGACACAGTCGACGCCCTCGCAGACGGCACCACCGCCTCCGTGTCCAACGCAATCTCCACCTCGTGGACCGGTGGCAACGGCGTGATCACCGCCATCATCGTCGGTCTGCTGTCCGGCCTGGTGTTCGTCAAGTGCATGAAGCACAACCTCAAGATCAAGCTGCCCGATTCCGTGCCCGAAGGTGTGTCCAACGCGTTCTCCGCTATGATCCCCGGCTTCTTCGTGGTGCTCGGCTCCGCGGCCATCTACCACCTGTGCCAGGTGTTCGGCGATGTGAGCTTCACCGAACTCATCTTCAAGATCCTGCAGACCCCGATGCAGAACCTCACCGACAACTGGGCCGGCGCGATCATCATCACCCTGCTCATCTCCATCCTCTTCTGGTGCGGCATTCACGGTCCGAACGTCGTCATGGGCATCATGGCCCCGCTGCTGACCGCCAACTCCGTGGCCAACCAGGCCCTCATGGACGCCGGCAAGGCCGTGACCACCGCTGACGGCGGCCACATTCTCACCCCGCAGATCGTCGACTGCTTCGTCAAGTTCGGTGGCACCGGCATCACCCTCGGCCTACTCATCGCCGGCCTGATCGTGGCCAAGTCCAGCCAGATGAAGGAAATGTCGAAGCTGTCAGTCGTGCCCGGCCTGTTTAACATCAACGAGCCGGTCATCTTCGGCCTGCCGATCGTGTTCAACCCGTTCTTCCTGATTCCGTTCATCGTCGTCCCGCTGATCGCCATGATCATCACCTATGGTGCGATGTACATCGGCTTCATGCCTCCGTTCGGCGCCGTTCAGGTGCCGTGGACCACCCCGGTGATCATTTCCGGTTTCCTGCTGGGCGGCTGGAAGGCAGCGCTCATCCAGCTCATCATCCTCGTGATCTCCGTGGTCGTCTACCTGCCGTTCGTCAAGAAGCAGGACCAGGCGTGGGTCGCCGAACAGGCCGCCAACGACGCCGACATCGAGACGGCCGCCGCCGCGGCCAAGGCCTGAGACGCCGCATCGAACGGCCCAACTCTTCCGATCGGCAATGGTCGGATGACATGGGAGCCCGGTACGAGCAACCACCCTTGCCGGGCCCCTCCTTAATCAACACTCAATACACCCATAACAACCAACCGCCCCACGATCGGTGTGGGGCCCACTGAAAGGAAAACACCATGAAGATCGTACTGTGCTGCAACGCCGGAATGTCCACCAGCATGCTGGTCAAGAAGATGCGCGCCGCCGCCGAGGCCAAGGGCATCGAGGCCGAAATCGACGCCTACCCGATCTCCGAGGTCGAGGAGAAGGCCGCGAACGCCGACGCCGTGCTGCTCGGCCCGCAGGTGCGCTACGAGCTCGACCACGTCAAGAAGCTGCTGCCCGGCAAGCCGGTCGAAGCCATCAACCCGCAGGACTACGGCATGGTGCGCGGCGACAAGGTGCTCGAACACGCCATCGCCATCGCCGACGCCAAGTAACCCGGCACCAACAGACAGACAACCGACAACCAAACGAACGAACCAAGGGTGGTAACAATGGCAGAAGACAACAAGGACTTCGACTGGGAGACCCTCTGCTTCCAGATGATCACAGCCGCGGGAAGCGCCAAATCCGACTACATCGAAGCGCTGCAGGCGGCCAAGGCCGGCAAATACGACAAGGCCGACGAGCTCATCAAGAGCGGCGACCAGAGCTTCGCGACCGGCCACGACCTGCACACCAACCTCGTACAGCGCGAGGCGTCCGGCGAGAAGATCGAGGTCAGCCTGCTCATGACGCACGTCGAGGACCAGATGATGGCCGCGGAGACCGTCAAACTGCTGGTCAACGAGCTCATCGCGCTGTACAAGAAGATCAACTGACCCACAGGACTTATCAGGAAAAGGAACACAACATGGGTTTCCCAAGCAACTTTCTGTGGGGCGGCGCAGTGGCCGCCCACCAGCTCGAAGGTGCGTGGAACGAAGACGGCAAAGGCGTATCCATCGCCGACGTGATGACCGCGGGCGCGCACGGCGTGCCCCGGCAGATCACCGATAACGTCGAGACCGGCAAGATCTACCCGAACCACTGGGGTAACGACTACTACCACCGCTTCCGCGGCGACGACTCGCTGTTCCAGGAAATGGGCTTCAAATGCTTCCGCACCTCCATCGCCTGGTCTCGCATCTTCCCTAACGGCGAGGAGGACGAGCCCAATGAGGCCGGACTGAAGTTCTACGACGACCTGTTCGACGACCTCAAGGCCAAGGGCATGGAACCGGTCGTGACGCTCTCGCACTTCGAGATGCCGCTCAACCTGAGCCTCAAATACGGAGGATTCACCGACCGCAGGCTCATCGACCTGTTCGTCAAGTTCGCGCTCACCGTCATGGAACGCTACAGGACCAAGGTGAAGTACTGGCTGACCTTCAACGAGGTCAACAACCAGATGAACCTCGACAACCCGATCTTCGCCTACACCGACTCCGGTATCCGGTTCTCCGAGACGGACACGATCCACGAGCGCAAACGCAAGGTCTGGCAGGCCGTGCACAACGAGTTCGTCGCCAGCGCCCTGGTCGTCAAACGAGGCCATGAAATCAACCCCGACTTCCGGATCGGATGCATGCTGGCCATCGTGCCGATCTACCCGGCCACCTGCAACCCCGACGACGTGATGCGCGCCGAAGTCGCCATGCGCGACCGGCTCGTATTCGGCGACGTGTACGTCAACGGAGAATACCCGAACTACGCGAGGAACATGTGGGCCCGCGAGGGCATCACCCCTCACATGGAGCCTGGAGACGAGACGGCCATCGCCGAGGGCACGGTCGACTTCATCTCCATCAGCTACTACATGTCGATGGCCCTGTCCGCCGACGACTCCACTCCCGGCGACTTCGACTCCGGCATCGCCGGCGTGGTGCGCAACACGTATATCCCCGCCACCAAATGGGGCTGGCAGATCGACCCCGTCGGCCTGCGCTACGCGCTGAGCGTCCTGTACGAACGCTACCGCAAGCCAATCTTCATCGTGGAGAACGGCTACGGCGCATACGACACCGTCAACCCGGACGGCACCATCGACGACGACGACCGCATCGACTACCTGCGCGCCCACATCGAACAGGTCGGCAAAGCCATCGACCTCGACGGCGTGGAGGTCATGGGCTACACCGTGTGGGGCTGCATCGACCTGGTCAGCTTCGGCACCGGCGAATTCAAGAAACGCTACGGGCTGATCTACGTCGACGCCGACGACGAAGGCCACGGCACCTTCGAACGCCGCCGCAAGAAATCCTTCGGCTGGTATCAGAAGGTCATCGCCACCAACGGCGAACAGCTGTAAACCACAGCACGTATACAAGGCGCTTCAAGCGCAACGCATCAAACGCATAAAGGAATCATCATGTCTCAGGAATTCACATTCACCGTATCCGACCCCGCGGGCATGCACGCCCGTCCCGCCGGCCAGCTGGTCGCCAAGGCCCAGGAATACGAGTCGAGCATCATCATCACCCGCGACGGCAAGTCCGTGGACGCCAAGCGCATCTTCGGCGTCATGGGGCTCGGCGTCAAGCAGGGCGACGAGGTCACCGTCAAGGTGCAGGGCAACGACGAGGCCAAGGCCGCGCCCGAACTCGAGCAGTTCCTCAAGGAGAATCTGTGATGAAGACGATACAGGGCGTTGGGGTCTCCGCGGGCATTGCCATCGGTGCGATCAGCGTGCTTGACACCGCCGACCACGCCGTGGAGCGTCGTGTGGTCGACGATCCGAAGGCCGAGGTGGAGCGCTTCCGCGCGGCCCGCGACACGGCCGTCGAGCAGCTGAAGCAGTTGCGCGACAAGACCGCCGCGGAGTTCGGCGAGGGCAAGGCCGAGCTGTTCGACACCCACCAGCTCATGCTGCAGGATCCGGACTACGTGGAGAGCATCGAGGACCTGATCACGCAGAGCAAGGTGAACGCCGAATTCGCGGTCAACAGCACCGCCGAGCAGTTCTCCGCCATGTTCGCCGCGATGGACAACTCCTACATGCAGGCGCGCGCCGCCGACGTCAAGGATGTTTCCCGCCGCGTGATCAACGTGCTCGAGGGCAAGGGCGAAGGCGCCGCGCAGGGCGGCGGCGACAGCCACATCATCCTCGCCGAGGATCTGGCCCCCAGCGAGACCGTGCAGCTGGACCGTTCCAAGGTACTCGGCTTCGTGACGGCCAAGGGTTCCGCGAACTCGCACACCGCGATCCTCGCCCGCACGATGGGCCTGCCCGCCATCATCGGCATCGGCGACGCCTTCGACCCGGACGACGACGGCCATGCCGCCGTGATCGACGGCACCAGCGGCAAGGTGTTCGTCGACCCGGACGAGGCCACGCTGACCGAGTACCGGGGCAAGAAGGCCAAGTACGAGGAACACCTGCGCCTGCTGCAGGAGCTCAAGGGCAAGCCCACCGAAACCAAATCCGGGCAGAAGGTCCGCCTGTACGCCAACATCGGACGGCCCTCCGACGTGACCGCCGTGCTGGCCAACGACGCCGAGGGCATCGGCCTGTTCCGCAGCGAGTTCCTGTACCTGGAGAGCGAGGACTACCCGACCGAGGAGTTCCAGTTCGAGGCGTACAAGGAGGTCGCGCAGAAGATGGGCGACCGCCTCGTCGTCATCCGCACGCTCGACATCGGCGCGGACAAGCAGGTCGGCTACTTCAATCTGGAGCATGAGAGCAACCCCGCCCTCGGCTACCGCGCGATCCGCATCTGCCTGACCCGCCCGGAGATCTTCAAGGTCCAGCTGCGCGCCCTGCTGCGCGCCTCGGTGTACGGCAACATCGCCATCATGCTGCCCATGATCACCTCGGTGCAGGAGGTGCGCGACGCCAAGAAGATCCTCGAGGATGTCAAGGAGGAGCTGCGCGGCGAGAAGATCGACTTCAACGAGCACATTCAGGTCGGCATCATGATCGAGACGCCCGCCTCGGTCATCATGGCCGACGAGCTGGCCGCCGAAGTCGACTTCTTCTCCATCGGCACCAACGACCTGACCCAGTACACGCTGGCCTGCGACCGGCAGAACCCGAACCTCGGGCGCTTCGCCGACCCGCATTCGCCCGCCGTGCTGCGCATGATCCGCATGGCCACCGAGGCCGCGCACCGTCACAACATCTGGTGCGGCATCTGCGGAGAGCTCGGCGCCGACCTGAGCCTGACCGACACGTTCCTCGAGTTCGGCCTCGACGAGCTGTCCGTCTCGCCCACCAGCGTCCTGCCCCTGCGCAACGCCATCCGCAACCACTGAGCGGCGTCGCGTCGTACATCAAAGGAGAACAATCAGTCATGGAAACACTCGGCATTGATATCGGCGGCACGAAGATCGCCGGAGGCATCTGCGACGAGAAAGGCAATATCCGCTGCCTGCAGCGCGTGCCCACGCCGGAGAACGCCGCCGACATCAACGCCGCCGTGGCGGACATCTACCGGCGGTGCAAGGGCGAGGGGGACATCAAGGCCATCGGCATTTCGGCGGCCGGCAACATCGCGTCCGACCGGCGCACGGTCAGCTTTGCGGCGAACCTGCCCGCATGGAACCAGTACCCGCTCGCGGACGCCATCGAGGACCTGATCGGCGACGGCGTCAAGGTGGTCGTCGAGAACGACGCCAACGCGGCCGGATGGGGCGAATACCGCTTCGGTGCCGGGCGCGACTCCCGCGACATGATCATGATCACCGTGGGCACCGGCGTCGGCGGGGCCATCATCGTGGGCGGTCATCTGGTCAGGGGCGCGTTTGGCATGGCCGGCGAGATCGGACACATCATCATGGTCCCCGACGGCGAGGCCTGCGGCTGCGGTTTGTTCGGCTGCGCGGAGCAGTATGCGTCCGGATCGGCGCTGGAGCGGTTCGCATGGTCGGCGGCCAGGCGCCAGCCCAACCAGTCGACCCACCTGCTCGAGGCGTGCGACTACGACAGGAGCAAGCTCATCGGCCCCATGGTGCGCGACGCCGCCCGTGAGGGCGATCCCACCGCCATCGAGGCGTTCAGCCGTCTGGGTGACTGGCTTGGCCGGCTCATGGCCGACCTGTCCGCCGTGCTGGATCCCGACACCTTCGTCATCGGCGGTGGCGTGGCCGAAGTCGGCGACATGCTGCTCGGCCCCGCCGCCACTGCGTTCAACCGGCATCTGCAGGCCAGTATGTACCGCCAGCACGCCAGCATCGTGGAGGCCAGGGCCGGCGGCAATGCGGGCATCATCGGCGCCGCCGATCTGGCGAGGGACGATCGGGAATAAAACCGAACCGCTAACGGCGAATGGAAAAAGTCCGGACTTCCGTGATCGAGCGGAAGTCCGGACTTTTGGTTTTTCGTGACGGGCCGCAAATTCGCGACCGCGCCGCATGTCTGCCCGACTACTTGGCGAGGAACGCCTTGTAGGCCTCGACCTGCTTGGCCAGCGCCTCGTCGGAGATGCCGAAGGAGCCGAAGGTCACGAACGGCTTGACCCACGTGGCGTTGATGTGGTTGGCCGTGCCCTGGAACGGGACGAGGACCTCGTCGATGGTGAACTTGTTGTCGCCCTCCGGCTGGTACTTCGACTCGGGGGAACCGGTGGACACGGCGACGGCGAACTCCTTGCCCTCGAACGCGTGGCCCTCGGAGCCGTACGCCCAGCCGTGCTCGAGCACGTCGTCCTCCCACTGCTTGAGCAGTGCGGGGGAGGAGAACCAGTAGAGCGGGAACTGGAACACCACGCGGTCGGCGGCGTCCACGGCGGCCTGCTCGGCCTTGACGTCAATCTTGCCGTCCGGGTACAGGGCGTACTCGTCGCGCACGGTCACGTTGTCCAGCGCGCCGGCCGCCTTGGCCAGCGCGGCGTTGACGTTCGACTGGCCGTTCAGGGACGGGTGGAACACGAGCACCAGAGTCTTCATGATTGTTCTCCTCTTTACGTTTCTTTTCGTTTGGCTTATCTGAAATATCTCGATGTGAGATATGTTTTCCTGTATCACTTTCGCAAACGAGAGGGCGCAAGGGAACAGATTTCGCGCTTGGCGAAAGTGTCGTTTACCACGGCAACGGCTTGCCACATGGTGGTGCGGCCTTGCGGGCATGTGGGCGTGCGGTCATCCGAATAAGCGGACATTGCGGGCCGGAAAGGACGAAATCGCTCTTCCAAGCGCCAAACCCCCGCAATGGCGTCCTTTTGACGCTCGGAAGAGCGGATTTCGTCCTTTTCGGCCCGCGAGTTTGGGAAGCTTCGTGTGTTTGACCGGTTTGGTGCAGGGGGGTCGTGGGTTTGCTCAGCCCGATGGCGGCGGCTGCGCGGTGCGCGGAGCCCGCAGTTTGGGAGCTTGGCGTTTGCAACCGTCCGCCGAGCTGGTCAGCGGGCCTTTTGCGCAGGGTCGGTCGGGGCGACGAAGCGCATGTGCCGGTTGAGGAAGTTCACGATCTGACCGGTGATGACGGCCGCGACGACCGTGCCGATGCCGAGGCCGTTGAGCCGGCCGAAGAAGACGAACGACAGCGCCGTGGCGATGACGATCAGCGACACGTCGAAGCACACCTTGAGCGTGCCGAACCGCGCCTTGGTCACGATCTGCAGGGCCCTCACCGCGCCTTCGCCGGGCACCATGATGAGCCCCGGCGCCACCTCCATGCAGATGCCGAGCGCCAATATGAAGCAGCCGAGCAGCAGACCGATCGTCCGGAGCCGCCAGGCGTCCGGCGAGAACCAAGCCAGCAGCATCATGCTCGCGTCCAAGGTTGCGCTGAACCAGAACGTGACCGCCAGCTGCAGGAACTGGATGGGATGGAAGTCGCGGCGCAGCAGCAGGATCTCCAACACCACGAACGCCACGTTCATGGCGAACGTGGTCACGCCGAAGCTGATCTGCGGGAATCGCAGCGCGAACACCCATGCGATGCTGGAAATCGGCGACGTGCCGAGGTTGCTCTTGGTGATGAGCGCGATGCCGAAGGATTCAACGGCGAGGCCGACGAGCAGCGACAGCACGCGCTTGGCGATGTGCGGCATGCGAATCGTGCGCTGCATGGTCATTCCGCCTCCAGATTGGCGATGACCCGCCTGAGCCCCTCGCGCAGCGCGTTGCGCTCCTCGTCGGTCATGCCCTTGGTGGCCGCCCGGTCGGTGCCGTCCATGATGCTCCGGATTTCGGGCATGCGGGCGCGCCCGGCGTCGGTCAGGAACACGCGGTAGGAGCGGCGGTCGGTTTCGTGCGCCTCGCGGCGGACCAGTCCGCGGGCCTCCATGCGGGCGAGCAGGCCGGTCATGGTGGACTTGTCGAGAATGCACTCGTCGCAGATCTCCTTGGCGGTGCGCCCGTCCCGCTCGTTGAGGCATTCCAGTATCTTCGGCTGGCCGGGCAGCAGCCCGATGCGCCGGATGGCCTCGTCGATGCGCCGGTTGGAATGGTTGAAGGCCCTGAGCAGCAGGAAGTGCAGTTCGTCGTCCAGCATGATGTCTCCCCGTGCGCGGTTCCATTCCGCGCGATCGAGGCCATGCTACCACTTTTTAGTTTGCATACAAACTATTTCTCGCCGGCTTCGGGCGCCGCCGGCGTGCGCAGGGAATTGACCATTTGCGAAATGAGCTCCGGTGTGCGCGAACGGCGCAGCGCGGTCGCGGTCTCCGGGGTGAGTGCCATTCCCGCGCCGATCGCCCCCAGAATGCCGCTCGCCGCGAACTCGAGCGTGATCCGCTGGCCTTGGTCAAGTGCGTCGCGATCCACACCGAGCAGTTTGAGCCAGGTGTCCTCGATGAAGTCCTTGAACTGGCGGACCAGCCCGGTGGATCCGTGGGGGCCGGCGATCAGGGAGACGCGACTGAGCATGTCCCGGTATTGGTTGCTGGCGATGAAGTATTCGGCCCGGTCGAACAGTTTGTCGTCGGGCTTGCGGATCATGCTCACGATGAACGCGATGATGGTCGGGTCGTCGTAGATCGCGGCGATCGCGTCGTCGGCCAGCTCGGCGATGCTCGCGTAGTGGTAGTAGAAGGCGCTGCGGTTGAGCCCGCTTTCGCGCGTGACGTCGCTGACCGTGATGCGCGCGTACGGCTTGTCCGCGAGCAGTTTCCAGAACGTGTCCCGCATTCGCTGCGGCGCCGACGCGTCGTTCGCCTTGGGGCGTCCCATGTTCCTCCCGTCTCTCCGTGCGGTGATCCCGATGGTCCCACTCTAAACCCGTCAAACCGTCCATTTTTTTCATGAAGGGCGAAACCCGACAGGATATCGAATATTGAGGATTTTTATTCGACAGCCTGATGAATATGATCGGGCATCGCCTGAGGCAGACAATCCACAACGGATGACCAACGGACACGAAGGGACCATCATGGCATTTCTTGAATTTCATGACGTCGTAAGGCAATACGGCAGCGGCGAATCCGCCGTCAGGGCGCTCGACCACGCCAGCTTCGACATCGAGAAGGGCGAGCTCGCCGTCATCCTCGGCGCGTCCGGCGCCGGCAAGTCGACCACGCTGAACATCCTCGGCGGCATGGACCGCGCCACGTCCGGCACCGTGCGCGTGGGAGGCCGGGACGTCACCGCCGCCAGCGAGACCGAACTCACCGACTACCGCCGCTTCGACGTGGGATTCGTGTTCCAGTTCTACAACCTCGTGCCCAACCTCACCGCGCTGGAGAACGTGGAGCTCGCCAGCCAGATCTGCCCGGACGCGCTCGACGCACGCGAGACGCTGAACAAGGTCGGTCTCGGCGACCGCCTGAACAACTTCCCGGCGCAGCTTTCCGGCGGCGAGCAGCAGCGCGTCTCCATCGCCCGAGCCCTCGCCAAGAACCCCAAGCTGCTGCTGTGCGACGAGCCGACCGGCGCGCTCGACTACAACACCGGCAAGCAGATCCTGCAGCTGCTGCAGGACTCCTGCCGCGAACACGGCATCACCGTGGCGCTCGTCACCCACAACTCGGCCCTGGCTCCCATGGGCGACCGCCTGATCCGCTTCCGCTCGGGCAAGGTCACCGAAATCACCGCCAACGAGCACCCGACGCCCATCGCGGACATCGAGTGGTAGGAGGCTGACATGACCCAGACGAATCACATGACCCGGCGCGCGGGGAAAACCGTACTGTGGAAGGACGCCTGGCGCGCGGTCACCGGCAACGGCAGGCGCTTCGCCGCCATCGTGGTGATCTGCGCCGTCGGCGTGATGATGATGTGCGGTCTCAACTCCGTCGGCAGGGACATCCGCGGCGGGCTCGACGACTTCTTCGACAAGACGAACATGCACGACGTGTCGATCATCTCCACGCTCGGCTTCGACGACGCCGACATCGACGCCCTGCGAGGCGTGGACGGGGTGGCGGACGCGGCCGGCGTGCATACCGCGAGCGCCACCACCAAGGTGGGCGGCAAACAGGCCTCCGCCACCGTGACCGCCCTGAACGACCGCGGCACCGACCGCCCGTACCTCACCGAAGGGCGTCTGCCCGAATCCGCGCACGAAATCGCCGTCACCCGGCAGTACCTCGACGAATCGGGCAAGCGGGTCGGCGACCGGCTGACGTTCTCGGAGGACGCAGCGGGGAACGCCGCGGAGGGAACCTCCGCCACGTTCGGGGACGGCGAGTACACGATCGTCGGCGTCGTCATCGACCCGAACGACATCGTGAACCCGTCCGGCCCGCTCGCCCTCGTCTCCGGCGCCAAAACCGTCTATCCGATGTTCGTCGCCGCGCCCGCCGTGGCCGCCGAAGACGCGCCCTACACGTCCGCCGTCGTCACCGTCTCCGGAGCGGCAGCGCTCAACACGTACGACGACGACTACCTCGCGCTGGTCGGCTCGGCCGACCGGGCCATCGGGATGATCCGGTCCGATCGCGAGGCCGCGCGCACCACGGCCGTGCGCGACGCCGCCTACGACAAGGCCATGGAGGCGGTGAACGAGCAGAAGACCAAGGCGGACGCGCTGCCGGATGGCCTGCCCGCCAAGGCCGCCGCCGAGGCGAAGATCGCCGACGCGGAGAAGACCATCCGCGACAAGGCGGACGCCATGCCGGAGGCGAAATGGATCATCCGCGACCGCACCGCCGTCACCAGCTACGCCGACGTCAAGACCCAAAGCGAGATGATCGCCCGCCTCGGCACGCTGTTCCCTGCGCTGTTCTTGGTCATCGCGCTGCTGGTGAGCCTCACCGCCGTCGCGCGCATGGTGGAGGAGGACCGTGGGCTCATCGGCACGTACAAGGCGCTCGGCTACACGCGCCGCGAAACCATGCTCAAGTACTTCCTCTACGCGGGCGTCGCCAGCCTGACCGGCGGGCTGCTCGGCGACCTGCTCGGACTGGCCGGTCTGCCGTTCGTGTTCACGCGCCGGCTCATCAGCCGCATCTACGTGCTGCCGCATTACCCGCTGCTCGTGGACTGGCGGCTCGCCGTCGGCGGCGTGGCGCTGTTCGTCGTGGCCGTCACCGGCTGCGCGATGGCCGCCTGCACCGGTTCGCTGCGCCTTCCGCCCGCCGAGCTCATGCGTCCCAAGGCGCCGAAGGCCGGCAGGACGATCGCGCTGCAGCGCGTCGGATTCGTGTGGAACCGCCTGAGCTTTCTCGGCAAGGTGACCGCGCGCAACCTGTTCCGCTACAAGAGCCGCGCGCTCATGGTGATCGTCGGCGTGCTCGGCTGCACCGCGCTCATGACCGCCGGATTCGGCATGGGCACGTCCGCGCTGACCCTCATGCCGCGACAGCACACCGAAATCGCCGCATACGACGTGATGGCCGTCACCAAGGTGGCCGACCATGACGCGGCGCAGGATGAACTGGACGCGGACGGCGACGTGACCGGCGCGCTGCCGCTGCAGCTCGGTTCCGCCACGCTGTCCGCATCGGACGATGGTGATGGTGATGGCGGCGGAAAGGTCACCGCGCAGCTCATGGTCGTCCCCGACGGGCGGTCGCTCGACGGCTACATTCACCTGCATACGGCGGCCGGCGCTCCGATCGCGCTGAACGACGACGGCGTGGTGGTGACCGCCAACGCCGCCAAGGTGCTGGGCCTCGCGGACGGCGGCTCTCTGGACGTGACGGACGCGCTCGCCAACACCGCGACCGTCACGGTCTCCGGCGTGGCGCAGTACTACACCGGCAACGTGGTATTCATGACGCAGTCGACTTACGAGAAGGCGTTCGACGCCGACTATGCGCCCAATGCCGACCTCGTCCTCGTTTCCGGGGACGAGGACGAGCGGATCGCCTTCGCCGACCGGCTCGCCGGCGAGGACATGTACCTGACGGTGACGAGCTCCGCCAAGCAGGAGCGCGACTTCTCGAAGAGCTTCATGATCTTCTTCGTTATGATCGGCTTCATCGTGGTTATGGCCGCCGTCCTCGCGGTGGTGGTGCTCTACACGCTCGCCAGCACGAACATCTCCGAACGCGAACGCGAGCTCGCCACCATCAAGGTGCTGGGCTTCCGCCGCCGCGAGGTGCACGGGTACGTGAACAAGGAGATCCTGCTGCTCTCCGCGATCGGCGTCGCGCTGGGCCTGCCGTGCGGGCGCGTGCTGCTGGGCTTCCTCGTGGGCAAGCTCGACCTGCCGGGCATGAACATCGTGCCGAACGTGGAATGGTACTGCTACGTGGCCGCCGCCGCGCTGGCGTTCCTGTTCACGTGGCTGGTGAGCCGCGCCACCAACCGCTCGCTCGACCGCATCGACATGGTCGGCGCGCTGAAGAGCCCGGAGTGACGGGCGGCGGAACGGCGATGGCAGCTTCGGTGACCCGTTGAGCACGGTGGGCGGTTGTCCGTACGGCGTATGTACGTGGTACGGACAACCGTCCACCGTTTCCGTTTTCCGGATGCGTTTTGCCGTTCCGCGAACCGTCTGCGGAACGCCTCACTCGGCGAGCAGCGCCTCCCGGTAGCGGCGCCCGGCCTCGGCCAGCGCCTCGTCCGAGAGCTCCATCGACTCGAAGACGACGAACGGCCTGAGCCACACGGCGTGTGTGTATCGGGCCATCATGCGGTACGGGGAGAGCACCTCGTCCATGGTGGCCCCGTTGTCCGCCGTTTGGTACTCGGTTTCGGGCCCGCCCGCGGTGGTGGCGACCATGATCTCCTTGCCTTCGAGCGCGGTGCCGTTCGGACCGTACGCCCAGCCGAAGGCCAGCACCTTGTCCTCCCATTCCTTGAGCAGCGCGGGGGATGAGTACCAGTACAGCGGGAACTGCAGCACGATGCGGTCGTGCTCCTCGACGAGCCGCTGCTCGGCCTCCACGTCGATGGCGCCGTCCGGGTAGAGTGCGTACTCGTCGCGCACGGTGATGTCGCCGGCCTCGGCGTGCGGTTCCCCGGCCGCCTTGACCAGCGCCGCGTTGGCGTTGGAGCGGGTGAGATCGGGGTGGAACACGAGAACCAAAGTCTTCATGGGAATGCTCCTCTGCATGGTGGGATGCGGCGGGACCGCCGTTGCATCAATGGTAGCGTGACAGGCGATGCCGCACCCCTCGATGCTTTGACGGCGCGCGTGGATTTCCGGGTCCCGAGCTTCCCTCATATGATTGTCCCTATATGAGACAGTCAACGAAAGGGGACGACATGGCGGACGAGGCGCTGATTTCGGAGCGGCTGGACCGGTTCTTCGACGAGTTGCACCGCATCGACGTGGCGTATGCCGACTATGGGCGTCGCGTCGGTCTGCCGGCCAGTGCCCTGTGCGTGCTCGACTATCTGTACGACCATGACGGCGCCTCCCAGAAGGCGATCTGCGAATATACGATGCTGCCGCGGCAGACCGTCAACAACGTGGTTTCGTCGTTCGTGGAGCAGGGGTATGTGCGGCTTGCCGAGT
This sequence comes from Bifidobacterium avesanii, assembly GCF_009299475.1. GTDB lineage: Bacteria > Actinomycetota > Actinomycetes > Actinomycetales > Bifidobacteriaceae > Bifidobacterium > Bifidobacterium avesanii. The sequence continues at coordinate 322,312 of NZ_WBSN01000001.1, read as the reverse complement.
CGGAGGGGGACCGGCGCGTGAAGGCCGTGCGACTCACCGAGGAGGGGCGGCGGTACTGCAACGCGATGATCGCGCCGGAGCGCGCCGCGGAATACCGTGCCATGAGCGGGCTCGACCCGGCCCTGCGCGACGCGATGGTGCGCGGCATGGAGGTGTTCGGCCGCGAATTCCGCCGGCGTCTGGGCGAAGCCAGAGTGTGAGGGGCCTTTCTCTGGCCATTCTGGGCGGAGGTGGTAAGTCGGAGTTGAAAGATTCTTAATGTTTCTCTTGCAAATTCAGGGATCCTTCAACTCCGCTGCGCTTCGCTCAGGACGGCGGGTTCCTTCCCGAATTGACAATTGTCCTAATATGGGACAATATGGATGGCTGTTGAACAGAGAGGAGCGCGCAATGGAATCGCAGACCGTGCCGCAGCCCGTGCCGCAGACGGTCGACCCCGGATGGAAGGGCCGCGTGGCGCTGCTGCTCACCGGTCAGGCGTTTTCCCTGCTGGGTTCGAGCATCGTGCAGTACGCCATCTGGTGGTGGATCGTGCTGCAGGAGCAGTCCGGCTCGGCCCTGCTCATGGCCACGCTGTTCGGCGTGCTGCCGCAGGGCGTCGTGTCGATCTTCGGCGGTTCGTGGGCCGACCGCCACAACCGCAAGCTGCTCATCATGCTGCCCGACCTCCTCATCGCCGGCGTGACGGTGCTGCTGTCCATCGCCTTCGCCAAGGGGTGGGCCAGCCTCGGATTCATCTTCGTGGTGCTGTTCATCCGATCCGCCGGCTCGGGCGTGCAGTCGCCGGCCGTCCAGTCGTTCATCCCTGATGTGACGCCCACCGGCAGGCTGCTGCGCGTCAACTCGATCTTCAGCGTCATCAACTCGGCCAACATGATCGCCGCGCCCGCCGTCGCCGCCGTGCTCATCAACGTGGTGCCGCTGTGGTCCATCCTGCTGGTGGACGTGACCACAGCCGTGATCGGCGTGGGGTTCGTGGCCCTTATCAAGCCGCCTCGCAAGGCGGTCACGACGGCCGCCGGAAACGCCGAAACCGCGCCGACCGGTCAGACGGATGACAAATCGATCGCCGCCAGCGTCCGCCGCGCGTTCGCCGACCTCAGGGCCGGATTCGCCTATGTGATGGGCCGCGCGCGCCTCAAGGCCGTGATCCTCTCCGACGCGATGGTCTGCCTCATCTCCGTGGCGCCCATGAACCTCACGCTCCTGCTCATGGCACGCGAATACGAGGGCGTCGATCTGGACCTCTGGTTCGTGAACCTCACCACCGCGTCGGACAAGCTCGCCGCCAACGAGCTCGGCTGGAGCATCGGCATGCTCCTCGGCGGCGCGTTCATGTCCAGCGTGGGCGCGCGGATCATCCGCAACCCCATGCGCGTGGCCGCATGGGGCGTCGTGGCCTACGCCGTCACCGTGGTGGGGCTCGGCGTCGCGCCGGGGCTGCTGGCCTATCTGATCGCAGACGTGCTCAACGGCATCGCCTCCGCCGTGTGCGTGGGACCGATGCGCACCATCCTGCAGTCCGAATCCGACGAGTCGATGACCGGCCGCGTCTTCGGGCTCGACACCACGCTCGCCACGTTCGCGATGCCGCTGGGCATGGCGGTGTTCGCGCCGCTGGCGGACGTGGTGTCCATCGCCCTGATCTTCGTCGTGGCCGGCGTGCTCACCCTGCCGGTGGGCGCGTGGCTGCTCGTGCAGGACCGCCGCACGCGCCGCCCGGCCGTCAGCGGTTCGTGAGCGCCTCCTCAAGCCTGCGCAACTGGCGCGACAGCGTGGGCCGGGAGATGCGCGGCAGTTGTGCGGCCCACGTGATGTTGCCTTCCTCGGCCACCGCCAGAAAATAGCGCAACACCCGCAGCTCCATGGCCGGCCTCCTCGTTCAAGTCCCGGTTGCGGCCCAGTCTATCGCGGCCATGGCTGGGCCATGATCCCGGACATCCGCCGGTATAGTGGGGCCGACATGGAATCGCCCCTGCGGAACGGGCGGAAGGTGCACAATGACGAGAATCCTGGTCGTGGAGGACGAGAGGGCGCTCAACGACGTCACCGGTGTCCGCCGGCATGAAAAGGCCATGGGCGAAGCTACGCTACGGCGACGGGCTTGGGCCTGAAACAGGGGAAGGAGGCAATCATCGAAGGGACGCGCATGAACAATGAACCAGCCATCACCGACCGTCGCCGCACGGCCATCTTCGCGGTGCTGCTCGCGGCGTGCATCGCGGGCGCGTTCGCGCAGACCTCGCTCACGACCGCATTGCCGGCCATCATGGGCGACCTCGGCATCTCGGCGGTGCTCGGCAACTGGCTCACCAGCGGATTCTCGCTCGCCATGGGCGTGACGATCCCGGCCACCGCGTTCATGATGAAGCGCTTCCCGACCCGCCCGCTGTTCCTCACGGGCCTCGCGCTGTTCGCCGCCGGGCTCCTCTTCGCGGCCGCCTCGCGCACCTTCCCGCTGCTCATGGCCGCGCGCGTGGTGCAGGCGCTCGGCAGCGGCATCTCGCTGTCCATGACGCAGGTCATCATCCTCGCCCTCTTCGCCAAATCCGGCGTCGGCACGGCCATGGGCTTCTACGGGCTGGCCGTGTCCGCCGCGCCCGTGATCGCGCCCACCATCTCCGGCGTCATGGTGGACCGGTGGGGCTGGCAGTCGATCTTCTGGGTGTCCGGCGGCATCTCCGCGGCCGTGCTGCTCCTCGCATTCCCGATCATGCGCAACGTGCTGGAGACCTCAGCGTCCACCCGGCTCGACGTCCCCTCGTTCCTGTTGAGCGCGTTCGGATTCGTGGGACTGCAGCTCGGCTTCAGCGACCTCGGCGTGCGACCGTTCCTCAGCCTCGGCGTGGCCGGCGCACTCGCGGTCGGTCTGATCTGCCTCGCGCTGTTCGCCGTCCGGCAGTTCCGCATCGACAAGCCGTTCCTCGAACTGCGCATCTTCGCCACGCGCGACTTCACCGTGGCCGTCGTCCTCAGCATGGTCCTGTACGCGGTGCTCATCGCCGCGTCCACCATCCTGCCCATCTACCTGCAGCGCATGGCCGGCGCCTCGGTCACCGTCTCCGCGCTGGTCATGATGCCCGGATCGCTCGTCATGGCCCTGGCGAGCCCCGTCACCGGGCGCGTGTTCGACCGGTTCGGCATCCGCCCGCTTGCGATCGGAGGCATGGCCATCCTGCTCGCCACCACGCTGGCATTCGGGTTCCTCACGGCGTCCACGCCCATCTGGTACGTGACCGCCGTGTTCGCCGTGCGCTCCGTGGGCGTCTCCATGGTCATGATGCCCGCCGCGACGTGGGGCCTCGCCTCGGTGGAGCGCCGGTACGCCAGCGACGCGAGCGCCCTGCTGACCTCGCTGAGGACGATCGCCGGCGCACTCGGCTCGGCCGTGTTCGTGGCCGTCATGGTGGCGTGCGGGGACGATCCGGCCGGCGTTTCGATCGCGTTCCTCGCCATGGCCGGCGTGGCGGCGGCCGGACTCGCCATGACGGTCGTCTGCTGCCGCAAGCGCGCGGCCTGACGGTCGGCGGCTGGCGGCCGGGTTGCCCGATCGGTCCAACCTGCGCACCCGGAAGCGCAACTTGGACCGATCGGCGGATAATCGGGCCCGTGAAGCGCGCCAAAAGCGCCCGGTCGGTCCAAGCTGCCGTTGGAGGGGCGCAAATTGGACCGAATGGGTTGACTTCGAGCGCTTGAAGTTCGTAGCGTCGTAGCCATCGACGCGTTTTGCGCGCCGGAACGCTACGAAAGGAACGATCATGGACAATCCGAGCGCATTTCCCCTTGGACAGCCAAACGACGCCTACGCCCAGTACTTCGAGGGCCGGAGCTATCTTGCGCCGCTGGCGGCCGACGACCGGGTGAGCGTGGCCAACGTCACCTTCGAGCCGGGCTGCGCGAACCACTGGCACATCCACCACGGCGTGTGCCAGATCCTGCTCGCGGTGGGCGGCCGCGGCTACTACCAGATCGAGGGTCATGAGCCGGTGGAGCTCAGGCCCGGCGACGTGGCGTACATCCCGCCGGACACCAAGCACTGGCACGGCGCCGCGCCCACCGAGGCGTTCGCGCACGTGGCGATCATGCCCAAGGCCGAGGGCGCGAGCAACGAATGGCTCGAGCCCGTGGACCCGGAGGCCTACAAGTCCTTCGCCTGAGCGGCCCCGGACCGCCGTCGCCTTGGCGGCTCAGTCCCACACGTCGAGGCGACGGTTCTTGAAGTAGAATTCCCGGTCCTTCTCGCCGATCGGGCGTGCGACCTCGCAGGGCGCCCCGTACGCCACCGAACCGGCCGGGATGCTGTGGCTGACGACCGAGCCGGCGCCGATCACGCAGTCGTCGCCGATCGTGACCCCCGGCAGAATCGTCACATTCGCGCCCACCCACACGTTGCGCCCGATCGTCACCGGAATCGCGTACACGTAATGGTGTTCGCGCAGCACCGGCAGCACCGGGTGACCCGCGGTCGCGATCACCACGTTGGGCCCGAACATACACCAGTCTCCGATGGTGATGTCGCCGTCGTCCACGCACGTGAAGTTCGAATTGCAGTAGACGCCCCGGCCCATGCGCACGTGGCGGAACCCCCAGTTCGCGTGCGCCGGCGTCTCCACGTGGCACCCCTCGCCGATCTCGGCGAACATTTCCTTGAGGAGCCTCGCCTTGCCCTCCACGTCCGTCGGATGCGTCTGGTTGAACTCCCAGAGCTTCTCCTGATACTCGAGCTGCCCGTCCATGATGCTCGGGTCGTCGTAGTGGTAGGGCAGTCCCTGCGCCCGCCTCGCCGCGTTGTCCATGTAACCGATCTCCGTTCGCCGTGCCGTGATTTTGCGTTGCCAATCATAGTGCGGCGTGGCGTGGCGCGGGGGGACGGCGTGCGTCGGCATCGTTCGCGGAGATGCGGGGATCGGCCCGCGGGATCTGTCTCAGCGTCGGGCGGTGGATTCGCCGCCGCGCCTGGCCGCGGGCTTGCCGGCCCGTTCGCCGTCGCGCACGAGGAACGACAGCGCGAAGGCAAGAACGGACACGCCGGTGGCCAGGGCGAACACCACATCCACGCCGTGCGCGAGCCCGGCCTGCGCCGACCCGGCCGCGGAGGCCGGCAAGGTGTTCGTGGTCATGACCGTGAAGTTGACGGCGATGCCGATCGCGGCCATCGTCTGGCGGAGCGTGTTGTTCATCGCCGTGCCGTGGGGGATGAGCGGGCCGGTGAGCTGGTTCAGGGCCGTGGTGGTCAGCGGCATGAGGCAGAACGCCACGCCGGCCATCATGAGCGTGAAGAATACGGCCGGATACCACACCGGCACGTCGGCGCCCATGCGGGACAGGGCGAACGCGGCCACGGCGATCACCGCGATCGCGGGAGGGGCGATGCGCCGGATGCCGATCCGGTCGAACAGGCGGCCGGCGACCGGATTGAACACGCCCTCGGCCACGCCGCCGCCCATGAGCAGCAGGCCGGACTGGAGGGCCGTGAGCCCCATGGCGTTCTGGATGAACATGGGCAGGATGTTCATGGCGGAGATGAACGTGACGAACACCAGCACCACGAGGACCATGGACAGCGTGAACATGGGCTTGGCGAACACGCGGAAGTTCAGCATCGGCTGGTCGAGGTGCAGCTGCCGGTGGATGAACGCGGCCAGCGTCACGGTGCCCACGGCGAGCGAGCCGAGCGTCTGCGGCGCGCCCCAGCCGTTCTGTCCGGCCAGACTGAAGCCGAGCAGCAGCCCGCCGAAGCCCAGCGTGGACAGGATGACGGACGGCACGTCGATGGTCGGGTCGGTCTGCGTGGTGACGTTGTTCACGGTCGGCACCGCGGCGGCCAGCACCGCCACCGCGATCACGATGAGCGGGACGAACAGGAAACGCCACGGCAGGAAGTCGATGATCAGGCCGGACAGGGTGGGGCCCAGAGCCGGGGCGAACGCGATGACCAAACCGAACCAGCCCATGGCCGTGCCGCGTTTGTCCGGCGGAAACGTGATGAACAGCACCGTCTGCAGCAGCGGCATCACGATGCCGGCGCCGGTGGCCTGCAGGATGCGCCCGAGCAGCAGCACCCAGAAGCCGGGCGCGAACGTGCACACCAGCGTGCCGAACAGGAACATGCCGATCGCGTAGAAGAACAGCTGGCGCGTGGTGAACTTCTGGATGAGGAACGCGGTGACCGGGATCATGATGCCGTTCGTGAGCATGAACCCGGTGCTCAGCCACTGGGCGGTGTTGCTCGTCACCCCGAACTCGCGCATGAGATGCGGCAGGGCGGACGTCATGAGCGTCTGGTTGAGGATGGCGGTGAAGCTGCCGACCATCATGACGACGATCGGGATGTACGCGCGCTTGGACTGCCGAACGGACGGCCGTGGCCGCGGCTGCGGTTGTGGTTGCGCGGAGGATTGCGCGGAAGACTGAGCGGAAGAAGACATGGTGCCCCCGGTGTTTCTACGAGATGTGATCCAGCTGATTCCGGTCGGCGCGCAATGCGTCGTAGCCCCTGCCGGTTTGCCGCGATTCAGTCTACCGCCGTGCGGGACAATGCCCCTGCCGCTTCGCCGTCCCGCCGTTCCTCCGCTCTGCCGTCCTGCCGTTCTGCCGCCCTACCGCCGGCTCAGCGGAGCAGCCCGTGCCGGTCGGCCTCGGTGATCGGGCGTATCACGCGGGCGGGCACGCCGGCGACCAGCGAATCCGCGGGCACGTCGCCGATCACCACGGCCCCGGCGGCGATCACGCTGTTCGCGCCGATCGTCACCCCGGCCGTGATCGTCACTCCGCCGCACACCCACACGTTGTCGCCGATCGTCACCGGCAGGCTGTGCTCCCATCCGGCGGTGCGCTCGGCCGCGTCGAACGCGTGCTCGGGCGTGTAGATGCCCACGTTCGGCCCGAACCACACGTTGCTTCCGATGGTGACGCGCGCGCAGTCGAGGATGCGGCAGCCGGTGTTGGCGTAGAAGTTGTCGCCGACCGAAATGTTGTAGCCGTAATCGCAGTTGAACGGCGACTCGATCCAGCAGTTCGCGCCCACGTGGCCGAAGAACCCGCGGACGAGCGCCTCCCGCTCGGCGCGCTTGGTGGGGCGGGTGGCGTTGAAGTCGAAGAGCGTGTCCTTGGCGCGCTCGCGTTCGGCGTTGAGCTCGGGGTCGGAGCTGACGTAGTACTCGCCGGCGAGCATGAGCTCCTTCATGGTGGCGGCGGTGGTCGCGGTGCTTGCTGCGGTTGCTGCGGTTGTGGTGCTTGGGATGTCCGTCATGCGTACGAGTGTACACGACAGTGTGGTACGAATGTACCCATCGGCGCGTATGGTTGCTGTCATGACCGAGGAACGCACGGCGGAGGCGCCGACCAGACGATACGATCCGGAGCGCAAGCAGCGCATCATCGAGGCGTGCCTCGACGTGATCGCCGAACGCGGCGTGGCCGGCACGTCGCACCGTGTGGTGGCAGCCGCGGCCGGGGTGCCGCTCGGTTCGATGACCTACCACTTCGACGGCATGGGCGACCTGCTCCATCAGGCGTTCGACCAGTTCGCCAGAACGTCCGCCGCGCACTTCGCCAAGCGCATGCGCGCCGCCGGGTCGGTCGAGGAGGCCCGCGAGGCGATCGCCGCGCACGTCGAGGAGGATCTGCTCGCCACGCAGCGCGACTTCAACATCACCCTGGAGCTCTACACCCTCGCCGCGCGCGACCCGGCGTACCGCGACATCACCGAGCTGTGGATGACCGCCAGCCGCGCCGAACTCAAGCGGTTCTTCGACCCGGAGACCTCGCGGATGCTCGACGCCCTGATCGAGGGGCTCACGCTGCACCGCGCATTTGGCGGGGACGTGGCGACCGACGGCGCGCGGGGCGTCCGCGAGGCCATCCGGCGCATCAGCGACGCGCGGCCCCGGTAGTGCGCAGAGGGGGAACGGCGGTTGCCGCGGCGGCTGAGACCGCCCGAGCGGTGGGAAACCCTTCCAAGCTTCCGTAACGAACCCTTCCGAGACGGTTAAGAACGATTGACGTTGGCTACGTAGCCGCGTACTTTCGATTTGTGTGGTCGAAAAGACCGGTTTCGCTGGATGGCGATGCCGGAATTTTGCCGGAATGACAGGGCGGCTATCCGGCGTAGGGCCTGAATCGACCGCACAAATCGGAAATGCCGTTGGCGTTCCGACGGGGATGGGCTTTCAATCTCAACGGAAGGCAGTTTTGCGCGTAGAACTGCCATGCCGGGCGTATGCGTTTCGGAAAAAGCGGGAGCGGGCCGCCCTGAATGACGCAGCCCGTTCCCGAATTCGTTTCCCGACCCCGCATTACAGCGATTACAACGCCCGCAGTCCCTCGAACAGCCGGTTCAGCCCCTCGCGCATGCGCTCGCGCGGGCAGGCCACGTTGATGCGCAGAAAGTCGCGTCCGTTGCCGCCGAACTGCGCGCCGGGGGAGAAGAGGACCTTGTGCGCGCACTTGAGATATGCGCACAGTTCGTCCGTGGAGTCGAACGTCGAGCCATGGCCGCGGGCGCGCGTGAACGCCGAGCAATCGAGCCACAGGAGGTATGTGGCCGGCCCCTCGCACAGCGCCACGCGACGATCGGCCGGCGCGGATGCGTTGTAGACGTCGACCATGCGGGCGGCCTCGCGCTTGTTGCCGGCCAGATAGTCCCGCAGCGCGTCCAGCCACGGGCCGCCGTGCCCGAAGGCCGCGATCGCCGCGTCCACGGCGAAGGCGTTCGGCTCGGCCACCTCGTCGGTGTTGAGACCGCGCCACACCTTGTGCCGCAGGTTCGGGTCCGGCACCAGCACGGCCGCCGTGTGCAGGCCCGCGATGTTGAACGCCTTGGTGGGGGCGAGGCACGACGCCGAAATCGCGCGGCACTCCTCGTTCACCGACGCGAACGGCACATACGCGCTGCCCGGGTCGGTCAGGTCGCAGTGGATCTCGTCGCTGATCACCGTCACATGGTGCGCCGCGCACAGCGAGCCGAGCCGCGCCAGCGTCTCCCGATCCCAGATCATGCCCGTCGGGTTGTGCGGGTTGCACAGGATCATGAGCGTGGTCTGCGGGTCGGCGAGCTTCGCCTCGAGGTCCGCCCAGTCGATCGCGTACCGCCCGCGCTCGTCGTTGCCGCGTGTGTAGGAGAGCGGGGCCTCAAGCGCGTTGCGGCCGTTGTTGAGGATCGAGTTGAAGAAGATGTTGTAGACCGGCGTCTGGATGAGCACGTTCTCCGCGGGCGTGGTGAGCTTGCGGACCATGCTTGAGATGGACGGCACCACGCCGGTGGTGAAGATCAGCTCCTCCGGGCGCACGTCCAGCCCGTGGCGGGAGCCCCACCAGTCCGCGTAGGCGCGCGCCCACTCGTCCGGCACGGTCGAATAGCCGAACACGCCGTTGTCGAGCCGGCGCCGCAGGGCCTCGCGGATCGCCGGCGCGGCGGCGAAGTCCATGTCCGCCACCCACATGGGCAGCGCGTCTCCGGCCTCCTCCCATTTGAGCGAATGCGTGCCGGAGCGGTCGACGGGCGCGTCGAAGTCGAAGGATTCGCCGGTTGTCTCGGTGTTCATCGCGTGGTCTCGATTCTGGTCGCGGACGGGTCGACGCGCTCGGCGTCCAGGGTGAGCTCGCCGATCGCCTCGGCGCGGATCACGCCGCCGGACGGGTTGACCACGCTGCCGATCGTGGAATGCACGTCGGCGTCCACGGTCGAGTACTCGAAGGCGCGCGTGGTGTTGAGCAGACGGCAGTTGACGAGCCTGAGGTCCTCCACGTAGCACAGGCCCTGCAGGCTTTCGATGGTGCAGTCCACGAACGTGAGGTGCTTCGAGTTCCAACCCAGATACTCGCCGGAGATGAACGAATGCTCCACGGTCACGTTCTCGCAGTTCCAGAACGCGTCCTTGGAGATGAGACGGGAGTCGCGCACGGTCACGTTGCGCGCGCCGTCGAACGGGTAGTTGCCCACGAGGCGGAAGTTCGACGCGGTCACGTTGTCGCAGTTCATGCCGAAGTAGTCGCCCTTGGCCACCACGTTCTCCAGCGCGGCGCCGGTGCAGGACCACAGCGTCTCCTCGGCGTGCGTGAGGTCGACGTTGCGCAGGGTCAGGTCGCGGCAGCGGCGGAAGTTCTTGGGCGCCTCGATCGTGGAGTCCTCCACGAGCATGTGGTTCGTGTACCACACGCCGGCGCGGGCCATCTCGAACCACGTCGAGTCGCGCACGGTCACGTTCTCGCAGTACCACAGCGGGTATTTCCACTGGAACGAACTGGTCAGCACGGTGATGTTCCTTGCGTGCTTGAGCGGCGATTCGCCGTCGGCGAACGTGGTTTCGACGAACGTGGTGTCGTGCGCGAAGAACGCGGCGCGCTCGCCGGTGAGCAGTTGCTGACGCACTTCGGCCTGTTCGGTGGTCTCGGTCACGGATGGTCCTTCCCTCGAGCTCTGATGTCCTTTCGCAAGTCTTAGTGACTTCGAGCACTTGAAGTCAAGCCGTGCCATGCGCCCTTGGCCGAAGGCGCATGGACGCCGCGCCCGGCGACGGAAAATCCCGCTTGGACGGCGGGGGTTCGTCGCCCAAGCGGGATTGCGGCAGCCCGATGGCCGGTTACATGGTCAGGGCGTCGGAATCGGTGGCATCGGCGGTGTTGGAGGTGCTGCCGGTCGTGCCGGAGCCGGATCCGGAACCGGTGGAGCCGTTGCCGGAGTTGCCGGAGTTTCCGGAATTGCCGTTCGTCGAGCCGTTGGCGGACCCGTTGCCGGAATTACCCGAGTTGCTGGAGTTCCCGGAGTTGCCGCTCTGACCGCCCTGTCCGCCGCTCGGCGGCTGACCCATGCCGCCGCCGTTCGACTGGCTGTTGCCGTTGGACTGGCCGCCGCCCATGTTGCCGGGCATCTGCATCTGCTGGTCGCTGGTGCCGGAGGAGCCGGATCCGCTCAGCGCGGAGACTGCGAACGCGCCTCCCACGCCGCCGACGAGGCCGCAGACCAGCGCGAGCGCGGCGACGGCGGCCCACAGTTTCCCGTTCGCGGTGGCGGCCCCGCCGGCAGCCGGCTGCGCGACCGCGGGCGCGACAGGTGCGACGGGTGCGGTGGGAGCGCCTTGGGCCGGGGCGAATGCGCCGAACGCTCCCGCCGAGGACTGGACGCCCGGTTGCGCGCCCGGCTGCCCAGTCGGGGTGGATGCGGCGGCCGCGGTGCCCGCAACGGGCGCGATGGGCGTCGTCGCGGCCGCCGCCGCGCCCGCCGAGGCCGAGGACTGGGCGAATCCGGCCGTCGGGTTCGCGCCGGCGGAGGCGGTGCCGGAGTTGCTGGCGGCGCCGAGATTGGTGTTGCCGAGGTTGGCGGTGCCGTTGGGGTTGATGTTGCCGGTCATGATGGTTCCTTTCGATGAAAATGCGAGATGCGGGGATGGAAAAATGAGTAGGGGAAGGAGCGGTGTCACATGCTCCAGGACGTGCTGGTGCCAAACTGCTCGTCGTAGGCGGAGCGGTCGATGGTTTCGTCTGCGAGTTCGGTGTCGCCGCCGGCCTCGACGCTCGTCGAGTATGCGCCGGTCACCGTCACCGTGATGCCGCTCGTGCCGCTGACCACGGTCTTGCCGCCGGCCACGATGGTCACCGTGCGCCCGGAGGCGTCCACGACCCTGCCGCCGGAGGCGACGTTGAGCGCGGAGACCGTCGTGTCGCCGGTCACCACCCATGTGGAGGTGGCGTCGACGTTCACGGTGATCGGCGCCTCGCTGGTCGAACCGGACGCCGCGGACGCGTTCTCGGCGATCGAGGCGGATCCGGTCCACGTGCTGCCCTCGAGCAGGTACAGGTCCACCGAGGAGATGGTGTCCGCCGTCACGTCGCCCTCAAGCGTCTGGCTTCGGCCGGTGAAGGTGACGGTCGCGCCGTTGGAGCCGGTCGAGCCCCAGTTGTTGGAGTCGTTGCCCGACGCGTTGATGAGCGTCGCCTTCGTCGTGTCGAAGTTGAGGGTGGTGTTGCTCAGCACCACGTCGGCGGTGGTGTTCGTGAAGTAGAACATCGAGCCGGACTCGATCGCGGACGTGAGCGTGGAATCCACCGCCTGGAACGTGGCGTGCTCGCCGGTGGAGGACTCCGCGTCGCCGGAGGTGGACTGGTAGATGATCACGCCGTTGGCGATCGGGTCGGAGCCGGTTTTGCCGGTGTTGGTGCTCTTCAGCGTCGAATCCTTGATGAGGATGGTGTTATAGCCCTCCATGCCGGCGATCTGGCTGCCGGATGCGGTTCCGGTCACGTTGTAGGCCTGCACGTCGCCGGTGGAGTACAGCAGCGGCGAGCCGGAGCCGGCGGTGGCGATCGTGGAGTCGACGAGCGACACCGATCCGCCGCCGCGGTCGGTGGCCACGGTGGCGCTGTGGTCGCCCTGCGTGGATGCGGTGACGTCCCCCGCGAGGATCGTGCCGCCGTATGTGGCGTCGAGGCCGCGCGAGTTGTCCGCCGTGGTGGCGATGGTCGCGCCGCGGACCAGCGCGGTGGCCGAATCCGTGGCGAACACGCCGTTGGAGCCGGAGCCGGAGGCGGTGAGCTTGGTGCCGTCGAGCACGAGCGTGGAGCCGTCGCCCACCGCGAGGGCGATGGAGTTTGTGCCGTAGAAGTTGGCGTTGTCGTCGCTGGAGGCGTTGCCGGACTTGGCGAGCGTGCCGCCGGTGACGGTGAGCGTGCCGCCGTTCTGCGCGAGCGCCGCATTCTGGTCGTCGTTCGATGCGGTGACGGTCTCGCCGCTGGAGGTTTCAGCCGAGCCGTCCGCCGCGAGCGCGCCGGAATACGTGCCCGCGTAGTCGTAGGACATGGTGTCCGCGCCTCCCATGCCGCCCTGTCCGCCGGGCGCGGAGCCCATGGCGCTGGATGCGGCGGCGTCGCCGGCCGTGCCGGTCGCCTTCATGACCGCCATGGTCCCCGCTCCGGCGGCGAGCCCCGAGGCCAATGAGACGGCCATGGCGATGACGATGAGCTTGCGTGTGGCGAGCACCGGGGTGCGCGCCGTCGAATTGGCGTTCATGGCTGCCATCCTTTCGTGTGGTGATCGGCTGTCGTTGTCGATGACTTCATTGAACGGCCCGATCCGCAATGCGGGCCCGGAATCGCCGCAATGCCGCCTCAAGGGTTCGGCAACGACTTCTGGAAGTTTTCTGAATGGTTTCTGGAAGAGACGGGCTGTCCGTCGTGCGTCCGGACGGGCAACGGAAACGGGCCGGGACGGACGGTCGGACATGCCGAACCGTTCATCCCGGCCCGTTCTTGCGTGCGGGCGACGTGCGCCTCATACGGTGATTTCGACGCCGTCGCTGACGACGTCGTCGAACGTCGTCGTCTGCGTGGACGACGAGGCGGGGGAGACCTCGAGGCGCGCGGCCGTCTGGACGCCGAAGCCCGCCGCGAGCGAGAGGGCGAGCAGCGACGCGGCGACGATGCCGGCGGCCCGCCGCGCGGAGCGGTTGCGGTCCCGTGAGGTCCGCGAGGTCTGAGGGGTCTGAGAGGCGTGAGTGGTGCGGATGTTGGCGTTGGCCTGTGCGTTCATGGTGACCGTCCTTTGCTTGGGAAACGCCTTCATTGAACGTCCGCCGCCGCAACGCCGGCTGTGCCGGCGCGAGGAAAACGCTCGGACGGCCGTGTGAATTCGCTGGGAGCGCCGGCCCTCCGCGACACGGCGGACGCCGTTCACGCGGGCGCGCGATCTCGGGCGGTACGATCGGAGCCGGCGCAAGCCAAGAGACAAGAGACAACGGAACACAAGAAAAAGGACGCAGTATGTCCACCAACGACAAGTTCGCGCTGGAGATCATCGAACCCTCCGAGCGCAAGTCATCCAACTGGGACATGTTCGCCACGTGGGTCGCGGCGAACGCGAACAACGGCACGTGGTTCATCGGCGGCGTGATCGCGGCCTGCGGCTTCGGCGGCGCGATCGGCCACCTCACCTGGTCGTCCGTCATCGCCTACCTCACGCTGGCGGGCATCGGCTACATCGGCTACAAGGTGGGCGCCACCACCATGGGCGCCGCCCGCGCGTCCTTCGGCATCCGCGGCAGCTGGGTGCCCAGCGTGATGAACATGGTCATGTACATCGGCTGGACCGCCGTGAACACGTTCATCGCCGCCACCTCGGTGAGCATCCTGCTCAACGAGCTGCTCGGCTGGCCCGTGTGGGGCGAGCCCGGCGGCGAGAAGGGCATCGTCGTGGGCATCATCGTCATGAGCGTGCTCCATCTGCTGTCCGTCTCCACCGGCGCGAACTCGGTGCGCATCATCGAGCGCGTGGGCGTGGTGCTCGTCTTCGTGTTCGCCATCTGGGAGACCATCGCCGTCTTCCAGCAGGTCTCCTTCTCCGAGATCGTCTCGTGGACCCCGCCGACCGACCAGGCCATGGCCTCCGGCGTGGCCGTGGACAAGCTCGCCGCCTTCAACCTCGGCTGGGTCACCTGCGCCGCCGACTTCACCCGCTTCGCCAAGAAGCCCGCCGGCTCGCACGTCATCCCGTTCGTGGGCGCGTTCATCGGCGTCTTCTGGTTCGCGCTCGTGGGCCTCGTCGCCACGATCAGCATCGCCATCACCTCCGGCACCTACGATCCGAACAACTCCGACCCGTCCACCATCGCCAGCAAGCTGGGCCTCGGCGCCGTGGCCCTCATCGTGGTGATCCTCACCTCCATGACCGCCAACGCCGTGAACCTCATGGCCGCCGGCTCGTCGCTGACCAACATCGCCACGAAGCTCAGGCTCACCCCGGCCCTGTGGATCGTCACGCTCGCCGCCTGCCTCGTGACCTTCATCCCGCTGATCATCGGCAGCTTCCTCGACTCGTTCACCCTGTTCCTCGACTACATCGGCTGCGCACTCGGCCCGGTGACGGCCATCATGCTCACCGACTTCTTCCTGCGCAACCACGCCGACTACTCGCGCAGGGACCTCACGGCCGAGGGCGGCCGCTTCTGGTACGCCTCCGGCATCAACTGGATCGCGCTCGGCTGCTGGCTGCTCGGCGTGGTCCTCTACGTGGCCCTCGGCAAGGTGCCGTTCCTGACGGCTACCGTGGGCGCCACGTTCCCGAACATGATCATCATCGCGGCCGTCTACTGGGCGCTCATGCGCGCGGTCCACGGCGAGCCCGCCAAGGACTGACGGGCGACGGAAATAACGAAAGGAAGCGCCATGCTCATCAGCAACGTCAATGTGGACAATGCCGGCGTCCTGAAGGACGTGCGCATCGAGGACGGCAAATTCGCCGCCATCGAGCCCGTCGGAACGCTCAAGGCCAAGCCGGGGGAGGAGACGATCGGAGGCGGCGGCCGCGTGCTGCTGCCCCCGTTCGTGGACCCGCACATCCACCTCGACTCGACCGGCACCGCCGGCGAGCCCGAATGGAACGAGACCGGCACGCTGTTCGACGGCATCCGCATCTGGGCCGAACGCAAGCAGTCCCTCACCATCGAGGACGTCAAGGAGCGCGCCCGCAAGACCATCCGCCGCCAGGTGGAGCAGGGCATCCAGTGCATCCGCACGCACGCGGACGTCACCGACCCCACGCTGACGGGCCTGCATGCGCTGATCGAACTGCGCGACGAATTGAAGGACGTGGTGGACCTGCAGGTGGTCGCCTTCCCGCAGGACGGCATCCTGTCCTTCCCGCACGGCAAGGAGCTCATGGAGCAGGCCGTCAAAGACGGCGCGGACGTGGTCGGCGGCATCCCGCACTTCGAGTTCACCCGCCAGTACGGCGTCGAGTCCGTGCACTTCCTCATGGACCTCGCCGAGAAGTACGGCAGGCTCGTGGACGTGCACTGCGACGAGATCGACGACCCGCAGTCGCGCAACCTCGAGGTGCTCGCCACCCTCGCGCTCGAAAAGGGCATGGGCGACCGCGTCACCGCCAGCCACACCACGGCCATGGGCTCGTACAACGACGCCTACGCGTACAAGCTCATGCGGCTGCTCAAGATGAGCGGCATCAACTTCGTGTCGAACCCGCTGGTCAACGTGCATCTGGGCGGCCGCTTCGACACGTACCCCAAGCGCCGCGGCGTCACGCGCATCCACGAGCTCGTGGCCAACGGCATCAACGTGGCCCTCGGCGAGGACGACGTGCGCGACCCGTGGAACCCGCTCGGCGACGGCAACATGCTCGACGTGGCGATGATGGGCGTGTACATCGAGCACATGATGGGCTACGGCCAGATCCAGAACGCCTTCCGCCTGATCACCTACAACGGGGCGAAGGCCATGCACATCACGGACCGCTACGGCATCGAGGTGGGCAAGCCCGGCAACTGCATCCTGCTGGACGCGCCCGACTTCTACGCGGCGCTCAACCGCCACGCCCCGGTGCTCGCCAACGTGCGCGCCGGCCGCGTGCTCGTGCGCCGCCCGTCCGTGACCCCCGAGGTCAACGCCGGCGGGTTGCTCTGACGCAGGGCGTTTTTTCCTCGGCCACTGTAAACGCACGGCCCGTCCGCGGCTTCAAGGCCCGCGGACGGGCCGCCTTGCGCTGTATGCACGGTGTGGCATAATAGCCAAGGCAATTTTTCCGGGGTTTCCCCACAGGCTAGTTTGAAAATAGGTGAATAACGTGGCACAGACTACCAACGACATCAAGAATGGTTCCGTTCTCAACCTGGACGGCAAGCTGTGGACCGTCATCAAGTTCCAGCACGTCAAGCCCGGCAAGGGCCCGGCCTTCGTCCGCACCACCATCAAGGACGTCCTGAGCGGCAAGATCGTGGACAAGACCTTCAACGCCGGCATGAAGGTGCAGTTCGAGACCGTGGACAACCGCAACCTCCAGTACTCCTACGAGGACGGCGACAACTTCGTGTTCATGGACATGGAGACCTACGACCAGACCTACATCCCCAAGGAGCTCATCGGCGACCAGGCCAAGTTCCTGCTCGAGGGCACCGACTGCATCGTCTCCTTCCACGACGGCAACCCGCTGAACGTCGAACTGCCGGCCTCCGTCGTGCTCGAGGTCACCCACACCGAGCCCGGCCTGCAGGGCAGCCGCTCCACCGCCGGCACCAAGCCCGCCACCGTCGAGACCGGCGCCGAGATCCAGGTCCCGCTGTTCATCAACGAGGGCGACAAGGTCAAGGTCGACACCCGCGACGGCTCCTACATCGGCCGCGAGAACTGATCCGTCGACCGGACCCAAGGAGACAAGGCTTCACATGGCACGTTCCACCGCTCGCAAAAGGGCGCTGAATACGTTGTACGAAGCGGACGAGAAGGGACAGGACATCCTGTCCCTTCTTGATGAACGCATCGCGCACCCCGGCGCTCAGACCCCGTTGCCCGACTACGCCATCGAGATCGTGCGAGGCGTGGCCGAACACCGCCGTGACATCGACGGCGTGCTCAATCTCAGGTCCACCAGCTGGAAGGTCAGCCGCATGGCCGTCGTGGACCGCAACATCCTGCGCATCGGCGTGTGGGAGATCCTGTTCAACGACGATGTGCCGGACATGGTGGCCATCGACGAGGCGCTCACGCTGGCGAAGTCGCTGTCCGACGCCGATTCGCCGAGCTTCATCCACGGCCTGCTGTCCGCGGTGTGCTCCGAGGAGAAGCCGCTGCGCGAGGCGCGCAGGGCCGAGGAGGAGGCCGAAGCCGCGAAGGCCGCCGAAGCCGGTGAATCCTCCGATTCCTCCGATTCCGCCGAATCCGGCGAATCCGACGGCGAGACCGCGCAGGAGCCCTCCGAGGCCGCCGATTCCGCCGAAACCCAAACCGCCTGAGCGTCCGCGCCGGCGATTATGGTAATTGAAAATATCCTGAATACAAGGGGGTTGTGGTGAACCTGAGCTTTTCCCCGGAAGACGCCGTCCTCGTCCTCGAGGACGGTCAGGTCTACGTCGGCGAGCCCTACGGCGCGCTGGGAAAGACCACTGGAGAGATCGTGTTCGCAACCGGCATGACCGGCTACCAGGAAACGTTGACCGATCCGAGCTACGACCGCCAGATCGTGGTGCAGACCTTCCCGCACATCGGCGACACCGGCGTCAACCATGAGGATCCCGAATCGAAGCGGATCTGGGTCGCCGGCTACGTGGTGCGCGAGCCCAGCCCGGTCGTGAGCAACTGGCGCGCCGACGGCAGCCTGGACGACGACCTGAAGCGCGAGGGCATCGTCGGCATCAGCCGCATCGACACGCGCAAGCTGGTCCGCCACCTGCGCTCCGCCGGCGTGATGCGCGCGGGCGTCTTCTCCGGGGACGAGCTCTCCGACGGCAAGGGCGGCGTGAAGTCCGTGGACGAGCTGCTCGACGTGGTTAAGGCCACCCCGCAGATGCAGGGCCTGAGCCTGTACGACGAGGTCTCCACCAAGGAGGCGTACACGGTCGAGCCGTGCGGCGACTTCGAAGGCAAGAAGCCCCTGTTCACCGTCGCCGCCATCGACCTCGGCATCAAGGGCATGACCCCCCACCGCATGGCCGAGCGCGGCTGCCGCGTGCACGTGCTGCCGTCCACCACCACCTTCGAGCAGATCGAGGCCCTCAACCCCGACGGCGTGTTCTTCTCCAACGGCCCGGGCGACCCGGGCGAGGCCGACGCGATCGTCGCCCTGCTGCGCCAGGTGCTCGACGCCGGCCACCCGTTCTTCGGCATCTGCTTCGGCAACCAGATCCTCGGCCGCGCGCTCGGCTTCGGCACGTACAAGCTCAAGTTCGGCCACCGCGGCATCAACCAGCCGGTCATGGACCTGACCACCGGCAAGGTGGAGGTTACCGCGCACAACCACGGCTTCGCGGTCGACGCCCCCAAGGGCGAGCCGGTCGCCGCCCCGTACGAAAACGGCAAGTACGGCAGGGTGCGCGTGAGCCACGTCGATCTCAACGATGACGTGGTCGAAGGCCTGCAGTGCCTCGACATCCCCGCGTTCTCCGTGCAGTACCACCCGGAGGCCGCCGCCGGACCGCACGACGCCGCGTACCTGTTCGACCGTTTCGTCGACCTGATGAAGAGCTCCAAGGAAGGTAAGTGACATGCCCAAGCGCACCGACATCAAGTCCGTGATGGTCATCGGCTCCGGCCCGATCGTCATCGGACAGGCCGCCGAGTTCGACTATTCCGGCACGCAGGCCTGCCGCGTGCTGCGCGAGGAGGGCATCCGCGTCATCCTCGTGAACTCCAACCCGGCCACCATCATGACCGACCCGGAGATGGCCGACGCCACCTACATCGAGCCGATCGCCACCCCGATCCTCGAGAAGATCATCGCCAAGGAGCGCCCCGACGCTCTGCTGCCCACTCTGGGCGGCCAGACGGCCCTCAACGCCGCCATGGCCCTCGGCGAGGCCGGCATCCTCAAGAAGTACGGCGTCGAGCTCATCGGCGCCTCCCTCGACGCGATCGACCGCGGCGAGGACCGCGAGCTGTTCAAGAAGGTCGTGGACCAGGCCGGCGCCGAGTCCGCGCGCTCCGACATCGCGCACTCCATCGAGGAGGTGGACCGCATCGCCGAGCGCTTCGGCTTCCCGCTGGTCGTCCGCCCGAGCTTCACCATGGGCGGCCTCGGCTCCGGCATCGCGCACGACGAGGAGGAACTGCACCGCATCGCCGGCGCCGGCATCCACTACTCGCCCACCGACGAGGTCCTGATCGAGGAGGGCATCGAGGGCTGGAAGGAATTCGAGCTCGAGCTCATGCGCGACCGCAACGACAACGTCGTGGTCGTCTGCCCGATCGAGAACGTGGACCCGGTCGGCGTGCACACCGGTGACTCCATCACCGTCGCCCCGTGCTTCACCCTCACGGACCGCGAGTACCAGAAGCTGCGCGACATCGGCATCGCCATCATCCGCGGCGTGGGCGTGGACACCGGCGGCTGCAACATCCAGTTCGCCGTGCATCCGCAGACCGGCCGCATCATCGTCATCGAGATGAACCCGCGCGTCTCCCGCTCGTCCGCCCTCGCGTCCAAGGCCACCGGCTTCCCGATCGCCAAGATCGCCACCAAGCTGGCCCTCGGCTACACGCTCGACGAGATCCGCAACGACATCACCCAGTCCACGCCGGCCTCCTTCGAGCCGACCATCGACTACGTGGTCACCAAGGTGCCGCGCTTCGCGTTCGAGAAGTTCCCGGGCGCCGACCCGACCCTGACCACCTCCATGAAGTCCGTCGGCGAGGCCATGGCCCTCGGCGGCAACTTCCAGGAGTCCCTCGGCAAGGCCATGCGCTCCATCGACAAGCGCCACATGGCGTTCAGCTGGGACGGCGAGAAGCCCGACCAGGCCGAGGTGGACGAGCTGCTCAAGGCCATCCACATCCCCACCGAGCACCGCTACCTGCAGATCCAGCGCGCGATGTGGGGCGGGGCCACGCCGCAGCAGATCTTCGACGCCACCAAGATCGACCCGTGGTTCATCGAGCAGCTGCGCCAGATCAACGACACCGCGCTCGAGGTCAAGGCCGCCGAAACCCTCACGCCGCGCCTGCTCAAGAAGGCGAAGCTCGCCGGCTTGTCCGACCTGCAGATCGCCCACCTGCGCCACCTCGGCGACGAGGGCGAGAACACCGTGCGCGAGCTGCGCTGGAGCTACGGCCTGCGCCCGGTCTACAAGACCGTGGACACCTGCGCCGCCGAGTTCGACGCGGTCACGCCGTACTACTACAGCTGCTACGCCGACGAGTCCGAGCTGCGCCCGCGCGAGCGCGAGGCCGTGATCATCCTCGGCTCCGGCCCGAACCGCATCGGCCAGGGCATCGAGTTCGACTACACCTGCGTGCACGCGGTGCAGGAGCTCGGCAAGGACTACGACACGATCATGGTCAACTGCAACCCCGAGACCGTGTCCACCGACTACGACATGTCCGACCGCCTGTACTTCGAGCCGCTCACCTTCGAGGACGTGCTCGAGATCTACGAGGCGGAGAAGAAGATGGGCCCGGTCAAGGGCGTGATCGTGCAGCTCGGCGGCCAGACCCCGCTGTCGCTCGCCGCGCGCCTCAAGGCCGCCGGCGTGCCGATCCTCGGCACCACCCCGGAGTCCATCGACCTTGCGGAGAACCGCGAGCTGTTCGGCGAGGTGCTGTCCCGCGAGCACATGAACGCGCCGCGCTACGGCACCGCCCTGAGCCTCGAGGAGGCCCGCCAGGCCGCGCACAACATCGGCTACCCGGTGCTCGTGCGCCCGAGCTACGTGCTCGGCGGCCGCGGCATGGAGATCGTGTACGACGACGCCCAGCTCACCAAGTACGTGAACCGCGCGCTCGACGAGGCCAAGGCCGACACGGTCGTCTCCGGCAGGCTCCCCAGCCCGCTGCTCATCGACAAGTTCCTGCAGGACGCCATCGAGATCGACGTGGACGCCCTGTTCGACGGCGAGGAGCTGTACATCGGCGGCATCATGGAGCACATCGAGGAGGCCGGCGTCCACTCGGGCGACGCGGCCTGCACCCTGCCCCCGTGCACGCTGTCCGACGACCAGATCCGCCGCCTGCGCGAGGGCACCTACGCCATCGCCAAGGGCTGCGGCGTCAAGGGCCTGATCAACGTGCAGTATGCCTTCATGGCCAACACGCTGTACGTGATCGAGGCCAACCCGCGCGCCTCCCGCACCGTGCCGTTCGCCTCCAAGGCGACGGGCGTGCCACTGGCCAAGGCCGCCGCGCGCATCATGGCGGGGGAGACCATTGCCGACCAGCGCGCCAACGGCCTGCTCCTGCCCAAGGGCGACGGCGGCATCATCCGCCCCGGCCAGCAGGTGGCCGTCAAGGAGTCCGTGCTGCCGTTCAAGCGCTTCCGCACCCCGGTCGGCAAGACCGTGGACATCCTGCTCGGACCCGAGATGCGTTCGACCGGCGAGGTCATGGGCTTCGACCGCGACTTCCCGCACGCGTTCGCCAAGAGCCAGCTCGCCGCGTACGACGGCGGCCTGCCGACCAAGGGCAACGTGTTCATCTCGGTGAACGACGCGGACAAGAAGCAGCTGCCGCTCATGGCCGTGCGTCTCGTGGAGCTCGGCTTCACGATCTGGGCGACCGAGGGCACCGCCTCCGTGCTGAGCCGCTACGGCATCGAGTCGAAGATCGTGGACAAGATCAGCACGCGCGTGGACTCCGACCCGGAGGCCCCGGTGCAGATCCAGCACGCCCGCGGCTCCGTCGGCAAGAACGTGGTGGAGCTCATCGAGGACGGCAAGATCGACATGATCCTCAACACGCCGAACTCGCGCGGCTCCCGCTCGGACGGCTACTCCATCCGCGCCGCCGCCATCGCGGCCGACCTGCCGCAGTTCACGACGATGACCGAGTTCTCCGCCGTGCTGCTGGCTATCGAGGCCGTGCGCAATAATGACTATCAGATCATGAGCATTCAGGAACATTCCAAGCAGCTCTTCGAGCTAGAAAGCCGTGAATTCTGATGAACGCAACCGGTGGGGCAGAACAGAATGCGATGAGGTCGGACTTCGGCCTGAGACTCAGGACGTGCATGGACAAATACGGTCCGCTGTGCGTCGGCATTGATCCGCATCGCAAGATCCTCACCGATTGGGGCTACAACGTGGACGCGGAGGGCGCCGAGCTCTTCGCCATGCGCATGCTCCAGGCCGCCCACGGACGCGCCGCGGCGGTCAAATTCCAGGCGCCCATGTTCGAGCGCTACGGGGCCAAGGGCTTCGCGGCGCTCGAGCGGGTACTCTACGCCGCCCGCCAGATGGGCATCATCACCATCGTGGATTGTCTGCACGGCGGACTGTCCACCACCATCTCCGCCATCGCCGACGCCTACTTCAAACCGGGCGCCCCGCTGTTGGCGGACGCCATCACGCTGCTGCCGTACTACGGCGCCCGCTCCCTGTCCGGGCTGATCGACGAGGCGCTGGACAACGGCCGCGGCGTGTTCATCGCGTCCCTGACCTCCAACGAGGAGGGCGCGAGCCTGCAGACCGCCATACGCCAGAGCGGCGACTACAAGGGCAAGACCGTCGCCTACGGCATCGCCAGCACTGCGCAGAAGCACAACGAGGGCGTCGACGGCATGGGCTCGGTCGGCCTCATCATCGGCGCGACCATCGGCCAGTGGGTCAAGGACTCCGGCGTGGACCCGGCCAAGTTCACCGGCCCGATCCTGTCCCCGGGCTACGGCTGGCAGGGCGCCGAGGCCAAGGACCTCAAGACCGTGTTCAAGGGCACCAAGGGCAACGTGCTCGTCACCGTGTCCCGCTTCATCGCCGCCCACGGACCGGACATCTCCATGCTGGCGCAGGCCACCGAATCCATCGCCTTGGACGTGCGTCAGGCCCTGCTTGAAGCCACCGAGGAAGTGGACGAGGACGCGGAATCCGAGACGGCACAGACGGCGACTGCCGCACCCGCCGTGGCGTCCGCTCCGGCGACTCCTGTTCCGGCAGCATCTGTCTCGGCAGCGTCCACATCCGCTCCTGCGGGGGCCGCACCGGGTTCCGCGGCGGCAACTTCCTCCGCAACCGGCCCGGATGTAACCGTCCGCCCGAAAGCCTGAACGTTTTAGCCATCCCCTCATCCGTTCCAAGGAGATCCCATCGTGACCGACGTTTCCCCCGTCTCCTCCGCATCCGCCCAGCCCTCCGGCCGACTGCTCGTCCTGAGCGGCCCCACCGCCGTCGGCAAGGGAACCGTCGAGGCCAAACTGCGTGAGCGCCATCCCAACGTGTGGGTCTCCGTCTCCGCCACCACGCGCGCGCCCCGTCCGGGCGAGGTCAACGGCGTCAACTACTGGTTCATGACCGACGACGAGTTCCTCGCCAAGGAACGGGCCGGCGGCTTCCTCGAGACCGCCGTCGTGCACGGCATGGCCCACTACGGCACCCCGCTCGAGCCCGTTCGCGAGCATCTCGCCGCCGGCGTGCCCACCATTCTGGAAATCGACCTGCAGGGCGCCCGCCGCGTCAAGCAGCGCGCCGCCGAACTCGGCCTCGAGGTCGTGTACGTGTTCATCGCGCCGCCGAGCTTCGAAGAGCTCAAGCGCCGCCTCATCGGCCGCGGCACCGAGACCCCCGAGCAGCAGGCCCGTCGCCTCGAAACCGCCAAGGTCGAGCTCGCCGCCGAATCCGAATTCGACGTGACCATCGTCAACAACACCGTCGACGAGGCCGCCGACGAACTGTGGCATCTCATCGCCCAGGAGTACGGCATCGCGGAATAACGGAGCGCCCTCTGCGCTGAGCCGTTAGGCGGGAATCCCGGTGGGCTTCCCATAGGCGAGGGGAGCAGCTTCCTTCGGTGCTCCTAGGCGACGCTATTCCGCGATGCCGGCATGCTGCGGCATCGCGGAAGGATCAGGCGTCGATGGCGCGCAGCACGTGCACCATTTCAATGGCGCCCAGCGCGCAGTCGAAGCCCTTGTTGCCGGCCTTCGTGCCGGCGCGTTCGATCGCCTGCTCGATGTTCTCGGTCGTGATCACGCCGAACAGCACCGGAACATCCGAGCTCAGCGACACCTGCGCAATGCCCTTCGCCGTCTCGTTGCACACCAGATCGTAGTGCGACGTGCTGCCGCGGATGATCGCGCCCAGGCAGATCACCGCATCGTAGCGGCCCGTCGACACCATGCGCTTCGCGGCGATCGGAATCTCGAACGATCCCGGCACCCACGCCACATCGACATCCGATTCGGCGACGCCATGCCGCTTCAGGCCGTCCAGCGCGCCAGACAGCAGCTTCGACGTGATGAATTCGTTGAAACGCGCCGCCACGATGCCGATGCGGATCGGCGCCGCCTCGTCGTTCGCGGCGTTGGCGACCAGCTGTCCTTCGAATACTGTCATGATCAGTTCTCCTTTGCCAGAGCACCCAGCAGATGCCCCATTCGATGTTCCTTGGTGGACAGATACTGCGCGTCGTAGTCGGTGGGCGCAATGACCAGCGGCACACGACGGTCGATGACAATGCCGGCGCGTTCAAGCTGGCCGATCTTGTCGGGATTGTTGGTCATGAGATCGATCGACGCGATGCCCAGATCCCGCAGCATCGCGGCCGCCGTCTCGTATTCGCGCGCGTCGGCGGGGAAGCCGAGCTTCAGGTTCGCGTCGAGCGTGTCGAGTCCCTGCTCCTGCAGCTCGTACGTGCGCAGCTTGTTGAGCAGGCCGATGCCGCGCCCCTCCTGGCTCAGATACAGGATGACGCCGCGTCCGCGCTCGGTCACGCGGCGCATCGCCTCGCGCAGCTGCGGACCGCAGTCGCAGCGCTGCGAGCCGAACACGTCGCCGGTCAGGCACTGCGAATGCACGCGGCACAGCACCGGCTCGCGCACGGGCGCGTCGCCGGCCATGGCGGCCAGCACGTCGTCGCCCATGACAAGCGCCACATGCTCGGCGCCATCCGCCTCGTAGCCGACCATCGTGAACGTGCCGTAGTCGGATGGCAGCTGCACCTGCGCGACGCGGCACATCGTGCGCGGGAACTCATGGGCGCGGCGATACGCCTGCAGCTGTGCGATCGTGATGAGCGCGAGGCCATGCTCGTCGGCGAAGGCGCGCAGATCGTCGCGGCGCATCATCGTGCCGTCTTCCTTCATCATCTCGCAGCACAGTCCGCACGGCTCCAGTCCGGCCAGTCGCGCCAGATCCACGGTCGCCTCGGTGTGCCCGTTGCGTTCCAACACGCCGCCGGGACGCGCCACCAGCGGGAACATGTGGCCGGGGCGACGGAAGTCCTGTGGACGCGTGTCGGGGTCGATGCACGCCAGCGCCGTCAGCGACCGGTCGCGCGCGCTGATGCCCGTGGACGTGGTCACATGGTCGATGGACACGGTGAACGCGGTCTGATGGTTGTCGGTATTCGCCGTGCACATGGGCGGCAGGTCGAGGCGCGTCGCCAGTTCGGCGCTCATGGGCGTGCAGATGAGGCCGCGGCCATGCGTCGCCATGAACGCGATGTTGGCGGTGGTGGCGTAGCGGGCGGCGCAGATCAGGTCGCCTTCGTTCTCGCGGCTTTCGTCGTCGGCGACGACGATGACGTGCCCGGCGGCGATCTCGCGGATCGCGCGCGCAACAGCGCGTTCGGCTTCGGCATCGGCGGCGGCATCAGCGGATGTGGATGCGGAATCGATGGGGGAGTGGGAATCGGTGATGGCCATGGCAGACTCCTTGCAGATAGCAATGACAGGTTGACGATGATGAAAGGTGATGACGGGGTGATGGCGGCCGCGCGTCAGAATCCATGCGCGGCGAGGAACTGCTCGGTGATGCCGGCGCTGGCGGCATCGGCATCGGCGCTGACGGTATCGTCGCTGCGCGCCAGCATTGCCATGAGCCGCGCCACGTACCGGGCCAGCGGGTCGATTTCGAGGTTCACGACGTCTCCGACGCGGCGCTCGGGCAGGACGGTATGCGCGGCGGTGTGCGGAATGACCGCAATGCCGAACGCATCCTCGCTGGCGAACGTGACCGTCAGGCTGATGCCTTCGACGGCGATCGACCCTTTTTCGGCGATGAAGCGCATCAGCGCGTACGGCGCGCGAACCGCATACGTCGTGGCGATGCCGTCGCGCGTGATCGAAGCGATGGTGCCGGTGCCGTCGATGTGTCCGGAGACGAAATGCCCGGAGAACCGGCCGTCCGCAGGCATGGCGCGCTCCACGTTCACGTGGCTGCCTCGCCTGAGCGTGCCGAGACTGGACCGGCGCAGGGTCTCGTGCATCACGTCCGCCGTGAACGCGCTGCCGTGCAGGCCGGTGACCGTCAGGCACACGCCGTTGACGGCGATGCTGTCGCCGAGCATGGTGCGGTCGGTGACAACGACGGGCGAATCGACGGTCAGCCGGGCGAAGTCCGCGCCGCGCTCCACGGCCAGCACGCTGCCGAGATCCTCAACGATGCCGGTGAACATAGTCCACACCGCCTTCGATGAGGATGTCGTCGCCGATGGCGCTGACGGCCGGATGCGCGATGCGGAAGCAGTCGTCAGGCGAGGCGACGCCAAGACCGCCGATCGGCGCCGGCGCTCCGGTGCCGCCGAACAGCTTGGGCGCGATGTAGGCGCTGACCTTCGTGACGATGCCCGCGTTCAGCGCCGACCATGCGATGCCGCTGCCGCCTTCGATCATGATGCTGTCGATGCCGCGCGCATAGAGCGCTGCGGCGACGGCTGCGATGCTCACGTGGCCGTCATCGTCGGCCGCTACGCGCAGCACCTCGCAGCCGCGGTCGCGGTACTGCTGGACGCGCGCGTCGTCCGCGCTGGCAGTGGCGATGATTGTGGGAGTGCGCGTGGCGGTTGTTACGACCTGCGCGTCGAGCGGCGTGCGCAGATGCGTGTCGCAGATCACGCGCAGCGGGTCGTGCCCGTGCTCGATGCGGCTGGTGAGCTGCGGATCGTCGGCGAGCACGGTGTTCACACCTACGAGAATCGATGCGAAGCGCGAACGGTCCTCATGCACGCGTCGGCGCGCTGCCTCGCCGGTGATCCACTGCGACAGGCCGGACGCGGTGGCGATATGGCCGTCCAGCGTCATCGCGTACTTGAGCATGACGAACGGCGTACGCGTCACGATGGCATGCAGGAAGATCTCGTTGAGCGCGTCGCATTCGCTGCGCAGCACGCCTTCGGTCACGGCGATGCCGGCGTCGGCGAGCTGGCGGATGCCCTTGCCGGCGACGAGCGGATTCGGGTCGGGGGAGCCGACGACGACGCGCGCGATGCCGGCGTCGATGAGCGCCTGCGAGCATGGCGGCTGCTTGCCGGTGTGGCAGCACGGTTCGAGCGTGACGTAGACGGTGGCGCCGCGCACGTCGACGCCCGCGGCGGCGGCCGCTTCAAGCGCGGCGCGTTCGGCATGCCATCCGCCGAAATGATCGTGATGGCCCTTGGCGATGATGCGGCCGTCGCGTACGATGACGGCGCCGACCAGCGGGTTGGGATTGACCTTGCCAGCCCCAAGCCGTGCGTGACGCAATGCCACGGACATGAATTCCCTGTCGCCCATGAAACCCCTTTCCTTCGGCAACGAGGGCATGTCCAGGGATTCGTGGGATGAGTGACGGCACGACGGCGTTCGGGTATGCTCCCGCCTGCGTCATGCTGCCGCAACTTCTTCCATCCAGACTATGACTGTCGGTACCGGAGTCTCACCGGTTCATGAGCGTGTGCTCCAACATCGCGCCAAGGCGCGCTGCTCGCGGACTGTACCGCCGATCGGGAATTTCACCCTGCCCTGAAGATGCGTGTTCGGTTATTGCGGCTCAGCATACGGAGGCGTCCGGTCAACGCCGCATGGCATGTCCGATATGCGGACATGCGCGCTGGCATGAGCCGGCTATCGGGAATGCGTATGGCCGCTGCGCGGAACCGTCGATGCGCGGCGGCGCCGATCGCACGTACCGTGGCGATGTTCGCGTTCATCCGGTTCCCTCACGGGGATCGTTCGGGAAGCCCTGGCCGCACAGCCAGCACAGTCCGCACAGTCCGCACAGCCCGTCATCGATTTCCGCATCCGTCCGTTCACGCCGCGCTACCGCAGCGGCTTCTCCGACGCCATGGTGCGCCGGTTCTTCTCGGGCTTCGACTACGAGCTCACGCCGGCTGCGACGGA
The DNA here is from genome assembly GCF_009299475.1 of Bifidobacterium avesanii. GTDB lineage: Bacteria > Actinomycetota > Actinomycetes > Actinomycetales > Bifidobacteriaceae > Bifidobacterium > Bifidobacterium avesanii. The sequence continues at coordinate 293,796 of NZ_WBSN01000001.1, read as the reverse complement.
TCGCACGGCCGAGTCGCTGGCGCGCGAGCTGGACCGGGCGAACGTCGTCAAGGCGGTGATTCCCGGACGCCAGGTGTATGAGACCACCAACGAGGAGCTGTTCGACTATGCGGCGCAGGACCCCGAACGGTTCCTCGTGTTCCCGTTCCTTGACGTGGCGAAGCCCGAGGAGGCGCTGGAGACGATCGAACGCGATGTGGTGGCGCGCGGCGCCGGACCTGCGTCAGGCCGCCGAGCGCATGATTCCCGATCAGGTGCTGTTCGGCTCCTCGTTCCCGCTCGGCCCGGTCGAGCAGGGCATCGCCAACATCCGCAGCTGGCATCTCGATCCCGACGAGGAGCGCAAGGTGCTCTATAGGCACTGCCGCCAAGCTGCTCGGCCTGTGATGGCGACGGATATAACGAAGGGGCGGAACCGCAATGTGCGATTCCGCCCCTTCGCGTGTCTGGTCAGAAGACCATCAGGCGAGGCCGGAGAGCTTGTTGATGAGCTCCGGGTCGCGGGTGGCGCCCTTGTCGGCGGAGCGGGCGAAGGCGGCGTAGGCCTTGAGGGCCTGGGACACCTTGCGGTCGCGGTGGGCCACGTAGCCGTCGCCGGCTTCGAGCTCTGCGCGGCGCTGGGCGAGCTGCTCGTCGGTCAGCTCCACGTTCACCGAGCGGTTCTCGATGTCGATGTCGATGATGTCGCCGTTCTTGATCAGGGCGATCGGGCCCTTGTTCGCCGCCTCGGGGGCGATGTGGCCGATGGCCAGACCGGAGGAGCCGCCGGAGTAGCGGCCGTCGGTGAGCATGGCCACCTGCTTGCCGATGCCCTTGCCCTTGACGAAGGAGGTCGGGTACAGCATCTCCTGCATGCCCGGGCCTCCCTTCGGACCTTCATAGCGGATCACCAGGGCCATGCCCGGCTTCAGGGTATCGTCGAGGATGACCTTGATGGCGTCCTCCTGCGATTCGACGACCAGTGCCGGTCCGCGGAACTTCCAGATCTCCTGCGGCACGCCGGCGGTCTTCACCACGCAGCCGTCGGGGGCGAGGTTGCCGCGCAGCACGGCCAGACCGCCCTCGTGGATCTCCGGGTGGTCGATGTCGTGGATGGCGCCGTTGACGCGGTCGGTGTCGAGCGAGTCAAACAGCGTGGTGTGCGTCCACGGGTCGGGGGAGATGATGTGGCCCGGGGCGGCCTTGTACATCTGCTTGGCCTCCTCGGTACAGGTCGGGCGCATGATGTCGTAGGCGTCCAGCTTGGCCTCGAGGCTCGGGAAGTCGATGGAGTGCACGTCGCGGTGCAGCTTGCCCGCGCGGTCCAGCTCGCCGAGGATGCCGGTGATGCCGCCGGCGCGGTGCACGTCGGAGATCTCCCACTTGCCGGACGGGGACGCCTTGCAGATGCACGGCACGGTGTGGCTGATGCGCTCGATGTCGTCCAGCGTGAAGTCCACGTCCGCGCTCTGGGCCATGGCGAGGATGTGCAGCACGGTGTTGGTGGAGCCGCCCATGGCCACGTCCATGGTCATGGCGTTCTCGAACGCGTGCTTGGTGGCGATGGAGCGCGGCAGCACGGAATCGTCGTCGTCGCGGTAGTAGCGGTTGGCGATGTCCACGACCTGCTTCGCGGCGCGCTTGAACAGGTCCTTGCGGTAGGAGTGCGAGGCGAGGATCGTGCCGTTGCCGGGCAGGGCCAAGCCGATGGCCTCCGTGAGGCAGTTCATCGAGTTGGCGGTGAACATGCCGGCGCAGGAGCCGCAGGTCGGGCACACGGTCTTCTCGTAGTTGAGCAGGTCCTCGTCGGAGATGTTGTCGTCCGCGGAGGCGTACATCACGGAGATGAGGTCGGTGTTCTTCTTCACGGTGCCGTCGGCCAGCACGGTGGTGCCGGCCTCCATCGGGCCGCCGGAGACGAACACGGTCGGGATGTTGAGGCGCAGCGCGGCCATGAGCATGCCGGGGACGACCTTGTCGCAGTTCGGGATGCAGATCAGCGCGTCGGCGCAGTGCGCGTTCACCTGATATTCGACGGTGTCGGCGATGATGTCGCGGCTCGGCAGCGAGTACAGCATGCCGGTGTGGCCCATGGCGATGCCGTCGTCGACGGCCATGGTGTTGAACTCGCGGGGGATGCCGCCGGCCTCCTTGATGGCCTCGGAGACGATGCGGCCGACCTTGTTGAGGTGGACGTGGCCGGGAAGGAACTCGTCGAAGGAGTTCGCGATGGCGATGATGGGCTTCCTGCCCATGTCGTCGCCGCTGACGCCGGCGGCACGGTAGAGGGCGCGCGCGCCTGCGAAGACGCGGCCGGACATGAGTTTTGCAGATCGCATTTCAGTCATGGCTCTATTCAAGCCCTTGCAAGGGACAGGCGTTTTGTCAAGAGTCACAATGTGGAATTCACGTGGATGTTACCTTGCGCGGTTTTCGTCGGAAGGCTGACGAGCCGGAGAATTCCACGGTCCGGGGGGACGGCTACTGTGTAAAAGATTGAAGACTTCAACCAGTCATCTGAGGAGACCAATCCATGGCTTTTGGCACCGAACCCACCCCGAGCGGACTCGCTAACCCGCCCATCGACGACCTCATGGAGCACGCCGACTCCAAGTACGCGCTCGCCATCTTCGCGGCCAAGCGCGCCCGTCAGATCAACTCCTACTTCACCCAGCTCAACGAGGGCCTGCTGCAGAACGTCGGCCCGCTGGTCGAGTACCAGAACCAGGAGAAGCCGCTGTCCATCGCGTTCCGCGAGATCAACGACGGCCTGCTGGAGGAGACGCTCGGCGAGGACGACCTGAGCGAAGGCAACTGATCCCGCCGATCCCGCCGATTTCCGCGACACGCTTGCCGTTGCCCGGAGTCTCGACTACAACTGAACATCGGTTGCGAACGTAACGCTTTGCGGGCTCGCGCCGGCCGCATCCGCCATCATCGGCGGCGGTCTGGCACGGGCCCTTTTTGTAGCCGGCCGCAACCGGTCCACAATTCAACAAACCGTATCATTGTGCCTCGCGCGGGAGCCATCCGGACGCGGGGCGATAAGTCCGAAAGAGGGATGATATGACCGAAGAACGCAAGCTCATCAGCGCCGAGTCCGTAACCGAGGGGCATCCGGACAAGGTCTGCGATCTGATTTCCGATTCCATTCTCGACGACCTGCTGGCCCAGGACCCGCAGTCTCACGTCGCCGTCGAGACGTCCGCCGCTACCGGCGTGTTCCTGGTGTTCGGCGAGGTGACCTCCACCGGCTACTGCGACGTGCAGTCCAAGGTGCGCGAGGTCCTCCACGAGATCGGCTACACGAGCTCCCAGGTCGGCCTCGACGCCGACTCCTGCGGCGTGATGGTGGCCATCACCGGCCAGAGCGCCGAGATCAACCAGGGCGTCGCCCGCCTCGACGCCGCCGAGGAGTCCAAGGCCACGCGCGAGGAGCGCTACGAGGCGCAGGGCGCCGGCGACCAGGGCGTCATGTTCGGCTACGCCACCGACGAGACCAAGGCCCTCATGCCGCTGCCCATCCATCTGGCCCACAAGCTCGCCTACCGCCTGACCCAGGTGCGCAAGCAGGGCATCGTGCCGCACCTGCGCCCGGACGGCAAGACCCAAGTCACCATCGAGTATGACGAGAACAACCGCCCGCTGCGCGTCGACACCGTCCTCATCTCCACGCAGCACGACCCCGAGGCCACGCACGACTGGCTCGCCGCGCAGCTCAAGGAGCACGTCATCGACCCGGTGCTGGACGAGGAGCTCGGCGACGGCGTGAAGCACGACGACTACCGCCAGCTCGTCAACCCCACCGGCTCGTTCATCCTCGGCGGCCCCGCCGCGGACGCCGGCCTCACGGGCCGCAAGATCATCGTCGACACCTACGGCGGCGCCGCCCACCACGGCGGCGGCGCGTTCTCCGGCAAGGACCCGAGCAAGGTGGACCGCTCCGCCGCCTACGCGACCCGCTGGGTGGCCAAGAACATCGTGGCCGCCGGCCTCGCGCACAAGGTCGAGGTGCAGGTGGCCTACGCGATCGGCGTCGCGGACCCGGTGAGCGTCAACGTGGAGACCTTCGGCACCGAGGAGAACGGCGTGACGCGCGCGCAGATCGCCGCCGCCGTGCGCAAGGTGTTCGACCTGCGCCCCGCCGCCATCATCGACGAGCTCGACCTCAAGCGCCCGATCTACAAGAAGACCGCCGCCTACGGCCACTTCGGCCGCGACGACGCCGACTTCACGTGGGAGCGCACCGACAAGGTCGACGAGCTCAAGGCGGCCATCGCGTCCCTGTGACGGCTCGCCGTCCCGCGCATTGCCCGCGCTGTTCCGAACGAAGGGTCCCGAACCGGCAAATCCGCCGGTTCAGGGCCCTTCGGCGCTACTATGGCCGGTATGACCTCCCAGGACGCCGAACAGCTCGCGCTTGACGGGCTCGCCCCGCGCAAGCGGCGTCGCCGTGCGCCGGCGGAGCGCCGCCCCGCGCCGGAAAACCCAGTCGCGCAGGTGGTGCTCGACGTGCAGGCCACCCATCTGGGGCGCACCTTCGACTATCTGATCCAGGACAGGGACGACGAGTCCGCGCAGCCCGGCGTGCAGGTGCGCGTGCGCTTCGGCGGCCAGCGGCTCAACGGCGTGATCTGGAACCGCGTCGGCCTCGACGCCGCCACCGCGCCCCGGTCGACCCTGCGCTACATCGAACGCGTGCTCAGCCCCGTCGTGGTGGTGGGCGACGAGATGCGCCGCGACGTGGCCGCGATCGCCGACTGGTACGGCGGCACCCGCGCGAACATCCTGCGCGTCGCAGTGCCGCCCCGCGTGGCGTACGTGGAGGACGAACAGGCGTTCGCCGGACGCTCCGACGGGTTCGCCGGCGCCGCGGACGGCCGTCTCATGGAACGCTGGGCGCGGCTCGCCGAACGCGAAGGCGCGCGCGTCTCCGCATCATACGACCAATCCGCCGCATGGCGCGGCGCGATCGAGGGGCGCGGCTTCTCCGAAACGGTGGCGGACTGCCTGCCCGGGCCGCTCGTATGGGCGCGTGACGCGGCGTGGGCGATCGCCGTCGCGCAGACCGCCGGCAAGGCGGCCGTGGTCGTGCTTCCGGACATGCGCCACGTGGAGGACCTCGCCGAAGTGCTGGCCGCGGCCGGACTCCGCCGGTTCGCCCCCGCAGAGGCGCGGCACGGGGGATGGAAGGGCGATTTCGTCACCCTGGGCGCCGCGCTGCCCCCGCAGGAGCGGTACCGCGCGTACCTCGCCATCGCCACCGGGCAGGTGCGCTGCGTGCTCGGCACCCGCGCCGCCATGTACGCGCCGGTCTCCGGAGCCGCGCTGTTCGCCATCGTGGACGACGTGTCCTACCAGAACGCGGACGGCTTCATGCCCTACGCGCAGGCCCGCGGCGTGCTGCGCCTGCGCGCGCGGAACCACGGCGGCGCCTTCATGGCGCTGGGCCACGCCCGCAGCCCGATCAGCGAGGCCTCCGACGCGCTCAAGGTCCACGCGCTGCCCGCCGTCACCAAGGAAAGCTCGCCGTGGATCCGCTGGCTCAACCGCGAATCGCTGACGCAGATCGGCGACACCACCGCCGGCGCGCGCGTGCCCCACACCGCCGTGCGCGTGCTCGCCAAGGCGTTGCAGACGGGTCCCGTGCTGCTGTCCATCCCGGCCGACGGCGTGAGCGAGACGCTGAGCTGCGCCAAATGCCATCGTCAGGCCCGTTGCCCGCGCTGCACCGGGCCGCTGGAGATCGGCCGGGCCGGGGGAGCGCCCCACTGCCGTTGGTGCGGGGCCGCCGCCGTGGCGTGGAAGTGCCCGGAGTGCGGCAATGAGCGCATGCGCGTGGTGCGCGTGGGCGCGGCCGGCACCGCGGCGGAGCTGCAGGGGCTGTTCCGCAACGTGCCGATCGTCGTCTCCTCGCCGAAGCAGCCGCGCGGCGTCATCGAGGAGATCGGGGACCGTCCGGCCCTGGTGATCGCCACGCCCGGCGCCGAACCACGCGTGCGCCGCGCCGGGGACGGCATGCAGGTCGGCTATCAGGCCGTCGCCATACTGGACGCGTGGACCAGCCTGTACGCGCTTGGCGTGGACGCCCGCACCGACACGTTGACCGCGTGGATGCGAGCCGTCGCGCTGTGCCGGCCGCGGACCGCCGGCGGTCAGGCTTTGCTGCTGGGGGAGACCGATCCCGTGCTGGCCGACGCGCTGACCGGCTGGAACGCGCCGCTGCTCGCCGCGCGGGAGGTCGGGGAACGGCGGGAGGCCGGTCTGCCGCCGGCGGTCGCCGCCGCATGCGTGTGGGGACGGCGTGACGCGGTCATGTGGGCGCTCGGGCGCATCGGCGTGCTGCTCGACGGCGAATGGGGCATGGTGCGCGTGCCGGGGACGGACGGTTCCGACGGCTTTGGCGGTTCGGAGGCCGAGCAGCCAGCCGTGCTGGGGCCGGTGCCGATTCCCCAGCCGGTCACCATCAACGCGCGCGAACTCGAGGAAACCGCCGACCGCGTCAAGGCCGTGGTGCGCGTGGCGCCGGAGCGTCGTGCGGAACTGGCCCTGCGGCTCCGGTCGGCCGTGGCGAAGCACGTGGCCACGCGCACGCCCGGCGAGCTGCGCTTCCAGCTCGACCCGAAGGACCTTATCTGACGGGGTCGCCGGGTTTTCCGGTTCACAAGATGAGATGGCCCGAATCTCGTGAGCCGCGGACTCGTCGCGCAGCCGTGGTTCGATGGAAGCGCAACGCATTCGACGGCGGGAAAGGAGCCGACAATGGCAAAGGGATGGCCGGGAGAGCCCCAGATGGAATCCGACGTGCTCGTGGCGGAGGGCAACGCGGCCGGCGCCGCGGGCAAGCCCATCACCAATGTGATCTTCGACTTCGGCAACGTGCTCGTCTACTGGGATCCGGCGAACACCATGGTCGGCCGCTACGGGCGGGACAGCATCGACTGGTTCCTCGACGACGCGAACTCCGGCCTCTACTCGGCGTCCGACCTCATGGATGGCGGCGCCACCTGCAAGGAGACCGAGGACTGGGTGCTGGTCAACCGCGGCGAGCGCGCGGCCGAGATGATCCGCTACTACAACGCGAACTTCGTCGACTCCCTCGGCGGCGCGGTGCCCGGCGCGCGCAAGCTCATCGAGGACCTCAAGGCCGCCGGCGTGGGCGTGTGGGGCCTGTCCAACTGGTCCGCCGAACTGTTCCCGATTGCGTGGGCGGGCTACCCGATCCTGCACTCGCTCGACGGCAAGGTGGTCTCCGGCCCGATCGGCCTGCGCAAGCCGCACACCGACATCTACGAGTATGCCCTGAAGGAGTTCGGCATCGAGGCGTCCGGCGCGGTCTTCGTGGACGACAAGGCCATGAACATCGTCGGCGCGAACTCCGCAGGCATCCGCGGCGTCAAGTTCACCGACCCGTACAAGCTGCGCGCCCTGCTCATCGACGCGGGCGTGGACATCCCCGCCGTCAAGTAGCGTCAAGTAGCGGGGTCGCGGGCCACCGCCGTCCCGGTCCCGGTCGCGTCGTTGGCATGGTCAGGTCCGTGCGGCGCAACCGCGGCCGTGGCGGCGATCATGCCGCCGTGGTGTGACGTTGACCGTGACATCGACCGTGACGTTGGCCGTGGCCGTGACGATGACCGTGACATCGACCGGCTTACTGGAATGAACCGGTTGGCAAAATGGCCTGATTGCAACGTTTCCGGCGGGCCGTGACATTGGCCGTGCGGTCTGCGTCACGGTCGTTGTCACGGGCGCGGTCATGGTCACGGCCCGGCGGCACGCGCGTCGTGCGTTACAGTGGAGGAATGCTGAAGTTACTGTTCGCCGGTTCCCCGGAAGTCGCCGTGCCCGCCCTGAAGACGCTGGCCACGGACAAGGATCATTTCGACGTGGTCGCCGTGCTCACCCGCCCCGACGCGCCCACCGGCCGCGGCCGCAGACTGGTCGCCAACCCGGTCAAGAAAACGGCCCTCGAACTGGGCATCCCGGTCATCGAATCCGACCCGGCCGCGCCCGAATTCGTGGACGAGCTCAAGGCCATCGGCGCCGAGGCCGCCGCCGTGGTCGCCTACGGCAAGATCCTCAAGCAGCGCGTGCTGGACGCCCTGCCGCTCGGCTGGTACAACCTGCACTTCTCCCTGCTGCCCCAGTGGCGCGGCGCCGCCCCCGTGCAGCGCGCGATCTGGGCGGGCGACGAGCTGACCGGCGCGACCGTGTTCCGCATCACCCGCCAGATGGACGCCGGTCCCATCCTCGCGCAGTCCACCGTGGAGATCGGCGCTCACGAGACCAGCGGCGAGTTGCTCATGCGTCTGGCCGAGGACGGCTCCCACGTGCTCGCCGCCGCGCTCGAGGCCATGGCGGAGGGCCGCATCGCGCCGGTCGAACAGCAGCCCGGCGCCTTCGAGGTGGCCGCCAAGATCAGCGTGGAGGACGCGCACATCCGCTTCGACGTGCCCGTGTTCGCCGCCGACCGGCAGATCCGCGCCTGCACGCCCAATCCCGGCGCATGGTGCGAGCTGTACGCCGAAGGCGGGGCGGAAGGCGCCGACCCGATCACCCTGCACGTGCTCGAGGCCCGTCCCGTCGTGCCGTCGGAGCAGCCTCACGCGCCCACCGACCTGAAGCCCGGCGAGCTGAGGGCCGGCAAGCGCAACGTGTGGGTCGGCACCGCCACCGATCCGCTGGAGCTCCTTCAGGTCAAGGCGCAGGGCAAGAAGGCCATGCGCGCCGCCGACTGGGCCCGCGGCGCCCGTCTGTCCGCCGAGGCGCGTCTCGCCTGAGCCCTTCTGCAGCGTCATGATCGATGATTTTCCACCGGACGGGCTGATTCCGTTCCTGCTCGCGGCGAAGCGTGCCACCTACGGCGCGGAGGACGCGGGCGCCGCGGCCGAGACGGTTCCGGCGTTCGATGGTTCGCGCCAGTTGGAATACCGCGAGGGCCCGTGGCTGTACCGTGACGTGTACTTCGGCTCGCGTCGGTTCGCCGGTCAGGAGACCGTTTTGTTCGACGGTGCGCCGGTGTGGTCGATGGTCTACGCCGGCGGCATGACGGACACGGGGGAGCGTCCGGGAAAGGGATTCGACGATTCCCGGCGCGTCTACGCGTTCCTGAGGCGGGCGCTGCGCCTGTGCGACGCATCGCACCCGTATCGCGGTCCGGCGCGCCACGAAGCAGATGGTCTCGTCTACGTCAACGAGCAGCCTGACGTCCCGGAATCAAACTCGTTCCGCGGACGCGAACGCATCCTGACGCGCGATGCGGACGGGACCGGTGAACAGTGCCTGTACGCGTTGGACTACGCGGGCATCCGTCTGGCGGCGTAGCGGCATAGTCCAACGCGAACGGACGGCATGAACCGAACGCGGCGCGGGCGGCGTTGGTCCGGCGGGACCTAGGACAGGAAGTCCAGCACCTTCCGAAGGTCCCGCTCGTCCACCGCGTGCGGCGCGGCGGCGCGGGTCCTCGGCTTGGCGCAGAAGGCGACGCCGAGCCCGGCGGCCAGAATCATGGGAATGTCGTTCGCGCCGTCGCCCACCGCCGCGGTCTGGTCCATGGGAACGCCGTCCTCGGCGGCCCAGCGGCGCAGCGCGTCCAGCTTCACATCCTTGGTGACGATTTCGCCCAGCACTTCGCCGGTCAGCGTGCCGTCAGCCGCGCCGAGCCGGTTCGCCAGCGCGTGGTCGATATGCGCGTCGGCCACCAGCCGGTCCACCACCTCGTGGAAGCCGCCGGAGACCACGCCCACCTTCCAGCCGTGCGCGTGCAGCGCGTCGATGAGCGCCAGCGCCCCGTTGGTGAAATGCAGGCGGCGGTACACCTCGTCGAACACCGAAACCGGCAGGCCGCGCAGCAGCGCCACTCGGGCGCGCAGGGCCTCGCGGAAGTCCAGTTCGCCGCGCATCGCCTGCTCGGTCACGTGCGCGATCTTCCCGCCGCAGCCGGCCGCCGCGCCAAGCTCGTCGATGACCTCCTCGTCGATGAGCGTGGAGTCCACGTCCATCACCAGCAGCCCCGGGCGGGACAGCGTGGGGGCGGAAGTTTCAAGAGCTTGCAAAGTTTCGTCGGACATGCCCACGATTGTCGGAAAACCTTGGGACAATGGCCGGATGCATGAAGTTTGCTCCACAGGAACCGGTCTCATCGCCGCCATCACCGATTGGCTCGTCTGGCTCATGGAACAGGTCGGCGGCCTCGGCGTGGGACTCGCCATCGCCCTTGAATCCATCTTCCCGCCCATTCCCAGCGAGGTCATCCTGCCGCTGGCCGGGTTCAGCGCCTCGCGCGGCCTGTTCTCGCTGGTCTCCGCCATCGTCTGGGCCACGGCCGGCTCCGTGGCCGGCGCATGGGCCCTGTACGGCATCGCCCGGTGGGTGGGCCTGCACCGCATCCAGCGCGCCGCGGACGTGATCCCCGGCGTGAGCCGCCACGACATCGCCAAGGCGGACGGCTGGTTCACCAAGTATGGCACGTGGTCGGTGCTCATCGGCCGCGTGATTCCCGTGGTCCGCTCGCTCATCTCCATCCCCGCCGGCCTCAACGGCATGAACTTCGCCCGCTTCACCGGCTGGACCATGCTCGGCTCCGCCGTGTGGAACACCATCCTCATCTCCGTCGGCTACGGCCTCGGCGCGCAGTGGTGCTCCATCCAGGGCGCGCTCGGCGTGTTCGAGGACGTGGTCATCGCCGTCGTCATCGTGGCCATCGCCGTGTGGGCCGTGCGCAAAGTGCGTACTGTAATGAGGGAACGCGGCCGCGCGAAGGCCGCGAACGGCGCGAAGGGAGACGACCACGAATGAGTGACGCCGCAGGAGAAGCTGCAGAGGCCACCACGCTCGAGGAGATGGCCGACCGGCTCGACCGCATGCAGGCCAAGAACCACGCGCTCGCGCAGGCCCTGAACCGGGCCAGCCAGGAGCTCGGCAAGGCCAAGTCGCAGCTCGTCCAGCTTGCGCAGCCGCCCAAGACCTTCGCCACCGTGGTGAAGGTCGACCAGGTCATGGTGGACGACGACGGCGTGCAGCACGCCAGCGCCGAGGTGATCAACGGCCCCCGGCGCATGATCGTGCCGGTCTCGCCCACCGTCAACGCCGCGCGCCTGACCTGCGGGCAGACCGTGCTGCTCAACGAGAGCCTCGTGCTCGTCGAACGCCGCGAAACCCCGTTCACCGGCGTGGTGCGCGTGGTCGAGGACCCGCTGGACGCCGCCCGGCTGATCGTGCGCGACCAGTCCGGCACGCTCACCGCGGTCCGCCGCGCCTCCTCGCTCGTGTCCCACCCGGTCAAAAAGGGCGACCGAGTGCTCGTGGACCACAACAACCTCATCGCGCTCGAAACGCTGCCCGCCGAGGACGACGCCGATCTGGTGCTCGAGGAGACCCCGGACGTCACCTTCGACGACATCGGTGGGCTCGCGGACGAGATCGAGCGCATCCGCGACGCCGTCCAGCTGCCGTTCCGTCACCGCGCGCTGTTCCGCCGCTACGACCTGCGCCCGCCCAAGGGCGTGCTGCTCTACGGCCCGCCCGGCAACGGCAAGACCATGATCGCCAAGGCCGTCGCCCACAGCCTGTCCGACGCCACCCCCGGCGTCAGCGGCGTGTTCCTGTCCGTCAAGGGGCCGGAGCTGCTCAACAAGTACGTCGGCGAGTCCGAGCGCCTCATCCGCCTCATCTTCGCCCGCGCCCGCGAACGCGCCGCCGACGGACGGCCCGTCATCGTGTTCATCGACGAGATGGACTCGCTGCTCAGGACCCGCGGCTCCGGCGTCTCCTCCGACGTGGAGACCACGATCGTGCCGCAGTTCCTCGCCGAGCTCGACGGCGTGGAAAGCCTCGACAACGTCATCGTCATCGGCGCCTCGAACCGCGTGGACATGATCGACCCGGCCGTGCTGCGCCCCGGGCGCCTCGACGTGAAGATCCGCATCGACCGGCCCGACGCCGAGCAGGCCGCCTCCATCCTGCGACACTACGTGACCGCCGACCTGCCGCTCGCCCCCTCGCTCGACGTGATCGCGCTCACCGATCTGGTGATCCGCGACGCGTTCGCCCGCGACGACCACCGCCACGTGTGCGATGTGCGCCGGCGCGACGGCGGCTGGGACGCCGTGTACTTCGCGGACGTGATCTCCGGCGCGACGCTCAAGAACATCGTGGACCGCGCCAAGACGCGGGCGGTCAAGGCGTCCATCGAAACGGGCTCCGACGTGGCGCTCGACGCGGCGATCTTCGGGCGCGCGGTGGACGAGGAGTTCCACGAGACCGCGGACGCGATCGCCAACACGGACCCCGGCCAGTGGGCGCGCATCACCGGGCTCGACCGCGGGCAGGTCGTCGAGATCAGGCCGGTGGTCGCATGAGCGTCAAACGCATCATGGGCACCGAAACCGAATACGCGGTGTCGCTCGCCAATACCCCGAATTCCACGGACGGCGGCCACTACAACCCCGTCCAGCTCTCCTTCGACGTGGTGGACGGCGCCTCCGCGCCCGAAACCCGCCACATCCGCTGGGACTACCGTCAGGAGGACCCGGTCAACGACGCGCGCGGCCACCGTCTGGAACGTGCCGCCGCCCGCCCGGACATGCTCACCGACGCCCCGCAGCTCAACATCACCAACGTGATCGCCCCCAACGGCGCCCGCGTGTACGTGGACCACGCCCACCCCGAATATTCGGCGCCCGAGACCCGCGACCCGTTCGACGCCGTCGCGTGGGACCACGCCGGCGACCGGATCATGCAGGCCGCTGCCGAACGGGCCTCCGCAAACACCGGCCGGCCGATCGCGCTGCACCGCAACAACGTGGACGGCAAAGGCGCCTGCTGGGGCACGCACGAAAACTACCTCATGGAACGCAGCGTGCCGTTCGACGACGTGATCGCCCTCATGACCCCGCACTTCGTCTCCCGGCAGATCTACGCCGGCTCCGGACGCGTGGGGCTCGGAGAGTGCAGCGAGGGCAATGGCTACCAGCTCAGCCAGCGCGCCGACTACGTGCACGCCCGCGTGGGCCTCCAGACCACGTTCGACCGTCCCATCGTCAACACGCGCGACGAACCGCACGCGGCCTCCGACCGTTACCGCCGCCTGCACGTGATCACGGGCGACGCCAACCGCATGGAAACCCCGCAAGTTCTGAAGCTCGGAGTCACCAGCATGCTGCTGTGGCTGCTCGAGCACGCCGGGGAGGCGGGCTTCGACCTCACGGCCCTTGAGGACGGGCTGGCGCTCGCCGACCCGGTGCAGGCCATGCACACGGTCTCGCACGACCTGACGCTGGACGAGGCCCTGCCGCTCGCGAACGGCGGCACCACCACCGCGTGGATGATGCAGGTACGTCTGCGCGCCGCCGTCTACGAGGTCGCGGCCGCCGTCCACGGCACGGACACGAGGGGCGAACCCGCATGGCCCGACCGGTCCACCGCGTCCGTCATGGCGATGTGGGGTCAGGCGCTCGCCGACGCGGCCGCGATCCGCCACGCGAACGACGACGAGCGGCTGGGCATGGCCGGCGAGGCATCCCGCGTCGAATGGCTGCTCAAATGGCAGCTGCTCGAGCGCATGCGCCGCAAGCACGGCTGCGACTGGTCCGCGGCGCGCCTGAAGGCCCTGGACTTGGGCTGGGCGGCGCTCGACCCGAAGACGTCCATATGGTCGCGCATGGAACCCCGCGCCGAACGCGTGCTCGATCCCGGGCGCGTGGAGCACGCCGCGGCCGAGCCGCCGGAGGACACGCGCGCGTGGCTGCGCGCCGAAGTCGTGCGCCGGTTCCCCGCCGAGGTGGTCGCCGCGTCGTGGACGCATCTGGACGTGCTGGACGGCTCCGACGCGCAGGCGATCGGCTCCGGCGGCGGCACGTTCGACTTCGACATGTCCGACCCGTCCCGCTTCGGCAAGGCCCAATGCGCCGAGGCGCTGCGCCACGCCAAGTCGGCGGCCGGTTTGCTGGAGTCGCTACTATAGTCCATCCGGACCATGGCCATCCGGCCCGCTCAATGCCAGCGGGTATCATCGAGGAACAGAACACGTACGCAAGGGAAGCCGGTGGGCAATCCGGCCGGACGGCGGGCAACGCTGTCCCGAACGACTGAACGACGAACACGGAAGACAAAGGAGCGCGAACACATGGAATGTCGTGAACTGGCACTGCGGGCGGCGGACGTCGCCATGGAGGCTGGCAAGCACGCGCTGCAGGAGCAGATGAATCCGCACGACCTCAAGATGATGTACCGTCCCGCCAAGCGCGAGCAGTTCACCGCCGAGGTGGACGACCTGCTCATCCGCTTCGTGCGCAACCGGCTCACCCACGTGGCCCCCTACGACGGCTTCTGGGAGGACGAGTCCGGCAACCTCAAGCCCGGCGGACGCTACTGGTGCGTCGGCCACATCGACGGCGTCATCAACTACGTGCGCAACATGTCCGAATGGACCGTCACCATCTCCCTGTTCGAGGTGGACGAAAAGGGCGAGGGCAAGCCGATCGTGGGCGTGGTGCACGCCCCCGCGCTGGGCCTGACCTACGTGGCGGCGCGCGGCAACGGCGCGATCCGCATCCGCAAGACCCCGATCGGCGAAAAGCGCGAGAAGGCCGTCCCCTCCGTCACGCCCTCGCTCGACGGCGCGGTGGTGAGCTTCGGCATGTCGTACTTCGCCAAGGAGTCAGAGCGCGCGCTGCGCACGGTGTCCGCCATCTCCGCCGGCAAGCCCGCGGACATCAAGCGCGTGGGCCCCGCCTCGCTCGACCTGTGCAAGGTCGCGGACGGCACGTACGACGCCTACTTCGAGCCGATGCTCCACTCGTGGGACATTCCGGCCGTCGCCGCCGGCGCCGTGGTTGTGTGGGAGGCGCAGGGCAAGCTCAGCCAGTGGAACGGCGACGAGATCCACTGGAACCGCGACAACGACGTGCTCGCCTCGAACGGCCTGATCACCAAGGACATCCAGCAGTACCTCGTCTGAACGCACTGCTTTCGAAACTGCTTCTGGAAGGAGAACGTCATGCCGCAGCAGCGGGAACAAGGGCAAACGAACGGCGCCGAGGAGACGCGTCAGGAGGAGACCGCGCGCGTCGCCCCGCAGACGGACGCGCAGGTGGACGATCTGGACGCCCTGCTCGACGACATTGAATCCACGCTGGAGACCAACGCCGAGGAGTATGTGAACCGCTTCGTGCAAAAAGGCGGCGAGTGATGCCCCAGCTGCGCGTCGAGCGCAATGACGCCGGCGAACGGTCCGGCGGGCACGAGCACGACCATGACTTTTCGCGCATCTTCGGCGTCGAGACCGAATACGGCGTGAGCGTCACCGGCACCGAACAGCCGTGCGACGCCGGTCAGGTCGCCATGATGATGTTCCAGCCGGTCGTCTCGCGCGCCCGGTCCACCAACACGTACCTCGCCAACGGGTCGAGGCTCTACCTCGACGTCGGTTCGCACCCCGAGTACGCGACCGCGGAGGCCCGCACGCCCATGGACGCGCTCGCGCAGGACGCCGCGGGGGAGCGGATCATGGCCCGGCTCGCCCTGGACGCGCAGGAGCGCCTGCGTCGCACGCACGGCGAGCACGCCGCCGTCCACGTGTTCAAGAACAACGTGGATTCCTCCGGGCACACGTTCGGATGCCACGAGAACTATCTGGTGCGCCGGTCCGTGTCCCTGAAGACCATCGAGCGCGAGCTCATCCCGTTCCTCGTCACCCGCCCGCTGTTCAGCGGCGCCGGGCGCTGGACGCCGGACGGCTTTGAAATCACCCAGCGCGCCGACTTCCTCGACGACGCCGTCTCCAGCGCCACCACTCGGTCGCGCCCGATGGTGAACACGCGCGACGAACCGCACGCTGACCCGGACCGTTTCCGCCGCCTGCATGTCATCATCGGCGACTCCAACCGCTCGCAGGCCGCCACGTGGATGAAGCTCGCCACCACGCATCTGGTGCTGTGCGTCATCGAGGAGCATCAGCGCCGCGGCGGCATCTCCCCGTTCGCCTCCTGCGCGCTGGCCGACCCCGGCGCCGCCATCCGTACCGTGAGCCGCGACGTGACCGGCTCCGCGCCGCTCGCCCTGGCCGACGACGTGCCGGTGGAGCGCGAACGGACCGCCCTGGACATCCAACGCGTCTATCTGGCCGCCGCCCAGCGGTTCGTGGCCGACCACGCCGACGACATGGACGCCATACTGCCGGACGCGGCACAGGCGCTCGAATTGTGGGAGCAGGCGCTCGACGCCATCGCCGCGGGGGACTGGGAGTCGCTCGCCGGATGGGTGGACTGGGCCGCCAAGCTGCGTCTGTTCAACGCCATGCGCCGCCGCCACCCGGACCTCGACCCGGCGCGTCTCGCGCAATTGGATCTGGAATACCACGACGTGGCCAACGGCGGGCTGTTCGGCTCCCTGACCGCGCACCACGCCATGCGCGAGCTGCTGTCCGCCGACACCGTCCGCCGCGCGATGACCGAGCCGCCCGCCGACACCCGTGCCGCCCTGCGCGGCGCATTCGTGGCCAAGGCGCTCGAAACCGGCGCGCAGTGGTCGTGCGACTGGACGCATGCGACGCTCATGCTGCCCGTCCGCGCCGACTGCGAGCTGCTCGACCCGTTCAGCCCCGAGCCGACCGACGAGTGGCGCCGGGTCATGGCGCTGATGGGATGAACTGAATCTGATTCGCTAGGAACCATCCGGACACGCGAAGGGGCCCTGACGTTGTTGTCAGGGCCCCTTCGACCGTTGGGGAGGATCGTCACGCCGACTGGATGGCGGCGTTGAGCTCGTCCGTGAACTGCTTGGCGGCGTCGGCGGGGGAGAGGCGCCCGAAGGCCACGTCCTCGCCGTAGCGCATCACCATGTTGTTGGCGTCCCTCGCGCCGGCCGGCGTCAGCGGGTTGGGGTTGGCTGCGAGACGCGGTTCCATCGAGGAGGTGAACTCCAGCGCCTTCTTGTTGTTCTCGCTCACCTTGTCCTTGATGTTCTGACGGACCTTGTCGTTGGCCGGGATGCCGCGCTCGGCGCCGAGAATGGCGGTGGCCTCGGGGTCGTTGAGCATGTAGTTGAGGAACTCGGCGGTCTGCGCGGGGTACTTCGTCTTCGCGTTGATGGTCCAGCCGATGGACAGCTGCTGGGTCATCCATTTGATGCTCTGGTTGTCGCTGGGCAGCGGCAGCGCCTCGATGGTCTGACCGGAGGCCTTGGCGAAGGTGTCGATTTGGTTGGCCATGGCGATGGTCACGGCCTGCTTCTTGGTGGAGAACGGATTTTGATCGGTGGACGCCTTGATGCCCTCGCTCCACACGTCGGCGGAACCGGACACGCCGCCTTCGCCCGTCCAATCCTTGAACTTCTGGAAGAATTCGGTCAGCACCGGTTCGGAGACCTTCACGCCGGAGTCGTCCCACTGCGCCGCCTCACCGTGTTGGCTCGCCCAGATGCCCAGACCATAGCCGTTGTTGAGGAATCCGGGGCCCTGCAGGGTGTTGCCGGATTTGGTGATGATCTCCCTGTTCCAGTCCTCGAAGTCCTTCCATGTCCACGTGTCGGTGTCGGAGGGGATCTCCGCGCCGTACTGCTTGAGCAGATCGGTGTTCACCAGCACGGCGAGCATGCCGGTGGTCATCGGGGCCAGGTACTGGGTGCCGTCCGACTGTCCCATCTTCTTGACGGAATCCGTGAGCCCGCTGAGGTCAAGCTGGCCGGAGACGTTGGCAAGATCGAGGAACTGGCCCTGATCGGAATACGTGCGGAAATCCTCGCCTATCTGGATGAGATCGGGCGCCTCGCCGCCGGCGAGCTGCACGTTGAGCTTGTCGAAATAGGCGTTGTAGTCGCTGTATTCCGCTTCGATCTTGATGTTCGGATGGGATGCCTCGAATTTGTCGATCACCTCCTGCGTGATCTTCAGGCGGCTGTCGGATCCCCACCACGCCACGCGGATGGTGGCGTTCGCATTGGGGTCCGCGGCGGCCTGGCCGCCGTCATTGCCGCATGCCGCCATTCCCGTCATCATCGCCGCACTGGCCGCGATCGCCAGCGCCTTCCTTCCCATCGACGTCCACTTCATCGTCACTCCTTTGTTTGATGCCACCGTATGTTCCAGTGTCGGTTTTCGGTGATGAGGTTGGTCGCATCACTGCCGGCCAACCGATGAACAATTTTGATTTTACGTTTAAATTAAGAAACTGTCAACAATTGGTATTGACGCTGATTTCCCATCTAGAATCGTTGAAATTGTTGGATTTTGCAGTGATTTCGACACGCCCGGCTTGACCATTTAATCGTAAAAATACGCTGGCTTTGCCTTGGTGTGCGGTCACCGTATGGCCGTCATAGGGCTCGTCGTTGGTGAGGTCGCCGTTGTCCACGGCGACGATGCTCGCGGGGCCGCTGACGGAGAAGCCCACCTCCGGTTCGGCGCGGAAGACCTCGTTGCCGTCGTCGTCCGCGACGCATGCCGTGAGCGCGACGCAATATCCGCGCCGGGCCGGCAATGCGGACGGGGAGTCGGTCCACCAGACCAATTGCGCGGCCCTGCCCGGCGTGCGTACCACGTCCCGGCACGCCACCGTGCCATTGTTGAGGCCCTCGACGACCACCTCGCCCGGGGCCCAGGGCAGGTAACCCGTAATGAGGCGGTTCGGACACTGCGCCGGACTCGGCACATAGAAGCGCTTGCCGTTGACGTACACGCGCACCTCCTCGCAGTTGGAGGCGATCGCATAGGGGATGAGCGCCCTGCGGAACTGGGAGAAATCCCAGTGCCTCACGTAGGGCGGCATGTCCCAGTGCTCCTTGACCATCTCGTCCGGCAGCGAATAGTCGAGCACGGCGAAGCTCACCATGGGCTCGTCCGTCCAATAGGAGCGCAGCAGATCGAAGCTGAAGCGCTCGACGCCGTTCGTGCGCAGGGGCGCGGCGCTCCAGCCCTTGGACGGCCAGCCCATGGATTCGCCCAAATAGTCGTAGCCGCTCCAGATCGCCCCGCCGATCACCCACTGGCGGTCGTTCCGCCACGGCACCAGCTGCGGATTGTCCTGCGTGAAGTTCTGCAGCTGCTCGTCGTGCCCCATGAACCACTGATAGGTCTCCGAGCCGAAGATCGGCTTGCCGGGCACCGCCTCGCGCACGCGCCCATACCATTGTTCCGCGTAGTTCATCACAATGACATCGGTTACGTCCGCAATGCGCTTGATGTGTTCGACCCGTTCCGCCGGATCGGTGATCTCGCCGGTTTTGGGCGCTTCGTTGAACACGGTGTCCATGTCGTTGCGGTCGCCGTAGTCGGCGTCGTCGTATTGGAAGTGCGGGTTCATCGCGCATCCGATGGGACGGGTAGGGTCCATGCGGTGCGCCTCGTCCACCAGTTGCCGCAGCGTGGCGACCATGGGCCATTTGCCCTGATCCTCCACCTCGTTGCCCACGCCCCACATCACGACGCTCGGGCGGTTGCGGTCGCGGCGGAACATGGCGTCGAGGTCGTGCCGCCAGTCCGTCTCGAAGAAGCGCAGATAATGGCCGGAACGCCACTTGTCGAACGGTTCGCTGTACACGTAGAAGCCCATGGCGTCCGCCAGATCCAGAAATTCGCGCGCGAACATGTGATGCGCGAGGCGAAGGCCGTTGCAGCCCATGCGCTTGAGGTACTCCAGCCGCGCCCGCCAGAGCTCCGGCGTGGCGGCTGCGCCGACGGGGGCGATGTCCTGATGCAGGCACACGCCCTTGAATATGGTCTTCACGCCGTTGACCAGCATGCCCCGGTCGGCGTCGAACGCCACGTCCCGCAGCCCCAAGCGCATCGATACGGCGTCGCCCGAGTCCGGCAGGGAGACGGTGAGCTTGTAAAGATATGGATGCTCGGCGCTCCACAGATGGGCGTCGGGAACCGTGATGTCCAGCGGGTCGTCGCCGTCGTCGCGCCGGGCGAGGGCGACGACCGCATCGCCGTCGTCACGCAATTGGATCGCGGCCGGTCCGGGCAGTCCCGGATCGACGGACAGCGATGCGCGCCGAAGCTCGGGGTCCACGTGCTGGCGAACCACCACGTCGCGTTCGTCCAGACAGCGCGCCGGCGTTTCGATCCAGCGCGCCGTGCGCACGATGCCCGCCCCCGAATACCATCGGTCCGTGGGCGACTGCGTGAAGTCCGCGCGCACCAGAATCTCGTTGCAGCCCTCACGTACGGCGTCGGTCACCTCGAGGCGGAACGGCGTGTATCCATACCCCTGATAGCCGACCCTGCAGCCATTGACGTATACGGTCGCGCATTCCTGCACGCCGTCGAAGTCCAGCCAATAGCGGCGCCCATGCCCTTTGACGGGCAACGTCACGGTTTTGGCGTACCAGCCCACGCCCTCCCATTGGCGGAATGCCATGCATGCGCCCCAAGGGGCGTCGGGGCTGACGGGGCGGTTGATCACCCAGTCGTGGGGCAGATCGACGGTCCGCCATGCGTCGTCCGTCGGGTGTTCGTCAGGTGATGCGGTCAGCGCAAAACGCCAATCCCTCGCCAGAATGGCTTCGGTCCGTGTGGTATTGATCATGACTGCCGATCCTTTATCGTGTGAATTCATCATCGCTGATGATTGTCAGTTAAATATTTAATCGTTAAAATAATAGCATTGCATGGCGGTGCGCCGCAATGGAGGGCGCCGGCGCGTCGTCCTGCGGTTCCGCCGGGGCGTTCGTCGGCTGCGCCGGTAGTATGGAGGGACTATGGTGACCCAACAGGATGTGGCGAGAGAGGCGGGCGTCAGCGCCGCCACCGTGTCGTACGTGCTCAAAGGCGCGGACACGATCAGCGAGGCGACGCGTCGGCGCGTGATGGATGCAGTGGAGAAGCTGCACTATACGAAAAATCTTTCGGCCGTGGGGCTGCGATCGGGACGCAACGGCATCATCGGCGTGGCCGTGCATGACCTCGGCATCTCGCATCAGACGGAACTCGCCCGGGCGATTTCGCTCGAGGCGCTGAAGCATGGCTATCAGGCGCTGGTGCAGCAGACGCTGACCGCGCGCAACGAGCCGGAGCTCGAACGGGCCATCATCCGGTCCATGGTGAACCAGTTCTGCGACGGCATGATCATGAGCGCCGGCGCGCTGTCCGCCGACGAACTGCACACGCTGAGCAACAACAAGCCGATCGTGCTGCTCGACGGTCACTTCCTCAACAATGCGTTCGACACGATCTTCACCCCGTGCGAACGCGGCGCGCGGATGGCTGTCGGCCATCTGATCGAACGGGGATGCAAACGCGTCCTCGTGGTGGGCACCACATATCGCCGTGCCGAAAACGACGAGGAGCGGATCCGCAGCCGTTTCCGGCATATGGAGGGCATTGTGGGCGCTTTGGAGGAGGCGCGGCTGGCGGCCGACCCCAATCTGTTCCTTGGCGGGGAGTGGAACGCCGATGGCGGATACCGTGCCGTCCGCGAGGCCATCGGCCGGGGGCTGGACTTTGACGGCATATACTGCATG
This sequence comes from Bifidobacterium avesanii, assembly GCF_009299475.1. Lineage (GTDB taxonomy): Bacteria > Actinomycetota > Actinomycetes > Actinomycetales > Bifidobacteriaceae > Bifidobacterium > Bifidobacterium avesanii. Next base: position 272,358 of record NZ_WBSN01000001.1, on the reverse strand, counting down.
TCCGACGATATGGCGTTGGGCGCCCTGCACGCGCTGCATGACGCCAATGCCTCGGGATCGGCGGCCGGCTTCATTCCGGTCATCGGCTTTGACGCCACCGACGCGGGACGCCACTACACGCCCACGCTGAGCACCATCGACACCAGCAACGCCGAACAGGCGCGACTGTCGGTGGAGACGCTGATTCGTCGCATCGAGCATCCCGAGGACGATTTCCAGCCGGTGCAGATCACCGTCGGCTGCACGCTCGTCGAACGGGAGTCCACGGCCGTGGCGGTGGGATAGCCGCCGCGGATTGGTCGGCAAACGGCGCGCCGAGGCGGCTTCAGATACGCGAAGGGGCCCTGACGTTGTTGTCAGGGCCCCTTCGCATGGCGGCAATGTTCGCACCGATGACCGCGTCGTGCGGTCAGTCGTCAGTTCACTCGGTGACGGCCTTCTTGAGCAGGGAGCCGGCGGTGATGCGCACGCCGTAGGAGGCCGGGATCTTGATGGTCTCGCCGGTGCGCGGGTTGCGGCCGGTGCGGGCGGCGCGCTTGACTCGCTCGGCGGAGAACAGGCCGGTGAGCTTCAGACCCTCGCCGGACTGCAGCGCCTCGACGAACACGTCCTGGAAAGCGTTGACGGCGGCCTCGGCCTGAGCCTTGGTGAGGTTCGACTTCTGCGCGATCTTGGAAACGAGATCAGACTTGTTGTATGCCATGGTGAAGCATTCCTTCTGTCGGGGGCTTCCCGTCTTGAACCGGGGAACCCATCGGTCAATCATTGATAATAGCGCAAACCCCTTGGAAACACTGCATTTTCAAGGGATTTTCGCATATTTTGCGGCTCCGGGGCCGCCGGAAACGCATCGAACGGACCTCGAACGCCCATCAGACGGATCGCGGATGCCCTTTATGGACATCCGCCGGGTGTTTTGGCGGATTTTCGCGGAAACGTCCGTCAGATGAGGTTGCGCTTGCCCAGCCACTGCATCGCCAGCGCGCCCAGGGGGATGCGCAGCCAGTACGTGGCGAGGCGGTAGACCAGCGTCGCGCTCAGCGCCACGGCCGAGGGCACGCCCGTGGCCGCGAAGCCGGCCATGAGCGCCGCCTCCACCGCGCCCAGACCGCCGGGCGTGGGTATTGCCGAACCGAGCGTATTGGCAAGGAGGAAGACGAAGCAGGTCTCGAAGACGTTCGACTCCCACCCGAACGCCATGAGCGCCGCCCAGAACGCCATGCCGAAGCACATGCACTGCACGAACGCGCTGACCAGCCCCACCACGAGCTGCTTCGGCTGGGTGAGCAGATCGAGCAACTGCCGTGCGTATGCCGCGACCAGCGGCAGCAGCTTGTCCACGACCAGCCTGCGCACCTGCGGGATCGCCATGGCCCCGGCGGCGGCCACCACCACTGCGGCGATGACGATCACCAGCGTGTTCGTAGGCACCATGCCGGAGAACGTGCTGCGGCCGGTGAACAGGCCGATGACCACGATCATGAGGAACGTGACGATGCCCTGAAAAGCCACCACCGCGGTCATGATCGCCGTGGCGACCGGCCCCTTGTAGCCCAGATGCCGCAGGTACTGCAGGTTGACGAACGCCGGCCCCATGCCCGCAGGCATGGACACGGAGGCGAAGCTGGAGGCGGCCTGCGACATGAGGATGCCCACGGGGTCGCGCCTGTCGCGGTCGATGAACGTGCCCAGCGTCACGCCGGAGGCCACCCACGTCAGGCACGCGAACACGAAGCTCAGAGCGGCCATCCACGGGTTGGCGTTCCTCGCGGCGGAGATGACCTGCTCCATGTTGAGCTGGGTGACGATGACCATGAGCGCCACCGCCAGCAACGCCGTGGCGAGGAACGACTTGAGCGAGAAGCGGCTGATCGTCACCTGCGGCAGCGTGTCGGCCACGTCCTCGGGCGCCAGCGCGCGCAGGCCGTTCCTCAGGTCGTCGAGCGTCTGCTTGCTCCATCCCGACAGCGCCCGCGTGGCCTTGGGCACGCCCACGCGCTGCACGAACGGGACCAGATCGACGAGCAGCTCGTCGTCCCACACCGTGCGGGCCGCGGCGATTGTGCGGTTCACGTCGGTCAGGGAGGCGAGCAGCGCGAGCATCTGCACGCGGTCGATCGCCACGTTCGCCGGCATGCTCCCCGAGTCTCCGGTCTGCCAACCGGCCACCACCGGCGTGCCGTCGCCGGTCAGCGCCAGGCAGTCGGGCGTGATGTGGCGGTGGGTGACGCCGCGGCGGTTCGCCGCGTCCAGATATCGCAGCCAGCCCGTCATGAGTTCATCGGTGACCGCGTTCGGGTCGCGGGCGCCCAACGGGCGGAGCGTGGGGGAGTTCGCGGCGAACACCAGCATCGCCGATTCGGACTGTTCGGCCACCGCGTAGGGCTTCATGGATTGAAGGCCGGCGTTTCCCAGCAGAAGCAGCATCGCCTGATGGTGCTGCACCGCGTCGCGCACGGAACGGTCGGAGTGCACGGACGCCGCGGCGAGCTTGATCCACTGCCACGTCTGCGCCAGATAGCCGGACGTGTAGGCCTGGGCGTCCAAGACGGACACCACGTAGTTTCGCCCGTTCTCATCGCGCACGTCGTAGATGCGGGACGATTCGACCAAGTCGTCGGCGAGAGAAGCGGTGCGGGCATTGGCATCGCGGGAGTCCCCGCCGCGTCTGGCGAGCGATCGGACCGTCACACCCACCCCGGCCAGCGCCGTGACGATCGACGAGCCCCACGCGCCTTTGTTCTGCGTGCCCACGGCGAGCCGGATGCACAGTCCCGCCGCGCGTCCGATCGCGAAGGACAGCAGCACGCCGCTCAGCGAGTTCGTGGACAGCACGACGAGCGTGACCGCCACGCTGCAGACGATGTCCCATCCCCATTTGACCGTGGAGCGCAGCCGGCGGGGTCCCGCCGCCGTGAGGAACGACGCCATGCCGGCGTAGAGGTCCGGCAGCAGGGGGCCGTTGCCGCTGGTGACCGACCACAGGCCGTTGATCAGCGGCTGCGGGCCGGCGAGGACGATGAGTTCGGAAACCCCGGCGGCCAGCGCGTAGCCGGCCACGAGCGCCACCATGGAGCTGACGGCCTGCCGCCATTCGCGGGCCATGGCGATCTGGACGAGCACGCTGAACAGCACGAGGAACGTGGCCAGCTGGGAGATCATGAGCGTGGGCAGGTCGCCCAGCCAGGAGACCAGCGCGCTGGCCGAATGCACGTCCATCTCCACGCCCGAGGCGAGGCCGCGCAGGAAGACGGCGACCAGCATGACGGCGACGCCGGCGATCACGCTGGCCGCCAGACGCACCAGATCGCCGAAGTCCCGGACGCGTCGCGGCGGCGTGTCCGAGATCACCACCGAATCGTCAGCAACGGCCATATATGCACCGCACCGGTTTGGCTGCGACGGTTCGGCTCAGCGGGCGAAGTCGACGAGCTTGGAGGCGACGCCGGTGTAGGTGGCCGGCGTGAGCGCCTTGAGGCGGGCGGCGGTTTCGGGGTCGAAGGACTGCTGGTCGATGAACCGCTCCACGTCCTCCTTGCCGATCTCGTGGCCGCGCATGAGTTCCTTGACCTTCTCGTACGGCTTGTCCATGCCGGGCAGGCCACGCAGCTCGCAGGCGCGCATGGCGGTCTGGATGGGCTCGCCGAGCACCTCCCAGTTCGTGTCGAGCTCGTGCTCGATGACGTGCGCGTTCGGGTGGATGGAACCGAGGCCGCCGAGCAGGTTGTGCAGGGCGAGCAGGCTGTAGCCGAGCGCGGAGCCGATGTTGCGCTGGGTGGTGGAGTCGGTCAGGTCGCGCTGCCAGCGGGACTCGACCAGCGTGGCGGACAGCGTGTCCAGCAGGGAGCAGCTGATCTCGAAGTTCGCCTCGGCGTTCTCGAAGCGGATCGGGTTGACCTTGTGCGGCATGGTGGATGAGCCGGTGGCGCCCTTGACCGGCACCTGCGCGAACACGCCGCGGGAGATGTACATCCACACGTCCACGCACAGGTTGTGCATGATGCGGTTGGCGTGCGAGACGGTCGAGTACAGCTCGGCCTGCCAGTCGTGGCTCTCGATCTGCGTGGTGAGCGGGTTCCAGGTCAGGCCCATGCGGTTCGTGACGAACTCGCGGGACACGGCGATCCAGTCGACGTCCGGGCATGCGGCCAGATGCGCGCCGAACGTGCCGGTGGCGCCGTTGATCTTGCCCAGATACTCCTGGGATTCGATGTGCTTGAGCTGGCGGTTCAGACGGTACACGTAGACGGCGAGCTCCTTGCCGAGTGTGGTCGGCGTGGCCGGCTGGCCGTGGGTGAGGCTGAGCAGCGGCATGTCGCGGTACTCCTCGGCCTTGCCCGCCAGATGGTCGACGATCGCCTTGAACGCCGGGGTCCAGACCTTCTCCATGGCGTTCTTCACGCAGCGCGCGATGGACAGGTTGTTGATGTCCTCGGAGGTGCAGGCGAAGTGCACGAGCGTCTTGATGCGATCGTTGAGCTTCGTGTCCGCGCCGAGTTCGCCGGCGGCGAGGTCGATCTGGTCGTCGATGTAGTACTCCACGGCCTTCACGTCGTGGTGGGTGACGGCCTCGTGCGCGGCGTGGCGGGCGATGCCCTCGGCGCCGAAGTTCTCCGGGATGGCGCGCAGGAACGCGATCTCCTCCTCGGAGAACGGCTGGACGCCGTCGACGACCGGCTTGTTGCCGTTGCCGTCGAAGCCGTTGGCCAGCAGGATCATCCACTCGACCTCGACGCGCATGCGTTCGCGGTTCAGGGCCGGCTCGCTCAGGTATTCCACGAGCGGGGCGGTGGCCGAATGATAGCGGCCGTCGAGCGGGGTCAGTGCGATTGCGGGGGTGATGTCGGTAAGATTCATGGCATCAAGACTACTTCCTGCCGTGAACCGACCGCAATGCCTCGCCGATCCGCTCCTTCACGCCCTCGACTATGTCGTCGCCTATTTCCGTGATCTTATCCGCGATTCCGCGCTTGGCAAACTCCTTTACCGGCCCCAGCGCCTGGTCGATCTTGTGTTCGATGACGGCTTGCCCGGCTTGTTTGCCCAACGATCCCGCCGTCTTCAAATCCTCGCCCGGATTGTGCCTCATGCGGCCTTGATAATACGTGGTCTCCTCAAGCGTTCCGGCGATCAGGCCGTCGAAGTGACTTTCATGGGCTTTCAGCGGTTTGGAGTCCTGAATCGTCGCATTGGCGAATGCCGCCGCAAGATAGGGCATCTCATGGGTCAGCGTCCGGCCGGTTCCGGCGCCGGGGACCGCGGTGGAGGCGAATGGGTCGGACGGGTCCGGGGCTCCCGGCACGGTGACGCCGCGAACCGTCAGCCAGGTGTCCCGCAGGGGGTTGCGGGCGCCGTCCAGATTGGAGACCAACTCGTCCTGATCCTCGACGCTGGTCACCCATGTTCGTTCCGGTACGGGGTGGTTGGCTATGGGGGAGCCGCAGGTGACGATGTGCCGGATGTTGTAGTCGTCCTTGAAATCGGAGGCGACCGTCGCCGCCACGATGCCGCCCTGCGAATGGCCGATCATCGTCACCGCGTCGTCCTTGCCGACGCCCGCCTGCCTCATCGCCTCGACGACCATGCGGGCGCTGTCGGCCTCCCTGCGCATGTCCGGATCGTCGCTCATGAGCTCCACGTTCTGCAGCCAGCCGAATGGGGAATCCAGCATGCCATCCGTGCCCGGGATGGTCACCAGCCAGTTTACGGTCCCGTCGGCGTTGCGGAACTTTTGGATGGCGATGGTGCCGTAGTCGAGGCCGGTGCCGCCCTCGCCTTTGCCGAGCCGCTCCTGGCCCAGCCGGTACAGGTTCGCCATGGCCTCCTGAATGTTGCGCGGCGCGTCCAGAAACGGCTTCGTGACGTGCATGGGCTTGACCTCCAGCTCGTTGCCCTGAAACAGGTTCACGAGTTTCGCCGTCCACGCGCCGATCGTGGTGGCGCCCGCACCGACCTCATTGGTGGAGAACGCGCCGCCGCCGGGCAGACGCTCCCAGAAGTTGCCGCCGATCAGCGCCCCCGCTGCCGAGATGAGTCCCTCCTGGGCCTCGGAAGTCGCATAGGACATCCACGAAAGATCCTTATGCCCCTCCCGGATGCTTCCCAGCACGATTGTCCCGCCGATGATGCCGATGGTGGAGGCCCACAGGGGAGCGCTGTATTTCTTCGGCAACGTGTATATGCCCTGCACGCTTTCGCTGATGATTCTGGTGGCGATGTTGTCCGCCTCGGAATACAGGGAGTATGTGCGGACGACCTGTTCCCCGCATGCGCGGAACCTGTCCGACAGAGCGGTGAATTCCCTGCGTCTCTCCTCGGCGTTCAGCGCCAGCGCCGGATAGTCGATGGAAGTGTGCCCCGCTTCGAGGAAACCTCGTGACGAGGGGCAGCCCGGCATGAGTTGCGCCTGACGCGAGAATTCCTCGCCGCCGCTGTGCCATGCGAACGCCATGTTGCCGAGGTCCTGCGCCACGCGCTCCAAGGATTCCGCGATGGCGGTGAACGAGTCGAGATCGGCTTCCGTGGGCTGGGGGCCGCCGTAAATCGTGGTTGATACCTGCCAGTTCATCGGCGCTCACCTCCATGCCAATTGCCGGACCACGTCGAGGGACAATCCGGCGCGCATGGCGTCGTAGTAAAGCACCCGCAGTGTTTCGCGGTAGTACTCGCCCGCCGCGCCCTCCCAATGGAGGGTGCGGGCGGAGTCAGAAGCGATCTGGGCCCGGTCGAGGCGTTCCCGGCTTTCTCTCAGCAGGCGTCTTACCTCGTCATGGGTTTTCGGCGCGAGAAAATGGCATTGGCAGTTCTGTGGATCAATCGTGGTGTTCATGCCACCCATCGCACACCAAGGCCGCGCGTGGGTCCATTCCGCGAGGGCCTGTGGTCGAATGTGCGCGGGCGGCGTCAAACCGCCGGAATCACCACGGTTTGGCCGTGGATTGTTCGCTGGGGGCTGAAGACGTCGTCGTGGACGAGCTGGGGGAGGGCGAGGCGGAGGCGAGCTGCTGGTTCTGCCTGATCAGCTCGTCCACCTTCTTCTGCTGTTCGTCGCTCAGCCCCTGCTCGCCTTGCGGCTGGCTGTCGGAGTTCGTCCCATCGCCGCCGTTTTGGGCGGATGACCCGGAATCGGAGGACGATCCGCCCTGCTGCCTGGCCAGCGCGTCGGCGATCAGCGCGCTCAACTGCCGGGAGACCTCGGCGTTCGCGGCGATGGGCTTGGAGACGGACGGCAGCAGCACGGCGCCCAGCATGCCGGCGTCCGAGAACTGCGCGTCGGTCTGCTGCTGCGCCGCGTTGAGGCGGTCCAGATCGGCGTCGTCGCGCGAGGCGTCCTGAAGATTGCGCGCCAGCGACGCCGTGGCCGCGTTGTAGCCGCGCACGGCCAGCATGTTCGCTCCGGCCCATGCGGAGCCCAGCGCCAACACCGTCGCGAGCGTGATCAGCGTGATGCGCAGTCCCAGACCGGCGCGGGCCTTTGCACTTCCGCCACCGTTCCCGTTGCCTTTGTCGCGTCTGCTCATATCAGCCTCCTCGACGTGGCCAGCCACGCGCCGGCCTCCCAGATCAACAGCGCCAGCAGCGCGAACGCCAGTGGCCAGACGACCGGCGCCATGCGCGTGCGCTCCTTGGCCGTCGTGGTGAGACGGTACTGCCGGGACGTCTTCGCGGACGCGCCGGACTCCAGCGTGTGCGTGGCGTCCATATGCTCGTACGTGCCGCTCAGCTCGTCCGCGATGGCGGTGAGGTTGGCCTCGTCGAGCTTGGAGACGCCGGGCTGGCCGGTCGTGGGGTCGATCACCCACTGGCCCGCTTGCGCGCCCTGCGCCGCGTCGGCGGACACGGGGATGTTGCCGCCCTGCGCGGAGCCCACGCCGATGACGAACGCGTCGTCCACGACCATGCGCAGCGAGGAGAACGTGCGGCGCGTCTTGCCGCTGGTCTGCTCGCCGTCGGTGATGAGGTACAGCACCACGGTGTCGTCGGGATGCTGGTCCTTGGCCGCCTTGGCGGCGACCAGCAGGCGGTCGATCGGCGCGTCGAGGTTGGAGCCCGCGGACACGCCCGTGGACTCGGTGGCCAGCGTGGCCGCCCAGTTCTCGATCGCGCGTCCGTCCGGCGTGAGCGGCACGTCGAGCGTGCCCGTCACGCCGAAGCTCACCGCCGCGTAGCTGGCGTCCGGATACAGCCGCGTGACGTCGCGCACCACGGCCCGCGCGGCGTTCAGACGGCTCATGGCGGCGTCCGTGCCGTAGTTGGCGTCGTCCACGGCCATGGAGCCGGTCACGTCCACGGCAATGAACACGTCCGTGGCGTTCACCGCGCGGCTTGTCGTCGTCACGCGCATGCCGGGCGTCATGACCATGGCGGCCAGCACGAGCGCGGCGAGCACGCGGCGCACGCATGCGGCCGCGCCGGCGTCCGTGTCCGCCCTATGCCGCGCGAACCATACCGCATAGGCGATGCCGGCCACGACCAGCACGCCGGCGACGACCGGCCCGGCGACCCAGCCGAGCGCCGGGGAGAACGTGAAGTCGTTCATCGCTTGAGCCTCCAAACCACGGTCAGATAGCACAGGAACAGCACGGCCAGCGCCAGCGAGAACCATCCCGGCGCGTCCACCAGACTGGAGCGTTCGGGCTGGTCGGCCTCGGCGGCGCGGCGGCTTTCGATCTCGCGCACCAGGGCGTTGACCGAGTCCCCGTTGCGCTGCGTGAGGAACACGCCGCCGTGCGACTCGATGAGCGTCTTCATCTCCTGCGTGGCCTGATCCGACTCGCTCTGCTGCGGGCCGGAGAACAGACCGTCCACGGTGATGCCCACTTCGTGCGTCAGATCCAGCGCCTCGGCGAGCGTGTACGTGGGGGATCCGGAGACCACGTTGTCCGTGGCGAGCACGATGGAGGCGCTGCGGCCCGCCGCCTGCGCGGCCGACGCGTCGCCCGTCGCGGAGAAGCCGGGCAGCATGGCGGCGCAGCTGACCAGACCGTCGCCGATCAGGCTCGTGGACTGCTTGCGGTTCTGGGTGCCGGCCAGCCAGTCGGACACCTTCTGGTAGTCCTGATCGCTCATGTTGTTGATGTCGTCCTGCGTCTGCACGCCCTTGAGCAGGTCGTTCGCCTCGCTCAGCTGCGACTTGACCAAGTCGTAGTCGTCGGTGAGCGGGAAGACCGTGCGCGACGTGGAATTGAAGATGCTCAGGCCGATGCGCTCGCCCTGAAAACGGTCCACCAGCGACAGGTAGGAGGCGATCACCTCGCGGTCGTACGGCAGCGCCGAGCCGGACACGTCGAGGCAGAGCACGATGTCGCGCGATTCGCCGCGTTCGGCATTCGCGTCCACGGTGGCCGGACGTCCCGCCAGCACGATCGCGACGGCGAGCGCGAGGCCCAGCAGCCCCGCGCCCACGCGGCTCCACAACCGCCAGCGGCGCATCAGACGCGACGCGGCCTCGCCGCCCAAATCGTCGTCCAGACTCCACACCGTCGCCACGCCGTCGGCATGCCCGCTGCGCTCCCGCTCGCGACGTTCGCGCCGCGCGCAGACCGCGCGCACCGCGACGAGAACCACCGCGAGCGCCACGACGGCGGCCAGCATGGCCCACGGCCATCGCCATTGCAACAATCCCATCAACGCCACCTATCCACAAGATTCGACACCCAGCCCGCGGCCTGCGCCACGGTGATCGAGCGGGCCTGCGCGTTGGACAGCTCGTCGGCGAACTCCGGCGGGTACAACGCGGCCACGGTCTGCCGCAGCAGGTCCACGGCGCCGCCGTTGCGGTCCGTGCGCGGCATGCGGCTGAAATCCGCCAGCGTGTGCGCGCTCATGTCGCTGCCGGTCGCGTCCGACGCGAATTCGCGCACCAGCGCCGCAAGCTCGGCGAAGGCCTCCTCGCGCGTCAGCTCGCCGGCCTCGTGCCGGGCGACGACCCGGTCGATGCGCCCGTGCCAGCGCGTCGCGTCGCTCGCCGTCATGTGCGCGCCGCGCGGGGGAGCGGGCCTGCGGGACGGGCGGAACGCCAGAACCGCGGCCACGACGGCGGCGACGCACAACGCCGCGCACGCCGCGCAGACGACGGCCAGCCAGACCGGCATGCCCATTGAGGGCAGCGGGGACAACGAGGAAACGTCCAAAGCGACGGTCATCGTGCCATACCTCCCATCGCGCGCATCGGCGAGGCGGTGGAGACGAGCCTCACGAACACCGCGAACATGGCCTCGCTCGAGTCGGCGCGGATCATGGTGGACCCGCAGCGCGTCAGCTCGCGCTCCAGCGCCGCGGCGAGGTACTCGCGGTGCGTGTCCACCTCCCGCTCGCTGACGGCACTCGCCAGAAAAGCCGGCAGGACGCGGCCGTCCGGGGCGTCCACGACGCGCCTGCCGGACCGTCTCGCGGCGAACGGGTTGACCGTCGCCACGTCCACCACCACCAGCGGGTGGGTCTGCGCCAGCATGCGGATCGCCGCGATGTGCCGGTCCCTGAGCGCGGTCTCGTCGGTGGCGATCACCAGCAGGGACGAGCGGTCCTTGATGCGACGCGCGTAGTCCAGCAGGGCGTCCAGATGCCGGGGCTGGTCCCACCGGCGGTCCATCGCCTTGTCCAGCACATGCTCGAAGCGGGCGAAGCCGCCGTTGAACGGCACGCGCGTGATCGACGCGGCGTTGCCGAGCACCAGCGAGATGTCGTCGGAGCGTCGCAGGGACAGCGTCGCGAACATGCGCAGCGCGTTCGCCGCCACCTGCCATGCGGCCTCCCCGCCGGCGCAGGAGCCGGTCATCTCGCGGCCCACGTCCATGAGCATCCACACGCGGCTCGTGGCGCGCCGCTCCTTGTCCACGATCATCGGGCGGCCCGACCGCGCGCTGGTCTTCCAGTCGATCAGGCGCGCCTCCTCGCCGGGGGCGTAGACGCGGATGTCCATGAACTCGTCGCTGCCGCCGGGCCGGCGCGACGAATGCTCGCCCTCCAGCACGCCGAGCGCCCGGGCGACGGTCGGCAGCGCGAGCTTGTGGCCCAGCGCCTCGATCTTCCTGCGGATATGCTCGTCGGCGCGTTCCGGACGCGATGGCGGGGACGCGGGCCGTTCGGACACGGAACGGCCGATCATGGAACGGGAACCGCCCTGACGACGTCGTCGATGACCTGATCGCTGCTCACGCCGTCTGCCAGCGCCTCGAAGGTGAGGATGACGCGGTGGCGCAGCACCTCGTGCGCCCAGGACTTGATGTCCTCGGGCACCACGTAGTCGCGGCCGGCGAGCAGGGCGTTCGCCTGCCCGATGCGCGTGAGCGCGATCGAGGCGCGCGGGCTGGCGCCGAGGCGCACCGATGCGGCGAGCCCCTGGATCGGATGCGTGCCCGCGCCGCGCGTCGTGGCCGCCAGATCGACCGCATAGCCCATGATCGCGTCGGAAACGTGGACGCGGCGGGCCGCGGCGCGCAGGAACTCCACGTCGTGCACGGAGATGCGGTCCTGGTCGAGCGCGTTGAAGTCCGGCGTGTCGGAGCCGCGTCCGGTGAGCAGCCTGAGCATGCTCGCCTCCTCGGCCGCGGTCGGGTACGACATGACGGCCTTCATGGTGAAGCGGTCCATCTGCGCCTCGGGCAGGTTGTACGTGCCCTCCTCCTCGATGGGGTTCTGCGTGGCGATCACCATGAACGGCCTGGGCAGCGCGATGCGCTCGCCGCCGATCGTGGTGGTGCCCTCCGCCATGGCCTCGAGCATGGCGGACTGGGTCTTCGCGTTGGAGCGGTTGATCTCGTCGAGCAGCACGAAGTTGGCGTGGATCGGGCCGATCTGGGTGGCGAACTTCTGCGAGGCGAAGTCGAAGACCTGCGTGCCCACCAGATCGGAAGGCATGAGGTCCGGCGTGCACTGCACGCGCTTGAACGTGCCGGAGACGGACGTGGCGAGCGTCTGCGCCGCCGTCGTCTTGGCGAGGCCGGGCACCGACTCGATGAGGATGTGGCCGCCGGCCACCATGGTGACGATCAGGGACTCGCGCAGCTTCTCCTGCCCGACGAGCGTCTTGGCGAAGCGCGCGCGGACGCGGTCGGCCAGCTGTCTGGCGTGCTGCGTGTCCTGCGCGGTGAGCGCGGCGACCGCGCCGTCCGACGGCACGGGAACGGCCGGCACCGGGGGCAGCGGGGCGGAAATGGGTGCATTCGGGAATAAAGCCATGCCGACCACTGTAGCCATGCAAGCTGACCGTCGCCCGGATCCTGCCCCGATTTAGCTCTCGGCGGGGCTTCGGTCAGCGGTGGGTGAGATCCCAGTCCACCGGCTCCGCGCCCATGGCCCTGAGCGCCTCGTTGGCGCGGGAGAACGGCTTCGAGCCGAAGAACCCGTAGCGCGCGGACATCGGGCTCGGATGCGCGGATTCGATGAGCGCCGCATGGGTGAGCAGCGGTTCGAGCGTCTGCGCCTTCTTGCCCCACAGGATCGCCACGAGCGGCTTCGGCCTGCCGTCGGCGTCCACGCGCGCGTTGAGCTGTCGGATCGCCTCGTCGGTGACCGTCTCCCAGCCCTTGCCGGCATGGCTGTTGGGCTGGCCCACGCCCACCGTCAGGCACCTGTTGAGCAGCATCACGCCGCGCCTGGTCCACGGGGTCAGGTCGCCGTTCGGCGGCATCGGCACGCCAAGGTCGTCGGTGAGCTCCTTATAGATGTTCACCAGACTCGCGGGCGGCCGCACGTCGGGGGCCACGCAGAAGCTCAGCCCCACCGGGTTGCCCGGCGTGGGATAGGGGTCCTGGCCCACGATGAGCACCTTGATCGAATCGAACGGGATGGTGAACGCGCGCAGGATGTTGTGGCTCGCCGGCAGATAGGGACGTCCGGCGCGCAGCTCGCCGCGCAGGAAATCGCCCATGCGGTGAATGTCGGGCTCCACGCCCGCGAGGGCCTTGGCCCAGCCCGGATCCACGAGTTCGCTCAGAGGTTTGATCATGCGCCCCACTCTAGCCCGGCGGGCGAACCGGCGGGGAAACGCAGCCGAAGTGGACCCCGGGGGAGCGCAGCCGCTAGACTGGCCGGTAGTCGTGAATGGAGGAGAGCATGTCCCAAGCGTCGTACACGCCCGATGAATTCGACAATCCGCCCGCCGGCCCGGTCGGCGTGCACCGCGGTCCGCGTTCGGTCGGCGCGCGTCTGGCCCCGTATCTCGTCGTGCTGCTGGTGGCGGCCGTGTGCGGTCTGGTCGTGTGGGCCGTGACCGGCAACGCCTTCCGTTCGGCGTCCCCCGCCGCCTCGCAGACCACGAGCGTGGCGAGCGGCGCGGTGTCGACCTCGGAGGCCGCCTCCTCGCCCGCCGCCTCCCAGTCACCGTCCTCCGCGTCTTCGTTGGCCGCGCAGTCGTCCTCCGCCGCGGCGTCCGAAAGCGCGTCGTCCACCGCCTCCGCGACGGCCTCGGCCTCTGCTTCGGCTTCGGCCTCCGCATCCGCCGCGTCCACCGTGAACAAGTCCAGCGAGATTCTGGTGATCAACGGCGTCGGCCGCAACGGCTACGGCGCGCAGAACGTGAGCAAGCTCAAGAAGGCCGGCTATTCCAACGCCAGCGCGGACAACCCCAAGAACCGCTCCACCCTGCCGGACGAGTCCACCGTCTGGTACCAGAACGAGACCGACAAGGCGACCGCGGAGGACGTGGCCAAGCAGCTCGGCATCGACAACGTGGCCCAGTCCCCGTCCGTGAGCGCGCCGGTCGTCGCCGTGCTCATGAAGTAGCGGCGGCCCGCATTCGGCTTCCGGCCCGCGGCCCGGCGTCGGCGTTTCCTTTCGCCCCGTATCTACAATGGATGCGGCGCCGAAGGGGCACGGGCGCGTAAAGGGTGCGTCCGTGGCGTGAAGGATCGGTGCGCAGTGAAGGAAGTCGATATGGCACAGGGTACCGTGAAGTTCTTCAGCTCCGGGAAGGGGTACGGGTTCATCACCCCGGACGACGGCGGGGAGGACGTGTTCGTCCATTATTCCGCCATCCAGTCCGAGGGATTCCGCACTCTCGACCAGGGCGAGCACGTCCGCTACGAGGCCGAGCACGGCCCCAAGGGCATGCAGGCGACCAAGGTCGTCAAGCTGGACTGACCGTTCGGCGGTTTTTCGAAAAAGGCTCCCTCGGGGGCCTTTTTTCGTTGTGTTTCCCCACCGTCGCACGTATTCCGCGGCCCGCCGATGTTGGCTATCGGCGTATTCGCGCGCCGCAATGTTGGCACTCGACGGTCGAGAGTGCTAATCTCGCAGTTAGCACTCGGGGAGCGAGAGTGATAACGCCCGGCAGCTGACGGCCGGCGCATCGCTCCGGGCCCCGACGTGGAACCACACTCAACAGCCATGTTGGAGGAACACAGATGGCAAAGATCATTGCATACGACGAGGAAGCTCGCCAGGGAATGCTTGCGGGCCTCGACAAGCTCGCCAACACCGTCAAGGTCACGCTGGGCCCGAAGGGCCGCAACGTCGTGCTCGACAAGACCTACGGCGCCCCGACCATCACCAACGATGGCGTCTCCATCGCCAAGGAAATCGACCTTGAGGATCCGTACGAGCGCATCGGCGCCGAGCTGGTCAAGGAAGTCGCCAAGAAGACCGACGACGTCGCCGGCGACGGCACCACCACCGCCACCGTGCTGGCCCAGTCCCTCGTGCACGAAGGCCTGAAGAACGTGACCGCCGGCTCCAACCCGATCGCGCTGCGCCGCGGCATCGAGAAGGCCACCGACGCCATCGTCAAGGAGCTCATCGCCGCCGCCAAGGACGTCGAGACCAAGGACCAGATCGCCGCCACCGCGACCATCTCCGCCGCTGATCCGGAAGTCGGCGAGAAGATCGCCGAGGCGCTGGACAAGGTCGGTCAGGACGGCGTCGTGACCGTTGAGGACAACAACCGCTTCGGCCTCGACCTCGAGTTCACCGAGGGCATGCGCTTCGACAAGGGCTACATCGCCCCGTACTTCGTCACCAACCAGGACGACCAGACCGCCGTGCTCGAGGATCCGTACATCCTCCTGACCTCCGGCAAGGTCTCCAGCCAGCAGGATGTGGTCCACATCGCCGAGCTGGTCATGAAGACCGGCAAGCCGCTGCTGATCATCGCCGAGGACGTCGACGGCGAGGCGCTGCCGACCCTCATCCTGAACAACATCCGCGGCACCTTCAAGTCCTGCGCCGTCAAGGCCCCGGGCTTCGGCGACCGCCGCAAGGCCATGCTGCAGGATATGGCCATCCTCACCGGCGCCCAGGTGGTGTCCGACGAGCTCGGCCTCAAGCTCGACTCCGTCGACGTGTCCGTGCTCGGCCACGCCAAGAAGGTCATCGTCTCCAAGGACGAGACCACCATCGTGCAGGGCGCCGGCTCCAAGGAGGACATCGACGCCCGCGTGGCCCAGATCCGCGCCGAGATCGAGAACACCGACTCCGACTACGACCGCGAGAAGCTGCAGGAGCGCCTGGCCAAGCTGGCCGGCGGCGTTGCGGTGATCAAGGTCGGCGCCGCCACCGAGGTGGAGGCCAAGGAGCGCAAGCACCGCATCGAGGACGCCGTGCGCAACGCCAAGGCCGCCATTGAGGAAGGCCTGCTGCCCGGCGGTGGCGTGGCCCTCATCCAGGCCGCGGCGAAGGCCGAGAAGGACGTCAAGCTCGAGGGCGACGAGGCCACCGGCGCCTCCATCGTCTTCCGCGCCATCGAGGCCCCGATCAAGCAGATCGCCGAGAACGCCGGCCTGTCCGGTGACGTGGTCATCGACAAGGTTCGTTCCCTGCCCGACGGCCAGGGCCTGAACGCCGCGACCGACACCTACGAGGACCTCCTCGCCGCCGGCGTGACCGACCCGGTCAAGGTGACCCGTTCCGCGCTGCAGAACGCCGCCTCCATCGCCGGCCTGTTCCTGACCACCGAGGCCGTGGTCGCCAACAAGCCGGAGCCCAAGACCGCCGCCCCGGCCCAGGGCGCCGACATGGGCTACTGATCCCGCGCGGATCGGCTCGCCCGCTAGCTTCGGCTAGCGTCTGACGCATACGGGAGGGGTTCCTCCGGATTTCGTTCCGGAGGAACCCCTCCCGTCGTTTTGTTTGGCCGGTATGTCGCTTGGCCGGTGAATCAACGCAATAGAACGGAGACGCGCTGTGGGGTCAAGCCGATGATGGCGGCGACGTCCCGGAGCGTGAGTCCCTCGCCGCGTAGGGTCCTCGCCGTGTCGCGCGTCAGCGATGAAGCGCGCTCCTGCATGGTTTTGGCCGTCCGACGAGCCTGATTGAGTTCATGGATCAGTGTGGCGGTTTCGTCATTGAGCTGTGGTTGGACGGTGACGGCGTCCACTTCGATTCCCATCATGCGCGCCGCATCGCGAACCATATCGTCCGCTTCGTCCAGATTCCTGACTTGGGTGAACAGTCCCGGGATCTCCGGGACGCTGATCGCCCACCATTTGCCGCTTCGTGCGGCCTGCGCCGTAACGTTCATCGTGTTTCCCTCTCAATGTATGCGATGATGCTGCGGGCGGTGATCTCGTTGATCTCCCGATGCCGCGGAATGGATGCCTGCGCGTCGCCCACGCGTACGACCGTGTGCCGTCCGCCCTGCCTCCATTCGCATGCAAGGCCCCTTGACCGGGCCAGATCATTGATTGTTCGGATGAGGTCCTTGCGCTTCATATAGTACTCCATATCTATTGAATAAAAAGATCAATAGGTATTGATAATTAAGAAACGGTTGAAAAGGGCGGCCCGCCACGGTTGCTGGAAGACGGGCCACCGGTATGGGATGCGACGGGATGGCCGTGCGGCCGTCCCGGTCAGTTGGCGAAAAGGCGCGAGGCGTTCATCTCGGCGTCCGCGTAGACCATGGAGGCCTGCTGCAGCGCGTTCTGGATCGCCTCGAGCGACTGCTCCATCTGCTGCTGCGCGGCCTGCCACTGCTGGGCCACCGCGGTGAACTGGGTGGCGGCGCCGCCGCGCCACACGCCCTGCAGCGCATTGAGGTTGGCGTACATGCCGCTCACCGCGTTGCGTATCTGGGAGACCGATCCCGCGACCGCGGCGGCCGAACTCTGGATCTGCTCCGAATCGACGACGTACTGTGGCATGGTGTTTCCTTTCGTTGTTTGCCTTGACGGTCTGATTGGTGACGGCGACGGTCCGGACAGCCGCTAATGTGGAGACTATGACAAATCGCGATTTCACCTCGGCAAAACAGGGTCTTGTGGTCGAACGTGCCCCCCGGTCCGCGTCTTCGGCGTGTCGCCGCACCGGGTTGTCCACCGGTGCGCGGATGTGGGCCCTGCTGCTGTGCCTGATCCTTGCGCTCGGCGCGAACATCGGCCTCGGCGGCGCGACCGCCTGGGCGGACGACGCCTCCGGGGACGCCTCGATCAGCGTCAGCGACTCGATCATCGACACCGAGAACCTGCTCGGCGAGGACACGGCCACCGTGACCGACGCGATCGACAAGACCAAGGCGGAGACGGGCGTGAGCGTCAAGCTCATGTACCTGCCGAAGTTCCGTGAGGGCGTGGACCCCGAACAGTGGACGAAGCAGACGCTCGACTCCACCGATCCGGAGGCGAACACCGTGATGCTCGCCGTGGCCACGCAGGACGGCAACCTCGTGGTGGCCGTGTCCTCGAACTCCGAGGAGTGGCTGCGCAAGCAGTCCACGGTGGACGAATTGTCGCAGGCGGCGCTCGGTCCCATCGTGGCGGACAGCACGAACCCCGACTGGCCCGGATCCGCCAAGGCGATGATGGACGCGATCGCGCGCATCAAGAAAAGCTCCACGTCCTCCACGGCCAGCAGCGTGGGCGTGATCGTGTTCGCGGTGGTGCTCGGCGTGGTGATCGTCGCGTCCGTCCTGCTGTTCATCGTGCACAAGCGCTCCGGCCAGTCGCGCCACGGCGGCGGCCGCAAGAAGCCCGGCAGCGGGCGCCGCAGGGCGAAGGACGGCAGGCCGCGGACGAGCCACAAGAGCCGCAAAAGCCATAAGCGCCCGGGCGCGGGCAGGGCGAAGGGCGATCCGACGGCCGCCGAACCGTCGTCCGCTGAGCCCGCGGTCTGACGGATACTTCAGCCGACATTCAGGAAACCTCCAGCGAAGTGGTTCACTCTGGGAGACATGAGCAAACCTATTGAAGCGAAGATCGTTGTTGTCGATGACGAGCCCTCCATCCGCGAACTGCTGGTCGCGTCCCTGCACTTCGCGGGCTTCGAGGTGGCCACCGCCGCGTCCGGCTCCGAAGCCATCGAGGTGATCGAAAAGACGCAGCCCGACCTCGTCGTGCTCGACGTGATGCTGCCGGACATCGACGGGTTCACCGTCACCCGCCGCATCCGCCAGGAGGGCATCGACGCGCCGGTGCTGTTCCTCACCGCCCGCGACGACACGCAGGACAAGATCATGGGCCTGACCGTGGGCGGCGACGACTACGTCACCAAGCCGTTCAGCCTCGAGGAGGTCGTGGCGCGCATCCGCGCCATCCTGCGCCGCACGCGCGAGCAGGTGGAGGACGACCCGATCATCCGCGTGGCCGATCTGGAGATCAACGAGGATTCGCACGACGTGACGCGCGCCGGCCAGCCCGTGGACCTGAGCCCCACCGAGTACAAGCTGCTGCGCTACCTCATGGACAACGAGGGGCGCGTGCTGTCCAAGGCGCAGATCCTCGACCACGTCTGGCAGTACGACTGGGGCGGGGACGCGGCGATCGTCGAATCGTACATCTCCTACCTGCGCAAGAAGGTGGACGGCGTGGAGGTCACGGGGGAGGACGGCTCCAAGCACAAGGTGGCCCCGCTCATCCAGACCAAGCGCGGCATCGGCTACATGATCCGCGAGCCGAAGGAATCCTGAGGGGCAACGAGCCATGGCGCATACGGCCAACACCAGACGCGTCCGCACGGAGGCGGACGACAAGCCGCTGGGCATGCATTTCGACAAGGTGCCGCTGAGCACCAAGCTGGTGGTGATCATCTTCGTGCTGCTGTTCGCCGGCACGGGATCCATCACCTTCGCCATTCGCCAGATGGTCAGCGGCTATCTGCTTGACCGCATGGACAGCCAGCTGACCGGCCAGGCGCAGCTCGTCTACAACAACGTCTCCAAGCTCAACCAGCAGAACCCCGCGACCACGCTGGGCGTGACCAGCTACTTCATCCAGATCCGCGACTCGAACAACCAGATCGCCACGCTCACCGACGCCAACGG
Organism: Bifidobacterium avesanii; assembly: GCF_009299475.1. Lineage (GTDB taxonomy): Bacteria > Actinomycetota > Actinomycetes > Actinomycetales > Bifidobacteriaceae > Bifidobacterium > Bifidobacterium avesanii. The sequence continues at coordinate 253,166 of NZ_WBSN01000001.1, read as the reverse complement.
CAACGTGGTCGGCGACGCCAACTTCCCGCCGCAGCTCAAGTACAACATCGTCTCCTCGCCGCTGCTGCCGGCGTCCGGATCCATGAGCGGCGTGGCGCTGAGCACGCCGTTCACCACGCCCGCCTACGTGGAGCTGCCGGATTCGCTGCGCAACGTGAGCAAGGACAAGCTCACCAACGAGCAGCGCGAGGTGATCAACAGCGCGTCCGCCGCATGGCGCGTGGTCGCCCTGCCGTGGGTGGACGAGGCCAAGGGCACGCACGGCGTGGTGTACATCGGCCTGTCGCTGGGGGACATGACCTCCACCGTGCAGACCATCACCGAATACTGCCTCATGGTGGGCGCGGCCATCGTGGTGCTCGGCGCGTGCCTCGGCTCCCTGGTCGTCAACCACACGCTCAAGCCGCTCAAGCGCATCGAGAAGACCGCCGCCAAGATCGCGGCCGGCGACCTGAGCCAGCGCGTGCCGTCCATGCCGGAGAACACCGAGGTCGGTTCGCTGTCCGCGTCGCTCAACGCCATGCTCTACCGCATCGAATACAGCTTCCACGAACAGGAGGCGACCACCGAGAAGATGAAGCGCTTCGTCTCCGACGCCAGCCACGAGCTCAGAACCCCGCTCGCCGCCATCCACGGATACGCCGAGCTGTACAAGATGCAGCGCGACTACCCGGGGGCGCTGGAACGCGCCGACGAGGCGATCGGGCACATCGAAAAGTCCAGCACGCGCATGACCGTGCTCGTGGAGGACCTGCTGTCGCTGGCGCGCCTGGACGAGGGGCGCGGCATCGACCTGACGCAGCAGGTGAACCTCAGCTCCATCGTGTCCGATGCGACCGAGGACCTGCACGCCCTCGACCCGGAGCGCGGGGTGAGCGTCGGCCGCGTGGCCATGACGACCGTGCTGCCCGACGGCGCGCCCGAATCCGCGCGCAGGACGCCGTGCCTGGCCTTCGTCGCCGGCGAACTGCCCGACGTGCGCCTGACCGGCGACGCCTCGAGGCTCAGGCAGGTGGTGACGAACATCATCGGCAACGTGCACCGCTACACGCCCGCGGATTCCCCCGTGCAGGTGGCGGTGGGCACGCTCACCGCGTCGATCACGCCCGACACGCTGGGCAAGATGCCGTCCACCGACGCCTCGCTCGCCCGGTTCATCGAAGCCGTGCAGGTGGCGCAGGGCACGCAGTCCGGCTACGACTACGCGGTCGTCCAGGTGATCGACCACGGCCCCGGCGTGCCGGCGGACAAGCGCTCGCAGGTGTTCGAGCGCTTCTACACGGCCGATCCCTCCCGCGCCCGCGAAAAGGGCGGCACCGGTCTGGGCCTGTCCATCGCGCAGTCCGTCACCAAGGCGCACAAGGGTCTCATCTGCGCCACCGAGACGCCCGGCGGGGGACTCACCTTCACCATCGTGCTGCCGCTGGGCACCGTGAGCGAGCCGCCGGCGGACCGCACGCAGCCCATGAAGACCAAGAAGTCCGGCTGGTCGCGCGGCCGGAAGAACGCCGCCAAGGCCGCGCCGGCCGCGAACGCCGCGGATGCGGCCGGGCTGTCCGGGAAGGCCGGCGCCCCGGCGGGCGGAAGCGCCGCCGACGGACCGACTCCGCCCGCAGCGTGACGGGCGAACCTGTCAACGGCCTTGAGGTATACTGTTACTTCGGTTTTTTGATCAGACGCGGGCAAGGGCCCGCGCACGGGAATGAGTGAGGTTGAAGAATGCCCAGCGGTCGTGTTCGTTGGTTCGACGCCAATAAGGGGTATGGTTTTATCTCCATCGATGGCGGCGACGACGTGTTCCTGCCCGCGGCGGCGCTGCCCGCCGGCGTCACCACGCTGCGCAAGGGCGCCAAGGTCGAGTTCTCCGTGGTGGAGGGGCGCAGGGGGCCCCAGGCCATGAGCGTGACCCCGATCGCCTCGGCGCCGTCGCTGGTCAAGGCGACCCGCCCGAAGCCGGACGACATGGCCGCGATCTGCGAGGACCTCATCAAGCTGCTGGACTCCGCCGGCAACACGCTGCGCCGTCACCGCTACCCCTCGCAGGCCGAGTCCAAGAAGCTCGCCACGCTGCTGCGCGCGGTGGCCGACAACTTCGACGTGCAGGACTGATGCGCGTTGACGACGATGACCGATGGACACGATGACGAAGGTGGGCTGATGCCGGACACGATACTTGAGGCGCGGTCGCTCGCTCAGGCGATCGCATTCGACATGGCGGACGACGCGGCCGAGGTGGGTGATTTCGTCGCCAGCCAGGACTTGGGCGACGGCGTCACCGATTTCCGTTTTGAGGCCCACATCCCCGGCTACGAGGGGTGGCAGTGGTCGGTCACCATGTACCATGACGAGGAGCTCGACCACTGGACGGTGAACGAATCCTCCCTGCTGCCCACCGAAAAGGCGCTGCTGCCGCCGAAGTGGATCCCGTGGAAGGACCGTCTGGAACCGACGGACCTTTCGGTCACCGATTCGATCGGCACCGATCCGGACGATCCGCGTCTGGAGGAGGGCCTGAGCGAGGAGCAGCTCGAGGCCGTGGTGGACGCCGTGGAGGCCGAGGACAAGGCCGAACGCGAGCAGGAAGCGGCTGGTGAGACGAAGCCCGAGGCCGCCGGCGAGCCCGCCGCCGAATCCGGCGAAGGCACCGGCGAAGCCCGCGAAGGGGACGCCGACGCCAACGGCGAGGCCCCGGCCGCCGAAACGAACGATCCCGATGCCGACTCCGCATCCGATACGGTTTCCGCGTCGACGAATGGCGACGGAAAGGAGGCTCCGGCCGCGGACGACGCCGGGGACGCCGCCGCGAAGACCTCCGCGCTGGACATGGCCGAGGCGATCGACGAATTCGAATTGTCGCGCCGCCACGTGCTGAGTCCCCTCGGCCGCGCGCAGACGGCGAAGCGCTGGTACGACGGCCCGCACGGTCCCAAGGCGCTGTCCACCAAGACGGCCGGCGGATCCGTGTGCGAGTCCTGCGGATTCTTCATCCCGCTCAAGGGCGACCTGAACCGCATGTTCGGCGTGTGCGCCAACAAGTGGAGCCCCGACGACGGCCGCGTGGTCTCCCTTGACCACGGCTGCGGCGAGCACTCCGAAATCGACCCGCCCCAGCCCAGCAGGCTGTGGGTGCAGTCGAAGCCCGCCTTCGACGACCTGCACATCGACATCGTGGCCCAGCGTCCGCGCGACGAGCACGGCGAGGTCGAACTGCTCGAGCGCATGGGGGAGGGACACCGTCTCGCCTCCGACGGCGAGGATGCGGACGACGCCGCCGAAACCACTGAAAACGAGTCTCCCGCGACCGACGCGACCGCGGCGGAAGAGGGTGCTGCGGCGGGTTCGACCGTCGAAGGCGCGGACTCCGAATCCGAACGGCCGGCGCATCCGGAGGAATCGGCCGCGGCGACGCCCATGACGGAAGCCTCCGAGACCGAATCATCCGATGCCGGGCAAATCGCGGCCGACGAGCCAGTCGAGCCCGATGAGCCCGGCGAAGCGTCGTCCGAGGAGCCGGAATCCGACCCGGAGACTGAGGATGATGAGGCCGCGGCCGAAGCCGATTCCGACGAGGCGACCGACGAGGACATCGAGGCGCAGACCGTGCCGGACGATGAGGCGACCGACGAGGACATCGCCGAACACGCCGCGGACCCGGACGAACCGGAGGTCGTCGCCACCGTCGACCTGACCAAACCGGCGGACGACGGGGACGAGGATGACGAAAGCGAAGCCGTGGAGCGCGACGCCGATGAAGGGCATGCCGAAGACCGCTGAATCCGTGGCGGCCGGCGAATGACCAACGCATAAAGGGGATGGCCACCGAGCCCATGAGGCCGGCGGTCATCCCCTTTATGCGTATTCGGCGTGATGCCGACGCCGTTGCGGCGGGCGCAAACGTCAGTGCACCACGGTCACCGTGCATTCGGCGAAGTTCACGATCTGCTTGGACACGGAACCGAGGAAGTGCGCGTCCAAACCGGACAGGCCGCGCGAGCCGACCACTAGCCAGCTGGCGTAGCGGGACGCGCTGATGAGCCCCTTGGCGGCCGGGATGTGGAAGGCGTGCGCCTCCACCGACACCACGCCCTCGGGGATCGTGGCCTTGGCGACCATGCCGTTGACGATCTCCTCGGCGCGGCGCTGTCCGGCCTCGATCGGCGCGATCGCGTTCTCGTAGCCTTCGATCACGCCCAGATCCTTGAGCTGCCAGCAGAACATCACATGCAGCGGGCGCTGGTGCGTCGCCGCCTCGTGGATGGCGAAGTCCAGCGCGTGCGCGCTCGTCTCCGAGCCGTCCACGCCCACGACCACCGGACGGCGGTCAGGGGAGACGGCCCGCTGGGGAGCCTCGACGCGCACGTGCGCGTCCACCGGCGTCAGGGCGTTGGCGATCGCGTCCTGCACGTTCTGCGCCTCGTCGTCCAGAATGCGCACAACGGTGACCGGGCGCTTCGACTCCTCCGCGAGCGAGGCGGACAGGGAGCCCATGAACCAGCGGGCCACGCGGCCGAGCGAACGGCGCCCGACCACGATCTGCTGCGCATTCGCGCCGATCTGCAGCAGCGCGGACGTGCCGGTCGCCTTGACCGACGTCAGCTCCAGATTCCCCGGATCGAATTCGATGCCCGTGGACGCCTTCTCCACCCATTCGCGCAGCGTGGCGCTGATCTCGCGGCGCACCTTGCTCCAGGACTCGTCGTCGTCCGGCTCCGCGCCCATGTCCCATGAATGCGTCCATCCGAAGACCGCGTTCACCTTCTGACCGGTGATCGCGGCCTCCTTCAAAGCGAACTTCAGCGCGGCGAAGGACTCGTCGGAACCATCGACGCCGACCACGATGTCGGCTGCGTTCATTGCGGACTGAGTCATCATTCCTCCTTGCGGAAGAGCTCCGTTGTCTTCCATGTCTCCAGCATATCGGTCTTTTCCTTGCTGTGAGCGCAATCACATGGACAAAACGAATAAACGTCACCGTAAGTCGGTAGAGTATTGAGAAGTTTCACAGGAAGGACAAGCATGTTCGAACGGTTTACCGACCGTGCGCGGCGCGTCATCGTGCTCGCGCAGGAGGAAGCCCGCTCCCTTCAGCACAACTACATCGGCACCGAGCACCTGCTGCTCGGTCTGATCCGCGAGGGCGAAGGCATCGCCGCGAAGGCGCTCGCCTCCAAGGGAGTGGAACTCGATCCCACCCGCAAGCAGGTCGAGGAGATGATCGGCAAGGGCAACGCCGCTCCCAACGGCCACATTCCCTTCACCCCGCACGCCAAGCAGGTGCTGGAGCTGAGCCTCAGGGAGGCGCTGCAGCTCGGGCACAGCTACATCGGCACTGAGCACATCCTGCTCGGCCTCATCCGCGAGGGCGAGGGCGTGGGCACGCAGGTGCTCATCAAGATGGGCGTGGATCTGGGCGAGCTGCGCACCGCCACGATCGACATGATCCGCGGCAACTCCGGTTCCGGCTCGGATTCCGGCAAGGGCGATCTGGCCAACGCGGGCGGCGTGCAGAACAAGGCCAACCAGACCGGTTCGGCCATCCTCGACCAGTTCGGCCGCAACCTGACCGCCGAGGCCGCCGCCGGCAAGCTGGACCCGGTCATCGGCCGCTCGGAGGAGATCGAGCGCGTCATGGTCGTGCTGTCCCGCCGCACCAAGAACAACCCGGTGCTCATCGGCGAGCCGGGCGTCGGCAAGACCGCGGTCGTCGAGGGCCTCGCGCAGAAGATCAACGCCGGCGACGTGCCGGAGACCCTCAAGGGCAAGCAGGTCTACTCGCTGGACCTCGGCTCCATGGTGGCCGGCTCCCGCTACCGCGGCGACTTCGAGGAACGCCTCAAGAAGGTTCTCAAGGAGATCAAGACCCGCGGCGACATCGTGCTGTTCATCGACGAGATCCACACCATCGTGGGCGCGGGCTCCGCGGACGGCGCCCTGGGCGCCTCCGACATGCTCAAGCCCATGCTGGCGCGCGGCGAGCTCCAGACCATCGGCGCCACCACCACGGACGAGTACCGCAAGTACATCGAGAAGGACGCGGCCCTCGAGCGTCGTTTCCAGCCGATTCAGGTGCACGAGCCGTCCATCGCGGAGACCATCGAGATCCTCAAGGGCCTGCGCGAGCGCTATGAGAACCACCACCACGTGACCATCACGGACGGCGCCCTGCAGGCGGCCGCCGAGCTGTCGGCGCGCTACATTCAGGACCGCAACCTGCCGGACAAGGCCATCGACCTGATCGACGAGGCCGGCGCGCGCCTGAGGATCAAGCGCCTCACCGCCCCGCCCGAGCTCAAGGAGCTCGATTCGAAGATCGCCAAGATCTCCGACGAGAAGGACAAGGCCATCAAGGACCAGGACTTCGAGAAGGCGGCGCAGCTGCGCGACAGCCAGGAGAAGCTGGAATCCGAGCGCAAGAGCAAGGAATCCTCGTGGCGCGAGGGCGAGTCCGACGTCAAGATGGTCGTGGACGAGGACGTGATCGCCCAGGTGATCAGCTCCAGCACCGGCATCCCGGTGTTCAAGCTCACCCAGGCGGAATCCAAGAAGCTCATGGGCATGGAGGCCGAACTGCACAAGCGCATCATCGGCCAGGACGAGGCCGTGGCAGCGCTGTCGCGCTCCATCCGCCGCGCCCGCGTGGGCCTCAAGGACCCGAAGCGCCCGACCGGTTCGTTCATCTTCGCCGGCCCGACCGGCGTGGGCAAGACGGAGCTCGCCAAGGCGCTCGCCTCGTTCCTGTTCGACGACGAGGACGCGCTGATCCGCGTGGACATGTCCGAGTTCTCCGAGAAGTACCAGGCCTCCCGCCTCTTCGGCGCGCCCCCGGGATACGTGGGCTACGAGGAGGGCGGCGAGCTCACCGAGAAGGTGCGCCGCAAGCCGTTCTCCGTGGTGCTGTTCGACGAGATCGAGAAGGCCCATCCGGACATCTTCAACACGCTGCTGCAGGTGCTGGACGACGGCCATCTGACCGACGGGCAGGGCCGCAAGGTGGACTTCAAGAACACCATCATCATCCTCACGACGAACCTCGGCTCCAAGGACATCGCCAAGTCCGCGACCACCGGCTTCTCGCTGGGCAGCAACACCGAGTCGAGCTACCAGCGCATGAAGGATCAGGTGAGCGCGGAGCTGAAGCAGCAGTTCCGTCCCGAGTTCCTCAACCGTCTGGACGACATCATCGTGTTCCGCCAGCTCACCGAGCCGCAGGTGCGCCAGATCGTCGACCTCGACGTGTCGCTGCTCAACCAGCGTCTGTTCGACCGCCACATGTCGCTCGAACTCACGGACAAGGCCAAGGACCTGCTCGCCGAGAAGGGCTTCGACCCGCTGCTCGGCGCCCGTCCGCTGCGCCGCGTCATCCAGCGCGACATCGAGGACGCCATCTCCGAGAAGATCCTCATGGGCGAGCTCGAGGACGGCGAGAAGGTCACCGTGGACGCCGAGGGCGAGGGCATTCTGGGCGAGTTCACCTTCAAGGGCGAGCCGTTCCAGAACGCCGACGCCAACAAGACGGACGGCGAAGCCGACGCCGGTGACGGCGACGGCAAGGACGCCGCGACGCCGGAATTGGTGGACTCCGGGTCCGCCTCTGCCCCCGAGACGGGCTCCGCGACCGACGGCGAGTAACGGATGAGCGGCAGACGTCATCGCTGACGAACAAGGCCGGTCTTTCCACACGGGAAGGCCGGCCTTTTCGTATGCGCGACACGCCGTGCAACTATCCGAAGGGGCCGGACGAATACTTCACTGGAGACGGAAAGTCGATCCGACACCCGCAACACTCGGCAAGGAGGTGACATGTTCGGCTCCGCATCGGGCGCGCGGCGCAGGGACCGCGACGCGGCTTGGATCCGCCGGATCCTCCATGGATCCGAACGGGCCGCCGACGCCTTGGTGCGCGAGCATTACGACGGGCTGTTCGCCTTCGTCTACCGGCAGGTGGGCGACCGGGAGGAGACCATGAACCTCACGCAGGAGACGTTCATCGCGGCCCTCAAGTCCCTGCCCTCCTACGACCCGGATCGGGCTTCGTTCACCACATGGCTGTACCGCATCGCGGCCTACAAGGTGATCGACTTCCGACGCCGGACGAATCCGGAAGCGGTGTCGCTGGACTCGGCGGAGGACGGCGCTTCGTGGGACGTGCCGGACGAACGCCTCGCGGACACGGCCGAACTCGTCGCGAACCGGGAGCTGCTCGGGCGGATCGAGGAACGCGTGGCGGCATGCGATCCGGCCGTGCAGGAGGCGTTCCGGCTTCACCTCTACGCGGGGCAAGGCTTCGCGCAGATCGCCGCCGCGGCGGGGGAGAGCGAATCCACCGTCAAGGCGCGGTACTACAGACTGATGGCCATGCTGAGAAAGGAGTTCGGCGATGAGACCCATTGACGATGCGCCGGGCGGGCGCATTCCCTACCCCGACAAGGCCGAACGGGACGCCAGCGTCGCCATGATCGTGACGCGCGGCATGCCCGCGCGAATGCGGCTCGTGGATTCCGTGGCCGAACTCGTCCGGTCCGCCGGCCTGCGCAGCCTGTTCTTCGGCGTATGGGACTGCGTGTTTCTGGGATGCTTGGCCGCCGCGTGCGTCTGGGGACTGCTGGCCGCGGGCGCCGACGGCTTCATGCAAAGGGATTCCGCCGCGCAGGGCCGGCTGATGATCCTCATGTTTCTGGCGTCGCCGTTCCTGTACGAGTTTGTGCATCTGCTCATCATGCTCCGGGAACGGGAGCGGCGGACGCTTGACCTGTGGCGCGTATGCAGGTGGTCGTTCCATCGCCTCGCCGCCGTGCGCATGCTGGCCTTCGGCGCGGCGTCGGTGACGGCCGACACGATGGGATGCGTCGTCGTCTCCGCGCTGAGCGGCAGGCGCCTGCCCGTGCTCACCATGCTGGGCGTGTCCTTCGCGTCGCTGTTCCTGTTCGCGCTCGGACAGCTTGCCGTGGACGCCCGGTGCGCGTGGCCGGCGAGCGCGGCGGTCATGCCCGTGGCGTGGCTTGCGGCGGGCGGCGCCGCATGGGCCTTTTCGGACCGGGTCGCCGGGATGATGGAACGTCTGCCCGCGGCGGTGAGCCTGGGCATCGCGGCGGCGCTCGCGGTGGCGTTCCTCTACGCGCTGCGCCGATACATGAACGTTCCCGCCTCCCGTCGCGCCGAGGCGTTCGCCTAGCAGTCGCCGCATCATACAACTTCCACATCGTGGAGAAAGGCTCCGATCATGCTCACCGTCGAACATGTCACCAAAACGTTTTCCGGCACCACCGTCCTCAGGGACGTCAACCTCACGTTCGAACAGGGCGTGTACGGACTGCTCGCTCCCAACGGCGCGGGCAAGTCCACGCTCATGAAGATGCTCGCCACGCTGTTGTTCCCCACGGACGGGTCGATCCGGTGGAACGGCGAGGACATCATCGCCATGGACGACCGGTACCGCGGGCTGCTCGGATACCTGCCGCAGGAGTTCGGCTACTATCCGAACTACACGCCCCGCCAGTTCCTGCGCTACATCGCGGCGCTGCAGGGCGTGCGGCGCGCCCGGGCGGACAAGCGCATCGAAAAGCTGCTCGGCCTCGTGGGTCTCGCGGACGCGGCGGACAAGAAGATGAAGACGTTCTCCGGCGGCATGATCCAGCGCGTCGGCATCGCACAGGCCCTCATCGCCGAGCCGCAGCTGCTCATCCTCGACGAGCCGACCGCCGGCCTGGACCCCAAGGAGCGCGTGCGGTTCCGCAACATCATCCACGATCTGGCCGCGGACCGCATCGTCATCCTCTCCACGCACATCGTCTCCGATCTGGAGACGATCGCCGGGAAAATCATCATGCTCAAGAACGCGCAGGTGCTGCGGTGCGACACGCCAGCCACGATCTGCGGAGAACTTGAGGGACACGTGTGGGAGGTGCCCGGCGGCATGCCGCTCGGTGACGGACGGAAGCTGCTGAGCGAAGTGCAGTACGGGACCGAAACCCGCCAGCGCATCTACTCGCCCGCGCCGCTCGCCGCAGCCGATGCGATCACGCCCGTCGTGCCCAATCTCGAGGACGCGTTCCTCATGATCTACGGGGAGTGACTCCCATGGCGCGGCACACGGTACCGATCGGAACGAAGACGGAGCGGGCCGGCGCACGGCGGGGCAATACCGGATCGATCTGCGCTTGGGAACTGCGCAACGTCGTCCGGCTCCCGGCGCTGTGGGGGTTTCTGGCGCTGTGTCTGCTGCTCAACTCGTGGATGATCGTCGGCACCGGCATATCCGCGGGATGGCGGGACGATCTGGCCTACGCGGCCCGAACCGCCGCGAACGCGGGCACCACAGTGGACGAGCGGTTCGTCGCCGCGCTCGCCGCGCAGCCCGCGTCGGACGAACGCGACGCCCTGCTGCGCTACGTGCAGTCGGGCTTCGGACCGGGATACGAAGGCTACGACGCCATCGCAGCCGGTGACTGGTACGCGGCCGTCCTCGACGCGCAAGGGCACCCGCACCTCGCCCTGCAAATGCGGCTCAAAGCGCAATGGCTGCAATCACGGGCCGAACATCTGGCGGCCACGGGCGCGTCGGACGATTTCGCGGCCGGCTCGCTCACCACGCTCCTGCACTCCGTCGCCGCGACCGTCGTTCAGGCGACCATGGTCGAAGGCATGATCCTCGGCCCGATCATCATGCTGTACGCCGTCGGCGGCGACCGATTCCACCGTCTGGATCCGCTCGTCAACGCCAGCCGCACGGGCCGGCGGACCATGAACCGCAAACTGGCCGTCGGCGTCTGCTGTTCAACCGCCGCCTACCTCGTCATCGCGGCGGCGGTCCCGCTCGTCTTCGCGCTGGTCTTCCGCATACCCGGCCTGTGGTCGTCCAGCGTGTCCAGCCGCATGCTCGGCGTCAGCACGGACGTCGGCCTGCAGCCGTTCCTCACATGGGCGGATTTCAGCATGGGCGGATACCTGTGCGCCTCGCTCGGGCTCGGCCTGCTGTTCACGCTCGCGTTCACGCTGTTCGCCGGCGCGCTCGGCATGCTCCTGCGCAACGTGCTCGCCGCGTTCGGCGTCGTCATGGCGTTCGGCGTTGCCGGACTCGTCGCCATGATGTTCATCCACGACGCGTTGGCCTACCAGCTGCTCGGCATCCAGCCGATGTACGCGCTCGCCAACGCGTCGCAATGGTTCACGGACATGGGCACGCACGCCATGCTCCCCTGGCAGGAAACCGTCGTGACGCTCATATCCGTCGGATACTTCGCCGTGGCGCTCATCGTGGCGCGCCGGGCGTACTCGGGAAAGGACCTGACATGAACCGGAGAGTCTTCCTCGCGGAGATGCGCAAAATCTGGCGGCCGTTGCCGTTAATCGCCGCGCTCGCCGTGTTCGTCGTCGGTGCACTGTTCGCCGCCAACCAGACGCATCTGGTCGAAGGACCGTACCGGAACGTCGACGTGGTGGTGGAAAGCGCCGAATTCGGACCGGTGTACACGCCGGAAACCCGGCGTGCCGTCCAAACCGAACTGGAGAAGGCCAAGGCGGCGTTCGCCGCTGACATGGCGGCCGATCCCGCGGCCCGCGAGCAGGGCGTCACGGACTGGGACTCCTATCATGACTGGCAGGACCGCATGATCGCCGCGGGCGGGGATTCGTCGGCGATCGACGCGTACGCCCTGTCCTCCTACGAGCGCGTCAACTCGCTCGAATTCCTGCTGCGGTACGCCGAAACGGACGGCGAGCAGATTCGCGCGACGCTGAACGACGGCGTCTGCTTCGTCCGGGGCTTCCCGCAGGGCGCCCCGTGCGGTGACGTTCCCGGTGCGGCGGCAAGGCGCATCGACCAGTTGGTGGCGCAGGCCGGGCGGCGCAGCCTGCTCGGGTACGGCGTGATCAGCACCATTCAGGAATCCGGCGGCACCATGATGGTCACGGCGGTGCTGTGCGCCATGCTCCTGACCATGTTCACCATGACCCGCGACCGCCAGCTGCGCCTCCCGTCGCTGCAATGGGCGTCGCGCACCGGCCGGTCGGTACGGTCCTGGCAGGCGGCGGCCGTGGGGTGTTCGGCGGCACTGGCCGCGCTGACGGTGGGGACCGTCTGGGCAGCCTGGCTGGCCGTGCGGCTGCGGCCGGTGCTCGGCACGGGCATCAACACCGCGCTGGCGACCGACATGCCATGGTTCGACTGGACCGTGCTCCAATACCTCGTCGCCTATGCCGCCGTGGCGGTTTTGGCGTCGCTGGCTCTGTCCCTCGTCGCCGCGTGGATCGTCAGGGCACGGCAGAACTACATCCGCATGCTGCTCGTGGCGATCCCCGTGGGCGTCGCCGCCGGATGCCTGGTGAAATTCCGGATCGGCGCGCATCTCGGATACCTCGCCAATCCACTGAACCGGCTGCTCATGGTGCCGGGCGTGGAGACGATCGCGCTGGCGGCGATCCTCGTGCTCGCGGTGGCGTTGTGGACGGTCGACGCACGATTGCTCCGGCGGCGCGAGCTGCCCGTCGCATGAGCACGGGATGCGAGCGGGGACGGACATGACGAGTACACGACAAGATGGGGAGCAACGATCATGAACATGCGACTGTTGGCTTGGGAAATGCGCAAGATCTGGCGGCCGCTGCCGCTGATGGGCGTCGCGGCGGTGTGCATGGTGACCTGGCTGTTCATCGTGGGCAACACGCCGCTCGGCGCTTACACCGATCCCGACAACGATCCCGTGACGCTCAGCACGCGCTATGGTCTGACCGTCGAACAGGCGAAGCCGGCGCTGCAACGGGAATACGACGAAGCCGTGGCACAATTCGACCGGGATGTCGCTTCGGTTCCGGCCGCCAGGGCGCGGGGCGTCGTTGATGCGCGCAGCTACGAGGCATGGGATGCGGGTCTGCCCTCGACGATCGGCGAAAGCGACTGGGAGCTGATCGTCCAACTGGGAGAACTGCCGTCCTACCGCACGATGAGCCAGGCGTCGTCGTTGCTGTCGCAGATCGACGAAAGCCCCGGGCACTTCGAGTCGTCCCTGCGCCAATACGCCGCCATGGCGCTCGGCTTCCGCAACGAACCGCGCGACCCGCTGCCCGCCTTGGCGGCCCGACGCGTTGAACGCATCGCGGCCCAATACGACGCGCGCAGCATGCTGGACCTCAACATCGAGGACGCCGTCTCGTCATCGGGCCCGCCGTTGTTCGCGGCCGTGGCGGTGGGTGCGATCCTGCTCACCATGTCCACGCTCACGCAGGACAGGCAAACGGGCATGCGACGGCTGCAGTGGTCGTCGCGCGCCGGACGGGCGGTGATGGGAACGCAGGCGGTCGCCATCGGACTGTCCTCGGCGCTGCTCTCGGCCGTCATTGCGGGACTTTGGGCCGGATGGACGGCCCATCGCGTGTGGCCGTGCCTCAACATGCCGCTGCTGTCCTACGATCCGCCGCTCCTTTGGTTCGACTGGACCGTGGCGCAGTACATCGCGGCGGTGGTGCTGACCGCCGTTCCGGTCGGCGCGGCGAGCGGGTTACTGGCCGCATGGATCGTCAGGGCGCGGCCGAATATGATCCGGCTGCTCATCGCGGTCATTCCGGTCGGTGCGGTGATCGCATTCATCGCCGGCAGGCTGCTGGGGGTGAACCTGTACATGCTCCGCAATCCGCTGAGCCGGTTCGTCACCGTGCCCGGCGTGGAACCGGGCGTGGCGCTCATCGGGCTTGCACTGGGCGTGGCACTGTGGGCGTTCAGCGTGCGCAGACTGCGGCGCAGGGAACTGTCGGACTAGCGGCGAAGTGCGTCCGCTGGTGCCGGCGGACGCGCTGACGGGCTATCGGATGAAGGCGAGGGCGACGAGCGTCCCCAGATAGACGGCCACGACGAGCATCGCGGCGACATCGCGGGCGCCCACGGCCATGACCCGGTAATGCGTGCGCCCGGAACCTCCCTCGTAGCAACGGGCGTCCAGTGCGCGGGACAGATTGTCCGCGTGCCGCAGCGTACCGGCGAACACCGGCACCACGATCGCGCCCATCGCGCGGGCTCGCTGCATGGGAGAGCCGGTCTCGATGCCGCCGCCACGGGCCGCCTGCGCATCCGCGACGGCACGCGCCTCGCCGGTCAGGGTGGGGATGAACCGCAGCGCCAGCGACATGACCAGCGACAGCTCGTGCGTGTGCACGCCGAGCCTGGCGAGCGGGGAGAGCAGCGACTCGAACGCGTCGGTCATCTGCGTGGGCGTGGTGCGCGTGAGGAACACCGCGCCCAGCAGAATCACCAGCGCGAAGCGGAGCACGTAGATCACCATGGTCCACAGGCCGTCGTCGGTGATGGTGACCGGACCGAAGCTCCACACCGGCGTGCCTGTGCGCACGAAGAACACGTTGGCGGCGCCGGTGACGGCGAACAGCGCCAGAAACGGGTGCACGGTCCCCAGCAGGCGCAGCGGGTTGATGCGCGCCACGGCGATCGCTGCGCCCACCAGCGCCGCGCCCGCAAGCAATTGCCACACGTCGCTGATCGCGAACGCGGAGAACATGAGCAGCAGCGTCAACGCCATCTTGACGCGCGGATCCATGCGAGACACCGCGTCGGCGCGGTCCCGTTCGTGCGTCTCGTGCGTCTCGCGCATTTCGCGCATGCCCGTCGTCCGGCGTCCGGCGGCGGCCTCCGGGCGGGGCGCCGCGCTCCGCGACAGGTCCACCACGCGGTCGGCCAGCGCGAGTTCCTCGCGTGCGTGCGTGATGAGCATGATCGTCACGCCCCGCGCATGCAGCGTGCGGATGAGATCGCGAATGCGGGCCGTCGCGCGGGCGTCCAGACTCGCGGTCGGCTCATCCATGACCAGCACGTCCGGGCGGCAGGCGATCACGCCGGCGATGGCCGCGAGCCGCTGCTGCCCGCCGGACAGGTCGAACGGGGAGCGATCGGCCAGATGCGCGATGCCCAGCAGATCCAGCGCTTCGTCCACGCGCCGGTTCACCTCGTCCGCAGGCAGCTCCTGATTGCGCGGGCCGTAGGCGACGTCCTCGCGCACGGTGTCCGCGAACAGCTGGCGCTCCGGATGCTGCATCACGTAGCCCACGTGGCGGCGCAGCTCCTTGCGTTCGCGCTTGCCGGCGCGGACCGTGTCGATGTCGTGCACGGTGATCGTGCCGGACTGCGGCTTGCCGAGCGCGCAGACGAGACGGGCCAGCGTGGACTTGCCGGCGCCGTTGCGCCCGACGAGCGCGACCGTTTCGCCGGCGCGCACGTCGAGGTTGAACCCGGAGAGCACGGGCTCGCCGGACGTGTAAGCGAAGGACAGATCCCGGACGGCGATGACGGGGTCGGCATGTTCGGCATGTTCGGTGGGTTCGGTGGGTTCGGTGCCGTCGGTTGCGCCGCCGTCAGTGGCGATGTCGGACGGCAGCGAGGAGGAACCCCCGTCGGCGCCGTCGGCGTCCTTGGCGGCAGCGCGCCCGTGCGACATGGGGATGATCGTCTCGTCGCCGACCGCATGGCCGTTCGCGATCTCCACGACGCGCGTGCCCCGGTGCGCCTCGTCCGGACTGTGCGTGATGTGCACGATGGTGGTGCCGCGCGCGTGCAGGGTGTCGAGGATGCGCATGATGTCCGCGCGCGCCACCGTGTCGAGCATGGCGGTCGGCTCGTCGAGGATGAGCAGGCGCGGGTCCATGGCGAGCATGCCGGCGATCGCGGAGCGCTGCTGCTGCCCGCCGGACATGCGCGTCGGATCGTCGGGCGCGTGGCCGGCCATGTCCACGGCGTCCAGTGCGGCATCCACATGCCGGACGATGTCCGGGCGTGCCATGCCGAGGTTCTCCGGACCGAACGCCACGTCGTCCGCAAGCACCGTGGTGACGATCTGGTCCTCCGGGTTCTGGAACACCATGCCGATGCCGTGGCGCGCGGCCCGGTACTCGTCCGGATGCGCGCCGGCGTCGTCGAACACCCGGTGCCCGAGCAGTTCGACCGTGCCCTCGTCCGGCGCGGCCAGCCCGGCCATGATCAGCGCGAGCGTGGATTTGCCGGAACCGTTCGCGCCCACGACGCACACGTATTCGCCGTGGCGCACGGTCAGGTCGATGCCGTCGAGCGCCCACGCGGCCGAGTCGTGGTAGCGGAATCGGATGCCGCTGAGACGGATGGCGGGGGAGTCGGCTTCGGAAATTGCAGGGGATGTCATGGGTGCTTTCCGTGTGGTTGCGGTGCGATGGATACGCGCGTGGGGCGCGGCCCCGTTCGGGAAGGCCGCGCCCCACGGTGGAAAGGGAAACGGGTGCTACGCGCGCTTGTCCAGCAGATTGGAGATCGGCTTGTAGATGAGGAACGTGACCACGCCGTGGATCGCCATCTTGATGATGTTGAACGGCAGCAGGATCGGCACGATCATGGGCACCACGGCCGAAACCGGCATGTTGAAGTAGAACGGCGAGACGACGAGGTTGCCGCCGATGGCCGCCACAACGGCCACGACCGCGCCCACGATGATGCCGATCACGGCGCCCGTGCGCGTGCGGTTGCGCTTGTACACGAGGGCGGCGGGCAGGCTCAGCGCCAGCGAGACGAGAATGGCCATCGCCGCGCCCCACGGGTCGGTGAACACGTGCGGCACGAAGCCGAGCACGGAGACGATCGCCGCGGCGGCCGGACCGTAGGCGAAGCCGGCGACGAGCGCCACGATGCCGGAGGGATCGTACTTGAGCCACTGCACGCCCGGCAGGATGGGGAATTCGACGAAGCTGAGCACGATGGTCAGCGCGACGAACAGCGCGTAGACCGCGATGCGCTTGGCGGACCAGCGTCCGGAATCCGAGACGCCGGTGGAATGATTGGTGGTAGGCGAAGACACGCTCATGGGAGCACCTCGTTTCTTCCATCCGGACTGTAACCGTTGGCCCCGGATTTTCACCGGATCAGCCGCATTCGCGGGTCGCGGGCTTCGGCGCGCCTCCGTTGTGAACGCCGGATGCGCCGTTACCGCCAGTAAGGAATTGCACCTTCCCTGAAACTTGCAAGCGCCACTATACACCAATATGAGATATTGCCAACCCGTTTGCCCGCGGCGAAGGGGAAATATGCCGAATTACGCCGAAACTACATCCGCATTTCCGATTTGTGCGGTCGAAATCGGCGTGAGGACGGGTATCCCCGCCGTCGTTCCGCCGTTTTCCGCGGGCCCTTACCGGGGACAAAGCGAAAAAGAACCACACAAATCGGATTTATGATTTCGGGCCGGCTGGCAATGCCCGTAGTCCACCGGAAAGCTACGTGGTCAGTCCTCGATCGCGCGCACGGCCTGCGCCACGGCCGGCTCGTCGGCGAGCAGCTCGGCGTTCGGCGACGGCTTCGCGCCCAGAGCCTCGCGCAGGCCCCGCATGCCGGCGCGGCGCAGCAGCGCGCGGTCGCCGGAACGGGCGAACGTGAGCGCCCAGCGGCGCACGGTCTTGAGCAGGAACTCCGCGTATTCGCGCCCCGAGAAGTCGCCGCGGCAGGCGCGCATCATCCAGATCTTGTTGCGCACCTCGAAGCGGAACCGCTCGCCGGGGTCCGCGTCGGACGAGCCGAACACCTTGGTCTTGTGCACCACCTCGCTCGAGGGCACGTAGTAGCCGATGCCGCGCCGGAGCAGCCGCGTGGTGAACTCGAAGTCGTCGTTCCACAGGAAGAACGCGGCGCGGGGCAGCGCCTTGAGCGCGAGCATGGCCTGCACGTTGATCAGGCAGGACACGAACGACATGGAACGCGCCTGGAACGCGCCCCCGCAGCCGGGCAGGTCGCGTTCGCCGCGGAACAGCCATGTGCGCGGGCGGGGACGGCTCATGGGATGCTCGCGGCCGTCGGTCCACAGGGTCTTGGAACCCAGCACGGCGGGCAGCGTCCCGTTGGCGTCGCGGCAGGCCTGCGTGGCCTTGAGCAGTTCGTTGAGCGCGGTGGGCGTGGGAACCGTGTCGTCGTCCATGACCCACAGGAAGTCGGGCTGCGGCGCGCCCGCGACGGCCAGCGCCATGCCGGCGCAGAACCCGCCGGCCCCGCCGTAGTTGCGGCTCAGCTCCACCACGTCGGCCCCGATCGGGTGGGACTTGGCCACGGCCGCTGCGTCGTCGGTGCTGGCGTTGTCGATCACGATCACGCGGTCGGCCGGGCGGTTCTGCGCGGCGATGCCGTCGAGGCATTCGCGCAGCAGCTGCGGGCGGTTGTAGGAGACGACTACGGCGGTAACGGTTGCGGTGTTCACGAGCGTTCATTATAGCGGGCGGGCCGCGGCGGTCGGGACGGGACGCCGGCTTGGGTAGGATGGGCGGCATGCAGGAATTTTCGGTGCTGCTGCCGGTGTACGGCGGCGATTCGTTGGCGTTCTTCCGCGAGGCCGTGCGGTCCAACACGGTCGGACAGGCGCGCAGGCCCTCCCAGCTCGTGGTGGCGCGCGACGGCAGGGTGCCGGATGAGGTCGAGGAGTATCTGGTCCGCCTGCCGGGGCTGCTGGAGCCGGAGGGCGTTGCGGTGACGGTGGTGCGGCTGGAGGAGTGCCGCGGCTTGGCGGCGGCGCTCAACGAGGGGCTCAAGGCGTGCGCGCACGAGTTCGTGGCGCGCGCGGACGCCGACGACATCGCGCTGCCGGAACGGTACGCCGTGGAGATTCCGGTGCTCGAGGCCGGGGCGGATCTGGTCGGGTCGTCCATCCAGGAGTTCACGCAGGAATCCGCGGACCGCGGCGACAAGATAGAACGCGGGCAGGTGCGCACGCTGCCGGCGGGCGGGCCGGAGCTCGAGCGGTACGCGCGCATGCAGTCGCCGCTGCACCACCCCAGCGTGGCGTTCCGCAGGTCGGCGGTGCTGGACGCCGGCGGATACCCGGAGCGGGCCGGGCGGTTCGAGGACTACCTGCTGTGGGCTCGGCTCATGATGCGCGGCGCGAAGCTGCGCAACGTGCCCGACGTGCTGGTGCTGTACCGCGTGGACGCGGGCGCCTACACGCGGCGCGGGGGATGGGAGATGTTCCGCGGCGAGCTCGGGCTGCAGCGGGCGTTCCTGAAAATGGGTTTCGTCAATGTTCCGCAGTTCGCGCGCAACGTGCTCGTGCGCGCCGCGTACCGGCTGGTGCCCACGGGACTGCGGCAGCGGGGGTACCGGGCGGTCGTGGCGCTGCGGGGGCGGAAGCGGCCGTGAGCGAATAGGGGCGCTCGAAAGCATGAAAAAGGGAACGGCGTCGAACCGTTCCCTTCCTCATTGCCGTGATCGCCGTCGACCGCCGGAACGCCCGGCATGCGACGTCACTTCTTGATGAACATGCCGCCGTTGCCCCACGCCCAGTCGCCGGTGCCGGCGCCGATCTGGAAGTGCAGCTTGGCGATGCCGAGGTCGTTGAGCGCTGCAGGGCCGTCGAGCTCCGGGTCGATCGAGGCGATGGCGGTGCCGGTATCGGGATCCCAGGAGAACAGAACGGGCTGGCGGTTCATGGCGCTCGGCGCCTTCGCCGCGGCCTCGACGCCCGCGCGGAACCAGTCGGGCGCCTGCTCGCGCGCCTCGGCGGACATGCCGCGCGTGAGCTCCTCGAACGACTTGGACGTCCGGTGCGTACGCTGGAATTCGGCGAGCTCCTCGAACGACTTGGACGTGTAGGCGAGGTGATGCTCCGGATGCCCGATCACCACGCCCACGTACAGCTCCTGGCTCGGCGTGACGCGGCAGTGCCTCGCGGCCTCCTCGCGGTCCCAGCTGCCGGCCACCCAGCAGGTGCCGAGGCCGTACAGCGTGGCGGCGAGCACCACGCGCTCCGCGTAGAAGCCCGCCTTCTCTCGGGACTCGGGGTCGTTCTTCGGGCCGACCAGCGCCAGATAGTTCGCGGCGTTGGTGTAGTGGCCGGATTCGTTGGCCTCGGCGAACACCTTGGGCTGGTCGCGCACGAGCTGGATGTTGAGACCGGAGAGCATGTTGACCGCGTCGAGCGTCATGCTCAGCTGTCGGGCCTGATCGTCGGCGATCTCGTCCGGGTCGTAGGCGCGGACGGCGGTGCGGATATCAATGGCGTCAATGAGTTGCGTATGTTCCATGCGTCCCATTATCCCCGCGCGCGCCCTCGGCCGCGCCGCCGTTCGCCCGATGTGAGCAAAATCTCGTCCGTTGCCCGTGCCGTTGCCCGTGCCTGTCGTCCGCGTCCGTCCCGCCCTCCCGACCGCATGGTGAAAACGATTGCAGTCGCGGCGTGCGCCGGGCAACCCGACGCGTTAGAATCATCGTACCGGTTCGTTGCTCACCTCCAACCCTAAGGAGATCGAAGATGATTGAAACAGCGCAGGCCTTCGGCGTCGACATCGGTGGATCCGGCATCAAGGGCGCTCCCGTCGATTTGACCAAGGGCGACTTCGCCGAACCCCGACTCAAGATCCTCACCCCCGAGAACTCCACGCCCGACGCGGTCGGCGCGATCGTCAAGCAGCTGCTCGACCACTTCGAGGTGCCCGCCGACGCCCCCGTGGGCATCGCGTTCCCCGCGCCGATCAAGCCCGGCAAGCCGCTCGACTTCATGGCCAACCTCGACCAGTCGTGGATCGGCGTGGACGTGCAGCAGTGCTTCTCCGACGCGTGCGGCCGCCCGGTCACCGTGGTCAATGACGCCGACGCGGCGGGCCTCGCGGAAGTCCAGTTCGGCGCCGCGAAGGGCCAGGACGGCCTCGTGATCGCCACCACGCTGGGCACCGGCATCGGCACCGCGCTCATCTACAACGGCGTGCTCATCCCGAACTCCGAGCTCGGCCACCTCGAACTGCCCAAGGGCAAGGGCGACGCCGAGAAGTACGCCGCCTCCTCGATCCGCGAGCAGGAGGGCCTCGGCTACAAGAAGTGGGCCAAGCGCCTGACCAAGTACTACGGGCTCGTCGAGCACTACTTCAACCCGGACCTGTTCGTGGTCGGCGGCGGCGTGAGCCGCGTGAGCGAGAAGTTCCTGCCCTACGTGGACATCAAGACCCCGATCGTGCCCGCCAAGCTGCGCAATTCGGCCGGCATCGTCGGCGCCGCGTACTACGCCAGCACCAAGCAGTAGCAGGCCGTCCATCGGCCGTTCCAATCTCAGAAGTTGCATATCCGCGCGCATGGGCCTCCCCGATGAGGCCGTATGCGCGCGGATATGCAACTTCTGCGTTTTTGGGCCTTGGACGCGGCGTCGCGATAGGGTGGGGCGCATGACCGTTCACTTCTCCTCGCGCGTCGGATCGCGCACGCTCAACCCCATCGCCGTAGCCGAACTCGAGGCGAAGGCGGCGGGCGTGGCGCTCGGCAAGCTCAACGACTCCAACCCCACCCGCCACGGGCTGAGCTCGGACGAGGTGCCGTGGGTCTACTCCGCCGAGCCGCGCGGACCTCGTCATGCGCGCGAATCCCTGGCTGATTACCTGACCGGCCTGCACGCGCTCGAGGCCGCGGCGGCCGGGCGCGAACCGAAGCCGGTCGATCCGGACGACCTGTATCTGCTGAGCTCCACGTCCGAGGCGTACTCGTGGCTCATCAAGCTGCTGTGCGACGCCGGCGACGCGGTGCTCGCCCCCAAGCCGGGTTACCCGCTCATCGAGTCCATCGCCGGGCTCGAATGCGTGGACGCGATCGAATACCAGCTGCTCTTCGACGGGTCGTGGATGATCGACGCGGCCGGCATCGAGGCGCTGCTCGACGGACCGGACGGCGGGCGCATCCGCGCGCTCGTGCTCATCAACCCCAACAACCCCTCCGGCTCGTACGTGAAGGCGGGGGAGCGCGAGCGGATCGTGGCGCTGTGCCGCGAGCACGGCGTCGCGCTCATCGCCGACGAGGTGTTCTTCGACTACGCCCTCGAACCGTTCGACGACCGTTCGAGACTGGCGGGGGAGACCGGCGTGCTCACCTTCGCGCTCGACGGGTTCTCCAAGATGCTGGCCGCGCCGAACGCCAAGGTCGGCTGGATCCAGGTGTCCGGCCCGGAGGGGGACGCGGCCGAGGCCAAGCGCCGGCTCGACGTGATCGCCGACGACTACCTGCCCATGAGCGACATCATCGCCAGCCGCATGGACGCGCTGCTGGGCGTGGCGGGGGAGCAGACCGCACTCGTTCTCGAACGCGTTCGAGGCAATTTGGCGCGGCTGCACGAACTGCTGGACGCCGACCCGCTGGGCGTGGTCTCCGTGCTGCGCGCCGAGGGCGGCTGGAACGTGCTGCTGCGCTTCCCCGGCGTGATCGACGAGAACGCGCTCGTGCTCAGGCTCATCGCCGACCACGGGCTCACCGGGCAGCCCGGCTACTTCTTCGACATGACGTCCAACGGATATCTGGCGATCTCCCTGCTGCCCGAGCCGGACGCGTTCGAATCCAACGTGCGCGCGGTGCTCGCCGCCGTCGCCGCCATGCTGGAGGAGTAGCGGCGTCCGGAGGGGACGGACGATCCGTCAGCGCGCGCGGAGCGCCTCGGCCTTGCGCCGGATGAGGTCCTCGTAGAAGGCCACGGCCTCGTCAGGCTTGCCGTCGAAGGCGATCCGATGCTCGTCGAGCACCAGCGTGCGCCCGATCGCGTACTCCGGGCGGCGGATCAGGTCCGTGTCGTGCGTGGCGAAGACCACCTGCTTGTCGTAGCTGAACAGCGCGGCCGCCACATGCGCGGAACCCACCTCGTCCAGTCCCTTGGTCGGCTCGTCGGCCACGATCGCGGCCGGGTTGAACGTGAGCGCCGCCGCGATGGCCAGCAGGTGCCGCTTCTCCGAATCCAGCTCCGAGGCGGCCCGCCGCGCGGAATCCGACAGGTTGAAATGCGCGAGCAGGTTGCCCACGATCGCGTTGCGCTCGCCTTCGGCGACCCTGCGCTTCTTCAACGGCGCGGTCAGGGCCTCGGCGATGTCCTTCGCCTGATAGAACGCGTTCGGGATCTCCTCGCGCCGCACGCGGCCCACCAGTTGCTCGACGCGCTTCAAATCGCGCTTGGACGCCGTGTTCAGCGTCTCGCCGCCGACCGTGACCGTGACGCCCTCGGCCGGGACGAGCGCGCCGTCGAGCAGCTTGAGCAGCGTGGTCTTGCCCGAGCCGTTGAGGCCGATCACCGCGACGCGCTTGTCGTCCGGCGTGATGTTCAGGGACGTGCGCAGCAGGCCCACGCCGCCGTCCTCGTACGTGTAGCCGACGTTGCCGAGCTCGAACGCGGCGGCGTCGGGATGGTTCTGGAATGATTCGCCCTTGCGCAGAAAATCGAACAGCATGCCTCCAGTATGGCACGCTACGGGCGACGCGCTACAGCGCCTTGACCCACGAGCCGAACGAGGTCCACAGGTCCGGCACGAGACGGTACATGGAGTCCTGACGGCCCACCACGAAGTAGGACAGGAACGTGACCACGGCCGTCACGACCACCAGCGCCATGACGACGCGGATCATGCGGCGCTGGCCAAGCGGCATCGCGATTGTCGAACGTTCGAGAGCGCCTTCGGGCGCGCCGGCGTCCGGCGTGGGGGCTCCCGGCGTGAAGTCCATGAACGCGAGCATGGCGAACAGCACCGCCAAGGTGACGAGCCAGCTAAAGTCGGTCATGTACCGCCAGCCGAAGCCGGCCTTCTGCGCGTCGAACAGCATCACCAGCGCGGCGCACGCGATCGCCGTCCAGCCGAAGCCCCACAGGTGCCGGGCGTGCAGGCGCCGGCGCATGAGCGGGAACGCGAAGACGAGCAGCAGCACGGGGATCGCGAAGAAGATTCCGCCGATCGACGGCTCCATGTACTGCCAGTTGACGTACGGCGACGGGCTGATCGCGAGGAACGGGAACACGTCGATGAACCGCGGCGGCAGCGCGAGGAAGTAGAACAGAGTCAGCGGCAGGTCGGCCAGCGGAGCCTTGTAGCTCGTCAGGTCGATCACCGTCATCTGATAGTCGTTGCCGAAGTCGAGGTACGAGCCGAACCGCCAGTGGTTGTACCACAGCAGCGGCAGGGTCACGGCCAGCGCCGGCAGCGCCATGGCGGCGACGGGCTTGACGATCTCCGCGACCCCCATCGTGCGGGCCCTCACGCCGGCGAGGATTTCCTTGATGTCCTGCCAGAAGATCGGGAAGGCGAGCAGCGCCGCGAACACGTACATGGTCCTGCATCCGAGGTTCGCCGCGACGCACAGCGCGCCGAAGCCCACGCGCACCCACGACAGCTGCCCGTCCGGCCTCTTGGCGCCCAGCCACAGCCACAGGCCAAGCGTGGTGACCAGCAGCGAGGAGGTCATCGGCACCGCGTAGAAGTTGCTGCGGTAGCACAGGTAGGGAATGTTCGCGCCGCACGAGAACACGATGATCGCCAGTCCCGTGGCCGCCAACGACGCGCCCGGGAAGTAGCGGCGGATGACGCGCACCACCATGAGCGCGCCGAAGAGAAGCGCGCCGAACATCATCCACGCGAGCGCGGTGGCCGTGGGCAGCATGCCGCCCGTGACGGCCTGATACGGCAGATACAGCAGCACGGCCGGAATCACGCCGAAGTACGAATACCAGTGCCCCTGAAAGAACACGTAGTCCCAGTACACCGGGTGCACGCCCGACTGCACGAGCCGGTTGCGCGTGGCGATGTCGAGCGGGTTGGCCGCCGCGGCGAGCTCGTCCGGCACGGGCAGGTCGAGCCACGGCTGGCCCTTGAGGATCGAATCCGCCAGATGCGCGTACTGGTCGAAGTCGTACGTGAACTGGCCGGGATGGTGGTAGACGCCGGGGGAGAAGAACCACACGTTGCCCACCGTGATGGACAGCGCCACGAGCGCAGCCGGCGTGAGCAGGCCGGCCAGGGCCCACCGCTGGCCCCGGCTGTGCGTGTCCAGCGGAATGCGCCACAGCGCCGAGGACGGGCGGAAGACGACGAGGAACGCGGCCACCAGCGCCATGGCGAGCAGGCGGATCGGGTTCACCGAAAGCGGCACGCGCGCGTTGGCGGTCATGGACGTGAAGCGGATCTTGCTGCCGGCCGCCTCCTGGAACCACAGGCGCACCGCCTCGGCGTCGCCCTTCACGCGATTCCTCAGATAGTTCGACTCCTCGATGTTCGCGTTGTAGTAGTCGGCCCGGTTGGCCCTCCACTGGCCGTCCACCTTCACGTCGATGCGCACGTTGGTCATGGACAGCGTCTCGTTGGCGTTGTCGTACGTGTCGTCGAGCAGCGCGAGCCCCCACGAGTCCTTGGGACGGTTGGCCTGCGTGGTCTGCCGCGCGTCCTGCAGCATCTCGTCCCACGCGCCCTCCGCGTCCACGTGCACATAGTCCACGCGCTCGTCCACCCCGTCGATCTCGAGGTACGCCTGCATGGGGTCGGTGATCTCGTAGGCGCCCGTGCCGCGCACCGCGAGCCCAGTGCCCACCGTGACGTTGCGGTCGTCGGTGACGGGGGCGGCGGAGGCGAGCGAGATCCAGTGCGGCAGGTTGAACACGAACAGCTCCGCCAGCACGATGACCAGTGCCGCGATCCAGATCGCGCGGGTGCGTCGGTTGAACAGGCGTGTCATGACGGGGCTTCCTCCGGTTCGTCTCGGTTTTTCTCAGGGCTTCATGTCGGGCAGCGTTGGGACAATCAAAACATGTCTCAAAAGCCCCAGTATAAGAACCACGCCGGATTGCGCCAGATCATCGACCGGCTCAGGGGGCGGACGGGCCGCGGCATCAGCGCCGACACCTTCTCCGACGCGCTCAAATCCGTCGAATCACAGCGCCGCGAGGGCGGCAACCCCGACATGGTGGCCGAGCTCACCCGCCACGCACGCCCGCTCGGGCCGCTGGTCAAGCGCCGCGTCTTCGACCACGGCATCGACGGCGTGCCCGCGGGATTGAAGCTCGGATGGGCCCAGCTGCCGGAAATGCGCGGCCGCGGCTTCTCGCTCGGCATCTTCTGCGGACGCCACGACTCCAGCTACGCGCAGATCGCGCTCGCGGACGATCAGGGCCGCGTGTTCGTCACCACCGACCCCAAGGCGGACACGCACGACATGAACCCGCGCTTCCTGTTCGGCAAGGAGGGCAAGGTCAGGCTGCCCCACGGGCGCAGGTTCGGCAAAAGCGACGAGAACGCCAAAACCGTGGAGGCGGTCACGGGCGGCATCGCGGGGCGCGACGACGCCGGCCGCATGAACTGGCTCGCCTCGTGGCTCAAGGTGGGCGACCGCTACACGCTCGAGCAGCTGCGCCCCAAGCTGCCGGACGACCTGAGGCACGACCTCGAATACCGCGACGCGATCGCCGTCGCGTTCTTCGCCGCGTACATGCTGCCGCAGATCCACGGCCTGCTCATCGGATTCGGCTCGGGCAACATCTTCCGCCGCCTCAACCGCGAGGCGCCCATCGGCGCGATACGCCGCTCCATCCGCGACACGCTCGAGGCCCGGTCCCGCAACATGCGCGCCTCCGGCCTCGAGGACCAGTTCGCCGACCTCATGCGCGAGGCCGGCGCGCTGGGCGACGTCTCCGGCCTCGAACCGGTCCACGGCGCCGAACCGCTCCACCTGTACACGTCGAGCTACTCGGGCGGCTACTTCTTCGGCTGGGACTCGTCCCTCGCGTTCCCCGCGGCCCTGCGCTCGCTCAGGATCGAAGGCAACCTCAACCGCTTCGCCGCGGTGAGCAGCTGGCTCGAGCGCAACGCGTCCATCGGCGCGTTCCCCACCGAGGACACCGTCACGCGCGCCGAGGCCGCGCAGATCGACCAGGCCATGCTCGCCAACCCCGCGCTCATCGCGCTCGGCACCGACGGCTACGCGCCCGACTTCGACCCGGTGCGCGACGACGGCACGCAGGCCGCATGGCGCATGGTGGACATCGCCAGGCGCACGGCCGGGGAAATCCGCGGCGACGCCGGTTCCCGCGACGGCAGGCCCTCCGAATGGGCGTACCGCCAGACGCTCGGCACCCTCGTGCGCCGGCTGCGTCTGCCCTACCGCTTCGACGTGGAGTTCCGCTCCAACCTGGCGGAGGGCGCCGCGGCGCTCGGCTTCACCACCGCTGGCACCGCCATGATGCCGTCCAGCCGGTACGACGCCGCCCACCAGCAGTGGATCAGTCTCGCGGACGACGCGCGCGCCCAGATGAGTGCCGCATACAACCTGCGCGTCGGCCTGATCATGGCCGCGCTCGCGTTCGGCGCGGACGAACGCATCCGCACCGTCTCGCTGCGCATCGACTCGATCGGGCTCGAGGAGGCCGTGGCCGAGCAGGACTCCGCCATCAGCGACATGATGCGCCAGGCGCTCGCCTCGTTCGAGCGCATGCGAACCGGCTCCCTCGGCGTGCCCGGCCCCAAGGCGGGACCGAAGGACGGCGACGTGCACGGCGACCCCTCGCACACGCTCGTCGCGGGGGAGGAGACCGCCGGCGCCGCGGGCGCGGACGGCGGCGACGCCGACTCCGACGCGGCCACCGACGATCAGGTCAACGCGGAGTTCCGCAGCCTCATGCAGGGCGCCGATCTGGACGAGACGCTGTTCGCACCCGCGGCCGGCGGCAACGGGGACGGCAACGGCAACGGCGGCGAGGGCGCGGGCGACGCAGAAGGCGTCGCCGGCTCCGAAGACGGGGAGGACGGATCGGACGGCTCCGACGACGACCCGATGGCCGTGCTGCGCCGCAACCCCTCGGTGCGCAACCTCGTCAACGTCACGTTCGAGCGCGACCGGTTCCTCGAGCACTACCGCCTCGAGGGCCTCGCCCACCCGTTCGACTTCTACCGCATGTTCCACGCCGTGATGGACGTGGACCCGACCGGGGGCCTCAAGCCGGTCACCGCGGACTTCGACCTGTCCGACGCGCGGTTCGCGCCCCGCGGCTCGCAGGAGGAGCCGGAGCTGTCCACGCAGGAGCTGGACCCCGTGAGCGAGCGCGTGCTCGGCTGCGAGGACACCGTGGGGCTGGCCATCCAGCGCGAGGACCTGCTGCAGCGCGCGGTGGCGGACTTCCACCGCATCGCCGCGGACGACTCGCTCGAGTCGGTGGCCAAGGCGCAGCACGCCATGGCGGTCGTGAACCGCCTTTCCGACCCTGAGCTCACCGAACTGGCGCCGAAGGTGACCAGCGCGCTCATCGACGGCGAGGACACGCCGGAACTCGCGTTCGACTTGGCGCAGGGCCTCGACCGCGAGCGGCTCAAGGCGCGCGACCTGCTGTTCTCCGGCCAGACCGATCAGGCGATCGAATCCATCGAGGCGGCCTTGAAGCGCATGGACGACGCATTCGCCGCGCGGGGCGTGCCGCGGTACTTCAACTCGTACGCCGAGCGCGTGGTGTACAACCGCCTGTTCGCCACCCCCGGCGAGACGACGGTGCTCATTCCGGACAACCTGTTCTACGCGCACATGGAGATCGCGGACGTGCTGGCGCAGCTGAAGGGCGCCAAGGCCGCGCTGCCGCACCTCAACCGCATGGTCGCCTACGCGCCGGCGTACCCGCTGTCCCACATGAGGCTCGGCGTGCAGCTGGCCCGCAGCGAGGACTGGGATTCGGCGCGTGCCGCCTGCCTGAACGCCCTGCGCGTCTCGCTCGACCGCGACGACGCCGCATACGCCTACTACCGTCTGGCCTACGCGGCGTGGATGCGCGACGAGTTCGCCGTGGCCGCCGCCGCGTACATCATGAGCGACCACATCTCCTCCGGCTCGATCGGCTCCCTCGCGGACGAGCTGCAGGAGCTGCTGGCCCGCGCCGACTCGCAGTGCATCTCGGTGCCGCGCGACGTGCCGCAGGCCCAGGCCGTGCTGCGCGAGCGCGAACTGCCGGTCTGGCCGCACACCGAGGTCGGGCAGATCGTGCGCGAGGCGGCCCGCGTGACCGTGGACCAGGGCATGTTCGTGCCCGCGCGCACCCTGTCCGTGGCCGCCGCGCGCATGAACGACGGCGACGACCAGGGCGTGGACGCCGTTCAGGCCCAGTTCCTGCGCTCGCTCAACGCGTGAGGCGACGCGTGAGGTCCGCGCCCGCCCGCTACCATGGCAGCTATGACACAGCATCAGAATCAGAGCGAACAGCTGGCGTGGGACCTCGACGCGGCCGCGGATGACGGCGCCGCCGCGCCCGAACCCACCGAGAACACGGGCGCCGCGGCCTATGCGCCGGGCAGCGCGCGCTGGATCGCGGCCCTTACGCCCACGGACGCGGACGCCATGCGCCTCGACCGGCTCGACATGTCCTCGCTCGGCAGCGAGGAGGCCGCGCGCCTGTGGACCAAGGTGGCCGCGTGGGTGGAGTCCGACCAGATCGCCTACTACATCGACGACTCGCCCGTGAGCTCCGACGCCGCGTACGACGCGCGCATGCGCTGCCTCACCCGTCTCGAGGCGGAGTTCCCCTCGCTCGACACCCCGCAGTCGCCCACCAAGCGCGTGGGCGGCACGTTCTCCAACGAATTCGCGTCCGTGCGCCACCCCAGCCGCATGATGAGCCTCGACGACGTGTTCTCCGTCGAGGAGCTGCGCGACTGGCACGATTCCGTGCTGCGCGACCTCGACTGGCCCGAGGGCAAGCCGCTGCCCATGAGCTGCGAGGTCAAGATCGACGGCCTCGCCCTGAACCTCATCTACCGCGGCGGCACGCTCGAACAGGGGCTGACGCGCGGCGACGGCGTGACCGGCGAGGACATCACCATGAACGTGCGCACCATCGGCTCGATCCCCGCGACGCTCGGCGGCGAGCCGTCGGACGTGCCCGACTTCGTGGAGATCCGCGGCGAGGTGTTCATGCGCTGGGACGACTTCCGCGCGCTCAACGACGAGCAGGAGGACGCCGGGCGCACCCCGTTCGCCAATCCACGCAACGCCGCCGCGGGGTCCCTGAGGCAGAAGGACCCGCGCATCACCGCCACCCGGCGCCTGAGCTTCTACGCGCACGGCATCGGCCGCCTCGAATGGGGCGCCGACCACCCCTCCGGCACGCACGACGCGGTCGCCGAGCAGTCCGAGGCGTATGCGCTGTACCAAAAGTGGGGCATTCCCGTCTCCCCGCACAACCGGTCGGTCACTTCGTTCCAGGAGATCCTCGACATGATCGACTACTACGGCGAGCACCGCGGCGACATCGAGCACGCGCTCGACGGCATCGTGGTCAAGGTGGACGACCTCGCCCTCCAGCGCACGCTCGGCGCCACGTCGCGCGCCCCGCGCTGGGCCATCGCGTACAAGTACCCGCCCGAGGAGGTCAACACCGAGCTTCTGGACATCACCGTGCAGGTGGGCCGCACCGGGCGCGTCACCCCCGTGGCCGTGCTCAAGCCCGTGTACGTGGCCGGTTCCACCGTGGCCCGCACCACGCTGCACAACGCGTTCGAGGTCAAGCGCAAGGGCGTGCTCATCGGCGACACCGTCGTGGTGCGCAAGGCCGGCGACGTGATCCCCGAACTCGTCGGCCCGGTGCTCGAACGCCGCAAGGGCCGGGAGAGTCAGCTGCGCGAATTCGTCATGCCCACCCATTGCCCGTCGTGCGGCGCCGAGCTCGCCCCCGCCAAGGAGGGCGACAAGGACATCCGCTGCCCGAACGTGGAATCCTGCCCCGCCCAGCTCGCCGAACGCGTCATCAACCTCGCCTCGCGCAAGGCGTTCGACATCGAGCATCTGGGCGACCAGTCCGCCATCGCGCTGACTAACCCGGAGGAGAACCGGCCCGACTCGACGGCCACCTACGCGCCGAACCTCACGGAAATCCTCGTCAAACCCGGCGAGGAGCCCGAACCGTACGAGCCCGCGCCCGGCCTGGAGCTGCCGCCCGCGCAGACGCCCGTGCTCTCCAGCGAGGCCGGCCTGTTCGCGCTCACCCCCGCGGATTTGAAGGACGTGCGCGTGTGGCGCGAGATCCCGATCATCGAGGTGCGCGAGACGACCGGCGACAACGGGCGGACGCGCAAGGTCCGCAGACGCGTCGGCTACTCCGGCCTGTGGCATCAGGTGCCCGCCTTCTGGACGGCCCCCGCGCCCGCCAAGCGCGACGCGTCCGTGACCGACGGGCCGTTCCCCGGCTACTTCATCCCCGACGACGCCGAACTCGTGCGCGTGGAGCGCAAGACCGTGCGCGGCGCCGCGGTGGACGTGCCGATCACCATCCGCTCCGGCGAGAACACGCGCAAGATGTTCGACGAAATGGACAAGGCACGCCACGCCGACCTGTGGCGCGTGCTCGTCGCGCTGTCCATCCGCCGGCTCGGCCCGCCCACCGCGCGCCTGATCGCCACCGCGTTCGGCTCGCTCGACGCCATCGCGCACGCCAGCGCGGAGGACCTGTCCGCGATCGACGGCATCGGGCCGGAAATCGCCGAATCCGTGGTCTCGTGGTTCGCCGCCGCGCGCGAGCCCGGCGACTGGCGCGGCGACATCCTCGACGCGTGGCGCAAGGCCGGCGTGGGCGTGGGGCACGCCGAAACCAGCGGACTGCCGCAGACGCTCGCCGGCAAGACCGTCGTCGTCACCGGCTCGCTCGAAGGCTACTCGCGCGACTCCGCCAAGGAGGCGATCATCGCGCGCGGCGGCAAGGCGGCCGGCTCGGTGAGCAAGAAGACCGACTGGGTGGTCGTGGGCGCGAACGCCGGTTCCAAGGCCGCCAAGGCGGAGGAGCTCGGCATCCCCATGCTCGACGAGGCCCAGTTCGCCCAGCTGCTCGAAACCGGCGGCGTGGGGGACGCGCAGGGCGAGGACGCGGAATCCGCGACTGCGCAGGGCGAGGGCGCGCAGGCCGACTGAATCGTCGGGGCGACGCGGGCCGATGGGCCCCGTCGGGTTCCGCCGGGTTCCGCCGGCGGCGGATCTGAAGGCGGGCCCGCAGGCATGTGAGCCGAATCACTCTGGCATGCCGCCGCACGGCACGCTAGGCTGGTGGGCGGCAAAAAGGAGGACGCATGACAGACAACCGACAGATCGAAGCGGAAATCTACGACCGGCTCAGCAGGGTCATCGACCCCGAACTCGGGCGGTCCGTCACCGATCTGGGCATGATCGCCGCGATCGACGCCACCCCGGCCGACGGCGGCGACGGAAACCGCTATGACGTGACCGTGCACGTGGAACTCACCGTCCCAGGCTGTCCGCTGTCCGAAACGATCACCAACCAGATCAACGGCGCCATCGCCTCGTATCCGGACGCGACGCTCACCCCGCACATCGAGGTGGGCGCCATGAGCCGCGACAAGCTCGACACGCTCGTCGCGGACCTCAAGGCCGAACGCCGGCAGAACCCGTTCAACAAGCCCGGCACCAAAACCCGCATCTTCGCCGTCGCCTCCGGCAAGGGCGGCGTGGGCAAGTCGTCCGTCACCGCGAACCTCGCCGCCACGTTCGCGGCGCTCGGCTACAACACCGCCGCCATCGACGCGGACATCTACGGCTTCTCCCTGCCCAAGCTGTTCGGCGTGACCACCCAGCCCACCAACCTCAACGGCATGCTCATGCCCGTGACCGCGTGGGGCGTCAAGCTCATCTCGATCGGCATGTTCGCCGGCGCCGACCGCGCGATCCTGTGGCGCGGGCCCCGCCTGCAGCGCTCGCTCGAGCAGTTCCTGTCCGACGTGTGGTGGGGCGAGCCCGACGTGCTCCTGCTCGACCTCGCCCCCGGCACCGGCGACATGGCCATCTCCGTGGCGCAGGCCCTGCCCAACGCGGAGCTCGTGGTGGTGACCACCCCGCAGCCGTCCGCGTCCGACGTGGCCGTGCGCAGCGGGCTCGTGGCCCTGCAGGTGCCCATGAAGGTGCGCGGCGTGGTGGAGAACATGAGCTACTACGAGCACAACGGCGAACGGCTGGAGATCTTCGGGCGCGGCGGCGGCGAGCGCGTGAGCGAGCAGCTCACCGCGGCGCTGGGCCACGACGTGCCGCTCCTCGCCACCCTGCCGCTCATCCCCGAGGTGCGCGAGGTGGGGGAGTCCGGGCGGCCCGCGGTGCTGACCCCGGAGGGCGCGCTCGCGTCCACGCCGGTCGCGGCGGAGTTCACGAAGCTCGCCAAGCGGCTCATGGCCGTGCGCTGAGTTCGGCGTTGCATCGTCCCTCATCGGCTGCGGGAGCGCAATCGGTCACGAATGCATAGCTTTTGCGCAAGAAACTGCTCTTCCGTGACCGCGCAATCATGGGCGTCGTCTTACCATTGATACGTATCGATATCGTCAATGCCGACAGGAGCATCCCATGATCAACTTTGGCGCACGCGGCCACGACGTGACGTGGGCGGACACCCCCGAACTGCTCGCGCGGGGACTGGCCGGATACGGCGTGCACAACGTGCAGCTCGCACTGCCCAAATCATTCCCCGAATGGTCGGGCGCCGACGCGGTCAACCCCGGCATGGGCCTGTATTTCCGCCGGGTGCTGGCCGAACGCGGTGTGGACGTGGCCGTCCTCGGATGCTACATCAACATGACCCATCCCGACCCCGCCGCGCGCGAGGCGGCGCTGCGCCGGTTCGAGGCGTACCTCGCCAACGCGCGGTTCTTCGGCGCCCCGGTCGTAGCCTCCGAAACGGGATCCGTCGACGCGGACCCGGGCCGCTTCACCGAGGAGAACTTCACCGAACGCATGTACCGGGAGGCGCTCGGCTCCATCCGCCGGCTCGTCGCCGCGGGCGAGCGGTTCGGCACGATCGTGGGCGTGGAACCGGGCGCCAACCACCCCATCCACGACATCGAAACCACCGTGCGGCTGCTCGAAGACGTCGACTCGCCCTACCTCGGCATCGTGTTCGACCCGACCGCCTACACCACGCCGAACGGGCTCACCTGCGACGGCTCCGACCAGGTGACGTTCACGCGCAACGCGCTCGACGCGTTCGGCGACCGCGTGGTGGCCGTGCACATCGACGACTTCACCACCGACGAAACCGGCATCCACCGCTGCAACGTGGACGAGGGCACCATGGACGTGGCCGGCGTGCTCAGGCTCGTCGCCGCGGCCCGTCCGCTGGTGCCCGTCATCCTCGAGCAGACCACCGACGAGGCCATCGCGCGCGCCGTGCGGCGGTACGGGAACCTGTAGTCAGGAGCCTGTAGTCAGGAGCCCAGCAGCAGCGCATCGTGGGTGGCCAGAACCACCGCGCCGGGAAAATCCCGGAGCATGCGGGCCAGCGCCTCCTTGGAGCCCAAATCCAGATGGTTGGTCGGTTCGTCCATCACGATGAGCCGCACCCCGCGCACCGCGCCGAGCGCCAGCATGAGCTTGCGCAATTCGCCCGGTGAAAGGTGCCCGCCGTTTCCGCCGCGCGAATCGGCGAGCAGCCTGTCCGGATCGGCGTTGAGCCGCGCATAGACGGACAGCGCGCGGGCCCTGTCCCCGCCGTGCAGCCCGGCGAGTGCGGCCATAGCCTTCCGCTCGGCGTCGGCGCCCGTCCGCTGTCCGACCGCCAGCGTGGGCACGTCGGTTCCCGCGATGCCAAAACCTTCCCGCACAGGCTGTTCCAGCCCGCCCAGCAGAGCGCGGATGAGCGTGGTCTTGCCCAGTCCGTTCGGCCCGGCGACCATGATGTGGTCGCGCGGGCCAACGCTCAGCTCCGGCACCAGCAACCCGTCCCCGTTCGGATCGGTCTCCTCTACCGTCCACATCGTCCAATCATCGTGCGGTCTGACGGCGAGTTCGGCTCGCGGCGATGCACCCTCGGTGCGCGGCGACGACCCGGAACCCATGCCGTCGCCGTATCGGATCACGCCGGCCGCCACGTGCAGCAGCTCCCGGCGATGGCTCGGCTCAGTGCCCATCCAGATGCCTCCGCCGTACCGTTTCGCCGCCACGGAGAGGGAGCCGACCGCCCGCCGTGCCTCGTCCAAGCGGCCGTCGAGCTGCGCGGCGGCACGGGATGCGGCGGCTCCCAGAGTGGGTTTGCCGTACTTCAGCCGGTTGCGTGAGTCATGGTCCCTGGGATCGATCCGGTCTCCCCGACGCTTCCGCGCGTCAAGTTCCCGCGCATGTTCGGCCCGTTGCGCCCGCACGCCGGCGATCCGCCGTTCCGCCCGCCGCGCCTCGGCCAGGGCTTCGGCGTCCCGCGAATCATTGGCCTTTCGCTGTGCCGACGCCTGCGCGTAACCGCCCTGGTATGCCACGGCCACGGTGACGTTGCGCCCGCGCACGTGACGGCGCTCCAGCATCACGCAGCGCGCGCAGGTCGCATCGATGAGCGCCGTGTCGTGCGACACCACGATGCCGACGCCGTCGAACAGGCGCATCGCCGCGGCGATCGCGTCGCGCGTCGGCGCGTCCACGTGGTTCGTGGGCTCGTCCAGCACCAGCACGTCCGGCCGGGCCGCGAACGCGCAGGCCAGCTGCAGCCGCTTCGCCTCCCCACCGGAGAGGGTGTCCCACCGCCAGCACCAGTCGTCGCCGATGCCGAGCGCATTGCGGACGGCCTGCGTCTCCGGCGACCAGTCCGAGGCAAAGTCGTCGAGGTTCGCCGGCGGCTCGTCGAGGCGCTGCGGGCAGTATGAGGCGGCGTAGGAGCTGGTCGCGGGGGAGACGGTTCCCGAGTCGGGACGAAGCGCGCCCACGGCGAGGCGGACCAGCGTGGTCTTGCCGATGCCGTTGTCGCCGAGCAGGGCGGTCCAACCGCGCGGAAACTGCGCGGAAACGCCTTCGAACAGCGGATCCGGTGCGGACGGATGGGTGAAGTTGATGTGATTGAGATCCAATGCGGTTATCATGCGACTCGTTTCGACGATGGCGCACTGCCGGATTCCACGCTGCGATGCGTGCCGATGATCGGGCGACGATAGACGGATGCGGCAGTGCGCCCCCGAGCGCACGGTCCACGTCGCCTATCACATCACCAAGATCCGAGTCACGTCCTTTCGTCTCAACGCATAGTCATGGGAACTATAGCACGTTTGGGAATGCGGCATGTTCCGCCGCGGCCTCTTCTTCGATTCAACAAGGGCGCGTACCGCGGCGAGTGTGATTTCCGGCTTTTCTTGCCCGGTGGCGTAATGTGATGGGCAAGGGGCGTGCGTGAGGCCGCCCGAAGCGCCAAAGGAGGCCCGATCCATGATCCGCAAGACGTTCGTCATGCACCTGTACCCCGGTATGGTGGAGGAATACGCCAAGCGCCACAACGAGCTGTGGCCGGAGATGAAGGACATGATCCACGAGCACGGCGGCCATAACTACACCATCTCGTTCGACGAACGCACCAACACATTGTTCGGCTACATCGAAATCGAGGACGAGGAACGATGGGCCGAGTCCGCGGACACGCCGATCAACCGCAAGTGGTGGGACTTCATGGCGCCGGTCATGGAAACCAATCCGGACAATTCGCCGGTGAGCGAGGACCTGCGCGAGGTGTTCCACTTGGACTGAACGGGACGGTCCGCGGGCGCGTCCCATTCGCGCATGTGGCGTGACAGTGCACGCGGTGTGACAGTGCACGTGACAGTGCATGGCCGGTCATGGAAACACGATATGGGAAACCGCGGAATTCCTCCATTTACAGCCGGCTGTGACCGTGACCGGACGGCCAGTGTCACGGTCATCGTCACAACCCGGTCAACGTCACGGTTCGATCAACCCGGTCGGTGTCGCAACCCCGACCATGGTCGCATGATTTCAGTCCGAGGCGTGCGCGGTGTGCCGGTCGCGGCGATCGGTCCCGCCGGCTTGGACTAGTCATGCCCCATGGTCGGTTCGGGCGTCCGCATCGCGTGTCGCGTTCGGACACGGGTGACAAACTCCTCCACCGTTTTCCAGTACAGCGCCGGATCGGTGCTGGCGCTCATGGCGTGCCCGGCGCCCGGCACGAGGAGCCTGAGACGCGGCGCGCCGGCGCAGACGGCGAAATTGGCGTCCACGGCCGCGGGGTTCACGAAGGTGTCGGCCGAGCCATGAATGAACAGCATCGGAATGCGGCATCTTTTCAGCTGACGTATGCAGGAGGCCTGCCGGAAGCCATATCCGGCGCGCAGTCTCGAGACGACGCTCATGGCGGCCAGCACGGGTGCGGCGGTCCAGCGCGCCGGCATGTGGTAGAGCGTGAGCGCATTGTCCATGAATTGCTCCCACACGGACGAGTACCCGCAGTCCTCCACGCCGGCGGCCACGTTGGATGGCAGATCCGGCTCGCCCGACGCCATCATCACGGTCGCGGCCCCCATGGAAACGCCGAACAGCAGTATGCTTGCATCCGGGTTCCGCCGTGCGAGCATGCGGGCCCATGCCACCAGATCACGCCGCTCCAGCCAGCCCATGCCCACGAATCGGCCCTCGCTCAGCTCATGGCAGCGCTGCGCGGGGGCCAGCACCGCGAATCCCATGTGGGAAAGCCGATATGCATATTTCGCCATGTCGCGAGGTCTGCCGGTGTATCCGTGGCAGCAGATCGCATAGCGATTCGCGACGGTTTCGTCCGTTCCATCGAGGGGCGGCAACATCCACCCATGCAAATGCAGCCCGTCCTCGCTGACCGCATGGACCGGACGCTTGCACTTCCCGAACCATCGTGCGGCTTCGCGCTCCTCGTCGGCGTCGCGGTGCCTGCCTTCCAGCGCGGCGCCCTGGATCCTGCCGGACGATACGAGCTTCATCATCGACAGCGGGGCGCGGTTGTCAAGGGAAAAATGGAACAGGAAATCCCCGGCGGCGGCGATGAGCGCCGTTGCACCGAGGACTCCTCCGCCAACTGCGCGCAATACTTTGTGCCGTTTTGCAACCGTCATGAATGTCCCCTTCCCGCAAAGACGACCGGACGGCATCACCGTACGCGGATTTCGTTTCGGCGCCGCCTGTTCCCTCCATCATGGTAACTACGATGCGAATGGTTCGGACGTCTGGCAATCCGTCGTCGCCGACCGATGGAGGACCGGGAAACCGTTGGGACTTGCGGGCCATGGGAGGCCTGGACCCGTGATTCGCAAGACGTTCGTCATGCACCTGCGCCCTGGCGTGGCGGAAGATCATGCCAACGCCTTGCTCGGCCGTATCGAGACCGGAGACGAGACGCACCGGGCTGTACCGGGCCGCGCTGCGGGATTCCGCCGTTTGCGGACGGCCGTGACCATCGCCGGGCGGTCAATGTCACGGCCGCATGACTGTCAGTCGGCGGCGTGGGCGGCGTGCCACTCCGCGGCGACCAGCTCCGTCGGCTTGAGCCAGTCGCGGACCATCGTCGGCCCGGACCGTCCGAAATCCATGGCGTCGCGCGAGCCGGGGGAGCAGCGCTCCCAGCGCGGAAGATCGCGGACGCCGCGCTCGCCGTCCCGCATGCCGTTCGGGTTCCCGGTCGCCGCGAAGTTCGCCCAGTACCGGCGCATCGCGCGCGACAGATCCCAATCGGCGCCGTCATAGCGGTGCGGCTCGCACGCGAGGGCGGAGCCGAACACGTAGGGCAGTTCGCTGCCGTGGCCGGCGTGCCCGTCCGGGTCGCCGCCCGGCGTGCGCGAGAAGCGGTAGAAGTACGGACGGACCGGCGTGTTGGCGAGCAACAGGTCGCACATGGCCGCGTTACCCGCAGCGAACAGGTTGTACGTCGGATCGCAGCCGATCGTCGCGCGGCCGTCTGAGACTCCGCCGTCAATCCCGCGACCGCCCGCGGAGCCGATGCCATCGGTCATGCCGTCGGTCGTGCCGTCGCCCGTCGTGCAACATCCCGTCGCACCGCCGTCCGCCCGGCACGCGTCCAGATAGTCCGAAGCCCGCTCCCCGAACGTTTCCTCGGCGTATGCGGCAAGCCCCCGCGGGGAGCGGTCGGGCGGGCCGGCGATGAACTCCTCCGCCGTCACGCCCGCGATGAGGTCGCACGGGTTGACGCGTCCCAGCGCGAAGGACTTCGGAATGTTCATGGTGAGGAAGCGGCCGTCCACGCACACCGGGCAGTTGAGCATCAGATCCCATCCGGTGAACGCGTACGGGCCGTCCAGCAGGGGCGGCTGTTCGATCATGGCCATGAGCAGCTCGTGCGCGTCCATGGTCCGGGCCTGCGCCAGATCCCGTGCGCCCAGCACGTCGCGCACGAACCGTTCGCCGATCGTCCGCGCTTCGGCAAGCGTGTTGAGCTTCCGGTTGGCCTGCCCCACGCCGGCGCCGCTCTGGCTGATCGCACGGCGGAACAGCCCCGCGGACATGGGCGAGCACAGGTGGGCCACCACGCTGGAGGCGCCGGAGGAGAAGCCGAAGATCGTCACGTTGCCCGGGTCGCCGCCGAACGCCGCGATGTTGCGCCGCACCCACAGGAGCGCCAACCGCTGGTCCAGATAGCCGAAGTTCGCGCACGGTGCGTCGCCGCCGTCCGGCCCATCGCCGCGCCCGTCGATCCGAGGATGCGCGAAGAAACCGAACACGTTCGTGCGGTACTCCACGCTGACCACCACCACGCCCTCGCCGGCCAGCCATTCGCCGCGGTACCGTCCGTCCGCCGTGGAACCGTACTGGTTGCCGCCGCCATAGAACCACACCATCACCGGCAGCTTCGCATCCGGATCGGCCGTCCCATCGGCGATCGGCGCGGGCGTCCACACGTTGAGGCGCAGGCAGTCCTCGCTCGTCTCCTCGCCCTCGATGCCCAGCGAGCAGCCGCGCGCGTCCTCGGCCGCCGTGGCCTGAATCGGCGCCGGCCCGAACTCCATCGCGTCGCGCACGCCGGTCCATCCCGCGGCCGGGCGAGGCGCCCGCCAGCGCAGGTCGCCCACCGGCGGCTCGCCGTACGGTATGCCCAGAAACGCACTGATCCGCTCATCCGTGCACGCCCGCCCGCGCAGCGCGCCCTGTCCGATCGTCACCATACGTGGAACCATGATCCCCATCCTCCCATGACGTCCTGCCCTGAACGCCTGCCCTGACGCCCGTCTCACGGCGTCGGCTCATTCGCAATAACGCATAATGCAACCGGAGGGCCGCGCCGCGCATGGCGTCCGCGATCCTCCGGCTGCGTTTTCCCCGATCACTCCGGGCGGCGGGAACAGGGAAAGGAAAACGCGTTCCCGCCGTCCGAAGCGAAGCCGGAATCAGACGGCCGCCTCGTCGATGGCCGCCTGCACCTCGGCGATGAGCTGCTCCGCCGCCTGATCGGCGGTGATCTTGCCGAACACCACGTTCTGCTGGTAGCGGGAGATCACCTTGTCGAGGTCGGAGGCGCCGGCCGGCATCATTTCGGGGGACTCGCCGACCTTGGCCTTGTACGCCTCGGTGAAGTCGAGCAGCGTCTTGCTCGGGCCGGTGGCGTTGGCGGACTGCTTCTTGAAGACGGTGTTGTTGGCCGGCACGCCGCGCTCGATGCCGTTCGCGTCGCCGGAGACCTCGCTGTTGACCAGGTAGTCGATGAGCATGGCGGCCTCGGCCGGGTGCTCGGTCTTGGAGCCCATGGACCAGTACATGCACGGCTTCATGTACGCCCACTTGCCCTGAGAGTCGGACGGCAGCATGAACAGCTTCACGTTGTCCGTGCCGATGGTCTTGGTGTACATGGGCAGCATGTTCGCGTTGATGAACAGCACGGCGGACTTGCCGGTGCCGAACTCGGAGGTCTCGATGTTGGAGCTGTTGTTCTCCGCCCAGCTGTCGGCGTTGCCCACGATGCCCATGTTGATCTGGTCCACCGTGCGCTGGAAGAACGAGGAGAGCGTGGCCGGCTTGATGGCGAGCTTGCCGTCCTTGAACAGGATGTCGCCGTGCTGTCGGGCCCACAGCTCGAGGCAGTACTTGTTGTTCATCATGGTGGCGCCGTGCACCTCGCCGTCGGACTTGTCGAGCAGCTCCTTCTCGAACGCCTCGAAGTCGTCCCACGTCCACGTGTCGGTGTCCGGCATCTCGACGCCGTACTTCTCGACCAGATCCATGTTCACGGCCACGCCGAACGGGGTGGTGCCGGTCGGGATCGCGTACAGGGTGCCGTTGCTCTTGCCCATGTCGATGAGCGTGGAATCGATGTCGTCGGTGGCGATGCGGTCGGTCTTCGACAGGTCGTACAGTGATCCGTTGGCCGCGTAAGAGTTGAGGTAGGAGCTGTCCATCTGGTAGACGTCGGGCATGTTACCGCCGGCGATCTGCGTGGCGAGCTTGTCCCAGTAGCTGCTCCAGTCGGCGTATTCCATCTCCACGTGGATGTTGGGGTGCTCGGCCTCGAAGCCCTTGACCACCTCCTCCGTGATGCGCACGAGGCTGTCGCCGCCCCACCAGGACAGCTTGAGCGTCACGTCGCCGGAGGAGGTCTCGTCGGCGGTGGAGCCGCCGCCCGCCCCGCATCCCGCCAGCAGCATCGCCATCGACGCCAGTGCCGCGGGGATCGCCATGCGCATGCGCTTGTTCATCATCGGACCGTTTCCTTTCCTTGGGTGCGGACGGCCGTTTCCTGCGTGCGTGCGGGACGCGATCGGTGGGAACGCCGTCGCATCCGGAACGCCGTCCGGCCATCCGCGTTGTGTTGTTGTTGTGCGAGCCGCGACGGGCTTCCGTGTCCTTCGCGGCGGTTGTTTTGTGTTGTTCTTCCCTGCTCTTCGACGAGTAGTGCAACGTTGTACGTTGTGATTGAAAAGATAACGCCGACCATGTGCGGTTGCCGGCTTTGTTGCCATGGTTTGCAATGGGTGTCTCCGGTGCGTGACGGCGTGACGGCATGCAACACGCGCCTGACGGTTCGCTGCGTTCGGCCCGCAATGCGCGGAACGCGCGGCCGCAAGTGGCTGATGGGGATGGAGCCCGACTGCGGCATGACCTCGGAATACGGGAAAGCCCCGGCACGGCGCACATACCAGATGTGCATGCCATACCAGGGCTTTCGAACGCTCCGATCGGAATTCCAGGAATGGAACTCAGATGTGGAAGTAGAGCTCGTACTCGAGCGGGGTCGGGGCCAGACGGGCCTGATCGATCTCGCCGCGCTTGAGGTCCAGCCAGGTCTCGATGAGGTCGTCGGTGAACACGTCGCCGGCGGTCAGGAAGTCGTGGTCCTCCTCGAGGGCGTCCATGGCTTCGGCGAGGGAGGCGGGCACCTGCTTGATGCCGGCGTGCTCCTCGGGCGGCAGCTCGTAGAGGTCCTTGTCAACCGGCTCCGGGGGCTCGATGTGGTTCAGGATGCCGTCAAGGCCGGCCATGAGCTGGGCGGAGAAGGCGAGGAACGGGTTGCAGGACGGATCCGGGGCGCGGAACTCGATGCGCTTCGCAGCCGGGGAGGTGCCGGCCAGCGGGATGCGGATGGCGGCGGAGCGGTTGCGGGCGGAGTACACCAGGTTGACCGGGGCCTCGAAGCCCGGGACCAGACGGTGGTAGGAGTTCAGCGACGGGTTGGTGAAGGCCAGCACGGAGGAGGAGTGCTTGATCAGGCCGCCGATGTACCAGCGGGCGATGTCGGACAGACCGGCGTAGCCCTTCTCGTCGTAGAACAGCGGCTTGCCGTCCTTCCACAGGGACTGGTGGCAGTGCATGCCGGTGCCGTTGTCGCCGGCGATCGGCTTGGGCATGAAGGTCACGGCCTTGCCGGCGAGGGCGGCGGTCTCGTGGACGACGTACTTGTACTTCATCAGGTCGTCACCGGCGTGCTGCAGGGTGTTGAAGCGGTAGTTGATCTCCTGCTGGCCGGCGCCGGCCACCTCGTGGTGGGAGCGCTCGAGGATCAGGCCGACCTTCTGCAGGTTGGCGACCATGTCGTCGCGCAGGTCCTGGGTGTGGTCGATCGGCGGAACCGGGAAGTAGCCCTTCTTGACGCGGTTCTTGAAGCCGATGTTCGGGGTGCCGTCCTCTTCGGTGTCGATGCCGGAGTTCCACGGGGCCTCGACGGAGTCGACCTCGTAGAAGGAGCGCTGCATGCTGTTCTCGAAGCGGACCTTGTCGAAGATGAAGAACTCGGCCTCGGGGGCGAAGGAGGCGGTGTCCGCGATGCCGGTGGACTTCAGGTAGGCCTCGGCCTTGCCGGCGACCTGACGCGGGTCGCGGGAGTAGGGCTCGTCGGTCAGCGGGTCCACGATGGAGAAGGCCACGTCAAGCGTCTTGTGCTTGCGGAACGGGTCGATGAAGGCGGTGGTCACGTCCGGGACCAGCTTCATATCGGACTCGTTGATGGCCTGGAAGCCCTGCACGGACGAGCCGTCGAACGGCATGCCGTCGGTGAAGGCGTCCTTGAGGAACTCGCTGGCGGGCACGGTGAAGTGCTGCTGAACGCCGATCAGATCGGTGAAACGAACGGAGACATACTCGATGCCTTCCTGATTGATAAGGGCCTCGGCGTCTTCCTTGGACTTGAGTTCGGTCACGGGACCGCTCCTTTCATGAGAACTTACGAGTGACAAGTGTAGATTTCGTGGTTTCGCGCAGGTGCAGTTTGGGTTACGAGCATGTTACTTAGCGCTTTCTCGGCTCTCCGCGTGGACGTACGAAATGCCGCCGGGCATACGAAAAACCCCGGAACCAAGCGGATTCCGGGGTTTGTTGCGCAATGTAAACGCGGGGGCGGATCAGCGGCCGCGCATGGCCCTGCGCGAGACGCGCTGCGGGCGGGTCGGGTCGATGCCCTTGGGGATGCCGAAGCCGCTCTGGCGCTGCAGGGTGCGCAGGCGGTTGTTGAGCTCCTCGAGCTCGGTCTTGGTGAGCTTGACCTTCTGGCGCATGACCTTCTTCTGCAGGTCGCGCAGCTTGACCTGCTTGGGGCCGTCGCCCACGCTGAACTTGTAGATCGGGATGGCGGAGCCGCGGGTGATGTGCTTGATCTTGCCCTCCTCGCGGTCCATGGCGCGCATGACGCGGGCGTAGTCGCCCTCGCCGACCAGATACACGCCGGTGCGGCCGGAGCCGCGCCAGATGGCGTCCTTGGTGCGCGGATCGATCCACACGGGCTCCTGCGGGAAGTAGAAGCCGCCCTTCTTGATGCTGCTCAGGATCGCGCCGGTCGCACCCGGACGGCCCTCCATCTGGCGGTAGCCGACCTTGTCCGCGCGGTTGGTGAGCATCCACGTGGCGGCCAGCATGCCCATCATCACGCCGGCGAGCATCCACATGATCCAGCCGAAC
Source organism: Bifidobacterium avesanii (assembly GCF_009299475.1). GTDB lineage: Bacteria > Actinomycetota > Actinomycetes > Actinomycetales > Bifidobacteriaceae > Bifidobacterium > Bifidobacterium avesanii. Next base: position 209,302 of record NZ_WBSN01000001.1, on the reverse strand, counting down.
ACGCTCATGCGGAAGATGAGGCAGATGAGCGCGAACACGACCACCGGCACGACGAACGAGCCGAGCAGGATCCACGGCAGGTTCTTGTCGTCCTTCACGGTGAACCCATAGATCTGCTTGATCTTCGCGAGGGTGCCGTTCTTCCTTCGCTCGGCCCGCTTGGCGGCCCGCTCTGCCTTCTTATCGGTCTTCTCTGCCATTGCTTAATCCTTTGCGCTGATGCTTGGAGCCGTGCATGAACACACTAACCGCAACAGTATAGCGTCACCCGTATACCGGCCCGTCACCTCGTGTGCAGGGGCCGCCCGTCCGCCTTGAGCAGCGCCTCGCCGAGCGCCTCCGAGACGGTGGGGTGCGGATGGATGAGCCGCGCCGCCCGGTGCACCGGCACGCGGTTGCCCACGAGCTGCTCCGCCTCGGCGATGATCTCCGAAACGTTCGGTCCCACCATGTGGACGCCGAGCACGAGCGGGGTGTCCGGGTCGGCGGCCGCGCAGCCGGTGACGAGGGACAGCGACCCGTTCGCGCCGGACATGAGCACGCGCGAGTTGGAGAGCATGGGGTATTGCGTCTCCGTCACGCTCACGAAGTCGTCGCGTGCCTCGGCCTCGTCCAGCGTGAGCCCCACGCTGGCGGCCTCGGGATGGCTGTAGACCACCTCGGGGATCGTCATGTCGTCCACGGGCGAGGGCGCGGGGGAGAGGCCGGCGATGGACTCGGCCACCACGATGCCCTGCTCGAAGGCGCGGTGGGCGAGCTGCGGGCCGGCGGTCACGTCGCCCACCGCCCACGTGCGCGGCATGGACGTACGTCCGTACGCATCGGTGACGACCCTGCCGTGCCCGTCCAACGCGATGTTCCGGTCACGGAACCACGCCTCGTCCGTGTTCGGGTCGCGCCCGATCGCCACGAGCACCAGCTCCGCCTCGCGCGTGAGCTCGGCCGGGTCGTCGCCGCGGGTGTAGTGCACGCGGGCGCCCAGATTCGCGCCCGTGTCCACGGACTTCACGGCCGTGCGGTCCAGCACGGTGACGCCCTGGCGCTTGAACTCGCGTGTGAGCATCATGGACGTGCGGCGGTTCCATCGCGACAGCACGCGGTCCTTGCGGATCATGAGCGTCACGTCGCAGCCGGCCGAATGCCAGATGCTCGCGAACTCCAGCGCCACGGCGCCCGCGCCGATGACGATCGCGGAGGCGGGGAACTCGTCGAGCGTCAGGGCCGCGTCCGAATCGATGACCGCCGCGCCGAACGGCATGCCCGGCAGCGGACGGGAGCGGGCGCCGGTGGCGATCACCACGTCGCCCGCCGTGAGGTCCGCCGTCGTGTCCGCGCCGTCCTCCCCGCGCGACGCCACGCGCACCGAGCCCTCGCCCGTCAGCGTCGCCTCGCCGCGGATCACTTCGATCCCGCGGTGCCTGAGCAGCCCGGACAGCCCCTTGACCATCGCGTCCACGGTGGCGCGTCGGTAATCGGCGAGACGGCCGTAGTCGATGCCCGCCATCTCCAGATCCACGCCGAGCTCGCGCGACCGCTTGGCGAGGTCCAGCGTGTGGCACACCGTCAGCAGCGCCTTCGTGGGGATGCACCCGCGGTTGAGGCACGTGCCGCCCACCGTGGCGTCGCGCTCCACGATCGCCACGCTGCGCCCCAGCTCCGCCAGACGCAGCGCCGTCGAATAGCCCCCCGGTCCCGCGCCGATGATGATCACGTCGTAATGGCTGGCCATTGAGGTCTCCTTTCCGTTGGACCGCAGGTTTCCGTTGAACTGCAAGCGTCCCCTGCCGTCCACCATAATAAAAGCCGCCCCTGTGCGGGACGGCTCGGTTCGCGCTTGGCTATGAAGCCTGTTTGGCTATGGGATCACTTGGGCCACACGCCGCGCTTGGCCTCGCGCGGCTTCGGCATGCGCCAGCGACGCATCTGCATGGCGCGGCTGCACGCGTACGAGCAGGAGCGCATGCCCTTGGACACAGAGCGCTCGCCGTACTTGGCGATCAGCAGCGGCTTGAGCTTGCGCCACATGAACCACAGGTCGAACGCGGCCACGCCCACGTAGCCGTACAGCAGCACGAAGATCACCATGGAGGCGCCCATGGCGAAGTCCGTGTACTGGAACGCGCTGGTGAGGATGAGCGCGATGATCATGAGCACGCCGGCCACGGGCATGAACCACTCGGCCACGTTCCAGCGGGCGTCCACGTAGTCGCGGATGTAGATGCGCCACGCCAGCTGCTCGGTGCGCGGCATGTTCTTGAGGTCGCCGGTCTGCATGGCCTGGTATTCGGCGTCCTGCTTGGCGCGCAGCTTGGCCTTCGCGGCCTTGTTCGCGGCCTTGCGGTCGGCGGGCACGATGGGCCTGAGATTCTCCGCCTCCGCCTGCTTGCGCTTGGGTGTCGGACGGCCCTTGCCGCCGGCCTTGCCCTGCGCCTCGACGGGCTTCTGGGCCTCTTGCTCTGCTTCTTTACGCTTGAACGGGTTCCATGTCATACGAGCAGGTTACGGTGACGCCTAGACGCTCAGGGCCCGTAAGGCCCGGCATTTCAACCATGTGAGACCACAATCCGAGAACGGAGGACAAGGAGCGACTATGGCAGTGCAGACGATCGGCGCGGACGCGATCCGCGAACGGGTGGACGCGGACTGGAAGCGCATTCTCGACGTGCTGGCGCGCAAGATCGCGCTGAAGGCCGTCTCCGCCGAGGGCATCACCGGCGAACACATGAAGCGGTCGGCCGAATTCGTGGCCGCCGAGCTCGCCAAGGTGGGCGTGGACGCGCGCGTGGTGCAGTCCTCGAACCCGGACGGCACCCCCGGCGCATGGGAGGTCGTGGGCTCACGCATCGTGGACCCGAACGCCCCCACCGTGCTGCTCTACGCGCACCACGACGTGCAGCCCGTGCCGGACCCGTCCGCGTGGGACACCGACCCGTGGACGGCCACCGAGATCGACGGACGCCTCTACGGCCGCGGCAGCGCGGACGACGGCGGCGGCCTCGCCATCCACTCCGGCGCCCTGGCCGCGCTCGGCGACGACCTCAAGGTGAACGTCAAGGTGTTCATCGAGGGCGAGGAGGAGATGGGCTCGCCGAGCTTCATCCCGTTCATCGAGGCGCACCGCGACGAGTTCGACTCCGACGTGATCATCGTGGCCGACTCCGGCAACTGGGCCGACGACATCCCGTCCCTGACCACCTCGCTCAGGGGCAACACCGGCGTGGACGTGACCGTGAAGGTGCTTGACCACCCGGTCCACTCCGGCCAGTACGGCGGCCCGATCCTCGACGCCAACACGCTCGCCGCCATGCTCATCGCCTCCATGTACGACGGCGACGGCGAGCTGGCAATCCCCGGCGTCAAGGCCGACGAGCCGGTCGGCGGCCTGCAGCGGGACGTGGACGAGACGCAGATGCGCGCCGACGCCTCGGTCGTTCCGTCCTACCGCCTCGCCGGCACCGGATCGCTCGCCTCGCGACTGTGGACCAAGCCGTCCGTCACCGTCATCGGCTTCGACGCGCAGCCGGTCGAGGGTTCCTTCAATGTGATCGACAACGAGGCCACGTTCCGTCTGTCCCTCAGGACGGCCCCCACGCAGCGCCCCGAGGAGGCGCAGAGGGCCCTGACCGACTTCCTGCTCGCGCACGCCCCCTTCGGTGCCGAGGTCACCGTCGTCCCGTCGGACAACGGCATGGGCTGGGCCATGGACCCGAACGCGGAGGCGACGAGGGACGCGCTTGAAGCCATGGAGGAGGCGTTCGGCGTGCCCCCGATCAACCAGGGCCAGGGCGGCTCCATCCCGTTCATCCCCGAACTGCGCCGCCTGTTCCCGTCCGCGCAGGTGCTGGTCACCGGCCCGGAGGACCCGAAGTCCAACGCGCACAGCCCCAACGAGTCCGTGGGCCTGTACGGTCTCAAGCGCAACGTGGTCGCCGAGGCGCTGCTGCTCGCCAAGCTGGGGGAGTAGCAGCATCTTCTGCCGTTGGCGGGTTGGAGCACGGAGCGGATCGTCCGTGTCGTCCGTGTCCCAACCCGCATCCATTTGCGGCAATGGTAGCGGCTTGAGACAGCGAAGGGGCCTGTTGTGTCTCAATTCACCGCCATTGCCGTTGCCATTGCCGGAATCGGCGACGATCCGGGATGCGTGCCGCATGCGTTTGGGCGGCCGTGTTTGTATGAATTTCGTTCCAAGGCATGCGGATCGCGTCCTTCGACTGCGACATTTCATATCATTGGAAGCGAGCTTCGGTTTCATCGAGGAGACCGGTAACTTGGCTCGGCAGGGGGACTGACATGAACGGCGGGATCGGAAAATCGTTTGCAATAGTGCTGATGGCCGGATGCCTATGCGCATGCGGCAGCGTGAACGGCGAAATATTCGTCGACGGCGAGGCCGGCAATGATGGCGGTGACCGGTATCAGCGTCTGGTGGACTCGATCCTTGCCGACGGCCAACTGACCCGTGCGGAAACCGAACAGGCCATCGAAGCGGAAATGTCCTGTTACGAGGAGCATGGGCTCATTGGCGATTACGGCTATGACCTTGATCTCTACCCCTGGATTCTGTTCGGCTCCTACGGCATGTCCGAGGACAATCCGGGTGCCGAAGCGGGGAACGACTCGGCGATCTCGAAGGCCATGGGAGCCTGCAATGCGATTTTTTTTACCCGTTGAGGACATGGCGTTTGGGTCCAATGATTGGGATGCATCCATGAAGCGCCAGTATGAGGCCAAGGCGCAATGCCTCGCCAATGCCGTACCGTTCCTTGCCGGGAAGATCGATCCGGCATGGGCGGGGTTGGACCCATCCGAGGGCTTGGACAGGTTGGACCGGCTCACCGTGGACCATCGTGACGCGATGGGCAAGCCGGAGCAGACCGCCGCAATGCAGTGCATGCACTATGTCTCCGCGCCGAAACGGACCATAGGCGGGGGATTGCCGGAGAATCGGTGAATTCGCGTCATCGTCCGGACTACAGGGTCTGGCGGGTCCGATAAACCGCGCTGATACACTGAAAACAAGCCGGTCTCATCGTCGAGACCGCCCACGAAAGGGGGTGGCGCCATGCGTAGGGTGGTGTCGTGGGTTCTTGTGGTGTTGTTGGTCGTGGTGCCGTTGGCGGGGGTGTGCGTGTTCTCGTGGGTGCAGGCGCGGGACCCCGAGGCGCTGGCGCCCAAGCCGGTGGCCGTCCTGCAGCAGCCCACGGTCGTCAGCGACGACGGGTCCGTCGAGGCGACGATCACCGCGACGCTTGATCCCGGCGCGCGGGTCACCGCGCCCGCGTGGCAGGGCGGCGTGGTCACGCGCGTGGACGTCAAGCCCGGGGACGCGGTGTCCACGGGCTCGGTGCTGCTGGCGGTGGACGGGGTGGGCCGGGTGGCGGTGGCCTCGCCCGCGCCGTTCTACCGCTCGCTCGCGGTGGGGGATTCCGGCGGTGACGTGCTGGATTTGGAGCGGGCGCTGAAGGCCATGGGCGATTTCGCGGGTGAGCCCGACCGGTCGTTCACCAAGGTTACGGCGAACGCGGTGGACAGGCTCGGCAAGCGGCTCGGCGTCGGGGACGCGTCGGGCGTGTTCGACCCGTCGTGGGTGGTGTGGCTGCCCGGGGAGAACCTGGTGGCGCAGTCGGTGGGCGTGGCCGTGAACGACCCGGCGCCCTCGCAGGGGTCGGTCGTGTTCTCGACCGCCCCGTCCGTCTCGTCCGTCGCCCTGTCGGGGCCGGCCGGTCCGGTGGATTTCTCGTCGGGCGCGTACGTGCTGTCCCAGAACGGCGTTGACGTGGCCACCGTCCGGTCGGACGGGGACGTGGACGCCGGCCTGCTCGCCCGCCTGACCGCGCAGGACGACGGCTCCGCTTCGTCCGGCGGTTCTTCCTCTTCCGGTGGCGCGTCGGTTTCGAGCCGCGTGTACGGCGTGAACCTGCGGCGCGAGACCGCGGTCACGCTCCTGTCGGTGCCCGCGTCGGCCGTGATGACCGGGGCGGACGGGTCCTCGACGTGCGTGTACGGCAAGTACGGGCCCGGTGACGCGCAGTACCAGTCCAAGGCGGTGAGGGTGGCCGGCGGGTCGATGGGCGTCACGCGCCTTGAACCCGACGACGACCTCGAAAGCTTTTATGTTTTGGCCGATCCGCTGGCCGTGATGGGGGAGGCGCCGACATGCCGGTGACGCTCGAGGGCGTGCGCTTCCGCTACGCCGCCAAGGACCCGGAGGTGCTCTCCGGCGTGGATCTGTCGATCCCGGACGGGCAGCTGGTCGCGCTCGTGGGCCCGTCGGGTTCGGGCAAGACCACGCTGCTTCAGCTGGTCGGCGGGATCCTCAGGCCGACCGGCGGGCGGGTGGAGAACACGGTCCCGCTCGCGGACATGCGCTGGGTGTTCCAGACGCCCACGCTGCTGGCCCGGCAGAGCGTGCGGCAGAACATCGACGTCGCCGTGGTCTCCTGCCCGTGGGGCGAGCGTGAGCGGCGCATGCGGGTGGACGAGGTGATCCGGGACGTGCGGCTCGAGGGGTTCGCGGACGCGCCGGTCAACCGGCTGTCGGGCGGCCAGCAGCAGCGCGTGCAGATCGCCCGCGCCCTGGCGTCCCGCCCGCCTTTGGTGCTCGCGGACGAGCCGACCGGCCAGTTGGACCACCACACCACGGGCGTGGTGCTCGACGCGGTCCGGGCGGCGCGGGACCGGGGCACGACCGTGGTGGTCGTCACGCACGACCCGTACGTGGCCGAGCGGTGCGAGCGGGTCGTGGCCCTCGAGGACGGGGTCGTCAAGTCCGACCGCCCCGCCCGCGGGAACGGCACGGACGACCCCGCGCCGGGCCCGACGGCCGGCGGGAACGGCGGGGAGGAGGCTGAGCATGCCGCGTAGAAGGAATCATGGCCGGGCGTGGTCCCGGCGCCCCGGCCGGCCGGGCGGGTCCGCCGCTTCTTCCGGGACGGCGCCGCAGTGGCCGCTGGGGGCGGTGTGGCGGCAGGTTTGGCGCACTGTGGCGTGCCAGCCGGGGTTCGTGCTCCTGCTCGTCGTGCTCGTCGCGGTCGCGTCCGGGGGGCTTGCGTACGCGGAGGCGGGCATGCGCGCGGACGCGTTCGACTACCAGTCGCGCCTGACCGCGGCGGGCCGGTACGTGTACAAGGCGTCCGCGCGCACCGAGACCGGCGAGGGCCTGATCTCCGCGGCCGCGTGCGCGAACCTGAACTACGCGCCCGGGGTCAGGGCCGCGGCGGGCTTCACGGGCGGGCAGGACGCGTACGTGCCCGCGTCCGTGAACAAGGCGCCCGGCGAGTATCTGACCGTCAGGACCGCGGTCGGCGACCCGGTGCGCGTGATCGACCCCTCGTCGCCGGGGCGCTGGGACGAGGGCTTCTACATCGACTCCACGCTCGCCGCCCGCCTGGGCGTGTACGAGGGCATGAACGTGGCTTTGACGCTCGGCCGGGACGGCGGGGAGCGGACCGTGGGCGCGCAAGCGCATTTGATCGGCATGTCCGCCAGGGGGTTCGACCAGAGCCAGACCCTGTACGTGATAGGCCCGGCCGTGGGCATGGTGGCCGAGTGCCTCGTCGAGTACGAGCCCGGCGCGTACGGGGAGTCCGCCCGCCAGGCCCTCATGGCGGCGCTCGACGACGGGCGCACCATCGTGTCGGTCGCGCCACTGCTGGGAGGGGACGCGAACGCGGTGCCCCCGCTGGACCAGTACCGGGCGCGCGTGTCCCGGTATTTCTGGGCCGTGTCGGGGGTCGTGTGCTTCCTGGTGGCGTTCGTACCGCTCGTGTTCCGCCGCCACGAGTTCGCTTTGTATCGCAGCGTGGGCGCGGGGAGCGGGCCCACGGCGCTGGTGTACGCGTTCGCGAACGGGTTGGTGCTGCTGGCGGGGCATGCGGCGGGTTTGCTGTGGATGCTGCTCGCGTTTTTGTGGGTGAGGCGGGTCTGGCCTCCCACGCCGGGCGTGCTGGCGGGCGGTGTGGGAGCGTCGTTCCTGCTCGCGTTGGCGTTGGTGGTGGCGGGGTGCGTGGTGTTGTCGCGGGGGAACATGGCCACCTACATCCAAAAACGACTGTGACGGCGGTTTTGGACGACGTGCATCCCGGAACTACGTTGCGCAGGCGCAAACCACGCCCTCGCTCGGTCGGGGCGAAGGACAAATCCGATTTGTGCGGTCGAAAACCGGGATAAGCCGGATATCCCGCATTGGAAAATGGCGGATTCGCGGGATCGTCTACTCGGGCCGCGGCGGAAATCGACCGCACAAATCGGATTTATCCATGTAGTTTCCGGCGCAACGCGTTTGGGAAGTGCGCGGGGCGCTTTGGAACCGGTTTCCGAATGCCCTTATGGCGTGAAGCCCTTGACGATCCGCCGGTACATGCTATGGTGGCCGATGACACGGGAGCTGTACGCGCCGGCGCCATCTGGAACGCCGGGCGTTGCGGCTGAGAGGAGGCGGAACGCCTCGACCGAATGAACGTCGCCGGGCAATGCCGGGGACGGACGTCTCTCCGCCCGTGCCTTTGGGAAGTAGTTTAGGAAAGGCACAGTTATGTCTACTGCAAACACCGTCGCCAAGCCGAACCTCAAGTGGCGCGTCGTCGACATCGCCGTCGCGTCCGTGATCGGCGTGGCCAGCGCGCTGATCTACTGGGGCGTCGCGATCGTCACCTACGGTCCGTGGGAGGCCATGGACATCCTCGTGCCGGGTCTGCCCGGCCTGTTCAACGGCCTGTGGCTGTTCGCCGGCCCGCTCGCCGCGATCATCGTGCGCAAGCCCGGCGCCGCCATCTACGCCGAAGTCGTCGCCGGCGTGCTCGAGGCCCTCATGGGCAACATGTGGGGCGGCGCCGAGACCTTCCTCATCGCGCTCGTGCAGGGCGTGCTCGCCGAGATCGCGTTCCTCGTGTTCGCCTACCGCAAGTGGAACCTGCCCGTCACCATCCTCTCCGGCGCGCTGTCCGGTCTGGGCTGCTGGGCGTACTCCTTCTTCACCCACCTGCAGGCTATCGATCTGGGCGGCTCCTACGGCGTGATGTACCTCGTCACCACCGTGATCTCCGGCGTCGTGTTCGCCGGCGTGCTCATGTGGTTCCTGTACGTGGCCATCGCCAAGACCGGCGCGCTCGACAAGTTCGCGTCCGGCCGCGAAGTGCGCAACGCGTGACCTCACCGTTCCGGGCTCCTTCGGCGTCGGTTTTCCGCGCCGGGGGAGCCCGTTGCTTTTGATTCATGATTCTTTAGTTCGTCGATTCCTTAAATCTTGTAAAGCAATCTTGTAAGGCAATCTTGCAGAGCCCGCCTTTGCGGAGCCCGAGGGGAAGAAAGGCCAGACATGGAAGACAACGCGTCGCTGACGTTCGAGGGTTGGGGCTACCGGCACGCCTCGCGCCGCCATTTCGCCGTGCGCGGCCTGAACCTCGCGATCAAGCCGGGACAGCGCGTGCTGCTGCTCGGCGCCTCCGGCATCGGCAAGTCCACCATCCTCGAGGGCGCGGCCGGCCTGCTCGGCGCGGAAGACGCCGACGGCGTGGACGGCAACGGCGTGGGCACCGGCGCCGAGGACTCCGACGGCGGCGTGACCGAGGGGCGCATCCTCGTGGACGGCGTGCCCGTGCGCCGGGCCCGCGGCCGCGTGGGACTTGTATTGCAGGATCCGGACGCGCAGGCGGTCTTCCAGCGGCTCGGCGACAACGTGGCGTTCGGCCCGGAGAATCTGGGCGTGCCGCGTGAGGAAATCTGGCGGCGCGTGCACGAGTCCCTCGACGCCGTGGGACTCGACGGCGTGGAACTGCACCGGTCCATCATGCACGTCTCCGGCGGCCAGCAGCAGCGCATCGCCCTGGCCGGCGCGCTCGCCATGCGCCCCGGCGTGCTCCTGCTCGACGAGCCCACCGCCAACCTCGACCCCGACGGCGTCACGCAGATCGTCGGCGCCGTCAAACGCGTCCTCGACTCCCATCATTCGACCATGGTGCTCGTGGAGCACCGCGCCGGCCCGTGGATCGACCTCATCGACCGCGTGGTGGTGCTCGGCCTCGAAAGCGCCGACCAAGCCGCCGCCCGCGTGGAGGGCACCGGCAGCGAGGGCGACATCGACCGCACCGGATTCCGCCGCACCGTCGTCGTGGCGGACGGCACGCCGGACGAGATCTTCCGTGACCCGAGCATCGACTTCGCCGCGCTCGGCATCTGGGTGCCGGAGCGCTACCGCCGCCCCGAGGACGAAATCCGCCGCATCCACACGCCCGGCGAGCCGGACACCGACCCGGCCGTCGGCACCGGGGAGACGCTGCTGAGCTGCCGCGACCTCGCCATCGGGCGCAACGGCACCGCCATTGCGCAGCACATCAACCTCGACTTCGCCGCCGGGCAGATCACCGCGCTCGTCGGCGCGAACGGCGCCGGCAAATCCACCCTTTCCCTGACGCTCGCCGGCCTGCTCAATCCGGTCGGCGGAGCGGTCGTCGCCGCGCCCGCTTTGGCCGAGGGCGCCGAGGGCGACTCCCCGTTCGCATGGAAGTCCACCGAACTCGCGTCGCGCATCTCCTACGTGTTCCAGAACCCCGAGCACCAGTTCGCCAAGGGCAGCGTGCTCGAGGAGGTCATGGTCGCCCCGTTGCGCTGCGGCATGAGCCACGAGGAGGCGGAGTCGCGCGCCCGCGAACTGCTCAAGCGCTTCTCGCTGAGCCAGTACGCGAACGCCAACCCGTACACGCTTTCCGGCGGGGAGAAGCGGCGCCTAACCGTCGCGTCCGCGCTGGCCGCCGCGCCCCGCGTGCTGATCCTCGACGAGCCCACCTTCGGGCAGGACCGCCGCACATGGATGCAGATCGTCACGCTCATCAACACGCTGCGGGCGGACGGCGTGAGCATCATCGTCGTCACGCATGACCGCGAGCTCGTCACCGCACTGGGCGCCCGGCTCGTGGAGCTCGTGCCCGACCGCGCCGAGGGGGAGTGGGACTCCGACGTGGTGCGCGTGAGCGAGGTCAACGCGCGCACCGAGCCGGTCAGGCAGTCGAGCCGGTCGCCGCTGCTCGCCTCCATCAACCCCGTGTACCGCCTCATCAGCGCGTTCCTGCTGTCCATCCCGCTGCTGTTCACGCTCGACTGGGTGTCCGCCACCGTGGCGCTCGGCATCGAATTCGTCGCGCTGCTCGCCATCGGGTTCAGCCCGTGGCGGGTCGTCAAATCCACATGGCCCATCTGGGTGGGCGCGCCCACCAGCGCGTTGGCAGTGCTGCTCTACGGCAAGGCGGGCGGCAGCACATGGTGGCAGTGGGGCCTCATCCACGTCACCGACCGCTCCGCCGAACTCGCCATAGCCACCGCCATCCGAATCCTCGCCATCGGCATCCCGGCCATCATCACCGTGCTCGGCATCGACGCGACCGACCTCGCCGACGCGTTCAGCCAGATCCTGCACCTGCCCGACCGCTTCGTGTACGGCGGGCTCGCCGGCCTGCGCCTCTTCTCCGTGCTGCAGGACGACTGGGCCGCGCTTACCGCATCCCGCCGTTCGCGCGGGCTCGGCGACGAGAACAAGTTCAAGGCGTTCGGCCCTCAGGCGTTCGCGCTGCTCGTGCTGTCCGTGCGCCGATCCACCACGCTCGCCACCGCCATGGAGGCCCGCGGCTTCGGCGGCGACGGTCCGCGCAGTCACGCCCGTGTGAGCGTCGTGCGCCCGCGTGACCGCGCGTTCCTGGTGGTGTGCCTCGTCATCCCGACCGTCGCGCTCGTGGCCGCCGGATTCGCCGGCACCTTCTCCTTCATGGGCGGCGGCGCCTGAGCCGGCTCGTCCGGCGCATGGCACCGGTACGCGGTACGCCGGCACGGTACACTGGGGCGCATGCCCATCAACAGCAGAGTCATCGACAATCCGAAATCAGACCGCGTCAAGCGCGTGGCGGGTCTGGCCTCGCACAAGACGCGCGAACGCGTGGGACGCTTCCTCATCGAGGGGCCGCAGTCCGTGCGCGAGGCCGTGCGCTGGCGGCCGGACGTGGTGCAGGACCTCTACGTGCAGGAGGATGCGTCGCCGGCCGTGCGCGGCATCGAGGAGGAATCGCAGGATTCCACGATCTACGTGCACCATGTGACCGCCGAGGTGATGGCGCGCATCAGCAAGGACGCGCAGGGCATCGTGGCCGTGGGCAACGCGGCCGCCATGGACGTGAGCCCGGAGAGCCTTGAGATCGGGCCGGGAGCGCTCGTCGCCGCGTTCTGGCAGGTGCGCGACCCGGGCAACGCGGGCACGGTGATCCGCGCCGCCGACGCCGCCGGATGCGCCGCCGTGATCCTCGTGGACGACTGCGTGGACCGCCTCAACCCGAAGACCATCCGCTCCACGGCCGGCTCCCTGTTCCACATTCCGGTGCTCACCATGGGCACCGATGAGTTCTTCGCCTTCGCCGCCGCCCGGAAGATGCCCGTGTGGGCCGCGGACGTGTACGGCGTGCCCGGGCGCGAACCCGAGGCGCTGCCGGACGTGCTGGCGAATCTCGGCAAGGACGGCCAAGGCAAGGGCGGCAAGGACGAGCGCGCCCCCAAGGCGGTGCTGTTCGGCAACGAGGCCCGCGGTCTCGAGCCGGCGGAGCTGGAACGCTGCGAGCGCATCGTGTCCATCCCGATCTACGGCAAGGCCGAATCGCTCAACCTCGGCACCAGCGCCGCCGTGATGCTCATGAGCCTGGCCATGTCGAGTCATGCTGGGACAATTTGGGCGGTTTGACGGTAAAACACGAAAGGATTCTCGTGGCAGAAACGTTGCGTTTCGATGCCGACGAGGTGACCGCGCAGGTCACGGAGGGCATCGAGAAGATCCAACAGGCCTCCAGCACGGAGGAATTGAAGTCCCTGAGGGCGCAGTACGCGGGCGCCGATTCGGCGATGACGCTGGCGAGCAAGGCCATCGGCTCGCTGCCCGCCGACCAGAAGAAGGACGCGGGCAAGCTCATGGGCAAGTTGCGCGCCGACTTCGGCCGCGCCTTCGCCGCGCGCGAGACCGAGGTCAAGGCCGCCGAGGAGAAGGCCGCCCTTGCCGCGGAGACCGTGGACATGACCCTGCCCGTGGACCGTCGCCCGCTCGGCGCCCGCCACCCGCTGGCCAAGCTCATGGAGGACGTGCAGGACTTCTTCACGTCGATGGGCTGGATCATCGCGGACGGCCCCGAGGTGGAGACCGAGTGGTACAACTTCGACGCCCTGAACTTCGGCCCGGACCACCCGGCCCGCCAGATGCAGGACACCTTCTACGTCAAGGGCGACAAGGCCCGCGACGCCGCCGGCTTCGTCGGCTCCAACATGGTCATGCGCACCCAGACGTCCTCCGACCAGGTGCGCTCCCTGATCAAGCACGGCGTGCCGCTGTACCTGGCGTGCACCGGCCGCGTGTTCCGCACCGACGAGCTCGACGCCACGCACTCCCCGGTGTTCCACCAGTGCGAGGCCCTCGCGGTGGACAAGAACCTCACCATGGCGGACCTGAAGGGCGTGCTGGACAAGCTCGCCGTCGCCATGTTCGGCGAGGGCGCCAAGACCCGCCTGCGCCCGAGCTACTTCCCGTTCACCGAGCCCAGTGCCGAGATGGACCTGTGGTTCCCGGACAAGAAGGGCGGCCCCGGCTGGATCGAGTGGGGCGGCTGCGGCATGGTCAACCCGAACGTGCTCAAGTCCGCGGGCATCGACCCGAAGGTCTACTCCGGCTTCGCGTTCGGCGTGGGCATCGAGCGCACCCTGCTGCTGCGCCACGACATCAACGACATGCACGACCTCGTGGAGGGCGACGTGCGCTTCAGCGAACAGTTTGTGATGGGGGAGTGATTTCGACATGCCTATGGTAGACATCGACTGGCTCAAGGAACACGTCGAGGTTCCCGAGGGCCTGACCTACGACCAGCTCGCCAAGGACCTCGTGAGGGTCGGCCTCGAGGAGGAGGAGATCCACCGCTCCACCGTCACCGGCCCGATCGTGGTGGGCTACGTGGTCGACTGCGTCAAGGAGCCGCAGAAGAACGGTAAGACCATCAGCTGGACCCATGTGGACGTGGGCGAGCAGTACAACGCGACCGACGAGAACGGCAACAAGGTGCCGCGCGGCATCGTGTGCGGCGCGCCGAACATGGCGGCCGGCGAGAAGGTCGTCGTCACGCTGCCCGGCGCCGTCCTGCCTGGCGACTTCCGCATCGAGCCGCGCAAGACGTACGGCCACATCTCCGACGGCATGTGCGCCTCCGAGCGCGAGCTGGGTCTGGGCGACAGCCACGACGGCATCATCCTGCTGCGCGACTACGGCTTCACGCCGGAGCAGTACGAGGCCCTGAAGCCCGGCGACGACGCGATGAGCCTGCTGCACATGGACCAGCCGATCCTCGAGATCAACATCACCCCGGACCGCGGCTACGCGTTCTCCTACCGCGGCGTGGCCCGCGAGTTCCACCACTCCACCGGCGCCGCCTACACGGATCCGGTGGTCGAGCTCAACAAGCACGTGCCGGACCTGTCCGCCGACGCGGCCGACCCCGCCGCCAAGTCCGACGTGGAGGTCGCCGTCGAGGACAACAACCCGATCCACGGCGTGACCGGCTGCGACCGCTACTACGCGCGCATCATCCGCGGGTTCGACCCGAGCTCGCCCACCCCGAACTGGATGCGCCGCCGCCTCACCCGCGCCGGCATGCGCTCCATCTCCCTCGCGGTGGACGTGACCAACTACGTGATGCTCGACCTCGGCCAGCCCATGCACGCCTACGACCTCGACAAGCTCGAGGGCCCGATCGTGGTGCGCCGCGCGAACGAGGGCGAGAAGCTCACCACGCTCGACGGCAAGGAGCATGTGCTCAGCCCCGAGGACCTGCTCATCACCGATTCGCCGAACGGCCAGCGCGCCTCGCGCATCATCGGCCTCGCCGGCGTGATGGGCGGCCTGTACGGCGAAGTGACCGCGGAGACCAAGAACATCCTGCTCGAGGCCGCGCACTTCGACCAGGTGTCCATCGCCCGCTCGGCCCGCCGCCACAAGACCCCGTCCGAGGCGTCCCGCCGCTTCGAGCGCGGCGTCGACCCGCAGCTGCAGCCCGCCGCCGCCCAGATGGCCGCCGAGCTGCTCACCCGCTACGGCAACGGCGAGGCCAGCGAGCACCCGACCGACCTCAACAACGCGCCGCGCGCGAAGTCCATCCACTTCAAGGCCAGCGAGGTCAAGCGCCTGTCCGGCCTCGATCTGGGCCTCAACACCATCAGCGACGTGCTCAGCGACATCGGCTGCAAGCTCGGCGGCGGCGGCAACGGCGAATTCCTCGTCACCCCGCCCTCGTGGCGCCCGGACCTCGGCGAGCCTTGCGATCTGGTCGAGGAGGTCGCCCGACTCGTCGGCTACGACCAGATCCCCGTGCGCGTGCCCGCCGCGGCCGCCATGGCCGACGGCGGCCTCACCCCCGCGCAGGCCCGCCGCCGCTGGGTCGCGAACACGCTGGCCGAGTACGGCCTCGTGGAGACCCTGAGCTACCCGTTCGTGGGCGACGAGGACTACAAGGCGTTCGGCTACGACCCGGAGGCCACCAAGCAGGTGAGCGTGGAGCTCGTCAACTCCCTGTACGGCGACCGCAAGTTCCTGCGCCGCTCCCTGCTGCTCACCCTCGCCCAGACCGTGCAGCGCAACCTGCGCCGCGGCCTCGAGGACGTGCGCCTGTACGAGATCGGCCACGTGTACCAGCTCGACCCGAACGCGCCCGCCATCCCGGCCCTGCCCGGCGGCGTCCGCCCGTCCGACGAGGACCTCGCCGCGCTCGACGCCGGCCTGCCCGTGCAGCCCGACCAGGTGGCCGGCATCCTCACCGGCAACGCCATCGACTCCGGCTGGCTCAAGGAGAAGCGCCCGATCGACTGGTCCGACGCCGTGGAGGTCGTCAACCGCATCTCCGACCGTCTGGGCGCCAAGCTCACGCTCGACCAGCCCAAGGCCGAGGACGCGCCCGCCCAGTGGCACCCGGGCCGCATGGCCTTCGTGGCCCTGCCCGACGGCACGCGCATCGGCGAGGTCGGCGAGCTGCACCCGCACGTCAACGAAGCGCTCGGCTTCCCGGCGCACACCGCGGCCTTCGAACTCGACCTGACCACGCTGCTCGCCTCGCTGGACGACAAGCCGTTCCAGGCCAAGCCGGTCTCCACGTTCCCGCCCGTCAAGCAGGATCTGGCCTTCACCGTCTCCGACGACGTGACCGCCGCCCAGCTTGAGGCCGTGATCGCCGAGGCCGCCGGCGACGTGCTCGAGTCCATCGAGCTGTTCGACGTGTTCACCGGCAAGCAGCTCGGCGAGCACCAGAAGTCGCTCGCGTTCGCCGTCACGTTCCGCGCGCCCGACCGCACGCTGACCGCGGAGGACACCGAGTCCATCCGCCAGGCCATCGTGGACAAGGCCGCCACGCTCGGCGCCCAGCTGCGCGCCTGACGGCATCCGGCATTGCCGGCGTGACGTTTTCGGGGTCGCCCCTCCGTCTTTCCGAGACGGGTGGGCGGCCCCTTTGCTACTGTCGGAGGCAGTCATTCACCACAATCGGATCTAAGGACGCCATGAACGATTCGGAGCACCAGACGACCAACGGGAACGGGACCAACGGCGCGGGCAGGCCGGAATACGGGGCCATGCGCGGCGACTATCCCGCATACAACCCGTACCTGTACGGAGCCCCGGATCCGTCGCCCGCGCCCGCGGCCAATCCCCAGCAGGCGCCTTACGGCCAGCCGCAGCAGCAGGGCCAGCCGTACCCGAACGGCAACCCGTACGCCGGCAATCCCGGGGCGTACGGCCAACCCGGCTACGGCCAACCCCAGTACGGTCAGCCGCAATATGGGCAGCCGCAGTACGGCCAGCCCTACGGCGGCCAGCAGCCCTACGGACAGCCGTACGGCGCGCAGCAGCCCGCCTCTCCCATGGACCGGGCCAGCCAGCGCTATGGCGTGAACCTCAACGACCCCCGCCAGAACCCGCTGTACGGGCGCTGGGACGCCTACGCGATCCTCTCGTTCGTCTTCGCCATCCTCTTCGCCTCCATGCCGGTGCTGCCGGCCGTGATGGGAGGACTGGCCATGTGGCGTACCAAAACCTTCCGCATGAAGGGCTTCGGACTGGCGGTGGCGGCCGTGGTCATCAACGTCATCACCTCGCTCGCGCTGCTCTGGGCCGTCACGCACGGGCTGAGCCTCGAGGATCTGGTGATGCAGCTGTACGGCTACCAGCCCTCCGGCTCCGGTGACTCGGGCACCCAGTCGGTCATCTACATGTGATCCGCGCGCGATTCGCGCATGATCCGTCCGTGGTGGGCCGGGATCGGGGCATGACCCGCATGGTCCGCACTGCGAAACGCCGTAATGCATAGTTATGCATAAGTCTGCATAGAAGTGTATAGTCGTGCGGGTAACAACGCGTGACGAAGGACGTGATATGGCGAAATACACGGTTGCCGTGGCCGGTGCCACGGGCTATGCGGGAGGCGAGGCGCTGCGCATTCTGGCCGCGCATCCCGAATTCGAGGTGACCTGCGTGGCCGGCCACTCGTCGGTGGGGGACAAGCTCGGCAAGCACATGCCGCACATCCCGCAGCTGGCGGACCTGACCGTGGAGGACACCACCCCCGAGGTGCTCAACGGCCATGACGTGATCATCCTCGCCCTGCCGCACGGCGCCTCCGGCAAGCTCGCCGCGCAGCTCGACCCGGACGCGGTCGTGGTGGACCTCGGCGCCGACCACCGCCTCGAGGAGAAGGGCGCGTGGGACGAGTTCTACGGCGGCGACTTCTACGAGCACTGGACCTACGGCATGCCCGAGCTCATCACCGGCAAGGACGCCTCCGGCGCGTACACCCGCCAGCGCGCGGCCCTGCCCGGCACCAAGCGCATCGCCGGCCCCGGCTGCAACGTGACGGCCACCACGTTGGCCCTGCAGCCCGCCATCGCCGAGGGCCTCGTCGAGCCCAAGGACATCGTGGCCGATCTGGTGGTCGGCTACTCCGGCGCCGGCAAGAACCTCAAGCGCACCAACCTGCTCGCCGCCGAGGCGCTGGGCTCCGCGGTGCCGTACGGCGTGGGCGGCACGCACCGCCACATCCCCGAGATCCTGCAGAACTTCGCGCACGCGGCCGGCAAGGAGGCTTCGGCCGCGGACGACTACACGCTCGGCTTCACGCCGGTGCTCGCCCCCATGTCCCGCGGCATCCTCGCCTGCGTGTCCGCCAAGCTGTCCGCCAAGGGCGCGGCGCTCACGGACGAGGAGATCCGCGCCGTGTGGGCCAAGGCCTACGAGGGGCAGGACTTCATTTCGCTGCTGCCGCAGGGCGTGCTGCCCGCGACCGGCAACATCATCGGCTCCAACGCGGCGCACCTGCAGGTGGTGACCGACCGGCACGCGGGCCGTCTGCTCGCCTTCGCCGCGATCGACAACCTCAACCGCGGCACGGCCGGACAAGCCGTCCAGTCGCTGAACATCGCGCTGGGGCTTCCGGAGGATCAGGGTCTGACGAAGATTGGAGTGGCGCCGTGAGCGTGACATTTGCACAGGGTTTCTCCGCGGCGGGCGTCGCCGCGGGCATTTCCGCCGTCGAGGGCAAGAAGGATCTGGCCCTCGTGGTCAACAACGGGCCGCTGGACGTGGCCGCGGGCGTGTTCACCTCGAACCGCTTCTGCGCCGCGCCGGTGCAGTGGTCCCGCAAAGCCGTCGCCGACGGCCACATCAAGGCCGTGATCCTCAACTCCGGCGGCGCCAACGCGTGCACCGGCGAGGCCGGCTACCGCCAGTCCGAGGCCACCGCGCAGGCCGTGGCCGAACTCGTGGGCGCCCCGGCCGAAAACGTCGCCGTGTGCTCCACCGGACTCATCGGCGAACTGCTGCCGCTCGACCACGTGCTCGCCGGCGCCAAGGCCGCCCACGCCGCGCTCGCCGCGGACGCGCAGGCCGGCGCGGACGCCTCGCACGCCATCATGACCACCGACACCAAGCCGAAGACCGTTACGCTCGAAGGCTCCGGCTACCGCATCGGCGGCATGGTCAAGGGCTCCGGCATGATCGCCCCGCAGCTGGCCACCATGCTGTGCGTCATCACCACCGACGCCGTCATCGACGCCGACCTGGCCAAGGCCTCGCTGGCGGACGGCACCGAGACCTCCTTCAACCGCATCGACGTGGACGGCTGCATGTCCACCAACGACACGGTCCTGCTGCTCGCCTCCGGCGCCTCCGGCGTCAAGGCCGACCCGGCCGAGTTCAAGGCGCTCGTCGCCAAGGCCTGCGCTTCGCTCGCCCGCCAGATCATCGGCGACGGCGAAGGCGCGAGTCACGACATCCGCATCGCCGTCACCGGAGCCACCAGCGAGGAGGCCGCCCTGGCGTGCGGCCGCGCGGTCGCCGCCTCCAACCTGCTCAAGTGCGCCATCAGCGGCAACGACCCGAACTGGGGCCGCATCGTGAGCTCGTTGGGCACCGTGCCCGAGGACGTCGCCCCGTACGATTCGTCCAAGGTCACCGTGGACGTCAACGGCGTGCGCATCTGCGAGAACGGGGGAGCGGGCCGCGACCGCTCCGAGGTGGACATGACGCCGCGCGAGGTCCACATCGACATCGACCTCAACGCGGGCGACGCCGAGGCCACCGTCTGGACGGACGACCTCACCCACGAGTACGTGCACATCAACGCGGACTACGAAAGCTGAAAGGACACCGAATTGGCAGAGGTCAAGGGACCCGGTTTCCATTTCGACGTGCACACCGACCTGCGCGCCGACCAGAAGGCGGAGGTGCTCATCGAGGCGCTTCCGTGGCTTGAGGAGTTCTCCGGCCAGCGCATCGTCGTCAAGTACGGCGGCAACGCGATGGTCGACGAGCACCTCAAGCAGTGCTTCGCGGAGGACATGGTCTTCCTGCGTCAGGTGGGCATCAAGCCGATCGTCGTGCACGGCGGCGGCCCGCAGATCTCCAAAATGCTCAAGGCCCTGCACATCGAGTCCGAGTTCAAGGGCGGCCTGCGCGTCACCACGCCGGAGGCCATGGACGTGGTGCGCATGGTGCTGACCGGCAAGGTCTCCCGCGAGCTCGTGGGCCTCATCAACACCCACGGCCCCTACGCGGTCGGCCTGTCCGGCGAGGACGGCGGCCTGTTCTCCGCCATGCAGCGCAAGCCCGTCATCGACGGCAAGCCCACGGACATCGGTCTGGTGGGCGACGTGATGAGCGTGGACGCCTCCGCCGTGGAGGACCTCATCGCGGCCGGGCGCATCCCGGTCGTCTCCTCCGTCGCCCCGAACGAGGACGACGCCACCGAGGTGCTCAACGTGAACGCCGACTCCGCCGCGGCCGCGCTGGCCGCCGCCGTGGGCGCGCGCAAGCTCGTCATCCTCACGGACGTGGACGGCCTGTACGCCGACTGGCCGGACAAGAACTCGCTCATCGGGCGCATCGGCGTGGAGAACCTGCGCGACATGCTGCCCGACCTCGAATCCGGCATGCGCCCCAAGATGGAGGCCTGCGTGCGCGCCATCGACGGCGGCGTGCCCCAGGCGCACATCATCGACGGCCGCAAGCCGCACTCCATCCTGAACGAAATCTTTACGTCGGCCGGCATCGGCACGATGGTCATTCCCGAAGACGGCATCGAAATGAGGAGCTCCTATGGCTATTACGGCGACTGAACAGCTTGGTCCCAAGGACAGCAAGTGGATCGGCGAGTACCGCGACGTCCACATGAACGTGTTCGGCACCCCGCTGCGCGTCATGGACCACGGCAAGGGCGCGCACATCTGGGATGTCGACGGCAACGAATACCTCGACTTCCTCGGCGGCATCGCCGTCAACGCGCTCGGCTACGCGCACCCCAAGTGGGTGGCCGCCGTGGCCGAGCAGGCCGGCAAGGTGGCGCACACCAGCAACTACTTCGCCACCGAGCCGCAGATCGAGCTCGCCGCGAAGCTCATCGAGCTGGCCGGCGCCCCCGAGGGCTCGCACGTGTACTTCGGCAACTCCGGCGCGGAGGGCAACGAGGCGGCCCTGAAGCTCGCCAAGCTGTACGGCCGCACCTTGCACGGCGCCCTGCCGGACATCGGCGGCAAGCCCGCGCGCATCCTCGCGCTCACCCACGGCTTCCACGGCCGCACGCTCGGCGCGCTGTCCGCCACGTGGAAGCCCGCCATCCGCAAGCCGTACGAGCCGCTCGTGCCCGCCATCGAATTCGTGGAGGCCGGAGACATCCAGTCCATGCGCGACGCCTTCGCCGCCACCGGCCAGGGCGAATACGGCAAGGGCCCGGTCGCCGCGGTGATCATGGAGCTCATCCAGGGCGAGGCCGGCGTGCGCCCGCTCGGCGCCGACTACGTCAGGCAGGTGCGCGAGCTGACCCGCAAGCACAACGCGCTGCTCATCATCGACGAGGTGCAGACCGGCATCGGCCGCACCGGCAAGTGGTTCGCGTTCCAGCGCGAGGACCTGTCCGGCGGCGTGGTCCCGGACGCCGTCACCTTCGCCAAGGGCGTGGCCGGCGGCTTCCCGATGGGCGGCCTCATCGCCTTCGGACCCAAGCTCTCCGGCCTGTTCACCCCCGGCTCGCACGGCTCCACCTTCGCCGGCAACCCGCTCGGCGCCGCGGCAGCGCTGGCCACGCTCAGGACGATCGACGAGGAGAACCTCCTCGCCAACGCCGTGGAGCGCGGACGCCAGCTGCGCGAGGGCCTCATGAAGACCGGCAACCCGCTGTACGTCTCCACGCGCGGCGCCGGCCTGCTCGACGCCGTCGAGCTCGCCCACCCGTGCTCGCACGCGCTGGCGAACTGGGCTCTCGAACGCGGTCTGATCGTCAACGCCGTCGCCCCCGACGCGCTGCGCTTCGCCCCGCCGCTGATCGTGACCGAAGCGGACGTGGACCAGTTCATCGACGTCCTCGCCCAGGCCCCGACCGACCTCAAGAACGACTGAGACACCCCCCTGACACACCCTAAGGAGAACGTGACATGACCGGACAGCTTCGCCACATGCTGCGCGACGACGACGTGAACCACGAGGAGCAGAGGCAGATCCTCGAACTCGGCATGCGCTTCCGCGAGAACCGCTTCTACTCCCGCCCGTTCGAGGGGCCGCAGGCCGTGGCCGTGCTCTTCGACAAGCCCAGCACCCGCACCCGCTCCAGCTTCTCCATCGGCGTGGCCGAGCTCGGCGGCTACCCGCTCGTCATCGACAAGTCGAGCTCCCAGCTCGGCCGCGGCGAGCCGGTGGCGGACACCGCCCGCGTGCTCACCCACATGGCCTACGGCATCGTGTGGCGCACCTTCGGGCAGGACCGCGTCGAGGAGATGGCCAAGTACGCCACCTGCCCGGTCGTCAACGCCCTGACCGACCAGTTCCACCCGTGCCAGATCCTCGCGGACTTCCTCACCATCGCGCAGTTCCGCGGCGGCGTGGACGCCCTCAAGGGCAAGACCATCGCCTACGTGGGCGATGCGGCCAACAACATGTCCAACTCGTACCTGCTCGGCGGCGCGGTCGCCGGCATGCACGTGCGCGTGGCCGGCCCCTACGGCTACCTGCCGGACCCGGCCATCGTGGCCGACGCCGAGCGCATCGCGGTCGAGAACGGCGGCTCCATCCTCGTGACCACCGACGCCAGGGAGGCGGTGAAGGACGCCGACTGCGTGTTCACCGACACGTGGGTCTCCATGGGCGAGGAATCCCAGTACGCCATCCGCTCCAAGCCGTTCTGGGACTATCAGGTCAACGACGAGCTCATGGCGCTCGCCAAGCCGGACGCGCTGTTCCAGCACTGCCTGCCCGCCTACCGCGGCAAGGAGGTCACCTCCTCGGTGATCGACGGCCCGCAGTCCGTGGTGTGGGACGAGGCCGAGAACCGCCTGCACGCCCAGAAGGCGCTGCTCACGTGGCTCGTGGCCCAGCAGCGCGGCGACATGAGCCTGCTCGGGGACGTCGCCTGAGGCCGGCCATGAGCGAACAGTCAGGAAGCCCGCTGCAGCGGCCGAGCACGCGCGCGGCGCGGCACAGCATGATCGAATACGCCCTGGCGCATTACGTGATCACCTCGCAGCAGCAGCTCTCCGACGTGCTCGCGGAGCAGGGCGTGGAGGTGACGCAGGCCACGCTGAGCCGCGATCTGGATGAGATGCACGCCGCCAAGGTGCGCCGTCCGGACGGCACGACCGCGTACGCCACGCCGTCCATGGCCGACGAGATCGTGCAGCGCGTGGTGGCCGACGGCAAGTCCGAGGCGCAGATGGGTCGCATCCTCAACGGCCTGCTCACCTCGGCCGCGGCCGCGCGCAACCTCGTGGTGGTGCACACGCCGTCCGGCGCCGCGCAGTACGTGGCCAGCGTGATCGACCGGTACGCGATCGACGGGGTGCTCGGCACCATCGCCGGCGACGACACCGTGCTCATCATCGCGCAGGACGACGCCATCGCGGCCGATCGCGCCGACTGGCTGCTGTCCCTCGCTTCGCGCAGCTGAGCCGCATTCCGATTCCCCGTGCCGGCGCGGCGCGGTCCGTCCATATGATGGACCACGCCACGCCGGCATTGCATATTTATACAGAGTTCTGCATATACTAATGATTATTCGTCAGCCCGTAGTTGAAAGGGATGTTCCATGGCAGACAACAGCCGCATCGTACTGGCCTATTCCGGTGGCCTCGACACCTCGGTCGCCATTTCGTACCTGAAGGAGCGCACCGGCAAGGACGTCGTCGCCGTCTCCCTCGACGTCGGTCAGGGCGGCGAGAGCCTCGAAACCATCCGCAACCGCGCGCTGGCCTGCGGCGCCGTCGAGGCCTACGTGGTGGACGCCCGCGACGAGTTCGCCAGCGAATACTGCATGAAGGCCCTCAAGGCCAACGCCATGTACGAGGGCGTGTACCCGCTGGTCTCCGCCATCTCCCGCCCGCTCATCAGCAAGCACCTGGTGCGCGCCGCCCACCAGTTCGGTGCGGACACCATATCCCACGGTTGCACTGGCAAGGGCAACGACCAGGTCCGCTTCGAGGTGTCCATCGCCTCCATCGACCCGACGCTCAAGGCCATCAGCCCCATCCGCGACCTGTCCCTGACCCGCGACGTGGAGATCGCGTTCGCCAAGGAGCACAAGCTGCCCATCGAGCAGACCGAGAAGAGCCCGTACTCCATCGACCAGAACGTGTGGGGCCGCGCCATCGAGACCGGCTTCCTCGAGGACCCGTGGAACGCCCCGACCAAGGACTGCTACACCTACACCGACGACCCGGCGTTCCCGCCCGTCGAGGACGAGGTCGTCATCGAGTTCAAGGAGGGCGTGCCGGTTAAGATCGACGGCCGCGACGTCACCCCGCTGCAGGCCATCGAGGAGATGAACCGCCGCGCCGGCGCGCAGGGCATCGGCCGCATCGACCTCATCGAGGACCGCCTCGTGGGCATCAAGTCCCGCGAGCTGTACGAGGCCCCGGGCGCCGTGGCGCTCATCACCGCGCATCAGGAGCTCGAGAACTGCTGCCTCGAGCGCGAGCAGCACCGCATCAAGCGCGACATCGACAAGCGCTGGGCCGAGCTGGTCTACGACGCGCAGTGGTTCTCCCCGGCCACCCAGTCCCTGAACGCATTCATCGAGGACACCCAGAAGTACGTCTCCGGTGAGATCCGCATGGTCCTGCACGGCGGCCGCGCCGTCGTCACCGGCCGTCGCTCCGACGCCTCCCTGTACGACTACAAGCTGGCCACCTACGATTCCGGCGACACCTTCGACCAGAAGTCCTCCAACGGCTTCATCGACATCTACGGCCTGCCGAGCCGCGTGGCCGCCGCCCGCGACATCAAGTTCGGCAACGCCATCGAGGTCCCGGACAACACCGTGGAGTGACCGTCCGGCGGTTGCCTGGCATGCTCACGAGCCCTTCCCCGCGTGCGGTTTCGCCGCGGGGGAGGGCTTTCGCATTGTTGACGCGCCTGCTACGAATTTTTCGAGGGCGTAGTGAAAGACAACCTAGCGGCGCCAGCTGAAACTGTCCGGTTATTGGAGAGCGTCATGGATCGCAGGCGCATCATGGAAGAGGCCATTCATTCCGGTGAAATGGAGGGGGCTTACGTCTCCGAGGAGTTTCGGCGTGACGCCGAGCTATATGTGAATGGTGACATCGGCATCGAGGAGCTCGGCAACAGGACCATGCGTCGCTGGAACATAGACAAGCCCGAGGAGTCGAAAGACGCTCATGATCGATCGGCGTCTTTGTCCCCTCAGGACGCCAAAATCGGGAAACCCTGATAAGCTTTCACCGGTTTTGCAGTTTCATGGCAAGGAGTTATGCATGGCCGACCAGTCCAAGCAGCAGTCCGCGGAAAACACCGAGCACCTCGCCCTGTGGGGCGGTCGCTTCACGTCCGGCCCGTCGTCGGAGCTGGCGCGGCTGAGCAAGTCCACCCAGTTCGACTGGAGGCTCGCGGACGACGACATCGCGGGCTCCCGCGCCCACGCCCGTGCGCTGGGACGCGCGGGACTCCTCACCGAGGACGAGCTCGACCGCATGGAGGCGGCGCTCGACGAGCTGCAGCGCCGCGTGGACGACGGCAGCTTCGCGCCCGTCCAGGACGACGAGGACGAGGCCACCGCGCTCGAACGCGGCCTGCTGGAGATCGCCGGCGACGAACTCGGCGGCAAGCTGCGGGCCGGACGCTCCCGCAACGACCAGATCGCCTGCCTGATCCGCATGTGGCTGCGCCGCCACTCCCGCGTGATCGCCGGCGGCCTGCTCTCCCTCGCCAACGCGCTCATCGCCCAGTCCGAACGCGCCGGCCGCACCGTGATGCCCGGCCGCACGCACATGCAGCACGCTCAGCCCGTCCTGCTGGCCCACCAGCTCATGGCCCACGTGTGGCCGCTGCTGCGCGACGTGCAGCGCCTCGTCGACTGGGACCGTCGCATCGACGCCTCCCCGTACGGCTCCGGCGCGCTCGCCGGCAACACGCTCGGCCTCGACCCGGAGGCCGTGGCGCACGAGCTCGGCTTCAGCCGCGTGACCACCAACTCCATCGACGGCACCGCCAGCCGCGACCTCGTGGCCGAATTCGCGTTCATCGCCGCCATGGCTGGCGTGGACATCAGCCGCCTTTCGGAGGAGATCATCATCTGGAACACGCAGGAGTTCGCGTTCGTCAAGCTCGACGACGGCTATTCCACCGGCTCCTCGATCATGCCGCAGAAGAAGAACCCGGACATCGCCGAGCTCGCGCGCGGCAAGTCCGGCCGCCTGATCGGCGACCTGACCGGCCTGCTCGCCACGCTCAAGGGTCTGCCCACCGCGTACGCGCGCGACCTGCAGGAGGACAAGGAGGCCGTGTTCGACCAAGTCGACACGCTCGAGGTGCTGCTGCCCGCCTTCACCGGCATGGTCGCCACCATGCGCTTCGACGCCGAGCGCCTCGAGGCCGAGGCCCCGACCGGATTCGCCCTCGCCACCGACATCGCCGAGTGGCTGGTGAGGAACGGCGTCCCGTTCCGCCACGCGCACGAGCTTTCCGGCGCCTGCGTGAAGATCGCCGAGGGCCGCGGCCAGGAGCTGTGGGATCTCACCAACGACGACTTCATCGGCGTGTTCAAGGATTTCCTGCCCGCCGACGTGGCCCCCAAGGTGCGTGCGGTGCTCTCCAGCCACGGCTCCGTGGCCGCCCGCAACGGCAAGGGCGGCACCGCGTACGAGCGCGTGACGGAGCAGATCGGCGAGGCCAAGTCGGCCGTCATGCCGCTCGCCGCGTTCGCCGGCTCCACGTCCGACGGTCCGGCGTACCGCGCCCCCGGCAGCTTCTGACGGCTCCCGAATCCGGCGGCCGTGCGCGACGTCATCCGCGGGGATGATGCCGCGCACGGCCGTCAGCGTCTACAATGCGACAATGCAACACATGCACGCATAGTGACGAATAAGGACCGAACCACATGGGACGACTGCTGACACGCGACGACATCAGGCTTCTGGTGCAGCGGCACGGCGCGGACATTCTCGCGCACGACCATATGCGCATCGAAATGCGCAGCTACCAGCACGGGTCGGTCACCACCTTCGCGCACTCCATCCGCGTGGCGTGCCTGGCCGTCTGGCTCGCCGACCGCCTGCACCTGTGGCGCCGCGTCGACCTGCCGTCCCTCATCCGCGCCGCGCTGCTGCACGACTACTTCCTCTACGACTGGCACGACGACGACAACGGCGCCCACCGCCTGCACGGCTTCACGCACGGGCACACGGCGCTTGTCAACGCGCTGCGGGACTTCCGGCTCAACCGCATCGAGCGCGACAGCATCGCCCGCCACATGTTCCCGCTCACGCCCGTGCCGCCGCGCTACCTCGAGGGGTATCTGGTGAGCGCCGCGGACAAGATCAGCGCCACGCGCGAGACCCTGTCCATGTCCCGCTTCAACAAGCCGGAGCTGCCGCGATGATCCATTTCGCGCATCTGCTGCTCAGCCTCGAATACGTGTTCCTGTGGGTGCTGCTCTACAGCTTCCTCGGCTGGGTGTACGAGTCGATCGTCGTGTCCGTGCAGGAGCGCCGGCCCGTCAACCGCGGCTTCCTCATGGGCCCGCTGTGCCCGATCTACGGCGTGGGGGCCGTGGGCGCGGCGCTCGTGCTGTCCCCGCTGCGCAACCCGGTGCTGCTCTTCCTCGTGGGCGCCGTGCTCGCCACCGTGCTCGAATACGCCACGTCCTGGGCCATGGAGCGCCTGTTCGACGCCCGCTGGTGGGACTACTCGCAGTACCGGTTCAACATCAACGGGCGCGTGTGCTTGCTCGGCGCGGTGATCTTCGGCGCGTTCGCGGTGATCGTGGTGAACTGGACGCAGCCGCTCGTCGAATCGTTCACCGACCGGGTGCCCGTGCCGGCCGTGCACACCATCGCGGCGGTGTGCTTCCTGCTGCTGGTCGCGGACCTGACGGTCACGCTGTCCGGCATGAGCGGGTTCATGCAGCGCGTGGAGCGGTTCGGACAACTCGCCGCGGAATACGGCGTGAACGCGCGGCGGACCGTGGACGGGTACGCGAACCGCGCCGGCGAGTCGATCAGCAACGGGCGCCAGGCCCTGGGCAACGCCATGGGCAATGCGATGGGCAGCGCGAGGGACGCCGCCGCGCGCACATGGTCCGGCATGCCGCAGCCCTCGCTGAACCGCCTGCGCGCCAAGGCGGCCGACCTGTTCAACGCGCAGCAGCGGCGCATGCTGGACGCCTTCCCGGAGCTGACGTCGCTCAGCCACCGCGGTTTGATCGAGCAGCTGCGCGACGTGCTCAAGACCGGCCGCAGGCGCTGAGGCGCGGGCGCCGAACCGCGGGCGCCGCACCGTCTCATGGACCGCCGGAGGACGTAGAATCCATCCGGAGGACGACGGAAGGAGAACGATCATGGCGTTGCAGTGGTGGCAGCGGCCCATCGCGCTGACCGAGGCGCTGGTGGCGCAGCACACCGTCAAGCTCGCTCCGGAACCGGAGGGCGAGCGCGAGGGGCTGGTCCGGCCGGCGCGGACGGATCGAACGGGGGAGAAGGGCGACGCCCGCCCGATCACGCTGGTGACCGTGGGCGACTCGCTCACCGTGGGCTGCGGCGTGGACCGCCAGAGCGACGGGTTCGTGCCCGACATGGCCCGCTCGCTCGCACGCATCACCGGCCGGCCCGTGCGCTGGCAGACCTTCGGCAAGCTCGGCGCCACCATGCGCCGCGCCCGGTTCCGCCTCCTGCCGCAGGTGAAGGGGCGGCCCGACCTGCTGGTGCTGTGCGCCGGGTCGAACGACGTGATGGCGCGCCGCAGCGGCTCCGAATGGCGCGAGGACCTCACCGCCGCCATCGACGAGGCCACGGCGCTCAGCGACCACGTGGTGGTCATCAGCTCCGGGCAGGTGTACCGTTCGCCCGCGCTCGGGTCCACGCTGCGCCGGGCCATTCTGGACATGACCGACGCGCAGACCGCGATCAGCCGGGCCGTGTGCGCGGACCGCGGCGTGACGTTCGTGGACATGACCCACCACGACACGGGGCTCACGGACGAGGAGTTCTGGGCGTACGACCGGTTCCATCCCTCGAAGCGCTGCTACCAGCTGCTCGCGGACGGCGTGCTCGAACAGGTGGGCGAGGCCACGCTCAAATCCCTGTGACGCTGGCCGCGGCCGCCGGTCCGCCGCGTGTCGAGCTCTGCTGAGACACTTAGTAGGCTCAATTACGACAATTCGATAGGGAGAAGCGACCTAGCTATGGCTCACGTCACCAACTTCAAGGAAGCGGGATTCGACAACCTGCTCGATGAACTGGAATGGCGCGGGTTGATTTCCCAGTCCACGGACCGGGATCGACTCGCCAACGCGCTGAACGGAGAGCCGATCACCTATTATTGCGGTTTCGACCCGACGGCCGCCTCCCTGCACATCGGCAACCTCGTGCAGCTCATCAACATGCGCCACATGCAGCTCGCGGGGCACCACCCCATCGCCCTCGTGGGCGGCGCGACCGGCCTGATCGGCGATCCCCGCCAGTCCGGCGAGCGCACGCTCAACCCGAAGGACGTGGTGGCCGGCTGGGCCGAGCGCCTCAAGAACCAGATCGGCGGCATCCTCGAAACGTCGGGGGAGAACCCCGTGCGCTTCGTGTCCAACTACGACTGGACCGCGCAGATGTCCGTCATCGACTTCCTGCGCGACGTGGGCAAGAACTTCCGCCTCGGCACCATGCTCGCCAAGGACACCGTGGCCCGCCGCCTCAACTCGGAGGAGGGCATCTCCTTCACCGAGTTCAGCTACCAGGTGCTGCAGGGCAACGACTTCCTGCACCTGTTCGACGAGTACGGCTGCACGCTCGAGCTCGGCGGCTCCGACCAGTGGGGCAACCTCACCTCCGGCCTCGACCTCATCCACAAGGTGCGCGGCGCGGACGTCAACGTGTTCACCAGCCCGATCATCACCGACGCGCAGGGCAAGAAGTTCGGCAAGTCGGAGGGCAACGCCGTCTGGCTGGACGGCACCATGCTCAGCCCGTACAAGTTCTACCAGTTCTGGCTCAACCGCCCGGACGTGGAGATGGAGAGCCTGCTCAAGGTGTTCACCTTCCTGCCCAAGGCGGAGATCGAGCGTCTGGTGGAGGAGTCCAAGGCCAATCCGGGCGCGCGCGAGGCGCAGCGCACGCTGGCCTGGGAGGTCACCAGCTTCGTGCACGGCGAGGCCGCCACGCAGGCCGCCATCGACGCGTCCTCCGCGCTGTTCGGCCGCGGCGGCGATCTGGCGGACATCGACGAGGCGACGCTCGAGGCCGTGCTGGACGGCTTCAAGGTGGTCGACGAAAACGGCGATCACGTGTTCCCCGCGGCCAAGCCGGGCGACCGCGTGATCGACGCCGCGCAGGCCGCCGGCCTGTTCAAGACCGGCTCCGAGGTGCGCCGCGCCATCAAGTCCGGCGGCGTGTACCTCAACAACGCGCGCGTGGAGAGCGAGGACGCGGTGCTCGGCGAGGCCGACTTCCTCAAGGGCCGCTTCGCGCTGATCCGCCGCGGCAAGAAGGCGCTGGGCGCGGTCGAAAACCGCTGAACGGCGCAGGACAACACGACGTAGGACACGGCCGGCGCATGGGCGCGGCCTGACGACATTAAGGAAAGACACATGGCAGAAGAACGCAATCACGGTTCCCATCAGGGCGGGTACAAGCCGCGTCGCTCCGGCGGCGGCTTCGGCGGCCCGCGCGGCGGCAACGGCGGACGCGGCGGATACCGCGGCCAGGGCGGCTCCGGCCGTTCCGGCGGCTTCAACCGCGGCGGCAAGCCCCGCTTCCATCGCGACGGCGAGTTCGATCGCGACCGCAAGCCGCGCGAGGGCGGCGAGCAGGGCGGTTTCCGCGACCGCGAGGGCGGGTTCAAGGGCGGCGACCGCCCGTTCCGCAAGGGCGGTCAGGGCGGTTTCCACCGCGGCGGCAACGGCGGCGGATTCCGCCGTGACCTCCACAAGGACGGCGAGGACCGCGGCGGCTTCCGCAGGGGCGGCAACGGCGGCCCGCGTTTCCGCCGTGACGATCGACGCGACGACCGCCGCAACTGGCGCGACCGCAACGACGGCGACCAGCGTCCGCAGAACGCCGGCGAAGGCACCGGCGAGGGCGGCGAGCGCCGCGACTTCCACCGTGGCAACGGCGGCTTCAACCGCGGCGACCAGGGTGGCTTCCGTCGTGGCAACGGCGGCTTCCGCAGGGGCGGCAACCCGCGCTATGGCCGCGGGGACGGCGACGACCGCCGCGGCGGATTCCGCCGTGACGGCGAGAACGCCGGCGAGCGCGGCGATCGCAGGGACGGCTTCCGCAAGGACTTCCATAAGGATCGCGACTTCCGCAAGGACCGCGACTTCCAGCGTGACGGCGAGGACCGCGGCGGCTTCCGCAAGGACCGCGGCGAGCGCCGTGACTTCCACCGTGAGGACCGCGGCGAGCGCAAGGACTTCCGCCGCGACGACAAGCCGCGCTTCGACCGCAACGACCGCAGCCGCGGCCACTACGACGACGAGGGCAACTTCCACGAGAACCGCCGCGGCGGCCAGCACTGGGACAAGGCCCGCCGCAACTCCGACGGCACCATGTCGTTCCCGTCGCAGAACCCGTACACCGACGCGCGTCCGGGCGAGCCGAAGATGCCCAAGGGCATGGAGTGGAACATGCTCTCCAAGGACGAGCGCGAGCGTCTCCGCGGCCTGAGCAAGGAGCACGCCGAGAACATCGGTCTGCACATCCTCGCCGCCTACGCGCTGGAGGAGTCCGACCCGAAGTGGGCCCTCGAGCACGCCAAGTGGGCCGCCCGTCAGGCCTCCCGCATCGACTTCGCCCGCGAGACGCTGGCCTTCGTGGCCTACCGTCAGGGCGACTACAAGACCGCCGTCAAGGAGTTCCGCACCGCGTTCCGCATGAACGGCTATCTGGATTACCTGCCGTTCATCGCCGACTGCGAGCGCGGCCTCGGCAACCCGAAGAAGGCCGTGGAGATCGCCACCGGCGACGAGGCGAAGCAGCTGCGCGGCGAGGCCAAGGCCGAGATGTTCCTCGTGTACGCCGGCGCGCTGTCCGACCTGGGCCTGTGGTCCAAGGCCGTGGAGATCGCGGACACCGTGGCCCGTTCCAAGGGCGTCTCCGGCGAATATCGCATGCGCGCGTTCCAGGCCGAGCAGTACTTCCTCGAGCAGGACGGCAAGGCCGACGAGGCCGCCAAGCTCGACGACGTGCTCGACCGCCTTGAGGGCCAGTACGCCGAGGAGGACATCGACCCGGATTCCGACGACGTGGTGATCGACCACGATCTGGCCGACTTCACCGACGACCAGCTCGACATGCTCGGCATCAGCGAGGACGAGGCGCAGTACGCGCCCTCCGACGATGACGATTCCGATGAGGACGCCTCCGACGAGGCTGGGGGCGATGATGAGGCTGAGGCCGATGACGACGCCGAGGGCCCGGTCGAGTCGAAGATCGAGCGCGAGGACGACGCGGCCGAGGGCGAGGCGGAGATCGCCGCTGACGCCGCCAAGGCCGAGGCCGACGACGTGGACAACACGGACGCCGGTTCCGGCGACGACGAGGAGGCCGTGTCCGCCGAGACGGCCGAGGAGGGCGCCTCCTCCGACGCCGAGCCGGCCGAAACGGCCGAAGCCGAGTCCTCCGAGTCCTCCGAATCTTCCGAGGCCGAGTGATGACCCGCTTCCTCAAGGGCGTCGGCACGTCGGTGGCGCAGGCCTACCAGCTCGCGCTGCTGGACCTCGACGGCGTGGTGTACCGCGGACGCAACGCGGTGCCCCACGCCGCCGAGGCCATCGCCGAGGCCGAGCGCTGCGGCATGACCATCGAATACACGACCAACAATTCCTCGCGCTTCCAGCATGTGGTGGCCGACCAGCTGCGCGGCTTCGGCCTCGCGGTGGAGGACTGGCAGGTGATCACCTCCTCGGTGGTCGCCGCCCGCATGGTCGCCCACCGCGTGCCCGCCGGCGCGAAGGTGCTCACCATCGGCGCGCCGCACCTGCGCGAGGAGGTGACGCGCGCAGGCCTCGTGCCCGTCTCCAACGTGGACGACGGGCCGGTCGCGGTGATTCAGGGCTGGTACCCGGACATGCCGTGGACCGAGCTCGCGCAGGCCGCCTACGCGGTGGAGCGCGGCGCCACGTACTTCGTGACCAACCGCGACCTGAGCATCCCGCGCGAGCAGGGCATCGCCCCCGGCTGCGGCTCGCTCGTCAACGCGGTCGTCGCGGCCACCGGCGTCGAACCGGTCGGCTCGGCCGGCAAGCCCGAATCCGCCATGTACGACGAGGCCCGCATGCTCAACGCCGGCGAGGGCCGCGATCTGGTGCCCAAGGAGCAGTCCATCGCCATCGGCGACCGTCTCGACACGGACATCGAGGCCGGCAACCGCGGCGGCTACGACTCCATGGTCGTGCTGACCGGCGTGGCCGACCCGCTGCAGCTCATGCAGGCGCGCCCCGAACTGCGCCCGACCATGATCGCGCGCAACCTGACCGGGCTCAACGCGCCGCACGCCGAACCGCACAGGGATGGCGACGGGGCATGGTCCTGCGCCGGCGCCGCGGCCCGCTTCGAGGCCGACGGAAGCCTGACCGTGAGCGACCCGACCTCCGTGGACGCCCTGCGCGCCGCCTGCTGCCTCGCATGGGAGCGCGCGGACGCCACCGGCGAAGTCCCGGACGCCGGCCTGCTGCCCGCGTTCGCCATCGACCCCGCGGACGTCGACGGGACGGAGGCGTGACCGGCATGCGATTCGGCGGGCACGACGGCGGCGAGGCGCGCAAGCCGCTCGTCGAACGGTATCCGCAGTTCGACGGGCTGGACCGGCTGGACGACGAGCGGCGCATCGACACGCTGCAGACGACGCTCGACCGGCTGCTCGCCGAACTCGACTCGCAGAGGGACTGAGCTTGGGCCGTCTCGACATGGAACTCGTGGGGCGCGGCCTCGTGGACACGCGCTCCAAGGCCCAGCGGCTCATCCGCTCCGGCGCGGTGACCGTCGACGGCGTGCCGGCGACCAAGCCGTCCGTCTCCGTTTCCGCCGCCTCGCGCATCGGCGTGGACAAGGGCGACGACTACGTCTCCCGCGGCGCCTACAAGCTGCTGGGCGCCCTCGACGCGTTCGGGCCGCAGGGCCTGCCCGGCCCGGAGGGACGCAGGTGCCTGGACATCGGCGCGTCCACCGGCGGCTTCACCGACGTGCTGCTGCGGCACGGCGCCGAGCGGGTGATCGCCCTCGACGTGGGGCACGGCCAGCTCGACCCGCGCATCGCCGGGGACCCGCGCGTGATCGAAATGAGCGGCGCGAACATCCGCGACGTCGCGCCCGAGGACCTGCCGTACGCGCCGGACTACATCGTCTCCGACGTGTCGTTCATCTCGCTCACCTACGTGATGGGGCCCATGGCCCGCCTCGCCGCGCCGGACGCGCAGATCGTGCTGCTCGTCAAGCCGCAGTTCGAGGTCGGGCGCGAAGGGCTCGGCAAGGGCGGCATCGTGGAAAGCGGGGAGCTGCGCGAACGCGCCTTGGACAAGGTGACCGCCAGCGCGTGCGACCACGGGTTCGCGGTGCACGCGCACGCCGATTCGCCCATCGCCGGCACGCACGGCAACCGCGAATATCTGCTCTGGCTCAGCCGGTAGGGGATTCAGCCGTCCAAACGGATGCGTTCGCAGTTGCCGGTGACCTGCAGCGCCACCGAGGAGCGGTCCAGACTCAGCGTCTTGGCGCAGTGCACGTCCTGCGCGTAGCTCGCGCCCCTGAGCGTGACCGTGTTCGCCCTGATGAGCGGGCACGCCAGATCCTTGGCGTCCAGATCCATGCATGAAATGCTGTCCGCCGTGCTGCCGTGGTCGTACTGCCGGAAGCAGTTCCACCGCAGCATCATCGTCTCCAGCGGCCGGATGCTCACGGCGTGGACGGCATGCAGATCCGCCACCTCCATGAAGCCGTCCATCCGCACGCTGTCCGCGTCTATGCGCTGCCCGTTGCGCAGGATGCCGCTCAGGTCGAGGCTGTCGATCACGCGGACGGCCCGGTCGGTCTGCATCACGCCGGTGAACTGCATGCGCCCCACGCGCACCGCGCCGGTCACGTCCACGTCGCCGTTGCCGCCGAGCGTCTGCACGCGCAGCGATCCCGTCACCTGCATCATGCCGCCGTCCACGTAGAGCACGCCGCCGCGCACGTTGTGCGCCGCCACCGACCCGTGCACGTCCATGAGATCGAACGCCGCGCCGTCGTCCAGCACGGCGTCGCCGAACACCACGATCCGGTTGTACTGCCCGGCGCGCACTTCGCCGCCGTTCGACAAGGTGAGATTCTGCTGCATGACGCCGTCGCCCCTTCTCTCCGCCGGACGGCGGATCCCTTCGTGCCCTCATTATGGGCCGCGCGGGATGACGGGAAGGTGTACGGACGGCGAACCGGGGCGAAACATCGACGGGGGAGGCGTCCCCGTCTTCCCCGTGCGTGAGGGGAGGGACGCTACTGAGGCGCTACTCCCTGATGAAGCGGTCGATCTGGTCCTGCAGGCCCAGCACGATGAGCTCGTCCTCGCGGTGCATCACCGTCTCCTCGTCGCCGTGCCGGAACGGCAGGCCGGGCGTGATGGCGCCGATCACCGTGATGCCGTAGCGTTCGCGCACGTGCGCCTCGCCGACCGTGCGGTTGACCATGGAGGCGGGGGTGTGGATCTTCACGACCGTGTACGGGCCCTCGATCTCGATGTAGTCGAGGTAGTCGCCGGCGATGAGGTGGCCGATGCGCTTGCCCGCGTCCGACTCGGCGCTGATGATGTGCCGCACGCCCATGCGCTGCAGGATGCGCGTGTGCTCCTTGGACACCGACTTGGCCCAGATGTCCGTCAGACCGGCGTCGAGAAGGTTGCCCGCGGTGAGCACGGACGCCTCGATGCTGTCGCCGATCGCCACCACGGCCCGGTCGAAGTCCGAGGCGTCGATCTGCTCCACGGCGAGCATGTCGGTCATGTCCGCCTCCACCACGTTGAACACGCTCGCCCAGCGGGCCACGAGCGCCGGGTTCTTGTCCACGGCGAGCAGGTCCTGCCCCAGATCGTTGAGCGTCTGCGCCACCGCGCTGCCGAACCGGCCCAGCCCGACCACGAGCACGCTGTTGCCTTCGCTTGCCGCCATGATGTTCCCTCCCTGTCGTTCTCTCTTCTCGGTCTCTTCTTGTTTCCGGTCAGCCCACGCCGATCGGCTCCTCGGGGTAGCGCACCACCGAATGCGGCTTGGTCTTCGAGGTCGTGTACGCGATCGTCATCGGGCCCAGACGGCCCACGAGCATGAGGACCGCGAGGATGTACATGGACACCGGCGTGTCGGTGCGGGCCACGCCCACCGAGTAACCGGCCAGGCTGAACGCCGAGCTCGCCTCGAAGATCGCGTCGCCGAACGAGCAGTGCGTGGTGATGATGAGCGCGATGGCGCCGAAGTACACGATCGTAAGGCAGGTGACGGCCACGCTGACGGCCATGATGCGCACCTGACGGGGGATGCGGCGGTGGAACACGGTGATGTCGCGGTGGTTCGTGAAGGCCGCGCGGCAGATGAGCAGCAGCACGGCGAACGTGGTGACGCGGATGCCGCCGCCCGTGGACGAGCTGCCGGTGCCGATGAACATCATGCCGCTCATGAACACCTTGGTCTGCTCGGTGACCTGCGGCACCCACGTGATGTCGAAGCCGGCCGAGCGGGGCATGACCGCCGCCGACAGCGCGCAGCGGAACCGGCGGGAGTCGTCCGCGCCGTAGAACAGGTCCTCGTTGTCCCATTCGTTGGCGAGGAACCACGTGATCGCCACCACGCACAGCGCGAACGTGGTGAACAGGGTGAGCTTGGTGTGCAGGCTCCAGTGCCGCGGCGAGCGGCGGGCGCGCGCGGTGCGGAAGATGTTGAGGATGACCGGGAAGCCCAGCGTGCCGCAGAACGCGCTGAGCATGATCGGCAGGCCCACGCTCCAGCTGTTGACGAGCAGGCCGGTCGCGTCCGGCGTGAAGCCCGTGTTGTTGTAGGCGGAGACCGCGTAGAACAGGGCCTGCCAGACCGTGCGGCCCAGCCGTCCGTTGCTGGCGCGGTACAGGCCGGGGAACAGGGCGGCGAACGTGATCGCCTCGATGAGGAACGTGCTGACGAGCACCACGTTGATGATGCTCTTGACCTCGCTGAGCTTGGTGGCCCCGAGCTCCGTGGCGGTCAGGATGCGCTGCGTGACCTTGAGGTGGCGGCTCGCGGCGATGGAGATCATGGACGCGAACGTCATCACGCCGAGGCCTCCCAGCTGCACGGCGACCAGAATCACCGCCTGACCGAACATGGTCCAGTGGATCGCCGTGTTCACCACGGGGATGCCGCATGTGGACAGCGCCGAGATGGCCGTGAAGATGGCGATGTGCGGGGAGGTGAACCCGTGGGTGCGAGAGGAGATCGGCAGCCACAGCAGCAGGGCGACCACGAGGGTGAGGGCCAGGAAGTAGCAGATCGACAGCAGCGCCGGGTGCGACAGCAGGATGTCGAGGCGGCTCTGCATGGAGATCTGGCCCGCGCGCCGGGCCTGCGCGGCCTCGTCGTCCTTGCCGCGCAGCGCGTGCTTGACCCAGTCCGGGGCCTCGCGCTCCTCGATGCGGCTGACGAAGGCCATGTCGGAGTCGCTCTGCGTCATGACCAGATCCGACGTGTCGGCCCGTCGCTTCCATCCCGGCAGCGTCAGGGCGCGATCGACCGCGGCGCGGGTGCGGTTCACCTTGCGTCGGTATGGTCTTCTGCTCCGTTTCCGTTTCATATCTACCAAGCGATGATACGCCGTTTTGCGCCGCCGGATACTACACTGGGGACCATTACCGGCCAGCGAAAGGAATCCAATGAGCACACGCCATGCCGTGGTGGTCACCCATCAGCGACTGCGCTCGAGCGGCAACGTCGTCGCCGAGGTCGTCGAACAGCTGCGCCATGTGGGATTCGACGTGACGATCGTGGACAACCTCGAGGCCCCGGAGTTTGGCGTGCAGCCGCCCGTCGTCAAGGAGAACACGGAGATCGTGGTGGTGCTCGGCGGCGACGGCACGATTCTCAGGGCCGCGGAGCTGGTGCACTGCACGCAGGTGCCGATCATCGGCATCAACATGGGCCACGTGGGCTTCCTCGCCGAATTCGAGAGCTTCCAGCTGTCCGACGCGATCCGGCGCGTCGCCGAGCACGACTACTCCGTCGACGAGCGCATGATCGCCCACGTGGACGTGACCCTGCCCGGCGCCGACAAGCCGCTGCAGGACTGGGCGCTGAACGACATCACCGTCGAGCGCGCCGACCGCGGCAAGATGGTGGAGCTCGGCATCCAGGTGGACGGCGTGGACATGAGCTCCTTCGGCTGCGACGGCGTGATCGTCTCCACGCCCACCGGATCCACCGCCTACGCGTTCTCCGCAGGCGGGCCGATCATCTGGCCGAACGTGCAGGCCCTGCAGCTCGTGCCGATCGCCGCGCACGCGCTGTTCGCCCGGCCGCTCGTCATCGGCGCCGGCTCCACGTTCACCATGGAGGTGCTGGACAACTCCATGTCCGAAGGCTGGATCTGCTGCGACGGGCGCCGCCAGCGCGTCCTGCCCAAGGGCACGCGCATCGACGTGCGCCAGTCGAGGGACACGCTGCGCCTCGCGCGCCTGTCGGGCGTGCCGTTCACGAACCGGCTCGTCACCAAGTTCGATCTGCCCGTGGTCGGCTGGCGCGAGCACGCGCAGCAGCAGGCGCAGGCGCAGCTCGCCGCGGGGGACGCGGCGGCCGAAGGCTCCGCGGGGGAGGGCCGCTGATGCTCGAGGAACTGGAGATCCGCAACCTCGGCCCCATCCACCACGCCGTGCTCGACTTCGCGCCGATCCGCCACGCGCTGCTGGACTTCGCCCCCGGCATGACCGCCATCACCGGCGAGACCGGCGCGGGCAAGTCCATGCTGCTCAACGCGATACGCCTCATCTCCGGCGCGCAGGCCGACGCGGGGCGCATCAGCGCCGGCGCGGACGAGACGCGCGCGCAGGGCATCTTCGCCGTGGCAGACGGCTCCGCGGCCGCCGCGATCGCCGACGACGCCGGGGCCCCGGCCGAGGACGGCGAACTGTTCCTCACGCGTTCCGTGCCCGCCAAGGGCCGCTCGCGCGCCATGCTCAACGGGCACAGCGTCCCGCGCGGCGTGCTCGCGGACCTCGCGGGCGAGCTCGTCACCATCCACGGGCAGGCC
Source organism: Bifidobacterium avesanii (assembly GCF_009299475.1). Classification (GTDB taxonomy): domain Bacteria; phylum Actinomycetota; class Actinomycetes; order Actinomycetales; family Bifidobacteriaceae; genus Bifidobacterium; species Bifidobacterium avesanii. The sequence goes on along the minus strand of NZ_WBSN01000001.1, from coordinate 170,038 downwards.
GACCAATTGCGCATCGCCTCCGCCGCACGCCAGCGCGAATTCCTGGACGCCTACGCCGGCGACGACAAGGCGCTCGAATCGTACCGCGCCGCATGGCAGGCCCTCAAGGACCTGGACGCCAAGCTCGCCAAGCTGCACGGGCAGGAGGCCGAGGCCCGCCAGCGCGCCGACTACCTCAAGGACGCGGTGGCGCGCATCGACCGCGTGGCGCCGCAGCCCGGCGAGGACGAGGAGCTCAAGGCCAAGCGCGACCGCATCGAGAACGCGGCCGCCATCGCGCAGGGCGTGGGCGGGGCCGTCGCGGCGCTCGACTCCTCGCAGATGGGCTATGACGACGACGGGGGAGCGGGCGTGGCCCAGCTGCTCGACCGGGCCGTGCAGTCGCTGCGCGGCATCCGTCTGGGCGGCGTGTTCGACGAGGCCGCGGACCGGCTCGAGGCGATCGGCGGTGAGGTGTCCGACGTGATGCTCTCGCTCACGCGCGAGGTGGGCGACGGGGAGGACGGCACCGATCTGGACGCGATCAACGAGCGCATCCACGACCTGTCCGAGCTCGTCAAGCGCTGGGGGCCCACGCTCGAGGACGTGCTCGCGTGGCGCGAGCAGGCCGGACTGGAACTTGAGGACCTCGACGCCTCGCCCGAGAAGCTCGAGGAGCTCACGCGCCGGCGCGCGGAACTGGCCGCGAAGGCGGTCAAGGCCGCCGGGCGCCTGCACGAGGCCCGCGCCAAGGCGGCCCGCGAACTGAGCCGCAAGGTGAGCGACGAGCTCGCGGACCTGGCCATGTCCGGCGCGGGGCTGGACATCACCGTCTCGTCGCGTCTGGACGGGACGGCCGACGCGCTTGAGGCGCACGGCGGCGACGACATCGCGTTCCTGTTCACCCCGTTCCCCGGCTCCCCGCAGCTGCCGATGGGCAAGAGCGCGTCCGGCGGCGAGCTGAGCCGCCTCATGCTCGCCCTCGAACTGGCGTCCGCCGAGCGTCGCGGCGACGGCACGGCTGCGGCTTCGCGGACGGGTGGCGGCGGCACGCCGGGGATGACGTTCATCTTCGACGAGGTGGACGCCGGCGTGGGCGGCAAGGCGGCCGTTGAACTCGGCAGGCGCCTCGCCACGCTGGCCCGCAGCGCGCAGGTCATCGTCGTGACGCATCTGGCGCAGGTGGCCTCGTGGGCGGACGCGCAGTTCGTGGTGAGCAAGGCCGCCGCTTCCGAGGCGAACGGCGCCGCCGCGAAGGGCGTGGCCACCACGGTGTCGCGCGCCGAGGGCGAGGACCGCGTGCGCGAAGTGGCCCGCATGCTCTCCGGCAGCGAATCCGAAACCTCGCTCGACCACGCGCGCGAACTGCTCGCGCAGTCCAAGCTCGACTGACCCGCAACTGTCCCGAACGAAAGGACCCACCGTGAACGACCCCGCATCCCCGAACGACCCCGCATCCGCGGCCCGCTCCGCCGCCAACGCCGGCAAGGCCGCCATCTTCGACCTCGACGGCACGCTGCTCGACTCCATGGGCGTGTGGGACCAGATCGACATCGACTCCCTCGCCAAGCGCGGCATCGACGTGCCGGACGACTACGTGCTCAAGGTCGGCTCCATGCAGTTCCGCCAGATCGCCGAATACACCATCGCGCGGTTCGACCTCACGGACACGCCCGAGCAGCTCATGGCCGAGTGGGACGATATGGCCCGCGAGGCGTACGGCACCATGGTCGAGGCCAAGCCGCACGCGCGCGAGTATCTGGAGCACCTCAAGGCCACCGGAGCCAAGCTCGCCGTGGCGACCTCGCTGCCGCCCTCGCTCAGGGAGCCGGCCATGAAGCACGTGGGCATCTTCGACCTGTTCGACGCGATCGTGAGCGTGGACGACGCCAACGACGTGGGCAAGGACCGGCCCGACGTCTACCTGCTCGCCGCTTCGCGCCTGGGCATGCGGCCGGAGGACTGCACGGTGTTCGAGGACATCCTCGTCGGCATCCGGTCCGCCAAGTCCGCGGGCATGGGCGTGTGGGCCATGCACGACGATTCGTCCGACCGCGACTGGGCCGAAATCTGCGACGAGGCCGACGGCGTGCTCTTCGACTTCGCCGAGGCCCCGCGGACGCTGTAGCCTTTCCTTCGCCGTTCCGGGGGTGTCACGGAAACGTCACGGAGACGGGAAGGGTGGGGTTGCAACTGTTATGCTCCCGAGTTGCACAGTTGTCCGATGAGGGCATCGTCGAGAACGTGCAGGGCAAGGGCACCTTCGTCATGGAGCGGGGCGGCGGGAGGGGAATAGGGAGAAACTGCAACTGTTATATCCCCGACTTGCACAGTTACCCGATGATGTTGTACTGTTATATATGGCAGTAAAACAGTACTGCGTCAGCCGTCGTCATATGCCATATTGCATGGCGGCGCATTGCAGCGCAGCGCATCGCATCGGAAGGAGCATCGGTGAAACTGATCATCTCATCGACGTCCGGTCAGCCGATCTACGAGCAGATCAAACGTCAGGTCCGCGAGGCCGTCCTCACCGGAGAACTCAAGTCGGGCCAGGCCCTGCCGTCCCTGCGCAGGCTCGCCAAGGAACTGCGCATCTCCGTGCTCACCGTCACCCGCGCGTACAACGAGCTGGCCGACGAGGGCATCGTCGAGAACGTGCAGGGCAAGGGCACCTTCGTCATGGAGCGGGGCGGCGAACGCATGCGCCAGCAACTGGTCGCGCGCGTCAACGCCTCGCTCGACGAAGCCTGCGAGGCCGCCCTCGCCGCGGACGTCCCCCTGCTCGACCTGCTCTCCATGCTCGAAACCCGATACGACGCGTGCCAACATCGGGAAAGGAACCACGGTGGCCAACACTGAGCCCCTAGCCCTGCGCGCGTACCGACGGTCCGACCTGTAGCCCTGTAGCCCTGTAGCCCTGTAGCCTTGCGACCCCGTGGCTCCGGCCGATCCGTTGATCGTTCCAATCCGCGCCCTCGTTGACGCAGGTTGGAACGATCAACCTGTTGTGAACGCTCACAAAACGTTGGCTGCAGGGCAAACGTTCCAACCCGCGTTTTCCGGGGCGCGGATTGGAACGAATGAGACAAGGCGGCCGGTAAAAATGGAACGGGCCGTGCGTTCGGGCGGAGGTCCGGGCAACGCGGAGCGCAGGAGGGGATATAGGATGGACGGCATGAAGATCGCTGCATTTGACGTAAGGGAAGACGAGCGCGCCGACTTCGCCGCGGCCGCCGAACGCACGGGCGTGGAAGTGGAACTGCACGCCGAACCGCTGTCCGCCACCAACGCGGAACTCGCGCGAGGGGCCGCCGGCGTGAGCGTGCTGGGCCACAGCCAGCTCGACGCGGACCTGATGGAGACGCTGCACGGCATGGGCGTGGACGTGGCCGCCACGCGCACCATCGGCGTGAACCACATTGACATGGACGCGGCCAAGCGGCTCGGCGTGGCCATCCTCAACGCCGACTACGCGCCCAACGGCGTGGCCGAATACACCGTCATGTTCATGCTGCTCGTGCTGCGCAACTACAAGCCGGCCCTGTGGCGCGGGCAGGTGTACGACTTCTCCCTCGAGGGCCTGCAGGGCCGCGAGATGCGCAACCTCACCATCGGCGTGATGGGCACCGGGCGCATCGGCCGCACGGTCATCCGCATCCTCACCGGCTTCGGCTGCCGCATCCTCGCGTACGACCCGTTCCCGAACCCCGAGGTGGCCAAGACGGCCGAGTACGTGGACCTCGGCACGCTGTACGCCGAATCCGACCTCATCACGCTGCACATGCCGCTCATCGAAAGCGGCCCCAACGCGAACCGGCACATCATCAACCGCGACACCATCGCGCGCATGAAGGACGGCGTGGTGCTCATTAACTGCGCCCGCGGCGAGCTCATGGACCTGGAGGCCCTGATCGACAACATCGAGGCCAAGAAGATCGGCGGGCTCGGGCTCGACACCGTGGAGACCGAGGAGGAGCTCATCCACCGCGACCGCCGCACCGACATCCTCACCAACCGCGGCATCGCCTACCTGCGCCAGTTCCCGAACGTGGTCATGACCCAGCACATGGCGTTCTACACGGACGCCGCAGTGCGCTCGATGGTCGATCATTCCGTGGAGGGCATCAGGGCCGTGGCCGAGACGGGAAAGTACCGCACGCGGCTGGTGTGAGCGTCGTCCGCGTCCCGGAGTTGTTGAGTCTCTGGGGCCTGACTCCGTCTCGGTGACCGGAGCCCCCGCACTCTGCGTCCCCGCGCCTCGAATCATACCGGGAGATATTATTTACGCCGTCTGCGGTGGGTGAGCGTACGTTTTCGTATCCGTGAGATACGGGAACGGACGCTCAGCGCCTCCGGATGGCGCAAAAAATATCCGTGCGATACGGAAGCGGACGCGTGGGACGGCTGAGCGGCGTAAATAATATCCACCCGATACGGAAACCGCCATTCGCCGTTCCCCAGCGGCGCAAATAATATCGTTGGATATTTTTCACACCGCAGACCGGAGTACAAACGGCGCAAAAAATATCGGTCCGATACTATGACGGACGCTCGGCGTGCCCCGGTGGCGCAAATAACATCGCCGGGTATTTTTACGCCACCGGCAATCGGCAAATGACGTAAAAAATACCCGGCGATGCGAACGAGGACGGACGGAAGACGCCGATCGGAAGCCGTCGGTCAGAGCGCGGCGGCCGCGTCCGCGACGAAGGACTCCATGCCGTCGATGGCGATGACGTCCCCGAAGCGCAAGTCGGCGGTCTCCAGCCCGCGCAGGGCCGCCGGGGCCTTGGTGCCGGTCGCCTCGGCGAGCGCGTCCATGCACGCGAAGTCCGTGCCGGTGGCGTCGAAGCCGAGCGCCTCGTTGACCACGCGCGGGAACTTGTACGGGCTCGCGGTGGACAGCAGCACGCGCGGGGTGAGCGGGTCGGCCGGCATCTGGCGCATGACGAAGTAGCCGCACGCGGTGTGCGGGTCGATCACGTAGCGGTTCTCGCGCCAGCAGTCGGCGATGGCCCCGCGCACCTGGTCCTCGTCGGCCCAGCCGCAGCCGAACACGCGGCGGATCTTGGCGAGCAGGTCCTCGGGGATCTCGTAGCAGCCGTAGTTCTTGAGGTCGTTCATGAGCATGGCGATCAGGCGCGTGTCGCCCTCGGAGAAGTAGTAGAGCATGCGCTCGAGGTTCGAGGAGACGAGGATGTCCATCGACGGGCTGATCGTCTGGAAGAACGGGCGGTTGCGGTTGTACGAGCCGGTGCGCAGGAAGTCGAACAGCACGTTGTTCTTGTCGGAGGCGACCACGAGGTGCTTGACCGGCAGGCCGAGGAGCTTGGCGTAGTAGCCGGCGAGCACGTCGCCGAAGTTGCCGGTCGGGACCACGAACTCGACCTCGTCGCCGGTGTTGATGACCTGCTGGCGCAGCAGCTGCGCGTACGCGGAGAAGTAGTAGACGACCTGCGGGACGAGGCGGCCCACGTTGATCGAGTTGGCGGAGGAGAGGACCACGTGCGAGTCCGCGGCCAGCCTGTCGGCGAGCTCGCGGTCGCCGAAGATGCGCTTGACGGCGGACTGGGCGTCGTCGAAGTTGCCCCTGACGGCGGCGACCTTCACGTTGGAGCCGGTCTGCGTGGTCATCTGCAGCTCCTGCACCTCGCTGACCTTGCCCTCCGGGTAGAACACGGTGATGCCGGTGCCCGGCGCGTCCGCGAAGCCCGCCAGCGCGGCCTTGCCGGTGTCGCCGGAGGTGGCCGTGAGGATCATGATCTTCTCGTCCGGGTCCCCGCCCGCCGGCGTGGCGCGGGCCATGAAGCGCGGCAGGATCTGCAGGGCCACGTCCTTGAACGCGGAGGTCGGGCCGTTGAACAGCTCGAGCACGAAGTCGTCGCCCAGCGGCTTCAGCGGCGTGATCTCCGGGTCCGCCCACTGGTCGCCGTACGCCTCGGCGATGCACGCCTTCAGCTCGTCGGCCGTGTAGTCGGGCAGCAGCGCGCCGAGCACGTCGAGCGCGATCTCCTGATAGCTCTTCGCGGCGATGTTCGCGAGGTCCACGCGGGTCTCGCCCAGCGAGTCGGAGACGAACAGGCCCCCGTCGTCGGCGATGCCCTTGCGGATCGCCTGCTTGGCGGTGAGCGAATCGGTGGTGCTGCGCGTGCTGTGGAAGGTGGTCACGGATGCGTCCTTTGCTGGTGGTTCAGGGACTGATGAGTACCAATCAGTGTAACGAACGCGCGCTACGAACGGGCCGTCGCGTCCGGCATATGCCCAATCCTCGCGCTGTGCGATCGCGGAATCGGGCGACGGCGAGGCAGCCGATGGGCCGTCGTCCCCGGCGCCTTGGGCGGAGACGGGCGGGCCGGACGGGGTTGCGGGGAATCGAACCCCGGTCCGCATGGGCCGCGCGGGCCGGGGGCCGACGCGGCCGTCATCTGGAAATCCCGTGGCGTGGGGCGGCGACGAAATGTGTGAAAAGGCCATGGAAAAAGGTCAAGGTCATGGAAAGGCGCGGCCCCCGAAACGGGAAACCGCGCCTTGCGTCGCACGAGGACGGGAGGAACGGGCGGAACGGATGAAACGCCGGAGCCGACGGCCCTCGTTACGGTCAGTCCCGGTGGCGATCAGCCCCTGTGACGGTCAGTCCTTGTGATGCCCCTGCACGAACCAGTAGGCGAGGCCGACGAAGATCGCGCCGCCCACGATGTTGCCCAGCGTGGCCGCGGACAGGTTGTACAGGACGCCGCCCACGTTCACCACGGACGGATCCGCGCCGGAGCCGGGCAGCGCGTAGCCGGACAGCTTCGCGACCAGACCGACGGGAAGGAAGAACATGTTCGCCACGCAGTGCTCGAACCCGCACGCCACGAACGCGCTGATCGGCAGCAGGATGCCCAGCACCTTGTCCGCCACGGAACGCGCCGCGAAGCCGATGCGCACCGCCAGGCACACGAAGATGTTGCACAGGATGCCGCGGAAGAACAGCGTGAACCAGTCGGGCGAGATCTTCGCCGCGGCCACCGCGATCGCCGTCGTGCCGGCCGCGCCGCCGTTCAAGTCCAGAATGCCCGCCGCGCTCACCAGCACCACCGCCACGGCCGCGCCCAGGAGGTTGCCGACCCATACGATCGCCCAGTTCTTGAGCATCGCGCCCCAGCCGATCCGGTGCTCCATCGCGCCGGAGACCATGAGCGAATTGCCCGTGAACAGCTCCGAGCCGCAGCACAGCACCAGCACCAGGCCCAGGCAGAACGCCAGGCCGCCCAGCAGCTTGCCCGCCGCGAACGACAGCGACGAATCCGACGTCACCACAATGAAGAACAGCGCGCCGAACCCGATGAACGCGCCCGCGAACATCGCCGACACCAGCAAACGCGGCAGCGGCGTCGCCACCTTCTTCTCCGCGGCCGCGTCCACGGCCTCCTCAACCTGACCCGGCGTCAGCGCGTTCACCGACGGCTGACCCTGCGACGACTGCGACATGGCCACAATCCCTTTCTCCACCCCGGCCGCCATGACCGGATGCTACATTGCCAGCCCACCACCATACCCCGTGAGGCCCGGACGCGAACCGTGTTGCCAACGGTTTGCCCCGGCGCCGGCCGAAGCCGGCGGCGAACCGCAAGGCAGGGGTGCGACTATCATCAAGCCCCATAGCCTTTCCGGCCCCAACGCACAGGAAACGCACAGGAAGGGGAAACCGACATGGCCACCACAGCCGCGCCCGCGGACGCGCCCGACCAGCGCGTCCAGCGCGAGGTCAACGCGATCGCCGACCGCGCCGCCGAAGCGCAGACCGCGCTCGCCCAAGCCAACAGCGAAGCCAAGAACGAACTGCTCGACGCCATCGCCGACGCGCTCGACGCCCACGCGGGCGACATCGCCGCCGCCAACGACCTCGACATGGCCGAGGCCTTCGGCTCCGGCATGGACCAGGGCAAGCTCGACCGCCTCAAATTCGGCGTGGAGCGCATCGCCGCCACCGCGAAGGGCGTGCGCGACGTGGCCGCCCTGCCCGACCCCGTCGGCGAAATGGTCCGCGGCCGCAACCTGCCCAACGGCATGCGGCTCAACCAGGTGCGCGTGCCCATCGGCGTGGTCGGCATGATCTACGAGGCCCGCCCCAACGTGACCGTGGACGTGGCCGCCCTGTGCCTCAAATCCGGCAACGCCGCCATCCTCAGGGGAGGCCACGCCGCCGAACGCACCAACGCCGCCACGCTCAAGGTCATCGCCGCCGTCCTCGCCGACCACGGCTTCAGCCCCGACCTCGTCGCCACCGTCGACCCATACGGCCGCGACGGCGCCACCGCCATGATGGAGGCCCGCGGCCACATCGACCTGCTCGTGCCCCGCGGCGGAGCCGGCCTCATCCAAGCCGTCGTGCGCAACTCCAAGGTGCCCGTCATCGAAACCGGCGCCGGCAACGTGCACATCTACGTGGACCGCTCCGCCGACCTCGCCAAGGCCATCCCCGTCATCCTCAACGCCAAGACCCAGCGCGTCGGCGTGTGCAACGCCGCCGAAAAACTCCTCGTCCACCGTGACGTGGCCGCCGAATTCCTCCCCATGGCCGCCGCCGCGCTCGCCGAGAAGGACGTGGAGCTGAGGGCCGACCGCGAGGCGTTCGACATCATCGACGCCGCCGGCATCGAGCCGCTGGACCTCGAGCACGCCGTCGAGGAGGACTGGGACACCGAATATCTGGCCCTCAGGATGGGCGTCAAGGTCGTCGGCTCGCTCGACGAGGCGATCGCGCACATCAACGCGCATTCGACCGGGCACACCGAAGCCATCCTCGCCGAGGACTATTCGGCCATCGAGCGCTTCACGCGCCGCATCGACTCGGCCGTGGTCATGGTCAACGCGTCCACGCGCTTCACCGACGGCGGCATGTTCGGACTCGGGGCGGAGCTCGGCATCTCCACGCAGAAGATGCACGCCCGCGGGCCCATGGGGCTCGAGGAGCTGACGACGACCAAGTGGATCGGATACGGAACGGGGCAGGTGCGCGCATGAACGACGACGTGATGAAGGTGCTGGACGTGGATGTGACCGACCAGAAGCTCGGCTTCAAGGTCGCCTCCGAGCGGCTGAGCATGGTCCGCTACGTGTTTCTGGTGCAGATCGAGGACGGCATCGCCACCGCGGAGCAGCGCGCCTCGCTCGAATACGCGGACGCCGTGCTCATCCGCTGGCCCGACGAGCACGCGCCCGAGGTGGCCACGCTCGATGCGCCGCAGCTCAAGGTGGTGCGCGAGCAGATGCAGATGATGGAGCAGTACATCGGCAAGTTCCGCACCATGGAGCGCGAGGGCGACATCGACGGCATGACGGACACGCTCATCCGCATCACCGAGCGCGTGGCCGAGGTGCGCCGCCTGTTCCAGCCCGACTTCCCGCTGCCCACGTTCGCGGAGATCCGCCGCGTGGTGCAGGACGAGTGGGACGAGGAGATGAACCGGATCGATCCGGGCGACGGCGACCCGACCGCCGAGCAGATGGAGCGCGAGACCCGCGCCGAGGACTCCGAGGCCCAGCAGGCCGCCGACCGGGAGCGGGCCGCATGAGCGCCGACAACGCCGAAACCTCCGCAACCATCGACAACGCGGCGAACGCCGTGCGCCGCATGTCCGACCTGTCGGCCCTCTCCGGGGCTCGGGCGGGGGAGCGCACCTCCGCGCGCGGCAACCGCCACGCCGTGCCCCGCATCGGCATCATGGGCGGCACGTTCGACCCGATCCACAACGGGCACTTGGTGGCGGCCTCGGAGGTCGCGTGGGTGTACGACCTCGACGAGGTGATCTTCGTGCCCACCGGCCGCCCGGTCTTCAAGCTCGACAAGCACGTCACCAACGCGGAGGACCGCTATCTCATGACGGTCATCGCCACCGCGTCGAACCCGAAGTTCACCGTCTCGCGCGTGGACATCGACCGTCCGGGCGTGACCTACACCATCGACACGCTGCGCGACATCCGGGCCCTGCGGCCCGACGCCGAGCTGTTCTTCATCACCGGCGCGGACGCCGTGGCGGAGATCGTGCGCTGGAAGGACGCCGACCGCATGTGGGACCTGGCGCACTTCGTGGCCGTCACGCGCCCCGGGTACTCCTCGAGCATCAAGGGCCTCAACATCGACGCGCTGCCGGCGGGCAAGGTGGACCTGCTCGAGATCCCCGCGCTGGCCATCTCCTCGACGGACGTGCGCCGCCGCAGCCAGGCGGGGGAGCCGGTGTGGTACCTCGTGCCCGACGGCGTGGTGCAGTACATCGGCAAGCACGGCCTGTACCGGCGGTAGGCGGCGGACGGGGACGCCGGACCGTTCACCGGGCGGACACCTCGCCGACACCGTCCCGTCGCCGCCGGTCTGCGGCGATCGTTACACTGTGGAAAGTCAACAACTACGCGACGTCGACGTTTGGAGACCATGGTGAGCGCAATCCTTGAAGGAAAGCCCGATAAAAACCTGATTCTGGTGACCGGCAGGGCCCATCCCAAGCTGGCAACGGACGTGGCCGAGCAGCTCGGCATCGAAGTGCTGGAGACCACGGCCTACGATTTCGCCAACGGCGAGATGTACGTGCGCTACACCGAATCGGTGCGCGGCGCGGACGTGTTCGTGCTCCAGACGCATTCCAACCCGGTCAACAAGGCCATCATGGAGCAGATCATCATGATCGACGCCCTCAAGCGCGCGTCGGCCCGCTCCATCACCGCCGTCTGCCCGCTGCTGGGCTACTCCCGCCAGGACAAGAAGCACCGCGGCCGCGAACCCATCTCCTGCCGTCTGGTCTTCGACCTGCTCGCCACCGCCGGCGCCGACCGCATCATGAGCGTGGACCTGCACGCCGCGCAGTCCCAGGGCTTCTTCGACGGTCCGGTGGACCACCTCATCGCCATGCCGGTGCTCGTCGACTACATCCGCGACCGCTTCCGCGGCCAGCTGGACAACGTCGCCGTCGTCTCCCCGGACGCCGGCCGCATCCGCGTGGCCGAGCAGTGGGCGCAGCGCCTCGGCGGCGGCCCGCTCGCCTTCGTGCACAAGACCCGCGACATCACGCGCCCGAACCAGGCCGTCGCCAACCGCGTCGTGGGCGACGTCAAGGGCAAGGACTGCGTGCTCGTGGACGACCTCATCGACACCGCCGGCACGATCGCCGGCGCCTGCAACGTCCTCAAGGACGCCGGCGCCAACTCGGTGACCGTGGTCGCCACGCACGGCGTGTTCTCCGGCCCCGCCATCGAGCGGCTCAAGGGCTGCGGCGCGCGCGAGGTCGTCGTCACCGACACCGTGCCGATCCCGGACGAGAAGCGCTGGGAGGGCCTCACCGTCCTGTCCATCGCCCCGCTGCTGGCCAGCGCCATCCGCGCCGTGTTCGACGACGGTTCCGTGGCCGAGCTGTTCGACACCTACCCGGAGCACCACGGGCAGGGCTTCCTGTTCGCCTGACGCCGTCCGCGCGCCCGACCGCCGCCGGGCGGCCCGTTCCGGCCCCGCGGCCGGCGCGTGTCACGGGCGGTCCACGCGTATGGCATAATAAACACTTGGCGGGTTTCACCCGCCGCTTTCCCCCATGGTGTAATGGCAGCACACGGGTCTTTGGAACCCTTTGTCTTGGTTCGAGTCCAGGTGGGGGAACTCGCCGGGAATCGGGCCGTTTCGCTTCGAGCGTTCGAGGCGGGCGGCCCGATTTCCGTATCCGACACCATCGAAAGGACCTTCATTCCATGGAGCTTTCAGCCGCCATCATCCTCGCCGCGGGCGAAGGGACCCGCATGCGTTCCGCCACGCCGAAGGTGCTGCACACCTTCGCCGGCAAGACCTTCCTGAACCGGGTGATGGACTCCGTCGCCGCGCTGGACGCGGGCACGCTCGCCGTCGTCGTGCGCTATCAGGGCGAGCGCGTGGCCGAGGCGGCGCGGTCCTACGATCCGGACGCGATGATCGTCGAGCAGGACGAGATCCCCGGCACCGGCCGCGCCGTGCAGTGCGCGATGGCGCAGCTCACCGCCGCCGCGAAGGACGGGCTCCACGGCCCTGTGCTCATCGCCGCCAGCGACATGCCGCTGCTCGACGCCGGCACGCTGCGCTCCCTCGTCGAATTCCACGAGTCGAACCGCAACGGCGCCACCGTGCTCACCACCCGCCTCGACGACCCCACCGGCTACGGGCGCATCATCCGCGACCAGGACGGCTCGGTGCTGCGCATCGTCGAACAGCGCGACGCCAACGAAAGCGAACTGGCCGTGCGCGAGGTGAACACCTCCGTGTACGTGTTCGAGGCCGACGTGCTCGAGCGTGCCATCGCCGGGCTCGACGCCAACAACGCGCAGGGCGAGTTCTACCTCACCGACGCGCTCGAAACCGCCCGCGGGCTGGGCCTGCGCGTGGGCGCCTTCGCCGCGCCCGACTCCCTGAGCGTGGAGGGCGTCAACGACCGCGTGCAGCTCGCCGCGCTCGCCAAGGCGCACAACCGCCGCATCTGCGAGCGCTGGATGCGCGAGGGCGTCACCATCCTCGACCCGGACACCACGTGGATCGACGACGACGTGCGGCTCGGCCGCGACGTGACCGTGCTGCCCGGCTCCTTCCTGCAGGGACGCACCGTCGTCGCCCCCGAGGCCGTGGTCGGCCCGTACACCACGCTCATCGACGCGACCGTGGACGAAGGCGCGCACGTGGAGCGCTCCCGCGTGCAGGAAAGCCACATCGGCGCCCGCGCGAACATCGGCCCGTGGACCTACATGCGCCAGGGCAACGACCTCGGTCCGGACACCAAGGCCGGCGCGTTCGTGGAGATGAAGAAGGCGCACATCGACGAGGGCACCAAGGTGCCGCACCTGAGCTACATCGGCGACGCGCACCTCGGCTCGCACACCAACATCGGCGGCGGCACCATCACCGCCAACTACGACGGCGTGCACAAGAACCACACCGAAATCGGCTCCAACGTGCACGTGGGCGCGGGCAACCTGTTCGTGGCCCCCGTCGAGGTGGGCGACGGCGTGACGACCGGCGCCGGCAGCGTGGTGCGCCACGCCGTGCCGGACGACGCCATGGTCTACTCCGAGAACACCCAGCACGTCGTCGAGGGCTGGAAGCCCGCCTGGGAGCGCTGATCGCATGACCGCACTGCAAAGCTCCATCGACGCCGTCCGCATCGCCGCGCGCGCCGCGGACAAGATGAAGGCCACCGACATCGTCGCCTTCGACGTGTCGCAGGCCCTCGGCATCACCGACGCGTTCCTCATCGCCTCCGCCTCCAACGAGCGCCAGGTGCTCGCCGTGGCCGAGGAGATCGAACGCCAGCTGCACGAGCAGGCCCACCTCGACGCCAAGACGCGCGAGGGCCTCACCGAGGCGCAGTGGGTGCTGCTCGACTACGGCGATTTCGTCATCCACGTGATGCATGATGAAACGCGGGAATTCTACGGCCTCGAACGCCTGTGGAAGGACTGCCCGTCCATCGGGCTGGACCTGCCGCAGGAGCAGGCGGCCTGACCGCGCGGCGGATCGGACCCCGCGCGCAGCGAAGACGAAAGGCGGACGCATGGCATCGATAACGGACCTGTACGGCGACACGGAGCACCGCCACCCCGACCACGTCGGCTCGGTGATCCTCGTGCGGCACGGCCGCACCGCGTACAACCTTGCCGGCCGTTTCCAGGGCCAGGTGGACATCCCGCTCGACGAAACCGGCATGTGGCAGGTGAGGCAGACCGCCGCCGCGCTCAAGTCCCTGTACGTGGACCGCAGGCCCGGCACCAAGCAGCTCGTCGTATGCTCCGACCTGTCCCGCGCCGCGGCCACCGCGCACGCCTTCGCCGATCCGCTCGGCCTCGAGGTGCATCCGGACGAGCGCGTGCGCGAACGCAGCTTCGGCGACTGGGAGGGCGTGGCCGTGACCGACCTGCGCGAACGCTATCCCGAGGACTACCGCTCCTACGCCAACTGGGAGGGCGGCGAGCTCAACCACGGTGCCGAACGCCGTCACGACGTGGGCGCGCGCGGCGTCGCGGCCCTCAACGACTGGGCGTACCGCGCGGGAAGCGACACCACGCTGTTCGTGTTCTCGCACGGCGCGTGGATCTCGCAGGTCGTCTACACGCTGCTCGGCGAGGCGAGCGACAATCCGAACTACTGCGGCGTCGTCTCCATGCGCAACGCGCACTGGGCGAGGCTGTCCCTGACCAACGTGGCCGACGGCACCGAGCGCTGGCGGCTCGTGGACTACAATCACGGTCCGGCCGCCGCGGACACCGAGCAGTGGGACAATCCCGCGCTGTGAACCGCGCCATGCGGCCCGCGCACCCCATGCTGTAAGCCGTATGTGAGGATTCTGAAAATGACGGCCCCCGTTGGCGGGCCCGGGGCGTAATCCCCAGCGTTTCCGCGGCCGGACGTGCTATGTTGCCTGATTGCATAACTGTTGTATTCGAGGTTCCGCACGCCCGGCCACGCCGGACGCGGAGGAGGTCGTTGGTTGAAAGGTTTCTTCCGGAACATTTCGTGGGTCCCCATCGTGGCCGGCGCATTGGCCGCCGTCACATCGTTTTTGCTGTCCGCCCAAATCGGCCTGGCCGGTTCGGTGATCGGCGTGGCGGTCAGCTCCATCGTCACCGCCATTTCCTCGCAGATCTACCAGAACGTGCTGCGCGACTCCACCAAGAAGATCCAGCGGACCGTGGGCGTCGGCGGCGGATCGGCCGACGCCGAAAGCGCGGATGACGCCACGTCCGGCGAGAGCGCCAAGGACGGCAAAGACAACAAGGCGGCGGGCGAATCCGGCGCCGGCGATTCGGCCGCCGTGGCCGCCGCGGATGCCGTGGCTGCCGGCAGCGCCGATTCCGACGACGTCGCCGGAATCGGCGGGAAGCCGACATCGGAGGATGCCGACGCCGGCCGCGTGATCGTCGGCGAGGCGGGGGAGACCGGGGGAGGGAACGAATCCGGCAGCTCCGCCCGGCGCGGACGCGTGGCCGGTTCGCCCCGCGTCATCGAGGCGTCCACGTCGCTGCCGCCGACCGTCACGCCGCAGCAGCGACGCCGCGCCGAAAGCGTGCTCAACGCCAGCCGCACCGCCGCGCGTCGCAAGCGCGCCGCCATCGTGATCACCATCGCGAGCGCCCTGCTCGCCGTGGCCGCGTCCTCCGCGGTGATCATGCTCGTGACGAACGGCAGGGGCACCGACTCCGTGGTGCGCGACATCGTCCGCCCCACCGCCACCACGTCCGTCACGGCCAAGCCCACCGCGAGCGCGTCGGCGTCCGCCTCCGCCAGCGAATCGAAGGAATCCACGTCGGAGAAGACGGAGGGCGCGATGGGCGGTGAGTCCACGTCCGAACCGACGTCCAGCGCCTCGCCCACCAGCACCGGCGACGCCACGACCGGCTCCGGCACGTCCGGAAGCGGCACGACGTCCGACTCCACGGGCAACGGCGACTCGTCGTCCAGTTCAAATTCCGGCTCGTCGGGCTCGTCCTCGAATTCCGGTTCCTCCACGTCCGGTTCGAATTCGGGGACCACGGGCTCGGGCTCGTCGGGCTCCGGCACGTCGGGCTCGTCGTCCAATTCCGGTGCCTCCACATCCGGCTCCACTTCCGGAACCACGGGCTCGGGCTCGTCGGGCACGTCGGGCTCCGGCACGTCGGGCTCATCGTCGAATTCGGGTTCATCAAGCAACAAGAACTCGTCCAATTCGGGATCCAACAACTCGGCCTCCGACGAGGAGAGCGAAGTCACCACGTCGGAGAACTGACGCCTGGGCGGCGGTCGTTCGCCGCCGCTATGGTGGGGACGGAAGGAGAACGCATGAACATCATCGAAGCCATGTCCGAGCGCCATGCCGTGCGCGATTACAGCGACCGCCCGATCGACGGGGCCGTGCTGGACTCCCTGCGCGCGTTGATCGCCGAGCTCAACGAGCGACACGATCTCAACATCCAGCTGGTGCATGACGACGGTGACGCGTTCGGCGAATGCCCCACGCACTACGGCCGCTTCAAGGGCGTGCGCTACTGCATCGCGCTCGTCGGCCCCGAGCACGGCGATCCGGCCGCATTGGACGAGCGCGCCGGCTACTGCGGCGAGCGGCTGGCCCTCGAGGCCGTCGCCCTCGGCCTCGACACCGGCTGGGCGGTGCTCCACGAGTCCACCGAGCACAGCGGTGCATGGAGCATCGCGGACGGGGAACGCATGCCCGCCGTGATCGCCATCGGCCACGGCAACCGCCCGGGCCGTCCGCACCGCAGCAAGCCCGTCGAGGATCTCGGCGCGGTGGAGAACGCCGACGGTTCCGCCTCCGGTTCGCTGGACGGCGCCCCCGAATGGTTCGTCAAGGGCCTTGAGGCCGTGCAGCTCGCGCCGAGCGCGCTGGGCAAGCAGCCGGTGCGCTTCACGCTGCTCGCGGACGGAAGGACCGTGCGGGGCGAGGCGCTCGACGGCGTGCAGGCGGAGATTTGTCTGGGCGTGGCCAAGCTGCACTTCGAGCTCGGAGCCGGAGGGGATAATTTCGTCTGGGCATAGGGCACGGAGCGTGTGCGACACGCAGGATTTGCTTCTTCGGCAAAGATGAGTATACTCATTCGAGTTGCTTGAAGAGCACGGGGCTATGGCGCAGCTGGTAGCGCATCTCCATGGCATGGAGAGGGTCAGGGGTTCGAATCCCCTTAGCTCCACGATGCGAAGCCTTTGCGATCGGTGGATGTCGAGGGTTTCGCCGCCGGACTTGCGGCAGGCCGTGCGGGGCTTGCGGAGTCCGATAACTTCACACGGGGCTATGGCGCAGCTGGTAGCGCATCTCCATGGCATGGAGAGGGTCAGGGGTTCGAATCCCCTTAGCTCCACGAACAATACGGAAGCCGGAGACCTTGGAAACAGTGGTCTCCGGCTTTTCTCATGCCGCCTTGCCGACCTTGTCTGGGCGCATTTTGGGTACACTTTTCTTAAGTAGCAGGTCGTTCATGGCCTGTCCCCATGCGGTCCGGATCGAGGTCGTCGTCGAACATTCCGCGCAATGATGGCATGGCCCGGGCGGATGAAATGCCCTTCCCATCGATTTCGCCATCGATTTCGCCTTCGCCCGAATGCGGCTTCCGCTCCTCTTTCCGCCTGCGTCCCCTTGCGACACTGGATCCGCTCAATCCGCATGGCTTACCGCGTGGAATGAGCGAATCCAGTGCGCTGGGACGTGTTTTCGCCGCTCACATACTGGATTCGCTCAATCCACGGGAATCAAGGCTCGGATTGAGCGAATCCAGTGCCGGAAGGCACATATGGGGGAGAGACGCCGCCGGGCCGCCTATGATGATGGCCACAGGACTTGCTTTTGGACGGAACGGGGATCGGCCATGATACGTAAACGCGCAAAGGGGAACGGCGGCGATGAAGCCGGACGCGCGCTCGTCCCGCGTTCGCGGACGAAGACGAGGATGGCAATCGCGGTCGCATTGGTCGTCGTGCTGGCGCTCGGAGTCCTGACCGCGGGCGGCATGGCCGCGTACCGGGCGTGGAACCCGTGGGGCGACCTGCTGGGCGGCATCCCGGGAATCGGCGTCGCGGGCAGCGCCGCCAACGCCGTGGGCGGCAGCGCCAACGCCGTGGGCGATACGAATCCGCTGTCGATCACGCCAAGCGCGACGGACTACAACGGCGACGGCGTGGACGACACGACCGAGATCGTCGCCGGCGCACGCAAGGACGCCGAGGCGGTGCCCGCGTACGACGACGGCTACTATGCGGGCGGCTATCCGCCGGCGGACCGCGGCGCGTGCACCGATCTGGTGTGGCGTGCGTTCCGCGAGGCCGGCTACGACCTCAAGGCCATGGTGGACGCGGACGTGGCGGCGAACCCGAAGGCGTACGCTGCGGTTGCGCCCAAGGCGGACCCGAACATCGACTTCCGCCGCACCGGCGTGCTCGACGTGTTCTTCAAGCGATACGGCCAGTCATTGAGCCTCGACCCGGCGGACCGCGGCCAATGGCAGCCCGGCGACATCGTGGTGTTCGAGACGACCAGGCACATCGCCGTCGTCTCCGACAGGGCGAGCCGTGCGACCGGCACCCCGTATCTGCTGCACAATATGGGGGACGACAACCGGGACAACGACTATCTGGATTCGCCGAACCGCATGGCCGTGACGGGCCACTACCGCTTCGACGCGTCCAAGGTGCTGGCGGACGCGCTCAGGGCGTGGAAATGAAATAGGAGAGAACGAAGGAAGACGGTCAGTCCCCGCGCTTCCTGATGATTGACAGCAGCACGGCGGCGAAGATGAGCGAGAAGCCGACCACCGAGTTCCATGTGATCGCCTCGCCCCAGAACAGGACGGAGAAGGACACGGCGAACAGGCTCTCCGTGCACATGATGATCGACGCCTGCGAGGGCGGCACGTGCGCGAGCCCGATGTTCTGCATGATCTGCGCGGTCATGGTGGCGCCGAGGAACAGATAGAGGAACGCGACGACGACACTCGGCTCCAGCCACGCGGCGTTCGGCGCCGGCTCGGTGACGAGCGCGCCCGCAATGAACAGGACGCCGGCCACGAAGAACTGCACCCAGGTGACGGCGATCGGGTGGAACCGCTTGGCGTACACGCCCAGGAACGTGAGGTTGAACGCGAAGACCACGGCCGTGGCGATGGTCAGCCAGTCGCCAACGCCGAGCGCGAACGAGCCGCCGTTCCTGAGCGACACGAAGCCCACGCCGGTCAGGCAGATCACGGCGGCCACGAGGTTGATCGCACCGGGGCGGGTCTTGGTGACGAGCCACGAGGCGAACGGCGTGAGCACGCAGTAGGCGGCCGTGAGGAACGCGCTGCGTCCCGGATCGATGGTCTGAAGGCCGATGGTCTGCGTGACCATGGTGCCCCAGTACGTCACGCCGGAGACGAGGGCCGGCACGATGATCGCCGGTTTGAGCGCCGGCAGGATGCTGCGGTGGAACAGCGCGAGCATGACCGTGCAGGCGCCGAGCACGCGGATGCCCATGAGCCACTGCGGCGGGATGGCGGCGATGGCGAACTTGGCGACCAGATAGCTGCCGCCCCACAGGGCCGCGCAGGCGAGCAGCATGAGCCTCGCCAGATTCGGCGGGAACGTGCGCGACCACTTGCTGCGCAACTGCTGGAACCGACTGCGGACCGCCATGGGATCTTTCTCCTTGTTGCTGAATGCCTCGTTGCGGACACTCATACGATAGTCGGCGGCGTGTCCGACCGGGACGTTCGGCGCGGCGCGGCGGAAACGGACCCGGCGGACGGGACCGTGATGTTGCCCACAATGAAACGCCGTGCGTCGGCGCCCCGGATTCGGTACGCTTGACCGTGAGACAACGACCACGGGTCAAACACCGCTTTCGAAAGGAGCCACGCATGGCAACCATCACCCCGGAGATCAAGGAATTCATTGAGAACAACCTCGGCTGGATCTCCACCGTGTCCAAGGACGGCGAGCTGGACCTCGGCCCGAAGATGAGCCTGTTCGTGCTCGACGACAACCACATCGCCTACCACGAGCGCACCGCCGGCCAGGCCTACCAGAACCTCAAGGACGGCTCCCCGCTCGTCATCGCCTTCGCGAACCTCGCCGAGAAGAAGGGCTACCGCTTCCGCGGCAACGTCGTCCTGCACGTGGACGACGACATCTACGCCGCCCAGGTGAAGGTCGCCGAGGAGAAGGGCACCAAGAAGCCCGCCGTGATCCCCGTGCTCGAGGTCACCGAGATCCAGGACCTCGCCTCCGGCGCCAACGCCGGCAAGACCATCGCCAAGGACTGATCCTCCGCTTTCCGTCCGCCCCTTCCCGTCGCCCAGTCGTGCGGGGAGGGGCGGAATCGTATCCGCACCGAACAACGACTGACCAACGAAAGGAACGCAACCATGACCGACCAGCAGGGCGCCGCCAAGGAGGGCGCGAAGGAGCCCGAGGACAAGCGCAACGGGCTGCCCGAGCCCGTGAGGCACACCACGCGCCACGGCATCACCATCGACGGGCGCGAATGGACGTACGACGCCACCGTCGGCACGCTCGACATCGACGCGGGCAAGGTCAAGCCCGCCGCCAGCATCTTCTACGCGGCCTTCACCGCCGTGGACCCCGCGACCGACGGCCCGGACCGCACGCGTCCGGTCACGTTCATCTTCAACGGCGGCCCCGGCTCGTCCACCACCTTCCTGCTCATGGGCTCGCTCGCCCCCAAGCGCATCAGCGTGCCGGACGCGGCGCCCGTGCCCGCCGCGCCCTACGCGCTCGTGGACAACGCGTACACGCTGCTGCCTGTCTCCGACCTCGTGTTCATCGATGCCGCCGGCGCCGGCTTCTCGCAGATCGCCGAGAAGGCCAAGGCCGAGCTGTGGAGCGTGGACGGCGACGTGAGGGGCTTTTCCGCGTTCATCCGCCGCTGGCTGAGTGCCAACCACCGCTGGAACTCCCCGAAGTACGTGCTCGGCGAATCGTACGGCACCACGCGCGGCGCCGCGCTCGCGTACCGCCTCCAGTCCGACGGCGTGGCCCTGAACGGCCTGACGCTCATCTCGAACATCCTCGACTACTCGTTCACGCTCGACACGGGCGACCAGTACTACATCGGCTACTTCCCGACGTTCGCCTCCGTGGCCAAGTACCACGGCCGCGCCGCGTCCGACGAGGAGCTGGACGCGCACCTCAAGGCCGCCCGCGCGTTCGCCAACGGCCCGCTGCGCCTCGCCCTCGCCATGGGCGCATCGCTCGACCCGGCCGCCAAGCGCCGCGTGGCCGAGCGCTACGCCGAGCTGACCGGTCTGGACGCGCAGTACGTCTACGACTCCGACCTGCGCGTGGTGGACATGCGCTTCCGCAAGCAGCTGCTGCGCGACGAGGACAGGATCGTGGGCCGCTACGACGGACGCGTGGCCGGCTACGACCTCGACCGCATGAACGACGAGGAGACGTTCGTGGTGGACGACGCGTTCCTCGACCCGGCCTACTCGTCGCTCGCCAACGCGTACCTGCGCGACGAGCTCGGCTGGCGGGGCGAGGAGGAGCGCCGCGGGTTCGCCGACTTCGACTGGGACGCCACCGAGCCGGGCAAGGGCTGGACGTGGTGGCACACGCAGCCGGACATGACCAAGAGCTCGTGGGGTCCGAAGATCCCGTTCCCGAACGTCGTGCCGGACCTCGCCGCCGCGATCGCGCACCAGCACACCCTCAAGGTGCTCATCGGCAACGGCGTGTACGACCTGTGCACCCCGTTCTTCCAGACCGAGTACGACATCGACCACCTCGGCCTGCCCGAGGCGCTGCGCGGCAACGTGGCGTTCACGTACTACCCGGCCGGGCATATGCTCTACAGCAGCGAGGAGAGCCTCAGGAAGTTCACCGCCGACCTGACCCGTTTCTACGCGGCCGGCGTGGCGGACCTGCCCGCGCTGAGCGAGCGTCCCGCGCCCGAGCAGCCTGCGCTGTAGGCCGCGGTCGTTGATTCGCCGCCGGCGGGTCGGCGGGCGGCGGCGGTCAGCGGGCCTTGCGCGTCACGTAGATGACGTGCGCGCCGTCCGCCCGCGTGGTGGCGAACAGGTAGCGGTCGCCGCCGTCGCGCAGCTTGAGCTTCTTGCGCAGCTGCGCGACGGCGAGCGGGAAGTTGCGCACGGCCACGTTCGCCCGGTCGATGCCGGCGAGCGCGGCCCTGAGCTCCCGCTTGTTCATGGTGGTGACCGCGTCGACGGCGAACGTGCGGCCGGGGAAGTCCGCGGCCGGCCCGCCGTCTCCTTCGTCTCCGACGCCGACGTACAGGTGGCTGTTCGGGGCGACCTGCGCGACCGGGAAGAGGCGGGACAGCAGCGCGAAGCAGCCGGCCTTCATGATGGAGGCATTCGGTTCATAGAGATACGTACGTACGTCCGTACCCTTGGGGGCGGGCTGGCTGCCGGGAACGGGTTCCGCCGCCGCGGATTTCCCGTCGTTCTCCTCGCCGAGCGCGTACTCAAGCCGCTGCCCGTCGTTGACACACACGACCCACACGTCGTCCGCGTCCGTGGGACGCCGGCGCAGCACGACGAGCAGCTCCTTGCACTCGTTGCCGGTGGACACGATGTGCACTTCGGACACCGCGCCGGAGAAGTCGGCGACCGTCTTGCGCCAGTCGAGCATGGGGGAGAGCTTGACCATCGCCACCGGGGCCACGGCCAGCAGACGGTCCTTCAGGGCGAGCACGTCGGGCGTGCAGTCGGCGATCGCGTACGTGCGCGAACCGTGTTCGTCGCGTCGCGCCGGATCCGCGAACACCATCGAGGCGGCGTCGTCCGGCAGGCCGTCCAGATATTCGACCGCGTCGCCGTGCACGATTCGCACGTGCTCCAGCCCCAGCGCCGCCATATTGTGCCGGGCCAGTTCGCACAGGTTGTCCTGCCGCTCCACGTAGACCGCCCGGCCGAACGCGCGGGCCATGTACGAGAAGTCCACGCCGAACCCGCCGGTCAGGTCGACGAGCGTGCCACCCGTCCCGCCCGCCGCGTCCGCGCCGCGCGCGGCCAGCAGCCGTTCCGCGAGCCGCGCCTTGTACCGCGCCGTGAACTGCGACGAGCACTGCTCCATGGCCAGATGCGGCGGGTACACGATGCCCTCGCACGCCGCCCACTCGGGCAGTTTGGTGCGCGCCCTCGCCCGGCCCGCGATCTGGTCGAGCGCGAACGGCAGATCCACGCCGTCCGTCCGCCCCGGCCGCAACGCCAGCTCGCGCACGTCCTCGTCCCGGTGCGCGGCGATGAACGCGCGGGTCTGATCGGTGATGGTGTCCAAAGTCGGCATGCGGCCATTGTAACGGGCGAAGCGCATGGGGCGGTTTGGAGTCGCCCCGCGGCCGGATCGGTCCTTTCCCCCGGCCGTCCTCCGGGCGTTTGGGCTCCTCCGCGGCGCGGCCAGTTCCGTACCGTCCGTTCCGTACCCGCCGAGGCTCCGTTTGCGTGCCGCCCCGTCCGCGCATTGACCCGCCCGTGATTGTGCCGGGCGCGTCCGCCTTCGGATGATTGCGGCTTTCCGCGCGGCGGGGCGTGACGTTGGCCGTGACGCAGTCCGTCCTGCGGCCTTGGGCCGTGACGCCGCACGGGCGACGCCGGCGGCACGGCGGAATGAACGGCTCGGAAACGGCTTGATTCCAACGTTCCGCGCAATCCGTGACCGTGACCGGCCGGTCCGTGTCACGGCCAACGTCACGAAACGGCCACGGTCGCACCGCATGTCACGCCCGCGCGGGCCGCCCCGCATTGCTACAGTGTCGCCCATGAGCATGCACAACGAACCGATCGACGAACCGATCACCCGCTCCTGCGGCGGCACCACCATCAGCCTCGACCCCGCCACCCTCGCGCTCACCGTGGAGCGCGGCGGACACGTCTGGCGCACCGCCGCCGGCGTTGAACCGACCATCGAGCTCGACGACGACGCGCACACGCGCATCCCATTCGCCCGAGCCGCAAGCATCAGCCACGAAACGCGCTCCTTCGGCACCGGCGAGGGCATCGTCTCGCACTTCGCGCGCATCCCCGGACTGCCCGGCCTCGCCTTCGACGCGTTCGTGTGGGTCGAGGCGAGCGGCGGCGACGTGATCGCCGAATGGATTCCGACCGTCGAATGCGAGGCGTACCCCGCGCCCATAACCGCCGTCCGCTGGCCCGTGCCCTTCGCGTTCGACGAGCCGCGCGCCGACTGGGGCACGCTCATCACCCACTGCCAGGGCACGCTCATCCCCAACGACTGGCCGAACGCGACCGGCCCCATCCCGTTCAACGGCCGGTTCGGCACCGAAGGCGGATACATGCCGTTCCTCGCCCAGCTGCGCGGCGGAGCGCTGAAAACGGACGGACGCGCGGACGCGCTGCTGACCATCTGCGAAACCCCGTGGAACGCCGGCTACGAGATCGACCACCCCGCCGGCGGCCCCTACACGCACGCGGGCGTCTGGTTCGAGCCGAGCCTCGGGCGCATGGACTACCGCCGCGTGCTGCGCCTGCGCGTGCTCGAAGGCGACTGGGCCACCGTCACCGGCGCGGCCAAGGCGTACCGGCGTTATGCGGCCGAGCACGGCAACCTGCGCACCCTCAGGGAGAAGGCCGCCGCCAACCCGTCCGTGAACGACCTCGCGGGCGCGATGTGGGTGCACGTGGGCGCCAAAACCGTCGTCCAGCCCGACTCCCGCTTCTGGGACGCCGAGCACCCGGAGAACAACCACGGCCTCACCACGTTCGCCCAGCGCGCCAAGGAGCTCGAGGTGCTGCACGGCTTCGGTGTGGAGAAGCTGTACATGCACCTGGACGGCTGGGGACAGCCCGGCTACGACAACGCGCACCCCGACTACACGCCCGCCTGCGCCGAGGCCGGGGGATGGGCGGGCCTGAAGGCGCTCGCGGACACCGCCCACCGGCTCGGCTACCGGTTCGGCCTGCACGACCAGTACCGCGACTACTACTACACCGCCGCCAGCCACGACCTCGCCAACGCGGTCATGCTGCCGGACGGCTCCTTCCCCGAGCACGCGCTGTGGGCCGGCGGGCGGCAGAACTACCTGTGCGCCGAGCTCGCGCCCGACTACGTGAAGCGCAACTACCGCGAGATCGCGGCGAACGGCGTGGAGCTCGACGGCACCTACCTCGACGTGTTCACCTGCAACGAGGGCGACGAATGCGCGAACCCCGCCCACCGCATGACCCGCCGCGACTGCCTCGCCAAGCGCGCCGAATGCTTCGACTGGCTGCTCGCGCAGGGCATCCTCACCAGCTCCGAGGAGGTGTCCGACTGGGCCGTGCCGAGCCTCGTGTTCTGCCACTACGCGCCCTACGACTTCCAGATGCGCAGGCCCGGCGAGCCCCGCGACGGCGTCCCCGTGCCGCTGCAGAACCTCGTCTACCACGACTGCGTGATCGAACCGTGGATGATGGACCGCGTGGAGGGCGGCGAGGACTACATGCCCTACGCGCTGCTCAACGGCGGGGCGCCCTACCTCATCCGCGACGCCGCCTACGCCGGCTTCGACGGCGACATCGACGACGCGAAGGTCGCCGAGCTCAGGGAGTCGATCGAGCGGTGCCGCGAGGTGGCCCGCCTGCACGAACGCGTGGCCATGGAGGAGATGACCGGCTTCGCGTTCGTGGACGGCGACCCGAACGTGCAGCGCACCGAGTTCGCGGACGGCACCGCCGTCACCGCGGACCTCGCCGACGGCACGTGGCGGGTGGACTACGGGAAAAGGTGAACGTCCGCTGAATTCGTCCCCCTCGGCGCGGCACGCGTCCCGAGGGGGACTATCCTAGAGCGAGGTTAACGGCGGGGCGGGCCCCGCGCACGGAACGAACGGGAGGCGGGTGAAAGACCATGTTGCGCATCTTCAGCACCATCAACGGCCAAGTGGAGCAGATCGGCAAACCCGAGAACGGTTCGTGGCTGTGTCTGTCCGAACCGACCGACGTGGAGCTCGCCACCGTCGCCTCCCAGACCGGCATCGACCTGGCCGACCTCAGGGCCCCGCTGGATGATGAGGAACGCTCGCGCGTGGACGTCGAGGACGGCTACACCATGGTCATCGTGGACATCCCGACCGTGGAGGAGCGCGGCGGGCGCGACTGGTACGAGACCATCCCGTTGTCGATCATCGTCACCGAGGGGCTCATCATCACCGTGTGCATGCAGGACACCCCGGTGCTCCACCCGTTCATGGAGGGCACGATCCGCGGGTTCAACACGTTCATGAAGTCGCGGTTCATCCTGCAGATCCTGTACCGCAACGCCACCATGTACCTGCGCTACCTGCGCATCATCGACCGCGAGAGCGACAAGCTCGAACTGAAGCTCCGCCACTCCATGCAGAACCGGGAGATCCTCTCGCTGCTCGAGCTGAGCAAGACCTTGGTCTACTTCGCCACGTCCCTCAAGTCGAACGAAATCGTGCTCGAGAAGCTGGGCACGCTGGCGCGCATCAAGCAGTACCCGGAGGACGCCGACCTGCTCTCCGACGTCATCACCGAGAACAAGCAGGCCATCGAGATGGCGAACATCTACAGCGGCGTTCTCGCGAACATGACCGACGCGTTCGCCTCGATCGTGTCCAACAACCTCAACAACGTGATGCGCATCTTCACCATCATCTCCATCACGTTGTCCATCCCCACGCTCGTGTTCTCCATGTACGGCATGAACTTCCAGGAGGGCATGCTCGGCATGCCGTTCAGCGACAAGCCGTGGGGCTTCGCCGTGGTGATCCTCATCTCGCTGGCCGTGTCCGCCGTGGTGACGTGGTTCCTCACCCGCTCGCGCATGTTCAAGTGACCGTCCCAAGCGGCCGCGTGGCGTCCAAATGCCGTCCGCATTGTGGACTCTTGGCCGCGATCTCGTCCGCGACTATACCAATCCGTTACAAATCCGTGTTAGCCTGACCCTCCGTTAGCGCAAGGCTGGACGCCTGCGCTTGAGACCGCAAGAAAAAGGGGTGTCAGTATGACCGAGAACACCGATGCCGTGACCGCAGCCGAGACCGCCGATCACCCGCTGGTCGAGCTCAGCCACGTCGAGAAGCACTTCGGCGAGCTGCACGTGCTCAAGGACATCAATCTCAAGGTCGGCAAGGGCGAGGTGCTCGTCATCATCGGCCCGTCCGGCTCCGGCAAGTCCACGCTGTGCCGCACCATCAACCGCCTCGAGTCCATCGACTCGGGCGACATCCGCATCGACGGCCAGCCGCTGCCGCAGGAGGGCAAGGAGCTCACCAAGCTGCGCGCCGAGGTGGGCATGGTCTTCCAGTCCTTCAACCTGTTCGCGCACAAGACCATCCTCGACAACGTGACCCTGGCGCCGCGCAAGGTGCGCAAGATCCCCAAGGCCGAGGCCGAGAAGGAGGCCATGGAGCTGCTCGCCCGCGTGGGCGTGGACTCCCAGGCCAACAAGCTGCCGGCCCAGCTGTCCGGCGGCCAGCAGCAGCGCGTGGCCATCGCCCGCTCGCTCGCCATGCACCCGAAGGTCATGCTGTTCGACGAGCCGACCTCCGCGCTGGACCCGGAGATGATCAACGAGGTGCTCGACGTCATGGTCGACCTCGCCAAGGAGGACATGACCATGATCGTGGTCACCCACGAGATGGGCTTCGCCCGCCAGGTGGCCGACCGCGTGGTCTTCATGGCCGACGGCGAGATCCTCGAGCAGGGCACGCCTGACGAGTTCTTCTCGCATCCGAAGACCGAGCGCGCCCGCGACTTCCTGAGCAAGATCCTCGAGCACTGAGCCCGCGCCGGGCCGGCAGCGGGCCATCGGGAAACGCCGGGGGCCCGCGCGGCCGCCACGTAAATTTCACGTGAACTCGGGATGTCGTACGAAATATGGCGTCCCTAGTATCGAGAGCGGTTCGGCAATCACGAGCCGCACACAGAGAGGAAACAAAATGAAGCACATGTTCAAGAAGGCGCTGGCCGCCGTCGCCGCCGTCGCTTGCCTCGGTTCCATGGCAGCCTGCGGTTCTTCCAACGACGCCTCCAAGTCCGACGGCCCGAAGATCACCATCGGCATCAAGTTCGACCAGCCCGGCCTCGGCTTCAAGAAGGGCAACACCTACACCGGCTTCGACGTGGACGTGGCCAAGTACGTGGCCAAGAAGCTCGGCTACTCCGAGGACCAGATCGTGTGGAAGGAAGCCCCCTCCAAGCAGCGCGAGACGCTGATCCAGAACGGCGACGTGGACCTCATCTTCGCCACCTACACCATCAACGACAAGCGCAAGGAGGTCGTCGACTTCGCCGGCCCGTACTTCGTCGCCGGCCAGGACCTCCTGATCCGCAACACCGACGCCGGCACCATCACCGGCCCGGACTCCCTCAACGGCAAGAAGCTGTGCTCCGTCACCGGCTCCACCTCCGCGCAGAACGTCAAGGACAAGTTCGCCAGCGAGGTCCAGCTCATGGAGCAGACCGGCTACGCCGAGTGCGTGACGGCCCTCATCTCCGGCACCGTCGACGCCGTGACCACCGACGACATCATCCTCGCCGGCCTCGCCGCCGCCAAGGGCAACGGCCAGCTCAAGGTCGTGGGCAAGACCTTCTCCGAGGAGCCCTACGGCGTGGGCCTCAAGAAGGGCGACACCGAGCTCAAGAGCAAGGTGAACGCCGCCATCAAGGACATGATCGAGGACGGCTCCTGGCAGAAGGCCATCGACTCCAACATGCAGGGCACCGGCTACACCCCGGACGCCAAGCTCAACGCCAAGGACACGCTGGAGTCCCAGCTGTCCTGACGCCAATCCGTCGGCAATGCAATAAAAACCATCCGCGGTTCCGGGCGGGGAGGGCGAGTCCCCTTCCCGCCCGGAACCGCGTTGAACACGATACAAGAGAAATGAGGTGCGATGTCGGGATTCGCCGATCTGTTCAGCCAGTATGACATTCTGGCCGCGTTCCTGGTCAACATCGAACTGACCCTGTGGAGCGCTTTGCTTTCCCTGATCCTGGGCGTGATTCTGGTCACCATGCGAATCTCGCCCATCGCCTCGCTGCGCGGGTTCGCCGCCGGCTGGGTGGAGTTCTTCAAGAACATGCCGCTGACCATCATCATGGTCTTCATGGTGCTGGGCGTGTTCGGCCAGCTCAAGTTCCAGTTCTCGGACAACTTCGACACGAACTTCTTCTGGCTCGCCGTCACCGGCCTGTCCGTGTACACGTCCGCGTTCGTGTGCGAGTCGCTGCGAAGCGGCATCAACACCGTGCCGCTCGGCCAGGCGGAGGCCGCCCGCTCGCTCGGACTCAACTTCTTCCAGTCCGCCTCCATCATCATCCTGCCGCAGGCCTTCCGCGGCGCCGTGGCCCCGCTGGGCAACACGCTGATCGCGCTGCTCAAGAACTCCACCGTCGCGGCCGCCGCGTCCGTGGCCACCGAGACCTCGAGCCTCATGAGCACCATGATCGAGTACAACGCGAACCTCATCGTCACGATCTTCCTCATCTTCGCGCTCGGCTACGTGATCATGATCATCCCGATCGGCCTGCTGACCACCTACCTGTCCAACAAGCTCGCGGTCCGCCGTTAGAAAGGAGCACACCATGGCCAACAGCACATCCGCATCCGTGCTCTTCGACGAACCCGGTCCCAAGGGCCGCCGCAAGATCTTCGTCGCCAACATCATCGGCGCGCTCCTGCTCCTCGGCCTGCTCGCCGCGGTGCTCTACCGCCTCGCCAACCCGCCCAAGGGCCAGAACCAGCTGAGCTGGGAGCTGTGGGAGCCGGCACTCAACTCCGAGGCGTGGGTCGACTTCTACCTGCCCGGCCTGTGGAAGACCCTCGAGGCGTCCGTGCTCGCCATCATCGGCGCCGTCGTCTTCGGCGTGGTCTTCGGCATCGGCCGACTGCTCGACTTCTGGCCCGTCAAGCTCGTGGCCTCCGTGATCGTCGAGTTCTGCCGCGCCGTGCCGGTCCTGCTGTTCATGATCTTCCTGTGGCGAGGCTTCTCGTTCATGGGCATGAGCGACGACGCCTCCTTCTGGGCCGTCGTGTGGGGCCTGATCCTCTACAACGGCTCCGTGGTCGCCGAGCTTGTGCGCTCCGGCGTGGGCAACCTGCCCAAGGGCCAGCACGAGGCCGCCGTGGCGCTGGGCATGGGCCCGGTGCGCGCCCTCATGAGCGTCGAGGTGCCGCAGGCCCTCATCGCCATGCTGCCCGCCATGATCACCCAGCTCGTCGTGGTCCTCAAGGACACCGCCCTCGGCTCGATCATCATGTACACCGACCTGCTGCAGGAGTCCCGCCGCCTCGGCTCCATGTACTTCAACATGCTGCAGGCCCTCGTGGTCGCCGGCGTGATCTACTTCATCCTCAGCTACCTGCTCTCCAAGCTCTCGGAGAGCCTGCCGGAGCGCATGCAGCGGCGCACCATGGGCATCGCCAAGCCGCCCGTCCAGGCGCCGATCGCCATCATGGACCCGTCCAACGTGCCGGCCCAGGAGCGCGCCCAGGAGCGCGAGCGCCCGCAGGGCGGCGCCGAGCCGCTTTACCCGGACCACTACCACGGCTCCAACGCCGTGACCGAGGACTGGCGCACGTCGCACCTCGAGCACGGCCACGACCCGAAGCACCCGGACATGAAGCCCAAGCTGTTCCAGCGCCCGGAGTGACGCGCCCGCTCCGCCCGGCCCTACCCGAGCCGAGCATCATGCGATCCTCCCGTTTCCGCCGCCCTTCGCGGTGCGAGACGGGGGGATCTTCGCGTTTTACGGGCCGAAACCGACGCCCCGACGGGGGTTTGGCGCTTGGAATTCCCGATTTCGTCGTTTTCGACCCGCATTTTTACGCGGGGACGGCCCGACTTTCGCTATGTGGTACGCCCGCGGGACGTGTCCAGCAGAAACACGATACTTGGGCACTATGAGTGACACCGAACAGCACAACGCAACGTCCGCGGCCGACGAGCCCAAGTTCCGCTACAACGCGGCGCTCGCGCAGGACATCGAAACCAAGTGGCAGAAAATCTGGGACGAGAAGGGCACCTTCTGGGCCGCCAACGTCCACGGCGATCTCAAGGACGGCAAGGGCCGCAACGCCGACGGCCGCCCCGCCTACTTCGCCATGGACATGTTCCCCTACCCGTCGGGCAAGGGCCTGCACGTGGGCCACCCGCTGGGCTACCTCGCCACCGACGTGGTCTCCCGCTACCACCGCATGAAGGGCGAGAACGTGCTGCACGCCATGGGCTACGACGCCTTCGGCCTGCCCGCCGAGCAGTACGCCGTGCAGACCGGCCAGCACCCGCGCGTGACCACCGAGGCGAACATCGCCAACATGTCCCGCCAGCTGCACCGCATGGGCCTGAGCTTCGACAACCGCCGCTCCTTCGCCACCATCGACCCCGGCTACGTGCGCTGGACCCAGTGGATCTTCTCGCGCATCTACGACTCCTGGTACGACGACGAGGCCACCAACCGCGACGGCGGCAAGGGCTGCGCCCGCCCGATCTCCACGCTCGTCGAGCAGTTCGAGTCCGGCAAACGCGCCATCCCGGGCCACGAGGGCAAGGCGTGGGCCGACCTCACCGCCGCCGAGCAGGCCGACGTGCTCAACGACTTCCGCATCGCCTACATCTCCAAGTCCCCGGTGAACTGGTGCCCGGGACTCGGCACCGTGCTCGCCAACGAGGAGGTCACCGCCGAAGGCAAGTCCGAGCGCGGC
Source organism: Bifidobacterium avesanii (assembly GCF_009299475.1). Classification (GTDB taxonomy): domain Bacteria; phylum Actinomycetota; class Actinomycetes; order Actinomycetales; family Bifidobacteriaceae; genus Bifidobacterium; species Bifidobacterium avesanii. Next base: position 138,900 of record NZ_WBSN01000001.1, on the reverse strand, counting down.
AACTTCCCGGTCTTCCAGCGCGAGCTCAAGCAGTGGTCCATGCGCATCACCGCGTACGGCCACCGCCTCATCCACGACCTCGACGGCATCGACTGGCCGGAGAAGGTCAAGCTCATGCAGCGCAACTGGATCGGAGAGTCCCACGGCGCCTCCGTGCACTTCGCGGTCGAGACCCCGGCCGGCGAGCGTGACATGGAGATCTACACCACCCGCCCCGACACCCTGTTCGGCACCACGTTCGCCGTCGTCTCCCCGGAGCACCACCTGCTCGAAGACGTGCCCGCCGAGTGGCCGGCCGAAACCCCGGAGGCGTGGAAGGGCGGCTACGCGACGCCCGTCGAGGCCGTGAAGGCCTACCGCCTCGCCGCCGAGGCCAAGACCGCCAAGGACCGCGTGGACGAGGGCGGCGAGAAGACCGGCCTGTTCACCGGCCTGTACGCCGTCAACCCGATCACCGGCGCCAAGCTGCCGCTGTTCACCGCCGACTACGTGCTCATGGACTACGGCACCGGCGCGATCATGGCCGTCCCCGGCGGCGACCAGCGCGACTACGACTTCGCCGCGAAGTTCGGCCTGCCGGTCATCTACACCGTCAAGCCGCTGCCCGAGTCCGGCGACGACCTCGCCAACTACGAGGGCAAGGCGCCGTTCGTCTCGCACGACGGCATCGTCATCAACTCGTCCGTCGAGGCTACCAAGGCCAAGGGCGACGCGCTGAGCCTCGACGGCCTGAGGGTGGACGAGGCCATCGCCAAGGTCAACGCGTGGCTTGAGTCCGCCGGCGTGGGCAAGGGCACCACGTCCTACCGTCTGCGCGACTGGCTGTTCAGCCGCCAGCGCTACTGGGGCGAGCCGTTCCCGATCGTCTACGGCGAGGACGGCACCCCGCACCTGCTGCCCGACTCCATGCTGCCGATCAACCTGCCGGACGTGCCCGACTACGAGCCGCGCACCTTCGACCCGATGGACGCCGAATCCAACCCCGAGGCGCCGCTGAGCCGCAACGAGGACTGGGTCAAGGTCACGCTCGACCTGGGCGACGGCGAGAAGACCTACTACCGCGACACGAACACCATGCCGAACTGGGCCGGCTCCTGCTGGTACTACATGCGCTACATCGACCCGACCGACACCAAGCACATGGTCGAGTCCGACGAGTTCGACTACTGGATGGGTCCGAACCACAACAAGTACTCGGGCGCCGAGGGCGGCGTGGACCTGTACGTGGGCGGCGTGGAGCACGCTGTGCTGCACCTGCTCTACTCGCGCTTCTGGCACAAGGTGCTCTACGATCTGGGATACGTGGACTCCGCCGAGCCGTTCCACAAGCTGTTCAACCAGGGCATGATCCAGGCGTACGCCTACACCGACGATCGCGGCCAGTACGTGCCGGCGGACGAAGTGGTGGAGGGCCCGGCCGGTCCGGACGGCGAGCCGACGTTCACGTGGCACGGCGAGCACGCCAACCGCGAGTTCGGCAAGATGGGCAAGAGCCTCAAGAACATCGTCACCCCGGACTACATGTACGAGAACTACGGCGCGGACACGTTCCGCCTGTACGAGATGAGCATGGGCCCGCTGGCCGAGTCCCGCCCGTGGAACACGCGCAACGTGGTTGGCGGCATGCGCTTCCTGCAGCGCCTGTGGCGCAACGTGATCGACGAGGCCACCGGCGAGGCGCACGTGTCCGACGACCCGCTGGACGCCAAGACCCTCAAGCTCCTCAACAACACGATCGCCGACGTGACCGTGGAGATGGAGAACATGCGCCCGAACACGGCCATCGCCAAGCTGATCGTGCTCAACAACCACCTGACCTCCCTCAAGTCCGTGCCGCGCGCCGCCGTCGAGCCGCTGATCCTCATGCTCGCGCCGATCGCCCCGCACATCTGCGAGGAGATGTGGAACCGCCTCGGGCACGACGAGTCCCTCACCTACGAGCCGTGGCCGGTGGCCGACGAGCGCTACGTGGGCCAGGACTCCGTGACCGCCGTGGTGCAGATCAAGGGCAAGGTGCGCGCCAAGCTCGACGTCTTCCCGGACATCGCGCCGGAGGAGCTGGAGAAGCTCGCGCTCGAGGCCGTGGCCGACCGCCTCGGCGGCAAGGCGCCGCGCAAGGTGATCGTCAAGGCCCCGAAGATCGTCTCCATCGTCCCCGCCGAGTGATGCCGGCGATTCCGCCCGTCATTGCGCTGTGAGCGAACCCCATCCGCGTTATGCGGGTGGGGTTCCTTGCTATATGGCCAATGAGGCACATTCGACCACAGGGAAGTCTGGATTGGACCCGCGCCTCGGCGTGCTCCACGGTGGAGGCATGGAACATCAGCTCAACCCGCCTCCGCCGCCGTTGGATGCCGGCTCCGTCCCCGGCGGATCCGCTCCCGACGGCTCCATACTCGGCCGGCTCGCCGGCGTGCGTCCCGCGGACGACGCCGTGCGAATGTTGGAAAACCGGGAGGCCGAGCGGATCCGTTCCCGCCCGCGCGTCACGCTCAGGCCCGTGCACGCGCTCGTCGTCGTGCTGCTGCTCGTGGGCGCGCTGGCGGCGAGCCTCACGCTGCTGGCCCAGCAGGCGGCGAACGCGTCAAGGACGGACCGCGCGGCGGTTGCGGCCGCGGCGGGCACGATGGCCGCGGGGACCGGGACGGGCGGGGCGCCGCCGGATGAGGAAGCGGAACCGGGGGAGCGGGCGGGCGAAACCGACGTGCCGCCCGGCTCCGGTTCCGAATCCCCGACGCCGGGCGATGAGACCGGCGGTTCCGCTCGCTCCGGCGCCGATGATTCCGGTCACTCCGACGATGGCGGCGGACCCACGTCGTTGCCGTCTCCATCGTCCTCGTCGTCCGCTTCTTCTTCCTCCTCCTCTGCATCGTCGTCCTTCGCCTCGGAGCAAGCTGCCGACGACGGGCGCGTGAACCTCAACACGGCCAGCGCGGCGGAACTCGACGCGGTCAAAGGCATCGGACCGGCCATCGCCCAGCGGATCGTGGACCACCGCAACCGCAACGGGCCGTTCTCCAGCGTGAACGAGTTGCTCGACGTGCCCGGCATCGGCCCCAAGACGCTGGCGAAAATGCGCGACCAGCTGGTGGCGCGATGAAGCTGGCGCCGGACGAATCGCGCGAGCGGGGAAGCCGGGACTGGCGGCTCGTGCCCGTGGCATGCGGCGTATGGGCGTCGGCGCTGCTGTGCCATACCGTCGGCGTCGATCGCATGCCGGCGGTGCTGGGCGTGCTCGCGGCGCTGACGGCGCTATTGTCCGGCGTCCTGTTCCTCGGCTCCGTCGGTGTTGCTCGCCGGCGGGGGAATCGCTGGGAGAATGCGCCGGCACCGGTTGCGACATCGGTTTCAATACCGGTTTCAGGGATTGCAGTCCTGCACCGGCCAGCGCGGCCGACCCGAACCGGACGCCATGCCGGCCGTCGCGCCGGGCGCTCCCGTTCCTCCTGCGCGGACGGCGCCCCGCAATCCGCGGCGGCCGCATGGCTCCGCTTCCTGCTGCCGCACATTACGGTGCTGTGCGCCGGCATGCTGGTCGCCGGTCTGGCCACGTTCGCGCAGCTGTGGATCGTCGAACGCGGACCCGTGCAGCGCGCGCTGGGCGACCATGCCGTGGCCGTCGGCGTGGGCGTGCGCGTGGACGAGCCGCCCATCTCCTCGGACCGGCGGGGCTTCGACTGCCGCCTCGACGTGACCGTGACCGCGCTTCTGCACGAAGGCGTGCTGTCCGGCGACCGCGCATCCGCCCGAGTGTACGCCACGGGGAGCGACTGCGCGTTGCGGCAGGGCGGATCGTACTGGCTGGACGGCACGCTGGAACGCCCCGGATTCGGGTCGGCGCCGGCATGGGTGTCGGTCGACGGCACGCCTACGGAACTCCGCGAGCCCACATGGGTCCGGCGTCTGGCATACCGGGCGCAGTCGGCGTTCGTGCACGCCACGCAGCGCCTCGACCCGCAGGGGCGGCTGCTGGTGCCCGGACTGACGCTCGGCCTGCTGGGTGGCGACGTGGCTGACCCGGACATGCGCGACCCCGCGCTGCCGGACGTGGACCCCGCATACGCCGAACGCGTGGAGGACGCCTTCCGCGCATGCGGCATCATGCACCTCATGGCCGTGTCCGGCGGCCACTTCGCGCTCATCGGCGTGCTGGCGCGCCGTCTGTGCGGCCTGCTGCACGTCGGGCGCCCGTTCATGCCCATGCTCGTCATGGGCGCGTACGCGCTGCTCGCCGCGCTGATGATGCCCGCCGACTCGGTGCTGCGCGCGCTCGTCATGGGCGGCATTGGCGCGTTCGCGCTGTTGCGCGGCCGGCGCTCGCAGGGCATGGGCATGCTGTGCGTCACCGTCGTCGCCGCGATCATCCTCGACCCCGGTCTGGCGCGCAGCCTCGGCTTCGCGCTGTCCTGCGCGGCCGTGGCCGGCATCGTCTGGTGGGCCCGGCCGGTCGCCGAGCTGCTCGCGCCCATCCTGCCCGCCGCCCTCGCCGAGGCGGTCGGCGTGACCGTGGCCGCGCAAGCGCTCGCCCTGCCGCTGCAGACGCTCATGGAGGGCCAGCTGCCGGTGCTCGGCGTGCTGGCGAACCTGCTCACCGCGCCGGTCGTCTCCTTCTCCACGCTCGCCGGACTGCTGGGACTCGCCCTGAGCTGGTGGGCGCCGGAGGCCGGCTACCGCTGCGCGTGGGTGGCGAGTGGCGGCACGGCGATCATGGAACGCGTGGCCCTGTGGTGCGCCGGCAGCCCGTTCGCCTCGCTGCCGTGGGGGCAGGGGCCGGGCGCCGCGTGCTTCCTGCTGGCCGCCGAGGCGGGCATGGCGCTCGCGGTCCGCCGGTTGATCGCCCGCCGACGGCGGACGGAGCGACGGGCCGCCGGACTCGCGCCCGGGGAGCGCGCGGACGTCTTCCGCCCCACGCCGGTCATGCGGCTCGGCGTCTGGGCCGGCGAAACCGCCCGCATGCTGCGCGGCGGCGTGTGGGCACCGCATGGGCGGCGTCCAAGCTAGACTGTGCAAGGCAAGTTGGACCGTGCAAGGCACGAACGGGAACGGCACGAAGGGAAGTGGGCCGCATGGCACGAACGGCACGCACGCAGGGCGCGGAACCGCCGTTCCGCATCGTCTTCGGCGGGGACGCGTATCTCAACGGCCTGGAGGTGCGCGACCTGTGCCACAAGGCCATGGACGCCCGCCCGGACGCCGAATTCATCGAACTGGACGCCGCCTCCTGCGACTCCTACGCGTTCGACGAGGCGGTGAGCCCCTCGCTGCTGAGCGACGTGGCCGTCGTGCGCGTGGACAACCTCCAGTCCGCCGACGACAAGCTCGGCGACGCCATGGCCGCGTACGCCAAGCAGTGCGCCGCCGACCCCGCGAATTCGAGCATCGTCATCTGCCAGCACGAGGGTGGCGTGAAGGGCAAGCGTGTCGTCGACCAGATCGTGCGCGCCGGAGCCGTCAGGGTGGAGGTGCCGGACCTCAAGAAGCCGGACGCCAAGCTGAACTTCGTCTACCAGTGCTTCGAACGCGACGGGCGGCGCGTGGAGCCGCTCGCCGCCCAGCAGCTCGTGAGCGTGCTGGGGGAGAGGACCGGCGAACTCGCGGCCATGTGCCACCAGCTCGCCTTCGACTTCGACGACGACCCCATGCCGCTCGACCGCGTCAACCAGTACCTCACCGCCAACCCGCAGGTCACCGGATTCATGGTGGCCGACCGGGCGGTGGAGGGCAGGATCGCCGAGGCGATCATCGCCATGCGCTCCGCCGTCGCACAGGGCACCGACCCGATCGCGCTGATCGGCGCGCTCGCCAGCAAGCTGCGCACCCTCGCCAAGGCCTCTGCCGTCAAATCCGGCGTCATCTCGGCCGCGGAGACGAAAACCAACCCGTGGGTGCTGCGCAACGCCACCCGTCAGCTCGACGGCTGGACGAGCGCCGGCCTGTCCCGCTGCATCCAGACGCTCGCATGGGCCGACGAGCAAAGCAAGACCAACGGCGGCGATCCCCTGTACGCGCTGGAGACCAGCATCGAACTCATCAGCCGGAAAGGACAGCAGTGACCATGAACGGCACCCGCAACGCATCCATCACCATCGAGGCCCCCACGGGCGAATCCATGCGCGCGCTCGGAGAACGCGTCGCCGGACTGCTGCGCGGCGGCGACGTGCTGCTGCTGTCCGGTCCGCTCGGCGCCGGCAAGACCACGTTCGCGCAGGGCGTCGGCAGGGGGCTTTCCATCGCCGAGCCGATCGTCTCGCCCACGTTCACCATCGCGCGCGAGCTGGAGGGGCGCTTCCCGGACGGCTCGCCCGCCCATCTGGTGCACGTGGACGCCTACCGGCTCGGCGGCTCCGGCTACGCCCCCGGCCAGGACGCCGCCGACGCGCTGCTCGACGAACTCGAGTCGCTCGGACTGGACGAGGAGCTCGAGGACCCGCAGGATGACACGGTCGTGCTCATGGAGTGGGGCGAGCAGATGGCCGCCGCGCTCATCGACGAGCGTCTCGAAATCCACATCGATCGCCCCGTTCCGGCGGACGCGGCCTCCGTGGCCGGCTCGGACGGCGAGGTGACCGGCGATGGGACTAGAATCGTGACCTTGGTGCCGGTCGGCGGAACATGGGCCGACCGCATCGCAACGTTCGGGCGGTCCTGAACGGCAAACTGGAAGGGCAAAGGAGTGAGCATGGCGGCGACGCTGGTGATCGACACCTCGTACGGCTCCACCGTGGGCATCGTCGGACGCGAACCCATCGTGGAGACCGATTCGCGCACCCACGTGGAGAAGCTGCAGGTCAACATCGCGCGCGCGGTCGCGGACGCCGGACTGGCCCCGGCCGACCTCGACCGCATCGTGGTGGGCGTCGGCCCCGCGCCGTTCACAGGCCTCAGGGCGGGCATCGTGGCCGCCAAGGCGCTCGCCTTCGCCACCGGCGCCAAGCTCCTCGGCCAGAACGTGCTCGAACCGCAGGCCGAGCTCATGTTCGGCGTCATGACGGGCAACGGCGCGTTCGACGGCGTGGACATGCTCACCGGCGTGCCGCGCATCGTGCCCGCCGGGGCTGAGATCGACCCGGCATCGGCGTCTGAGGTCGATCGGCACGTCACGCTGTGCGTCAACGACGCCCGTCGCAAGCAGCTATACTTCACGCTCGTCCACGGCACCGCGCAAAACCCCGACGCCGCGGCCGACCGCTGGATCCCCATGGACATCGACTACCCGCAGCGCATCGTCGAACGCGTGCTTGAGGCCCTCGCCGCGCACGGGGCGGGAGAGCGGGCCGCGGGGCATGACGTGCGGTACGTCGTGGACGTGATCGGCCACGGCGCCGCCAAGTACGCCGCGGCGTGGGACGGCCTCGGCGAGGCCAAGGGCGCGGTGGTGGACGGATCGCTGCTCGACTGCGGCGCGGCCGGCCTTGCCATGTTCGCCGGATGCGCCCTCGACCGCGAGGCGCGCGGGGGGAAGCCCGAACCCGTCGAACCGCTCTACCTGCGCCGACCCGACGCCGAGGTGCCCAACCCGCTGAAGCACGTGCTCGGCCACGGCGGCACGCACGGGGACGGCGAGCGCAAGGACGCCGCGCGATGATCGTCGACCTCAACGACCTGAGCCGCGACGACGCGGTCGCCGCCGTGCGCGCGCTGGAGGTCGAACTGTTCGCCGGCCACGCGTGGAGCGAAAACGCGATCCGGCAGGAGCTCTCCGCCCCCGCCCGCACCTACGTGTTCGACGTTGAGGACGCGCCGGCCTCCCCGGACGCGCGGACCTCGCCGAACGGCGGCGGAACCCCGGCCGTGCGCGGATTCGCCGGCTACTGGTACGACGGCGACGACGCGGAGGTCATGGACATCGGCGTCGGCAAAGCGTACCAGCGGCACGGCATCGCCGCGGGCCTGCTCGGCCGGCTCATCGACTCCGCACGCCGTCAGGGCGCCCGCCGCATGCTGCTCGAGGTGGCCGTGGACAACGCGCCCGCCATCGCGCTCTACCGGCGCTTCGGCTTCGAGAACATAGGCCTGAGGAAGCGCTACTACCAGCCCGAGGGTACGGACGCGCACGTCATGGCGCTGGAGCTCAACCCGCGCCCCGTCGGGTTCCAGCCGTCCCATGCCCCGCAAGAACAGGACCACACCGACAGGAAAGGAACCGCGCAATGAGCGAACCAGTGGTGCTCGGCATCGAATCGACCTGCGACGAAACCGCCGCCGCCATCGTGCGCGGCCGCGAACTGCTGTCCAACGTCGTCGCCTCCTCCATGGAGGAGCACGCCCGCTACGGCGGCGTCATCCCCGAAATCGCGTCCCGCGCCCACGCCGAGGCGTTCGTGCCGTGCGTGTCCAAGGCGCTCGCGGACGCGGGCATGGAACTGTCCGACGTGGACGCGATCGCCGTGTCCGCAGGGCCGGGGCTCGCCGGATGCCTCGCCGTGGGCGTCTCCGGCGCGAAGGCGCTCGCTTGGGCCGCGAACAAGCCGATCTACGGCATCAACCACGTGATCGGCCACATCGCCGTCACCCAGCTGCAGTTCGGCCCGTTCCCGCCGGACACGCTCGCCCTCATCGTCTCCGGCGGCCACACGTCGCTGTTGCACGTGGAGGACGTGGCCCGGCACGTGGACGTGGTCGGCACCACGCTCGACGACGCCGCGGGGGAGTGCTTCGACAAGGTCGCCCGCCTGCTCGGCTTCCCGTACCCCGGCGGCCCGCACATCGACCGCCACGCGCAGAACGGCGACCCGCACGCCATCAAGGTGCCGCAGGGCCTCACGCAGGGGCAGGCCGGCGCCAGGCACCCGTACGACTTCAGCTTCTCCGGCGTCAAGACCGCCGTGGCCCGCTGGGTGGAGGGACGTCAGGCCGCGGGCCTCGACGTGCCCGTGGACGACGTGTGCGCCTCGCTCGCGGACTCCGTGGCCACCGTGCTCGCCAGGAAGGCCATGCGCGGCTGCGAGCAGTACGGCTCGAAGACGCTCATCGTGGGCGGCGGCTTCTCCGCGAACTCGCAGCTGAGGGCCAAGCTCCTCGAATACGGCGAGCGCCACGGCGTCGAAGTGCGCATCCCGCAAATCAAGCTGTGCACGGACAACGGCGCCATGGTCGCCATGCTCGGCGTGAACCTCGTGGAGGCGGGCGTGTCTCCCAGCGCGCCGGACTTCGCCATCGACTCCGCCATGCCCATGACGAAGATCTCCATGTGAGGCCCGTGCGGCCCGTCCGATTCCCCGGACCGTCCGGCGGTGCGATCCGCCCGGTTGCGGCACCGGCGTACTACACTCGCTTCGCATGAGACATGTGAATCCGCAGCTGCTGGTGACGCTCTGGCACGTGGCGCGGTGCGGCTCGCTCGCGGCCGCCGCGCGCGAGATCGGCTGGTCGCAGCCCGCGATCAGCCAGCAGATCCGCAAACTGCAGGACGAATGCGGGTGCGCACTGCTCAAACGCACGTCGCACGGCGTGCAACTCACCCCGGCGGGCCAACTGCTCGCCAAGCACGGCGAAATGATCGCCAACCGCGTGCTGCAGGCCGAACAGGAGCTGGACGAATACCGCCGCGGCAACGCGCGCCGGCTGCACGTGCTCGCCCCGCCGTCCATCTGCTCGACCATCCTCGCGCGCACGCTCGTGAAGATCGGACAGACGTCGGACATCACGGTCCGACTCACGCAGATGGAACCCCCGGAGGCCGTGCGCAGCCTCATCGCGGGCGGCGGCGACTGCGCGCTCGTGTTCCGCTACGACGCGCTCTCCCGCGCCCCGCTGGCGAACGACGACTGCACGGTCGAATACTGCGGAAAGGACCCGCTGCGCCTGCTCGTGCCCAGGAACTCCGAGGTCGGCAGGCAGTACGAGAGGGACGGCGAACCCGTGGACCTCTCCCGGCTCGCGGATCAGCGGTGGATCGCCGGATGCGAAACGTGCCGCGCCAACCTTATGAGCATGGCCCGGTCCGCCGGATTCGTGCCGGTCATCACCCATTCGACCGAGGACACCTGGGTCACGCAGAACCTCGTGGAAATGGGCCAGGGCGTCTCGATCGTCTCCGAACTGTCCATCCACAACGCGCTGCAGGGCGACCTCGCCGCGTGCCCCATCGCGGACGGAAACGCCTACCGCACCATCGGGATGGTGACCCGCAAGGGCGACGAGCGCCCCGAACTCCAGCGGCTCAGGGAGGCCATCCGCCAGACCACCAGACGGTTCCTCATGGCGTAAGGGGCGGGCGGCCGCTGCGGCAGGCAGAAGGCCTGCCCGTGGCGGAGCGGAATCGGTCCGTGTGCGGTGGATGGACGCGATGATCGGCGCGACGGCCGGTGCGGGGAGCTGTGTGATGGATGGCGGGGCGGCCGCCGCGACGGTCTGCATGCCGGCCGGTCGGAGCGCAGGCGTCAACGTCCGTCCGGCGGCGTCCGTTTTGGCGCCCATTCCGTAACAGATTTACAAAAAGGACAACGAAACCCGACTCCGGACGTCGCTTTTGTGACGGTTTTACAAAACCGACGCGATACGGTCCCCTCCGGCGTCCGTTTTGTAAAACCGTTACAGAACAGACGCCGAGCGGAACCCCTGAAGGCACGTTTTGTAACGTCGTTACAAAACGGACGCCGAAGACGCCCATCCGGCGTCGTTGCTGTAACTTTTTTGCAAAAGGGGCGCCGGAGCGCCGGGGCGCGGGGAGGACACGACGCATGGCGGAGGAACGGCTGGACCGGGGCGGGAACGTTCCGCGCCGCCGTGCCCGCGGACGCCGATCGGTGATATAAGCAAACCGCGATGGCGGCCAACCAGACGGGGGAGCCGGGGCATGGCGCACGCGCCGCGGCCCGGCCATACTCGAACCATGGACACCATGACTTTGCAGACCGGATTCGACGCCGGATTCGACACCGGATTCGACACCCGCGCCATCGACGCGCAGACCCCCGAACAGCTCGCCGCCACATGCAGCGACAAATGGACCCGCTACCCGGGATGCGCCGGCGCGTTCATCGCCGAAATGGACCTGGGCCTCGCCCCGTGCATCCAGGACGCGCTGGTCGACGCCGTGCGCCAATGCGAGCTCGGCTACATCTCCGACCCGTGGAAGCGCCGCGTGGCCGAGGCGTGCGCCGCATGGCAGCACGACCGCTACGGGTGGGACGTGGACCCCGCGTGCATCCGTCCCGTGCCGGACGTGCTCGAGGCGTTCGAGGTGTTCCTGCGTGAGTTCGTCGGCTCCGGCCGCTCGATCGTCGTGCCCACGCCCGCCTACATGCCGTTCCTCAGCGTGCCGCGCCTGTACGGCGTGGACGTGATCGAAATCCCCATGCTGCGGGCCGAATCCGCCTCCGACGCCAACGACGGCTGGCTGTTCGACTTCGACGCCATCCGCCGCGCGTTCGAGGACGGCTGCCGCGCCTTCGTGCTGTGCAACCCGCACAACCCGATCGGCAAGGTCCTCACCGTGGATGAGATGCGCGCGATCTCCGCGCTCGCCGACGAATACGGCGTGCGCATCTTCAACGACGAGATCCACGCCCCGTTCGTGTTCGACGGCCGTCACGTGCCGTTCGCCACGATCTGCGCGACCGCCGCCATGCAGTCGATGACCGCCACCTCCGCATCCAAGGCGTTCAACATCCCCGGCATCAAGTGCGCGCAGGTGATCCTCACCAACCCCGACGACCTCAAAGTATGGATGGACCGCGCCGAATGGTCCGAGCACCAGACCGCCACCATCGGGGCCGTGGGCGCCGAGGCCGCCTACCGCGGGGGAGCGGCGTGGCTCGACCAGGCGCTCGCCTACCTCAGACGCAACGAACGCCTGCTCACCGGGGAGATGGCCGAACGCTTCCCCGGCGTGCGCTACGTCCCGCCCGCCGGCACCTACATCGCATGGCTGGACTTCACCGAACTCGGCATCGCCGACCCCGCCGCCTACTTCCGCGAACGCGCCAAAGTCGCCATGACCGCCGGCACCGAATGCGGCTCCAACGGCGCGGGCTGCGCCCGCTTCAACTTCGCCATGCCCTATCCGCTGCTCAAGGCGAGCCTCGAGCGCATGCACGCTGCGCTCGCGGAGGACGGGCTGGTGCCGATGGAAGCGCAGATAAAAGTTCTTGCCCGATGAACATGCTTATAGCCGGTCATAGGCACAAGCGATGACCGGCGCGGAATGTTCACGCAGACATTGACATAACGTTAACAGCATTGCGAGAGAAGGGAGCAAGGAGAAACCGGTCCGCATGACGGCGTTGTTTCCCGAATCGATGAAAACGAATAACTCTCAAAGCAACTCGCATAGGAAAAATCAGTAGCAACGATTTTTCACACATAGCATGGCAACTACAAGGAGGTGATGGCGAAACCGGCATCGATGATGATGCCGAGAGACGACATTTCGGCCCAGCGATGTTCGCGAGGCACGAAGAGAGATCCAAACACATGGAGAACATCATGAGAGCGGTCAAGAAAGCTTTTGCAACGGTCATTTCCGCAGCGCTGATCTGTACTGCGGCGGCATGTGGCGTCGGAGATCCCAATGCCACCGGCTCAACCGGGGGAGGTGATACGATCACCTATGCGCTTTCGCAGAACCCCAATGGTATTTTTAATCCCTCGCTGTATGGTACGGACTATGACCGCGCAATCATTTTCAACGTATATAGCCGGTTAGTTCATGTTGACAAGAATCAGGAATTTCAGCCGGAGCTGGCCGAATCGTGGACCCAATCCGAAGATGGAAAGACGGTCACTTTCAAACTGCGACAAGATGTGAAGTGGCATGATGGCGAGCCCTTCACCGCGGACGATGTCGTATACAACTACACCGCCAATGCCGATCCCGATTATCCCAGCGGCGGACAGAAATTCGTCAGCTACCTCAAGGGATACAAAGACTTCCACGAAGGAAAAACCAAGGATTTCCCCGGTGTGAAAGCCCTTGACAAGTACACGGTGGAGTTCGACTTTGAAACCCCCTATCCGGCCATGTTCAGCCAATTGGTCGACTATCCGATCTTCGCCAAGCATATCTGGGAGAAGGTGCCGATCAAGCAGTGGAAGACCGACGTGGATGTGCTCCGCAAGCCTGTCGGCACCGGTCCGTACAAGTTCAAGGAATTCGCGGACGGACAGTACGTATCGCTTGAAGCCAATCCCGATTACTTTGGCGGTGCCCCGAAGATCAAGAATCTGATTTTCAAGGTGATCAATTCCGAAAACCTGCAGGCGGCGCTCACCAATGGAGAAGTTAATATTGCCGATGTCTCCGATTGGAATCCCTCCCAGATTCAGGCCTACAAGGATGCCGGTGCTGAGATTGTGCAGCTGCCCGGCAGCGGTGGCTCCTACATGGGACTTGACACCACGAATCCGCGTCTGAAGGATGTCAAAGTGCGTCAGGCTCTGGTCTATGCGGCCGATCGTCAGAGCATCATTGACTCGGTGCTCTACGGCCACGCCAAAGCGACGAACGCCATCGCCAATCCCGAGGATCCGAATTATCCGAAGGATCTCAACGAATACAAGTATGATCCGGAAAAGGCCAAGGAGCTGCTAAAGGAGGCCGGCTGGACGGATACCGACGGCGACGGCATTCTTGACAAGGACGGTGAGAAATTCACCTTCAAGATCGAATACTCCACCAACAGCAAGCTCAACAGCCTTGTCGCACCGATCCTGCAGAAGAACTATCAGGCGATTGGCATCGACGCATCTTTGGCAAGCGTCGACTTCAACTCGCTGCTGTCCAAGCTGCTTGATGAAAACCAGCAGTTCGATGGGGCGTTCATGGGGTCGACCTACCGTCTGTTGCAATATGGTGCCAATGATTTCTGGTCCCATTGGACAGGTCAGGGGCCTGCCGTGACCGGTACCGATCTGAAGTCCTTCGGCGAATCCGCATCCAACTATCTGAGGGCGCAGAACGAGGCGGCCACCAACGTGTGGCTGTACGTCGCCGACAAGGGCTTCGTGGTGAAGGGCGTCGACGGATTCGACCCATACCCCTATGAGACCTTCCTGACGTCCAACCAATGGACGTTGAAGAAGTAAACGCCTACCGGAAGTAGAGAACACCATGTTCCGATATCTGTTGAAAAGATTGATGATCGCCGTCGTTGTGTTGTTTGGCATTTCGGTGATCGTCTTCGCGATCGTCCATCTTCAGCCTGGCAACCCCTATGCTTCCATGCTTGATCCCGACACGCCGCCGGACGTGAGGGAGGAAGTCATGCGCAAGCTCGGTTATTACGACCCGCTGCCACTGCAGTACGTCAAATGGCTGGGACGGGCATTGACCGGTGACTTCGGCTATTCCATCCAGTTGGGATCCAAAGTCAGCTTTCTGATCGGACAGCGTATCGGCAACACGGTGTTCCTCGCTTTGGTGGCGGCTGTAATCGCGATCGCTCTGGCTGTCCCGTTCGGCTTCTATGCGGCGATCCGTCAGGGCAAGGTCTCGGACACGGTGCTGACCGTCGTGAACTTCGGCATCGTGTCCATTCCCGGATTCTTCTTCGCGATGATCCTGTTGAAGGTATTCTCCATTGATCTCCGGCTTTTGCCGAGTTCCGGAATCGTAACCGCCGGAGCAGGGTATGTCGGTGGTCAGGCCATTCTCGACATACTGCGGCATATGATCATGCCGGCAATCGTGCTGATGCTTGGAGAGTTCGTCTCATACAACAGGTACATCCGATCCTCGGCCGGCAATCTTCTCTCTGCGGGATTCGTCGCGCCGTTGTTCGCCAAAGGCCTGAACCGCCGCAAGGTGATCTTCTCACACATCTTCAAAAACGCCGCAAAGCCCATCATCACCATTCTCTGTCTGCAAATCCCGTCGGTTCTTTCCGGCGCGGTGATCACCGAAACCATATTTTCGTGGCCGGGTATTGGACTGCTGAGCTACAACGCGGCGATCAGCAGGGATTATCCGTTACTCATGGGCATCGTCATGATGCTGGCATTGGTGACACTGCTCGGCAACCTGTTGGCCGATGTGCTGTACACCATCGTGGATCCCCGCATCCGTCTGAGTGGAAAGGCCTGACAATGAGCGAACAACAGAGCGTTTCAAAGAAAAAGGCGGTCGGTTTCGCCGCTGCGGTGAAAACGCCCATGTTCATTGTGGGTGCGTCGATGGTTTCCCTGATCGTCGTTCTCTGTGTCTTCGGTCCGCTGCTCCTGCCGTATCATCCCAATGACATCGACCTGAAAAGCATGGAGGCGGCCCCCAACGCCGCGCACTGGCTTGGCACCGATGCGCTCGGACGAGACGTGCTGGCCCGTTTGCTTGACGGAGGCCGCATGTCCATGCTGGTTGGTGTGGCGGCGGTGTTCGTGCAGGTCGTCGTCGGTACGATTTTGGGCGCCGTGGCGGGTTATGCGGGAGGATGGGCCGACTCGTTCATCATGCGTATCACCGAGATCTTCCAATGCTTCCCGTTCTATCCGATCGCCATCACGCTGGCCTCCCTTTTGGGGGCGAATATCTGGAACGTCGTGTTCATCATCGGATTCCTTGGATGGACCGGCCTGTGCCGTTTGGTGCGTGCGGAAGTGCTCTCCCTGCGGGAATCCGAATTCGTGCTGTACACCAGAGCGTTGGGTCTGCCGGCCTGGCACATCATCATCAAGCATCTGGTCCGCAATTGCTACCCCGTCATCCTTGTGAATGCCACGCTCGCCGTCACGTGGGCTGTTCTCTCCGAAGCATCGATGAGCTTCCTCGGACTCGGTGTCTCGCAGCCGAATTCCAGCTGGGGCAACATGCTGTCCCAAGCGCAGAGCCTGCGCATCCTATCGAGCGAGCCGTGGCTGTGGGTTCCCCCGGGCGCCGCGATCATCTGCTTGGTGCTGTCGGTGAATTTCATCGGCGAAGCATTGTCCCGCGCCGTAACGCCCAATAAGCCGCATATTCGCGACATTGATCCGCCGAGCACGTGGAAACCGACCGCGAAGCAGACTGACGCCGTGCAAGCCGGCGCGTGAACTCGGACAACTCACAACAAGGAAGATTAAGCACAATGACGACTCTCGCACAACAAGCGGTTCGTTGGTTCAACGATCATCGCGACGAATACATCAGCGACTTGCTGCAATGGGTGGAATTCCCCTCCGTCTCCAAAGTATGGGAAGGCAAGCCCGGTGCCCCCTATGGCAAAGGCGTGGCGGACATGTTCAACCATGTTCGTGCCGAAGCAGCCCGATGTGGTTTTGAATCACACGACTACGAGGGGTATGCGATCGGCGTCGAGTACGGCAAGGGCCTCGCTAAGGATGACCCGAAGCGGAAGGATATCGCCCTGGTCTCCCATCTGGATGTCGTGCCGGCCGGTGAAGGCTGGGATTCGGAGCCGTTTCAACCGTATGAGCGCGATGGCTACATAGTGGGTCGCGGAGCCGACGACAACAAAAGAGCGGCTCTAGCAGATTTCTACCTGCTGAAGTTCTACCGTGAACAGGGCATCGAATTTGCACATGACCTTCGCATCCTCTATGGCGGTGCCGAGGAAACTGGGCTAGACGACATGCGGCAATTCGTCGCGTCCCACGGTGTACCTTTTCAGGCGGTGATCACTGACGGTCCGTTCCCCGTCAACAATGCGCAAAAGGGATCGCTTGGCGTCACCGTCAGCATTACGGTGCCGGAGGCGTTCGTCGGTTTCAAGGTCGGTACCACGTCGAATTCCATTCCCGGCGAGGCGTCGATCACACTTCGCGGCGTTGATCCGGCGACGGCAGGGGAAACGCTCCGGAGACATGTGCCGGGTTTTGGCGGAAAGCTGGAGGTTGAACCGACACCGGATGGCGTGACGGTCAACGCGATCGGCTCGGCGGGACATGCCGCGTTCCCCGAAAACGCCATCAATGCCATCGCGGTGCTGGCGGACGCCTTGTTCGAATCGGGATTGCTGAGCGGCGACGCGAACGTCTTTGCCGGTGAATTACGTCGATGGGCGTCATCCGCGCAAGGACTCGGCGTCGCCTATGAAGATGAAGCGTCCGGAGCTACGACCGCGAGCATAGGAACAATCGTTCCAGCCGATGACCGTTTGGAACTCGGCATCGACATTCGTTATGCGGTCACCCAGCGTTCGGAAGACATCCGCAAAGCCCTGATCGCCACGTTTGCCGGTCGGAATGGCGAAATTACGGGCTTCCATGACTTTCCGCCCTATTTTGTCCCGGCCGATGATCCCCGGGTGCAGGTGCTGCTTGATAATTACAATACAGTTCTTGGAGTGCGGGGCACGACGATCTGCATGGGAGGAGGCACCCATGCAAGGGTGATTCCCGGTGCGCTCAATTATGGGCCGGGATTCGGCCAAAACCGAGATGAGCTGAGGGCAAAGGGGCTCATAGCGAATCCACCGACGTTCATTCCGGAAGGGAAAGGCGGATGCCACAGCCCGGACGAATGGATGTCCGTAGACGAAGTGTCCACGGTTTTCGGCATATACGCGCAAGGCATTGTCGCCCTTGACCGCCTGCTGGCCGAACATCCCGAATATGCGCTGTCCCAGTTTGAGGGAAAGGAACGGTCATGAGCGACGGCAAACTGGAGAATGCGGAGACCGTGCTGGAAGTCAATCACCTCGCCGTGACCTTCACGGGCAAGGAAACCGTGCACGCGGTCAGGGACTTCTCGTTCACCGTCCACAAGGGCGAAGTCGTGGCCATCGTGGGCGAATCCGGATCGGGCAAGTCGGTGTCCGCGATGTCCCTGCTTGGCCTGCTACCGCGCAACGCCGTGGTGTCGGGTGATGTGAAGCTGGATGGCAAGCCGCTGGACGTCAGCTATCTGTCCCCGGAAATCCGGAAAATCCGCGGTCGCCAGGTGTCGATGATCTTTCAGGATCCGCTCGACAGTCTCGACCCCGTGTTCACCGTGGGAGAGCAGATCGCCGAAGCCGTGAGGGTCAACGATCCCAAGGCGGACAAGGCGACCGTGACCGCGCGTGTGATCGACCTGCTCAAATCCGTCGAACTGCCGGAGCCTGATACGCTGCGCCGCAAGTATCCGCACCAGCTGTCCGGCGGCCAGCAGCAGCGCATTCTCATTGCGATCGCGCTCGCGGGCAGGCCCCGAATCCTGCTCGCCGACGAACCGACCACCGCGCTCGACGTGACAGTACAGCAGGGCATCCTCGATCTGCTCCATCAGATCAGCCGGTCGGAGGGCGTCGGCGTGCTCATCATCACTCATGACATGGGCGTGGTGGCGGATATCGCCGATCAGGTGGTCGTCGTGCGCAACGGCGCTCTGGTGGAGGCGGGCGAAACGGTGCGGCTGTTCCATTACCCGCAGAACGATTACACGCGCGAACTTCTGGACGCCGTTCCCAAGACTCCTCTGCTGGGCGGCTCATTGGGATCCGACCATGCCGCTGCCGTCGTATCGGCGACGGGCGCCACGTCGGCACCCGCGCCCGCAGCTTCGGACGAGCAGCCGGTGCTTAAGGTCGAGAACCTCAGCGTGAGCTACGCGCCCCGCACTCCCGACGTGGTTCATGGCGTGTCCTTCGACATCAATCACCACGAGGTGCTGGCGTTGGTGGGGGAGTCCGGCTCCGGCAAGTCCACCATCGTGCGCTGCGTGCTCGGTCTGGCGCAGCAGACCGGCGGCACGGTGATGGTCGACGGCGTGGAATACCTCAAGCAGCGCAGACGCGAACAAACCAAGACGCGCCACAAGATCGGCGTGATCTTCCAAAGCCCCATGGGGTCGCTTGACCCACGACAGACGTTGGCGCAAAGCATCGCCGAGCCGCTGATATACGCCTTGGGCGTACCTCGCGGTGATGCGCTCGCCAAAGCCGAGGAGCTGATGGACCGCGTGCATCTGACCCGCGACATGGCCACCCGCTATCCGAGTGAGATCTCCGGCGGTCAGCGCCAGCGCGTGTCCATTGCCCGTGCCATCGCGCTCAATCCCGAGCTGCTGATCGCGGACGAGCCCACCTCGGCGCTGGACGTGTCCGTGCAGAAGGACGTGATTGCCCTCTTCCGTGAATTGCAGCGGGACCTTGGGTTCGCTTGCCTGTTCGTGAGTCATGATCTGCCGCTGGTGGCGAGCTTCTGCCACAAAGTCGTCGTGCTCCAGCACGGGCAGGAGGTCGAGTACGGGCCCGTCGAATCCGTCTTCGTCCATCCGACCACGGATTATGCGCGCAAGCTTATCCTCAGTGCCCCGCTGGCCGATCCCGAAGTCCAACATGAGCGTCGCCGACTGCGCGAGCAGGCCGCGACCGCCTAAACTGTCAACCACCGACAACGTCGTCACATCAAGGAGGACAACACCCATGACCATGCAATCCGCCGCGGTTGCGCCCATGACCAAGCGCGAGCGCATGCTGCACGCGATGCACAACGAGCCGGTCGACCACGTGCCGGTCGGCTTCTGGTTCCACTTCGACCGGGAGCACAGCGAGGGCGAGGCCAACGTCAAGGCGCATCTCGACTTCTACCGGCAAACGGATCTGGACTTCGTCAAGATCATGTGCGACGGGTTCTTCGCGTATCCCGTGGCCCGCGACATCGTCGAACGACGGGCATGGGACGAGATCAGGCCCCTGAGCGCCGACGACCCGTGGATCCGCGGACAGGTGGAGCGGGCGAAGGCCATCGTGGAGGCGATCGGCGGCGAACGCTGCGTGTTCTACAACGTGTTCCAGCCGTTCTCGTCGTTCCGGTTCTCGCTGGAGCCGTACGGGCAGTCCTCGCCGGAGGCCACGCGGTACTTGAAGGAGGATCCTATCGGCGTGATGCGCGCGATGGACGCGATCGCCCAATCGAACGCGCTGCTCACCGAACTGCTCATCCGCGAGGCCGGATGCGACGGCGTGTACTACTGCGTGCAGGGCGGCGAATACGACCGCTTCACCGAGCGCGAGTACCGCACGTGGATCGCGCCGAGCGACCTGTACGTGCTCGAGCACGCCAACCGGTTCTCGGAGAACAACATCCTGCACATGTGCGGCTGGGGCGGCAACCGCAACCGGC
Organism: Bifidobacterium avesanii; assembly: GCF_009299475.1. GTDB lineage: Bacteria > Actinomycetota > Actinomycetes > Actinomycetales > Bifidobacteriaceae > Bifidobacterium > Bifidobacterium avesanii. Next base: position 118,920 of record NZ_WBSN01000001.1, on the reverse strand, counting down.
TCGAACTGTGGAAGGACTACCCGGCGCGGACCATGAACTGGGCCGTGTTCGTGGAGGGGCTCGACCTCATCGAGGGACGCTCGTTCTTCGGTGGCAAATCCTGCATGGGCGGCTTCGAGACGCACTGGGACGGCAACGGGCACCGCGGCGTGATCTACGACGGGACCAAGGACGAGGTGCGGGCATACACGCGCGACCTCATCCTCGACCACGGCAAACGCGGGCTGATCCTCGGCGGCGACTGCACGGTGGACGCGAAGCTCGACTGGGAGCGCATGCGCTGGGTGGTCGAGGCCGCCCGCAGCCTGTAGGCGCTCGGTCCGCGCCCGGCCGTCAGTCCTCGAACACGGCGTGCCGGTAGTCGGCCCAGTCCGGGCGCGGTTCGCCGGCCGCCGCGGCGGAGCGGATGTCTCCGTAGTAGTGCAGTTTGCGCAGGATGTGCGCGTGCGCCTCGGCGAGCAGCCGCTCCTGCTCCTCGATGGCCGCGCGCCGGGCCTCAAGCAGCGTCATGATCTCATCGATGTGGCCCTCCTCGTCCGACTCGAACGAGAAGAACCGCTTGAGTTCCTCGATGCTCATGCCCGCGTGCTTGAAGCAGCAGATGGTGCGCAGCCGGTTGATATGGCAGTCCCGGTAGAGGCGCTGACCGGTTTCCGTGCGCCCCACGTTGGTGAGCAGGCCCGAATCCTCGTAGTAGCGCAGCGTGGAGGGCTGCATGTGGAATCTCCGTGCCACCTCGCGGATGGTGTACGTCGTCTCTTCTACTGCCATGACACGCCCGCCTTTCCGAAGCCGAAACTAATTTGACTTCAAGTGTACTTGAAGTGCGACGATCATAACCACAGAACGATCCACCAACGAACCCATCCAACGAAGGAGAACGCATGTTCGAACCCACCACGCCGTACCAGCCGGCCGCCACCCGATACAGCGACATGACCTACAACCGCTGCGGCGCCAGCGGCCTGAAACTGCCGGCCGTGAGCCTCGGCACCTGGCACAACTTCGGCGACCACAACCCGTACGAGCAGATGAAGCAGCTGCTCTTCACCGCGTTCGACAACGGCATCACCCACTTCGACCTCGCCAACAACTATGGTCCCGAACCGGGCGCCGCGGAGAAGAACGTCGGCCGCATCCTGAAGGAGTACTTCGCCGCCCACCGCGACGAGCTCATCATCAGCACCAAGGCCGGCTACGAGATGTGGGCCGGCCCCTATGGCGACCTCGGCAGCCGCAAGTACCTGCTCGCCAGCCTCGACCAGAGCCTCAAGCGCCTCGGCCTCGAATACGTGGACATCTTCTACCACCACCGCCCCGACCCGGAAACCCCGCTCGAGGAGACCATGGGCGCCCTCGCCCAGGCCGTCCGCTCCGGCAAGGCCTTGTACGTGGGTCTGTCCAACTACGACGGCCCCACCATGGAGAAGGCCGCCGCCATTCTGGACGAGCTGCATGTGCCGTTCGTCATCAACCAGAACAAGTACAACATCCTCGACCGCACCGTGGAACGCAACGGCCTCAAGGAGACCGCGAACCGCATCGGCAAGGGCCTCATCACGTTCTGCCCGCTCGCGCAGGGCCTGCTCACCGACCGCTACCTCAACGGCGTGCCCGCCGACAGCCGCATCGCCGCCGACGGCCGCTTCCTGCACCGCAGCGACCTGACCGACGCGCGCGTCGAGCAGATCCGCGAGCTCAACGCCATCGCCGCCGACCGCGGCCAGACCCTCGCCGAAATGGCCCTCGCCTGGCTCCTGCACGACGGCAAGGTCACCAGCGTGCTCATCGGCGCCTCCAAGCCGCAGCAGATCCTCGACAACATCGGCGCCCTGAAGAACACCGCGTTCTCCGACGACGAGCTCAAGCGCATCGACGAGATCGCCGCGCGGCAGGGCTGAGGGTTGCCTGAGCCCCGTCGTGGGGAATCGTAGGGAGAGGACGGTCCGGTCCGCGGTTTGTGCTCCGCGGGTCGGACCGTTTTGCGTGATGGGCCGGATGCCGTTACGCGGGGTTTCCGCATAGTGTGCAGCGGATTCGGCAGGCGGGGGACGTCTATCCGCATAGTGTGCGGCAGCATGCCGGCAAGACGATGTGGGGACGTGTTGCGAAGCGGCGGATTTTGGGCGCAGGAGTGGGAGAAGCGGCGGTTCGAATGCTGCACACTATGCAGATAGGTGCTTGCTGAACCCGAAAAGTGCTGCACACTGTGCGGATGGTGCAGCATTCACTCTCGCGCCTGAGGAACTTGAAAACGTTGCAATGCCGCGGGACATGCCGAACGACACGCCTGATTTGTGTTTTGCGAATTCCGTTGTAAAGTATCTGTCTTGTGCGCTGGAGAAATCCACTGCACGGAAGCCATTCCTGCGTAGCTCAGTTGGCAGAGCATCCGACTGTTAATCGGACGGTCGCTGGTTCAAGCCCAGCCGCAGGAGCTCAGCTCCGGCTGATAATTGAATATTCCTGCGTAGCTCAGTTGGCAGAGCATCCGACTGTTAATCGGACGGTCGCTGGTTCAAGCCCAGCCGCAGGAGCCAGACGAAACCCCAGCGAAAACCGTTGGGGTTTCTTGTTTTTCACTCTTCTCGCGAATGACACGGCCGACAATGCGCGACACGCCAACGTTCGACCACAGGCTTTCTCCAAATGGACCCGCGTTCGCGGATGCGCGAGACTGAAGGCGCATCGGGCGCGGTGACTGCGTGCGGTGCGAAGGTCGACGGCGATGGACGCCGGAGACGGACGGACGAATCGAGCGGGGGATTGACATGAGTCGTGACGGCAGTGCGGAGCGACGCCGCAGAAGGCGGTTCGAGGAACGAATGCGAAGGGAGCGGCACGAACGGAATGGGCGCGCGTGGACGGTGGCGTGGCGGCTGGCGTTGGCGCTGCTGTGCGCCCTGATGGCGGCCGTCGGCGCGGGTGGCGCGCTGACGGCCAGTGCATTCGACGCCGCGGAGACGACTCGAGCCGGGGAGACGCTGGGCGCACGGCCCGCGCAATCCGCCGGATGCCGGGCGTCCATGGTCTGGCCGCTGAAACCGCAACCGGGAACGGCCAAACCCACCGTGCTCGAACCGTTCAAGGCCCCGCCGCAGCCGTGGTTCGCCGGCCACCGCGGCGTGGATCTGGAAGCCGCGTCCGGCGACGCCATCCTCGCGCCGGCGGCGGGCACGGTCGCGTTCGTCGGCAAAGTCGGCGGCAAGGACGCGGTGAGCGTGCGCCACGGGCGGCTCACGTCCACGTTCGAGCCGGCGACCACCACGCTGTCGGTCGGCGCGACGGTGTCCGGGGGAGAGCCGTTCGCCGCGGTGTCGGGTTCCAGCGACCATTGCGACGGCCGGTGCCTGCACTGGGGCGTGCGGGACGGGGAGGAGTCCTACCGCGACCCCGCGCTGCTCGCCTCCAATCACCGCATCGCGCTCACATCGACCAAAGCCGTCAAATCGACCACATCGGCGCGCGTCCGTTGAATTACGAACGCTTCACGGTAGAATCCGGAACTGTTACCGTACGAGGAGACGAGAGCACATGCAGAAGGAATTCACGCGTCCGCAGCCGGAACCCATCGACTACGACAAGAACATTTTCGAGATCCTCGCGGAACGCGCCAACCGCGCCCCGCAGGATTCGCTCGTCGAATACAAGGACGACTCCGGCGTGTGGCGCTCGTTCACGGCGGTCGAGTTTCGCGACAAGGTGATCGCGCTGGCCAAGGGCCTCATCGCGCGCGGCATCCAGCCGGGCGACGCGGTGGCCGTCATCTCGCACACGCGCTGGGAGTGGACGGCGCTCGACATGGCCATCATGTCCATCGGCGCGCTCACCGTGCCGGTGTACGAGACCAACTCCGCCGCGCAGGTGCGCATGATCTTCAACGACTCGAACGTGAAGATGGCGTTCGCGGAGAACGACATGCAGCGCGACAAGATCGAATCCGTGCGCGACCAGGTCACTGATCTGGGCGACGTGTACGTGATCGAGCTCGGCGCGCTGGACACGCTCGAGACCTTCGGCAGGGGTGTCGGCGACGCGGAGTTCTACGAGCGCGAAAAGGCCGTGCGCGGCTCCGACCTCGCCACGATCGTGTACACGTCCGGCTCCACCGGCACCCCGAAGGGCGTGGAGCTCAGCCACGGCAGCTTCGTGTTCATCACCTACTCGGGCATCCGCTCCATGCCGGACATCGCCATGAAGCCCAACCGCCGCCTGCTGCTCTTCCTGCCGCTGGCGCACGTGTTCGCGCGCTACATGCAGTACTTCTGCTTCGCGGGCAACGTCACGCTCGGCCTGTCGAGCAACCTCAAGACCATCCTCGCGGACTTCGGCGCGTTCAAGCCCACGTTCGTGCTCGCCGTGCCGCGCATCTTCGAGAAGATCTACAACGCCGCCTCGCAGAAGGCCGGCACCGGGTTCAAGGGCCGCCTGTTCGCCGACGCCGCCGCGACCGCGCGCGCATGGTCGCACGCCCAGCAGTCCGGCGACGGCATCCCGTTCGCCCTGTCCCTCAAGCACGCGGTGTACGACAGGCTCGTGTACTCGACCATCATGGGCGTGTTCGGCGGCCACGTGGAGTACGCGGTCTCCGGCGGCGCGCCGCTCGACTCGTCCATCGCGCACTTCTTCAACGGCGTGGGCCTGCCGCTGCTCGAGGGCTACGGCATGACCGAAACCTGCGCGCCCGCCAGCGTGAACCCCACCTCCGGATACAAGATCGGCACGATCGGCCTGCCCATGCAGGGCGTGACCTTCGGCGTGGCGGAGGACGGCGAGCTGTGCATCAAGAGCCCGAGCGTGTGCGTGGGCTACCACAACCATCCCGAGATCACCACGCAGCAGATCGTGGACGGCTGGTTGCACACCGGCGATCTGGGCGACATCGACGAGGACGGGTTCGTCTCCATCACCGGGCGCAAGAAGGACCTCATCATCACCGCCGGCGGCAAGAACGTCTCGCCCGCGGAGCTGGAGGTGGCCGTCATGACCTCGCCGGTGGTCAACCAGTGCGTGGTGATCGGTGACCGCAAGCCGTTCGTGGCCGCGCTCGTGGCGCTGGATTTGGCCGAGACGAACGCATGGCTCAAGTTCAAGGGCGCGCCCGAGGTGAAGGACCTCGCCGAGGCCGCCGCCAACCCGATCGTCCGCTCCGAGGTGGAGCGCGCGGTGGACGCCGCGAACGGCCAGGTGTCCCGCGCCGAGTCGATCCGCAAGTTCGAGATCCTGACCGACGACCTCAACGAGGCGAACGGCATGGTCACGCCGAGCCTCAAGGCGCGTCGCGAGGCCATCACCGAGCGCTACCGGGACCTCATCGACAACGTGATCTACGCCGGCAAGCGGTGACCGGTCTTTGCGCGTCTCTCCGCGCGATGTCTTCGCACTGCACTGGATCCGCTCAATCCGCACCTTCATCGTTGTGGATTGAGCGGATCCAGTGTTTTACGGGTGCGAAAACCGGTTCAGCGCACTGATTTCGCTCAATCCGCTGCGTGGAGGCCGTGGATTGAGCGGATCCAATGCATTCAGTTCACAGGCCGGCGTCGGCGGGCGTGATGTAGCCCGGATCGATGAGCATGGCCTTGAGGTTCGAGGCGGCGACGGGCAGCTGGTCCTTGGCGATGGTCGGCACCTGCGCCGCGTTGTCGGTCGCCTCGCCGCCGTAGTTCTGCGCGGAGACGCCCTCCACTTCGGCGGCCGCGTCCTTGCCGGCGTTGAGGGCGGCGACCGCCTTGGCGAGCGTGGTCGCGGTGTCCTTGCGGTTGCCGAGGGCCGTCATCCACTGCTTGCCGTTGACGATCTGCGGGATCGTGTCCACGTAGGCGCCGTAGCCGGTCACAATGGGCCAGTCCGTATCGTCCTCGACGTCCGTGGAGGACGAGCCCGCGAACGGCAGGGTGATGCCCGAATTGGCCGACGGGCTGGCGGTCGGGTCGTTGGTGGGGGCCACGCGAGGATCGGGCACGCCGCCGCGCTGGAGATCCACCTTGCCGGCGAAGCTGCCGACGATGTCGGAGATGCTGATCTCCGGGTTGATGTCCGCCGCGGAGCCGGTGTAGCCCAGATCGGTGAGCGTGGTCACGACCTGTGAGGCCACGTAGTCGTTCATGGCGAGGATGCCGTCGATGCGCTGGTGCTTCGACGAGTTCTTCATGCCGAGCCGCCCGGTCAATTCGTTCTTCACGCCGTCCGTGGCGCTCGGGTCGAACGCGAGCGACCGCCACGAATCCACGCTCGACGACGCGCCCAGATACCGCGAGGGGCTCACCGCGCGGCCGTCGCGGAAGTAGGAGCCGAGCACCTCCCAGATGCCGGCGAACGCCTCCGAGGCGAACGTGGGGTCGGCTTCCGTGCCGTCCTTGAGCTTGCCCGCGTAGGGCAGCAGCACCTCGATGTATTTGGGGTTGTCCGCGCTGGTGCGGTCCAGCTCGAGCTTGCTCACCAGCTGCGCCGCCTGGATGCGCCCGATCTCGTGCGCGGTGCCGAACGCCACGAACAGGTCCGGCGTGAATCCCTGCAGCTGGTTGGAGACGAGCACCACGTGCATGCCCGACTCCTTCGCCAGCTTCAACGCGGCCACGAGCCGTTCGCCGGCCGTGCGGCGGGTCTTCGCCGCGTCCGTCTCCCCGGTGGTCTGCTCGCTCCACGTCACGTCCCGGCGCACGTAGTCGCCGTACTGGCGGGTGATCGCGTCGGGGTTGGACACCGGCGCGACGATGAGCGTGGTCGAGGCGGGGTCCGTCTTACCGGCGTCCTTGCCGTTCAGCGCGTTGACCACGTAGTCCTGCACGGCCTGGCTTTGCGCGGCGAGGTCGCCCGATGCGGTGGACTTCACGCTCGCGGCGGCGTTCTGCGCGTTGACCGCCTGCTGGATGTCCTTGGAGAGGGCAGCCCACTTGTTGGTCGGCGTGCTCTGGCTGAGCGTCAGGCCGTCCGACGGCACGAAGATGGCCACGGAGCCGGTCGCCGCCGCGGTCGTGCTCGCTGTCGCGTCGACGGACGGGGAGGTGGTTTCGACGGAGGGATCCGGCTGCCCGAACGCGCACGCGGACAGCGAGACCGACACAGCGAGGGCCGACAACACCGCGACCAGATGGGTTCCCAGCCGTCTCATCGCCTTCGCCGTTTTCACGAATCGCACCTCACACAGTCCTCGGGCCAATGACAATACGGTTCAACCTTACTACCGGTCGCCGCCGAACTGGCGCGGTGGCGACCGGGGAGGATGTGTGTGGAGGGACTAGGAGAGTGGGGAAGCGAAAAGACGGAAGACGGGGGAGACGGGAAAACGGGGGAAGATGAGAAAGACGGGAGGTGAAAGGAAGATGAGGTTTCTGGAGGCTGGTGACAATGTGGGCACAGCGTGGGCCCAATGTGCCCACATTGTCACCAGCCTCAAAAAACACATCCCCGCCTCCGGAGGGAATTCCGGCGACGGGGGATGATCTGCGGCATGGAATGGGCGGGGAATGCAGGACGGGACCGTGCGCACTGTATGGCGGTGGACGGAGTACGGAACCCGGGACCACATCCGGGACCACATCCGGAACCACGCCGGGACCGTACCCGGGATCATGCACTGTGACTGTGCACTGTGGCCACGCGCTGTGACCGCACACTGCACTGCGCATAGTCACAGAGTGCGGTGCAATGCACAGCGTGCTGGAAGCCGTCAAACGGGGGTCATTTCTGGCGTGGCCTCAATGGCGCCTCTCTGACGGCTTTCTGACGGCTCCCTGGCAGTCGCCGGAGGATGACAAATCGCGTCAGGCTCCGGCGATCGCCCGCCAGCCGCGCGTCCGTCACGCGGCGAGGGCCTTGGCGAGGTTCTCCTCGAGGGCGTTCATGAAGCCCTCGGTGTCGAGCCACGGCTGGTCGGGGCCGACGAGCATGGCGAGGTCCTTGGTCATCTGGCCGCCCTCGACGGTCGAGATGATGGTCTTCTCCAGCGTCTCCGCGAAGTGACGGACCTCCGGGGTGCCGTCGAGGTCCGCGCGGTGCTTGAGACCGCCGGTCCACGCGAAGATCGAGGCGATCGGGTTCGTGGAGGTCTTCTCGCCCTTCTGCCACTTGCGGTAGTGGCGGGTCACGGTGCCGTGGGCGGCCTCGGCCTCCACGGTCTGGCCGTCCGGGGTCATGAGCACGGAGGTCATGAGGCCGAGCGAGCCGAAGCCCTGCGCCACGGAGTCGGACTGCACGTCGCCGTCGTAGTTCTTGCAGGCCCAGATGTAGCCGCCGTGCCACTTGAGGGAGCTGGCGACCATGTCGTCGATGAGGCGGTGCTCGTAGGTCAGGCCCTCGGCGGCGAAGCGGTCCTTGTACTCGGTTTCGAACACCTCGGCGAAGATGTCCTTGAACTGGCCGTCGTACGCCTTGAGGATGGTGTTCTTGGTGGACAGGTACACCGGGTAGTGGCGCATGAGGCCGTAGTTGAAGCAGGCGCGCGCGAAGCCGCGGATGGAGTCGTTGACGTTGTACTGCACCTGCGCCACGCCGCCGTCCTCGCCGTAGTCGTAGACGACGTGCTGGATCGGCTCGGAGCCGTCCGCGGGGGTGAAGGTGACGGTCAGGCGACCGGCGCCCGGAACCTTGAAGTCGGTGGCCTTGTACTGGTCTCCGAACGCGTGGCGGGCCACGACGATCGGCTTGGTCCATCCGGGCACCAGACGCGGGATGTTGGAGATGACGATCGGCTCGCGGAAGATGGTGCCGCCAAGGATGTTGCGGATGGTGCCGTTGGGGGACTTCCACATCTTCTTGAGGCCGAACTCCTTGACGCGGGCCTCGTCCGGCGTGATGGTGGCGCACTTGACGCCCACGTGGTACTTCTGGATGGCCCTGGCCGAATCGATGGTCACCTGGTCGTCGGTGGCGTCGCGGTTCTCGATGCCCAGATCGTAGTAGTCGAGGTTCACGTCGAGGTAGGGCAGGATGAGCTTGTCCTTGATGTCCTTCCAGATCACGCGCGTCATCTCGTCGCCGTCAAGCTCGACGACGGTTCCTTCGACCTTGATCTTGCCCATGCGATCCTCCTCGTCATTCGTGGGGCGTATTCATCCACAGCATTACCAGACCGAATGTCTCCAATGGGTTACGTCGTTGGAACACGCTGGTCGCAAGGCGGCATTAGCCTAGTAGCCATGTCTCAGGAAATTGAAATCGGTTTGGGCAAAAAGGCCCGTCTCGGCTACTCTCTGGACGATGTCGCCATCGTCCCCTCCCGCAGGACGCGCGATCCCCAGGACGTGTCCACATCGTGGCAGGTGGACGCCTACGAGTTCGACATCCCGGTGATCGCCGCCCCCATGGACTCCGTGACGAGCCCCGCCACCGCCATCGCGATGGGCAGGCTCGGCGGCCTCGGCGTGCTCGACCTCGAGGGCCTGTGGACCCGCTACGAGGATCCGCAGCCGCTGCTCGACGAGATCGCGTCGCTCGACGGCGACAAGGCGATCGAGCGCATCCAGCGCATCTACGCCGAACCGGTCAAGCCCGAGCTCATCACCCAGCGCCTGCACGAGATCCGCGACGCGGGCGTGACCGTGGCCGGCGCCCTGTCCCCGCAGCGCACCCAGCAGTTCTACTCGACCGTGGTGGACGCCGGCGTCGACCTGTTCGTCATCCGCGGCACCGCCGTGTCCGCCGAGCACGTCTCGCAGACCCACGAGCCGCTCAACCTCAAGAAGTTCATCTACGACCTCGACGTGCCGGTGATCGTCGGCGGCGCGGCCAACTACACCGCCGCCCTGCACCTCATGCGCACGGGCGCGGCCGGCGTGCTGGTCGGCTTCGGCGGCGGCGCCGTCTCCGCCACGCGCACCACGATCGGCGTGCACGCCCCGATGGCCACCGCCATCGCCGACGTGGCCGAGGCCCGCCGCGACTACATGGACGAGTCCGGCGGCCGCTACGTGCAGGTCATCGCCGACGGCGGCATGGGCGAGTCCGGCAACTTCGTCAAGGCGTTCGCCCTCGGCGCCGACGCCGTCATGCTCGGCGCGCCGCTGGCCCGCGCCACCGAGGCGCCCGGCAAGGGCATGCACTGGGGCTCCGAGGCCCGCCACCAGACCCTGCCGCGCGGCTACCGCGCCAACGTGGGCACCGTGGCGCCGCTCGAGCAGATCCTGTTCGGGCCGAGCCACCAGGCCGACGGCCGCGTGAACTTCATCGGCGCCCTGCGTCGCGCGATGGCGTCCACCGGCTACGTGGACGTGAAGAACTTCCAGCGCTGCGGCATGGTCGTCACCCCGAACGCGTCCCGCTGAGTTCGGCGCCCCGCCGCGAAGGCCCCCTGCGAAAGGCTCCCCGAAGGGGAGCCTTTCCGCGTTGCGGGGGAGTTGTCCACCGCGACGCGGGTTATGCACATCCGCAGCGCGATTTGACCGCGCCCCGCGCATGATGTAGAGCTCAGGGTAGGAGGGCCACCGAAGGCCCGCCGGGAGAAGGGCAAGGAAGCATCATGGACGGCAATGCGATGGACGGCGTTTCGGATTCGTTTGAGGTGGACGTGAACCTCACGCCGCAGGGGGAGCCGATCCCCGTGCGCGTGCGGCGCTACGTGGCGCGCGACATGAGCCGGCGGGACGGCATCGGGCTGGCCGCGGCGGCCGCGCAGCTGGCCTGCCGCGCGATGGAGATCGTGCGCGGGCGGCTCGACGCCGACAAGCTCGTGCGCGCCGCCACCATGCAGACCGTGCGCAAGCTCGGCACCATGGCGCTGCTGTACAGGTCGCACCTGCAGCGGCATCCCGAGCTCAAGCGGCGCACGCTGAGCCTGCCCGTCGAGGCGAAGGGCGTGGACGCCGTGGTGCGCAGCGCCGACCACGTCGAGGCGTGGGTGCGCCTGAACGTGGGGCGCACCGACTACTGGTCCACCGTCGTATTCGACTACGTGGGAGGCCGGTGGCTGTGCACCACGCTTGACCTGGGCTGAATTATAGTGGGAGCATGCGCAAGGAGAATATCGAACCGATCAAGTACTCCACGACGGACGACGACACCGTCTTTTCGCTGCTCGACCGCAGGGCCGCGCGCGACCCCGGCGACCTGATCGCCCAGTGGCAGGACGACGAGACGCGCCAATGGCACGACGTGACCGCGGGCGAGATGCTCGCCCGGGTGCGCGAGGTGGCCAAGGGCCTCATCGCGGTGGGCGCCGTGAAGGGCGAGCGCGTGATCGTGTACTCGCCCACCTGCTACGAGTGGGGCGTCGTGGACTTCGCGTGCGCCGCGGTGGGCGCCGTGCTCGTGCCGATCTACGAGACCGATTCGATCAGGCAGTCGGCCAACATCATCGCCGAGGTGGAGCCCGTGGTGGCCTTCGCCGGCGACTTCGAGCACTCCCAGGCGCTCGAGCAGATCCGCGACGACGAGGCCAGTCCCCTCAAGTACGTGTTCAACTTCAAGGCCGACGGGCTCGACGCGGTCGCCGACTTCGGCCGGTCCGTCTCCGACGCCGATCTGGACGCGGCCGTCGCCGGCGTGAAGGCCGACGACCTGCTCACCATCGTCTACACGTCCGGCTCCACCGGCCGGCCCAAGGGCGCGATGCTCTCGAACCGCAACTACACGCACATCGTGCTCAACGGCTACGAGATCCTGCCCAACATGCTCTACAACGACAACCGCCTGCTGCTGTTCCTGCCGCTGGCGCACTGCTTCGCCCGCTACATCCAGTACGTGGCCATCGGCGGCCACGGCGTGATCGGCTACATCCCCGGCGCCAAGCACCTGCTCGCCGACCTGAGGAGCTTCAAGCCCACGTACCTGCTCGGCGTGCCGCGCGTGTTCGAGAAGGTGTACAACGCCGCCTCGCAGAAGGCCGGCGCGGGCCTCAAGGGACGCGTGTTCGCCAAGGCGTTCCGCCACTTCGTCTCCTGGAGCGAGGCCGAGCAGGCCGGACGCGGCCACTCGGTCGTCCAGAGGCTCGAGCACGCGTTCTTCATGTCCACGGTCGGCTCCTCGGTGCGCTCGGCGCTCGGCCCGAACCTCAGGTTCCTCGCCTGCGGCGGCGCGCCGATCAACAACGACCTCGCGCACTTCTTCAACGGCATGGACGGCATCACGTTCATCCAGGGCTACGGCATGACGGAGACGGCGGCCCCCATGCTCGTCAACTGGGAGGACGCCAACGAGGTCGGCTCCGTGGGCCGCCCCGGCCCGGGCATGGGCGTGCGCGTGGCGGACGACGGCGAGCTCGAGGTGTGCGGCCCCAACGTGTTCATGGGCTACTACCGCAACCCCGAAATGACCGCCGAGGCCATGGACGGCGACACGTGGCTGAGGACCGGGGACCTCGGCATGATCGACGACGCCGGGTTCGTGTTCATCACCGGCCGCAAGAAGGACATCATCATCACCGCCGGCGGCAAGAACATCAGCCCCGCGCCCATGGAGGACATCATCGACACGTGCCCGATCGTGCAGCACGCCGTGGTGATCGGCGACGGCCGGCCGTTCGTGGCCGCGCTCATCGAGCTCGAGCCGGACATGCTGCGCTCGTGGCTCGAGGGGCAGGGCCTCGACGGGAGCATGACGCTCGAGCAGGCGAAGGACAACGACGCCGTGCGCGCCTTCGTGCAGCAGTATGTCGACAAGGCGAACGCCGGCGTGTCGCGCGCCGAGTCGGTGCGCAAGTTCGCGATCCTCACCGACGAGTTCAACCAGGGGGACGGCACGCTCACGCCGAGCCTCAAGGTGGTGCGTCCCAAGGTGCTGCAGCGCTACGCGGACGTGATCGACGGCGAGATCTACGCGCCCAAGGGCCCCGCCCGCCCCGCGCCGGCCACGGTGAAGATCATCGACCGCACGGCCGAAACCGTGCAGCAGGTCTCCGAGTCCGTCCGCCAGGCCTCCGAGACGATGAGCCCGATGGTCCGTCAGGCGCTCGACCAGGCGCGCGTCAACGTGTCGGATTCGATTGCTAGCGTGCAGGGGAAGATGAAGAAGCCCAAGGACCGGGAGGACGGGTCCGCGGCCGAGACGGACGACGCTCCGGCCGAAGGGCGCAACGAAACCCACAACGGGACTCACGAGGAGTAAGCGACAAGTGGCCATCCGAGAGATCAGGGTCGTGCCGGACCCGGTGCTGCGCACGCCGTGCGACGAAATCACCACCATCACCCCAGCCGTCCGCAGGCTCGTGCAGGACCTGCTCGACACCGTGGACGACCCGGGCCGCGCAGGCCTGTCCGCCAACCAGATCGGCGTGGGCCTGAGGGCGTTCTCCTACAACATCGAGGGCAAAATCGGCTACGTGCTCAACCCGGTGCTCGAGGAGACCAGCGGCGAGCAGTACGGCGACGAGGGCTGCCTGTCGGTGCCCGGCCTGTGGTACAAGACCCGCCGCGCCGACTACGCGCGTGTGCGCGGCATCGACCTCGACGGCAAGACCGTGGTGCTCGAGGGCCGCGGGCTCATGGGCCGCATGCTCCAGCACGAGTGCGACCACCTCATCGGCCACGTCTATCTGGACCGTCTGGAGAAGGAGGAGCGCCGCGAGGCGATGCGCTACATGCGCGCCCACGCCAAGTGACGTCCGTCGCCCTCACGGGGACCCGCCACGACGCCCGGGGAAGGCCATTGCGCCCGATCCGGGCGTCGTGCTATTCTGGCCATTTGTGTGCCAACCCGGCGAAGAGCGCAGTCGCAGGCGTTCGGAGCCACCCATTATCGTCTAGCGGCACACGCCAAGATCGCGCCATGTCCGCGACGGCCCGTGTCGGTCGGCCATCCCCCGGGAGGGCTGCATACGGGTGCGCATGGCCAGGCAAGAACCGACAAGAAAGGCAGTGCTATGGCACAGATTACGATGAGCGAAATGCTCAAGGCCGGCGTCCACTTCGGTCACCAGACTCGCCGCTGGAACCCGAAGATGAAGCAGTACATCCTCATGGAGCGCAACGGCATCCACATCATCAACCTGTTCAAGTCCCTTGAGCTGATCGACAAGGCCTACGACTTCATCAAGGCCACCGTCGCGCACAACGGCACCGTGCTGTTCGTCGGCACCAAGAAGCAGGCTCAGGAAGCCATCGCCAACCAGGCCACCCGCGTGAACATGCCGTACGTCTCCGAGCGCTGGCTCGGCGGCATGCTGACCAACTTCCAGACCGTCTCCAAGCGCGTCTCCCGCCTCAAGGAGCTCGAGGAGATGGACTTCTCCGACGTGCACGGCTCCGGCCTGACCAAGAAGGAGCTGCTGCTCCTCAAGCGCGAGAAGGACAAGCTGGCCAAGCAGCTGGGCGGCATCCGCAACATGAACCGCACCCCCTCCGCGATGTTCGTCGTGGACATCAACAAGGAGGCGCTGGCCGTCGAGGAAGCCCACAAGCTGGGCATCCCGGTCGTGGCCCTAGTCGACACCAACACCGACCCGGAGGCCGTGGACTACCCGATCCCGGCCAACGACGACGCCATCCGCGGCATCGAGCTGCTCACCACGCTGATCGCCGACGCCGTCGCCGACGGCCTGCTCGAGCGCTCCGGCCAGGCCGCCAAGGTCGAGGGCGAGACCGCCGAGCAGCCGATGGCCGCCTGGGAGAAGGACCTGCTCAAGCAGGGCACCGAGGCCCCGGCCGCCGAAGCCGCCCCGGCCGAGTCCGCCGAAGGCGAAGCCAAGGCCGAGTGAATCCGCTAGGGTTCGCCAGTCGCTAGGATGGGAGGTGCAATCACGATTGCACCTCCTTTTCTAGGGAAACGTAATCGAGTTTTATCTCAAGGGAGAATTTCATGGCAGCAATTACCGCCGCTCTGATCAAGCAGGTCCGCGAGGACACCGGCGCCGGCATGATGGACGTCAAGAAGGCGCTCACCGAGGCCGAAGGCGACGTGGCCCGCGCCAAGGAGATCATCCGCGCCAAGGGCATCCAGGCCGCCGGCAAGCGCGAGGGCCGCAAGGCCCAGGAGGGCACCATCGGCTCCAAGGTCGTCAAGTCCGCCGAGGGCGAGACCGGCTACGCCGTCGAGGTCAACTCCGAGACCGACTTCGTGGCCAAGACCCCGAAGTTCGTCGAGTTCGCCGACACCGTGCTTGGCTACGCCATCGACGCCGACGCGAACAGCGTCGACGAGGTGCTCGCGGCCAAGGCCGGCGACGAGACCGTGAAGGTCGCCGTCGAGGAGGCCGCCGCCCTGTTCGGCGAGCACGTCAAGCTCGGCCAGTACGCCAAGGTCTCCGGCCCGCACGTCGAGGTCTACGCGCACAAGAAGTCCGCCGAGATGCCGCCGAGCATCGTGGCCATGATCGCGACCGACGAGGCCGGCGCCGCCGTGGCCCACGAGGCCGCCCTGCAGATCTCCGCCATGGGCGCCAAGTGGCTGACCCGCGAGGACGTCCCGGCCGACGTGGTCGAGTCCGAGCGCCGCGTGGCCACCGAGAAGTCCCTGGCCGAGGGCAAGCCGGAGAAGATCGTCCCGAAGATCGTCGAGGGCCGTCTGAACGCCTTCTTCAAGGAGGTCGTCCTCCTCGAGCAGCCGTTCGTCAAGGATCCGTCCAAGACCGTCGGCAAGCTGTTCGACGAGGTCGGCGGCAAGGCCCTGGCCTTCGCCCGCATCGAGGTCGGCAAGGGCGAGGAGGAGTGAGCTCCGCCCGCTGATCCGTCCTTGTGACGCATCGTGAACGGCGGCGGTCCGCGCGCATTGGCTGCGCGGGCCGCCGCCTTCGTCGTATCCAAGGGCTTCCCGCGGCGTCCCTGGGGATTCCCGCGCGTCGCTGCCGCCGGTGTCTGTGTTTGCGGATAGTCTGAGAAACGGTAAATTTCGCGGTTTCGCGGCAACGCACGCCGCGGGCCGGAACCGAAGAAAGGGCGTATATGACTGGAGACAGATCCCGCAGGGTGCTGCTGAAGCTTTCCGGAGAGGCCTTCGGCGGCGGCAAGGTCGGCATCGACACGACCGTGATCCGCCGCATCGCCGAGGAAATCGTCCCGGCCGTCAAGCAGGGCGTGCAGGTGGCCATCGTGGTCGGCGGCGGCAACTTCTTCCGTGGCGCCGAACTGCAGCAGGCCGGCATCGACCGCTCCCGCGGCGACTACATGGGCATGCTCGGCACGGTCATGAACTGCCTGGCCCTGCAGGACTTCCTCGAGCAGGAGGGCCAGGCCACCCGCGTGCAGACCGCCATCACCATGGGTCAGGTCGCCGAGCCGTACATCCCGCTCAAGGCCATCCGCCACCTCGAGAAGGGCCGCGTGGTCATCTTCGGCGCCGGCGCCGGCATGCCGTACTTCTCCACGGACACCGTCTCCATCCAGCGTTCGCTGGAGATCCACTGCGACGAGGTCCTCATGGGCAAGAACGGCGTGGACGGCGTGTACACCGCCGACCCGCGCAAGGACCCGTCCGCCAAGCGCTTCGCCACGCTGAGCTACAAGCGCGCCCTCGTGGACAACCTCGCCGTGATGGACGCCGCCGCGCTGTCCATGGCGCGCGACAACCGCCAGTGCATCCGCGTGTTCGGCCTCGAGGAGCCGGGCAACGTGACGCGCGCGCTGGTGGGCGAGGAGATCGGCACGTTCGTGTCCTCCGCGGAATCCACCCTCGCCGCCTGACGAAGCGGTCAGCGGCACCAAGCAATCGAGACGCCAAGCAAAAGGAGTAACAACATGGCAACCGTCGTCGATCAGGCCAAGGAACAGATGGCCAAGAGCATCGAAAACACCAAGGAGAACTTCTCCGGCATCCGCACCGGCCGCGCCAACCCGGCGCTGCTCAACGGCATCATGGTGGACTACTACGGCTCCCCGACCCCGATCAAGGCCGTGGCCTCCATCGGCGTGCCGGAGCCCCGCACCCTCGCCGTCACCCCGTTCGACAAGTCCCAGGCCCCGGCCGTGGAGAAGGCGATCCGCGACTCCGACCTCGGCGTGAGCCCGAACCGCGACGGCAACGTGATCCGCGTGACCATGCCGGAGCTCACCGAGGAACGCCGCAAGGAGTACGTGAAGATCGCCAAGGGCAAGGCCGAGGACGGCAAGGTCGCGGTGCGCAACATCCGCCGCAAGGCCAAGGAGAGCATCGACAAGGCCGTCAAGGACGGCGACATGGGCGAGGACGAGGGTGACCGCCTGCTCAAGGAGCTCGACAAGGTCACCAAGGCGACCACCGACGAGATCGACGCGCTGCTCGACACCAAGCAGAAGGAAATCCTCGAGGTCTGATCCGCCGGCATCCGTCGGACGTCCCCAACCCAACCAGGCGCAACCCATCATGAACGAGCACGATCAGATCGACACCATCAACAAGCGGACCGGGCGCAACATGCCGCAGGCCGTCGCCACCGGCGCGCTGCTGGTGGCCATCATCCTCGCGGCCCTCGCCATCAGGATCGATGTGTTCGTGTTCCTGATCGTGCTGTTCATGACGCTGGGCCTGTGGGAGCTGCGCATCGACTTCGCCACGGTCGGGCTGCACATCCCGTTCGTGGCGCTGGCCGTGTGCTCCGGGGCCACCATGCTGGTCACCTACTACGCCCCGTGGCACTTCGCGGCCATGTCGCTGGGCATGATGGCCACGATCGTGCTCACCCTGCCGGCCTCCACCGCGCGGCTGAGCTTCGGCACGCGCGTGCCCATGGCCGTGGCGCGCAAGCTGTCCGCCTCCGACGCGGACATCCGCCGCGAATCCTCCTTCAACCAGGAGAAGCAGGCGCCCAAGGCGAGCCGCCTCGCCAACGTGGGCGTCACCATGTTCACGGTCCTGTACATCGAAGTGCTGGCCTGCTACCTCATCTTCCCGCTCACCTTCGGCGGCCACCCCGTGGCGCACGCCTGCATGAGCGTCTTCCTGCCCGCCCTGTCCGACACGGGCGGCCTGTTCTTCGGCGCGGCGTTCGGCAGGCACAAGCTCTCGCCGCGCATCAGCCCCAAGAAGTCCTACGAGGGACTGGCCGGCTCCATGCTGTTCGCCATGGCCGGCGCGTTCGCCATCTTCGCCTGCACGTACGACGCCTCCCGCTGGGCCACGCACTGGTGGGTGCCGATCGTGGCCGGCGTGCTCGTGGGCGTCGTGGGCACGTACGGGGACCTGTGCGCCTCGATGATCAAGCGCGACCTCGGCATCAAGGACATGGGCCACCTGCTCAAGGGCCACGGCGGCGTGCTCGACCGCGTGGACTCCATCCTCATGTGCGCGCCCGCCATCGCGCTGCTGCTGTTCGCCACGGGCTTGTAGGGCGCCGTCCGCCGACCGCATGGAATGGCGTACCATAGCATGTGATCGACGGAAAGGGAAGACCCAAGCATGACCAGCGAACAGCGCACCGACCACCGCACCGACCGCACCGAGCCGGAGACCGGCATCACCGAAGGCGGCACCTCAGGGGCGTTCCGCGACGTGCTCAGCCGCGACCACGCCCGCCGCGGCAAACCGCCCGTGCACTTCGCGGACATGACGCCCGCCGAGCGCATCGCCGCCGCCGCGGAGCTCGGCCTGCCCAAGTTCCGCGTCAACCAACTCGCCAAGCACTACTACGGCCACTTCGACGTGAACGCCGAGGAATTCACCGACTTCCCGGCGGTCAAGCGCGCCGAGGCCGCGGCCACGTTCTTCCCCGAGCTCATCCACGAGGTCACCCGTCAGGTGGCCGACGACGGCATGACCATCAAGACCCTGTGGCGCCTGTTCGACGGCTCGCTCATCGAATCCGTGCTCATGCGCTACCCCTCGCGCACCACGCTGTGCATCTCCTCGCAGGTCGGCTGCGGCATGGGATGCCCGTTCTGCGCCACCGGCAAGCTCGGCCTCACGCGCAACATGTCCGCCGGCGAGATCGTCGAGCAGGTGCGCGTGGCCGCCAAAATGATGCGCGACGGCGAGGTGGCCGGGGGACCGGGGCGCCTGAGCAACGTGGTGTTCATGGGCATGGGCGAGCCGATGGGCAACTACAAGTCCGTGCTGTCCGCCGTGCGCCAGATCAGCGCCGCGCCGCCGGAGGGCTTCGGGATCTCCGCGCGCAACATCACCGTGTCCACCGTGGGCGTGGTGCCGGGCATCAAGAAGCTCGCCGCCGAGGGCATCCCGGTGCGCCTCGCCGTGTCCCTGCACGCGCCGAGCGACCAGCTGCGCGACGAGCTCGTGCCCATGAACCGCCGCTTCGACACCACCGCCGTGCTGGACGCCGCGCACGACTACTTCCTCGCGTCCAAGCGCCGCGTGAGCATCGAATACGCGCTTATGCGCGGCATCAACGACCAGGCCGAGCACGCGAGGCTGCTCGCCAAGCGACTCAACCACTACGGCGACAACTGGGCGCACGTCAACCCCATCCCGCTCAACCCCATCGAGGGGTCCAAGTGGACCGCCTCCAAGCCGGAGGACGAAAAGCGGTTCCTCGACATCCTGCACGCCGCCGGCATCACCGCCACCCTGCGCGACACCCGCGGCCAGGACATCGACGGCGCCTGCGGCCAGCTCGCCGCCAAGGAGAAGACCGCCGCCTGAATCGCCCGCGGCACGGGCGCGGACGCCGGGCGTCCATCATGCGGACCGATGTAACGGGCGGAAGCTACGCTGGGCGACTGTACATGCAGCGTCGAGAAACAGGAGTGGGTTATGTCGCTTGCGGTTCGTGTGATTCCATGTCTGGACGTTGACGCCGGGCGCGTCGTCAAGGGCGTGCATTTCGAGAACCTGCGCGACGCCGGCGACCCCGTGGAACTCGCGCGCGAATACTACCGCCAGGGCGCGGACGAGCTCACCTTCCTCGATGTGACCGCCTCGAGCTCGCACCGCCAGACCATGATCGACGTGGTCTCGCGCACCGCCGAGCAGATCTTCATCCCGCTGACGGTGGGCGGCGGCGTGCGCACGCCCGAGGACGTCGATTCGCTGCTGCGCTGCGGCGCGGACAAGGTGGGCGTGAACACCGCCGCGATCAACGACCCGACCCTGATCAGCCGCGTGGCCGAGCGCTTCGGCAACCAGGTGCTCGTGCTGTCCGTGGACGCCCGCCGCGAGAAGGGCGAGCAGCACACGAAGTCCGGTTTCGAGGTGACCACCATGGGCGGGCGCAAGTCCACCGGCATCGACGCGATCTGGTGGGTCAAGCGCGCCGAGGAGCTGGGCGCGGGGGAGATCCTGCTCAACTCCATGGACGCCGACGGCACGCAGGAGGGCTTCGACCTCGAAATGATCCGCGCGGTGCGCCGCGAGGTCAAGATCCCGATCATCGCCTCCGGCGGCGCGGGCAAGGTCGAGGACTTCCCGCCCGCCATCGAGGCCGGCGCCGACGCGGTGCTCGCCGCGTCCGTGTTCCACTACGGCAAGATGACGATCGGGGACGTGAAGGACGAGCTGCGCCGCCACGGCTACACCGTGCGGTGACCGGCCGGCGGGCGCGTGAAGTTGATGTGTGCGGTCGGCGCATGAAGGTTTTGAGCGAACGAGGAGCATGACGGAACAATGACGACGAACGAGACGAACGGCTACGACAACGCCACGGAGCTGGACCCGCGCATCGCCGCGCGGCTGAAGCGCGACGCCAAGGGGCTGGTGGCCGCGGTGATCCAGCAGTACGACACCCATGAGGTGCTCATGGTGGGCTACATGAACGACGAGGCCCTGCGCCGCACCCTGACTACGGGCCGCGTGACCTTCTGGTCGCGCTCCCGCCAGGAATACTGGCGCAAGGGCGACACGTCCGGCCACGTGCAGTACGTCAAGTCCGTCTCGCTCGACTGCGACGGCGACGCGCTGCTCGTCGAGGTCGACCAGGTGGGCGCGGCCTGCCACACCGGCAAGCGCTCGTGCTTCCTCGAGGGCGGCCCGCTGCCGGCCGTCGTGGGGCACCGCACGCCCGAGCAGGAGCAGCAGGAGAAGGAGGACGAACGATGAGCGCATGCAGCGTCGAACATCTGGCATGGGGAGGCACGTGGCCGAGCCGCGAGGAATTCCACCGGCTCGCCGACGAGGGCTACCGCGTGATCCCGATCGTGCGCCGCCTGCTCGCCGACTCCCTGACCCCGGTGGGCTTCTACGAGCGCCTCGCCGGAGGCCGCACCGGCACGTTCATCCTCGAATCGGCGGAATACGGCGGTTCCTGGAGCCGCTACTCGTTCATCGGCGTCAATTCCGTGGCCCAGCTGCGCTCCAACGGCGGCAAGGCGGACTGGCTCGGCAAAGTGCCGGTCGGCGTGCCCACCGAAGGCGACGTGGTGGACGTGGCCCGCGCCACGCTGGCCGCGCTCAAGGCCCCGAACGTGGAGGGCCTGCCGAACCTCACCAGCGGTCTGGTGGGCACGGTCGGCTGGGACGCCATCCGCCACTGGGAGCCCACGCTGCGCGGCGAGGCCCCGGACGAGACCGGACAGCCGGAGACCGTGCTGGCCCTCGCCACGGACATCGCCGTTGTGGACCACGTGGACGGCTCGGTGTGGATCATCGCCAACGCCGTGAACTTCGACGACCGCCCCACGCGCGCCGACTTCGCGTACGACGACGCCGTCGAGCGCCTGGCCCGCATGCAGCGCGCCGCCGCCACCCCGCAGCCGCACGAGAACCGCGTGAGCGTCCTCGATCCGAACGTGAGGCAGCCCGAACTGCGCTTCCGCTCCGCCAAGTCGGAGTACGAGCGCGCCGTCGAGGCGGCCAAGCGGCACATCGTGGACGGCGACGTGTTCCAGGTGGTCATCTCCCAGCGCCTCGACATAGACTCGCCGGCCGACCCGTTCGACGTGTACCGCGTGCTGCGCACCCTCAACCCCAGCCCGTACATGTACTTCATGGCCCTCACCGACGCGCAGGGCCGCAACTTCAACGTGATCGGCTCCAGCCCCGAAACCCTCATCAAGGTGGACGACGGCCACGCCATGACGTTCCCGATCGCCGGCTCGCGCCCGCGCGGCAAAACCCCGGAGGAGGACGCGAGGCTCGCCAAGGAGCTGCTCGCGGACCCGAAGGAGCGCAGCGAGCACATCATGCTCGTGGACCTGAGCCGCAACGACCTGAGCCGCGTGTGCGACCCGGAGACCGTCGAGGTCGTCACGCTCATGGACATCAAGCGCTTCAGCCACATCATGCACATCTGCTCCACGGTCACCGGGCACGTGCGCGACGACCTCACGGCGTTCGACGTGTTCACCTCCGCGTTCCCGGCCGGCACGCTGTCCGGCGCGCCCAAGCCGCGCGCGGTGGAGATCATCGACGAGCTCGAGCCCGCCGACCGCGGCATCTACGGCGGCACGATCGGCTACTTCGACTTCTCCGGCAACATGGACATGGCCATCGCCATCCGCACCGCGTTCATCCGCGACCATGAGGCGTCCGTGCAGGCCGGAGCCGGCATCGTGCTCGACTCCGTGCCCGCGACCGAATGGCAGGAGACCCGCAACAAGGCCGAGGCCAGCGTGGAGAGCGTGCAGATCGCCGCACAGCTGAGGAGCGCCTGAGCGCGGCTGACCGGCCCGGCACCGGTTCGCCGTCGGGACACGCCCCGTTCACTGTACGTTCACATGGGTGACTACACTATCCGAGGATTTTGTTCCCGGAAGAGTAGGAGAAACCATGTTCATGGCGGATAAGGAGACCACCGACAAAGCCAGCGGCATGAAGCATTACGCCGGCCTCGCGGTGTTTTCGTCCGCCGTCGGCCACGCGCTCGACGGCCTCGACCTGATGATCCTCGGCTTCGCGCTGTCGGGCATCATGGACAGCTTCGGCATCGACAAAACCACGGCGAGCACGCTCACCACCATCACCCTGGCCGGCGCGTTCCTCGGCGGTCTGGTGTTCGGGCGTCTGGCCGACAAGTACGGCCGCATCCGCGTGCTGACCTATTCGGTCGTCTTCTTCGGCGCGTTTACGCTGTTCTCGGCGTTCGCGCCGAATTTTGCATTCATGGCCGTGTGCCGCTTCCTCGCGGGCGTGGGCATCGGTGCCGAGTTCGGCATCGGCATGGCCATCGCCGCCGAGGCGTCCAGCCCGAAGAACCGCGCCAAGGCGACCTCCGGCGTGGGCCTCGGCTTCCATGTGGGCGTGCTGCTCGCCTCGCTCCTGAGCGCGCCGATCATCAGCGCGTGGGGCTGGCGCGGCCTGTTCGCCATCGGCATCGTGCCGGCCGTCGTCGCGATCGTCATCCGCGTGTTCGTGCCCGAGCCGCCGCTGTACTTGAAGCACCGCGAGACCGCCAAGGAGCACGGCTCGATCAAGCAGCTGTTCTCCACGCCCGAGCGCGTGCGCTTCTCCATCGCCATCATCGTGCTGTGCACCGTGCAGAACTGCGGCTACTTCGGCATCATGACCTGGCTGCCCAGCTACCTCAACAAGGAGCTCAACCTGTCCCTGACCTCCACGGGCATCTGGACCGCCGTCACCGTGCTGGGCATGATGCTCGGCATCTCCGTGTTCGGCTTCCTCGCCGACCACCTCGGCCGCCGCCCGGCCTTCTGGATCTTCCAGATCGGCGCGGCCGTCATGGTGATCGTCTACAGCCAGCTCAGGGACCCGAACGCGCTGCTCGTCGGCGGCTTCTTCATGGGCATGTTCGCCAACGGCATGATCGGCGGCTACGGCGCGCTCATCTCCGAGCTGTTCCCGACCGAGCTCAGGGCCACCGCCCAGACCGCCCTGTACAACACCGGCCGCTTCATCGGCGGCGGCCTCGGCCCGGTCGCCATCGCCGCCATCGCCACCGGCCACGGCTTCGCGTTCGCGCTCGGCACGGTCTCCTGCATCTACGTGGTGGCGTTCGTCACCATGTTCTTCGTGCCCGACCGCAAGGGCGCCGCGCTCGAGTAACGGGGCGAGGGCATACCGTTTCAGGGGCGGAATCCGGTACGGACGTACGTACGCAACAGCGTGGGCGTCCGGCCGGGTTCCGCCCCTCGCCGTATCCAGGGCCCGCGCCAAGGCGCCCAGAAC
The DNA here is from genome assembly GCF_009299475.1 of Bifidobacterium avesanii. GTDB lineage: Bacteria > Actinomycetota > Actinomycetes > Actinomycetales > Bifidobacteriaceae > Bifidobacterium > Bifidobacterium avesanii. The sequence goes on along the minus strand of NZ_WBSN01000001.1, from coordinate 95,064 downwards.
GTGGGACGCGGCGGGCGATGTCGCGCGCCGGGGCCTACAGTGTCGCATGATTCCGTCTAGCACCAAAGGGAGAGTCATGTCGGTTTTGGATGAATTGGTGGCGGGGGCCGTTGAGGACGCCGCCGCGCGCGAGAAGGTCACGCCGCTTGAGGAGCTCAAGGAGGCCGTGGTGGCCGCCCCTGCGCCCATTGACGCGATGGCGTGGCTCAGGAAGGCGGACGGCATCCCCGTCATCGCCGAGATCAAGCGCGCCTCGCCGTCCAAGGGCCACCTGAGCGACATCCCCGATCCGGCCGCGCTGGCCCGCGAATACGAGCGCGGCGGCGCCAGCGCCATCTCCGTGCTCACCGAGGGGCGCCGGTTCCTCGGCAGCCTCGACGACTTCGACAAGGTGCGCGAAGCCGTGCACATCCCGGTGCTGCGCAAGGACTTCATCGTCACCGACTATCAGGTCTGGGAGGCCCGCGCGCACGGCGCCGACCTGGTGCTGCTCATCGTGGCCGCGCTGGACGACGCGACGCTCAAGCGCCTGCTCGACCTCGCCCACGACCTCGGCATGACCGTGCTCGTGGAGACGCACACGCGGGAGGAGATCGGGCGCGCCCGCGCCGCCGGCGCCCGCGTGATCGGCATCAACGCCCGCAACCTCAAGGATCTGCGGGTCGACGTGAACAAGTACGCCGAACTGGCCGCGGATCTTCCCGACGACGTGGTCAAGGTCGCGGAATCCGGCGTGTTCGGCGCCGTCGAGGTCGAGGACTACGGCCGGGCTGGCGCGGACGCCGTGCTGGTCGGCGAGGGCGTGGCCACCGCCGACGACCATGAGCTTGCAGTGGAACGACTAGTGAAAGCAGGTAAGAGAGTGAAGGCATCCGAAACCACCCCGCTGAGCACGCACCACGGCCCGTACTGGGGCCAGTTCGGCGGCCGCTACGTGCCCGAGGCGCTCATCACCGCCCTCGACGAGCTCGAGCGCGTGTATAGCGAAGCCAAGGCCGACCCGGAGTTCACCAAGGAGCTCGTCACCCTGAACCAGCGCTACGTGGGCCGCCCGAGCCCGCTGACCGAGGCGCCGCGCTTCGCCGAGCGCATCGCCGAAAAGGTCGGCATCACGCCGCGCGTGTTCCTCAAGCGCGAGGACCTCAACCACACCGGCGCGCACAAGATCAACAACGCGCTCGGCCAGGCCCTGCTCGTCAAGCGCATGGGCAAGACGCGCGTGATCGCGGAGACCGGCGCCGGCCAGCACGGCGTGGCCACCGCCACCGTGTGCGCCATGCTCGGTCTCAAGTGCCGCATCTACATGGGCCAGATCGACGCCCGCCGCCAGGCCCTCAACGTGGCCCGCATGCGCATGCTCGGCGCCGAGGTCGTGGAGGTCACCCTGGGCGACAAGATCCTCAAGGACGCCATCAACGAGGCCCTGCGCGACTGGGTCACCAACGTCAAGGACACCCACTACCTGCTCGGCACGGTCGCCGGCCCGCACCCGTTCCCGGAGATGGTCCGCGACTTCCAGAAGGTCATCGGCGAGGAGGCCAAGCAGCAGCTCAGGGACTGGTACGGCATCGACCATCCCGACGCGGTGTGCGCCTGCGTGGGCGGCGGCTCCAACGCCATCGGCGTCATGAACGCGTTCCTCGACGACGAGCGCGTGAACCTCTACGGCTACGAGGCCGGCGGCAACGGCCCCGAATCCGGCAAGCACGCCATCCGCTTCGCGCCCGGCACCGGCCAGCTCGGCATGTTCCAGGGCGCCAAGAGCTACCTGCTGGAGACCGACGAGGGCCAGACGCTCGACACCTACTCCATCTCCGCCGGCCTCGACTACGCCTCCGTGGGCCCGGAGCACGCGTGGCTCAAGGACATCGGCCGCGTCAACTACTCCTGGGCCACCGACGAGGAGGCCATGAACGCCTTCCGCGACCTGAGCCAGACCGAGGGCATCATCCCCGCCATCGAGTCCTCCCACGCCGTCGCCGGCGCGTACAAGGCCGCCGCCGACCTCAAGGCCAAGGGCTACGAGCATCCGGTGATGATCATCAACATCTCCGGCCGCGGCGACAAGGACATGGCCACCGCCGGCAAGTGGTTCGGCTACCTGACCGACGAGCAGTCCAAGGCGCTCGAGGTCACCGGCGCGCACGGGGACACCGTCGCCTGACGAATGGGTTTTAAGGAGATTTTCAATATGACCAACACCGCAACCACGCCGTCCGGCCAGCCGCTCGGCATCAGCCACAAGCCCAGCCGCACCGCCGCCATGTTCGACGAGCTCGACAAGGCGAACAGGCCCGCGTTCATCGGCTACCTGCCGTACGGCTTCCCGGACCCCGAGGTCTCCCTCAAGGCGTTCAAGACCCTCGTGGACCACGGGGTCAACGCCGTCGAGATCGGCCTGCCGTACTCCGACCCGGTCATGGACGGCCCGGTCATCCAGGCCGCCAGCCAGATCGCGCTGAACCACGGCGAAAGCATCCACGGCGTGTTCAGGGCCGTGGAGACCGTGGCCAACGCCGGCGGCGTGCCGCTGATCATGAGCTACTGGAACCTCATCTACCACTACGGCGTGGAGCGCTTCGCCCGCGACTTCGAAAACGCCGGCGGCGCGGGCCTCATCACCCCGGACCTCATCCCGGACGAGGCGGGGGAGTGGATCGAGGCGTCCGACCGCCACGGCCTGGACCGCATCTTCCTCGTCTCGCCGGACTCCGCGCCCGAACGCCTCGCCGTCGTCTCCAAGGCAGCCCGCGGCTTCGTGTACGCCGCCTCCCGCATGGGCGTCACCGGCGAGCGCAAGACCATCACCGACTCCCCGGAAGCGTTGGTGGAGCGCACCCGCAAGGCCGGCGCGTCCCGCGTGTGCGTGGGCATCGGCGTGTCCACCGCCGAACAGGCCGCGAAGGTGGGCGCCTACGCCGACGGCGTGATCGTCGGCTCCGCGCTCGTCCACCAGCTGCTCGGCGAGACCGGACGCAAGGCGCTGGACGAGGCCGAGGGCCTGAGGAACCTCGCCGCCAAGGCCGACGAACTCGCGCAGGGCGTCGCGTCCGCGCGCTGAACGCTCCTTCGACCCGGCCCACGGGCCGCCCCGCGCCCACAGCGAACGCGGGGCGGCCGTTGACCTAGGATGGGGACCATGAATCTCGCATACATCCCGTCGCCCACGATCTCGCAGTTCAACATCGGCCCGGTGACGATACACATCTACGCTCTGTGCATCCTCGCCGGCATCGTCGCGGCCGTGTGGATCTCCACGAAGCGCTGGGCCCGCTACGGCGGCAACTTCGACCAGATCCTCGACATCACCATCGTGGCCGTGCCCTGCGGCATCGTGGGCGCGCGCCTGTACCACATCATCACCACGCCGGAGCGGTTCTTCGGGCCGAACGGCAACTGGGTGGAGATGTTCAAGATCTGGAACGGCGGCCTCGGCATCTGGGGCGGCATCGCGCTCGGCGCGCTCGGCGCGTGGGCCTGGTGCCGGCGCAAGCACTACCCGATGGCCCTGCTGGGCGACGCGATCGCCCCGGGCCTGCTCGTCGCGCAGGCGATCGGCCGCCTCGGCAACTGGTTCAACCAGGAGCTCTACGGCGCGCCCACCACGCTGCCCTGGGGCCTGAAGCTCAACACGGCGGGCTCCGCCATCGGCTCGAGCGAACAGTGCTACGACGGCCAGACGTGCCCCACCGGCACGCTGTTCCACCCCACGTTCCTGTACGAGATGATCTGGAATGTCATCGGCGCGCTGCTCATCGTGTGGATCGGCTCGAAGGCCGTCAAGGCGCTCAAGGCCGGCTCCCTGTTCGCCATCTACGTGATGTGGTACACGGCGGGCCGCACCTGGATCGAGGCGCTGCGCATCGACTACGCGCACACCTTCCTCGGCGTGCGCATCAACGTGTGGGTCTCCATGGCCGTGTTCGTGTGCGGCGCCGTGGCGCTCGTCGTCATCATGCAGCGGGGCAAGGCATCCGATCTGCTCGCCGAGAAGCTGCGGACCATCACCGAGCTCGAGGCGGCCAAAGAGGCCGAGGCCGACAAGAAATAAAACAAAAGGCAAACCGACCCGGGCCGGGCCCCGGTACCTACCCGACCATAGAATGAGGAGCCATGAGCATTCAAATCGCACCCAGCATCCTGTCCGCCGACTTCTGCAACCTTGAGCGCGACCTCAAGGCCATCTCCAACGCGGATCTGGTCCACGTGGACGTGATGGACCACCACTTCGTGCCGAACCTCACGCTCGGCGAGCCGATCGTCAAGCGCATCTGCGAGGTCACCGACCTGCCCGTGGACGTGCACCTCATGATCGAGGATCCGGACCGCTGGGCCCCCGAGTTCGCCAAGTGCGGCGCGCAGTCCGTCACCTTCCACATGGGCGCCACGCACGCCCCGGTGCGTCTGGCCCGCCAGCTGCGCGACATGGGCGTCAAGGCGTGCTTCGCCGTGCGCCCCGCCGAGCCGGTCGAGCCGCTGTTCGACATCCTCGACGAGTTCGACATGGTCCTCGTCATGACCGTCGAGCCCGGCTTCGGCGGCCAGAAGTTCCTCGGCAACCAGATGAACAAGGTCCGCCGCCTCAGGGACGAGATCACCCGCCGCGGCCTGGACGTGAGGATTCAGGTGGACGGCGGCGTGAGCCCCAAGACCGCGCACATCGTGGCCGAGGCCGGCGCCGACGTGCTCGTGGCCGGTTCCGCCGTCTACGGCGCCGAGAACCCCGCCGAGGCGATCGACCAGATCCGCGCGCAGGCCGAGGCCGCGTTCCGTGCCTGAGCCGCGCACGGCCCGCGCCCGCGCCAGAACCGCAAGACACCACAACAGAAAGCAGAAGCAATCCCATGAAGACGTTTGAGTCGCTGTACGCCGAACTGAGCGAAAAGGCCGAGACCCGCCCCGAAGGCTCCCTGACCGTCGAGGAGCTCGACAAGGGCACGCATTTCATCGGCAAGAAGATCGTCGAGGAGGCGGGGGAGACCTGGATCGCCTCCGAATACGAGGGCAACGAGCGCATGGCCGAGGAGATGAGCCAGCTGCTCTACCACGTGCAGGTCATGATGATCAAGCACGGCATCAAGCTCGAGGACGTGTACAAGTACCTGTGACGGCCGCCGCACCGTGCGGCCGCACCAAAGGAAGGGGTTTCACCATGCTTCGCATCGCAGTGCCCAACAAGGGCATGCTGTCGCAGCCGGCCTGGGACATGCTGTCCGAGGCGGGCTACCGTCTGCGCACCAACCCGCGCCAGCTCGTGGTGCAGGATCCGGACAACGACATCGAGCTGTTCTACCTGCGTCCGCTGGACATCGCCGTGTACGTCGGCACCGGCACGATCGACGTGGGCATCACCGGCGAGGACCTGCTCAAGAACTCCGGCACCCCGGCGCTCGAGCACATGCCGCTCGGCTTCGGCGCGTCCACGTTCCGCTTCGCCGCGCCGAACGACTCGCCCATCAGCCGCCTCGAGGACATCGAGGGCAAGCGCGTGGCCACCACCTTCGACAAGCTCGTGCACGACTACCTCACCGAGCACGGCATCAACGCGCAGACCATCCACCTGGACGGCGCCGTCGAATCCTCCGTGCAGCTGGGCGTGGCGGACCTCATCGCCGACGTGGTCTCCACCGGCACCACCCTGAGGAACGCGGGCCTGCGCATCTTCGCCGACCCGCTCATGCACTCCGAGGCGTGCCTCATCCGCTCGCCCCGCCTCGCCGAGGACGACCCGCGCCTGACGGTCCTGTCCCGCCGCCTCAAGGGCGTGCTCACCGCGCACCAGTACGTGCTCATGGACTACGACATCCCGGTGGACAAGGTCTCCGCCGCCGTGGCCGTGACCCCCGGCTTCGAAAGCCCGACGATCTCCCCGCTGCACGACAAGCAGTGGGCCGCCGTGCGCGTCATGGTGCCGCGCAGGAAGGTCAACCAGCTCATGGACGATCTGTACGAGGTCGGCGCGCGCGGCATCATCGTCACGGCGCTGCAGGCTTCGCGTATCTGAGCGCGGGACGCGGAAAGAGGGAATGCGATTGGCGGCACATCAGACGGACGCGGCGTACAGCCCGGAGGCGCGCGACCTCATCTGGACCGTGCCGAACGCGATCAGCTTGCTGCGCATCATCTCGATCCCGGTGTTCGCGGTGCTGGTCGCGCGGCGCGAGATGGTCTGGGCGCTCGTCGTCCTGGCCATCAGCGCTCTGTCCGACGGCCTTGACGGCACGTTGGCGCGCAAGTTCAACCAAGTGAGCAAGATCGGGCAGATCCTCGACCCCGTCGCGGACCGCCTGCTCATCTTCTGTTCGGTGGTGGCGCTCGGCGTGGCCGGCATCATCCCGTGGTGGGTGCTCATCATCGTGGGCGCGCGCGACCTCGTCATGGCCATCGAGATCCTCATGCTCGCCCAGCACGACTACGGCCCGCTGCCCGTGCACTTCGTGGGCAAGGCCGGCACCGCCATGCTCATGATGACCATCCCGACGTTCATCATCGCGGAGATGTGGGCCGGCCCGTTCACGCTCGCCCTGCACCTGATCTGCATGGCCGGCATGATCTGGGGCGTCGTGCTCTACTGGATGGCGGGCGTCCTGTACCTCAGGCAGGGGTGGGACCTCATCCACGCGGAACGCGCCGCGCGGCAAGCCCAACCGGCCCGCTCCCGGGACGGACGATGAGCGCCGAGGAGACGCCCGCGCCGGTGTCCGTGCCCGTGCCGGCGGACGCCACGCCGGTGAGGCGCCGCGCGACGTTCTCCGAGGGCGCGCTGCGACTGTCCCGCCGCCACGCCGAGAACTCGCTGGGCATCCGCACGCAGAACTCCACCCGCCGCAGGCTCGCGGACGAGTCGCTGCGCCTCATCGACGACCTGACCAACCGGCCCATGGACTCCCTGTACGCCGACTCCCTGCTCGACCAGCGCCACCGGTCAGCCTTCTCCATATGGGCGACGCGCGTGGTGGTCTTCCTCATCTGCGTGGTCGTGGGCGTCAGCGGCTCCGTGGTGGTGCAGCGCCTTCACGCCGACCCGCGCAAGCAGCAGCGCGACTGGTACGTCAGCCGCATCGAGGAGGCCTCGGACCAGTCCGACCAGCTCACCAAGGAGCTCAACGACCTGCGCGGTCAGATCACCGCGCTGAGCGACCAGGTGGGCGCCAACGCGGCCGACGACCAGCTCACGCGGGACGAAATGGTGATCGGCGGCGTGGCGGTCGAGGGGCCGGGCGTCCAGATCACCATCACCAACCCGCTGTCCGCGTCCTCCGACGACGGCTCGCAGGTGCGCACGGTGACCGACGGCGACCTGCAGTGGTACGTGTCCCAGCTGTGGGGCGCGGGCGCGGAGGCCATCGCCGTCAACGGCAACCGGCTCGGCGTGCAGTCCTCGATCCGCAAGGCCGGCCAGACCATCCTCGTGGACCTGACGAAGATCGAAAGCCCGTACGTCATCCAGGCGATCGGCGACGGCGCCAAGCTCAAGGCCGCCGTGACGGCCACCGGGGCCGGCGGCAACAACGAGCAGCTGGAAAACGCGGGCATCCATCCGCAGGTGTCCACGCAAAAGACCATTACACTGGAAGCGGCGGAATCGAAGAACCTCTCGTATGCAAGGAGCGTCGAATAAATGGCAGCGGTTCTAGGGCTCATCATCGGCGTGGTGACCGGCATCTTCCTGCAGCCGGACATTCCCATCGTGCTGCAGCCGTACCTGCCCATCATGGTCGTCGCCGCCCTCGACGCGCTGCTCGGCGCCGCCCGCGCCTACTTCGAGCGCAGCTTCTCGGACAAGGTGTTCGTCATCTCGTTCTTCTCCAACGTGATCACCGCCACGCTGCTCGTATTCCTCGGCAACCAGCTCGGCGTGGGCTCCCAGCTCACCACCGCCGTGATCGTGGTCATGGGCATCCGCATCTTCTCCAACGTGTCCGCCATCCGGCGCTTCATCTTCAGGGGCTGACGCATGGCGGGACGCAACGAACACGAACACGCTCGGGACGAGCGCCGCAGGGACCCGCAGTCCACGCTGAGGCACCAGCGCCGCCGCGACAAGGTCAACGACGACACCGCCACCGGATCCTTCCCCGTGGTGCGCCGCAAGCCCGCGAGCCGCAACCTCGACCGCAACGCCACGCGCAGCCGCATGGTCACCAGCGCGCTCGTCATGGTGCTGTGCGCGCTGCTGGGCTACGGCTACATGGTCCAGGCGCACAACACGCAGTCGTCGTACGAGTCGATGACCGAGGACGAGCTGCGCCGCCTGTTCACCGAGACCAGCTCGCAGGTCAGCAAGCTCGAGGATCGCAAGACGCAGCTCACCGAGCAGCTCAACTCCATCAAATCCGCCGTGGACAAGCAGGAGCAGGCCCGGCTCATCGCCCAGCAGAACGAGCAGACCAGCGGCATTCTGTCCGGCCGCCTTCCCGCGCAGGGCAAGGGCGTGACCATCACCATCGCCGAGAGGGCCGGCAAGCCCATCGACGCGGCCACCATGTTCCACCTCATCGAGGAGCTGCGCAACGCCGGCGCCGAGGTCATCGAATTCGCCGGCGTGCGCGTCATCACGTCCACGTCCATCCAGCGCGTGAACGGCAACCTCGTGTGCGACGGTGTCACGCTGACCAGCCCGTACGTGGTCAAGGCGATCGGCGACCCGTCCACGCTGCAGGGCGCGGTGGACATCGCCGGGGGAGTGGGCTCCGACCTGAAGCTCGACTTCGGCGCGGGGGTCGCCGTGCAGCAGGTGGACAACGTGGTGATCGAAACCGTGCGTCAGCCGCAGACCAACAAATACGCGAAGACGGTGGAATGACGGGCCGAATGCGCCCATATTGCGCCGAATGCTTGTAGAATGGCAATTATGACTGATCCGATCCCTACCGCAGGCGAAACCACCATCATCGGTTTGCCCGCAATCACCATCCCGATTACCACCACCGCCGACCGTCCGCTCACGCAGGAGGATCTCGACACGATCGCCCGTCTGGCCGACGGCACGGCGCTGCTCATCTCCACGCGCGGCGCGGTGACCGGTTCCCGCTACCTGCTCGACGAGGACGAGGTGAGCGTGGGCCGCGATCCGAGCGCGGACATTCTGCTCGATGACTCCACCGTGTCCCGCGCGCACGCCGTGTTCCGCCGCATCAACGGGGTGTACCACGTGGTGGACGCCGGCAGCCTCAACGGCACGTACGTGAACCGCCAGCGCCGCGACGACGCCGAACTGCACAACGGCGACGAGATCCAGATCGGCAAGTTCCGCCTCGTGTTCTTCACCAAGTCCGCGGTCATCCGCGAGCCGAGGGCCTGAAGCGGGGGAGTGCGATGGTCGAGCTCACGCTGCACCGGGGGACGGACGCGCATACCGCGGACATGGTGCAGGGCGAGCTCTTCGCCACCGCCGACGAGGAGCAGTTCCGGCGCGGCTACCGGGGGACGGTCGCGTCGAAGGTCGCCGGCATCACCTACCGGCAGCTCGACTATTGGGCGCGCAAGCGGATCGTCGAGCCATCCATCAAATCCTCGCACGGATCCGGTTCGCGCCGCCTGTATTCCTTCAAGGACGTGGTGATCCTCGCCGTGTCCAAACGTCTGCTTGACGCCGGAGTCAACCTGCAGAACGTCACCGCGGCCATCGGATTCCTCACGCAGCGCACGAGCAAGCAGCTCGAGAACATCACCATCATGTGCGACGGCGACGAAGTCCACGAATGCACCACCAACGAACAGGTCATCGCCTTGGTGCGCAGCGGCAGGGCCGTCTTCGGCGTGTCGGTGGGCTCGCTGTGGCATCAGATCGACGAGGCCCTGGAGCATGAGGACTACGTGGACCTCACCAATATGCCAGTGGACGTCGGTTCCGGTGCCCGAGGACTCGGACGGCCCATCGACGACCTGACCGCCGCGCGTCTGCGCATGCAGCTCGAGGCACGAAAAGCCGAACGCGCCCGCGAGGCGGAGAACGGCTGACCCCATTTGACGGATGCGCGACGGGCGGTGCATGCTTGCCTTGGAAAGGCCGGTGAATCAGGACCATGAAAAAGACCTCGTTATTCTCATCCCGTCTGGGATGGTTGGGCATCGTATGGATCATCGCCGCCCTATGTGCTTTCGGCGTGATGGCCTTGAACGGGTCCGCCACGCACACGCCCGGTCCCGAGGCGCCCGTAGCCGCGCTCAGACTCTACTGGGGCACGGTCGGGCTTGGCGCCATCCTCCTGCTGGGCATCCCCATCTGGTTGCTGTTGGCCGACCGGCATAGCCGGATCATCGCCGCGGTCGTCTGCGCCATCGGCGGACTGGCACTCATCATCTACGGCGCCCAGTGCGTCGGCCGGTGGAACGAGGACCGGCGGGAGGGACCGCAGGACGCGACCGCCACCGTCCTCGACGTCCGGGAGAAGGAATACCGGGACGACGACAACTGGGTCACGGACGTGGATTGGATCCTCACCGTCCGCCTGCCCGACGGATCGACGCACGACTGGACGTTGGAGGACAAGCCGGACCCGCCGATCGTGGACGGCGACACCGTGGACGTCACCTACTGGCGGCGCACCGGCATCCTTACGTCGATCAGCCATACGCCGGACGGCATGTAACCCGTCGTGTACGATCGTACATGATGCCGGATGCATGAGCGTGGAACTCCAGCCGCATTCCCGGCGGAAGGATCCGCATCATGATCACGCTCACCGCCGCCATCACCGGATGCGCCTATCCGGCCGCCGACGTGCACGACCTCAAACGCATGCTCGACAGCATGCTCCACCGCATCGAAACCGCGGAGGGAAACCGTACCATCGGCGACGTCATCGACAGCCTGGGACAGTCTGGGCGGCAGTCGAACACGGACTGCCCATCGGCGGGAAGGAACGCCTCCTTGGCATCCGTCTCGACTTGACCGCATTCCGCGCATGCGCGGGCTCAATGTGGAGAGGCGACGGTCCATAGCATGTTCGATACGGTCGTCCGCCCATTATCCGCGCATACTGCCGGGACCCGTTGGGCTCATTGCGTTTCCCCGGAATTCCAATGAAAGTGAGGAGCGAACAAAAACACGTTCTGACATAACGTACATTATCGGTTTATTGGATCGGTTTCCCGAACGCTCCAACGTGCATCCCGAAAACGTAATTTGGAACATCAAAACTCAGATTGAAACATTTGACCACACATCGGCTAGCCGACGATTCTGCCAACACAGCAATCGTTCCAAGCTGCGCCGTACCTGCAAGTTGGAACAATTGCCTGAAAACCGACGCGTGACCAAGCCTGAATATGGCTTGTTTGTTCCAACCTGTTGCCGTCGCGGCGCAGCTTGGAACGAATGACCGCGAATCGACGCGCAACCGGGCCCAGATACAGGTTGATCGGTCCAACCTGGACCGCGGCGGCAACAGATTGGACCGAATGACCGAAAATTGACGCGCAAACGGGGCCAAATATGACGTGATCGGTCCAACCTGCGGATTTGCCGCCGCAGGTTGGACCGATCACGCGTGTTGCGCTGAAATTGTTTGCGATGCAGATTGCGCCGATTGCACCGATTGCGCTCGGTCGGCGCGAAAGACGTACGCGAAGATGAGGAGGTTCGATCAGTGCGAGGCGAAGTACCGGTTGACGGCGTCCTCGATCTGGTCGACGCGCTCGATGATCTCGTAGGCGCCGTGTTCCTCCATCTCGCCGGTCGGCGCGTAACCCCAGCGGCATCCGATGGTGTCGACGCCGCATGCGCGGGCGCCGTCGATGTCCGTGTAGCGGTCGCCGACCATGAGCGCCCTGTCGCCGGCGGACGGGTCGAATCCGATGCGCTCGAAGCAATACCGGATGACCTGGTCCTTGTCGAGGCGCGAATTGTCGGTGCTGGCGCCGTAGATGCCGTCGAGCAGACCGGTCAGGTGGAAATGCTCGCAGATCGGCACGCACTGGAATTCGGGCTTGCAGCTGGCCAGTGCGAGATAATAGCCGTCGGCGCGCAGGCGCCTGAGCTGTTCGGGAATGCCCGGGAACACCACGTTGACGAGCTGGCCGGGCACTTTGGCGCCGGGCTCGTTCGGATCGTCGAATGCGGGACGCTCGTTGTAGTAGCTGCGGTAGATGGCGATCGCGCGGTCCATCTCCCCCGCCGGCACATGGTTGCGCGCCAGCGATTCGCTGATGGCCGGTCCGATGAACCGGTGCAGTTCGGCGTCGTCGGGCACGGGACGGCCGAGCTCCTCGAAGGTCTTGACGACGCTCTGGATGATGCCGCCGTCGGATTTGGTGAGCGTGCCGTCCAGATCAAGCAGGACGACGTTCCTGGGATGCTGCTGGGCCATGGGTTTCTCTCTCCGTTGCCGCGTGTGCGTGATTGGCTTGCGTAAATTGGCTTGCGTGTGAAGTCCGGATAACATTATGCCCGGCCGTCATGACCGGGCATAATCAGTGCGCGGAAAACCGCCGGGCGTCACGCGCGCAAGTCACTCGTAATCCGGGATCCAGCCGTCGCGGTGCATCTGCAGACGCTTGTCGAGCAGGGCCTGCAGCTCCTCGACGCTGCGGCGCTCGAGCAGCATGTCCCAGTGCGTGCGCGTCGGCTTGGCGATTTCGTCCGCCTCGGCGTCCTGATCGCCCTCGCGGTGCGCGATGGTGCCGCAGCGGCACTCCCACTCGTCCGGGATCTCGGCGCCCTCCGCGAACGGCAGGATGGTGCGATGGCCCTTCGGGCACACGTACGCCACGTCGTTCCTCGCCGCGAAATCCACGTTGTCATCGGACTCGAGCGACTTCGCGCCGATGCTCATTCCCCTCAGGGAGCGTTCCGCCATGTTGCCTCCTTCAAAACAGCCTTATCAAGGGTACATAACCGTTGGGACGACGGGATTATTCCCGTTCCGCGCGATTTCGCCGCGAGCATTGCCGCGAGGACATTGCCGTAAGCGTATGCCGCGACGGGCCCGCGTCAGTCGATGCCGGAGTACGCCACGATGCCGCGGTTGATCGCCTCGTACGCCTGACGTGCGGTGCGCGCGAGCTTTTCGCCGCGATCGCCCAGGAACACGCCGGTCTGCGCGACCTGCTGGAGCACGTCCGCGAGCCGCTTGGCGTTGCGCACGAAGTCGCCGCCCGTGAGATCCACGTCGCGCAGCACGTCGGACAGGTCGTGCTCGCTGGCCCACGCGTAGATCACGTCGCAGATGCCGAAGTCCAGCTTGGGCGGGTCGTCCAGGCCGTTGTCCTCGCACATGAACGCGATCTGGGAACGCAGCTTGGTCAGGGCCCGTGCGGCGTTGATGACCGCGCCCTTGGCCCCGCCGGGGTAGTGCCGCGGCTCGCCGCCCTCTCCCCTGCGCGCCTCGTAGACGATGCCGGACAGCACGGACGCCAGCGCCTCGGGGTTCAAGTCGTCGAGCACGCCGGCCTCCAGCGCCTCGGCGAGCACCAGATCCTGCTCGCTGTAGATGCGCCGCAGCAGCTGGCCGCGTTCGGTGAGCCGGTAGTCGGTGCGCGTGCCGGAGAACGGGTCGGTTTCGTCGTGGCGTTCCAGATAGCCGAGCTGGCTGAGCAGCTGGCAAATGCGGTCGAACTGCCGGGCCACGGATCCGGTGCGCGATTCGTAGCGGTTGTTCACGCGTTCGAGCTCGCGCATCTCGCGCGCCCAGCGGTGCCCCCACTTGAGGTGCTGCGCCAAATCCGGGCAGTCGCGGCACGGATGCTCCTGCTCGCGCCGCTTGAGGTCCGCGATGCGCCGGTCGAGGCTGCGCCATGCCGCCTTGCGCTCCGCCTCGGAGGCGAAGACCGCGTGCTTGAGCTGGCGGCGCTCTCCCTTCTGCAGGTCGGAGAGCCTCATGCGGATGGTCATGAACTCCTTGAAGTCGCCGTGCTGGCACGCGAACGCCTGCTCGTAGCCGTCGATCGCGCGATGCAGCAGGCCGATCTGCTCCTCGAGCTGCGTGGCGGACTCGTTGGCCTCCCACTGGGCGAACGAATGGTCGAGCGTGACGCGCGCGGTGGCGTAGTCGCTGGCGTTGAGCAGGTTGACGGCCATGTTGAACGTGGGCCGGAAGCTCGAATGCAGCGGGTAGACGCGCTTGCTGGACAGCGCGGCGGCGGTCTGCGGCAGGAAGCCGGCGTGGTCCACCACGATGGCGTGGCCGATCGGGTCGATGCCTCGGCGGCCCGCGCGTCCCGTGAGTTGGGTGAACTCCCCCGGCGTCAGGCTCACGTGCCCGGTGCCGTTGTATTTCTCGAGCTTCTCCACGACCACGCAGCGGGCCGGCATGTTGATGCCCAGCGCCAGCGTCTCCGTGGCGAACACCATCTTGACCAGACCCTCCTCGAACAGGCGTTCGACGATCTGGCGGAACAGGGCGATCATGCCGGCGTGGTGCGCGGCGAAGCCCTCCTCGAGCGCGAAGCGGAACTGGCTGAATCTGAGGGTTTTCAGATCCGCGTTGGACAGCTGCCCGTCGATCATCTCGTCCACGATGCGGCGGATGCGCACGGCCTCCTCGTCGTCGGTGAGCTCCAGACCCGCGTTGATGCACTGGTCCACGGCCTGATCGCAGCCGTTGCGCGAGAAGATGAAGTAGATGCCCGGCAGCATGCCGAGGTAGTTGAGCTCGTCGACCACGGCCCAGCGGCGCGGCGTGTGGCGCATCGGCTTGCCGTCGCGCCCGGAGACGCGCTCCCGGCCCACCTTCTTGGACTCGTGCGCGTGCCGTCCCGCCCCGGCCCGACGCGCGGCCTGACGGTCCAGCTGGCTCATGCGCAGCACGAGCTCCTGATTGAGCTGCGTGGTCTGCTCGCCGTCGGCGCCGCGCCGGTACAGGTCGATCACCTCCGGCTCGGTGCGGTCGTCCGCCTGCACGAGCACATGCTGCTCGAGCGGCACGGGACGGCGTTCGGAGACGACCAGCTTGGTTTCGCCGCGCACCGAGGCGATCCACGCCGAGAAGTCCTCCACGTTGGACACGGTGGCGGACAGGCCCACGACCTTCACGCTTTGCGGCAGGTGGATGATGACCTCCTCCCACACGGGCCCGCGGAACCGGTCGGCCAGATAGTGCACCTCGTCGAGGATCACGTAGCGCAGCGCGTTCAGCGTGGTCGAACGCTCGTAGAGCATGTTGCGCAGCACCTCGGTGGTCATCACCACGATGTCCGCCTCGGAGTTGATCGAATTGTCGCCGGTGAGCAGTCCCACGCGGTCCTCGCCGTACACGGCGACGAGGTCGTGGTACTTCTGGTTGCTCAGCGCCTTGATGGGCGTGGTGTAGAACGCCTTGACGTTGCGCTCCTGCGCGAGGAACACGGCGAAGTCGGCGATGACGGTCTTGCCGGCACCGGTGGGGGCTGCGACGAGCACGTTGCTGTCGGCCTCCAGCGCGTCGATGGCCTCCTTCTGGAAGTCGTCCAGCGGGAAGCTCAGCGTGCGCTCGAAGCGCGCCGCGGCCGTGGACTCGCGGGCCTGACGGGATTTGAAGGCGGCGTAGCGAGCGGCCGGCGACTGGTTCGAGGCGTTGCGGTTCACGGCCGTCGCGGCCGCGTCGGCCCGGTTCTTGCGGTGGTGATGTGCTGGCATGGTCCCTTACTCCGCCCAGCGCCTCCAGACGTCGGCGCGGCGGTCCTCCTTCTTGGCGCGGCGGCGCAGCACCTCGGCATGCGCGGCCACGTAACGGTCATACGGCTTGTTCAGCGGCTCGACGAACGGCGGCGCCTGCTCCTGACGCGGCTGTGGCCGCTGCTCCCCCATGGCGGCGAGCGGGGCGGAGACCTTCTCCCCCACGCCCGCGACGGCATGCAGCGCGGCGACGGCCCGCAGACCCGCGTACACGACGCCGGCGATGAGCATGACGAGCATGAACAGGACGAGCAGCAGCCAGATCCACCACGGCATGGCGGGCCTCCCTAGGCCTCGTCCTTCGCGCCGAGGCTCAGTTCGCGTTCGGCGCGGGCGACGATCATGGAGCGCAGCGTGGCGGGCGCCACGGCGACGATGTGGCGGGCGTGCGCGATGCAGAACGCCACGAACCACGAGTCGGACGAGACGGTCACGCTCACCTTTTCGCCGGTGCCGTACGGCTCCACGCTGGCGCCGGGCAGGTTCTTGATGAACGGCAGGTCCGGCTGGTCGGTGATGAACGCCGCGTCGGTGCCGTTGTCGAGGCTCCACTTGCGCAGCTTGCCCACCGGCACGTCCGGCACGTCGACCGGGTGCTCGGGCTTGACGATGTCCGCGTGCTCCACGCGCGACAGGCGCAGCACCTGCCAGTGCTTGCTCTCCGCGCCCGCGGACGCCTGATCGGTCGCGATGCGCTTCTTGGCGTCCACCGCGGTCCACACGGCCACGTAGTAGAGGCCCTCGTCCACGAAGATCTTCGCCGGGGCGACGAGCTTGCGACGCGTGCGTCCGGCGCCGTCCGTGTATTCCATGTCGATCAGGTCGCCGTCGTTGATGGCGCGGCGCACGACCGTGAAGCTGTTCGGCTCGAGTTCGTAGCCCGTCAGGCTCAGCCACGGGGTCTCGCCGGCCTTGACGTGCGGGCGCAGACGCTGGTAGAGCGACTGGGCCTGGGCGCGCGACTGCTCGGGCAGCAGCGGCGAATG
Source organism: Bifidobacterium avesanii (assembly GCF_009299475.1). Classification (GTDB taxonomy): domain Bacteria; phylum Actinomycetota; class Actinomycetes; order Actinomycetales; family Bifidobacteriaceae; genus Bifidobacterium; species Bifidobacterium avesanii. The sequence continues at coordinate 78,480 of NZ_WBSN01000001.1, read as the reverse complement.
CGCGAGGTAGCTCACCGACGCGGTCAGCAGGCTCAGGTACTGCGGGGAGATGCCCGCGAGGCGCTCCAGACCGAGCGAGTTCGTGGCGGAGACGATGCCCTCCGCGTCCAGCAGGGACCAGTCGATGTCGAAGAACTGGCTGCCGGCCATCTCGCCGTCGTCGGAGACGGTCGTGAGCGTGTTGATGTCCTTGTGGATCACCGCGACGGACTTCTTGAGCTCGTCCTCGGTGCGCGCGCGGCCGATGAAGCGCTCGGCCAGCTCCGCCAGCGAGTACTCCTCCCCCAGATGCGCGGACAGGAACAGCATGAGGCGCAGGCGGCGGTCCACCTCGGAGCCGGTCTGGAACGACCCGGACTTCTTGTGGGGCTTCGCATGCTCCTGCTCGGCCGGCTCCTGCCTGACCAGCGGCTGGGAGACGACCGTGGCGGCCGACTCGCCCTTGGCCGCGTCCGTGAGCTCCCGGAACGCCACGGCCGCGTTGAGGCGGCGGTGGAAGGCTTCGACGGCCTCCTTGGGGCTGATGATGGACGCGCCCGGGTGCTCGAGCACGTACATGGCCAGATCGTCCGTGTCGCGGTAGGCGACGTTGATGTGCTCGCCGTCCACGTCCACGGTGGCGGCGAAGCGTCGGGAGTCGACGACCTTCATGAGCTGGGCCGGAATGGTCTGCGTGCCCAGCCCCGGCGCGATGGAGTCGAGGCCAAGGCCCGGAATGGGGGTCTGCGGCACGCGCGGGGCCGTGCGGGACGTCTGCTGGTGCTCCTCCTCCGAGGCCTGCGACATGGAGATGGAGCGCGCCAGATAGTTGGCGGCGGCGAGCACCGGCAGGTCCTCCTGCTCGAAGTGCAGGCGGACGCGCGGCTCGTCGCCGAGCTGCAGGCGGTAGGACGCGAAGTCCTGACCCTCGGATTTCGAGGAGTATTCGGGCTGGCGCGATTCGATGGCGATGCCCATGGCGGCCAGCTTGGCGCGGTCGCGCTGGAACTGCTTGGCGAACGCGGCCTTGGCGGCCTGATCGGCGAGCTCGCCGTACGAATCGGCGTACGCCTTCACGCGCTGTGCGATCTGACGGGACGTGAGCCACTGCGGGAAGGCCGATGACAATACGGCGAGCACGTCCAATTCGTGCTTTCCCCACTTGTCGGAGAAACGCCGCCTGCCATTCGTACCCTCTGCCATTAGTCCTCACGTCTCGTTAGCATGTCGTTCAACTGTGCGTTGCCGCACACTTCACCCTATTGTAAGGGCATTTCGCGCGAATTACGTCCTTTTCCTCAAAATACCGAGGGTTTCTTGTACGGCTGAACGCGTCAGACCACCCAGTCGTCCGGCTCGACGCCCTGAGGGCCAACGAATTCGCCGTTCGGCACGTAGGACGGCTCACCGGTGTCCTCGAGGACCGCGCTGGAGAACAGTTTCACATTCTGGCCGAACGTCCAGTCGCCGCGGATGGTCACCGACTTGGCGGCGGCCAGCGACGGCACGTTGTACGGGAAGCGCTCGTTGAAGTCGTTGATGTTCTTGTAGTAGCGGGGGTCGAGGTCCACGTTCGGGAAGATGTAGTTGCCGTCCTCCATCTCGTAGGAGTCCGTCAGGTGGAAGCGGTCGGAGCGCATGAGGAACAGGTCGTTCGTGGTCTTCACCGGCAGGAAGCGCATGCGGTCCACCTGCACGCAGGTCGCGCCCTCGAACAGGCCGATCGCCGCGCCCATGGCGGTCTCCAGCTGGATGACCTTGGTGGTCGTGGGGTCGGTCGGGTCCACGGTCTTCTTGTTGCGGATCACCGGCAGCGGCAGCACGCCGTTGCATTCGGCGAGCTTGGCCTTGAGGGCGTCCACGCGGATCCAGATCGAGTTGGTGTTGAAGTACGGGTGCTTGGCGATGTTCTGCGCGTCGGCCTTGTCGTCGTCGTGCACCTGGCTCATCTCGCGCAGCATGAGGTTGCCGGTCTTGCGGTCGCGCACGATGTGCCCGCCCTTGCGGTCGGCCTCGGTGCGCACGGCCACCTCGGCCATGAACGGGGCGCCGGTGTTCTCGAAGTACTGGGCCAGGGTGCGCGACGGGCGCGCGCCGAGGTTGTCGGAGTTGGAGATGAACAGGTACTTGTAGCCGCGCTCCTCGAGGCGGTCGAGCAGGCCGGACTCCCAGATGGTGGAGTACAGGTCGCCGTGCCCCGGCGGGCACCACTCGAGCTCCGGGTCGGCCGGGAAGGAGACCGGCTCGCCGGTGGCGGCGTCGATCTTCGGCTCGGTGTGCTGGATGATCTCCACCGGGATGCCCTCCTGGTGGAACTTGCGGTTGTGCTTGACCAGCTTCATGGAGTCCTCCGAGGTGCGGAAGGAGTTCATGAGGGTCAGGGGCAGCTCCACGCCGAGGCGCGTGCGCGCGGTGATCACCTGTCCGAGGATGATGTCGAGGAAGCGCATCGGCTTGGCCTTGTGGCGGCGCACGGGCAGCAGCGACTTGGCGCAGTGCAGGCCCATGGAGGTGCCGAGGCCGCCGTTGAGCTTGAGGAACGCGGTCTTGGCGAATGCGTCCACGGCCTTGTCGTGGTCGATGGTCTTGTAGACGTCGTGGAAGCTCGGCACGTCGGTGAGCGGCTCGACGTCCGCCTCGCGGATCCAGCTCGACGCCTCCTCGTTCTGCCAGACGCGGTAGAGATGCTCGAATTGCGCGATGGACACTTCGCTCATGCCGTGCTCGCGCATCTTGCGCGCGGACGACTCGAACGGATCGTTGGCGGTCATACAGCCCCTTTCTTGTTGTTCTGCAATGGTCCCCAGTGTACCCGCGTGGGGGTGGACCCCCTTGCCGCTCCTCGAAGAAAACGTGAACGCAGGATGAAAAATGCCTCCGAATCGGCCGGAAAGTCCGTTCGGAGGCATGAGATTCACACGATCGCACCGAATCGAACGCCTCGGGTGTGCGCTATTGTGCGATCATGGCGCGATCATGATGCGATCGCGCCGGTCTGCGGCGTGTCGAGCTCGCCGGTGCCCAGGCGCGCGTGACGGTAGCCGTAGCCGAAGTACACCGCGAAGCCGATGACGAGCCACACTACGAAGCGGATCCACGTGAGCACGCTCAGGTTGAGCATGAGCCACAGGTTGGCGGCGGCGATGAGGATCGGTACCCACGGGTTGCCGGGCATCTTGAACGCGCGCGGCAGCTCCGGGCGCTTGGCGCGCATGATCGGCACGGAGATCGCCACGAGCGTGAACGCGGATAGCGTGCCGATGTTCACCATGTCCGAGAGCACGCCGATGTCGAAGCAGGCGGCCACGAGGGCCACCACCACGCCGACCGCGATCTGCAGGGTCGCCGGGGTGCCGTGGCGGCCGGTCTTCGACAGACCCCTCGGCAGCAGGCCGTCGCGGCTCATGGCGAACACCACGCGCGTGAGTCCCAGCAGCAGCACCATCACCACGGTCGCAAGCCCCAGCACGATGCCGAAGCTGATGATCTTCGCGGCCCAGTTGGCGCCCACGAGCTCGAACGCGGTGGCCAGCGACGGGCTGTCCTGCGCGGCGAGGTCCTTGTACGAGACCATGCCGGTGGTCACGATGGCCACGAGCATGTACATGACGATGATGAGGGCCATGCCCACGCCGATGCCGAGCGGCACGTTGCGCTTCGGGTTGACGGTCTCCTCGGAGGCGGTGGCCACCACGTCGAAGCCGATGAACGCGAAGAACACGAGCGCCGCGCCGGACAGGATGCCGGGCACGCCGTACACGGTCGGGGTCATGCCGGTCATGAACTGCCACAGCGGCTGGGTCATCTCGTTGGTGACCGCGGAGGTGGCGCCCGACACGGCGGACGCGGGCTCGCTCGGCGGGATGAACGGCGTGTAGTTGGAGGCCTTCACGTAGAAGAAGCCGACGATCACCACGAAGAACACGATGGCGATCTTGAGCACCGTCATGGCGCCGTCCACGCGCGCGCCGATCTTGGTGCCGAACACGAGCAGCGTGGTGAAGAACGCCACGATGATGATGGGCGCCACGTCGATGTGGAACGCGCCGAACGTGAGGTTGGTGTTGGCGTTCCAGCCCATGAGGCGCATGAAGTCGTTGAGGTACACGCCCCAGTACTTGGAGATCACCGAGCCGGCCATGAGCATCTCGAGGATGAGGTCCCAGCCGATGACCCATGCCATGATCTCGCCCACCGTGGTGTACGTGAACGTGTACGCGGAGCCGGCCACCGGGATCATCGAGGCGAACTCGGCGTAGCACATCACGGCGGCGCCGCACACCACGCCGGCGATGAGGAAGCTGATGATCACGGCCGGGCCCGCGTGGTAGGCGGCGGCCTGCGCGCCCACGGAGAAGATGCCCGCGCCCACGGCCACCGCCACGCCCATGATGGACAGGTCCCACCAAGTGAGGTTGCGCTTGAGCGAGCGGCCCTCCTCCCCCGTCTCGGCGATGGTCTGCTCGACCGATTTGGTGCGGAATATGTGCATGGACATGCTGCGCTGCCCCTTTCCTTGCGTCTCTCCGTTGCGGCTTGCGCCGGCCGTTGCATGCCGTCGCGCTCCCGGTCCGGGCTTTCCGGTCCCCGGGATTTCCGGGGCCGCGGGTTCTCCGGTATGGCTTCCGTTAGACCATAGACCGCGAATATTACGCCACGCCAGCCGTGCGGGGCAAGCATCCGGTCTGGCATGTGGGCGAAATGACGGTCGGAGCGGGTCGAGCGTGGCGTTTCGCCCGTGATGTTCGGTGTCCGTTTAATGACCGTCGTCGCCTCCGGACGCCCACACGAGCAGGGCGCCGGCGAGGGAGACGACGATGACGCCGAGTATGGCCATCACGGTGATGGTCTGGCGCAGGATCAGCGCCGCGATGACCACGCTCATGGCCGGATCGATGGAGAACAGCGTGCCGACCACGCGCGCCGACGTGATGCGTCCGGACAGCGTGTCCATCGTGTAGGGAATCGCCACGCCCAGCACGGCCGACGCGGCAATGACGCCCCATTGCGCGGGCGTCGCATGCGTGGCGTGACTGGCGGATATGGGCAATGTGGCAATCGCCGCGACCGTGACCGACAGGGCGAGCCCGTCCAATCCGGCGCCCGCCTTGCCGACTCGGTCCGCAAACAGCGTGTACAGGCCGAAGCAGCAGGCCGAGCCCAACGCGAACAGATATCCCGCCGGGGTGAAATAGCCGCCCGGCGTGAACGAGATCAATCCCACGCCCGCCAGCGCGACCAGCGCGCACAGTCCCTCACGCCAGTGATGCGAACCGGCCAGCGCCACCACGCACGGGCCGAGGAACTCCAAGGTGACGGCCACTCCCATCGGGATGCGGTCGATGGCCGAGTACAGGCAGATGTTCATCGCCGCCATCGCAAGCCCGTAGACCACGATACCCAGCCATTCGCCCTTCGGTCGGCCGTCCAGCTTGGGCCGGATGAGCGCGAGCATGACGACCGCGGCGACGAGCATGCGCATCGAGCTGACCGGAATCGGTCCCAACGCGCCGAACAGAGACGCCGACAAAGACGATGATGTCTGAATGCCCAATGATCCGACCGCCACCATGCCGGCCGCAGCCAGCACCCGCCCGCGTTCCGAACTTGGCGCGTGAAAAACCGACGACGACGCGAACATGCGAATCCCCCTCCCACAGGCTCCCCGCGGAGCCGTGAACTGGGTGCAATCCTACATGCCGCGCGTTACGCTGCGGAGCGAAGACCGCCGCCATGTTTATTCATGTTTACCGGCGAGCCGTTTGTCGGATATAACAAAACCCCGGAATCGTTGAGATTCCGGGGTTTGATGGTCGGGCCAGCGGGATTTGAACCCGCGACCCCTTGACCCCCAGTCAAGTGCGCTACCAAACTGCGCTATGGCCCGATCGTCGCCCGATTGCTCGGGACAACGAGTAGATAACCTACCACAGCGCGTCGGGAATGCCAATCCCCCGCGTGTCGTTGGCGGGGCGTCGAACTGCGGCCATCAACCGAGGCCATCGGCCGGCGCCGTGGTTCGCCGTCATCACTGCGGCTGGTGGAAGCGCGTGCCGTCGTGCACCAGATCGTAGGGCACGTTGACGTACGGGCCGCCGCTCATGGAGATGAGGCGGTCGTACTGGAGATCGGCCGGGTCCTCGTCGGCGAACCCCATGGACACGCCGGCGGGGAACAGGGCGTAGACGTTGACGGTGCCGTGGATGGTGGGCTCGAGGTCGAGCACGTAGGAGCCGGGTGCATACGGCGTGGAGGCGGATCCGGCGGGAATGGTGCCCAGCGGCGCCCTGTCGGCGGTCAGGTCGGTCATGGCATAGACGGTGCCGTCCTCGATCCGCACTGAGCAGTCGGCGTTGAGGGTCAGCCCGCTCGCGCCCATGCTCGGCGAGAGGTACCTGCCCTGCCATGCGGCGCATGGTCCGCCCGAGGGTTGCGACGTGGACGGTGCCGGCGCCGGCGTGGTTTGCTTGTCGAGCGCGTCCGTGGCGGTGGCCCCGGGCGTCGCCGTGCTTGATGAGGGAGCCGGTGCCGTGGCCGTCGGCTCGGCGGCGGTCGGCCCGTCAGTGCTTGGCCCGGCGGTGGGTTCCCCCGAGCAGGCCGCGATCCCGAACAGATAGGCGAGGCATGTCATGGCCGCAAGGGCCCGGATTGGCGTGAATCCATATCGGCGCTTCATTGCGCGGCCCTCCTTCCGAAGGAATTCGGTCATACCAGTGTACTCCGGTGCGCATCCCGCCGTGCCCGAACGCAACATGACGAACTTGTGATTGTGCGCTTCCTGCGAGCCCGAAAACCCAGCCGGACCCGTCCACGCGGCGCATAATCACAAGTTTGTCATGTCGGCGTCGGTGCGGTGAAGCTGCGGACGATGGACGATGCAGCCGATCAGGACGGTCAGCCCGCCACGGTCGCCACGGCCGCGGCCGGCCTCGACCTGCGCATCCGTCCCGCGGCCAGACCCACGCTGACGAACGCGACGGCGAACAGGGCGACCAAGCCGAGCGCGCCGAGCCATCCGACGGCGGATGCGCCGGTCGCCGCCGCGGAGCCGATGCCGAGGGCGTTGTCGATCGCCGTGCAGTACCACCAGCCGGGCAGCACCTTGGCGAGCGTGAGCATCGGGGCGGGCATGATGTCCAGCGGGACGGAGATGCCCGAGGTGAACAGGATGACCAGGCCGACGATGTTGGCGAATCCGTTGGCGGCGGTCTCCGAGGCGCCGAACTCGCTGAGCATGAAGCCGCAGGCCACGGTCATGAGCGCGTACACGCACGTCGAACAGAACGTCATCGCCATGCCGGCCGCGTTCAGGCGCCCGGCGTCGAGTCCCGCGGCCAGCGTGAGCGCGACCGCCACCGCGAAGTACCCGGCGCAGACGGCCAGCGCGAATCCGCACAGCGTGGCGACGCGCTGCAGGCCCATGGCGGATGCGCGCCGGGGCGAGACGGTGAGGCGGCGGCGCACCTCGCCCGCGGTGAACGCGCCCAGAATGATCGACGTGCAGACGCTCATGGCGAGGAACAGCGGGTACAGCGCGGTCTTCATCGTGCCGCCGAAGCCGTCCGCGACCACCTCCGCGGACGCGGCCCCGGCCGCCGAAGCCGCGGAGGAGACGTCCTCGACGGCGACCTCGTGGTTGACGTCCCCGTCGTGCGCGGCGTCGACGGTCCTGCCGACGGCCTTGGCGAGATCGTCGAGGCTCGGGGCGCGCACGGCGTCCTTCGGCATCGCGGCCAGCGCGTCTCCGGACGGCTCCTCGGGAACCCGGTCCGTCGCGGCGTCCGGATCGTCCAGACCCGCGCGGATGCCGTCGATGACCTGCTCGGGAACGTCCACCTCGACGAGCGAGCCGACCAACGCCGTGCGCGTGAGCGTGAGGAACCCGTTGACGGCCATGCCGGCCATCGACCCCGCCCCGGACGTGTAGCTCGTGACGGTCTCCACGCTCGGCGCGGCGCCCTCGTCGCCGGACTCCGCCGCGTCAAGCAGCCCCTGCGCGAACCCGTCCGGGATGATGACGATGAGGTCCGCCCAGTTCGAGGCGACGGCCTGCTGCAGCGTCTCCGGCTCATCCGGCAGGTCCGTCAGGTCGCTGGACGGGGACAGGTAGTCGCGCAGTCCGCTTGCGACGCCTCCGCGGTTCGCGTCCCGGTCCACCACGGCCACGGTCGGCCTTTCCGGCTCGTACGTCGTGGACACGGAGGCGGACGAGGCGCTCGCGGACAGCATCGACCAGCTCATGGAGAACATGAGGATGCCGATGAGCAGCAGGTAGATGATGAGATACAGCCGGTGCGCGGCCAGAACGCGCAGGGTGGCCTTACAGGTGTTCATAGCGTTGCCTCCTGAGCAGAGCGACCCCGCCCGCGAGGAACAGCGCGCTCATGGCGAGCAGCGTGACGCAGGTGCGGACGAAGGGGCCGTAGCCGTCGTAGTACATGAGCGAGTAGAACAGGTTGACGACCTGCTGCGCCGGATTGATCAGGCCGAGCGCCGGCGCGTTGCGGGCGATCCAGTCGCTCAGCTGCATGGCGAATCCGCCGTACAGACCGGTGAACAGGGACAGCGCGCAGCTGATGGCGCTGGTCAGCGCGGTTTTGGCGTCGGCCGAGAGCTTCGGGATCGCGCCGAGCAGGGTGCCCGCCGAATTGGCCATGAACGATGCCACCGCCACGGCGAGCACGGCCTGTGGCTCGTGGCCTCCGATCCCGACGCCGCAGACGTACCGGATGTAGGCCAGCGCGATGAGCAGCGCGGCGAAGGAGCACAGCCAGCAGGCCAGGAATCCCGCCAGCAGCTGGCTCGACCGTCTCAGCGGCGCGACCGTGCGGCGTATGCCCAGCGCGGACAGGTTCGCCTGCGTCGCGTTGACCGCGCCGACCGCGTAGCTCATCGCCATCAGGCAGTTCATGGCGAGCAGGGCATAGAAGTACCGTGCCGTGGCGTCGGGCTTCGCGTTCGTGAGCGAGACCTCGCGGGTCATGGGCGTGCCGGCGGACCCGACCGCGTTCCAGAACGAGCGGCTCAGCGCGGCTTGCGGGTTGTCCGCGAGGGTCCGCCGGGCGACGGCGTCGGCGCGGTTGTACAGGTCGGTCACCGTGTTGAGCGCGGCCACGGAAACGCCGAGACCGGGGTCGCTCGTGGAGCCGGCGGCGATCGCGGAGACGGCCGCGCGGCTCAGGGTGATCGCGAGCCGTCCGCCGTCGTCCGCGGTCAGATAGCCCTTCGCCGTGCCGTCGGCGAGCAGTTTGCGCGCATCCTCGGGGGAATCGGCCTCGGTGACGGTCAGCAGCGTTTGGCCGGTTGCCCCGGTTGTTCCGGTTGTTTCGACGATTGCCTCGGAATCGGAGGCCTTGCCGGCCAAGGCGTCGACGAAGGCCCGCGTGACGGGCGCCTTGTTCCAGTTCGCGTCCGCCACGACGACCATGGGCACGGGCCGAGTTTCGTAGCCGTCGGAAAGACCGCCGAGCATGCCGTTGAACATGGTCGCCAGCACGATCGGGAACAGCAGCATCCAGAACAGCGCGGTCCGGTTGCGCAGGCTCACCTTGAGCGAGATGAGGAATGTGGTCCACATGTCGTCCGTCCTTCCCGGTCAGTCCCGGAGCGCCTTGCCGGTGAGTTCCAGGAACACGTCGTTGAGGGTGGGCGGCCGGCTCGTGAGGTGCCCCACGTTCGCGCGCGCCTCGCGCAGGGCGGTCAGCAGGTCCACGAGGTTGTGGTCGCCGCGCCGGCAGCGCACGTCGAGCTCGCGGCCGTCGTATGCGGCCTCGATCACGAACGGGAGCGTCCGGATGCGGTCAAGCGCCGGGTCGGGCAGATCGAGCGTCTCCACGCTGATCCGCTCCCCCATGTCGATCATGCCCTTGAGCTCGTCGGCGGTGCCGAGAGCCAGATGGCGGCCGTGGTCCATGATGAGGATGCGGTCGCAGATCTGCTCGACCTCCTCCATGTAGTGGCTCGTGTAGACCACCGTCGCGCCGGCCCTGTTGAGGCGTTCGATGCCCTCGAGGATCGCGTTGCGGCTCTGCGGGTCCACGGCCACGGTCGGCTCGTCGAAGAAGATGAGATCCGGCTTGTGCGCGATGCCGCAGGCGATGTTGAGGCGCCGCAGCAGGCCGCCGGACAGCTTGCCCGGGCGGAACTTGCGGAATCCCCGCAGGTCCACGAAGTCGATCGCCTCCTCGACGAGCGGCGCCCGGTCCGCCCTGCGCGGCACGTACAGCGAGCAGAAGTAGTCGATGTTCTCCTCCACCGTGAGTTCCTTGAACACCGCCACGTTCTGCGGCACGACGCCGATGCGCCGCTTGAGCGCGTAGCTCGTGGGCGTCATCGGCTCGCCGAACACGCGGATCGTGCCCGCGTCGTAGGCGAGCAGGGCGAGGATGCAGTTGATGGCCGTGGTCTTGCCCGATCCGTTGGGGCCGAGCAGGCCGAAGATCTCCCCCGCATGCACGTCGAGGTCGAAGTAGTCCAGCGCCACCAGATCGCCGTAGCGCTTGACGAGCCCGCTCACCTTCACGGCCTCGGCCGGCGTGGTCGCCGCCGTTGTTGCTGCGTTGCCGTTCATGGTCGCTCCCCTTTCCTCCTTCGCGGATGCTCTTCCTGTGCGGATGCATCGCTTCGGATGGTTCCATCATCCGGTTTCCCGCCGCCGCGCGCCACCGGCAAATGTCACGACCCGGCCGCGCGGACGATGACATTTGTCACGATCGCCGTGGCCGTGATCGTCCGATGCCGCCGCCGTCTGCGATAGGCTGGATGGCGGAAACACCAACGGAGGCCGGCATATGCGCACGATGATCGACAAGGGGCTGCTGCTCGCCCTGGGCGCGGCGCTGGCCGTGGCGTGGCGCGGAGGCCCGTCCATGGAAGCCTCCGGCGTGGAGGCTGTGCTGGTGGCGGGGCTGCTCGCGGCCGTGTCCGTGGCGGGGCTCGCCGAATGGCTGATGGGCTCGCGCCTCGCTTGGGTCGCCGTCGACGCATACGTTCTGGCGGCGACCGTCGTGCCGGTGTGGGCCGCGTTCCTTCCCTCCGTCGCCTTCGACGCGGCGCGCATGCCGGTTCCGCGCGTCCGCGCCCATGCGTCCGGTTCCGCCGGCATTGGGTTCGCGGGGTTGGCGGTCCGCTGGGCGTGGCTCGTGCCGGCCGTTGGCGTGCCGGTTCGTCTGGTCGTCTCCGATGCGCGGGGCGCGACGTATTGGGCGGCGGCGATCGCGCTCGCCGCGTCCACGGGCTTTGCGTTCGGCGACCGCGTCGCGTCGGCGGCCCGCGCTCGTGACGAGCTTCGTTCCTTCGAGGACCGCACCCGCGCGGCGATGCGTCGGAACCGCACGCGCCTCGCCGACCTTGCCGAGGAGCGCGACGATGCGGCGCGCATGGCCACGCTCGCCGAGCGCACGCGCATCGCACGGGAGATCCACGACAACGTGGGCCATCTGCTCACGCGCGCGATCATGCAGGCGCAGGCCGGCAGGGCGGTGGCCGACGCGACCGGGGACGCCGTGGCCTCGCGGGGGTTCACCGGCGTGGGCGCCACGCTGGACGACGCGATGACCATGGTCAGGCGGTCCGTGCACGATCTGGAGGACGACGGCACCGACTTCGCCGCGCGCATGCGCGACGCGGTGCGCTCGTTCGACGGCGTCCGGCCCGGATTCGCGGTGACGTTCGCCAGCGACGTCGCGTCCGCGCCGGCCCCGGTGGCGCGTTGCTTCGCCACGGTCGTCCGCGAGGCGCTCGCCAACGTGGTCCATCACAGCGACGCCGCCGGGGCAAGCGTGACGCTGCGCGACTTCCCCGCGTTCTGGCAGCTCGTCATCAGCGATGGCGGCCCCGCGAAGGCCCCGGCGAAGGGCGACGGACCGTCCCGCGGCATGGGGATCGCGGACATCGAGGCGCGGGTGCGGGCCCTCGGCGGCAGTTCGCAGTGCGGGCCGTACGGCGGCGGATGGCGTGTGTTCGTCTCCGTGCCGAAGGCGCCCTGGTCCGACGTGCGTTCGCGGGAGCATAATGGAAGCCTCGCGGCGGAGAGGGGAACGGCATCATGAGAATCGCCATCGCGGACGACGATCCGATCGTCTGCCAATCATTGGACACCATCCTCACGGCGACCGGGGCGGCCGACGTGCTGTGGACCGCCAACGACGGTGACGCCGCCGTGGCCGAGTATTTCCGCGGGCCCGGGAGCCGGCCGGACATCCTGCTCGTCGACATCCAGATGCCGGGGCGCGACGGGATCTCCGCCGCCCGCGAGATCCTGCGGCGCGACCCCGCGGCCCGGATCCTGTTCCTCACCACGTTCGCGGACCGGTCGTACATCGCGCAGGCCGTGGAACTCGGCGCGCGCGGCTACCTCATCAAGCAGGATGTGGCCGCCGTCGCGCCCGCGCTTGAGGCCGTGATGGCCGGGCAGGTGGTGCTCGGCTCCGACGTGGTCGGCAAGCTCGCCGGCGTTGGCGCCCCGTCCGCGGCCGGGCCCTCGGCTGGCTCCGAGTCCAATGCCGGTGCCGGAACCAGTGCCGATGACGAATTCGCCGACCTCAGCGCCCGCGACCGCGAGATCGCCGCGCTGGTGGCCGAGGGGCTCGACAACCGCCAGATCGCCGCCCGCGCGTTCCTGAGCGAGGGCACTGTGCGCAACCGCATCAGCGCGATCCTCGAGAGGACGGGGCTGACGAACCGCACGCAGCTCGCCGTCCGCTGGCTCAGGCGGCGGTGACTGCGGGCCAACATGACAAACCTGTGAAAATGCGTATCTGACGGCTCAGAGGTCCGTTTCCACAAGTTTGCGAAAACGGACCCGGGAAATAGGCTCAGCTGTTCTTCATCACCACGCCGTCGACCACGTCGGCCACGTGCTCGCAGTCGTCCGTGCAGCGCTCCAGATGCGCGTAGATCTCATGCCACGCGAACACCTGCAGCGGGTCGCCGCCGGAGGTGTGCAACGCGCGCATCGCCTCGACGAACAGGCGGTCGGCGCCCTCCTCCACCTGATTGATGGCGAACACGTGCCCGCGCAGCGTCTTGGAGCGCTTGAACTTCGGCAGCTCCTCGATGAGCTGCACCATGGCCTCGCAGGAGCGGACCATCATGTCCACCAGCTGCAGAGCGTCCGGGCGCATGGCGGTCACGTTGTCGTAGTACAGACGCAGCAGCACGCCCTCGATGCGGTCGGTCACGTCGTCGAGCGCGCTGGACAGACTGGCGATGTCCTCGCGCTCGAACGGGGTGATAAACGCCGTCACCAGCTCGTCCATCATGCCGTGGCGGATCTCGTCGGCCTCCTGTTCGATGCGGTGCATTTCGTCCATGCGCTCGCGCAGACGCGCCGGATCGTAGTCGTGCATCACCTCGGCGAGCAGTCGTGCGGCGGCGAGGGCGTGCCCGGCGCTGTCGCGGAAGCCGTCGAAGTAGAAGGAATCGTTTTTTCTCGCCATGCGTCTGGCTCCTTTCCGTTGGAAAACCTTGAAACCCGGGCGGACGGCCCGAAGGCCTAGAACACCACCATGAACAGGCGGGCCACCACGTAGCTGATGATGCCGCAGCCGGGGAACGTGAACACCCACGTGAGCATCATGTCGCGCACCACGCGCAGGTTGATGGCCGACAGGCGGCGCACCGAGCCGACGCCCATGATGGCGCTCGTCTTGGTGTGCGTGGTGGACACGGGGATGCCGAGGACCGTCATGACGAGCAGGCACAGCGCGCTCGACAGATCGGCGGAGAAACCCTGGTACTTCTCCAGTTTGACCATGTCCTGGCCGACGGACTTGATGATGCGCTCGCCGCCCACGGACGTGCCGACGCCCATGATGACGCTGCACAGAACCATGAGCCACACGGGGATGACCACGCCGGCCACGCTCGGCTGTCCGCTGCAGAACGCCATGCCGAGGAACAGCACGCCGATGAACTTCTGGCCGTCCTGCGCGCCGTGCATGAAGCTCATGGCCGCGGCGCCCACGATCTGCGCGTACGTGAAGAACCCGTTGGTGCGCCGCCGGTCCATTCCGGCGCACGCCAGCGTGACGGCCTTGCACACGATCCAGCCCATGCCGAAGCCGATGACGAGGCTCGCGGCCAGACCGTAGAGCACCTTGACCCACTCGCCCATGTTGATGCCGCCCATGCCGCCCTGAATGGCGATGGCCGCGCCGGACAGGCCCGCGATGAGGCTGTGGCTCTCCGAGGTGGGGATGCCCAGCAGCGACGCGCCCACGGAATAGACCACGATGGAGAACAGCGCCGCGCACAGGGCGATGAGCGCCGCGTGCGTGTCCGCGCCGAAGTCGACCATGTTGCTGATCGTGGAGGCCACGGAGGCGTTGAACTGGGTCATGAGCAGCACGCCGAGGAAGTTGAACACCGCGGCCATGATCACCGCCGAGCGCACGCGCATGCACCGGGTGGTCACGCAGGTGGCGATGGCGTTCGGCGCGTCGGTCCAGCCGTTGACGAAGATGACGCCCAGCGTCAGCAACGTAGTTACGGCCAGTGCGGGATTCGAGAGCACCTGTTGGAGGAAATACTGAAACGTCACGTCCACGGGGCTGCTCTCCTTCTTCGTTGAGGGGTTTCACGCTGGCGTCGGGAAACCGTCAGGATGATTGTAGCCTATGTAACTACGTAGGTGTAGCGATTGACAACGTGAGTCGGTGCGGCGTGCCGCGGACGGGCCATGAGCGCGCCGTGGACGTACGCGGAATGGCTGCGGCGTTCCGACCGTCGCGCACGTGCCGTGAATGCCCCGCGGATAGTCTCCATGAGCGCGCGCTGCGGCCACTCTGGCACGGTCCTGCCACGGTTTTGCCACGGTGAGCATGCCAACGTCGACCATGTCACCGGCCATGCCGCGACCATGCCGTGAACGCGTGACGGGTGCGGCACATGAGTGCGCACAAACGCGCCACGAGTATTCCGGCGAATGCGAACATGACGGGCTGAAAACGACGAAATCCGCGATTCCAAGCGTCAAACCCCCGCCGGGGCGTCCTTTTCGCGCTTGGAATTCCGGATTTCGTCGTTTTCAGCCCGTATTGCGGGCCGAGTGCCAAGCCAAGTGCCATGAAAACGCCATGGCAGATGATGCGCAGTGGATGACATGCAGTGGATAACATGCGGCGAATGACGCGCGGTGGATGGCGTGTTGGGCGCGCGGCGACAGGCAGCTACGGGGCATATACGCGCGAAGGGGCCCCTCCGTCGGAAGAGACCCCTTCGCGGGCGACTGAACTTCGCCCCGAATGCGGCTACTTGCGCTTCTTCTTCTCGCGCACGTTCACCGAAATCTGGATCGGCGAGCCCTCGAAGCCGAACTCCTCGCGCAGCGAACGCTCGAGGAAGCGGCGGTAGCCGTGCTCGAGGAAGCCGGTCGCGAAGATCACGAAGCGCGGCGGGCGGCTCGACGCCTGCGTGGCGAACAGGATGCGCGGCTGCTTGCCGCCCCGCAGGGGGTGCGGGTGCTCGCCCTGGATGCGGCCCAGGAACGCGTTGAGCTTGCCCGTGGGTATGCGCTTGTCCCACGAGTCGAGCGCCTGACGCATGGCGTTCGCCAGACGGTTGGTGTGCCAGCCGGTCTTGGCGGACAGGTTCACGCGCTGCGCCCACGTGACGCGCTCGAACTCGGTCTTCCACAGGCGCTCGAGGCGCTGCTTGTCGAACTCGTCCATGGCGTCCCACTTGTTGAACACCAGTACGACGGCGCGGCCCGCGTCCACGGCCTGGCTCATCACCTTGAGGTCCTGGTCGGAGATGGGCTGCGAGGCGTCGAACAGCACGAGGGCCAGCTCGGCGCGCTCCAGCGCGGCGGTGGTGCGCAGGGACGAATAGTATTCGGCGCCGGACAGCTTGTGCAGGCGGCGCTTGATGCCGGCCGTGTCGATGAACAGCCAGTCCTCGCCGTCGATGTCCACGATCTCGTCGACCGGGTCGCGCGTGGTGCCCGCCAGATCGTTGACCACGGAGCGCTCCTCGCGCGCCAGCTGGTTGAGCAGCGAGGACTTGCCCACGTTCGGCCGTCCGATCAGGGCCACGCGGCGCAGACCGGACGGGGTGAGCGTGCCGGAGGCGGTGTTGGCCTCGTCGAGCGTCTTCATGGCGGCGTCGAGCAGGTCGCCCACTCCCCTGCCGTGCATGGCGGAGATGGACATCGGCTCGCCCATGCCGAGCTTCCAGAACTCGGCGGCGAGGTATTCGCTGGCGTTGTCGTCCACCTTGTTCACGGCGAGCGTGATCGGCTTGCCGCTGGCGCGCAGCATCTTCACGATGCGCTCGTCACTGGCGGTCAGGCCCACCTGTCCGTCCACCACGAGGATCACCGCGTCCGCGAGGCGCACGGCGATCTCGGCCTGGTTGGCGATTGCGGAGTCGATGCCCTCCACGTCGGTCTCCCAGCCGCCGGTGTCCACGAGCTTGAAGTCGCGGCCCGCCCATTCGGCGTCGTAACTGATGCGGTCGCGCGTCACGCCCGGGGTGTCCTCCACCACGGAGGCGCGGCGGCCCAGAATGCGGTTGACCAGCGTGGACTTGCCCACGTTCGGCCGTCCCACCACTGCGATCACGCCCACGGCCTTGGACTGCCCGGCCTCCTCGTCGCCGAAGTCGCCGCGGCCCTCCACGAGCGCCTCGTCGGCCTCGTCCAGCTCGTAGCCCTCGAGGTTCGCCGCGTACTGCTCGTACGCCTGCTCCTCGAGCGCGTCCTCGACGAGCTTGGACACCGCGTCGATGGTCTGTTCGAGCGTCATGTCCGAGTTGTCGATGGTGACCACGCCGTCCGCGGCGGTGGTGAAGTTGGTGACCTTCGCGTCCATGGCGTCGCGCCTGGCCACGTCGTCGGCGCCCACGTGCGCTCCGGCGTCCGAGGCCTGACCGGCGCGGCGGGCCTCGCGCACCTCCTCGCGGGCGGTGAGCAGCACGCGCACCTCGGCCTCGGGGGCCACCACGGTGGTGATGTCGCGTCCCTCGGCCACCACGCCGGCGCCGCGGGACTGGGAGTCGCCCGAAGCCTCGCGCGCGATGAAGGCGCGCTGGGCGGCGATGAGGATGCGGCGCACCGGCATGATGCCGGACACCACGGAGACGTGCGCGGAGACCTCGGCGGAGCGGATGGCCTCGGAGATGTCCTCGCCGTCGCTCGTCACGCACGGATGGTTCGGGTCGACGGAGATGTCGAAGTGGTCGCCGGTGAAGAATTCGCCGACCGCGGTGATGATGGCCTGCTCGTCCGGCTCGGCGGCGTCGAGGTCGATGCCCTCGTGCAGGCACCACCACGCGCAGGCGCGGTACATGGCGCCCGTGTCGAGGTAGGCGAGGCCATAGCGGCGGGCCAGCTCCTTGGAGACGCTGGACTTGCCGACGCCGGCGGGCCCGTCGATGGCGACGGTGATCACAGGCCCACCTCCTTGCTCAGGGAGCGCAGCTCGGCCTGCGAGAGCACGCGGTAGGAACCGGGCTTGAGCTCGCCGAGCTTGATCGGGCCGATCTGCGTGCGCACCAGACGGCGCACCGGGAAGCCGATCGCGCCGAAGATGCGGCGCACGATGCGGTTCTTGCCCGAGTGGAGCACCACCTTGACGAGCGTGTGCTCGCGGTTCTGGTCGAGGATGGAGCAGCGGTCGAGCTTGATCCAGCCGTCGTCCAGCTGCACGCCCTGCGTGACCAGACGGCGGGCCACGGTGCCGGACAGCTTGCCCTCGACGGTGGCGATGTAGGTCTTCTCGACCTCGTACTTCGGGTGCATGACGTGCTGGCTCAGCTCGCCGTCGTCCGTCATGAGGATGAGGCCCTCGGAATCGTAGTCGAGGCGTCCCATGTGGAACACGCGCTCGTACTTGTCGCCGATGATGTCCCTCAGGGTGAAGCGGCCCTTCGGGTCCTCCATGGCGGACAGGACGCGCTTGGGCTTGTTGAGCGCCAGCGTGACGTGGCGGTCGTTGATGCGGATGCGCGAACCGTCGACGCGCACCTGCTGACGCTGCATGTTGACGCGCGTGCCGAGCTCGGTGACCAGTTCGCCATCGACCTCGACGCGGCCGTCGAGAATGATCTGCTCGCACTTGCGGCGCGATCCGAAGCCCGCCTGGGCCAGGATCTTCTGGAGGCGTTCGCCGTCTGCGCTGTGCGGGTCGTGCGCGTGATTCGCGCGGGAATACTGATGTGGCATCGTTCTCCCAACGTGGCCGGGTACATTGCTGTACGAAACTGACTGAAGCGAAACGATTGTACCGGCATGGCCGGACGCCATGACAAGACGACTGCTAGACTCGGGAGCGTTTATCCAATATCCGACAAGTCAAAGGAACGTCATGTCCGATTCCCAGACCACGGCGACCACGGCCGAGCCGGCCGCGCAGACCCCGTTCGAGGAGAGCGAGGCCGCCGCGAGCGTGCTCGTCCACACCACCGAAACCAAGGCGCGCAGGTGCCCCGTCGCCAACCCCGGGCTGCTGGCCCTCAAATGCGGCGCCGAATTCCTCGGCGTCCTGTTCGTCACCTTCGCGATCCTCATCGTCTACACGCTGAGCCAGTTGCTCTACCAGTACTCCGGCATCACGCCGATCATCCTCGCCACCGCGCTGGCCTACGGCGCCGTGTCCGCCCTGTTCGGCCGCCTGTCCGGCGCGCAGCTCAACCCGGCCGTCACCGTGGCCGCCATGCTCACGTCCCGCACGCACTGGATCGACGGCATCCTGTACATCGTCGCCCAGGTGCTCGGCGGCCTCGCCGGCGCGGCCCTGTACATGCTCGTTCTGCCGACCAGCGAGTCCGTGCCGGCCTCCACGTGGTTCACCATGGTGGTCAACGGCTTCGACGATGCCTCGCGTTCCAGCGGCGCGCTGACCAACGCCGGCATCAGCTTCGGCTCCACGTTCGCCGTGGTCGTCGAGGTGGTCGCCTGCATGATCGTGGTGGGCGCCTCCGTGTCCACGCTGCGCGACGACGGCTCGGCCGACCCCTCCCACGCGTGGGTGGCTGCGCTGGCCTACGGCGCCGGCGCCGCGTTCGCCTACCCGGTCACGGGCGCCGCGCTCAACCCGGCCCGCGCGACCGGCGTGGCGCTGCTGGCCCACAGCAAGGGACTCACGGTGGACCCGCTCTCGCAGCTGTGGGTGTTCTGGATCGCGCCGCTGTTCGCCGCCGCGCTGGCGGCCATCGCCATGATCGTGGCGCAGATGGTCGAAGCCTCCGCCGGCAAGGCCAAGGCCGCTGACGAGCTCGACGATCCCGACGCCCTCGTTTCCGAAGCCTCCGAGGAATCCGAGGAATCAGAAGAGGACGCGCACGGAGAAGTCCAGAATGCCCAGGCCGAGGCCCAGGGCGATGGAGATGAAGGCGTCGAACGACACTGATCGCACCTTGAACGGGCTGCGCTCGCGCAACGCGAGCCGCAGAAGCCCGCTGACGACGGCCGCCACGGCGATGATCGCCGTGGCGGCCGTCGTGTATCCGCACACGGCCACGACGGCCGCGATGACGACGACGCCCAGCAGCCCCCACTCGTAGACGGGGTTGCCTTCATGGGATTCCGAAACGAAGGGGTGCTTGGGCATGGGTCGGTCCTTGTGCTTGGATGTCTGGTCTGGTCATCCCGAAACGGATGGAGGATTCGCAGGGGGACGGCCCGCGCCCGGGATGACCTCGGCGGGCGCGGGCCGTTCGCGTTGCGATCAGTGGAAGAAGTGGCGGGTGCCGGTGAGGTACATGGTCACGCCGGCCTTCTTGGCCGCCTCGATGACCTCCTCGTCGCGGATGGAGCCGCCGGGCTGCACGATGGCCTTCACGCCCGCGTTGATGAGCACCTCGGCGCCGTCCGCGAACGGGAAGAACGCGTCGGAGGCCGCCACGGCGCCCTTGGCGCGGTTCACGCCCTCGCCGCCGAGCGTGTTGGCGCGCTCGACCGCCAGATGGCAGGAATCCACGCGGTTGACCTGGCCCATGCCGATGCCCACGGTGGCCTGGTCGTGTGCCACGAGGATCGCGTTGGACTTCACGCAGCGGATGGCGCGCCACGCGAACACGAGGTCCTTGAGCGTGGCCTCGTCGGCCGGCTCGCCGGACACGAGCTTCCACGCGTTCGGGTCGTCGCCGGTGGCGTTGATGAGGTCGGCGTCCTGCACGAGCACGCCGCCGTCGATCTGGCGGAACTGCTCGTGGCCGTGCGGCGGCTCGGCCACCTTGAGGATGCGCAGGTTCTTCTTCTTGGTCTTCAGCAGCTCCAGCGCCTCGGGCTCGTAGTCGGGGGCCACGATCACCTCGGTGAAGATGGGGCGCACGCCGTTGGCCATGTCGAGGGTGACGGTGGTGTTGCAGGCGATCACGCCGCCGTACGCGCTGACCGGGTCGCACGCGTGGGCCTTGCGGTGGGCCTCCGCCGCGGTGGCGCCGATGGCCAGGCCGCACGGGTTGTTGTGCTTGACGACGGCCACGGCGATGGACGGGGCCAGATCCCACACGGCGCGCCAGGCGGCGTCCGCGTCCACGTAGTTGTTGTAGCTCATGGGCTTGCCGCCGAGCTGCTCGGCGTGCGCGAAGCCGGTCTGGTTGAGCGGGTCGACGTACAGGGCGGCCTGCTGGTGCGAGTTCTCGCCGTAGCGCAGGGTGTGCGCCTTGTCCCACGTGCGGGTGAACTTCGCCGGGAACTTGGCGTCCTCGGCCGTCTCGCCCTCGCCGGAGGCCACGGTGGCGGGCTTGGGCCAGTGCTTGGCGGTCCATTCGTTGATCGTCGCATCGTAGGCGGCGGTGTGCGCGAAGGCCTTGGCGGCGAGCCAGCGGCGCTCCTCGAGCGTGAAGCCGGTGCCGTCGGCCACGCGGGCCGCGACGAGCGCGTAGTCGGCCGGGTCGGTCACGATGGCCACGGTGGCGCTGTTCTTGGCCGCGCCGCGCACCATGGACGGGCCGCCGATGTCGATCTTCTCGATCGTGGCGGCTTCGTCAGCGCCGGAGCGCACGGTGTCCGCGAACGGGTACAGGTTCACCACGACCAGATCGAACGGCTTGATGCCGAGCTCGGCGAGCTTGGCGGCGTGCGCCGGGTTGGTCATGTCGGCGAGGATGCCGGCGTGGATGTGCGGGTCGAGCGTCTTGACGCGGCCGTCGAGGCATTCGGGGAAGCCGGTCACCTGCTCCACGGGCGTGACGTGCACGCCCAGCTCTGCAAGCTTCGCGGCGGTCGAGCCGGTGGACACGACTTCGGTGCCGGCGTCTACGAACGCCTGGGCGAGCACCTCGATGCCCTCCTTGTGAAACACCGACACCAGCGCGCGCTTGATCGGACGTTGGGTATTGGTCATCCCTGTTCCTCCTTGGAATCGTTAGCGGAAATCGTTGACGGGACACGTCGGGACATGATCCAGCGTATCCCGAAGTATGCGGCGACGCCAACCAGCGCCACGAGCCACGCGGCGAGCAGCCCCAGCGCCACGCCGTGGCCGACCATCTGCGTGGCGGCCACCACGTCCACGCCCACATGCGCGAGACGTCCCGTGCCGAGCGATCCGTTGGACAGCGCGAAGGCCACGGTCAGGGCCAGCGAGGCCAGGGCCGCGGCGAGGCAGCTGCCGCCGGCGGGATAGGCGAGCTGCAGCGCGTCCCGCCTGGAGACGGGCGAATCGGCGGCGTCGGCCTTTCCGGCGGCGCCGGATTGCCCCGCCTTGCCGCGGAAGTGCGCGAGCAGGCCGAATCCGGGGCGAAGCAGGATGAACGCCAGGCCGATGAGGAAGGACGCGGCGAACGGCATGGCCATGAGCGCGGTGCGCAGCGTCTCGTTGGCGACGGGCCCGGGCAGCAGTCCGAACACGGGCAGCGGCGGCAGACCGGCGCCTTCCCCGGACCAAAGGGTGAAGGCGGCGATGTCGCCGATGGAGAACCCCGCGCCGGCGAGCCACGACAGCGCCCAGAGCATGAGGTTCGGCAGCCAGGCCAGTGCGGCGACGGTGGTGGTGATGCGCGAACCGGTGCCCATGTTGAGCTGCGTGAACAGCGAGCCCACGGCGTCGTAGCCCAGCACGACCCAGACGATCACGGTGATGAGCGAGGCGAGCACGAGAACGGCGACGATGAGGAACGCCATGGCCAGTCCCCTCGCGACCGTGCGGCGCACCTGCGCCGAGATCTCCTGACGCATCTGGTCGCGCAGCGTGCGCACGGCCCTGGCCCGCGGCAGGGCGGCGAGGAGGTATCCGATGGTGAACACCAGCGCGGTCTTGCCGGCGATGGCGGACGCGGGATCCAGCAGGGCGATGCTCCTGGTGCCGCCGGACAGGTACTGGTTGGCCCCCACCCATACGGCCAGACCCGCCACGAAGCCGGCGGGGCTCGTGCCCATGCGCGCGGCCAGCGTGGCGATGAGTGCGACGAGCGTCACCGTGAGCAGCAGCGGCATGATCGTCAGCGTGATCGGGCCGGACGAGAAGCCCGTGCCCTGCGAGAGCAGCACCATGGCCTCGGTGAGCGGCACCGTCGCGTCGGACAGCGTGGTGCCGCCCTCCTCCATCGAGACGACAAGCAGCATGAGCGCTATGAAGCATCCCAGCGCCGCCGCGTAGATGGCGATGGCCAGCAGGGATGCGACGGCGCCTTCACCCAGCGATTTGAGGGCTTTGCGCATATCTCAGCCGAGCGTGGCCATGATCTCGCGCATGTACTGCGCGGTCTGGCCGGGGGTGCGGCCGACCTTGATGCCCACGCGCTCGAGCGTTTCCTTCTTGTCCTTGGCAGTGCCCTTGCCGCCGGAGACGATGGCGCCCGCATGGCCCATCTGCTTGCCCTCCGGGGCGGTGAAGCCGGCGATGTACGCGACGATGGGCTTGGTCATGTGCTCATGCGCCCACAACGCGGCCTCCTGCTCGGCTGTGCCGCCGATCTCGCCGATCATGACGCAGGCCTTGGTCTCCGGGTCGTCGTTGAACTGCTGGAGCGCCTCCAGCAGCGTGGTGCCGACGATCGGGTCGCCGCCCACGCCGAGGCATGCGGTGAAGCCGTACTCCGACAGCTCCCCCATGAGCTGGTAGGTGAGCGTGCCGGACTTGGAGACCAGCCCGATGGGGCCGCGCCCCACGATGCCGTCGGGAATGATGCCGAGGTTGACGCCCGGGTTGGCCGGGTCGTCGGACAGGGTGACGAGTCCGGGGCAGTTCGGACCGATGATGCGCACGCCGTGCCGCTGGGCCAACGCCACGCAATAGGCGGTGTCCGCGACCGGGATGCCTTCGGTGATGACGACGATGAGCTCGATGCCCGCCTCGATCGCCTCGACGACGGCTCCCTTGGCGAAGCGCGGCGGCACGAACACGACGCTGGCCTTGGCGCCGGTGGCCGCCTTGGCGTCCGCGCACGTGGCGTACACGGGGATGGACGCGTCCTCGCCGTTCCGGGCGCCCGGGTACACGACCTCGGTGCCGGCCTTGCGCGGGTTGACGCCGCCGACGATGTTGGTGCCGGCCTTGAGCATGCGCGCGGTGTGGGTCATGCCCTGATGCCCGGTCATGCCCTGGACGATGACCGGGGCGTTATGGTCGATGAAAAGCGTCATCAGCGTTCACCTTTCTGTTCCGCGGCGAGCTTGGCGGCGAGCTGGGCCGCCCCCTCCATGGTCTGGGCCACGTGGATGCGCGGGTTGTCCGCACTCAGCAGGATGCGCAGGCCCTCCTGCGCCGCGTTGCCGTCGAACCTCACGACGATGGGCTTGGCGGTGTTGATGCCGTCGAGCGCCTTGAGGATGCCGTCGGCCACCTCGACGCACGAGGTGATGCCGCCGTATACGTTGATGAACACGGAGACGACCTGCGGGTCGGCGAGCACAATGCCGAGGCTGTCGCTCATCACCTCCGCGGAGGCGCCGCCGCCGATGTCGAGGAAATTGGCGGGCTTGATGCCGGTGCCCTGGTCCTCGCCGGCGCCGGAGACCGCGTCGAGCGAGCTCATCACGAGCCCCGCGCCGTTGCCGATCACGCCGACCTCGCCGTGCAGATGCACGTAGTGCAGGCCGCGTTCGCGGGCCTTCTGCTCGTACGGGTCGGACACGACGGGATCCTCGAACCGCTTCCAGCCGTCGTGGCGGAAGGCGGCGTTGTCGTCGAGCGAGATCTTGGCGTCCAGCGCGCACAGGGACTTGGAGGATTCGTCGTCCGGGTCGCCGATCTTGGCGAGCGGGTTGATCTCCACGAGCGTGGCGTCGTTGGTCTTGAAGACCTCCCACATCTTGAGCAGGATCTGGGCCGCCTGCTCCACGTCCGCGTGGTAGAAGCCGATCTGCCCCGCCATCTCGCGGGCGTCGTCGATGTCGAAGTCGCCCAGCGCGCTGATGTGCAGGCGCTTGACGGATTCGGGGTGCGCCTTGGCGATCTCCTCGACCTCCGTGCCGCCGTTCGCGGTGGCGAGCACGTCGTAGTCGCGCGAGGTGCGGTCCACGGAAATGGAGACGTAGTACTCGTGCAGGATGTTCTTCGCCTCGGCGACGAGTACGCCGGAGACCTTGTGGCCGTGGATGGTCATCGGCAGAATCTGCTCGGAGTCGAGGATGGCCTCGTCCTGGTCCTTCGCGAGCTTCACGCCGCCCGCCTGGCCGCGGTGGCCGATCTTGACCTGCGCCTTGACGACGCACGGGTAGCCGATCTCGTCCGCTGCTTCGGCGACGTCATGCGAGTTCTCGGCGAAAATGGCCCGCGGCGTGGGAATGCCCTGTTCCTCGAGCAGCTGCTTGGCTTGGTATTCGTACAAATCCATGGGTTTCGGCGTCCTTTCAGGCGGGCATGACGGTCAGGGAGCTGACGGGGACGTCGCCCAGGGCGGCGCGGCCGTCGAGCCCCTGCAGTTCCATCACGAAGCTGAAGCCGGCGACCCTGCCCCCGGCCGCCTCGATGAGCTTGGCGCCCGCCTCGGCGGTGCCGCCGGTGGCGATGAGGTCGTCCACGATGAGCACGCGCTGGCCGTTGCGCACGGCGGCGGTCTCGATTTCGATGCTGGCGGTGCCGTACTCGAGCGCGTAGGATTCCTTGAGCGTTTCCGGCGGCAGCTTGCCGGCCTTGCGCACCGGCACGAAGCCCTTGCCCAGATGCGCGGCCAGCGCGGGGCCCAGCAGGAAGCCGCGGGCCTCAAGGCCGGCCACCAGATCGATCTGGTCGGCCGGCACGGGCAGGGTGAGCTCCAGCGCCTTGAGCAGGAGCCTCAGGCCCTTGGCATCCGTCATGGCCGGGGTGAAATCCCTGAAGTGGATGCCCGGCTTGGGGAAGTCGGGGATGGTTCGGATCAGGGAGACGACGTAGGCGGCATCCTCCGGGCCGAGCACGTCAAGCTGATCGATCTCAATGTCGGTTCGTTCGCTCATGGCTTCCCCTTGCATAGGTGTAGTGGTGATTTGCCCTATAAGACTTTAGCGGCTACTTGGCTTCCTCGGCCTTGCCGTTCTGCTCTTCGGTCACGTCCGCGGTCTCGTCGCCCGCGGTTTCGCCGTCGATCGGCTTCTGGGCCTCGTCGCTCTCCTGCGGCTTGTCCTCGAGGCGGTTGCCGTACTCGTCCACCTCGTCGTCGTGCACGTAGGCCGGGACGATGGGCGGCTCGGTGAGGGCCTGCAGACGCCAGCGGGACAGGGAGCCCTCGGAGTCGATGACGGCCTGCTCCTTCTCGAGGTCCACGGAGACGATCTTGCCGAGCAGGCCGGAGTAGGTGGCCACCTCGGTGCCGGGCTGCAGCGACTTGCGGAAGTCGTTGACCTTGGCCTGCTGCTTCTTGGCCTTCTTGGACTGCCACCACATCATGCCGATCATGAGCACGAGAATGACGACCATGAACAGCGTTGTGGGATCAAACGGCATAACGGGTTCTCCTTGCATATTGGCCGCGCAGTGCGCACGGCGCCGGGATTCCTGAGTCTAGAGCACTGTGGTGACATCATCCCCGGGCTGCAAACCCAAGTGTTCCCAAGCCTTTCGGGTCGCCACCCGGCCCTTGGGGGTGCGCACGAGGAAGCCCTCGCGCACAAGATACGGCTCGCACACGGTCTCCACGGTCTCCGACTCCTCGCCCACCATGGCCGCGAGGTTGTTGAGGCCGACCGGGCCGCCGTTGAAGTTGCGCACGATGGCGTTGAGCACGGCGATGTCCAGACGGTCCAGGCCCTGCGAGTCGATCTGGTACAGCTCGAGCGCCTCTTTGACGTCGTCCGCCTCCACCGTGCCGAGGTCGTGCACGATGGCCCAGTCGCGCACGCGCCTGAGCAGTCGGTTCGCGATGCGCGGGGTGCCGCGGGAGCGCAGGGACAGCTGCGCGGCCGCGTCCTCGCCCAGCGTGATGCCGAGCACCGCGGCCGAGCGCTCGATGAGCTTCTCGAGTTCCCCGTGCGGGTAGTAGTCGAGATGCGCGGTGAAGCCGAAGCGGGCGCGCAGCGGGGACGGCAGCATGCCCTCGCGCGTGGTGGCGCCGATCACCGTGAAGCGCGGCAGCGTCAGCGGGATGGACGTGGCGCCCGGGCCCTTGCCCACCATCACGTCCACGCGGAAGTCCTCCATGGCGATGTAGAGCAGCTCCTCCGCGGCGCGCGGCAGGCGGTGGATCTCGTCGATGAACAGCACCTCCCCCGGCTCCAGCGCGCTCAGCACCGAGGCCAGGTCGCCGGCGTGCTGGATGGCGGGGCCGGACGTGACGCGGATGGGCACCTCGAGCTCGTTGGCCACGATCATCGCCAGCGTGGTCTTGCCCAGTCCGGGAGGCCCGGCGAGCAGAATGTGGTCGGGCGGCACCTCGCGCTTGCGGGCCGCGTCCAGAAACAGCTGCAGCTGCGCCTTGAGCCGCGGCTGGCCGATGAACGCGGACAGCGCGTGCGGGCGCAGCTCCTCGTCGCTCACCTGCTCGTCGCCGCCCATCGGCGCCGCGGACACCATGCGCAGCGAATCCTCCATGGCCCCGGAATTGGGGGTGGCGCCGCCCGCGCCGCGCCGCGAATCGGCCATGAGCTCGCCGGACATGGCCGGCCCCTCGTTCATGATCGCCATGGCGCTCACCTGCCCCTATCCAGCGACGCCAGCGCGAGCTTGAGCACGTGCGGCACGTCCCCGGCCGCCAGCGGCAGTGTGATGTTTTCCTCATCGCACACGGCGGCGACGGCCGACTCCGCGTCCCGCTGCTGCCAGCCGAGCGAGACGAGCCCCTGCACGCACTGTTCGAGGGCCGGATCCCGCCGCGAGGCGCCCTTGGAGGCCCCGGTGGCGATCTCGCCCAGATCGAGCTTGCCGGCGAGCTCCAGAATGATCTTCTGCGCGCCCTTTTTGCCCAGTCCCGGCGCGCGGGACAGCGCCGCGGCGTCGCCCTCCGAGACCGCCTGCGCCAGCTGCCCCGGCGTGAGCGTGGAGAGGATGGACAGCGCCACCTTGGGGCCGATGCCGCTCACCTTCTGCAATTGCGCGAACAGTGAGCGGGAGGATTTGGCGAGGAAGCCGAACAGCGTGACGGCGTCCTGCGACACGCTCAGCGCGGTGTAGACGCGCGCCTGCTGGCCGCCGTGCATCGCGGCCAGATCCGAGGCGGGCATGCGCAGCTCGAAGCCGATGCCGCCCACGTCGATGATGGCCGTGTCGGCGTCGATCTCCGCCACTGCCCCGGTCAGCATGCCGATCATCGGGCGCTCCTTTCTTCGGTCCGCCGTCGGCTTCGCGGCCGCCCGGACGGAATCATGTAGAACAACTGTTCGAAATCCTACATGCCGCGATCGACGTTCTTGCGGTGCTGGGCCTTCACGGCGCGTTGCGCGGCCAGCGCCCACTGCCGCTGCGCCTCGGTGAGGTGCTCCTCGCGCTCCCCGCCCTGCAGGGCGCCCGCCGGGCGCAGCGCGTGGCAGATGGCCTGCGCCAGCGCGTCGGCCGCGTCGGCGGGCTTGGGCAGCGTGTTGAGGCCCAGCACGCGGGCCACCATGCGCTCCACCTGCGCCTTCTGCGCCTGTCCGTTGCCGGTGATGGCGAGCTTCGCCTCGGTGGGCGTGTGCAGCGCCACGGGAATGCCCCGCTGGGCGGCCGCGAGCATGGCCATGCCGGCCGCCTGCGCGGTGCCGAGCACGGTGTTGCGGTTCTCCTGCGCGAACACGCGTTCGATGGAGACCACGTCGGGGATGAACCGGTCCATTTTGGCGCACAGCCCGTCGTAGATCGTCTTCAGGCGCAGGTCCTGCGAAACGTGCGGGTCGGAGCGCACCACATCGACGTGGATAAACGAAAGCCGGCGGTATGCGCCGGCTTCCACCACGCCGACCCCGCAGCGCGTAAGCCCGGGGTCAACGCCAAGTATGATCACGCGATGTCACTCCGCGTCGAGCTGTTCCATGACCTCGTCGGAGGCGGTCCAGTTCGCGTAGATGTTCTGCACGTCGTCCAGGTCGTCGAGGTTGTCGATGAGCTTGGAGACCTTGCGGGCGTCCTCGAGGCTCAGCTCGACCTCGTTCTTCGGGGCCATGACGGAGTCGGCGGAGTCGAAGTCGATGCCGGCGTCCTCAAGGGCCTTGCGCACGGTGTGCAGGTCGGACGGGCCGGTGATGACGGTGTAGACCTCGCCGTCGTCCTGCACGTCCTCGGCGCCGGCCTCGGCGGCCTTCTCGAACAGGTCGTCGTAGTCCACGCCCTCGGACGGCACCACGATCTGGCCCTTGCGCTCGAAGTTGAAGGACACGGAGCCGGAGGTGGCCAAGGAGCCGCCGCCCTTGGTCAGGGTGGAGCGGACCTCGGCGGCCGCGCGGTTGCGGTTGTCGGTCAGGCACTCGATGATCAGGCCCACGCCGGCCGGCGCGTAGCCCTCGTACACGATGTCCTCGTAGTTGACGCCGCCGGCTTCCTCACCGGAGCCGCGCTTGACGGCGCGCTTGATGTTGTCGGCCGGCATGGAGGCCTTCTTGGCCTTGTAGATCGCGTCGTACAGGGACGGATTGCCGGCGGGGTCGCCGCCACCCATACGGGCAGCGATCTCGATGTTCTTGATCAGCTTGGCGAACAGCTTGCCGCGCTTGGCGTCGATGGCGGCCTTCTTGTTCTTGGTAGTCGCCCACTTGGAATGACCGGACATAATGCTCCTAGCAAAGTCGGGAATTGACAATCAGAAGCATAGTTTAGGACGGCTCATTGACAATGCCGGACAGGCGTCAGCGTCCGTCCCCGGCGGCGAGCATCTGGCGGTGCACCTCATGGATGCGCTGCCACACCGTGACCGCGCCCAACGCGGCCAGCGCCACCATGAACGCCATGAGCCACACCGGGTCGCCGGTGGCCCCCGTCAGGGCCATGCCCACCAGGATGATCGCCAGCCGGTCGGCGCGCGTGGCCACGCCGTTCTTCGCCTCGAAGCCCACCGATTCGGCGCGGGCGCGGGCGTAGGAGGTCACGAACGAGGTCATGACGGCGAACAGCGCGCACCCGGCGCCGATCCACGCCGCGTAGTACGGCTCCCCGGCGGAGCCGCGCGCGAGGATCTCGCGCAGGAAGTAGACGATCACGCCCGCGAGCACCGCCCAGTCGGCGATGCGGTCGAGCGTGGAGTCGAGGAACGCGCCGAACTTGGTGCCGCCCGTGGTCAGGGCGGCCACCGAGCCGTCCAGCGAATCGAAGATCACCAGCACCGTCAGCGCGACCGCGCCGGGCAGCATCCAGCCCGTGAACCCCGCCGCGAGTCCCACGACGACCGTGCCCAGCGCCCCGGCGACCGTCACGGCGTCGGCGGACACGCCCATCCACACCAAAAGCCGTGCGATGGGGTTGATGATCCTCTTCCAGGGGGTGCGCAGTTTCTCCAGCATGCCTCACACCATAGCGCCCCGGCTCCCCCGCCCGGACGGCCCGTCCGCCGCGTCCGGCTTACTTGAGCGGCAGGCCGAAGTCCGGCGCGAGCCGCGCGAACGCCCCGGCGTAGGCCGCGCGCTGGTCGGAAAGCAGAATCGGCATGGTGCGCGTCTGCGCCACGATGGGCATGAAGTTCGCGTCGCCGTTCCAGCGCGGCACCACATGCTGGTGCAGGTGCGCGGCCACGCCGGCGCCGGCCACCTCGCCCTGATTGATGCCGATGTTGTAGCCATCCGGGTGCGAGACCTCCTCCATGACCTTCATGGCGAGCGTGGTGGCCTTCTCGAACTCGAAGAGCTCCGCGTCGTCGAGCTCGGTGATGAAGCCCACGTGGCGGTACGGGCAGACCATGAGGTGCCCCACGTTGTACGGGTACAGGTTCATGATCGCGAACACGTGCGTGCCGCGCCACGCGATCAGGCCGTCCTCGTCGGACTTGCGCGGGCCGGCGCAGAACGGGCACTCCCTGGTCTTCGGCCTGGTGGGCCGGTCGTCCGCGTTGCGCAGCACGTAGGTCATGCGCTGCGGGGTCCACAGGCGCTCGACGGTGTCCTCCTGCGGCGGAAAATCGGCCGGATTGTCGATACGTACGTTCGTATCATGCTGTTCTTCGCTCATCGCGATGCTCCTTCGACGGTTGGTTCGTATGGATTCGCATGCATGTGCCCCGGATACGCGAAGGGGCCTCCCGCGGTGTCCTGCGGAAAGCCCCTTCGCGTCATGAGACCGTCATGCGACTGTCATATGCCGGGGTCAGTCGGCCAGCGCGGCCTTGAAGTCGTCCACGGAGTTCACCTGGACGCGCTTCCTGATCGCCTTGAGGATGTCGGCCTTGGCCTCGTCCACCGGCACGCCGTTGAGCTGGCTGCCGTCGCGGAAGCGGAAGCTCACCGCGTTCTTGGAGGCGTCCTCCTCGCCCACGATGATGATGAACGGCGTCTTGGACTTGGACGCGTTGCGGATCTTCTTGCCGAAGCGGTCGTCGGAGTAGTCGATCTCGCAGCGGACCATCTCGTCCTCGAGGGACTTGACGAAGCCGGCCAGATGGTCGGACACGTCGTCGGAGACCGGGATGCCAAGCACCTGCACCGGGGCGAGCCACGCCGGGAACGCGCCCGCGTAGTGCTCCAGCAGCACGGCGAAGAAGCGCTCGATGGAGCCGAACAGCGCGCGGTGGATCATCACCGGGCGCTGGTGGGTGCCGTCGGCCGCGATGTACTCGAGCTGGAAGCGCTCGGGCAGGTTGAAGTCGAGCTGGATCGTGGAGACCTGCCAGGTGCGGCCGATCGCGTCGCGGGCCTGCACGGAGATCTTCGGGCCGTAGAACGCGGCGCCGCCCGGGTCGGCCACGAGGGTCAGGCCGGACTCCTTGGCGACCTCGGCCAGCGTGTTGGTGGCCTCCTCCCAGATCTCGTCGGAGCCGACGTACTTGTGCTCGTCCTTGGTGGACAGCTCGAGGTAGAAGTCGGACAGGCCGAAGTCCTTGAGCAGGTTGAGCACGAAGGTGAGCAGGCTCTTGAGCTCGTCCTTCATCTGCTCGCGGGTGCAGTAGATGTGGGAGTCGTCCTGCGTCAGACCGCGCACGCGGGTCAGGCCGTGGACCTCGCCGGACTTCTCGTAGCGGTACACGGTGCCGAACTCGAAGAGGCGCAGCGGCAGCTCCTTGTAGGAGCGCTGACGGGACTTGAAGATGAGGTTGTGCATCGGGCAGTTCATCGGCTTCAGGTAGTAGTCGAAGCCGGGCTTGGTCACGTTGCCGTTCTCGTCGTGCTCCTCGTCGAGGTGCATCGGCGGGTACATGGCGTCCTTGTACCACTGCAGGTGGCCGGAGGTCTCGTACAGGCCGCCCTTGGTGATGTGCGGGGTCTGCACGAAGCTGTAGTGGTGCTTGCGGTGCTGCTCGCGGGAGTAGTCCTCCATGGCGTTGATCACCGCGGCGCCCTTCGGGTGGAAGACCGCCAGGCCAGGGCCGATCTCGTCCGGGAAGGAGAACAGGTCCATCTCCTGGCCCAGCTTGCGGTGGTCGCGCTTGGCGGCCTCCTCCATGCGGGTCATGTAGGCCTTGAGGTCGTCCTTCGAGGCGAACGCGGTGCCGTAGATGCGCTGCAGCATCGGGTTCTTCTCGCTGCCGCGCCAGTAGGCGGCGGCGGAGCGCTGGATCTTGAACGCCTTGATGTAGCGGGTGTTCGGCAGGTGCGGGCCGCGGCACAGGTCCTTCCAGACCACTTCGCCGTCGCGGTTCACGTTGTCGTAGAAGCTCAGCTCCTTCTCGGCGATCTCGGTGGCCGCGGCCGGGTCGAGGTGCGCCTCCTTGTCCTTGATGAGCTCGATCTTGAAGGGCTGGCCCTCCTCCTCGGCGAGGGCCTCGTCCTCGGTCACCACGCGGCGGCGGAAGGACTGGGACTCCTTGACGATGCGCTGCATGTGCTTTTCGATCTCCTTGAGATCGTCCGGCGTGAACGGCTTGGCGACCTCAAAGTCATAGTAGAAGCCGTCCTTGATGACCGGGCCGACGCCGAGCTTGGCGTCCGGGAAGAGCTCCTGCACGGCCTGGGCCATGACGTGCGTGGCGGAATGGCGCATGATCGCAAGGCCGTCCTCGCTGTCCAGCGCGATGGGCTCGACCACGTCGCCGTCGGCAAGCGGGGTGTACAGATCGCGCGGTTCGCCGTTGAGACGCACCGCGATGATGTTCTTGTCGTCCGCGAAGAGCTCCACGCCGGTCTGGCTTGCATCCACCTCCTTCGCTTCGCCGTTGAGTGTGATGGAGATGGTTGACTGTGCCATTGTGATGTCCTTACTATCGTGGGTCCGCGTTACAAGGTGCAGGCCTGGACTTGTTTGTTTCAGCAAGCGACACCATAGGGCGGCATAACGACAAGCGCGTCGCGGGCCGCGCGGGCGCTAAAGTGTCACGGGTGACTACGACGAAGCAGACGAAATCCACGACGCCCGCGGGGCGAAACCCGGCGCAACCCTCCATGTTCGGCCTGCCCCTGCTCTACTGGGGCCTGTGGCTGGCCATCCTGATCCTGTGGATGGGCCGGTTCGTCATCTCGTTCATGTCCATCTACCTCGTCTCCGAGCTGCACGTGGACGCGGGCACGGCAGGCTCCGTGGTGGCCATGTACGGCTTCGGCGGCATCTTCGGATGCCTGTTCGGCGGCGCGCTGTCCGACCGCTTCGGCCGCGAGCCCATGATCGTGGCCGGCGAGCTCGGCTCGGCCGCCATGCTCGTGGTCCTCTCGTTCATCGACGACCCGGCCGTCATGGGCGCGACCCTGCTCGTCTACGGCGCCATTTCCTCGATCCCCACGCCCGCCATCGCCGCGTACATCGCCGACGTGGTGCCCGTGCGCAACCAGAAGCGCGCCTACACGCTGCAGACGTGGGCCGTGAACTTCGGCTTCGCCATCGGGCCGATCATCGCCAACCAGCTCATCCGCTTCTCCTACGAGCTCATGTTCTACGCGGAGGCGGCGGTGCTCGTGGCGGTCACCGTCATGCTGGTCGCGTTCTTCCACCGCATGGGCGTGGACCGCACCGACCACGGAGCGCTGCGGACGGGCTCCGTGACGGACGCCGCGGACGGCCCCTCCCCCGCCGCCCCGAACGTGAGCATGGCCGCCAACTACCGCCGCGCCCTGACCGACTGGCCGCTCATGTCCATGGTGCTGCTCATGTTCGGCTACACGGTCGCCTACTTCCAGATGACCAGCGGCCTGCCGATCGCCATGACGGAGATCGGTCTCGGCACGAACGAATACTCCATGGTCCTCACCATCAACGGCGCCATCCTGTGCCTGCTGCAGATCCCCGCGATCGCCGTGTTCAACCGCATGAGTAACACGCGCGTGCTCATCCTCGGCATGCTCATGACGGCCGTGGGCTACGCGTTCCAGATCGGCGCGAACTCGTGGCACGGGTTCGTGGCCGCCGCCGTGCTGTGGACCCTGGGCGAGCTCGGCACCTTCCCGATCGCCGCCACCACGGTCGCGAGCCTCGCCCCGGCGGACGCGCGCGGCACGTACCAGGGCGTCTACAACCTCGTGTGGTCCATGTCCCAGGGCATGGCCCCGCTGATCGGCGGATGGGTGCTCGCCAACATGGGCGCGCGGTTCCTGTGGGAGGCGTGCACCGCCATGTTCCTGCTCGTCGCCCTAGGCCTGCGCCTGACCAAGTCCGCCCGCGAACGCGCCGTCGCCCGCAACCTCGCCGGGCTGGTGTAGGGCGGTGGAACGGGCGCGATGGGATGGCATGCCGCTCACCCCTCCGGCTGGCCGGTGTCGTGCAGCGTCTCGTCGGCGCCGAAGGGGACGATCGGCACGCCGTTGGGGTTGTTGAAGCATTGGCGGAGCCGGTGCTCCTCGGTGCCCGCCTTCGCGTACATGAACTTGTCGCCGTCGGGGCTGGACTCGCCGTAGAGGCCGAACTCCTTGATGAGCTGATACTCGCCGTCTGCGTCGGGGCCGGTCGGGTATTGCACGCGGCGCGCACGGTCGGCGTACGTGGGCGCGTTCGCGGCGATGCAGCGCTGGATCGCGTCGAACTTGTTGCGCTGGTAGTAATTCCAGTCGATGGACGAGAGAATCGCGTCCTCCACGTCGCCGAGCGGCTGGCACGGGGCCTTGCGCTCGCCCATCAGCCTGACGTATCGGTTGAACGCGGCCTGCCCCTCCTTGCTGCGGTTCCATTCGGCGAGGACGCGCTGCGATTCCTCCGCGTCCATGCCGCTGGTGTCCGGCGTGCCGTCGTCGCCGACGATGTCCGTGTTGAGCCCGTACGAGCCGAGGAACGACCAGTGGTACACGTCCAGATCGATGGCGTAGGTGCCGCTGAACCCGTTGATCGCCATGCAGTTCCAATATTCGGTGATCGCCTGCTCGGTTTCCGCGCGCGTGACCTTGCCGTCCGCCGTGATCGCGTCCGCGACGGCCTGCCAGTCACGTGCGGTGGTTTGCGCGCCGCCGTCCACGAATTGTTCGTTCGCCGTGTTGTCTCCAAGACCGGCGCATCCGCCCAGTAGCGGCGTCAGGGCCATGAGCGCCGTGGCCATGGCGGCGATGCTGCGTGCCGTGGATTTCATATGGGCCTCCTCTCCTATCCGTTGGTGGAAGGCGAATTGGATTGGTCGGGTGGAAATGATCGAGAAGGGCCGAGTCTGGACGGGTACGGCGGGAGAAGAGCGGGGGAAGGAGAGATGGGGCCGTGGGGACGGTCGTGGACGGCCGCGTCGCTGCGGCCTGCATATCCAGTGTACGCGGAATGCGTCTACGGCTCGTCGCCGGAACGGTATTCCGCGGAACCGAAGTAATGCATGGGCGCGCCGGTGGGATTCTCGACGCACAGGGCGAGCTTGTACTCCTCGCTGGTCTTCGGCTGATTCGCGAGTTCCGGCCAATCGGCGTCGTCGCCGTACAGCGCCTTCGTCAACAGCGCCGTACCTTCCATGGTGTCG
The DNA here is from genome assembly GCF_009299475.1 of Bifidobacterium avesanii. Taxonomy (GTDB): domain Bacteria; phylum Actinomycetota; class Actinomycetes; order Actinomycetales; family Bifidobacteriaceae; genus Bifidobacterium; species Bifidobacterium avesanii. The sequence goes on along the minus strand of NZ_WBSN01000001.1, from coordinate 43,233 downwards.
GTGTACCGGTATTGCACCTGCTTCGCCCGCTCGGCATAGGAGGGCGCATTGGCGGCGATGCAGCGCTGGATCGCGTCGAACTTGTTACGGTCGTACCATGCCCAGTCCACTTGGCTTGAGGCCAGGTCGCGCACGGCGTCGAACGGTTTGCACGGAGCCTCGTACTGCTCTTCGATCCGCCGGTTCTCGTCCATGCGCCGCCGTCCCTCGTCGCTTTTCATCCACGCTGCGAAGTCCGCGTCGTCCTCGTCGGTCCAGTCCTTCTTGCGGAAGCGTTCGGGCAGCCCCGGATATCCCGGTGCGTCGGCGTCCAGCCCGTAGCTGCCGCCGTTGACCCAGAAGTACGTGTCCAGATCGTATCGGTAGTTGCCGGAAAAATGGTTCTGCGCAAGGCATTGGTGATACGACGCGATCGCCTGCTCGGTTTCCGCGCGCGTGACCTCGCCGTCCGCCGTGATCGCGTCCGCGACGGCCTGCCACTGTCCGCCCGATTGCGCGGTACCGTCCACGAATTGTTCGTTGTGCTCGTTCGGAGCCGAGCCGCAGCCGCCGAGCATGAAAATGGCCAGTACCGCGGCAAACGGGCGGATTGCGCCGTGAGTGTGCGTTCCCCCGCGCATGATGATCACCTCCGTGGTGTGCCGGTTCCGGATGACGATTCGCGCCTTCCCTTGCTTCCAGCGTATGGGTTCCGCGCCGTGCGTCGGACCGCGCCCGTAGTCCCCCGGACGACAAGCGAGCCGCGCCTCGGACCTCGCTCAGCGGGATGATATCAAGGACGTTTCGGTCGCATCGTCCTCACCGGCCGGGATGAACGCGGAAAGCAGCCATTCGCCGCCGTCGGCGCGCCAGTCGCATGTGCCGCCGAGACGCTGGATCGTCCGCGCGTGACGGACCAGACCGGTGCCGGATTCGGGCAGTCGGGCCGTGCCGTCCCGCTCATGTTCCTCGTCGGGGCGCATCGCGTTGGCCTCGGCTATGGTCGTGCCTTCGTCGGCTACCTCGACGCGCAGGAAGTACGCGTGCTCCCCCGGTTCGCAATGCCGCATCAGGTTCGCGTACAGTTCCTCCACGAGCGCGTGGGCCGCCTCCAGCCGTTCCCCGTCGGGCTTCGTGCCGCCGGATCGGTTCAGAATCACCGTTTTGCCGTGGATGCCCAGATCGTCCAGCTTCGGTTCGGCAAGGCGCATGATGCCTTCGAACGAACGTTCGTCCGCTGTGCCGCCGTGCGCGCCCGAATCGTCCGCGTCCAGCAGGCCGATCACCCGCCGCACCCCGCGCAGGGCATCGCTCGCGTTGCGCTCCACGCTCCGCCACGTCTCGTACGCCGGGTCGTTCGGACCGGGTTTGCCGGCGTCGTCGGCTTCCATGCGCGCCAGCTCGCGTTGGGCCAGCAGCGCGATGTACGACAGGTTCCCCGTGAGCGAATCATGGATGTTCTTCGCAATCGTCTCGTTGCGCCGCTTGCGTGCCAGCGCCTGTTCCGCGCGCCGGCGCTCCACCTGCTCGTCGGCCATGGCCCGCGCCTGCCGCCGCCAGCCGATCGTCATGCCAACGCAGCAGGCGGTCACCACGCATGCGATGAGCAGCATGCAGTAGTAGTCGAAATCCGTTCCGCTCGTGCGGAATTCACGGGACCTCCGGTAATACGCCCATAGGATCGCCACCGACCACACGCCCGTGGCGGCCATGGCCCAGCGCGGCTTGAGATAGGCCAGTGCGCCGGCGGCGGCCGTCACGCCCACGATCATGGCGACGGACGTGGAATACGGCATCATGCCGACCCACAGCGCGCCCAGCGCCATCACCGCGACGGACGCGTACTTCGGCGCCAGAGGCAGACCGAGCATGAGCGTCGCGCCGAACACGATCGTGAGCGTCAGCAGATGCTCATTGTAGAAGAAATAGTAGGTGCGCAGCGGGTCGCCGAATACGTGCCACACCTCCCACGCGAGTCCCGCGGCGGCCAGCGCGGCGCACCACCAGTTGGCGCGCAGGGTCGCGGCCAGCAGGCCCGCGGCGCGGCGGGCCCACCGGAGCGGCATGTCGGCCAGACCGTGCGGGCGACCGGACGCATGCCGCGTCGCTCCCCCGTCGCCGGACGCCGTCGTTGCCGTTGTCTTCGTCTTCGCGGGCGTCGGCTTGGACGCGGTGATCGGCACGATGTTCTTCGCATGATCGTTCGCATCGCCCTTCGCTGTCATGGGATGTGCGTTCATGAGAGCAGTCCTTCCGCCCACAGGGCCATGAGTTCACGCCGGCTGGTGACACCGAGCTTGCGGTATGCGCGCCTGGCGAGCGTCTTCACCGTCGATTCGGCGCAGTCGAGTCTGACGGCGATGTCTCCGAACGGAGCCAGCGTCTCGCACGTGAGACGCACCACCTCCAGCTCGCGCGCGGTGAGCGAGGCAATCGCCCGTTGCGCGTCGCTCACCGACACCCGCGCATGAGCCTGCGTTGCCGTGGGAAAGGTGACCGTGGTCCATGCGCGCCCGCCGTCGGAGCCTCCGCCGCCCCGGTACGGCCATGTCATGCCGTTCGCCACGGCGGATATCGCAGCCGTGATCACCGCGGGATCGTCCTTGTTCACGATGCCCTGCGCGCCGGCGTCGCGCGCCTTGGCGGCGTACACGTCGAGGTTGTACGACGTGATCGCGAGCACCGGGATGTCCGCCGTGCGGCTGCGCACCAGACGGCACAGCGTGAGTCCGGACATGTCGGGCATCATCACGTCGGTGAGCAGCACGTCCGGGGCGGTCGCCGGGTCCCCGCACAGGCCGAGCGCGGTGATCGCCGAACGTTCCGCCCAACATACCCGGTAGCCGAGCATCCGCTCGACCACGTCGCGCAGCGCCGACAGGGTGAACGGGTCGTTGTCCACGATGCCGACGGTCCGTTTTCCCGTCGCGTTCGCCTTGGTCGACGTGCGGCCGGACGGAAATGCCGATTGCGTGCTCATGCCTCCATCGTATGGCGTGCGTTGCGGCGTGTCGCGGAGCGCCGTCGTCCGCGGGACTACGCCGGCTCAGCGGCGGCGTTCGAGCAGCGCGCGGATGCGTTCGGCGAGCCCGGCGTCGCGGGAGGACGTGAGGGTCGGGAAGATGCGGATGAGTCGGCGCTGCTGCCAGTTCAGCGTGCCCCGGATGCGCCCGCGGGCCTCCTCGCTCGCGGTTTCCAGATCGGAGCGCGCCTCGGCCATGCGGCGCTCCCACTGCTCGTCCGCGGCGGTGATCCGGTCGTCGATGCCGCGGATCTGCTCGAGCTTGAGTTCCTTCAGGTCCTCGGCCACACGGCCAAGGCGCGTGTCGAAGCTCACGAGCCCCGCCACGGTGACCGCCGCGTCCGCCAGCGTGGCCGCGCACAGCAGCCCGGCCACCAGATGCAGCACGAGCGGCGGCCATGACTCCACGATCCCGGCCATCCACGGCTGCACCACCATGACCACGGCGGTCGCGCCCGCGCCGAACGCCAGAAAACCGTTGAGATACACGCGTCCGTTGATGTTGAACGGCTTGCCGGTGTAATCCCACAGCCGCACGTGGAACAGCGCCTCGATCGCCCACGACGACAGATATTCCAGCGTGCACGCCAGCACGCCGCACGACAGGAACAGCGCCACCGGATTCGATACGTCGCCGAGCATCGCGACGGCCAGCAGCCCGCCGAAGCCGTAGATCGGGCACAGTGGGCCGTTGAGCACGCCCCGGTCCTCGAACCGCCTGCGCAGTACCACGCTCAGACCGGTCTCCCACGCCCAGCCGACGAACGCGTAGGCCAGCCAGTAGATGAAGCAGCGTTCGGCGCCCGTCAATACCATCAGTGCCGTCATGGTCAAGCCTCCTTGCTCGCTCGTGCCCTCCGGGATGGAACCGGGCGCTGATCAGCACTCTATCCGAGCGGCGGTTGGTCGCGCACGCCCGATCGACAGCTTGCCGTGATGTGTCGGGCCCCCACCTTATCCCGGACCGGGAGCGGGTGTGCGGACGGGGAGCGCCCACTCCCCTGTCCAGAGGCCGTGCAATCCGCGGAATAAAGCCATTTTCGTCGACGTCGGACAGGGAGCGCCCGCTCCCCGTCCAAAAACGGCGCACGTGCATTCCCATGCATTGTGATCGGGTGGAGGGGACTCGGACGCGCGGGTGCATTCCGGTCCCCTTCGGGTGCAGGCGGGCCAATACGAATAAAGGCCTTTCCGCACTGGGAAAGGCCTTTATCGCAATCGGAGCGGACAACGGGACTCGGACCCGCGGTCTCAACCTTGGCAAGGTTGCGCTTTACCAACTAAGCTATGTCCGCAAAGAATCCCGCCGTGAGAAGCGGGATTCAGTGGGCGATGTAGGAATCGAACCTACGACCCCTTCGGTGTGAACGAAGTGCGCTAGCCGCTGCGCCAATCGCCCGAAATCAATCGGTGTTCAGTTATACGAGTGGGCGATACAAGATTCGAACTTGTGACCCCTTCCGTGTCAGGGAAGTGCGCTACCTCTGCGCCAACCGCCCAGGTCCTTGGTCGTCGGCACGGATAACTCCGCCCGTCCGAGAGGTGGGTACGAGAGTCGAACTCGTCTATACGGCTTTGCAGGCCGCTGCCTAACCGCTTGGCTAACCCACCGTAAGGTCTGTCAACTCATCGGACCTAGAGCGGACAACGGGACTCGAACCCGCGGTCTCAACCTTGGCAAGGTTGCGCTTTACCAACTAAGCTATGTCCGCGAAGGCACAACGGAATTCCTTCCGCCGAAGCACGAGTAACTACTATAACGACATCCCTGTGATTTGCAAACATGGGCGTGTCGCGTAGATGCCGCACGGGCTCCGCAGCGCCGGATTCCGGCGTTTCACGCCTACGGCGGATTGGCGTCCCGCCCGCAACACCGTCCCGTTACACTGGGAGGCGTGAGTGAAGAACATATGACGAAGCCCAGTTGCGTGATGGTCAGCGCCTTCGCGGGATGGAACGACGCCTGCCAGGCGGCCACCAACGTCGCGCGCCATCTCATCGACACGTACGAGTCCCAGGAGGTCGGCAAGATCTGCTGCGCCGGCTTCTACGACTACCAGACTTCCCGTCCCATGCTCTGCGCCATGAACGGACGCCGCAGCATCGTGTGGCCGGAGACCACCGTCTATCAGGTCAAGGTGGACGAGTCGCACTCGCTCATCGTGGAAATTGGCCCCGAGCCCAACTACCGCTGGCTTGAGTTCTGCCACCGCAGCCTGCACTTCGCCGAGGACTGCGACGCCGACATGGTGATCAGCCTCGGCTCCATGTTCGCCGACTGCCCGCACACCCGTCCCCTGCCCGTCGACGTGACGACCGGCGGCTACAACACCGTGGACGTCGGCGAGGACGACTACACCGGCCCGATCGGCATCCCCACCGTGCTCGACCAGGTTGCCCACGACCATGGCTTCCCCACCGCGTCCATGTGGGTCTCCATCCCGCAGTACCTGAGCGGCGATGACTGCGCGCAGGCCACGCTGGCGCTGCTGAGGAAGCTGTCGGACACGATCGGCGTGGACCTCGAGGAGGGCGATCTGCCCAAGAAGGCCGCGCAGTGGAAGGCGCAGGCCAGCCTGCTCGTCCGCTGCAACGACGAGCTCGGCGACTACGTGCGCCATTTGGAGGTCGAGATGGACACGCGCGAGCAGGAGAAGCTGTCCGACAGGATGTCCGAGACCACCGGCAACGATATCGCGCAGGAGGCGGAGGCGTTTTTGCGCGACATCAGCGGACAGTGAGGCCGCTCCTTCGATTTCTGACCTAACGCGGCGGACAACAAAGCCGTTTTGACGATGGGCAACGGCGAAAAATGGCCGAACCGCGAGGGGCGAATGGCCGTCTTTCGGCGCCGGTCAGGTCAGAAATCGCACCGGATGTGAAAACAGGGGTCTGAACCGCGTGCATGAGCGGTTCAAACCCCTGTTTGTTGGTTCTGGACGCGGACCGGCCCCTGGCTCAGGCCCCCGCGGCGGCGGTGGCCTCGACCGGGGACAGCACGCCGGTGAGCAGCAGGATGGCCACGATCACGGCCAGCACGATGCGGTAGATCGCGAACGCCTTGTAGGAGAAGGTGGACACGAACTTGAGGAAGCCGATGATCACGATGTAGCCGAGCAGGAAGGACACGATGGTGGCCGCGATGGTCGGGCCCCAGCCCGGGAACATGGTGCCGGCGCTGATGCACGCCTCGGCGGTCGGGTCGTTGCCGGCCGCGGCGCAGGCGTTGAGGTCCTTGATGGAGGAGACGGTCTCGAGGATGCCGGCGCCGAACACGGCCGGAATGGCCATGAGGAACGCGACGCGCACGGCGGCCTCGCGGGTGTAGCCCATCGCGCGGCCGAAGGTGATGGTGCCGCCGGAGCGGGAGACGCCGGGGATGAGGGCGAGCATCTGGCCGATGCCGAAGACGATGGCATCCTTGACGGTCATGCGGTCCATGGTCTTGACCTGCTTGGCGCGGGCGTCGAAGACCCACAGCAGCACGCCGAACACGGCGAGTACGGTGACGGTGATCCACAGGTTGCGCAGCGTGGTTTCGATGGCGCTCTTGAACAGGACGCCGGCGATGACGATCGGCAGCGTGCCGATGATGATGTACCAGCCCATCTGGGTGTCGCGGTTGTGCGCGCCGAGGCGGGACTTCCAGTCCTTGCCCTCCTTGCCGAACAGGGAGCCGAACCACGCGCCGAGGATGCGGATGATGTCGTGGCGGAAGTACAGCAGCACGGCCAGCTCGGTGCCGATCTGGATGATGGCGGTGAAGGCGGCGCCCGGATCGGAGCCGATCATGAGGTCGCCGATGATGCGGATGTGCGCGCTGGAGGAGACCGGCAGATACTCGGTCAGCGCCTGAACGATGCCAAGGAAGATGGCTTGGAAGAAATTCATGACCCCTACTTCTAATTCAGCGGTTCTTAGTCGTGTCTAAGACTAGCGCCATGCCTGCCAAAACGCATTACAATCGCAGGGGGCGGCGTCGGACCGCCGAGGATCGTCAAGGAGAGGACATGGCTCAATACCGCAAGTCGCGCGCGTTCGCGCCCAAGGGATTCTTCGAGTGCGAGGGGCGAGGCCTCGAATGGCTCGGCGAGGCGCAGTCGCAGGGCGGTCCGCGCGTGGTGGAGGTGTACGGCTGGACCGACGGGCATCTGGACATCGAGCGTGTGGAGCCGGCCTCCCCCACGCCGCACGCCGCGTTCCGGTTCGGCGCCGCCCTGGCGCACATGCACGACGCGGGCGCCGACTACTTCGGCTCCGCCCCCGCCGGCTACGAGGGCACGTGCTACTTCGGCCCGCTGCAGGATCCGGTGCCGATGGACACCGGCACGTGGACCGATCCGGTCACGTACTACGCCGAGGGGCGCCTGATCCCGATGGTCGAGATGGGCATCCGCCGCGGTTCGCTGGACGCGGATGACCTCAAGGTGACGCGCGAGGTGATCGCCGCCATGCCGGAGATCCTCGGCAAGGCGGCGGACGACAAGCCCGCCCGCGTGCACGGCGACCTGTGGAGCGGCAACGTAATGTGGACGCACCGCGCGGACGGCGAGACCGAAGCGGTGCTCATCGACCCCGCGGCACACGGCGGCCACCGCGAGGAGGATCTGGCCATGCTTCACCTGTTCGGCATGTCCTACCTGAGCAACATCCTCGACGGCTACCAGACCGTGCACCCGCTCAAGAAGGGCTTCGAGGACCGCCTCACCCTCTGGCAGCTCTACCCCATCGCCGGGCACTGCGTGTTCTTCGGCGGCGGCTACGTGAGCGAGTACCGTGCCATGCTGCGCTCACTGCTGGGCTGATTGCCGGGTCGGAAAGGACTCAAGCGGCTGTTATGGCGATGGCTATAACAGCCGCATACACGCGATGGCCGGTGTTATGCGTGCTTGCATAACACCGGCCATCGCGTGTATGGGCGGGGATTCGGATCAAATGCTCAGCTCAGTGCGTCCTTCAATTTGCTGAAGAATCCCTTCTTCCCCGCATTGCGCGGCCTGCTGCTCTGCGCCACGTGGCCGGCGGAGGAATCGTGCAGCTGACCGAACTGGGTCATGAGGTCGCGTTCGCGGTCGTTGAGCTTGGTGGGGATGTGGACGGCGATGTGCGCCACGAGATCGCCGCGCTCCTGCGTGCGCAGCTTGGTGACGCCGAGGCCCTTCAGCGCGACGGTGTCCTCGGGCTGGCAGCCGGCGGGGATGGTGATCTTCTGCGGTCCGTCGAAGGTCTCGATGGTCAGTTCGTGGCCGAGCACCGCCCAGCTCATGGGCACCTGGATCCAGCAGTGCAGGTCGTCGCCGTCGCGCGTGTACTGCTTGTCCGCCTTGATGCGCACGTCGATGTAGAGGTCGCCGGCCGCGCCGCCGCCCTCGCCCACCTCGCCCTGGGACGCGAGGCGCAGACGGGAGTCGTCGCGGATACCGGCGGGGATGGTCACGCCCACGGAGCGCTTGGCGCGCACGCGGCCGTGGCCCATGCAGCTCGCGCACGGCTTTTCGATGATGGTGCCGTGGCCCTCGCAGCGCTCGCACGGGGCGGAGGTCATCATCTGGCCGAGCAGCGTGCGGACCACCTTCTGCGCGAAGCCGCGGCCCTTGCAGTCGGGGCAGGTGACGGGCTGGGAGCCGGCCTGCGCGCCGGTGCCGCCGCACTCCTGGCACAGCGCGAACGTGTTGATCTCCGCGTGGGCCACGCCGCCGAACACGGCGGTCTTGAGGTCGATCACCACGGAGGCGAGGGCGTCGCGGCCCGGCTGCGTGCGCGGGATCGGGCCTTGGCCCGCGCCGCCGAACCCGCCGCCGAAGAACTGGCCGAAGATGTCGCCCATGTCCCCCATGTTGAACGAGCCGCCGCCGAACCCGGCCGAGGCCTGCGGGTTGTTGGGGTCGACGCCCTGATCGTACATCTGGCGCTTGTTCGAGTCGGAGAGCACCTCGTAGGCGGCGTTGACCTCCTTGAACTTGTCCTCGAACTCGGGACCCGCGATGTCCGGATGGTACTTGCGGCTCATCTTGCGATAGGCCTTCTTGATCTCCTCTTCGCTGGCCGTGCGCTCGACGCCCAACACCTCGTAATAATCTGCCACGGTTTCTTTCCTTGTGTCTGTTGAATTCGCTGACATTCTGCCACGGGAGCCGGTCAGGCCGACTCGCCGTGCTCCTCGCGGTTCATGAACCCCGTGAGGTAACGCGCCACGGCCCGCACGGCGGCCATCGTGGTGACGTAGTCCATGTGCGTGGGGCCGATGGACCCCACGAAGGCGACCGGCTCGGAGCCCTTGGCCGCGTTCGCCTCGCCGCCGCTCGACTTGCCGTATCCGCTGGTGACCACGGAGGCGTGCAGCAGCCCGGGCGTATGCGTCTCCGAGCCGATGGCCACGCTCACGCCGCCGGCCTGCGACGACACCTCACTCAATGAGGTCATGAGCTTCATGAGCACCACCTGCTCCTCCAGCGCGTCGAACAGCGGGGCCAGATCGGCGATGTCCACCGCCGGGCGCTGGGCGAGCTTGGAGGCGCCCGCCATGTACAGGCCGCCGGCCTGCTCCTGCGAGGCCATGTCGGTGAACACCTGGGCCAGCGTGGCGCCGAGCCCCTGCGCGCCGTCGTCGGCGAACGACGGCGAGGCGGCGATCTCCGCGATCCGCGCGCCGGCCTGCTCGAGGGACATGCCCTGGCACTGCCCGTTGATCGCGTCGCTGAGGCGCGCCACGCAGTCCGCGTCAGGGGCGTCGGGCTGGCTCACGCTGCGCTGGGCCACGCGGCCCGTGTCGGTGATGACCACCACGAGCAGCACCCCCGCGGCGAGCGGCACGATCTCGAGCCGGCGCAGCGCGGACCGGGCCAGCGACGGCGAGGCGACGACGGCGACCTGCCCGGTGATGCCGGACAGCAGCCGGGCGGCGCGCTGCAGCGTGTCCTCCAGACTCACGGAGCCGGACAGGAACGTGTCGATGCCGCGTCGCTGAGCGGCGGACAGCGGCACCACGGTGGCCAGCTTGTCCACGAAGTACCTGTAGCCCTTCTCGGTGGGAATGCGGCCCGCCGAGGTGTGCGGCTGGACGAGGTAGCCCTCGTCCTCCAATGCGGCCATGTCGTTGCGGACGGTGGCCGGGCTCACGCCCAGATCGTGCCCGCGGGTGATCGACGAGGAGCCGACCGGCTCCTGCGAGCGGATGTAGTCCTCGACCACGGCGCGCAGCACCAGCATGCGGCGATTGTTCGTCATGCGCGCCTCCTTTATGTTGCGTATGCGCGGCGGCATCGCGCCGACCGTTCCATGCGTCCGGCCGCGTCGGCGCGCGCGATGCGACGCGCGAGGACGGGCGGCGGCGACATGAACGGTCGGTGAATTCCGTTTCCGTTCCCATTGTATTAGCACTCGGGCGTTTCGAGTGCTAAGTCGTTGCGGCGCCGTTCGTTACGGGCTGAGAGCTCCTGTGCGGGCATGTCCGACTGTGAACGCTAACAGCACAGAAACTCACAAAACACTCCAAAAAAGCCCGCCGAAGTCGCCGATCACGGTTAGCATGAGAGTGCAATGTGAAGGCAAACCATGGCACGGCGCTTGCCGGGCCGTGGGGCCCGAATTATTGGAAGGAAATGAAACATGACCGAATTCAAGGAGACCGAGCTGGACGAGCGCGCCATCAAGATGGCCAAGGTCCTGTCGGCCGACGCGGTTGAGAACGCCGGTTCCGGCCACCCCGGTTCCCCGGTGTCCCTGGCGCCCATCGCCTACACGCTCTACCAGCACTTCATCAAGCACGATCCGAACGATCCCAACTGGGAAGGCCGCGATCGCTTCATCCTTTCCGGCGGCCACGCCTCCCTCACCCAGTACGTCCAGCTGTACTTCTCCGGCTACGGCCTGACGCTGGACGACCTCAAGCACTTCCGCGGCGGCGCCGACACCCGCACCCCGGGCCACCCGGAGTACGGCCTGACCCCCGGCATCGAAATGACCACCGGCCCGCTGGGCCAGGGCTTCGCCTCCGCCATCGGCTTCGCGTACGGCGAGCGTTTCCAGCGCGGCCTGCTCGACCCGGAGACCAAGAAGGAAGACTCCCCGTTCTACCACAAGATCTGGGCCATCTGCGGCGAAGGCGACATCGAGGAGGGCATCTCCGGCGAGGCTGCCGCCCTGGCCGCCAACCAGAAGCTCGGCAACCTCACCGTGATCTTCGACGCCAACCGCATCCAGATCGAGGGCGACACCAACCTGGTGCTGGCCGAGGACGTGCTCAAGCGCTTCCAGGCCTACGGCTGGTACACCGACGAGTTCAGCTTCATCCAGCCCGACGGCTCCTACAAGGAGGACGTCGAGGGCCTGGCCGACGTGATCGCCAAGGCCGAGGCCGCCGCCCCGGACCAGCCGAAGCTCATCAAGGTCCACACCCTCATCGCGTGGCCGACCCCGGGCAAGACCAATGATCCGTCCTCCCACGGCTCCAAGCTGGGCGCCGAGGCCGTCGCCGGCCTCAAGAAGGTCCTTGGCTACGACCCGGAGGAGTCCTTCCACGTCGACGAGGAGGCCCTCGCCCACGCCCGCAAGGTCGCCGACCGCGGTCTCGAGGCCCACAAGGCCTGGGACGAGAAGTTCGACGCCTGGCGCAAGGCCAACCCGGACAAGGCCGCCCTGTACGACCGTCTGAAGGCCGGCGAGCTGCCGGAGGGCTTCGACAAGGCCATCGACGACCTCGAGGCCACCTTCGAGGTCGGCAAGGGCGTCGCCACCCGCGGCGCGTCCGGCTCCGTCCTCAACGCCATCGCGGCCGTCATGCCGGAACTGTGGGGTGGCTCCGCCGACCTCGGCGGCTCCAACAAGACCGACCTCAAGGGCGCGGCCACCTTCGCCCCGGCCGAGTGTGCCACCAAGCAGTGGCCGGTGTGCAGCGAGTTCGGCCGCCAGCTCCACTTCGGCGTGCGCGAGTTCACCATGGGCTGCATCACCAACGGCATCCTGCTGGGCTCCCACACCCGTCCGTTCGGCGGCACCTTCTTCATGTTCTCCGACTACGAGCGCTCCGCCGTCCGTCTGGCCGCCCTCATGGAGATCCCGAACCTGTACATCTGGTCCCACGACTCCGTCGCCGTCGGCGAGGACGGCCCGACCCACCAGCCGATCGAGCACCTGGCGTCCTTCCGCGCCATGCCGCAGCTCGAGGTCGTCCGCCCGGCCGACGCCTTCGAGACCGCCGAGGCCTACCGCTACTTCTTCGAGAAGAAGAACACGCTGCCGGCCGCCATGGTCCTGTCCCGCCAGGGCGTCCCGGTGCTCGCCGAGACCGCCGAGAAGGCCAAGGACGGCGTCAAGCGCGGCGCCTACGTCCTCGTGGACACCGAGGGCACCCCGGACGTGATCATCATGGCCACCGGCTCCGAGGTCCAGCTGGCCGTCTCCGCCGCCAAGACCCTGGCCGGCGAGGGCGTCAAGGCCCGCGTGGTCTCCGTCCCGTCGCTCGAGTGGTTCGAGGAGCAGGACGCCGACTACAAGGAGTCCGTGCTGCCGGCGGGCGTCAAGGCCCGCGTCTCCGTCGAGGCCGGCGTGGCCATGCCGTGGTACAAGTACCTCGGCTCCTACGGCAAGCCCGTCTCCATCGAGCAGTTCGGCCTGCAGGGCTCCGGCTCGCAGAACCTCATCGACCTCGGCATCACCGCCGAGCACGTGGTGGACGCCGCCAAGGCCTCCATCGCCGAGGTTCAGGCCGCCTGATCCCAAGCCCGGGCCCGCATAACCCGGCCCGGTCCCGCGATTCGTCGCCACACCGGAGGGGATCCCGGCAACGAGGGTCCCCTCCCCATGCAGAATTTCATCCAATAACAAGGAGAACAAACAATGACCGAAGCAACTCAGCGCACTTCCGACAACGGCGTGTCCATCTGGCTGGACGACCTGTCCCGCTCCCGCATCGAGTCCGGCTCCCTGCAGGACCTCATCGCCAACAAGAACGTTGTCGGCGTGACCACCAACCCGTCCATCTTCCAGAAGGCCCTCTCCCAGGTCGGCCCGTACGACGCCCAGCTCAAGGAGCTCGGCAAGGTCGACGTCGAGACCGCCGTGCGCGAGCTGACCACCACCGACGTGCGCAACGCCACCGACATCTTCCGCGAGATCGCCGAGAAGACCGACTTCGTCGACGGCCGCGTCTCCATCGAGGTCGACCCGCGCCTCGCTCACGAGACCGAGGCCACCGAGAAGCAGGCCGAGGAGCTGTGGGCCAAGGTCAACCGTCCGAACGCGATGATCAAGATCCCGGCGACCCTCGAGGGCCTGCCGGCCATCACCGCCACCCTGGCCAAGGGCATCTCCGTGAACGTCACCCTGATCTTCTCGCTCGAGCGCTACGAGCAGGTCATCGACGCCTACATCGAGGGCATCGCCCAGGCCGCCGCGAACGGCCACGACCTCAAGCACATCGGCTCCGTCGCCTCCTTCTTCGTCTCCCGCGTGGACACCGCGGTCGACAAGCTGCTCGAGGCCAACGGCTCCGACGAGGCCAAGGCCCTCGAGGGCAAGGCCGCCGTGGCCAACGCCCGTCTGGCCTACGAGCTGTTCGAGAAGAAGTTCGCCTCCGATCCGCGCTGGGCCGAGCTGGCCGCCAAGGGCGCCAAGGTCCAGCGTCCGCTGTGGGCCTCCACCGGCACCAAGAACCCGGCCTACTCCGACTGCAAGTACGTTGACGAGCTCGTCGCCAAGCACATCGTCAACACCATGCCGGAGAAGACCCTGAACGCCCTGGCCGACCACGGCAACGGCGCTCCGTCCATCGAGGGCACCTACGAGGAGTCCCACGCCATCATCAACAAGCTCGCCGAGCTCGGCATCAACCTCAAGGATGTCACCGACAAGCTCGAGGCCGACGGCGTGGCCGCCTTCATCAAGTCCTGGGATTCCGTGCTCGCGGACGTCCAGGCCGGCATCGACCGCGTCAACGGCTGAATGGTCCGAATGACGGCCTGACCCGGCAGCGGGTCGGGTTCGTCCGCCGAGGGGTGTGATTCCTGCGAACAGCAGGGGCCGCACCCCTCTTTCGCGTTGTTCCGCGCATTCCTCTTGTCACCGCGCCCCGATAGGTTGGCGAAGGCATTCCCCGCACGGGAGGAACCCTGGGAACGCCCGAAAGCCCAAAAAGCCCAGACACAAGTCCAAGAAAAGAGAGAGCCGCACATGCCATCGCCCGCCAAGACGATTTCCCGACTGTCCGCCCGCCAGCGCGTGGTGATGACCTTCACGTTCTTCTCCATGTTCTTCGGCGCCGGCAATCTCATCTTCCCGCCGTTCGTGGGTGCGCAGGCCGGGGCCGCCGCGGTGCCCGCCACGGTCGGATTCATCGTCTCCGCGGTGGGCCTGCCGATCCTCGGCGTGCTGTCGGTCTCCTTCGCCGGTGGCTTCGGCCGCTTGGCCGGCCGCGTCTCCCCCGGCTTCGCCACCGTGCTCGCCGTGGCGATCATCCTCACCATCGGCCCGTGCTTCGCGATCCCCCGCACGGCCACCACGTCGTTCGAGATGATGGTCGCCCCGTTCGTGGGCGGCGGCGCCGGCGATGGCGGCATGAGCAAATGGCTGGCTCAGCTCGTCTATTCCGCGGTGTTCTTCGCCCTGGCCTTCCTGTTCGCGCAGAGGCCGGAGAAGCTCTCCCGCGTGCTCGGCCGGTTCATGGGACCGCTGCTGCTCGCGCTCATCGCCGTGATCTTCGCGGCCTGCCTCATCCACGGCGTCGGCACGCCCGCTGCACCCATGGGCGACTACGCGGCCGGACAGCTGTCCCGCGGGTTCCTCGACGGCTACCAGACCATGGACCTGCTCGCGGCCCTGTACTTCGGCATCGTGATCAGCGCGAACATCCGCGCGCAGGGCGTGGACGACGAAGGCGCCGTCAGCCGCGAGACCGCGTTCGCCGGACTCGGCACGGGCGTGCTGCTCGTGGTCATCTACGGCGCGCTGAGCTATGTGGGCGTGGTCTCCGGAGCCATCGCCGCGATCGACCCGAAGCATGACACCGGCGCCACCGTGCTCACCAACCTCACATCCTCGGTGTTTGGCGCGGCCGGCACCGCGTTCCTCGGCGTGGTGTTCGTGATCGCCTGTCTCAACGTGTGCACCGGGCTCATCTGCACCTGCGCGTCGTACTTCCACGAACGGTTCCGCACGGTGGCCGGCCATGGTGTGAGCTACCGCGCATGGCAGGTGATCTTCACGCTGTTCAGCTTCGTGGTGTCCAACGCCGGCCTGAGCCTTATCATCAAAGTGTCCGTGCCGGTGCTCTCCGCCCTTTACCCCATCGCCATCGTGCTCGTGCTGCTCTCGCTCACCCATCGCTGGTTCGCCGGCCGGTTCGGCCGCGTGTACTTCTGGACCGTGCTGCTGGTGGGCGTCGTGGCGCTGCTGGGGTGCGTGGTCTCCCTGGCGACGGTGTTCGGTTTCGGCGGCGCGGGCGTGTTCGTCTGGATGGCCGGCGTACTGGATCTGCTGCCGCTGAACGGCTATTCGCTCGGCTGGGTTCTGCCCGCCGTGGTCGGCATGGCCGTCGGTGTGGTCGATTCGGCGGTGCGTCGGAAGAGCTGATCGGATGACCGGCTCACGGAATTTTCGCCCCGTCATTCCGTGAGCCGCAACGATGTGCGATCGCATGTATGGATCGGCGGAATGGCGCCATTGCGTGGTCTCATGCATGTGCGTTTCCGTGCGGTTTGCGGTTCACGGAATTGCGGCCCCGTCATTCCGTGAACCGGCCACCCGAGATGCGGTCCGGGACTTGAGGCGAACGCCGCGCTACAGCCGTTTGATGATCTGCGCCGCGGTGGCGGTGGGGATAGGCGACCGTTCGAAGGCATGACGGCTGGAATCGCGCGTGACGATCCAGTCCGCCTCCCACGCCTCCGCTGTGGCGCGCTTGGTGCCGTCCTCGTAGTCGGGTTCGTTGGATTCGAGGGCCGCTTTCGCCGTGCGCTCGTCGTCGGGAAGGATCGAGGCGAGATCCATGAAAATGCCGATCCAGCGACGGCGTTCGGCGTCATCCAATCCGCCGTGCCGGCCTATACCGGCCTTTGCTTTGTCCGCGGTGAAGTAGAAGTCTTTGAGACTGCCGGCGCTGATGCCGAGATTCGCTCTGCGCGGGTCGATGAGCAATAGTCGCCGTGCCTCGGCATGTCCCTCGCGTTGAAGACCGACCGCATCCAGCAGCACATTGGTGTCCAGAAACAGCTTAAGCATCGCGTTCCTCCAGCAACCGACGTTCGTCGTCCGGTGTGAGCGCCGCAAGACCGGCCTGCACGTCCGGGGGCGTAAGCGCGTCCAGACGTGCCACTTCGCGCAGCACCTCCTCCCGGCTCAGCCTCCTCGGCGCACGGACCTCCAGCGTCGGGCGGAATGGCATGCCCTGATTGCGCACCAACTGCTTGAGACTCACGTCCACGAACGTGCTCAGGCTCATGCCGAGTTCGTCGAGGATCGCGGCCGCCTCCTCCTTCGTCTTCGCGTCGAGCGTGAGCGTGGTGCGTTCCTTGGTTCCAGTCATGGCAGTTCCTTTCACTAATGCGTGTGTTATGCATATTGTATACGCATAACACACGCATGAAAGTCACTGCTGGTAGTACGACAGGAAGTCGGTGAGCTTGGCGGTAGCGTCCTTGAGCACCTCGATGCGCGGCAGGTACACGATGCGGAAGTGGTCCGGCTTCTGCCAGTTGAATCCGCCGCCGCGCGTGATGAGGATGCGCTCGTCGTGCAGCAGGTCGAGCGCGAACTGCTCGTCGTCCTTGATGTTGAACTTCTTCACGTCGAGCTTCGGGAAGATGTAGAACGCGGCCTTGGGCTTGACCGCCGTGACGCCGGGGATCGAGTTCAGCGCGTTGTAGATGTACTCGCGCTGCTCGTAGATGCGGCCGCCGGGCACGATGTAGTCGTTGACGGACTGGTGGCCGCCGAGCGCGGTCTGCACGATCGACTGCGCGGGCACGTTCGAGCAGATGCGCATGTTGGTGAGCATGTTGATGCCCTCGATGTAGTCCTTGGCGATGTTCTTGTTGCCGCTCAGGACCATCCATCCCACGCGGTAGCCGGCGATCATGTGCGACTTGGACAGGCCGGAGAACGTGACGCAGAACAGGTCCGGGGCGAGCGACGCGATGGACACGTGCTTGAGGCCGTCCATGACGAGGCGGTCGTAGATCTCGTCGGAGAAGATCATGAGCTGGTGCTCGCGCGCCAAGTCCACGATCTGCTGCAGCACCTCCTTGGGGTACAGGGCGCCGGTGGGGTTGTTCGGGTTGATGACCACGATCGCCTTGGTCTTGTCCGTGATCTTGGCGCGCATGTCGTCGATGTCCGGATACCACTCGGACTGCTCGTCGCACAGGTAGTGCACGGCGGTGCCGCCGGCGAGGTTCACGCACGCGGTCCACAGCGGGTAGTCGGGGCTCGGGATGAGCACCTCGTCGCCGTTGTCGAGCAGCGCGGACATGGACAGGTTGATGAGCTCGCTCACACCGTTGCCGGTGTAGATGTCCTCGATGCCCACGTTCGGCAGGTTCTTGAGCTGCGCGTACTGCATGATCGCCTTGCGTGCGGAGAACAGGCCCTTGGACGCCGAGTAGCCCTCGCATTCGGTGAGCTGCTGCGCCATGTCGTAGATGACCTCGTCCGGCGTGCGGAAGCCGAACGGCGCCGGGTTGCCGATGTTCAATTTGAGGATGTGCATGCCGGACTGTTCCATGCGCGTGGCCTCGTCGACCACCGGGCCGCGCACGTCGTACAGGACGTCATCGAGTTTGTGTGATTTGCCGAAGCGACGCATGGGGGTTCCTTTCGACGGGGCTGGGCTGACGGACGCATTGGTATTGACATGGGACGGCGACGACGGTTGCGGTTGCGTCTGACCGGCGGTCTTGGGCGGTTCCGCCGCCGACGGATCCGCCGTGCCGTCCTTGTCGTCCGTGTCGCCCTTGTCGCTCGCACCCGCGAGCCACTGCTCATCCACATGGAGGGTGCCGGCCAAAAAGTTCAAAATGTCCGGGCGGGGCATGGTCTTACCGCTCACGTACTGGCTGATGTGGCTTTTGCCCAAGTGCACGCCCTTGGCGACGGCCGCGTTGACGACGTCGATCTGCTTCATGCTTTGCCGGTCCATCGCGTCCCGCAGTCTTTGCGCGAACAGTTCATTGGCCATATGCCCCGCCACCTTCAAGTTCAATTTCCGACCGCATGCGGCCCGTTCAACTGGTTCAAAGCATACACCCTGCTAAACCTAAAATTGAACTCACCTGCGTCCGGGCGTGTTTTTAGTTCAATTTCGCGGCCGCCGCCGTTTTCTTTCGTTCTGCGTCGGCGGCTCGCCAGTACGCCCGAGCCGCCTCGACAAGCGCGCGGATCGGGAACGCGCGGATCGCTCCCCCGTTGAGTTCAACGGTCCTCACTTCGTTGGCGTGCTCGGCGAGGAACGTCTCGCCGAAGCGCTCGAAGTCGTCATACGGTTCAAGTTCGACGTTGGCGTAGCCCGCCCATTCGGTTTTCCGCTTGCCGGTGGCCGGATCGACGCGCAGCACCGGCGCGGTTTCGCGGATGCGCGGCCGGCCGATCGTCGATTCGGCGTAGTGCAGCGCCGTGCAGGTCCCGAACCCGGTGCCGAGGAACACCACCGTGCCGTCGAGTTCAACGAGCTTCGCCAGCGGGCTGCGATCCCCGAACGGCATGTCGTAGTCGCCGTCGCGGTGGCAGTCGGCGATCCAATCGGCATGACGGCCCCAAGCGCTCATCGAGCAGGTCGGATGCCCGCTGCGCCGCGTGCCGGGTAGCGACCGGAAGTACTCGGGCGTCACGCCGATGCCGGTCACAGGCGTGGTGTCTGGGTCGTACGGCGGCAGCGCGTCATGCACGGTGGCGACGAGCGACGGCTCCACCGGCGGCGCGTCCCAATCAGCCGGGTCGGTGATGTCCGCCGTCTGCGCGGGCATCACGATGTCACCGTCGCATAGCACGTCCTTGAGCATGGAGACCAGCGTCTGCACGCCGCCCGGAATGAACCCGAACGCGCTGAGCCGGGTGTGCACCAGACAGGAATCGGTCGGCTTGAGCCCGACTCTGAGCAACGCCCCGCGCAACTGCTCCCCCGTGGTGACCGTCGTGATGGGCGTCGTCTCCCATGCCGTCGCTGCCATGCGCTGTGCCTCGATTCGTTATGTTCCCGTTCGGTGACCCGACCATCCGGCCATCCGCAAGCAGGATGCCGCCACTGCATGATATCTCTTTCGATCCCCTCCGACCACGGAAAGCCCGTATTGTTGCCCGCAATGGCGGAATACCGGGCGTCGGTGAGGAAATGCGGCCGTTCCGTGGTCGGGAAACCCGGCACCCGCCGATTTCTGACCTAACGCCGACCGAAGAACACGGTTTTTCGCATTGTCAGGCATTGGAATTCCGCCGATATTGGAACGCCACGACGCCGGTCTTGCCAAGAGATTAGGTCAGAAATCGACAGGCGGGATGGAATCCGTTGCCATTGGCCGCCGTCGAAGCGTCCAATCGGCGTTGCCGCGCTAGTCCAAGGCATCATCGGCGCCGGGGATAGCCGTGGACGTTCTGAACGGGATGATCGCCCGCAAAGTCCATGTGTCTCCCTCCCGCGCATAATGCAGTTCGCCCCCGAGTTCGCGGATGCGCGCGGTCTTGGCCGCCAATCCGGTGCCGGCGTTCAGCGATGCCGACGAAGAAGACATCGTGCGGACCCGGTTGCGGGCGGTCAGCGTCGCCCGGGCGTCGTCGAGGACGATGCGCATGCCGCATGGGGTGCGGGGCTCGGCGTGCTTGGCGATGTTGTTGCCGGCTTCGTCGATGAGATCGTGCAGCGCGTTCAACGCGTCGAGACCGCAATCGCGGGGCAGCGTTCCCTCGACGGCGGCGTCCACGGTGAAGCCGAGCGCCTCGAGTCTGCCGGAGACCTCACCAAGATGGCTGCGGAGCATGGCGGTTTCGTCATCCGAAGCCATCGAAGGCTCGTCGCCGTTGAGAATGCCGATCACGCCACGGGTTTCGTCCAGCACGTCCTGCGCGATGCCGGCCAGATCGGACAGTTCCGTTTGCAGCCCATCCGGCGTCGGCCGGCGATCCGACCATGCGGCCTGATCGCCGTCGATGCGCAGGATGAGATAGGCGAGCCGGTTGGTGACGCGGTCGTGGATGCGCGTGGCCGCGGCCGTCCGCTGTTCCTGCTCATGCATGGCCCGGCGGCGCCGCTCCAATTCCCGCTCGGCCTCCTGCGCCCGGTCGAGCCGCCGCTTCCACGCCATGAGCAGCCCCGCCACCGGAGCGGCGGCAAGCAGGAACGGCACGGCCATCGCCGCGAATCCGCCGGCTGGTTGCACGATGCCCAGCAACGCCCCCGCCGCCAACGCCATCAGCTGGGCGGCTGCGATGGCCATGCCGTGCCCGGTGCCGCGGCGTGCGGCGAGCATGCAGGTGACCGCGGCGGGAACAGCCATGAGCGTCGCGCCTCCGGCCAGCGGTGGCAGCAGACACGTCGCCGCCCAGAGCAGCGCGTTCGCGTAGTCGGCGATGAGGGGATGGCCGTATGCCAAGGAAGCCGCGATGCCGGCGGCAAGAGCCATGATCAGGACCGGAACCGTGGTTGTTCCGGTGATGGCCGACGCCACGGCGAAAACCAGCGTGAATCCGACGCCGGCCGCAATGGCCATGACCGCGGGATGGTCCGCGACACGGCCCGACGTGATTGTGCCGGCCGCGTTGCCGTCCGGACCGTTTGCCCCGGAACCGGCATGCGCCGCGACGGGATCGTGGGAGTCTCCGCCTGCGCGGCCGTTGGACGAAGCATCGGCGTCGGCGTTCGGATGCGCGGCGTGGTCGCTCATAGCAGCCCCCTGCGCTCGCAGACGGCGATGAGGTTGGCGCGGTTGCGCGCGCCGAGTTTGTCGCAGGCGCGTTTGAGATACGTGGCAACGGTGTAGCGGCTCAGGGAAAGCGCCTGGGAGATGGCGTCGGTCTCCATGCCGTCGGCGAGCATGCGGATGATCTGCAGCTCCCGTGCCGAGGGCATGTTCGCCGCGGCGTCGATGGCCGGTGGAACCGACGACGCCGCGCTGTCCTGGGCCATCGTCGTGCCGGCGTCGCGGACGTTGCGGAAGGTGACGCCGGAGACCGGCGACGGACTGGCTTCGCCTCGCGCGGCCCGCAGGATGGCGTTGCGGATGCCGGGCGGATCGGTTTTCGAGACGATGGCCTGCGCCCCGGCCTGGGCCGCCGGCACCGCATAGGTGCGCAGCGCAAACGAGGTGATGCACACCAGCCCCACATCCAGCCCGGCCTCGCGGATGCGCTGGCAGACTTCGGAGCCGGGCAGCGGTTCCATGGACATGTCGACCAGCAGTACGTCCGGCCGCGTGCGCGGGTCGCGGCACAGGTCGATGGCATGGTTGCCGTCGCCCGCCGCCCCACAGTATGCCGATGCCGTCCATGCGCCTCAGCAGCGCGCGCAATGCGCCGAGGGTGAGATTGTCGTTGTCGACCACGCCCACCGTGACCGGCGCGCCGCTTCCATTCGTCCGCATGCCTCCATTATCCGCCGCCGCGCCGTGCGCGCACGTCATGTCGCTCCGTGGGGGACATCGCTGGATTCCGGCGATCGCCGTCCGTACGGTGAAGCCGGTTCCCGCCGGCGGCCCCGTCGAGGAACCCCGTTCCACATGAAGGGAGGCCCGTCATGCACCGCAGACTGCTGGCGACGTCGTCCGCGCTGATGTGCGCGCTGTCCGTATTTCTGGCGTGGGTGCTGTGCGACCTGCACGACCGTTCCTTGCCGCAGGAGCTGCATCCCTCCGCCGTGATCACCGTGACGCCGCCTGACGGCATGGATGACTCCGACGCGCTGAACCAGCTCGGCCAGCTCAACGGTGCGCTCGGTTTGGGATTGGTGAGGATCGTGCCGGACATGGAGCGCGGCACCGACGCGCAGGTGTTCGTGCCCCTGCCCGGCACCACGCTTCAGGGCTTGGCGTCGGGCGCGTCGATCCGCCGGTTCGGCGGTCCGCCGGATGGACGGATCGGCGACGCAAGCCGTCTGGAAAGTGCGTCGGCCGGCGGCCGGTATCTGGTGTGCGGACGGTGGAATGACGCCGTTCGCCGGGGATTGGACGCGTGGGCGGCGGGCGCGGGCGTCCGGCTGGAATACGGCGACGATGATCTGGCGGGCGATGTGCGCATGCTGTTGGGCCAGTCGAGCTTCCGCGTCGCCGTGGGTGCGGCGGTTGCGCTGACGGCCGTGCTGGCGTTGTTCTGGCTGTCGTTCAAGGCGCGGTCGCGCGCCCTGCGGGTGCTGGCCGGGGTGCCGGCATGGAAGATCCAGTACGACGACGCGGTCGGCCTCATGCTGCCCATGCTGGTCGTCGCCCTGATGACGGATGCGCTGGCCGCCGTGGGCGTACTCGTCCTGCGCGGCGGGGCGTTCGTCCCCTACCTGCTGCGCGTCACCCTGCTGTTGGAGTCGGCGGTGTTCGTCTGCCTGCTGGTGTTCGCGCTGGTGCTGTCGGCCGTCTGCTGGCCGTCCGTGCGCATGATCGCGGCCCGCCGGCCCATGCCGCGGGGACTGTTGCGGGCGAGCGTGCTGGTCAAAGCCGTGGTGTTCGTCGCCGTGCTGGCCGTGATCGCCCCGTCGGCGGCCTCATTCCGGGAGGCGTCCGATGCGGCGCGGGAGCAGTCCGTATGGCGGCGGCTGCGCGATCAGGTGTCCGTGTCCGTCACGTTCGGGCCCGACCAAACCGACATGGACGCCAAGGCCGCCAGTCTGATTCATGCGATGGAACGGCGGGGCAAAGCCGCGCTGTCGTACACGTTCACGGACGAACCGGGAAACCGTGCCGCGACGGATGCGCCGGCGACCGGCGTCGTGACCCGTTCCTGGCTTGATCTGGTCGGCGTCGATCCCGACGCCACGGACGGCATCACACCGGTGGACGCGGGTCAGCTGGACGAACAGGCGCGGCAGGTCGTCGACCAGTTCGCCACATGGGCCGTGGACGACGCGCAGACCAAGCGGCTGCAAGCCGAATCGCACTATTACGTTGCGGACGGCATAACCGTGCCGATGCTCAAGGGCGGATCCGACGAGATGCTGTTCCCCCGGCATGCGACGGTCATCGTCGTGCCGGATCTGGACGGATTCTCCGATTCCGGGTTCCTCACGCCCGCGCTCTCCTCGCGCAACATCGTCCTGACCGGGCTCGACGACACCCGGCGGCAGGCCATGCAGGCCGGTTTGGGCGCGGCGGTGTCGGTGCGCTACATCGCCGAGGAGCAGATCCTGCGCGCGCAGTTCTCCGCATACTTCGCGTGGATGCAGGCCGCCGCGATCATGCTGCTGATGGCCGCGTTCGCCATGGTCGCCCTCGTCGGCGCCGACGTGCGCGCCACCCTGCGGGCCGGCCACGACTATCCCCTGCTGCTGGCCGGATACTCGCCCGGCCGGCTCGCCGCGCCGACGATCCTCACGGAGACCCTGTTCGCGCTGGCCGCGGCCGGCGCGGTCTGCATCGTCCTCTCCGCGCAACGGTCGGACGGCATCGCAGCCACTGCGCCGGTCGCCGTACTCGCCGCACTGTTCTCCGCCATCTGCCACCGTGCGGCCGTGGCCGGTCGATTCCACGCGGTCAACGACCGCACGCTATAAGGCGCAACCACAACCACCTTAAGGAGCGTCACCATGACCACCATCATCTGCCGGAACCTCGCAACCGGCATCAACGGCCGGATCATCACCGGCAGCGTCAACCTCGACATCACGCCCGGCACGATGACCGCCTTGACCGGGCCGAGCGGCTGCGGCAAAACCACGCTCCTGCATACCATCGGCCTGCTGCAAACTCCGGCGGCCGGCACCCTGGCCGTCGACGGGGTTGACGCGACCGCTTGGAACCAGCGCCGGCGCCGCCGATTCTGGCGGGACAAAGCCGCGTTCATCCTGCAGGACTACGGCATCATGGACGAGGAAACCGTCGGCTTCAACGTCAGCATGCAGCTCAACACGCTCGGGCTGGCGGTCGGCGGCGACCGTCGGCGCATCCGCAACGCCCTGCGATCGACCGGGCTCGACTCCCGAGCCGACGAAGCCGCATCCCATCTGAGCGGCGGTGAGAAACAGCGTCTTGGCATCGCCCGCGCCATCTACAAGAACGCGTCCGTGATCCTCGCCGACGAGCCCACCGCCTCGCTCGACGCCGGTAACCGCGCCAACATCATCCGGCTCCTGCGCGAACGCGCCGCCCAAGGCGCGGCCATCGTCCTCGCCACCCACGATCCCGTGCTCGTCGGGGCAAGCGACCGCGTCTACCGGATCGGCGCCCATTCCGACGAATGACCTCGCGCATCCCCGGTCGCGAGTCACCGCCGTTGCCATCGTCATTGTCAACCATGCATTACCGATCCAAGGAGCCAACCATGAACGTCGCACTTCGTCCCCGCCGCATCGTCGTCATCGTCCTGATCGCGTTTCTTGCGGGCGCGCTCATCGCCGCCGTGCTCGTCGTCACCGGCGCGATCACGTTCCACCGCGCCGACAGCGTGCCCTGCAACGGACTCACTTCCTACGAGCAGGTGCAGACCGCGGTCCGCGACAAGGCCGATACGATCGGGCGAATCAAAGATTCCGGCAGCGGCGTGACCGTGGAGCCCGTCAAGGCCGACTGCCCCTCCGCGAACGGGCGATTGGGGTATCTGCGCGTCACCTACGCCAACGATGGGGAGCGCGACGCCATCCGGAAGATCCTCGGCAGCGGGGAACTGGGCGTGTTCGTCGTTCTCGACAGGCGGTAGCGGTTCGCCGTCTTGTTCCCCCGACGCGCCACGCACGGCATGGCAGTTTGACCACGGAAGGCCCGTATTGTCCCCCGCAATGGCGGAATACCGGGCATCGGCGAGGAAATGCGGCCGTTCCGTGGCCGGCGAACCAGCCAGTCGAACCGGCCACATGCCGATTTCTGACCTCATGCCGGCCGAAGAACCCGGTTTTTCGCATTGCCGGGCATTGGAATTCCACCGATATTGGAACGCCACGACGCCAGTCTTACCGGGACCTTAGGTCAGAAATCGATGCGAGGCCTACCGCAGCCCGCCCAGTGCCGGGTAGAGCGCGAGAAACCGGTCGAACACGCCGTCATAAACACGGGCGGCCGCCGGATCCGGCTCGTAGGTCCGCCCGCCGGACGCCGCCTCCACCAGTTCGGGTCTGCCGAACACGAGCGACGCCAAGGCGACCGCGGGCAGGATGTCGGCATGGTCGAACACGCGCACCGGATGGTCCAGCACGTCCGCGAGGATCTGGCACCACACGGTTTCGCGCGCCCCACCGCCGATCAGGGAGATCGACTCGGGCGCGGCGTCGAAGCTCGCCATGCCCTGGCGGATGGACAGCGCCACGCCTTCGAGGGCCGAGCGCAGCAGGTCGGCGCGCGTGGCGTCGGGAGACAGCCCCACGTATGCGCCGCGCACGGTCGGGTTCATCACCGGGAAGCGCTCCCCCACCAGGTACGGCAGGCACAGCACGCCATGCGCGCCGGGCGCCGACCGCTCCAGCAGGGCATGCGCGGCCGCGTAGTCGCCGTCCGCAAGCGTGCCGGTGGCCCACCGGTGCACGTCGCCGGCGTTGAGGAACGGCACCGCGTTCACGAAGCCGTCCGCCACGCCGAAGCGCAGATTCGCGGCGCCGGGCTTGCCGGTGAACGGCTCCGGGGACACGGTGGCGATCCAGCCGGACGTGCCGAGGTTGACGTTGTACTGGCCGGGTCGCGTCACGCCGCTGGCGAACGTGGTCGCGCCCGCGTCGCCGATGCCCGCATACACCGGGGTACCGGCGGGCAGTCCGGTGAGCGCGGCCGCCTCGGGCAGCACGGCGCCCACGCGGTCCTGCGGGTTGTGCAGCTCCGGCAGCATGCGGCCTGCCTCCGCGTCCAGCCCCGCCGAGGCGCACAGTTCCGCGCTCCATCGGCCGGTGCGGATGTCCATTGCGCCGGCCGTCGAGCAGGCGGCCACATCGCCGACGCACACGCCCGCAAGCCGCGCGATCAGGTAGTCCTTCGAACTGATGAGCACGTGCCGCGTCCGGGCGAAGCGCTCCGGCTCGTGCGCGCGCATCCACATGAGCTTCGGCAGGGGCAGACAGCCCTCCAGCCGGTTGCCGACCGTATGCAGGAACCGTGATTCGCCGCCCTCATGGCGTTCGGCCAGCGCGGCGGCCTCCCGCGACGCGCGCCCGTCCGAATACAGGATCGCATTGCGCACGGGATCGAGGTTCCCGTCCAGCGCGATCACATCCTGCATCTGACCGCTCATGATCACGCCGCGAATCCGCCCGCCCGCCGCGCCGATCATGCCGCGCGCGACTTCGCGGAACACACGCCACCACTCGTCCGGATCCTGCTCGCGCCGGTCGCCGTCGATGATGAGGCCGAGATCGCCGCTCGCACTGGCGACGATCCGCCCCTCCCTGTCCACCAGCGCGCCCTTGATGGCCGTGGTTCCCGCGTCGAACGTGGCGACGAGACCACCCGTTTCAGTGTGCTCAGTCATCGCTCTCCTTGTCCGTATGCTGCTGCGTGAACGTGAGCCGCATCTGGTGCCAGACCACGTTGCCGTGCGTGGAATCGGATACACCCTCGTCCACGTATCCGAATCGTTCATAGAAGCCCACGAGCCGGTCCTTGCACGTGAGCACCAGTCCCCTGCGTCCGGCGCCGCGCGCGTCGTCGACCACCCGGCGCATGAGCAGGCTCGCCAACCCGCGGTGCCGGCATTCCGGCGCGGTGACGACGCCGAAGATCATCTGCCAGGCGCCTCGCGGATTGTGCATCGACGCGTCGGCGTACATGTCGTCCGTGAGGTCCGGCCGGTCGGTGGCCATGCCGTTGATGAACGCGAGCAGCCGGTCCCCGCCGTCGACGAGCAGCCAGAAGCATTCCGGATAGGCGGCGACGCGTGCGCGGATCTGGTCTTCCGTGGCCGCCTCCGCGGGCGGGAATTCAGCGGCCTCCACCGTTGCGATTGCGGCCACGTCCGTCGAAGTGGCATGGCGGATGGCCAAGTTGTGGTGCTCAATGCCGTTCATGCTGTTCACAGTACGCCGGATTGGCATCGGCTGGGCTTCGGCGTCTCGCCGGGGGAAGGCGTGGCGTGAAGCCCGTTCGTGGAGCCGGCGGGAACACGGGCGGCGTGCCTCGCGCCCGCACGCTGCCGCCGCGGCGGTCAGCGATCAGCGGCCGTCGTCGTATGCGCCGGATTCGCCGTAGTCGGCGTCGTCCCGCCCATAGTCGATGCCGTCTCCGGAATCCATGAACTCGCGGGTGCTCACGCGGTTCACGCTGCGGGCCGCGTCCACGGCGTACTGGAGCTCCTTGCGCACCTCGAAGCCGTGGATGACGTTCTTGAGCACGATTTGTCCGCCGCTGGACTGGTCGCGCGCGTCAATGATGATGGTGCTCAGCCCGAACAGGCGCTGGAGCAGCGTGCGCTCGATGGTGATGTCCACGATGCGGAACAGCTTGGTGGTGTCGAAGGTTTGGCGCAGCACGCCGGTCTTCACGTCCAGCTCGTCGGCGGTGAGCGTGTAGGTGGTGAAGGTGAATGGGGTGCGGCACCAGTTGCGCTTGCGCTGGGTCCAGATCACGTCGCCGTCCGCCATGTTCGATCCCATGCTGTCCTCCTCGATCGGCTTGCAGGGGCTTCACGGTCCATTGTAATGGGCCGGAGGGAACCGGCCGGTTCACGGAATGAGAGCGTCTTCATTGAGTGAGACGGCGCCATGCGCTTGAGGGATGCGCGGTTCCGCGTCATTGTGCGGATTGGGCTTGGGCGCCATGCCCGACGTTGCGTGTTTTCCGTCTCACGGAACGAAGGGGGCCGCGTTCCGTGAGACGGAAAACACGCGGCGGGTCAGCGTGCCCGGCCCAGACGGGCGTCGATCCACCGCGCGACGCCGTCCTCGTCGTTGGCGGGGCACACCTCGTCGGCCACGGCGAGCACTGCGGGGTTCGCGTTGGCCACGGCCACGCCGAGCCCGGCGGTTTTCATCATGTCGATGTCGATGAGGTCGTCGCCGAACGCCGCGGTCCGCTCCGCCGGCACGCCGAGCCGTTCGCAGACGAGCTTCAGGGAGTGCGCCTTGTTGGCGAGCGGGTTCATGAGCATCCACATCACGCCCTCGGAAACGGACACCGCGAAGTCGTCGGGCACGAGCGCGCCGAGCGCATCCCACTGGTCGCGTTCCGGGAAGATGATGATTTTGTCCGCCACGCCCGCGGGCACGCCCTGTTCCGTGCGGCCCGCGCCGGCCGAGAAGTCCGTGTAGCGCCACGTCTGCGTCTTCCAGTAGATGCTCACGTCGAAGTTGGTGTAGCGCACGTCGTTCATGACGATGCCGCACTTGAGGCCCGGGATGCGTTCCGTGAACAGGCGGCACACCTCGCAGGCGCGCCCGGCGTCGAAGCCGATCTTGACGAGGGCGGGGTCCTCGCTCACGTCGTCGCGGGTCAGGGATTCGTAGGAGGATTCCAGCGGATGGAAGTCGATGAGCGCGCCGTTGAGGTACACGCAGGCGTCCACGGGCAGCCGCTGCACGATCCTGAGCCCCGTGCTCACGGGCCGTGCAGTGGACACGGCGAGCTTCATGCCGGCCTCGTGCGCGCGGGTCATGGCGTCGATGGCGGTTTGGTCGAGGTACCGGCCCTCGAACGTGTCCGCGCCGTGCAGCAGCGTGCCGTCCAGATCGACGACGAGCAGTTGGACGTCGTGGCGTGCCTTGGCGTTGGGTTCCATGGTCGTGTGACTCCCCTCATTGTTTCCGGAGATTCGGGGCGAACGCGTCTCCCCGAGAAACGAAAGGGACCCGGGACCACACGGTCCCGAGCCCCCGAAAGCGTATGCCGGCCGGTCGCGTCAGATCAGGCTGAACTTGGTGAGCAGGCCGAGCGTGATGATGACGGCCACCCAGATGAGCGCCACGATGACGGTCAGGCGGTTCAGGTTCTTCTCGGCCACGCCGGAGGAGCCCGCGTTCTGGGTCAGGCCGCCGCCGAACATGTCCGACAGACCGCCGCCCTTGCCCTTGTGCATGAGGATGAGCAGGGTGAGCAGCAGCGATGCGATGACGACGATGATCTCCAGCGCGATCTTGAGAGCGACCAATTTGACCTCCACATTGTTGAACTCTGACACATACTACCCCATCCCGGGGAAGAATGCCGCGTTTTTCGGCCGCATGGCGGCGATGTTTCAGAACGAGCGCACGCTTTTGGCCGCGAGCCGGCAGATCTTGGCGTACTCGTCGGCATCCAGCGAGGCGCCGCCGACGAGGAACCCATCCACGTCCGCGCCCTCGATGAGCTGTGAGGCGTTGCGGGAGGTGACCGAGCCGCCGTAGAGGATCCGCATGCCGTTCGCCACGGCGGGGCCGAACTGCTCGCGGATGCTGCCTCGGATGGCGTGCGCGGCCTGCTGCGCGGAGTCGGGGGTGGCGACCATGCCGGTGCCGATGGCCCACACGGGCTCGTAGGCGACGATGAGCTTGGCGGCGTCCTCGTCGGACAGGTCGCGCGTCACGTCGTGCACCTGGCCGACGGCGAATTCGAGCTCGATGCCCTGCCGGCGCTCCTCGAAGCTCTCCCCCACGCACAGGATCGGCCGCATGCCGGCGGCGAGGACCGCGCGCACCTGGTCGACGATGTTCGCGTCGTCCTCGGGATGGTATTTGCGGCGCTCGGAATGCCCGACGATCACGTACGAGCAGCCGAGGCGGCTGAGCATGTCGGCGGAGACGTCGCCGGTGAACGCGCCCTGCGAGGTGACGGAGACGGCCTGCGCGCCGTAGCGGATCTTGAGGTCGTCCGCCTCGACGAGCACCTGCACGCTGCGCAGCGCGGTGAACGCGGGCATGAGCGCCACCTCGCAGCGGCGGAAGTCGAAGTGCGCGTCACGGAGCAGCCACGCGAGCTTCTGCACGAAGTAGGTGGCCTCGAGGTGGTCGAAGTTCATCTTCCAGTTGCCCGCGACCAGCGGGGTGCGTGACGCCATGATGCCCTTTCCCTTGAAATTCCCTGAAATCCTGCCCATGAAGCCCAAGGGGTAGTCCGGCCCCGGCGATCCGGACGGCCGTCTACCCCTTGCGCGTTTGGATGATTCGCCTTGATGGCGGGAAGACTACTCGAGCACCTTCAGGCCCGGGAGCTCCTTGCCCTCGAGGAACTCGAGGGAGGCGCCGCCGCCGGTGGAGATGTGCGAGAAGCCGTCCTCCGGGAAGCCGAGGTTGCGCACGGCGGAAGCGGAGTCGCCGCCGCCGACGATGGTGAAGGCGCCGGCCTTGGTGGCGTCCACCAGACCCTGGGCCACGGCCTTGGTGCCGGCCGCGAACTCCGGAACCTCGAACACGCCCATCGGGCCATTCCACACGACGGTCTTGGAGTCCACGATCTTGTCGTGGAACAGCTTCTGGGACTCCGGGCCGATGTCGAGGCCCATCTTGTCGGCCGGGATGGCGTCCGCGGGCACGACCTCCGGGGCGACCGGGGTGTCGCCGGCCGGGAAGCCGGCGTTCACGACCACGTCGGTCGGCAGCACGAGCTCGACGCCGTTCTTCTCGGCGGTCTCGATGTAGCCCTTGACCTTGTCCAGCTGGTCCTCCTCGAGCAGGGAGGTGCCGACCTCGTAGCCCTTGGCCTTGAGGAAGGTGAAGACCATGCCGCCGCCGATGACCAGACGGTTGGCCTTGTCGAGCAGGTTCTCGATGACGCCGAGCTTGTCGGAGACCTTGGAGCCGCCGAGCACCACGGTGAACGGGCGCTCCGGGTTCTCGGTGGCCTTGGAGAGGGCCTTGACTTCCTTCTCCACGAGCAGGCCGGCGGCGGCCGGCAGATCGGCGGCCACGTCGTAGTTGGAGCCCTGGGCGCGGTGGACCACGCCGAAGCCGTCGGAGACGAACACGTCGCCGAGGGCGGCGATCTTCTTGGCGTACGGGGCGCGCACGGCGGGATCCTTGCTGGTCTCCTCCGGGTTGAAGCGCACGTTCTGGAGCAGGACCACGTCGCCGTCGTTCATCGCGGCGACCTTGGCCTGGGCGTCCTCGCCGTAGGTGTCGGCGGCCAGCGGGACCTCGACGCCCAGCAGCTCGCCGAGGCGCTTGGCGACCGGGGCCAGGGACAGCTCGGGGACGACCTTGCCCTTCGGACGGCCGAGGTGGGCCATCAGAATGACCTTGGCGCCCTCTTCGCGCAGGGCCTTGATGGTGGGCAGGGCGGCCTTGATGCGGCCGTCGTCCGTGATCGTCTCGCCCTTCAGCGGGACGTTGAAATCGGCGCGGACGAGCACGCGCTTGCCCTTGAGATCTCCAAGATCCTTGAGTGTCTTCATGTATATCCTTTCCTAACTGCGTATGCAGGGAATGGGCTTATTGCCAATTCCGCATCTTACAGGCCATAACGAACAAACCCCGCCATTTGCGGCGGGGTTTGAAACGGGTTTCGCGCTCTCAGGCGTTCTGCTGGGCGCGCTGCTTCTCGACCTTGGCGCTCAGCTGGAGCAGACGGCGGATGCGGCCCGCGATGGCGTCCTTGGTGACGGGCGGGTCGGCGAGGCGGCCGAGCTCCTCGAGGCTCGCGTCGCGGTGGTCGAGGCGCAGCTGGCCTGCGGCGCGCAGGTTCTCGGGGATGTCGTCGCCGAGGATCTCGAACGCCTTGATGACCTTTTCGCTGGCCTCCACGGCGGCCTTGGCGCTGCGGCGCATGTTCGCGTCGTCGAAGTTGGCGAGGCGGTTGGCCTTGCCGCGCGATTCGCCGTCGGAGCGCTTGCCGCTCCACTGGCGGGACGACTGGGTGGCGCCGAGCAGCAGCAGCATGCGCTCGATCGCGTCCGGGTCGCGCAGGGTGACGCGCTCGGAGCTGCGCACCTGACGGGCCTTGACGTTCACGCCGAGGCGGCGGGCGGTGCCCACCAGCGCGAGGGCGGCCTCCTGACCGGGGCAGATGATCTCCAGATAGCTGGCCTTGCCCGGGTCGGACAGTTCGCCGTGCGCGAGGAACGCGCCGCGCCAAGCGGCCTTGATCTGTGCGATGTTGCCGCTGACGATGTCCGCCGGCAGGCCGCGCACCGGACGCTTGCGGCGGTCGAGCAGACCGGTCTGGAGGGCCAATGCGCCGCCGGCGCGCAGCACGCGCACCGAATAGCGCTGGACCGTGCCCGTGGGGGGTTGGCGGGAGACTTCGATCAGGTCGGAATCATGGCCGAACACGTCCTTGATCGCGTCCTGCAGCCACTTTGCGGCATCGAGCGAGTCGAACTGGGCCTCCACAACGATATGGTTCTGGATCAGGTGGAGTCCGCCGCCGAAACGGATCATCGCGGCGGCCTGAGCCTTCTTCGCTGCAGGCAGTTCGTTGTCGATAGCGGCAAGTTCGCTTTTGACGTCATCGAGCAGTGCCAAGAGCAAGCCTCCTACAACTTTTATTCTCTCTGTTATGCGGGTCGCGCGGGGTCCACCCGAGCAACCACCGAGTTTCCGTGATACCGAACCGGTTGGACAACATTCCCTGTCTTACGCCTGTTTTTCGGGCAAACGTTCAGCATGCGGAACGATTGCCGCGGACGGCTGCCGCGGGCCGGCGGACGCAAGCGGGCATCGGCGACCCGCAACGCGTCAAACGTTTTGCCGGTGGCGGTGGAGCTCCCGGGCGGAGACGGTCACGTTGAGGCCCCGGCCGCGCAGCCTGCGGGCCAGCTCCTCGCTCATGGCGACGGAGCGGTGCTGCCCGCCGGTGCAGCCCACGGCGATGGTCACGAAGTGCTTATCCTCGCGCGCGTA
The DNA here is from genome assembly GCF_009299475.1 of Bifidobacterium avesanii. Taxonomy (GTDB): domain Bacteria; phylum Actinomycetota; class Actinomycetes; order Actinomycetales; family Bifidobacteriaceae; genus Bifidobacterium; species Bifidobacterium avesanii. The sequence goes on along the minus strand of NZ_WBSN01000001.1, from coordinate 10,390 downwards.
GCCCTGAATGGCGGTCAGGATGGCCTGCTCGTAGGAGTCGAGGAACGCCTTGGCGCCCTCGCTGGCGAGCACGTAGTCGCTCACGGGCTTGTCGATTCCTGTGAGCTCCCTGAGCTGGGGCACCCAGAACGGGTTGGGCAGGAACCGCACGTCCGCCACGAAGTCGGCGTCCAGCGGGATGCCGTACTTGAACCCGAAGCTGAAGATGTGCACGGCGACGGTGGTCGGCCCGGTGCCGAGCAGGCCCTCGTACAGCTTGGTGGACAGCTGGTGGATGGACAGGCTGGACGTGTCGATGACGATGTCCGCGCGCTCCTTGAGGTGGGCGAGCAGGGCGCGCTCCTCGTTGATGCCGTCGATGAGGCGACCGCCGCGCTGCAGCGGGTGCGGCCTGCGCACCGACTCGTAGCGCTTGACGAGCACCTCGTCGCTGGCGTCGAGGAACAGGATGCGGGTCTTGACGCCCAGATCGTCCAGATGGCTGAGCACCTGCGATAGGTCGTCGAAGTAGGTGCGGGAGCGCACGTCGATCACCGCGGCGAGCTTGTGGATCTTCGACGCCGAGTTGGTCATCATGTCCACGAGCGGCACGAGCAGCTTGGGCGGCAGGTTGTCCACCACGTACCAGCCCATGTCCTCCACGCTGTCGGCCGCGTGCGAGCGGCCCGCGCCGGACATGCCGGTGATGAGCAATACTTCGAAGTCGTTGGCCGGCTCCGGACGGTCGTTTTCCTCGTTCTGTGCGTGTTCGGCCATTTACAGCACCTCCTCAAGCGCCTGGCGCATTGCGATCTCCACATGGTCGTCGTCCACGGTCGTGTTCTGCAGACGGCTGTCCGCGTCACTGGGCGGGTCCCCGTCCCAAATGCCGGTCATGAGCAGCACTTGGATGAGGGCCTGATACAGCAGCATCTCCTCGCCGCCGATGGCGAGGCCCCCGCGTTCGCGCCACGCGTGCATGAGCGCCGTGGGCCGCGGATCGTAGACCACGTCGAGCAGGCGGGCTCCGTCGGTTGGCTTGGCCGCGGCGGATGCCTCGGCGAGCAGCGACGCCACGGGGTCGGCCGCGCGGCCGGGAATCGTGCTGACGACCACGCTCGCCTTGGAGAACGCGTCGAGCAGCGCGGCGTCGTCGTCGAGGGCGATCACGTTCAGCGCGTTGCTTCGGCGCAGGAACTTCTCGGCCAGCGGCTTCAGCGCCGGGTTCTTGTCCGGATGGCGGGCGGCCACGGTGATGTGCCCGATCTCCGGCATCATGGTGCAGGCCGCCACCGCGGAGGAGGCGGTGTTGCCGTTGCCGATCACCAGCGCGAGCCCTTGGCGGTCGTCGTCCGTGTGGATGCCGGCCGCGCGGGTCGCATGGTCGAAGGCGAGCTGGATGCCCACCACGTCGGTGTTGTAGAGGCGCACCTGCGGCTTCGGCTCGCCGCTTCCGTCATTCCCGGACCAGTCGAACACGGCGGTGTTGGCGACCTTGAGCTCGCGCGCCCACAGGTTGGAGGGTTCGCCGTACGGCTGGATGGTCTTCTTGAGCGGCATCGTCAGGCTCAGGCCCGCCCACGTCGGGTCAAGGCCCTTGAGGAACCCGTCGAGGTCCTCCTCCCCCACCTCGTGGCGGTCGTACCGCCAGTCGTCGAGGCCGAGCGCCCGGTACGCGGCGTTGTGCAGCACTGGCGAGAGCGAATGCGCGATCGGCTTGCCGAGCACGGCGCAACGATGATTGACCTGGGTCATAACCCTCCTTGTTCGCTTACCCATCCTAGCGTACCGTCGACGCCGTTCCCGGATAGCCCGGCGTCCATTAGCGTGGAGCCGGACGTGGGGGCGAGCGCTCAACCGACGACCGCCGCCATCGCCATGACGGCAACCAGCATGGGCGCGCCGAAGGCGACCCAGTGCTCGCGTACTACGGCCGAGTATTCGCGGATCATGCGTATCGATCGCCGTCCGAACGGCACCGGAGCCGCGACTGCCGCGCTCGGCAAGTCCATGCCCATGGCCACTGCGGAGGCGCGCAGCATGTCGCAGCCGTCGACGATCAGCAGAACGCCCGGCGCCGTTCGGGCATCAGACTGCCCGAGCGCCCCGGATTTTTCAAACGCCTCGAGATTGCCGGCGAGGGTACCGTGCCCCAGCCACGCGATCGCCGACTTCGGGACGCCGCGGGCCGTCAGCAAATCGCGCATGTGAATTGTGTCGTCGCTGCCGTCGTCGTCACGCACGCCGCCAACGGCGAGCAGTGCCGCTCCCCCGCCCCGGATCCACAGCTCGGCGGCCCTGTCGAGACGCGCCGTCAGCAACGGATCGCCCTTTGCCGGACGCACCCCGGGCAGCCACTCGTCAAGCCTGTCGCCGTCCACGGTGCGCCCCTGCACCAGCATCACGGAATATCCCCCCGGATCAACGGACCGCCCGGCGTAGATGCGCGCATACAGCCGCATGCCGACGAACGGCACGCTCAGCCCCAACGCCGGCACGCCCGCCACGGCCAGCGCCGTCATCAATGCCGGCGAACCCACAACGGCATAGAACACCCGCGGCGCGAAGACCATCGTCACCATCGCCGCGCTCCATGCCACGCAGACCGCACTCGAACACAGGCCGGCCAGCATGCCCGCAATCGGCATGAACGGATATTCGGGCGGATGGAACGGGACGAGAGCCGCGTACAGCAGGGCCCGGAAGGCGAATATGAGGGGCGGGGCCACCGCGGTTGCCGTCGTCAGCAGCACCAGCGCGTTCCACGCCACGTCCATCGACAGATGCCAGAACATCCCCGCCAGGGCGCCGAGCCAGATTCCCGCGAACAGGTACGGACCGTTGCGCAGTCGCCGCGGGTCGCGCCGAATGGAGGCGGTGAAGCAGACCAGCAACACGACCGACGGAACGAGCGGCCAGAGTGGATTTGGCAGGTGCGTGAACATGGGAAACCTCCTCCGGCGTCTGACGCTACGGACGATTGGCGGGCCATCGGCGGCCGCGATGCCGACAGTGTACAACGCAGTGGCCGTGTAAGGGGCGAAGGCGATGCCCCAATCTTGCAAAGCATATTGTTATTCGATATACTCATATCGACAAACAACATATCCATCGAAAGGATGGCCGTCATGTCCCAATACGTCAGCATATGGGCGCTGCGCGCGCTCAAGGGATTCTCCATACTGGCCTGGCTGGCCTGCGCATGGGGCCAGCTGGTCGCCGTGCCGGCGCTCAGCGAGGCGATGGCGGGCCTGTATCCCAGCCAGACGCCGATGCGCTGGCCGTATGTCGTCATGGGCGCATTGCTCCTGCTGTGCGTGGAGGTCGCGTTCGTGGGCGTCTGGCGGCTGCTCTCCCTGTCCGGCTCGGGCGCGGTGTTCACCGCCAAGGCGCTGCCGTGCGTCAACCTGATCATCGGCTGCGCGGCGGCCGCCACGGTCCTCACGGCGGCGGTGCTCGGTGCGTTCGCCGCGACCGCGCCGGGCGACGCGACCATGCAGGCGATGGATTACTGGAGCGTCGTCACGGTGCTGGGCGTCGGCGCCGTCGCCGGGGTCGGGTTCACGCTGCTCATGGTCGTGATGCGGGGCCTGCTGCGGGCGGCCACCGACCAGTCCGACGAGCTCGGGCAGGTGATCTGAATGGCGGTGCGCATCAACCTCGACGTCATCATGGCCCGGCGCAAAATCGGCGTGAGCGAGCTTGCCGAGCGGATCGGCATCACCCCGGCGAATGTGTCCATCCTCAAGAACGGCCGTGCCAAGGCCATCCGCTTCACCACCCTCGACGCGCTCTGCCGCGCCCTCGACTGCCAGCCCGGCGACATCCTCGAGTGGGTGCCGGACGGCGAGGCGGAGGGCTGACTCGCCCGACCTCATGCGGGCGATTGCATCCATATGAGTCCGCGAGGGAATGTTACCGCGCTTCCCTCCGTAGGAGCCCGGGGAACTGTCTCGGAAGTGCGTAACTGACCTTGACCACCGGTCGCGGGCCGGCGGCGTAGTGCCTGTGGGGAATCGGCTATTTGCCTAGCAGCTCGTCGTGGTTGCCGGTGCGCATGAACACGGCGGTGCCGTCATCGCGTATCCATAGAAGCAACCAGTTGCCGGCGTTGCCGATATGACATTCCAGTACACCGGCCAAATCACGGTGAGCGTGCGAGCTTGATGTCTGCGCCTCAGTGTCTCCTTAGACTGTGAGGTGTCTTCAAGCACTAGCCGTATGACTTCCTTGAGTGGTGCCATGTCGACGTGCCTGCGTTTGAGCCTCTTAACGTCCCGCTGGAACGCGGCGGTGTAATCCGGCTTAAGCATCCGTCAGATCCCCAACGAATCGAACATTTCATCGGCATCGTTGAACCGGGGTTTGCCGTCGGCAACCCTGTTCTTCGCTTCGACCAGCGCCTGCATGGTCTCGTTCGGCACGGCCGTATAGGACAGGTTGAGCGGGATGCGTTTCTCACGCACGATCTGCCGGTAGAACGCGCGCGTGACCGAGGACAGGTCCAGACCAAAGTCCTCCGCGATGGACGCGGCCTTCTGCTTGGTATCCGCATCCACGCGGACAGTGACTGATGCCATGCTCATCGTGAACCTCCCAACACCATCGTGTAAGACAATGGTATAAGTTTGCAAGATGATAGTCGATAAACGAAAGACCGGAGTAAAGAAACGCGACGGGCAACGATTATGGGAATTTCGCATGGTCCGCGAAAATGTCTCCGGGCCAACGCTGGTTGCGATTGTCCACCGCTGCCGCGTTGATTGATTTCTAGCATCATCAGCCTGACCGGGCTCGTCAACCGGCTTGCGCTGCCCGTCTTCGAACGGACCAACGAGATCAGCATGCTGCGCGCGCTCGGCACCAGTCCCCTCGTCTCTTGGAGCATTGCTGGATTCTTCATTGTCGCCGGTCTTCCGATCAGCTCCGATATGTTCGAGAATTCGCCGATGCTATACGCTGTTATACCGACCACATGGTTGTTAAGCGGGGCGGTATTCGCCGGTTATGTGATTCCGGTCGGTGTGGTCGTTGCCACGGCAAGTGTATGGCTGCTGCTCAAGGCGGTGAAACGTGTCTAGTACCGAATCGCCAATCAGAAAGATTCACTTCTTAATCGGAAGCAGAGCTTTCTGGTCGAACCGTCAGGATTGAGACCTGCGACAATCCGTTGTTGGCTTTTCGCGGTGTCATACCTGCATTCTGAAGCGATGCTTGAAGAGAGTGGCGACTGCCGTCTACGCATTGGGTTGCGGTTCGTGTTCGAGCGCGAGTTTCATCTTGCTGTTGCCCACCAGCCACGTATGAAGGTCACGGTCCAGGATCATCGCCAGATCGAAGCATGCCTGTACCGCTTCCGCCAACGTGATGCGCCGGTTCTCGCCCGGTAGCGGGATGCCGTTGACAATCGGCTCGTGATGGGCGACCCTGTTGCGCAAGGCGTGCACGGTCTTGACGATGTCCAGCGCGTAGCTCCTCGTCCACTTGGCGTTCGCAGCCGATGCGTGCCGGCGCCCGCCGGGGAAGGCCTTGACGATGCCCTTGCACCAGAAGTCGTTCTCGTAGTCGGCGCTGCCCTCGTCCGGCCAGTGCGCGTGGATGGCTCCACCGTTCTCCAGCAGGTTGCGCCAGAACCCGAACGTCAACGCCGCGACGAGATGCCCGTGCGTGTGTCGTTTCTTCTGTTGGACGGTGAGATGGTTCCATGCCTCGCGGATCTGGCGTTGGGCGCGGTCGTCGAAACGGAGCCCCGCCATGTACCAGTCCCCGGTGCCGGCCTGTTCCGAGGAAATGAGGGACAGCCGCCGGTCCATGTGGTTGCGCAGGGCGACTTCGAGGATGGCGATGTCTCCCATGCAGGCGCTGGCCATGTCGTGAGCCTACAGGTACAGTCGCAGCGCAGGGCATGAGCGCCGCCGTGCTTCGGGATCGTAGGATGCGAGCCGTTCGTCGGTGATGCACGCGCGTAGCGCCCTCTTCTGCGGACTGCCCTTGCGAGGAGTTTGCGAGAGAAAATCGGGCGCCGGGTTTGACTGTCGAGTCATAACCCATTATCATGTTCCATGAATTCCCCCAATGGGCCTCTCCGGACGGTTTTCGACTGAGCCGTGATGCACTGGGGGTTCTCTTTTATTCAGTATTTTTTCTCGGATTGGGATACCCGTCCATTGAATGCCGCACAGCCCAGACTATGAGCCGCACGCGGTTGGTTTGGCCGGTTTTTCTGAGGATGTTGCCGATGTGGGTTTTGACGGTGGACACGCTGACGCCCAGATTTGCGGCGATCTGCTCGTTGGAATCGCCTTGGACGACGCGGGCGAGGATGACGTGTTCCCGGCTGGTGAAATCGGGGAGATCGTCGTTCCTGCTATACGAGGCCTCGCCGTCGTCCGCGGATGCCGTCACCGGCGCCGACGTCTGGACGGAACCGGTGACGAGACGCCGGTTGAGGCGGTTCATGGTGGTGGTGTCCATGACGGTGTTGCCCGAGACGGTGGCGCGTATGGCGTCGAGGAACCGTTCGGCGCTGCTGTTTTTGAGGAGGAATCCGCTGGCTCCGGCATCGAGCATGCCGATCGCGTAGGCGTCGGTGTCGTATGAGGTCAGCCCGATGATACGTGTTTCCGGCAGATCGTGGATGATGATGCGCGTGGTCTGGATGCCGTCGAGTCCGGGCATGCGCACGTCCATGAGGATCACGTCCGGTTTGGCCTGTCGAGCCGTGCGTATCGCGGTTTCGCCGTCCGTGGCCGTGGCGATGACGCTCATGTCGGGTTGCGCGTCGATGATGCGCGCGAACCCGTCGAGGATCAGCGTCTGGTTGTCGATCAGCATCACGCGGATGGGCCGTGTCCCGTCCGTATTCGGCATCGTCATCATTGCCGCCCTCCTTGCCTGTGTCCATTCAGCAGTCTCGTTCGATGCCGCCGCCAACGGTTCCCGTTGATGGGGCAGTGGCCAAACGGCATCGATCGAACAGAGCCCATTCGTCATGCTGACGCTGGCGTGACCATCGTATTGCTCGCATCTCCACCGGATGCCGTCAAGACCATGCCCATGCCGTTGTCGTTCATGGGTGTTCGATGATGCCGATGCGCAGGGGAGGGCCTCATACGGGTTTTCGCAGTGCAGTCGAATATCATCGCCGGTGATGGTCAGGGACAGGTCGACGCAGCGTGGTTGCGCGTAACGCTGCGCGTTGGTCAGGCATTCCTCGGCCACCCTGTATACGGCGTGGGACAATCCCGTCGGCAGGTACGGTGATTGCGTATCTGCCTGATGCAGGTCGATGATCAGTCCGTGCCTTCGGTATCCGATGATAAGACCATCGAACTGGTCGAGCGTGGGTTCCGGTGAATGGTCTTCTTTCGTGTTGTCGGATAACAGGGCACGCAGATCGGCGACGGCCTCGCGCGAGGCTTGGGAGATGTCCGCGAACACCGTGCGCGCTGTGGGGTCGGCGGTGGTCGTTCTGCCGCTTTCGGCTTGGACGGTGATGCCGGTGAGCGTGTGGGCGAGGATGTCGTGCATCTCGTGGTTGATGCGCATGCGTTCCTCCAATACGGCCAGTCGCGCACGCATGTCGCTGTCATGTTCGGCCATGATCCGGCGTTCTTCCTCCGCCTTAAGCCTCATGTCCTTGGCACGGTTGAGCCGGCCCGCCTGCCATGCGGCCAGCATCAGACTGCCCGCGAACAACCCGGCCACGGGCATCGTCCAATCCGTCGAGCGGATGATCACCAGATGCAAGCCGAACGCGACGACGGGCAGCAGACACGATGCCAAGCCAACCAGTCGACAATGTTTCACCCAACTGACCCCGCACAGGAACGCGGATGCTATGGACATGAGCTGGCCGATCAACGTGAACGAACCATAGACCGTCGTGTAGGCGGCGGAAACGACGGCCGCCAATACGGCGAAAACGGTGAACCGCCGTCTCATGAACACGATGGAGGCGACGGCCACGCTCGCCCATACCCAATCGCCCATGCCCGCCGTGCCGAACAGCGTGCACAGCAGCACGCCGAACAGGGCGATCGCGTCCTCCGTATGAACCTTCATACCAGCGACGTTGCCCGTGTCGGTTGGCCGATACCATGATTCGCAATGATGGTTTCCCGCCCCTCATTCCACGGGACCTCATACCTAGGTACCAGGTCGCTCGCACTTCGGTGCAGGTCGAGCGTGAATTGATTCATGCGGATGATATCCCGCACGATTCGGCCCCCGTAGGTTGATTCCTGAAAGGATGTTTCGGCTATCGATTATCGGAACGATTGGAACACAACAGGAAGGTGTCGACATGACGGACACATGGGGAGCAAACAGCGGCTTGGACGCATATCCGGCTGCCGTGGAGGCGCTTGACGTGCGCAAGTCGTACGGTTCCGGCGTGGCCGAGACGGTCGCGGTGGCAGGGATTACGGCCCGGTTCGAGAAGGGCAGGTTCACGGCGATTGTGGGGCCGTCGGGGTCGGGCAAGACCACGTTATTGCATCTGCTGGCGGGGTTGGATACGCCGACTTCGGGGCGGGTGATTATCGATGGCGTGGATATTTCGACGTTGTCGGATGATGCGTTGTCCGATCTGCGGCGTGACCGGATCGGGTTCATCTTCCAGGATTTCAACCTGCTGCCGTATCTGACGGCGGAGCAGAACATCGCACTGCCGTTCACGCTGCGCGGCAGGCAGCCCGACCGGCAGGCCATACGTGGGATCGCGCGTGAGCTGGGTATCGAGAACCGGCTCGATCACAAGCCGCAGGAGATGAGCGGCGGGCAGCGGCAGCGTGTGGCGGTCGCCCGCGCGTTGGCCGGGAATCCCGCGGTGGTGTTCGCGGACGAGCCGACCGGGGCACTGGATGTGAAGTCGTCGCGCCAGCTGCTGGCGATTTTGCGGGATATGGCGTCGCGTCGCGGGCAGACGATCGTGATGGTCACGCATGACCCGAACGCCGCCGCCTACGCCGACCGGGCGCTCGTGGTGCGTGACGGGCTGATCGCGGTGGACGTCGCGCATCCGGTCGCGGTGGACGTGGTGCGCGTGCTCGAACAAAGCGCCGAACCGGCGAATGCGGAAGCGGGTGCGCGATGATCCGGGTGGCGTGGGCGCAGATCAGGCATTCCCCGTCCCGACTGCTCGCTGTCCTGTTGGCGGTGGTCCTGTCGGCGGCGATGCTGGCGGGCACGGTCGTGTTTCAGGGCACGTCCACCGCGAGCATGGCCACGGTCACGGCCGCGCCGTTGCAACCCGTGGATGTCATCATCGATCCCGGCGACGCCGACGTGAAATCATTGAAGCCTTCGTGGGCCGAGGACGTGCTCGCCAGGGCGCGTGTCAACGGCAAGGTGAAGGCGACGGCTCCGTATTATGCGGCCACGGTCACCGCGTACGGTGCGGATGCGCGTGGCACGGCGAACGTGTATTCCGTCGCCCGCGACCCGTCCCTGCGCTGGTTCGGACTGGAATCCGGCAACTGGCCGAAGTCCGCCGACCAGATCGTCATCTCGCAGGATACTGCCGGCAAGCTCGGTGTGCGGGTCGGCGGCACGGTCACGTTGAAATCGTCCGACGGCACGAAGCACATGGTGACGGTCAGCGGCGTCAATGATGTGCGGTTCAAGCCGATGACCGGCACCGACTACGCGATCTACGCCGACCAGTCGTACTTCGGTGACATGACGCCGGGCGAGCTGTTCGTCAAGCTCAACGACCCCTCCGACATCGATCCGGTCACCCAACGTCTTATGGCGGCTGCCGGGGCGGATGGTGTCATGGCGGTCACGGGCGCGGAGATGATTCGGCAGGCGTCGGCGATGATGGCCGGCGGCAGCACGCAGCTGACCGTGATCATGGCGGTGTTCGCCGTTATCGCCCTGCTCTGCGCGATGATGGTGATCTCCAGCACCTACCGGACGTTGATTGCGCAGCGCACGCGGGACATCGCCATGCTGCGCCTGATCGGGGCACGCAGGGCGAACATCCGTTCGCTGGTATTGTCCGAAGCGCTGATCACCGCCGTAGCCGGCACGCTCATCGGCGCCCTGATCGGCATGGGCGGCGGTTACGCGGCCATGACGGCGATAGGCCAGGCGTTCGGCGGATTCGCCGCCAATCCGCTCCTGCTGGCGGGAACGCTGCTGCTGACCGTTGCGGCCACGGTATTGACCGCATGGACGACCGTACGCCACGCCACGCGCATCCCACCCATCCAGGCATTGGACGGAGCGGCACAGTACGAAGACGGCAACGACGACATGAAGGAGAATGGCAGGACGCATGGGGGTGCGGACGAAAAGTTGGACGCTTTGGCGTCCGGATTGGAGTCCGCAATGTACCGCAAGGACGTCAAGCGCATGGTCGTCGGCCTGTTCTACGACGACCGCATCAACGCGCCCGAGATCATCC